>NZ_JAHLMF010000021.1 GCF_018919385.1 Geomonas diazotrophica
AACTCTCCAGTTTAATTTGAAACCGGAAAATCCGATTCTAGTTTGAAACAACTGACTTGTTACATTTTGAAACTCGCAAATGCTGTTTCGTCTACTATTTAGTTTTCAAAGACCAAGCCGCCGTGTTGCGACAGACTCAGCACCCTACCTGAACCCGAACCGCCTGTCAAGATTTTCTTTCAAAAAACTTTCGAGGTTTTCGCAGTGGCCCGATCCGGTCGATCGGTCCCGAAAGGCTTCCATCGCACCGCGAGGTGCTACTGTGGCCCTTCTTCCTGCCGGGTGGTCTATTCGGTTGCAAAGAACGTCGTGACTGCGAAGCTCAACTTTATAGNCCGGAAAATCCGATTCTAGTTTGAAACAACTGACTTGTTACATTTTGAAACTCGCAAATGCTGTTTCGTCTACTATTTAGTTTTCAAAGACCAAGCCGCCGTTTGCGACAGACTCAGCACCCTACCTGAACCCGAACCGCCTGTCAAGATTTTCTTTCAAAAAACTTTCGAGGTTTTCGCAGTGGCCCGATCCAGTTGATCGGTCCCGAAAGGCTTCCATCGCACCGCGAGGTGCTACTGTGGCCCTTCTTCCTGCCGGGTGGTCTATTCGGTTGCAAAGAACGTCGTGACTGCGAAGCTCAACTTTATAGCAAAGGCCGTTTCGGCTGTCAATGCTTTTTTGTTGGCCGCTGCCGAATTGAAATGCCTCGTTCGTCAGCGGAGGGTGGTTATAACAAATGCCTTTGCCTGCGTCAACGGGTTTGTTGTTTGTTTTCCTTAACCAGTCAGAAGCAACTGTGATGACTAAAGAGTTGCCCTTTGGGGGACAGTCGTGCCCCCGGTTGGCTTTGCTGAAACAATGGACCGGGCAACAGATACGAACAAAAAGGGCGATGCTTTCGCATCGCCCTCGTGGTCGGTTGGATGTGCCAGAACTAGGCTTGCGCGGCGTTAAGCGCTTGCTCTATGTCGGCTATGATGTCCTTCACGTCTTCTATACCGACGGAGAGCCTGATGAAGTCGGGGCTTACACCACTCTCCAACTGCTCCGCGGCACTCAACTGCTGGTGGGTAGTGGACGCCGGATGAATAACCAGGCTCTTGGCGTCGCCGATGTTGGCCAGATGCGACAACAGCTTCACGTTATCGATGAACTTCCTGCCTGCCTCGAGTCCACCCTTGATGCCGAAGCCGATAATGGCACCGGCGCCGTTCAGATATTTCTTGGCATTACCGTGATCCTTGTGGCTCGGCAGGCCGGGATAGTTCACCCAGGTTACCAACGGGTTCTGCTCCAGCCACTCGGCAACCTTCTGCGCATTCTCCACGTGACGCTGCATCCTCACATGCAGGGTCTCGATCCCCTGCAGTATCTGAAAGGCGTTGAAGGGGGAGATGCAGGCTCCCATGTCGCGCAACAGTTCCACCCTCATCTTGATGATATAGGAGATATTGCCCAAGGCATCCCAGAACTTGAGACCGTGGTAGGACGGATCGGGCTCCGTGAACTCGGGGAATTTGCCGTTGTTCCAGGGGAAGGTGCCGCCATCGACGACGCAACCGCCAATGCTGGTGCCATGCCCGCCGAGAAACTTGGTCAAGGAGTAGACGACGATGTCAGCTCCGTGCTTCAGCGGCTGGAACACGAACGGGGTCGCCGCTGTGTTGTCAACGATGTACGGGATGCCGGCATCATGGGCGACTTTGGCGATAGCTTCGAAATCGTCGACGTTGTTCTTGGGATTGCCGATGGCCTCGCTGTAGACCAGGCGGGTGTTCTCGTCGATGGCCTTGCGAATGTTCTCCGGATCGGAGGAGTCGACAAATTTCACCGTGATGCCGAGCTTCGGCAGGGTGTAGTGGAACAGATTATAGGTTCCGCCGTACAGGTAACTCGTAGAGATGATGTTCTGGCCTGCGCTCGCGATGTTGAGGACGGCATAGGTGGTGGCAGCCTGGCCGGAAGCCACGGCGAGAGCGGCGACACCTCCATCCAACTCGGCTACCCTCTTCTCCAGCACGTCGGTGGTCGGGTTCATCAAACGCGTGTAGATGTTGCCGAACTCCTTGAGCCCGAAAAGGTTGGCCGCGTGTTCCGAACTCTTGAAGACATAGGAGGAGGTCTGGTAGATGGGCACGGCACGGGATAGGGTGGTCGGATCTACCGCCTGACCGGCATGAAGTGCAAGGGTGTCAAATCCAAAAGATTTTTCTGGCATAGTTCTCTCCCGTCCTTTTCTGAAGCTTTTTTATAAAGAATACGCGATGTATCCTCTATACAAAAACATCAGCCACCTTGTCAACAAATTTGCCATTAAAAACTCTACCGATCTAGTCCGGGAGCCTTCCGTAAAGCTCGGTTGCCCGTGCGAGTTTAGTGGCCAGCTTCCCTGAGAAGGCGTCGGACGGGCACCGCCAGCTCCAGTTGCCCCCCGCCACCCCCGGCATGTTCATCCTGCCGCTGCTGGGAAGCTCCAAGAGGTCCTGCATAGGGATGATGGCGTAATCGGCCACCGAGGCGAGCGCGCATTTCACCATCTGCCACACGATATCGTTTCCGTCCCGGTCGAAATAGGCCAGCACGTTCTTCTGCTCTTTCGCCTTCAAGGAACTGAACCACCCGGCGGTAGTGTCGTTGTCGTGAGTCCCCGTATAGACTACGAACGACCTGACATGGTTGTGCGGCAGGTACGGGTTGTCGGGCCCGGAACCGAAGGCGAACTGGAGGATCTTCATTCCGGGGAAGCCGAACTGGTCCCTCAGCGCTTCCACCTCAGGAGTGATGACCCCGAGGTCCTCTGCGATGATCGGCAGGGTTCCCAAGGCGTTACGCAGAGCGTGGAAGAGCGATTCGCCCGGCCCCTTGACCCAGCGACCGTTGACGGCAGTCTTCTCCCACATCGGCACCTCCCAGAATGCCTCGAAACCTCGGAAGTGGTCGATCCTAACCATGTCGTAGAGGGAGAGATCGTTGCGCAGCCGGGCTATCCACCAGCCGTACCCTTCCTGAGCCATCCTGTCCCAGTTGTAAAGCGGGTTGCCCCACAACTGCCCCGTCTTGCTGAAGTAGTCGGGAGGGACCCCGGCGACGACGATGGGAACGCCTTTCTCGTCCAGATGGAACAAGTGGGGGTTGGCCCATACATCGGCTGAATCGTAGGCTACGAATATGGGAAGATCGCCGACGATGGAGATGCCAAGAACGTTGGCGTAGGTTTTCAGTTGCTTCCACTGCCGGGAGAACTGCCATTGCATGTACTTCTGCTCGCCGATGGCCGTTCCCAACTTCTCGCTCCAGGAGGAGAGCGCCTCCGGTTCCCGGTTTGCCAGGTCATCCGGCCAATCCTTCCAACTGACCTCCTTGAACTGTTCCTTAAGCGCCATGAAAAGCGCGTAGTCATGCAGCCAGAAGGTGTTGTCGCAAAAATGCCAGAACTCCTCCTTGCGCTTTTGTGGCGACTCCATGAAGAAGTGGGCGGCGGCATCCTTGAGCCTAGCCATCTTATATATCTCGGTGGCGCCGTAATCGACCCGCTCTGAATCAAGTTCCTGCTTGAAATCCTCCGTCAGCAGATCGCCCTCGTCCTGCAGCATCTCAAGATTGATCAACAAGGGGTTGCCGGCAAAGGCCGAGTAACAGGAGTATGGCGAGTTGCCGTAGGCTGTGGGGCCAAGGGGAAGGATCTGCCACAGGGACTGTCCTGACTTGTGCAGAAAATCTACGAATCTCTTTGCTTCTTCACCGAAGGAACCAATCCCGCCCGGGCCGGGCAAAGATGTGGGGTGCAACAGGATCCCACTCTTTCTCTTTCTCAGCATGTAGACCTCGATAACATCGAAATGGGCAACAGAAGGTGGTGCCGGAAATGAGCAGAAATCACTATGACATAAAACGCCTGTAATGCAATGATGCAAAGACTTTACGGCACGGACGGCAAATGGTATAGTGCCGCCCATGGAAACCATAAAGACTGCATCTTTCGAATCGCTGATCGAACTCGCGGTACCTGATGGGGATGGGTACATCTTCACCCTGGATGGTGAGACTTTCCGGATCAAGGACACTCTTGAAATAACAGGGATCGCCAGCAGGAAAGGGTACATCATCATCTATTAGGAGCGGACGGGACTGGTCGGCCTTTTCTGACTGATCGGAACTTTTCTGACTGGTTGGAGCGAGAGTGGGCGGCGGCGTCTTTGTGGCCGGTCATGCGGCGGCCAGTATCTCGTCCACGCGCACTCCATCCAGGGTCTCCTCCTCGAGCAGGGCTACGGCAAGCGCATCCAGCTTGCTGCGGTTGCCGCTGACCAATTCCATCGCCTTCAGCTCAGCGGAATGGATCAGGGTTGCTATCTCCTGATCAATCAGCCAGGCCATCTCTTCCGAAAAGGTCTTTTCCTCCGCAAGCTTCATCCCCAGAAACGGGTGTTCCTCTCCGCGCGGAAAGGTCATGGCCCCTATCTTTTCACTCATCCCCCATTGACAGACCATCTTCTCGGCGAGTTCGGTGACGTGCTTCAGATCGCTCTGAGCACCTGAAGAGACGTCGTTGAACACGATGCGCTCCGCGACCCGTCCCCCCAAGGCCACACAGAGGCGGTTCACCAGGTAGGCACGCGGGTAGTGGTAACGGTCATCCTCGGGCAACTGCTGGGTCACGCCCAAGGCGCGCCCCCTGGGCAGGATGGTCACCTTGTGCACCGGGTCGGTACTGGGAAGCAAGCGTGCCACCAGCGCGTGGCCCGCCTCGTGATAGGCGGTGATCCGCTTTTCCTCATCCGAGATCACCATGCGGCGTTCCCCCCCCATGAGGATCTTATCCTTCGCCCGTTCCAGCTCCTCCAACCCCACCACGACCTTGTTGTCGCGAGCGGCCAGGATGGCACCCTCGTTGACCAGCCCTTCCAGGTCGGCCCCGGTCATGCCAGGGGTTCCCTTGGCGATCACGGCCAGGTCCACTTCCGGCGCCAGGGGAATCCTCCTGGTGTGCACCTTGAGAATCTTCTCCCGATCCCGCCAGTCCGGGCGCTCGATGACCACATTGCGGTCGAAGCGACCGGGGCGGAGCAAGGCCGGATCGAGCACATCCGGCCGGTTGGTCGCCGCGATCACGACGACCTCGGTGTGAGGATCGAAGCCGTCCATCTCGGAGAGTAGCTGGTTCAGGGTCTGCTCCCGCTCGTCGTGACCGCCGCCGAAACCAGCGCCGCGGCTTCGCCCCACCGCATCGAGCTCGTCGATGAAGATTATGCTGGGCAGCACCTTCCGGGCGCTGGCGAACAGGTCCCGGACCCGGCTGGCGCCGACGCCGACAAACATCTCGATGAAGGCGGAGGCGGAAATGGAGAAGAAGGGAACGCCGGACTCCCCCGCCACCGCCCTGGCCAGGAGCGTCTTGCCGGTTCCCGGGGGACCCACCAGGAGCACCCCCTTCGGCACCTTCCCCCCGATCTGCTGGAATTTCCTGGGCTCCTTCAGATACTCCACCACCTCGCGTAGTTCCTGCTTTGCCTCTTCCATCCCTGCCACGTCCGCGAAGGTGACATCGATCCGCTCGGAGGTGTAGGCCTTGGCCCCTGAGCGCGAGAAGCCTCCCATCATGCCGCTCGCCCCCTGCTTGCGCATCCCTCTCATCACGAAGAGCCAGACACCGATGATGATAAGCCAAGGCAGCAGGTACAGGAAGATGGACCCCAGAGGAGACCCTTCGGTGGAAATGACGTTCACGTCGACGCGCCGGGCGCTCAGCTCCGGCAAAAGGGTGGGATCTTCCAGCGCAGGGAGGGTGGTGCTGAAGGTGGCGACATCGACACTCTGACCTTTTTGTTCGACGGTCGCAGCCGGCACCTTGATGGCGGTGCGGAACTGCCCCTTGGCGCTCTTTCCCCTCAGGGTCAGCTTGGCAATGTTATCGGCGGCAAGCTCGGCGCGGAAACGGCTGTAGGTGATTTCCGCCCCACGCTCCGCCGTCTGCTTCACCATCGTCCCGTAGAAGAGATCGAGCAGCAAAACAAACAAGGCGGTGATCAGCAACGGCCTCCAAAAGGTGTGGGCCATGACCCTGCTCCTTCAACTCGGGCTGAAAAAGGCACCTCGGTATTCTAACCAAGTTGGAGAACATTACAAGATTTTAACCGTAGCTCGGACCGGCGCGCCCCTTACCCTTCCACGCGGTAGGAGCCAAAGCCAAACGATGCGCTTTTGCCGAGATGGGTGGCTTGTCCCAACTGCAGCAACAGGTGGAACGGTTCCAAGTCGCCGGCAAAGCGGGCGCTACCGAGGATCCCCGCCGGGCGGCCGTTCCAGGATACGAAGCGGCAGTCCGACTCCACGGTGCGCACAGACTCACTCTGCTGGGACAGCCAGCGGTAATCCAGGGCAGGTTCGGCGCCTTCATAGTGGTAGGCGAGTGAGGACACCCGGCGCATCAGGGTGCGGGCGAAGTTGGCAAAGGTGAAGGTCTTGAGCAGGCGGCCATCCTGCACCAGCTTCAGGGGGGTCAGTAGACGTATAGCGACGGTTTCCGTCGGCAGCGGTCCGGTAAGGGCCGGGTCCAGGGAACCCAGCAGAGGGAGGGAAAGGGAGCCGTCGCCGGAGTATGCGGTGCGCTCTCCCCCCGGGGATTCGGCCGTCACACCGACCGGGGCGCCTCCCTTTTGTTCGATGAGGAGTCCGACCGCCGCGAGGTAGGTCGGGAGGTGCTGGATGGCGCTGCCGACGAGGGTGAGCACAAGTTCGCAGACGCGGCCGCGGTTTGGGGGTGGCAAAAGCACCGGGAAGTCGAAAATGAAAGGAAGGGGCGGCTTCTGGTGGCGTCGGACCGCCTCCGGGTCCTCCGCTATCTGCTGGTCGAACGTCGCCGGGAAAGCACATTCCACGTTACGGCAACCGGCGCAGTCGCCCCTTTTGCAGGAGAGGGCCGTACGGAAGGCGGTCTCGAAGTCCGCCCTGGTGGCGTAGAAGGCGTAGGGATCGCCGAGATCCTGCCTGAGGGTGAAGCTGAACCACAGCCTCGCGTAATGCAGTTCCACTGGTATTTCCTTTTACTGCTGGGGGAAGTGCGCCGATTCGCGCAGCCTGCGCTCGAGGTACCGGCCGACCTGCGCCAGGACGTCCTGGACCTCGCGACCCTGGGGGAGCATCGCGCGGAACCGTTCCAGCACCGACCGTTCCCTGATCAGCCGCAAGGTCGCAGGGTAGTTGATGTCGTAGATCCAGGAAACCTGCAGCAGCTTGAAATCGTTGAGGCTCTTCAGCGTGGAGAGTTGGACCATCTTCCCGGCGGTTACGGCGGCGAGAGGTTCGGCGGAGCAGCCGGGGAGATCGGGGAAGCCAAGCCCGGCGCCGGAGGCGCGCTGGTCTGCGGGGGCATTGAAGTACTCTATGAAGACGCGCCAGATGTCGAGTTTGTCGGCATCACGCAGCAGCCTGAGCAGGTCGGTGGTAACGGCGGGGAGTCCATCGGGCACCTGAAAGGCGTTGTGCATCCGCACCGCTATCTCGATGCAGGCACGCTCCTCCCCGGGAAGGAACTCGAGCAACTGGTGCTGTTTCATGAGTTGCGCGGAGAGGTGGGCGTGGTTCAGCGAGTCGCTGTCCTTGAAGGTGTGGTGATCCCTGAATTGCGGGAAGCGGCCGAGGTCGTGGCACAGCGCGGCGATTTCGGCCAGCATCTCGAAGCGCGGCCCCATCCCCTGCGCGATAAGCAGGGCATCCCGGCAGACGTTACGGGTATGCTCTTCCTTCAGGTCGAAGTTGCGCTGCACTTCCCGGTCCGAGGTGCGGAAGGAATTGCAGTAGGAGGTGAACCAGTCGCGCAGCGGCGCCAGGTCCGGCAGAGGTACCGCTTCACTCATCGTGCATCTTCTTGACCACGTACTCCGAGAACTCCGCCATCACCTTGGACTCGTCGCCCCCCTGGTAGGAGATGATGCTGCGCAGGTGGGCGAAGGACTCCACGTCCATCTTGTCGAAGGCACAGCCGAGGCCTCCGGGGACCAGCCGCGCCACCGTACCCTTCACGTTGATGACGACCGGGTCGGGGGCCGCGGAGAGGTAGATGGTCACCTCGACCGGCGTGCCGACCGGAATCAGCTCCTGCGTCTCCATGTAGAGGCCGTGCAGACTCACGTCCGTCACCTCTCCCTTGACTGCCACTCCCTCCGCCTGCAGCAAGGCGGAGACCCTGAAATCGACCCGTGAAAAGTTGCGCCTTTCTTTCATCGTGTTCCCCCTTCAGACAGCCAGCTACAAAAGGGGGCGCGAGGCCCCCTCTCGGTGTTTCTCAGCTTGATGGCGGTGCTAGTCCTCGAAGTTGCCTTCCGGTCCCTTGTCCCGGGTAAGTCCCTGGGCCTGCTTGGGGAGCTGCTCCTTGGTCCACTCAGCCGGGTTCTCGATCCGCTTTCCTTTGGGGCCGAGGTCGTAGGATCCGGCCTTGAGGATGGCGTCGATGGCAAGCGGCGCCGTGTCGGCGGAGTTGAAGACGTTGGCGATCAGGTTGTAGGCGAAATCCTCGACTCTCTTGCTCATGCGCTCGCGCACTTCCTTGGGCTGGGCCAAAAGTTTGTTCTCGAACGGGAGGTTGAGGTTCTTGTAGTCCCCCTTCTTCCACCCCTTGGACTCGGCGAATGCCACCATCTCGGCCCACAGCTCCTCGCTCATCCCTTCGCCCTTCACCTTGATGAAGTTGCCGTTCTCATCGAGCTTGGCGTTGCCGTAGTCGTTGACCTCGAGCCCCCAGGAGATGAACTGCAGGGCGGTCGCCACGTTGGCCTTGGTGGTGCGGGTGTTCTGCGCGATCTGGCGCAGCCTGTCGTAGCTGTTGCCGGAAGTGCCGTGCTGGGCGCCGTTAACGCCGTACTGCTTGATCGCCTCGTGGATTTCTGCGGTGAGGTCGACCTGGATGCCGGCGTCGGAGGCCTCGATGCCGTGGGTGGTGCCGTTGTTCAGAGCGATCCAGTCCGGGAAGATACCGTGGGCGTTGAGGCCGCGGATCAAAAAGAGCGCTTCGGGAACGGTGGAAAGCCCCTCCTTCCCCTTGATCTCGCCCACCTCGGTCTCGAGACCGGCCCAGGCCGGGATCACGCCGCTGAGTTCGATGTTGGCGAGGAGGTTCTCCTCGTCGGGAAGGTGCGATGCGTCGATGGCGATGGAGGTGATGCCGGCTTCGAACATGCTCGGAATCTCGACCTTGGCCGACTTGACGTCCCCTTCCCCCTTGATGCCGTAGTGGTCGGCGTGGATGGCTACCGGGATGGTGATGCCGAGCTCGTTGGCGACGGCGTCGACCTGGCGGGCCATGTTCCAGTAGTTGACCGGGCAGTATGCCTTCTGGCCACCTTCGCTCTTGGCGATCTCGATGATGACGGCGGCGTTGGCGCGCTGGGCCGCGGCGAGCACCCCGCGGATGACGAAGTGGTTGCGGCCGTTGGCAGCCAGGGCCAGGGCATGTCCCTTGGCGTTCATGGCGCGGTCGACGACCTTGCCGCTTACGAGCAGTGCTTTGGAATTGGGGAAGAGTTTCGCTACGTTGGGGGGACGCCCTACTTCGAGCGCTTTGACGAAATCTGAAGATGTTGCAGTCATATCTCCTCCTTTGGGTGGGAATATCAAATCACATGAAAAAAGCCGCTTTCTTATAGCATCTTAATCATACAAAGGCAAGGACCTTCGCTACTGCCCCAGGGTGAACACGGTGCTGCCTCCCCCGGAGAACGGCGCGCTGCCTAGATATTCTCCCTTCCAGTAAAGGGCGGCGTCCCCGGCAGGGAGACCGGCCTCGACCGGGGCGAAAGCGAAACGCTCGGGAGGCTCCGCACCGGCGGCACCGGTGACCGTGAGCGGGTAGCGGGCCAGGACCGGGAAATCTCCCCGCACCGCATCGACCGCTCCCGGCTTTGCCGTCGTTCCTCGCGCCACCTGGTACTGCACACCTTTCTCGCGCTGCTGGAGCTTCGCGTGCAGCAGCAACTCGGCGCCCCCCTCCCCCGAGAACCGGAGATCGTAACTGGGGATCCAGCGCTCGTTACCCACCAGGTAGGAGACGCGGGTTTTGCTGCCGGTGACCCAGATGCGCGCCGACGCGACCCCCTTGGCGGCCATCGCCAGCTCCCGCTCCACGGCGTCGAGGGCGAGTCGGCACTTGCGCTTGCTGCGGTAAACCGCCTCCATCTGGTTCAGAGCGAACTCGGTCCCCTGCTGCAGCGTGACCACCGGATCGGGGTTGGCCTTCGTCTTCCTGGGGGCCTTGCCACTTTGCGACCTGGCAGCGGCGGAGAAGATCTCCTCGCGCCGGTTCAGGGCGTCCATGCGGTCCTGCAACTCGCCGCGGCGTTCCCGGAGCTTGGCTATTTCGCCCGCCCGGCGCCGGTCCTGTTCGGCCGGGACCAGCTCTACCCTCAGCACGCTCCCCCCCGGCGCCTTCACCCGGAGCGACCCCGGTGCGAAGCCGTCCGGCAACGGGAGTTCGAGGTAGCCGCCGGAGGCGGAAAACTCCTGCTCCACCCGCGCCCCGTCCAGGTACAGGGTGACGCTCTTTTGCCCGGCGACGGCCTGCTGGCAGAGCAGCACCGGGAGCAGAAACAAGGCAAGCGGCATCAGGCGCATGGGGCACCTCGCAACGAAGCCTGGGGCTAAAAAGCACAAAGCACAACTTTACAGCGCCCCGGTACCATTGCAAGCAGCCGGTATGATTACTTCTCTACGTCGAGAAGCTCCACTTCGAAGATCAGGGTGGCGTTCGGGGGAATCACCCCGCCGGCGCCGTTGGCACCGTAGCCCAGCTGCGGCGGGACCACCAGCTTACGCTTGCCCCCCACCTTCATGGACATGACCCCCTCGTCCCAGCCCGGGATCACTTCGCCTGCCCCGATCCTGAAGATGAAGGGCTGGCCGCGATCGAGCGAGCTGTCGAACTTGGTGCCGTTTTCCAGGGTCCCTGTGTAGTGCACCTTCACCCCCTTGCCAGAGGTCGGGGAGGGGCCGGTACCTACCACGAGGTCGGTATAGGAAAGACCGGAGGGGGTGGTCACCGCCCCCGCGGCGACCTTGGCTGCGGTTTTTTCGGTTGCCGGCTGCTTGGCGGGATCCTTCTGGGAGCAGGCGGGTATGGCTACCGCCGCCATGAGCAGCAGCAGCACGAGGAACTTCTCTACGTTGCGCATCAATTTTCCTCCGTGAGGTTTTGGTATGCAGTTAATCCAGCAAATGGATGAAGAGGCCGCTTCTGAGTTTGGGCTCGAACCATGTCGATTTGGGCGGCATGATCTTGTCCTCGTCGGCAAGCGACATCAGTTCCTCGATCGAGGTCGGGAACAGCGAGAAGGCCACCATGTACTCCCCGGAGTTGACCACCCGCTCCAGTTCCTCGACGCCCCGGATGCCGCCGACGAAGTGGATGCGCTGGTCGGTGCGGGGGTTGCGCACCCCGAGGACCGGGCTGAGCAGGTTGTCCTGCAGGATGGAGACGTCCATGGAGGCGACCGGGTCGTTCTCCTGGAAGGAATCCTCGCGGGGGGTGAGCTCGTACCACTTGCCTCCCAGGTACATGCCGAACTGGTGGCGCTCCCCCGGGCTGACCGCGCCGGAAACCGGGGTGACCTCGAAACGCTCGCCGACGCGCGCCATGTACTCGGCGACGCTGCGGCCGTTCAGATCCTTCACCACCCTGTTGTACGGCATGATGGTCATCTCGTTGTCCGGGAAGATCACGGTGAGGAAGTAGTTGTACTCCTCGCTGCCGGTGTGCTTCGGGTTGGCGTCCCTTCTCAGGTCCCGCACGCGGCTCGCTGCGGCGCTGCGGTGATGCCCGTCTGCGACATAGAGGGTCGGTATGGCGGCGAAGCTCACGGTGAGGGATTCGATCAGCTTCGGGTCGGCGATGTCCCAAAGGGCGTGGGAGACGCCGTCATCGGTGGTGAAATCGTACAGGGGCGTCCCCTGGGTCACCCGATCGATGGTCGCCGTGATCGCGGCATCGTGACGGTAGGTGTAGAAGACCGGTTCGTCGTTCGCGTTGAGCGCGTCGATATGTTTGACGCGATCCTCCTCTTTGTCAGCCCTGGTCAGCTCGTGCTTCTTGATGGTGCCGGTCTGGTAGTCGTCCACGCCGGCACAGACCACGAGGCCGGTCTGGGTGATGCTCCCCATCTTCTGGCGGTACACGTAGTAGCGCTCGGTCTCGTCCTGCAGCAGCGCCCCCTCGGCCAGGAATCGCTCAAGGTTTTCACGCCCCTTGAGGTACACCGGCTCCGAATGCACATCGACCTCCCTGGGAAGATCGATCTCGGGGCGGGAGATGTGCAGGAAGCTCACCGGGTTGCCGGCGGCCATCTGGATGGCCTCCTCGGTGTTCATCACGTCATAGGGAAGGGCGGCGACCTTCTCGGCCAGCTCCTTTTTGGGGCGTACCGCCTTGAACGGCTTGATAAATGCCATAACTGCTCCTGTCTCGGTTTTGGTTCAACTATGAATCAAGTTCTACGTTCTATGTTCTACGTTCTACGTTTAAGGCTCGGGCCTGTGGGGACTGGCTCCGGAGGTGCCTGTCCCCGGAGGTGCCTGTCCCCTTTTTGCGGTCCCCTTTGCTCTGCCTTGCCGGGCCTAGACCTTATCGGCACCGGGGGCGTAGGGATTAAAAATACCGTTTCGCCCCGACGAACTTCTTCTGGAAGTAGGACTCGTCCATGGAGCTCACCTTGATGTCGTCGCCGCGGCGCGGCGCGTGCACGAACCGGCCGTTGCCGACGAAGATGCCGACGTGGTTGATCTCATCGGAGGAGG
This sequence comes from Geomonas diazotrophica, assembly GCF_018919385.1. Classification (GTDB taxonomy): domain Bacteria; phylum Desulfobacterota; class Desulfuromonadia; order Geobacterales; family Geobacteraceae; genus Geomonas; species Geomonas diazotrophica. The sequence continues at coordinate 12,778 of NZ_JAHLMF010000021.1, forward strand.
CCCCGAAGAAGACCAGATCGCCGTCTTTGAGCTCTTCACGCCCGACCGCGTCCCCCACCCGGTACTGCTCGCGCGAGGTGCGCGGGATGTTGACGCCGCACAGGTTGTAGACCGCGCGCACGAATCCGCTGCAGTCCATGCCGTCCACCACGGTGTCCCCGCCCCAGCGGTAGGGGATGCCCACGAAGCGCTCGGCGGTGCGGGCCGCGATGTTCCCCATGTCGCTGCGGTCGCGCTTCACCGGCTCCTCGCGCTTCCTGCCGGGCTTCACCGGGGTGGTGATGGAGGGCGCGGGCGCCTTCTCGATCACGGTCTCCCGCACCAGCGCGGTGCGGTCGGGCTGCGGCGGCGCGATGAAGTAGGAGCCGATGGTGCGCTCCTTCACCAGCTTCTGGGCCGCCTTGCGCGCCTCTTCCCGGCGGGGGAAGTCCCCGAAACGGACCGCGTAGATGCCGTTTTCCCGCTTGAAGTAAAAGGCCTCGATCCCCTGCTCCTGCAGTTTCCTGGTGAGGCGCTCGGCGTTTTTCACGTCTGAGAAGGCGCCCACCTGGATGGCGAAGCCGACGCTGGAAAGGCCGGCGCGCTGCGCGGCGCAGCCGGTGGCCGCGGGTGCGAGGAGGAGGAGATATATAATCAACAGTCTTGCCGTCTTAAGCATTATGGTTCCTTGTCTGGTCCCGCCCCGGAGGGGGAGAGGTACAGCTCGTACGCTTGCAGGGAGGAGGTCGGAGCCCCTAGATGTCCTTGGTTTCCCGGCGCACGCCCATCAGGTAGGGAACCACGAAGTCGTCCAGGGCGCCGTCCAGCACGTTGTCCGGGTTGCCGCTCTCCACGCCGGTGCGCAGGTCCTTGACCATCTTGTAGGGGTGCAGCACGTAGGAGCGGATCTGGCTCCCCCAGCCGATCTCCTTTTTCTCGCCCGCGATATCGGCCGCCTTCGCCTCGCGCTCCCGGAGCTCCATCTCGTAGAGCTTGGAGCGGAGCACCTTCATGGCGGTGGCCTTGTTCATGTGCTGGCTGCGCTCGCTCTGGCAGGCCACCACGGTGCCGGTGGGAAGATGCGTGATCCTGATGGCCGAGTCGGTGGTGTTGACGTGCTGGCCGCCGGCGCCCGAGGAGCGGTAGGTGTCGATCCTCAGGTCGCTCTCAGGGATCTTGATCTCGATGTCATCCTCCTCGATCACCGGAAAGACGAACACGGACGCGAACGAGGTGTGGCGCCGCGCGCTGCTGTCGAAGGGGGAGATGCGCACCAGCCGGTGGATGCCCGCTTCCGCCTTCAGGTAACCGTAGGCGAACTCGCCGGTGGCCGCGAAGGTGACCCCCTTGATCCCGGCCCCATCACCCTCCTGGTAGTCGGTGATCTCGGTCTTCCACCCCTTCTTCTCGCAGTAGCGCAGGTACATGCGCAGGAGCATCTCGGCCCAGTCCTGAGACTCGGTGCCGCCGGCCCCGGAGTTGATGGAGACGAAAGCGCCGGAGGCGTCATGGGGGCCGGAGAGCATCCTGCGGAATTCCGCCTGGCTCACCCCGATCTCCAGCTGCTCGTTCATGCCGTGGACCTCGGCCAGCGTCGCCTCGTCCTGCTCCTCGTTCCCGAGCTCGATCAGCTCCTGGATGTCGCGGGCCTGGCGCTCGAGGGTTTCCCAGGTGGTGACGTCCTTCTCCATCGCCATCCTGTCCTTGAGCACCTTCTGGGCCTTTTCGGCGTCGTTCCAGAAATCGGCGCGCGAGGTCAGCTCCTCGAGCTCGTGCATCCGCTCCCGCTTGTCATCTACGTCAAAGAGACCCCCGAAGCTTGTGGATTCGCTCGGCAAGGTCCTCGATCTTGGCAATTTCTTCTCTGAACATCTCAAAACTCCTTATGGTCGCATCGCCGGCAAGGCGATCACTGGTATTGGCAAAGCGTCAGTTACGGCGCCCGCGGTAACAGGCGATCCCCATCCCGATACTGCCGGAGAGGCAGAGCAGGGCGAAGAGATCGCCGAAACGGTTATAGAAGGTCCGACCGGTCCCCGGCCTCACCTCGCCGCTCAGGGTCGCCTCCTGGAAAAGCTGGGTCATGCCCCGGATGTGCCCCTTGCTGTCTATCACCGAGGAGATGCCGGTGTTGGCCGCCCGCACCAGGGGAACCCGGTTCTCCACGGCCCGGAACACGGTCATGGAAAGGTGCTGGTAAGGGGCGGAACTGCGCCCGAACCAGGCGTCGTTGGTGATGTTCACCAGCACCTGGGCTCCCCTTTCGACATAGGCGTTGGCCACTTCCGGGAAGATCCCCTCGAAGCAGACCAGTACGCCGAGCTTCCCGACCGAGGCCGGCAGCACAACAGCCTCCCTGCCGGGGGAGAAGTCGCCGATCCCGGTGACCAGCTTGTTCACGAAGGGGAGCAGCGGGGCCAGCGGCACGTACTCGCCGAAGGGGACCAGGTGCAGCTTGTCGCTTCTCCCCGCGATGGCGCCCTGTTCGGAGATGAGGTACGCGCTGTTCAGGTAGCGCATCCTTCCCCCCTCCTGCTCGTAGGCGGGGCTCCCCACCACCAGCGGGCTCTTCAACTCTACGGCCAGCGCCCGCACCCGCGCCGCGTAGGCCGGCTCCCGCTGCAGGAAAAACGGCAGGGCACTCTCCGGCCAGACCACCAGGGTCCCCGGCTCCCGGCACGCCTCCCGGGTGAGCCGTTCGTAGGTCTTAAGCGTCGCATCCTGGAAGGCGGGATCCCACTTCACGTCCTGCGGGATGTTCCCCTGCACCAGGAGGACCTTCCGGGGCTCCCCCTTTTCGACGCGGGTCAGCGCGGTGACGCCGTAGACCATGGTCGCCGCCAGCAGCAGCACCAGCAGCAACAGGGCGCGCACCGGGTAGGGTTTGCGGTGGCGCATCGACACCCAGATCCGGTAGAACACCACGTTGCCCAGGGCGACCAGGAAGCTTACCCCGTACACCCCGGTCACGTCGCTGATCTGGATCAGCGGCAGGGTCCGGTACTGGGAATAGCCGAGGCTCGCCCAAGGAAACCCGGTCAAAATGTAGGAGCGGATCGCCTCCCCCGACACCCACAAAAGCGGGAAGGAGCAAAGGAGCGGAATCCGGCTCCTTTCGCAGCGCCGCACCAGCCAGAGCACCGCGCCGGGATAGAGCGCCAGGTAGCCGACCAGGGTGAGGTAGAGCGTCACGCTCACCGTCCAGTGCAGCTTCCCGTAGTTCATCATCACCACGTTGAGCCAGTACAGGATGCCCGCGTAGGCGACGCATCCGGCCGTGAAGCCGAACTGGAAACCGAGCCGGGGCGAGACGCGATCGGTCGCCAGGAAAAGCGGAACGAAGGCGATCCAGGCCAGGGGCGATATCCCGGGCAGCGGGAAGGAGAGCGCCAGCAAAACGCCCGAGAACAGCGCCAGCAGGTAGCGTCCCGCGGTCGCCTCCCCGGCGATGGCGGTGCGCGCGGTCACGGTTCCTCGGACTCCCCGGCCTGTTCCTGCCTCCTCGCGATGTGCACCTTGGCGATCCGTCTCTCGTCCGCTTCCAGCACGGTGAGCACCAGCGAGTCGTTCTCGATCACCTCGCCCTCGGCGGGGATGCGGCCGGTCAGGTGGAAAAGGAGCCCCCCCACCGTCTCGAAGTTTTCCTTCGCGATCTCGACGTCGAACTGCTCTTCCAGTTCCTCGATGGGAAGCCTGCCGTCGGCGACGATGGAGCCGTCCGTCTGCACCGAGAGGCGCTCGGTCTCAAGGTCGTACTCGTCCTGGATGTCCCCCACGATCTCCTCCAAGAGGTCCTCGATGGTGACCAGTCCCGCGGTGCCGCCGTACTCGTCGATGACCACCGCCATATGGACCCGGCGCTTCTTGAAGTCGTGCAGCAGCTCCTCGAGGTTCTTGGTTTCCGGGATGAAGAAGGGGGGACGGATCAGCTTCCTGAGCTCGATGGCGTGGTCGGGCTCCCCCCAGTAGCGCAGCAGGTCCTTGGCGTATATGAGGCCGATGACGTTGTCGATGGTCCCCTCGTAGACCGGAAGGCGCGAATGGCCGGAGGCGATGATGGACTTCAGCACCTCGCGCACCTCGTCCTCGATGGAGACGCAGGCCATCTCCATGCGCGGCAGCATGATCTCGCGCACCATCGAGTCGCCGAGGGTCAGGATGGAACGGATCATCGCGTTCTCTTCCTGGTTGATGACCCCTTCTTCCTCGCCGGCATCCATGATCTCCTGGATCTCCGCCTCGGTGACCTTCTTTTTGCCGTACAAGAGCCGGGTCAGGGATTCGATGAGTCCCTGGCCCCTGCGTCCGTTACCCTCTTCCAAGGATCTGTCTCCTTAATGTTGCTGCGTTGTCTGTCAAAGCTCTCACCAAAAGGCGCGGAACAACAGGTGCACCGCCATGGTGATCCCCACCCCGACCAGCGCCCCCACCACGATCTCCCGGGGGCGGTGGATCCTGAGCAGCAGGCGCGAGTGGCTGACCATCACGGCCAGGATGAAGCTGAAAAGCGCGATGAGCGGTTCCTGGGTGCGCAGCGCCACCGAGGTGGCGATGGAAAAGGCGACCGCCGAGTGGCCGCTGGCGCCCCCCCCTTCGAGCGGCTTTCCCGTCCCGCCGCGCGCCTTGAGGATCACGACCACGATGAGCACCAGGATCGCCGAGACCACCATCCCCAGTTCCGACTCCGTCCCCAGCATCTCCAGACCCTGCCTTTGCCAGGGGAGCACGTACTTGGCGAGCACCAGGTATCCCATGATGGCGGTGCCGAAAGCGGCCACCAGCACGGCGCCCGCCGCTACGTCCTTGGCCAGCTTGGCCATGGGATGGTAGTCGGGCGAGATCATGTCCACCACCACCTCGATGGCGGTGTTGAGCAGTTCGGCGAAGAGGACGAAGCTGATGGCCAAGGCCAGCAGCATGAACTCGATAGAGGAGACCCGCAACAGCAGCGCGACGAACAGCACGGCGAGCGCGGCCAGGAAGTGGTAGCGCATGTGCTTCTGCGTGCGGGTGGTGTGAAGGATCCCCTCGATGGCGCAGTTCACAGAGTCGATGAAGCGGGTCGGCTTCATATCAAGCCCCTGCCCCGGCTAGACAAGCCCTTCCTCAACCAGCAGGGAGAAGATCTCCCGCTCCTTGGCCTCCATGCGGGCGGCTTCGGCCTCGCCGCTTCTTTCATGGTCGTAGCCGGTGATGTGCAGGACGCCGTGCAAAAGCAGGAAGTACAGGCGGTTCAGGAAGGTGTCGCCGGCCTCCTCGGCCTCGCGCGCCGCGGTGTCGACGGAGATGACCACGTCCCCGAGAAGGCCGGGGTTGATGGAGCCGAACTCCCCCTCCTGCATGGCGAAGGAGATCACGTTGGTAGCCTTGTCCCGCCCCAGGTACTCCCGGTTCAGGACCCGGATGGCCCGGTCCCCGACGATGCTGACGGAGAGTTCCGCCTCAGGACATCCCAAGGCGTCTAAGATCCTCTGCGCCACCTTTCGCAGCTGCGTCTTCGCGACCGGTATCCGCCTTTGGCGATTCGCTATCGTTATCCTCTGGCTTCTTGGCAATCGTCTTCTCCTTGTAGGCAGGCTCGGGGTAATCGATGCGCTGGTGATAGATCCCCGCCAGTATCTGGTTGAAGCTCTTGGCTATCTCGTGCAGGTTCTTGAGTGTCAGCTCGCACTCGTCCAGCTGGCCGTCGATGAAGATGTTGTTGATGATCTTCTGCACCAACCCCTGGATCCTGGCCGGCGTCGGGTCGGTGAGGGTGCGCGAGGCGGCCTCCACGCAGTCGGCCAAAAGCACGAGCCCCGCCTCCCTGGTCTGCGGCTTGGGGCCGGGATAGCGGAAGTCCCGCTCGTCGACCGGGGGAGAGCCCGGCGTCTCGAGCCCCTTCGCCTTCAGGTAGAAGTAGTTGATCAGCGAGGTGCCGTGGGACTGCCGGATGATCTCGATGATCGGCTGCCCGATGCGGTGCTCCTTGGCGAGTTCGACCCCGTCCTTCATATGCGAGATCAGGATCAGCGCGCTCATGCTGGGGGAGAGCTTGTCGTGGCGGTTCTCGCCGTCGCGGATGTTCTCGATGAAGTACTGCGGCTTCTTCAGCTTCCCGACGTCATGGTAGTAGGCGGCAACGCGCGCGAGCAGCGGGTTGGCGTTGATCGCCTCGGCGCCGGCCTCGACCATGTTCCCCACCAGGACGCTGTGGTGGTAGGTGCCGGGGGCGCGGATCATCAGTTCGCGCAGAAGCGGCGAGTTGAGGTTGGCCAGTTCCAGCAGCTTCACGTCGGTGGTGTACTGGAAGAGCGCCTCGATGAGCGGGATGGTGCCGGAAACGTAGACCGCGTTGATCAGGCCGCCCAGGAAGGCGAAGATGATGCAATAAAGCGGTTGCAGGGAAAGCGGGCTGTCGTTGTAGACGTGGAAGCAGACGGCGAGCGCCATGTTCACCGCGCTTACCTTGAACCCCGCGCTGTAGATGGTCCCCCGCTCCTTGCACTGGCGCACCCCGTGGGCGCCCACGATGCCTCCGAGCAGGGCGTAGACCACCACCTGCAGCGAGTTGTTCAGCATGATCCCGGTGAGCGGCGCCGTGATGGCGCAGTAGACCAGGGCGACCTCGGAGTTCAGGATGATCCTGACGATGATGGCGGAAGCCGCGAACGGGAAGAGGTAGAAGTAACTCGCCGTGTCGATGGAGGGGAAGAGCCCGCCAAGGGCGGTGGAAACGGCCGACACCAGCTTGAGGACCGCGAAGTTGGCCACCGTCAGAAGCGACAGCAGCAGGACGTCCTTGTTGCTCGGGTTGAACTTCCTGATGTTCTTGCGGCCGAAGCGGAACGGGGCGTAGCAGAGCACCAGGATCAGGCCGAAGATCCCCAGGCCGGTGAGAACGGGGGTACTGTTCCTGGTCTTGAAGATCTTCTCCAGCTTCATCGCCTGCTCGGAGGTCACCCGCTCCCCCACCCGGACGATCATCTCGCCGCGCTTCATCTTGAAGAGCACCGGGCGCACCGCGGCGCGCGCCTCGCTCTTCTTGGTGTCGGTACCGTTGCGATCGAAGGTGAGGTTGGGCGCGATCATGCGCAGTGCCACCCCCTTCAGGAGTTCCAGGTCGTGGGGCGCCGCCCCCTGGGTCAGGGCGGCCTGGGAGAAGATGCGTCGCGCGGCGGGGAGGTCGATGCTCGCGCTGTAGTCGCCTCCGGCGACGTCCTGCCTGGTGGCATCATCCACCACCACGATGCCGTGGCGCAGGTCGGCGGCGAAGTGGCCGCGGTCGGCAACGATGCGCTGCCGGTACAGGGGGGCCAGCTGCCGCGCCAGGTCGGCGAGGAAAGCGCGCTGTTGCTTGACGCGGGAAAGTGCCGCGAGCTCCTGGGCCGAGATATCGACGCCGAGCACGGCGACTGCCGCCTTGCGCCTGGCCTCCCCGTGCAGGGTGGGATCGTCCACGACATCCAGCGCGTCATCGAAGCGGCGCACCAGTTCAATGTTGCCGTTGGCGGCGAGGGTGTAGACGAAGGGCGCGGCACCCTCCGCCTCCGCCCGTTTCTTCTCGGTCAGCAGCAGGTCCTCGATGAGGTAATCTTGGCTGGCACGGATGTCGGAGGTGGCAATGTCCCCCTCGCGGTACTGCACCGAGAGGAACTGCGGGCTCGGAATGATGAGCAGGGTGAGGAACAAGGCGGTGAGGAACAGCATGATGAAGCGGCTGCGCTTCTCATACCGGTCGCAGGTGAAACCCTGGGCAACCGCGTCCATCCAGCTGTCGCAAAGCCGGATCAGCGAACTCTTCTGAATTGTCTGTTTGTCGCCGCTTTCGGTGGGCATTATCTTCAATGGTTCCCGTGTCGTAAGGACAGAGACTGCAAGAATAGCAGCAAGGGGACAATATATCCCGTTTATTTGAGTACTGTCAATCTAAACCAAATGCCTTGGGAACCGCTGTCGCTTCGACATGTTAGCAAAAATTTACAAAACCTGCTTCCCTTTGAGGGCAGATATGTTATATAACGGAGGCTCCATTAAGACGGGCGGCGCTGCCCGTTCACAATTAAAATTTCAATCCAGGGGGGTAGAGATGAGCCAGATAACCGACGTTTACGCCAGGGAAATACTTGATTCCAGGGGAAATCCGACACTTGAGGTCGAGGTGTTCCTGGATTCCGGTGCTATGGGCAGAGCCGCGGTTCCCTCCGGCGCCTCCACCGGCGAGCGCGAAGCGCTGGAACTGCGTGACGGCGACAAGGGGCGCTATCTCGGCAAGGGCGTGGAGAAGGCCGTCGCCAACGTCAACGACATCATCGCGGACGAGATCACCGGCATGGACGCCACCGACCAGGTGGGGATCGACAAGAAGATGCTGGAGCTCGACGGCACCGAATTCAAGAGCCGCCTGGGCGCCAACGCCATCCTCGGCGTCTCCCTCGCCGTGGCCAAGGCCGCGGCCGACGAGGTAGGCCTGCCGCTGTACCAGTACATCGGCGGCTCCAACGCGAAAGAGCTGCCGCTGCCCATGATGAACATCATCAACGGCGGCGCCCACGCCGACAACAACGTCGACATCCAGGAATTCATGATCATGCCGGCCGGCGCCAAGAGCTTCAAGGAGGCCCTGAGGATGGGCGCCGAGATCTTCCACGCGCTGAAATCGGTCCTCAAGGGCAAGGGGTACAACACCGCCGTCGGCGACGAGGGTGGCTTCGCGCCGAACCTCAAATCCAACGAGGAGGCCCTCGAAGTGATCATGGAGGCCATCGTGAAGGCGGGGTACAAGCCGGGCGAGGAAGTGCTCCTGGCGCTCGACGTCGCATCTTCCGAGCTCTTCGAGAACGGGGTCTACACCCTGGAGAACGAGGCGGAGCCTAAGAAGACCGCCGACCAGATGGTCGACTTCTACGAGAACCTGGTCAACAAGTACCCGATCATCTCGATCGAGGACGGCATGGCCGAGAACGACTGGGACGGCTGGAAGAAGCTCACCGACCGCCTGGGCAAGCGCATCCAGATCGTGGGCGACGACCTGTTCGTGACCAACCCCTCCATCCTCAAGGAAGGGATCAAGAAAGGGATCGCCAACTCCATCCTGATCAAGCTGAACCAGATCGGCACCCTGACCGAGACCCTCGACGCCATCGAGATGGCCAAGCGCGCCGGCTACACCTGCGTCATCTCGCACCGCTCCGGCGAGACCGAGGACGTCACCCTCGCCGACCTCGCCGTGGCCGTCAACGCGGGGCAGATCAAGACCGGTTCGCTCTGCCGTACCGACCGTGTAGCCAAGTACAACCAGCTGCTCAGGATCGAGGACGAACTGGACGAAGTCGCGCTGTTCAGAGGGGCCGAGGTCTTCTACAACGTGAAAAAGTAGGGGCGAATAAACATTCGCCAGCTCTTTGGATGTACCAAGGGCGCACCCTCAGCGGGTGCGCCCTTTTCTTTGTCCCTCCCCCCGGACCCGGGATCATCACATGCGGGGCAGATTCCCTTGCGCCTTCTTCCTCATGAAGGTATACTCCGTCCCATGTTAACCTACCAGATAACGGCCCAAGACCACCTGCGGCGCGTGGACAGCTTCATGCGCAACCTCCTTCCCAGCGCGCAGTTCTCCTACATCAAAAAGCTGATCAACTCGGGGCACCTCAAGGTGAACGGTGTTCCGGCCGAGCCCGGCGACGCCCTGCACTTCGCCGACCAGGTGACGCTCAAGGAGAGCGCGAAGACCGCGGCCTTCCTGGCCCGGCTCACCCCGGAACTGGACATACTGTTCGAGGACAGCTGGATCCTCTGCCTGAACAAGCCGGCAGGGCTGGCCGTGCACCGTACCGAAGATCCCGAAGAGATCACCCTGGTCGACCTGGCCGAGGCGCTGCTGAAAAAGCGCGACGGGGTCGGGAGGCTGCGCCCGGTGAACCGGCTGGACAAGGGGACGTCGGGGGCCATCATCCTGGCCAAGAGCGCGGTTGCCGCCGGGATGTTCGGCAAGATGGTGCAGGAGGAAGGGCTCGGCAAACTGTACCTTGCCATGGTGGAGGGGAAGTTGCAGAAACAGGGAACCATCGATGCCGCTTTGGACGGCAAGGAGTCCCAGACCAGCTACCAGAGGATCTTCCAGGGGGGAGGGGTTTCCCTGCTGGCCGTGTACCCGCTCACCGGGCGCATGCACCAGATCAGGCAGCATTTCAGGATGATCGGGCACCCGATCCTGGGCGACAAGCGCTACGGCGGCAGGGGGCTCTCCGGCTTCACCGGGCACGCGCTGCACTCCTTCCGGACCACGCTGATTCACCCGGCCACGGGGGAGGAAATCGACATCCCGGCGCCCTTGCCGGAACAGCTGCTGCGGCTTGCTACCCGCTGCGGTGCGGTGAGCGACGAGTCCTTCCTGAGGACCCTGAACGAGGTCCCGGCCGCCGAGACACTGGCACTTTCCTAGTCCTCCCACCCCTGCGCGCCGATCAGCGGCACGAAACGGACCCCGCAGAGGGCTTCCCGGTGCAGCGCACCTTCTTTATCGCGGCGCACACGCACCAGGTCCTGCAGGTGGGGGGTCGGCCCGACGGGGATCACCAGCCGCCCTCCCGGCGCCAGTTGCAGCTCAAGCTCCTCCGGAACACCGGGCGCTCCGGCGGTCACCACGATGGCATCGTAAGGGGCATGTTCCTGCCACCCCAGGGTGCCGTCCCCCAGGCGCACCGCCACGTTGCCGTAGCCGAGCTCGCGCAGGCGCTCCGCGGCCAGGTGCGCCAGGGACGGGAGCCGTTCCACGGTGAAGACCTGGGCCGCGCACAGACTCAAGACGGCTGCCGCGTAACCGGAGCCGGTGCCGATCTCCAGGACCTTCTCGGTCCCCTGCAACTCCAGCGCCTCGATCATGTAGGCGACGATGTAGGGCTGGGAGATGGTCTGCCCCTCCTGGATCGGCAGCGGGCCGTCCTCGTAGGCCAAAAGCTCAAGGCCGGCGGGAAGAAACGACTCCCTGGGCACCTCGCGCATCGCCCTCAACACCGCCGCGTCCCGGATGCCGCGCCCCACGAGGTGCAGGCTCAGCATCTGCTCCTTCCTCGCTTCGAGTTCCCTTTTCGCATTGCTGCTCATGGCTCCTCCAGAAAGGTCAATGGTACCACAGTGGTGTTCTGTAACAACGGCGGCACGGCGGCAGTATTGCACGACTGATCGCCGTGTTCCGAGCCGTCGCAACAGTAGCAGCTGCGGGTCTTACAGCATCAGACAAAACCGCCTCGAATCACAAAAACCACGCCCATTCAGGCTGTTGACTCTTATGCAAGGCAGGGGTACACTATAATCGTAACAAAGAGATGTTCTTTGAAAACAGCTCTGGGGTACAGGTAAAGGTGGCGTGAGGTACCCTGATTATTCCACACTGAAAATTTCCCAGGTATCAGACGTGGTGTGCAATCCCGATGCTGCTAAAGGAATTGCCTGAAGCGTTTCCCGGGGAGATGCTTTACAAAAGAGCGTGGTCTCACATAAACCTTTACGGCACTTTGGAGCTAGTAGCTGGCGCTTAAGGAGATCAAGCCGATTGGCCTATAAATCTCATCCGTCATGCGCGTAACAACCGCTTCAAAAAGGGGAAGAAACCGCGAGAAACGGGTGGCATGGTCCTGCCGGAGCATGTCTCTACGCCCGATGGAAAAGCTTCCACCGGCGGATAGGGGTAAAGGATCTCGAGATTTAAGCGCCAGTTACATTTAAAGGGAAGGCCCAATGCATCGGCATCGGGCCTTTTTCGTGTCCGCGGTTCCTGCAGCCGTCCCCCATCCCTCCCCATCCCTCCCCATCCCTCCCCATCCCTCCCCATCCCTTCCCGGCCCTTCCCGGCCCTTCCCGGCCCTTCCCGGCCTTCCCGCCCTTCCCGCCCTTCCCGCCCGTCTCGCCCCGCCCTCGCCCCTCCCTTCCCGCCATCAACCGGGCCCCGTACCCAACCACCCCTGTACAAGCGTTGAAAGTGCCGGAGACGCGCACGGATGGAGCATCCCCCTGTCATATGCGGCTTGCACCCGATTCGAAGGGAAAAGGCCCGCCGGCCGAAGCCTTGGCGAAGGCTGGAGGCGCGATGCAGCGGGAACCGGGAGTGCTATACTTAGCCAGCGCTAATCCTGTCAAATTCAAACAACGGAGGTAGCCATGCCACACGGATCCAGAATAACTATGGAAGAGAAAGGACAAATGGCGGCCCGCAGCCCCGAGCCTTACCTGCCCAAACGCGGGCCTGTGGACGGAACCGTCTGCAAGGGGTGCGGCATCGTCTACCACAACAAACGCTGGCAAATCGAAGGCGCATCTTCTGCCGCCCCCAAGGGAGACGTACTCTGCCCCGCCTGCCAGCGCATCGTCGGGCAGGATCCGGCCGGCGTCGTCACCCTTTCGGGAGCGTACCTGGCACAGCACAGGGAGGAGATACTGAACACGGTGAAACAACAGGAGACGAAGCACAGGGAGAAGAACCCCTTGGGGCGCATCATGGAGATCAGGGAGGAGGATGGCGGCATCATCGTCACCACGACGGAGGACAAGCTGGCCCAGAAGATCGGACGCGAGCTTTACAAGTCGCAGCGCGGCGAGTTGCACTACAAGTGGAGCCATGAACAGCGCATGGTTCGCGTGGAGTGGAGCCGCTGACTCCTCGAAGGCCCAAACGAAAAGCCCCCCTTGCCTTGCGGCAGGGGGGGCTTTTTCTTTTTTGAAGGGAGCGGCCGATCAGCCGCGACGCAGCGGATCGAACAGGTACTCCAGGCCGTTGGCCTTCACCTCGTACATGCACTCGAGCATGGCTCCGAGGTCCCCTTCCGGGAACCCCTTCTGCCTCATCCAGACCAGGTACGGCTCAGGCAGGTCCACCAGCAGTGAGCCGGCGTACTTGCCGTAGGGCATCCGGGTGCGGGCAAGCTTCAGCAGTTGGGCGGGGTCGGGAAACAGCTCCTCCAACGTCTATCCCTTCAGCTTCGCCTTGAGCAGGTCGCCCAGGGTGCCCATCCCCTTGGGGGCCTCTGCCACGGTCTTCTTGTAGGCGTCCATGCTCTGGGCCTGCTCCTCTGCTGCACGGCTCACCGAAGCCAGGGCGAGCGAGATCTTTTTAGCCTCGCGATCCACCGACTCGACCTTCACCTCGACCTCCTGACCTTCGCTGAGGACCTCCTTCGGGTGCTGAATCCTCTTGCCGGCCCCGAGCTTCGAGATGTGGATCAGACCGTCCACGCCACTGGCCAGGGTCACGAAGGCGCCAAAGGGGGTGAGCCTTGCCACCTTGCCGTTCTGGTAGGACCCCTCCGGGAAGGCGCTCGCCGCCTCTTCCCAAGGATCAGCCAGCGTATCTTTCAAGGAGAAGGAGATGCGGTTCTTTTCCCAGTCGATCCCTTTCACCACGACCTCTACTTCCTGGCCGACGGAGAGGACCTCGCTCACGTGGTTCACGCGCGCCCAGGCCACCTCGGAAACCGGCAGGAGCCCCTCGACGGCGCCGATGGAAACGAAGGCGCCGAAGTCGCGCAGCGAGGTGACGGTCCCCTTCACGCGGTCGCCCACGTTGAGGGTTTCCTTAAGCGCGTCCTTCTGCTGCTGCAGTTCCTCCTCGAGCAGCGCGCGATGGGACAGGACGATGTTGCGCCCCTTCTCGGAATACTCGGTGATCTTGAAAGACATCTGCTTGCCCAAAAGGGCCGCGGTGTCCTCCACCCTTCTCAGGGCGATCTGGGAGAACGGGCAGAAAGCGCGGGAACCGGCGACCTTGACCTCGAAACCTCCCTTTACTTCCTTTTCGACCACGCCCTGGACCGGGATGCCGGCGGCGTAAGCCTCTTCGAGCTGCGCGTTGCCGGCGGAGTGGCTGCCGCCACCGCCAAGCTTGGTGGTGAAACGCATCTCGTTGTTGCGCGAAGAGACGAACCAGGCGGTGACCTTGTCACCGACCTTGACGCTCAGGTTGCCATCGGCGTCAAGGAGCTCCTTGATGTCGAGGACCCCTTCGCCTTTGCGGCCGGTGTCCAGAAAGATCCAGTCCTTGGCGATCTGCAGTACCGTCGCCTCGACTTTTGCACCCGGCTCCAGTCGGCCGGCGTCCTTCTGGCTCCGCTCGAACAGATCGGCAAAGCTCTCCTCTTCGGTTTCCATCTCTTCCCTGTGATCGTTATCCATTTAAGTACCTCTTCAACGTAATTGTTGCGCTTTAGCACTCATGGAGCATACAGGGGACCCCGTACCCTTGTCAACTACTTGAGCCCCTGCCAACTCATGTTTTAAGACTGTGCGCGCCGCCAAACAGGGTAAAAGGAGCCGACTGGGGCACGCGGACCGTACATGAAGGCACGCAAGAGGCCCCGGACGGCAGCTTAGCCCGGGGCAACAAGTAAAACTTTCTTAAAGTCGCGGGGCAAAGCTCCGATAGGTATAGCAATGAAACTTCACGCATGCACACGGGAGGGCGACAATGGGAGTGCTGGTCTGCTACGACGACTTTACCTATGACGTGATCAACGACTATTTCCTGGATTACCTGCTGTCGACCGGTTGCATCATCGGCTTTGACCGCTCCGAACACTGGATGAAAAAAGAGGAAGCCCCCCTACCCGCCGCCACTTTCCAACACAGGCACACCTCGGCGTAACGAGGCACTATGCCGGAGCCGCCACCGCCCCCGGCGCCGCCCACGGACGAAACGGCCGCCATGCGCGCGGCACAAGGCCCCGCCCCGCCTCAGAACATCTCGAAAAAACCCTCCTGCCGTCCCTACTAGGCAATTCCAGTTGTGGTAACATCTCCGGGTGCATCGCCATCTGAGAGAGACGGAGGTCCTATGAACGTACCAGCTGCGCTGAAGCGGATCAGCGACACGATATGGGAACTGCCGGTGAGCTACAAGGAAGGGATGCTGGTTCCCGCCAGGATCGTCGCCAGTGAGAAGCTGGTCAACGAGATGGACGCCGGCGTATTCGAGCAGGTAAGCAACGTCGCCACGCTCCCCGGCATCCAGCGCTACGCCTACTGCATGCCCGACGGGCACTGGGGCTACGGCTTCCCGATCGGCGGGGTCGCCGCCATGGACCCCGGCTCGGGCGTGATCTCTCCCGGAGGGATCGGTTTCGACATCAACTGTGGGATGCGGCTCGTGCTCACCAACCTGACCGCCGAGCAGGTCCAGCCCAAGCTGCACCAGCTGGTCGACCGCCTCTTTGCCCGCATCCCCACCGGGGTCGGCTGCCACGGCTTCGTCAAGCTCAAGCAGGACGATTTCCGTACCGTGGTGCAGCAGGGGTCGCGCTGGTGCCTCAAGAACGGTTTTGCAACGCAGGACGACCTGGAGATGACAGAGGAAGGAGGCTGCTTCCCGGGAGCGGATGCCTCCCATGTCAGCGAGAAAGCGGTGGAGCGAGGCTACAACCAGCTGGGGACGCTGGGGAGCGGCAACCACTACTGCGAGATACAGGTGGTGCGGCCGGAGAACATCATGGACCGGGGGCTTGCCGACGCCTTCGGCCTGACCACCGTCCCCAACCAGGTGGTGATCATGTTCCACTGCGGCAGCAGGGGGTTCGGACACCAGGTCGCCACCGACTACCTGAAGCTCTTCCTCTCGGTCATGGAACGCAAGTACCACATCAAGATCGTGGACCGGGAACTCGCCTGCGCCCCCTTCCGCTCTCCCGAGGGGCAGGCCTACTTCAGCGCCATGAAATGCGCCGTCAACATGGCCTTTGCCAACCGACAGGTGATCCTGCACCGGATCCGGGAGGTGTTCTCCGACGTCTTCCACGCCGCGCCGGACGAGCTCGGCCTGCGCATGGTCTACGACGTGGCCCACAACACCGCCAAGCTCGAAAAGCACCTTGTCGACGGCACTCGCAAGGAACTGCTGGTCCACCGCAAGGGATCGACCCGCGCCTTCGGTCCCGGCCTCCCGGGACTTCCGGAGTGCTACCGGGAGACGGGACAGCCGGTGATCATCGGGGGGAGCATGGAGACCGGCTCCTACCTCCTGGCCGGCATGTCGACCGGGGGGGACGCCTGGTACACCACGGCGCACGGCAGCGGCAGGACCATGAGCCGGCACGAGGCCAAGAGGAGCTTCCGCGGCGACAAGCTGCAGCGCGAGATGGAACAGCGCGGCATCTACGTGCGCACCGACTCCTTCGGCGGCCTCGCCGAGGAGGCCGGGGCGGCGTACAAGAACATTGACGAGGTGGTGGAGACAACCGAGCAGGCGGGGCTGAGCAAACGGGTGGCACGCCTGGTGCCGATCGGGAACATCAAGGGTTAAGGGAGGCAAACCATGCCGTTTGAGTACCGCAGCGACATCGCGCACGCCGATGTTGCCTTCGACGCCTGGGCACCGACACTCGAAGAGCTGTTCCGCGAAGCGGCACGGGCCACCATGCAGGTCATGGTCGAGAACCCGGAGCAGATTCGCCAAGCCCAGACGCTGGCGCTGAAGCTGGAGCAGGAAAACGAGGAGATGCTTCTCTTCGACTTCTTGAACGAACTCATCTTCTACAAGGATGCCCGCAGGCTGGTCCTGCTCCCCGGCGAGATGAGCATCACCCCCTCCGATGGCGGGCTGACGGTCCGGGCGACGCTGTCGGGCGAGGAAATCGACCCGACGCGGCACGAGATGGGGATAGACGTAAAGGCGGTGACCATGCTGCGCTACAAGGTGGAGCAGGTAGCACAGAGGTGGCAGGCAACGGTAGTGCTGGATGTGTAGGATCAGCCGATAGTGAAGGAAGGCTCCACGATGCGCTCGCCGCGGCAGACCGGGCAACGACCGGGTTTTCTCAGTCGCTCCCTCTTCTGAAATGAAAAACCGCACTCCAGGCAACGGGGCGGGGTCATATCCAGCCGGCCATGGAGTGCGATTCTTAGGTGCTCGAGGTGCTCCAGCACCTCCTTTTCCGAAATCCCCACCAGCCCCGAGAGCTCCTTCGCCGTGAGACTCCCCTCCCGCAACAAGGCGGTCAGCTCCTGGCGCACGGTATCCTGCCGCCGCGCCGGGACGAAGGGATGCCTGGGACGCTCCTTCACCCGGTCACCACAAGATTGTTCACCACCTCGTTTACCCCCAACACGTACCACGCATCGGACTCGGCGGCCCGCTTGTTGTTAGGGGTCGGCACCGCCCCCTCCAGGGTCACGGCGCCGGCGTTGCTGCGGACCGTGATCTGCGCCGCGTTCACCAGCGGATCCTTCTCCAGGACGATCCTGATCAGGTCAACCAGTTCATCATCGTTCTCCTCGGTGTCGGACCACACCTCGATACCGTTGACCACGTCTCTGCTCCCGGGCACCCACCAAGCGAGGACGCCTGCCAAGCGCTTATGCGAGACGCTCTCGGCCCTGCCGTTGAGGGTCACCACGCCTTCGTTGACCTCGACCTCGAGCACCCGTTCCAGTCCCCGTTGCGCGGTGCCGCGCACCTCTTCCAGGCCCTGCTTCACGATCGCCTGGACGGCGTACTGCATGAAGGCGGGCTCGCTGGCGAGCGCGTTGCAGACATGGTCGCGGATGGCGCCATCCTCCATCTGCTCCGACGGTTCGACGCGCAGTCGGTCCACCACACCGGAAACCGGCTGCGGCCTGGCGGCAATCTCAAGGGCAAGCTTCTTGGCGGCGATCCCCCCCACTTCGCCCGCAATGGTGATGACGCCGTCGGCAAAACTCAACTCGATCGGGTGGTCATGGAGGTTTACCCGCGCCTCCCGCTCGAGTCCTGCCCGAATAGTTCCGATGACCTCTTCCGCTCTGATCATGGCACTCCTCCTTTTTCCCATGTGAATGGCGGCCCGAGCGCATTAATAAGCACCAAGCCAACAAGGGTACATTGTAGCACGGGCAGAAGGGTTGTCGACGGTGCGACGGGTGGCAAGGAACGGGTGCGAGGAAACGGGGGGAGTTGCAGGGGGGGAGGCGACGGCGGCAGGTTCACTGCCGCCTTTCTCTTAAAGGATGCGGTTCAGGAAGGACTTGATGCGATCGTGTTCCATCTGGTTGGCGAAGAAATCCTCCGGGGTCCCCTGGGCCACGAAGGAGCCTTTCTCCATGAAGATGACCCGGTCCGCCATCTCCTTGGCAAAGCCCATCTGGTGGGTGACGATGATCATAGTCATCCCCTCCTTGCCGAGGTCGCGTATGGTGTCGAACACCTCACCGATCAGCTCGGGGTCGAGCGCGGAGGTGGGCTCGTCGAAGAGCATCAGCTTGGGGCGCATGGCAAGCGCCCGCGCGATGGCGACGCGCTGCTTCTGCCCCCCGGAAAGGGTGGCGGGATAGACGTCGCGCTTGTCGGAGAGTCCCACCTTGGCCAGCATGTCCACGGCGATCTCGCGCGCCTGCTCGGGGCTCTTCTTCTGCACGGTGAGCGGCCCTTCCATCACGTTGCCGAGCACGGTCATGTGAGGGAACAGGTTGAAGTGCTGGAACACCATGCCGATCTCGGAGCGCAGCGCGCAGATCTTGTGCGGTGCGTCCAGGTGCCGGCGTCCGTGCTTGCTGGTCACGTAGCCGATCTCGTTCCCCTCGAAGACGATGGTCCCCTCCTCGATCTCCTCGAGGAAGTTGATGGAGCGCAAGAGGGTCGACTTCCCGGAGCCGGACGGCCCGATGATGACGACGATCTCACCGGGGCAGACGTCGAGGTCCACGCCGTTCACGGCGGTGAGCGATCCGAACTGCTTGGTGATCCCCTTGAGGCTTAACAACGGTTGGTTAGCGGTTTTCATAGATGCCGGCCCGGACCTCGATCTTCTCGAAGACGAAGGTAAAGATGGTGGTGAACAGCAGGTAGATGAGTGCCGCCAGGATCAGCGCGGTCACGTTGAAGTAGGCGTTGAACATCTGGTCCGCCGAGCGCATCAGCTCGACCATGGCGATGGTGGAGACGAGCGCGGTGTCCTTGATGAGCGCGATGAATTCGTTGCCGATCGGCGGCATGAGCCGCTTGTAGGTCTGCGGGATGATCACCCGGCGCATCGCCTGCCAATAGGTCATGCCGATGGCCTTGGCGGCCTCCATCTGGCCGTGCTCGATGCTCTGGATGCCGCCACGGATGATTTCGCCGAGGTAGGCGGAGTAGTTGAGCCCGAGACCGAGGATGGCGGCGGTGAACGGTTTGAAGGTGATCCCCATGGACGGGAGACCGTAGTAGATGAAGAAGAGCTGCAGAAGAAGCGGGGTGCCGCGGAAGAGCCAGATGAAGAACCAGCAGACCGCCGAGATCGGCTTGAAGGTGCTGATGCGCCCGAGCGCGATCAAAAGCCCCCCCACCGGCGAGATCAGGATGATGCAGACCACGAGGGTGATGGTCATCACCGCCCCCTTCAGCAGCTGCGGCAGGAAGCGGAGGCAGTCCTGGATGAACACCTGGTAGCGGGGCGTCTGTTCCTGCTTGACCGAGGCGAGGAAGTTGAGCGCCTCGCTGTTGTCGGGATAGACGGCAAGCACTTCCTTGGCTGCGGAACTCGCCTTTTCCATGTCCTTCAGGGCAAATTGCAGCCTGGCGATCTGCATCCTGCTCCTGACGAAGGCGCCGCTTTCGTCACCCTTCTCGAACTCCACCTTCTTGAGCAGGGCGATGGCGGCGGGGAGATCCCCCTGCGCCATGGCGTCGTTGGCATCGGTGAAGAGCTGATCGTAATCCGTGGCGAAGCAGACCGAGGCCAGGAGTAACAGTAAGCACGAAAAAAGCAGGATCGCTCTTTTGACGACCCTGCCGGTAAAAAATTTCATCGGCACACCTGATTAACTGTGGCAGTCCCCCTCCCCGCGCACGGGGAGGGGAAAGCGTTAACTATTTCCACTTCTTCGGGTTGGTGATGTCCTCGCCGAACCACTTCTTGGAGATCTTGGCCATGGTGCCGTCCTTGACCATCTTGTCCAGGGTCTTCTGGACGGCCTCGCGCAGCTCAACGTCTTCCTTGCGGAAGGCAACGCCGAACGGCTCCTTGGTGATGTTGCCCGGCAGGATGCGGAACTTGCCGGGACGCTTGGCGATGAAGTCGCGGCCGGTGGCGTCGTCGATGATGACGGTGTCGAGACGGTCGGATTCGAGGTCCAGCAGCGCCTTCGGGTTGTCCTCGTACTCACGCACCTCGGCGGGGGCTGCCGGCAGCTTCTTGACGGCCTCGACGGCGGAGGAACCCTTCTGAACGCCTACCTTGGCGCCTTTCAGGTCGGCCAGCTTCTTGAGCTTCTTGTCGGCGAAACGGACCACCGCGACCTGGCCGTCCATCTTGTACGGCTTGGTGAAGGCGACTTCCTTCTTGCGCTCGTCGGTGATGGTCATGCCGTTCCAGATGCAGTCGAACTTCTTGGAGTTGAGAGCGTGGATGACGCCGTCCCATGCGGTCGGCTGCCAGTTGATCTTGATGCCGAGACGCTTGCCCACTTCTTCGGCTGCATCGATGTCGAAGCCGACCAACTGCCCCTTGTCGTTGCGGTACCCCATCGGCGGGAAGGCATCATCGAGGCCGATGGTCAGAGCACCCTGGCTTTTGACCCTCTTGAAGGAACCGTCGCCGGCAAAGGCGGATACGGCACAGGCAAGGACGAGCAGAGACGACAGGACAACCCAGATCTTTTTCACGTTTACGCTCCTTTTCTACGCTATGGTCGGTGATGGTGAAGCTTAGAAAGATTTGATGTAAACAAACAGGCGTTTGGACCGACGGATTATTGCAGAATATCACGCAAGCGTCAAGAAGATAACGGGAGTTGCCACAGGCTCCAGAGGAGGGTTCCATCGTGGCTCAGCAGGCAAAGCGCCCCCCCTTTTTGGGTCAGTCTCCGGGCAGGTACCGTATACCATGTTGCCCCTATTTTTCCAAAAACGTATAATCCGGGTGATAGCGTATCAACACGTAAGAAAGGCCACGAGGCTTAGACATATGTGTAAGAAAATCTTCATTGCTGCTACCGGCCAGCACTGTGGCAAGACCACCATCAGTCTGTCGCTGCTTCATCTGGCCAAAAAGAAATATGCACGCGTTGGTTTCATCAAGCCGATCGGCCCCAAGGTCTTCATGCTGGACGGTGTTGAAATGGACATGGATGCGGCCCTCATCGCCGGCATCTACGGCATGGAGGCGGACCGCAAGCTCATGTCGCCGGTCGTGGTGGGAAAAGGCTATACCAAGAGGTACCTCTCCGGCGAGATCGCACCCGAGGCCCCGCTCGAAGCCATCAAGCAAGCCTGTGCCGAACTGGAAGCCAAGAACGACTTCCTGATCATCGAGGGGTCCGGTCACGGCGGCGTCGGCTCCGTGGTAGGCATCAACAACGCCCAGATCGCCCGCACCCTGGATGCCCCGGTGATCATGGTAGCCAGCGGCGGCATCGGCTGTGTCATCGACTCGGTGCAGTTGAACCTCTCCCTGTTCCAGCAGCAGGGCGCCGAGGTCAAGCTGGTCTTGGTGAACAAGCTGCTGGCCAACAAGCGCGAGGAGACGCTGGGCTACCTGAGGACCTTCTTCGAGAGCCGCCAGCAGAACGTGGCCGGCGCCTTCGATTACTCCCCCACCCTGGCCAACCCCACCCTGCTCGACCTCTCCAAGCTCCTGAAGCTGCCGTTGCAGGGAGACCAGGAGGGCAAGAACCGGATCATCAACCACATCCAGTTGGGGGCCGCATCTTCGCAACGCGTGATCGACACCCTGCAGGACTCCACGCTGCTGATCACCACGAGTTCCCGGGACGAATTGATCGTGACCGCGTCCGCCCTTTATAACATCCCGGCATACCGGCGTAAGCTCGCCGGCGTTGTGATACCGGGGTCGGCTCCGGTTTCGGCCATCACCCAGAGAATCCTGGACGACAGCAACATCCCCTACCTGCGCACCTCGCAGAACACCGCCGAGACCTTCATCACCCTCACCGAGCATGTCTCGAAGATCACGGCGGATGACAACGAAAAGATCGACCTGATAAAGTCCACCGCAGAGAGCGTCTTCGACTTCGACGTCATCGACGCCATGAGCCGGTAAGAGCCCCCCTTAAAACACAAAGAGCCGGAGAGGACGCGCATCCTCTCCGGCTCTTTTCTTTTGCTTTTCTTTTTGCCTTCCGCTTTTATCCCAGCCTCTGCACCAATGCGTCATAGATGCCGTAGGGCGTCGACTCCACTACCTGCACCTCCGCCCCAAGCTGCCGCTCCACGTCCTCCAGTGTCAGGTTGTCCAGGAAGACCCCTTCCCCCTCCTTCAGCATCACGTCAGGCACGAGCACCAATTCTCCCAGTTCCATCCCCTGCAGGGCGGCAACGACGTCGGCCCCGCAGACCAGGCCGGTAACCGTGACCGTGGGACCGAACAGCCTGTTGCGCACCGCCACCGGCTGCATGGCCACCCCGGTCGCACCGGAGAGCCGTTCCAGGAAGTCTGAGAGGTAACGGTAGGGAGACTCGCCGGTAACGACGGTCAGTTTTCCCGGCTTCAGTGCCTCGGCCTCCTGGAGCACCTGGTCCGCCTCGGAGAGGAACAGCGGGATCATCCCGACGCCGTTCTCCAACTGAGGCAGGTCGCCGTAATTGTCGAGTTCGGGAAACGGCACATCGCCCTTGATGTAGAATTCATCCGCCAGAAACAGGAAGGGTTCGCCCAGGCGCTCTTGCAGCAGCCGGGACTCCGGGTACCACTTGCCGATGAACTCGGCGGCGAACTCCTTGGTGACCGGGGCCAGCGCCGGGAGGTTCTGCCTATGCTCGGTCAACCCCACCGGCACGACCGCCAGGGATGCCACCCACGGGTGCAAGGCGGCGAGGTCCTCCACCGTCCGGGCAAAGGCATCGCCGTCGTTCCAGCCAGGGCAGAGCACGACCTGGGTGTGCATGGTAATGCGTGCCTCGGCCAGCTCCCGCATCACGTCCAGGATGGGGAGGATGCCGGACTTGCCCAGAAGCTTTTCACGCAGCGCCGCGTCGGTCGCGTGCACGGAGATGTAGAGCGGGGAGAGCCGCTGCTCCTTGATGCGGTCCAGCTCGGCCCGGCCGATGTTGGCCATGGTGACGTAGTTGCCGTAGAGAAAGGAAAGGCGGTAATCCTCATCCTTCACGTAAAGGGGGCCGCGCAGCCCGCGGGGCAGCTGGTGCACGAAGCAGAAGACGCAGTTGTTGCCGCAGCGTGCCGGCGCCGGCGCCTGAAAGGAGATCCCCAGGGGCTCCCCCTCTTCACGTTCCACTTCGAGTCCCCAGAGCTCCCCGTCGGCCTTTTCGACTTCCAGCTCCAGTTCCTCGTCGGCAGTGAAATAGTTGTAGTCGATAATGTCCCGCAGCGGATGCCCGTTCACCGACAGCAGCCGGTCCCCCGGTGCGAGTTCCAGCTCGTCGGCGATGCTTCCAGGCATCACCTTATCAATAGTCAGACCTGACATGAAATCCCTCCTGGTGCGCGCCCGGCAGCGGATGTCGAGATTTTCCGGCTGCGGTAACAGCAGTCGCAGGATACCCCGCGAGGCAACTGGCGTGAGAGCGGCGGCGCGCAGACTTTAATGATAGGTGGAGAAGGAGGAATTTGGCAACAGATAAAAAACGAGCCGGCCCTTTAGAGCCGGCTGGAAGGAGGTACCGTGGTGACGAGCATGTACCGTCCGGATTGATACGGCTAATCCGGATCCCTGGTTCCTGCACAAGTGATCACGCTACTGGTGCAGTCGGAAAACGCCGTCTACAGAAGTGATACTGCAGATCGCGTGCTTATAGATGAGGATATCGCCGTGCACTTCCATGAGTACGGAGAAGTTATCGAAAGATTTGATATGCCCTTCCAGTTTTTCACCGGACATGAGCTGCACCAAGACCTTTACGCGCTCCTTGCGAGACTGGTTGAGATACTGGTCCTGGATGTTAAAAGGCGTTTTAGGCATGATTCCGCTCCTTTACCCAAAGAATTCAATCACATGAACAAGGATACTAGCAAAACCTGCGGGATATTCAAGCCAATAAATATCATTTTCCCTGCCGAACCAGGTCATCTGCCGCTTGGCATAGCGGCGGCTGTCCCGCTTGATCAGCGTAACTGCCTCATCCAGCGTCATTTCACCAGCCAGGTAGGCCGTCACTTCCTTGTACCCTATGGAGCGCATTGACTTCAATTCACGGCTGTACCCTTGGATCAGAAGTTTCCGGACCTCTTCCACCAGCCCCTTTTCCAGCATCCTTTCCACCCGTGCATCGATACGCCGGTACAGTTCGGCCCGGTCCACGCTGATCGCCAGCTTCAAGGCACGGTAATGGTCGCCCGAGAATCCGTGCTCGGCCCGGAAGGCGGAAATGGGGCGGCCGGTCTGGGTGTACACTTCGAGGGCTCGCACCAGGCGCACCCGATCGTTGGGGTGAAGCCTCGCCGCGGTCTCGGGGTCGACCTCTGCCAAACGCCGGAGCAGTTCGTCTCCCGGGATATCGTCAAACTGACGGCGCAATTGCGGGTCACCGGTCGGGGAGTCGACAAGCCCCTCCAGCAGGGCGCGCAGGTATAGCCCGGTCCCGCCGACCACGATCGCCCTTTTCCCCCGTCGGTCGATGTCTTCGATGGCGGCAGACGCCTCGCGCCTGAAGTCAGAGGCGGTAAAATCCTGGTCCGGTGACACGATGTCGATCAGGTGGTGCGGCACCCTGGCCAGCTCTTCCGGGGAGGGCTTGGCAGTCCCGATGTCCAGACCGCGGTAGATCTGCATCGAGTCCGCATTGACGATCTCGGCGTCGATCTGCTCGGCCAGCTTAAGGGCCAGGTCACTCTTGCCGGACCCCGTGGGTCCCCCCACCACCAGCAGTTTTATCTTCTCTTGCGTCATGGTTTCTCATCTACCGCGGCAGCGGTTCGGCTGCCGGTCTACACCCGCTTGAACATCTTCTCCACCTCGGCCAGGGTGAGGGTCTGCATCACCGGCCTGCCATGGGGGCAGTTGCTGGAGAAGTCCGTCTCGTCCATCTGCCTGAACAGGGCCGAGATCTCCTGCGCGGTCAGGGTGCGCCGGCCGCGCACCACGCTATGGCAGGCGATGCGCGCCAGGAGGTCCTCCTGGATGTCCGTGAAGGTCCGGCTGCGACTCAGGCTGGAAAGTTCCTCGAGGATGTCGCGGATGGTGCGCAGGTAGTCTGTGCCGGACAGGATCTGTGGCACACCGTTCAACAGCCAGGTATTGCCCCCGAATTCCTCGAAGGAAAAGCCCAGCCGACGCAGCTCCTCCAGGTTCTCCCCGAGAACCGCCGATTCCCTGAAGGAGAGCTCCAAGGTCTCCGGGAAGAGAAGCCCCTGGCTGTCCACCTCTTTGCCTGCGAACTCTCCTTTGAGTCTTTCGAAGGCCACCCGCTCGTGCGCCGCGTGCTGGTCGATCAGCACAAGGTCCGTGCCCCGCTGGCACAGGATATAGGAGGCGTTGAACTGGCCGATCACGGCAAGCGACGAGAAATAGCCCGGTGCCTCGCTCTCCTGGCTCGGCGCAACCTCCGGCTCCTGGGAGGCTGGTCCCTGGGGGCACGGGGCGGGGGCGGCTTCCTCTCCCCTCCTGGCGGGCGCCTCGAAGTGGTACTGGGGGCGCAGCGGGGGCTGGGGCTTTGGCTGATATCCCACCAGCAGCTCGCGGATCTCGGCCACCTTGGCCTCGCTGACCGATTGCGTCGCCGGCTGTACCGTCTGTGTCATCTGATGCACCGGATGCGTCGGTGCCTGACCTGCTGTTGCTGCCGCCGCCGGAGTGGGCGCGACGGCGTGAGGCGACGCACCCTGCGATGCGCATGAAGGGCCCGGGGCACGAAGTGGCGCGCTGACGGTGCTGCTGCGCTGCTCGGCACCCAGCTCCGGCGGAGCTGAAGCCGGTACGGCCGGCCGTTTCAGCCAGGGGGTCTGCTTCAGCACGCTTTCCACCGCGTACTGGATCGTGTCGTGCACCTTCCCCTGTTCGCGGAACCTCACCTCGTGCTTGGTCGGATGCACGTTCACGTCTACTTCGCCCGGGGCGATATCGATGAACACGGCGACGACGGGGTAACGCCCGCGCTCCAGAAAGTTCCGGTAGGCCTGGAGAATGGCGTGCTGCACCACCTTGTCCTTGATGAACCGGCCGTTTATGTAGGTGTACAGATGACTGGCGGCGCTGCGGCTGCATTCAGGTGCCGCCACAAGGCCGGTCACCCGCACGCCCCCCGGCACCTCGTACGACACCGGATAGAGGAAGGAGGCGATGGACCGGCCAAGCAGGGTCGCCACCCGCTCCTTGAGGTCGGCGTCGAGCGCGCGGAACACCACCTTGCCGTCATTTTTATAGGTAAAACGGACGTCGGGGCGGGAGATGGCCAGCCGGGTCAGCAGCTCCCCCACATGTCCCCCTTCGGTCTCTGCGCTCTTCATGAACTTGAGTCGCGCCGGCGTATTGAAGAAGAGGTTGCGGACCGCGATGACCGTCCCGGCCGCCATGCCACACTCCTTGACCTCCTTGATGCGCCCCCCCTCGACGTAGATCTCGGTCCCCTCCAGGCTGTCGCTGGTGCGGGTGGAGATGGTGAGGCGGGACACCGAAGCCACCGAGGGCAGCGCCTCGCCGCGAAAACCGAGGGTTGAGAGGGCGAAGAGATCCTCGTCGCTGGCGATCTTGCTGGTGGCGTGTCGCTCGAGTGCCAGGAGCGCGTCCTCGCGCGACATCCCGCTGCCGGAATCGGTGACCTTTATGAGCCGCCGGCCGCCGGACTCGATCTCCACCACGACCTCTTTGGAGCCCGCGTCGAGGGCGTTCTCCACCAGTTCCTTGGCCACGGAGGCCGGCCGTTCCACCACCTCGCCGGCGGCGATTTTGTTGGTCAGGTTCTCGGGAAGTATTCGTATCTTGGTTGCCAATGTCATCCTCTCGCTGCGGTAATCGAAGTGAGCAAGATACCTTAAGGGGCGCCCCTTTGTAAATCCAAGATTCGCTGTCGCAGGCAACCCCGCGCGCGTGCCTTTGCACTCATTGCGGGAGCGGGAAACGATGCTATAACATGCAGAATGAAAATTTTCTCATCTACCAAAAGATATATTTTCATCGCGACAGTAATCTACGGCTTCGTCCTTCCTCAGCCAGCCACTGCACGCTCCTACCATCCCGCCACGACCTACCTGGTCAAGATCAACGGCCAGATATTTCGCCAGCGAAACGCCGCCATCCGCCGGGCGCCGGCCAGCCTCACCAAGATGATGACCGCCTTGGTCGTCCTGGAAAGGTGCGACCTGGACGAGGTGGTCGTAGTGAGCCGCAGCGCCGCACGGGAAACCGGCAGCAGGATCGGGCTGAGGCGTGGTGAGAAGTTCCGGGTGCGCGACCTGCTGGCGGCGACGCTGATCGCTTCGGCCAACGACGCTTGCCGAGCCCTCGCCGAGCACGCCTGTGGCAATCAACGCGATTTCGTGATACAGATGAACGCGCGGGCCCGGGCCCTTGGCCTGGAAAACACCCATTTTGCCAACGCCTGCGGCCACGACAACAGGGGGCTCTATTCCAATGCGCATGACCTGGCGCGCCTGGCCGAGAGGGCGATGCAACTGCCGCAATTCGCGAAGATAGTCGCGAGCCCCAACATGCGCATCGCCACGCTTGACGGCAGGCACAGTTATTATCTGAGGAATAAAAACAGGCTGATCGGCAGGTATCCTGGGGCTATTGGAGTCAAAACGGGGACCACGCCCAACGCCGGCCAATGCCTCGTTGCTCTGGCCGAGCGGGAGGACAGGAGGGTCCTGCTGGTTATCATGCACTCCAGGAACAGGTGGCAGGCGGCACCGGCCCTGCTCGATGCCGCCTTCGCGGTCTCCTCACCGCGTCATGCCGCAAAAAGAGTCACCGAATCAGCGACACCAGGAAGGAGAGAGGATGAAGCATCACCGGAAGGAGTTATGGTTCCAAATCAAGAGTAGGCGCGGCTTTGTCAACATCACCCCTGACCTCGAAGCCGCCCTGGCCGAAAGCGGAATACGCGAGGGGCTCTTGTTGTGCAACGCCATGCACATCACCGCCAGCGTCTTCATAAACGATGACGAATCCGGGCTGCACCAGGACTTTGAAGAATGGCTGGAAGGACTGGCACCCGAGAAACCGCACAGCCGGTACCGCCACAACTATGGCGAGGACAACGGCGACGCGCACCTGAAAAGAACCATCATGGGGCGGGAAGTGGTCGTTGCGGTAACGGGCGGAAAGCTGGATCTGGGGCCTTGGGAGCAGATTTTTTACGGAGAGTTCGATGGCATGCGCAAAAAGCGAGTCCTGGTAAAGATCATCGGCGAGTAGTCACATGGGAACCGGGCCACTGGGCGAAGCACTTATACCCCCCCCCTCACACAGCGTGCAGCACCAAAACGGTAATGTCGTCGGGCTGCGGGTCAGGCTTGCCTATCAGGGCAATGAGAGTGTCGGCCATCTCCTGGGCGCTCTTCTTTCCCGAAAGCTTCCTTGCCAGCTTCTCGTGAGTGAGTTCCAGTTCCGGCTTCGCATCTACCAAGCCGTCACTGTAGAGGACCATCACATCGCCCTTCCCGAACTGCACCGCCCCCTCCTGGTACACCTCATCACTCTGTATCCCCAAAGGGAGCCCGCGAGGGTTCAAAGTCTCTACTGCACCGTTGGCACGTCTGACGAAAACGTAGCCGTGACCGCAGTCGACAAACGAGAGTGTTCGTGACGCGGAGTCCAACTGGGCGTGGAACAGGGTCACGAAACTCTCAGAATTCTCCAGATCCTCGTTCAGCGAGTTTTCGGCCAGGTGCACAGCTTGCGCCGGCGGATTGTAAAGAGTGACTGCATGAAGCGCCGCCCGGACCGTGGCCATCAACATGGCGGCGGCCATCCCCTTCCCCATTACATCCCCGAGGGTCAGGTTGAAGAGCGTAGGCGACACCTGCTGCCAATCATAGTAGTCGCCGCCAACCTGTTTGGCAGGGAGACAGCGGGCGGCGATCTCGAAATTCGTGATTTGGGGATATACCCTCGGCAGGAGCTTGGCCTGGATCTCTGCGGCATACACCAACTCAAGCTGCAGCTGCATGCGGCGCAGCTCGCTCTCCCGTAGATCAGCCTCCGCCTTTTTCCGTTCGCTGATGTCCCTGAAGATGGAGATGTTGCCGGTGACGTTGCCAAAGCGATCCAGACGCTTCATCGCGTAAAGCTCGCCGATAAAGACTTCGCCGCTTCTCCTACGGAAATGCAGTTCCACCAGCTTTCCCTTCACCCGGGTTTTGGCGTCGAAAACCTCCTTGCCGGTACTGTCGTAATCGTCATCCTTGGCATAGAGAATTCTGCTGCTCTTGCCGATCACCTCCGGCGAATCGTAGCCGAAGATGTCGTGAAGCGCGGGCTGGTTCACATGCAGTATGGTGCGGTTGTGATCGGCGACCACGATGACGTCGCGAATGCTGTTGAACAAGTTGCGGTAGTCTTCGGCTCGCTTCTCGATTTCGGCGTGCGCTACTTCCAGGTCCCGCTCGGTTTGCCGCTGCTTGGCCCGTTCCTGTGCCTCGGTAAGCGCGCGCTGCACCGCGGGAACCAGCCGGGATAAGCGGCTCTTGAGGACGTAATCCGTTGCACCGCTCTTAAGAGACTCGATGGCCGCTTCTTCGCCCAACTTCCCCGATACAAAGACGAAGGGCAGATCGGGCAGTTTCTGACGCACCATCGCCAAGGCGGTCATGCCATCGAAAGCGGGAAGCGCAAAATCAGCCAGGATCAGGTCCATCCCGCCGCGCTCCAAAGCGACACTGAACTCGTCCCGCCTCGACACTACCTGGACCTCGCAATCGAGCCCCTCCGAGGTGAGTGTCAGCAGAACCAGTTCCGCATCCATTGGATCATCTTCAAGGTGCAGTATGCGCAGACGCTCCTGTTTCATTGATTATGGCCCTTATGAGGTAGCGGAGGAGGCTCGTTGATTATGGCCCAAAAGGCGCCGACTTCCTTGACAGCTGTAATGAACTCGGAAAAGTTCACCGGTTTTACGACGTATGCGTTGACCCCCAACCGGTAGCTGTCCACAACATCCCTCTCCTCCCGTGAAGAGGTCAGCACAACCACCGGGATGCATTTGAGCTTCTCATCCCGTTTGAGAATGCCGAGCACCTCTAGACCGTCCACCTTCGGCAGTTTCAAGTCCAAAAGTATGACCGCCAGGTTCAA
This sequence comes from Geomonas diazotrophica, assembly GCF_018919385.1. GTDB lineage: Bacteria > Desulfobacterota > Desulfuromonadia > Geobacterales > Geobacteraceae > Geomonas > Geomonas diazotrophica. Next base: position 42,880 of record NZ_JAHLMF010000021.1, read on the forward strand.
TGACGCCTCACCGGCATACGCCCCACGCCTGTAAAGATAATCGAGGGCTTCGGCACCGTCTCTGACAACATCGACCCCGTTGGCAAGATTATGCTCAGCGAGGGCCTCCAAGGTAAGTTCAGCATCATTGGCGTTGTCCTCAACCAACAATATCCGCTTTAGCTTTAACATCCCCGTATCTCCTTAGTCCCCTCACCGCATACCAGGAAAACATGCAAGGAAAATATCCGTTGGACACACAGATTTTACCACGTCCTGTCTGAGATACACCAATGGCCTTTGCCCCTTGGGGACTCCTCATGCCTACAACTGAAGGACAGAGACTACTGTGGAACAGATCATTTTTAACGGAAAAAACAGGCTGCCATCCCTTTTCAAGTTTGGCTTATCCCTATGCAGGTGGTGAAAATACCTTTCCTTAGGAGCAAGGACATGATTTTCTGCTATATCTTAATGCAAAGTTACGCTCGACATCACGAGTAAAAGGAGAAGCAATGAAAGATTTGATTGTTGTGGCATTAGCGGTAACCGCACTTTCCATCACCACCCTCCAGGCTGCACAGGAAGCACCCAAATCTGCGCCCACATCTGGGACCAATCTTGGCAGTGTCACTGGTGGCGTGTTCAAGGAAGCACACTTGGTTATCGACAAAAAGTGCGTTTCGTGCCACACCGCTGAGCGCATCGAAAGCGCGATCGTCGCCGGCAAGGACATGCAAAAGATCCAGCACAGAATGGAACTCAAGGGAGTAAAGCTGACTGCCGACGAACAGTCCGTGCTGGGAATCTTCTACAAGCAGAGTCCGCTGAAACCAAAGAAATAGTCAACGCCAACCAGGACCGGGGGGGGGACCGCCCCCCCTTACCTATGGATCTGTCCAGGTTATTTCCACCGGATACCCCTTATTCTCATAATAGGCACGAACCAGTTTCCCCATGTCAACCCGTTGCAGCAGTCCCTGATCTGCCAACATGTGCAGGATATCTCCAACCCCCACCGTGTCTCTATCCTGGTGGTGGAATTCAATGAATACCTTCCCCTCCTTCACTCCCACCTTCACCGGCTGGTTTATAATCCATACCCGCATCCCTTGCTGAACTTTGGCAAACAGCGACGCGATGTCATCTGGATACAGGCGCAAACAACCGTGACTCGACCGTCTGCCAATCCCCCAGGGACGGTTCGTCCCGTGGATAAGAATTTCCTTGCGGGACAGGCGCAAAGCATGTCGCCCGAGCGGGTTACGCTCTCCAGGCGCGACCACCGCGGGAAGTTGTGGTCGCTGACGCCGGATGGAAGCGGGGACATGCCAGCTAGGATCGAGGATTTTATCAACTATGACAAACCTTCCAACCGGCGTGTCGGTGCCTTCATCGCCTATGCCTATAGGGTAGGACTCGACCCCGTAGGCATCGGTCGTTGGAAAAACGAATAGCCGCAACTCAGCCAAGTTGACCACGATGGAAGGACGTTCAGATACTGCCGGGGGGATCCACGCCGAAGGTATGGTAACAACCGTACCAGACTTAGGGAGAATCGGGTCGACTCCGGGATTCGCGTCCCGCATCTCGTTGTAGCCGAGATCAAACCTCCGGGCGATTTCAATGAGGGATTCCTTTGGACGCACTTTGTACTGGCGTAGTTGTCCAATATACCCGCCAGCGTAGTAGGGAGGCAACGCAGCAGCCGCCTCACCTGCACGCGCGGAACAGGTCGGCAGCACAAGCGCCGCTACCACGGCACAGAGGACGACAAGCACGTTGCAAACCATGGCTATTGTCGTCGCTATTTCTTCTGCTCAAGCTCGAACATCTTTTCCGCTCTTTCAGCAGCCTGCGTGGCAATGGTCGCAGCAGCTTCTGCTCTTTGTGCGCTGCCATCCGCCCTAGCTGTAGCATCATCGAGCATGGCCTTGTTAGCAAGTTGCGCCTGAGAGACTTGGTTCTCAAGCGTGGCAAGCCTGCTCTCTAAAGAGTTAACTCGCTCGGCGAGCGAGGCACTCTTTGCTTCGAGAACATCAACCTTGCAGGAAACTTGATCAAGTTGCCTGCTGACGTAGCCCTTGGTGGCACAACCAGACACCATGAAGGGGACTGCAATAACGATAAGGAAGGTGAGCTTCAAGATGAACCTCCACGCATAATAATTGACATTCGCCAATTTTATACACCATGCCGGCATTTGCAACGTGAACCTGTGAGAGATTGAAGTGGGGGCGGAGGGACGTGTTTCGAGGGGCGAAGCTGCAGGAGAAAGGAACAACGTCAGAGGCTCTGGGCAAGCAGCCCATGCGCAGAACGCGAAAAAGCCCCGTCTGTTTTCAGACGGGGCTTTTTCTATTAAATTCCCTGCGGCGACCTACTCTCCCACATCGTTTCCAATGCAGTACCATCGGCCCTGAAAGGCTTAACTTCCGTGTTCGGGATGGGAACGGGTGTGACCCTCTCGGCATAGCCACA
>NZ_JAHLMF010000022.1 GCF_018919385.1 Geomonas diazotrophica
CCTTCCGAAATGGGAGGATTGAAGAAAGAGGACATCAACAGCGATTACATCAACGTCAAATGCTCCTTCGTTCTCGGCCAGGACAAGCAAACCCTGAAGACTGCATTCAGGAAGCGTCAAATCTTCATTACCAAGGCGCTGAGACAACGCCTCGACGTAATCCTGAACCGCTCCGAATCTCCTTACGTCTTCACTATGGAGAACGGCGCACGATTCAACAGCTCTCGGTTCTGCAAAGTATGGAAAAAGGCCGTTGACGCTGCCGGGATCACCTATGTCACTTCCTACTCGGCGCGACACTCCTTCGCAGCATGGAGCCTCCTGGTCGGGATCAACCCGCTAAGACTCGTCAAGCTAATGGGCCATGCTTCGAAACAGATGGTCTATGAGGTGTATGGGAATTACGTGGAAGGACTGGAAGAGGACGGGGAGAGAATCTTCGACTACCTGGGCCGCGACTTAGTGATACCCCAGAAAAGCAAATCCCCGATTCCGTTTGGGGACAGAACCGGGGACAGTTTCGAAAGGTTCACTCTAACTACCTGAACCTATTGTTGTTAAATGGAGCGGGAAACGGGATTCGAATCCACCCCACCCGTCCCGCCCCGGGACTCAGCCGATCCAGCAAACCGTATTGATTTTAACCACTTAAACTCAACCTTTCGGTCGTTTTTCGTTTGCAAACGTTCAGCCGGTGACAGCATCTACCAATGTTTTGGTCAAAGTTTAGTCAAAGATTTTCGAGAAGAAATATTTGATACAGGAAACACTTAGCGCGCTGTTTTTTTCAGGAGCGTCATCACCTGTTATGGTTACGGCATACGCAGGTCGGTGGGCTCCGCCTGATCCGATATGAGTGCTAGCGTTTTACGCGCCTCCTTCAGCATGCGCTGAGTGACTCTCTTTTGCAAGTGTACAAGCTGGCTTGCGGCCTCTGCTTCGAGAATAACGGGTTTTAGTAGTTCGTTCGCGGACTCGATGAATTCATCGCCTACCACATCTAATTGCCTGAAATATGATTCTCGAGCCTCATTGAACTGATCCCGAAGCACATTTTGGAATTCCTCCCTCTTATGCAGAATTTCCGTACCTTTTCTCCCGTCGCTGTCATAGAACCATTTGAATATCCCCGCGACAAGCATCGCCCCACCAACGTAAGGCGCAACAGGAATAATCAAAGGAAGAACAGCTGCCGTCCCGAGGCCATACACTGCAGCCCCGGATGCGATGGTAATTATCGTTCCAGTCGCCAATGTGGTGGTCGCGATGTTGTCACTGGTGTTCAACACCTGTGTCATGACTCGCATAGAGGGCATGAGCTTCGCAAAGTATGTATGGTGTTGGCGCTCAAGAATTGACGCGTTAACGATCTTCATATCCTGTCGAAAAAGTCGCAGGTCCTCTTTCATCAAAGACAGCCGCTTTTCGTGAGGCTGGACGAGACGATTGACGCGGCGCTCCAGCTCTTTTGCAAAGGTCGATTTGGCAATTTGTTTCCATGCGTCTGAAGCTTTCCAGTTATCTGTTTTCAGCCGGTTTGTCACTTCCAGTTCAAATTCGTTGCCGGCATCATGAATAACCTCTTCTAAGCTGTCGTTAAACATTTCCTTTTCCTGCTCGATGCGAGCAGCCACGAGCGCCAACCGCTGTGCAACCTGGCCATACAGCTCATCCGCCGTCTCAATGTATTTTTTTGCTACATGCTCAAGGGCTGCCGCGTCCAACATCCGCTGTTCAAACTGGCCCAACTGACGTGCCGTTTCCGCGCTCAACAACGATACCCGCGATTGGACGTCGCTCTGCTCAATCTTACCGTCAAGAAACCCAGAAACCATCCTAAATAATTCCGAATCACCAGTGAGGCGGAGACAGTTGTCAGTTGTGCTCAAAAATTTGGTGTCGCGCACCTTCCGAGCCGTTCTTGACAAGAGTGTCGAGAGCGATGTCCGGGATGCGCCATGATCCAGGTCGCTTATCTGGTGAGGAGTCAACTTGAGATTAATGGCCTTTGCCAGGTCTTGAGCAAGTGGCTTGCTTTTGTCACCCTGGAGCAGAAGGATCGGCAACGCAGTATCAAAAAGCACCTGGGGCAAATCCGGGAAGGCCTTAGCGGCATCTCCAAGCCTAGCAAAGGCAACTTTCGGATCGATACGGTTTTCAAGGTGGGTATAAACGATATGGGCGGACAAGGCCGGCCGCACGCTCTGGCCCGCTATCTGATTTAGTGCATCGTATTCTGCGAGGTTCACGGTCCCATCTGCAGTGGCTATAGCCGCGAGAGCGCGCAGGAGAGCTTCCTGTAAGCTGTTGCTGTTGTAAACATGGTTCTTAAGATTAGGCCGTGATGGAACCAATTCGTACTTTGTCCCTTGACTCTTGGTCTTTTTTCCGAACATTCGCCCTCCGCTCTCAGAATTAAAGAGTCAGTGTTTAAACTTCTTGGCCGTTACGACATCCCCCATGCAGTTTTGCTGATTGGAGAGGAGATTGGCTTTGCCGCCCTGCATCCTCCCTACTGGAAACGTACCCGGGACAAAGTGCAATCTTCTGTCTCGGTCGTGCGACCGCGTGCCTTAGGAATGGGCCCTCTCGTGTGTGTCAACCAACTCTATCGAAGACTCCATCCGTCACCGATTTCCTGGCGTCCTCAACCTAGTTCTCTTAACGTGCAGACTGGAGTCCACCTTCTAACCTGCTATCGCCATGCACCCAACAAGGGACACCGTAGCCAAATGTCGAACCTGCGCCCAAAACTCTCCGAGTCTCATCCCAGCCTACCCACCATGTCCCTTTGACCATTGTTTGTTTTGGGCGTCCGGATTATCCGATTACCCCTTCTTCTCGTTGCTGCTAACTGAAATAGAGAATGGTTTTCGGCTTATTCTGAATAAGTTTTTGGGAAACTTTAAAACTATGTCAACCTTTAAAAATATCTACCTTCGTCTCTAGGCATTTCCTCAGGCTTAAATCGTTGGATCCGATCTCAAACCAACTTCCGGGCTTCTGATAGAAATCCAGCCCACGACCGATTTTGATGACCCAGCCATTATCCAGGCGGATTTCACGGTCATGCAGGTTGGGGTTGAACTTCACCTCCAGCACAACGTCCATTTCCAGGAGACTCTGCTGCAGCTCTCCCAGTTTATCCTGGGTTTCATCCTGCTGAGCTTTGTTTTCGGAAGTCGTCACCAAGGTAATCTTTTTGACGGTTGGAGCCTTCAGAAGGGTCTCGCATAACCTTACGAGGTTCTGGATTTGGTGGATCACCCTGATATACGGATCCTCAATAACAACCTCTTTCACTCCCCTTAAATATTGCCCGATGATGGATTCATAACTATATCCAGTATCACCGTACAGGATGGTGAAATGCTGCTCCTTAAGGACTAATTCAGATGCCGGCGGCATTAGCGTTGTTTCTGGATTTACTGCATCTTCAGAAGGAGTTGTCCCGGAAAGGTTAGAAACGTCTTTGGCAGGCAGGTCTTTGATAATCGGCCCCTGCACCGCACCGGAGGCGTCAATGGCCCTGCGAGCCGGATGCTGGGTCGCAGGCGCGCTTTTCGATTCGGGACAGAAGACGACGATCTCTTCGCCCTTGCTGTTGATATACGAGAGATTGATCATCGCAAACTCGTCGTCGGTTTTTCGCTTGTTCATTTGCTCCTTGACGCGTCGACGGCACTCGACAGCATACGCCACATACTCTTCAAACTCCTCGTCGGATGGAAAATTAGACGGGTGCAGTATTTTCAGGAACGCACAGACTGTCTTTTTGATCCCTTTTTCATCGCGTCCTTCGATGGATTTCCCAAGCCGGATCCGCTTGGTAACCTCCTCATACCTGTTTGTGTGCTTGAAAATATAGTGAAAAGCTTCTGCGAGGTAATCGGTAATGAATCCATAACGACCGGTAAGAAATTCACTGCTGTTTTTCGGCATCTCCCACCCAGGAAGATAACAGGCAAACCGGTCCATCACAGCGAGGTCGAATCCCGGCGGCAAGGGTTGAAAGAGATCATAAACAGAGGAGTTGACAATTTGGTCGATGGAAAGGTCTATATTCCCGACAAAAGCGAGGCTGGCATCGGCAATGACTTCAACCCCCCGGGAGAAGCGACCGTTTGCCATGAAGTCCTTCATGATCTGGACAGTGTCAGGATCTTTGATTTTTATTCCACCGACTTCGTCAAATGCTACGGTATCCCAGAAGCCAACCAAGCCGACCTTGCCCCTGGCGTTATTGTAAAAAAGTGTTGATTTGGTCGCCTGGCCGCCACTGATCAGGGTTGAATACGGAGAAAACTCGCTGTAGAAATAGGATTTCCCTGTCCCGCGTGGTCCCAGTTCGATGAAATTGAAATTGGGCTCAACCAAGGAGGCCAAACGCGCAATGAAATGGAGCTTCACCCTCTTGCTGAGCTTTGCCGGCTCAAGCCCCACCGAGCGCAGAATGATATCCAACCACTCGTCGCGACTGAATTGGTTACGGCCCTCGCCGTAGCGGGTGTAGTCAAAGCGGCTTAGCTGGATCGGACGCAGGTCTTCCACATAAAACGCGTAGTCGTCATCTTCGATATCATTGTGGGCGATAACAACTTCTGCCCAGATGCCGCCCTCCAGAAGCCGGTCGTTATCCTTGTAATACTGCTGGCTGATTGCGATTCGCTGAGAATTGAAATTCTCAAGCGATGCCCAATGTCGCTTCTCTTTCTCTACGTAACGGACATGAACCTTATCGATGAAACGGTGCTTCCCCTTGGTGGCCACCCTTGATTGGGCCGCATTCGCCTCATCGGGGCGGACATAGTTGTCCTGGAGTGTTGAAAGCACGGCGTCCATGCCAGCATCTATTTCAGCCTGGTCATTACTGGCACAGTAGCGAGCCAGCAGAAATTCCAATACGAATGTCGGGACGTTAGTTCCCTTCTTGATCCGGTGCAATAGATCCTTACGGACAACCTTTCCGTCAAATATAGCGTTTAATTTCTGATCGAGAGTATCCATGTCGTCACACCGCATAGTCAGTTTCGAGTATCAAGTCGCTGTACGACTTGAGTGTTGAGGGATCAAGCGCTTTGACCGTGAACTTGCCCTCGAACCCATCAAGCATGCACAGCGTAATGGACTCCCGCTTGCCAGGTTTCAGGGTGATGGTTCGGGTTGCGGGGTTGACCGCACCTCCTGGCTTGGCTTCACCCACGACATTCCCCTTGACGTCCTGAGCTTCCAGTAATATTTCGAAATCAGAGTCCAGAGAGAAAAGCCCCTCGGCCAACGGGATAACTTCGACAACCGGTCGCAATGTCGTAATTCTCTTCGCGCCACCTTTATACGACAGCTCCACGCTGAATTGCCGTGCATTCTGCTTAGATGTGCTTTCCAGCTTCACCACCAGCACCGGAACAACTGCTTCAGCTAACGAGACACCCCCATGGAAATACAATAGCCCGCTCCGATAAGGGGCCATACTCCGAGGGGTAGCAAAACTTTTATAATCACCTCGAATGCCCGCTTTTTCGCATGGCAGAATAAGGCTGTTGCTGTCGCTGCCCCCTTGCCCCAGCATCGACCTGTAGTTGCTTACCGACCAACTTCCACCCGGCCTGGAACAGACATCTCCCGCTTCCGCCTGGGCATTGAGATAAAAACCGTGATCCGTGGCGATGACCACTTCATGAAATCCCTTATCGCGGAGCTTGTGTAAGGTAGCCCTGATCCGGCTGATGGTGTCGGGAATCAGCTTCAAGGTACTTTCCGGATTTGTCTCAAGAAAATCATCTATTTCCACGCTGCGGAGCACCAGCAAATCAACCGTAGAGGCGATATCGACTTTTTTGCTCCGGACGAAATCGTCAAGCCGCATCTCTGCAAATCGGTCACCAAGCCTGCTGCGAAGGAATCCCATGCGTTGAGAAACGGAACCGACTGGAGCCCCGTCAATCATCGGAACCAGGCTGTCACCTTCCTGGCAAAGGGCAAGCCCCACCGCAGCATTGGGTAGAAGACTCGCCATACCGACAATCGTCACGGTAGGAAGTTGAGCATACGCCGAATGCAGTTCCACTGGTCCGTCTTCCGAAAGCCGATTCTCCAAGGCAACGCCTAGTTCGTAGCGAAGAGCATCAACCATGAGATACGCTATCTTCCGCCCACGCTCCTGCAGTCGGGGAGCAATAAAACGATCAAACACTTCAGCGTTGCTCACACGCCCAGCAGGCGGCCATCCCTGGGTCTCCAGGTGCTTTATGAAAACCGTCTGTACCTTCTCACTCAGTTTTCTATAGCAAGATCGAGCGTAATGAACCACTTCCGATAGAGTGTCATCAAAGTCATGAAATGCGCTGATCACCTGCTCAAACTCACGCTGCTTGCGGTCAACATCACGCAAACTGCCGGCATAAAAATCCAGCAGCTCACTTTGTGAACGAACATGTTCCCCTAATTGCCGGTCGTAATCGCTGCAGACACCGACCAAACTGAGGGCCGCATCAACCAAGCCCCACTGGCTCTGGCTTTCGCCCTTCCCCAGCCAGACCGAGTTCTTTCTTCGCACAAGGATAGTGCGGACGCGATCCAAATCATCATTCATCAGAGAGGTAATGGCCTGCTTGAGAAGAGTCCTCTCCTCAAAAGGAAAGGTGTCCCGCTCTCCAAGATCCTCGATAGATGAGCAGGACGCAGGCAATTCCAAATCCCGCTCAATCTGCTCCGCCCGGTCAATATAGTACGACTGAGTGCGCAAATCGCTCCGCAACCGCTCGCAGATATATTCAACCATCGGTTCAGCAGCCTCGGCAGCACGGGGTACCGGCGCAAGGGATGCCGGCAACGCACCCGGCAGATCAAAGACAAACTCACTGAACAGGAGGAAACGCCAGACCTCTTCTGCAATGGCTGTCCATGACTTCGCACGAGTTTTCAATTCCAATCCCAAAGTTAACCGCAGAAAATCACGGGCTTCCTGGACCCAGGTGTCATCCCCCTTCAGAGAGTTCTCCTGGCTGCTGCTTGGTGCGAGCAGGGCAAAGAGAATATCGTTGGCTGAATCGACTTTCAAAAGAGCCCGCAGGTTCGGCCAGTTGACTCCGCCAGCGATGGCATCTATGACAGCGAACGAGGGGTTCGGGTTTTCTGTGAATACCCTTCGAATTTCTGTAGAATGGTCCGGCTTTGCTCGCAGACATATCTGCTCATACTCATCTCCTGCGCCGTCGGGAAATAATCCACCACACGCAGAGTAGAGGGCGAAAGGATCATGCTGTTTCTCCTCGTCAGTAATCGGCGCATGCACCGGGACATATACCAGCACACCTTCTTTTGTCGTGTTCGGGTTTCCGAATGACCGTAATTCGAGAAGCGCGGCACTCCGGCTTACCAATCCGCTTTCAGTGGCGTCAATTACCGTGAGTGTCTCTTTTGCCATTTCGAGACAAATGTCCCGATAGCGCAGATCAGGATCGTAGACAACCAGACACCCCTTCTGCCGCAAACGGGGAAGGAAAATATATGACTTGAGGAACTCACTAATACTCATAAGCTCGCCTCGATGGCTTCTGGTTGACCCTGATTCGCTGTTCTCTCATCCCTTCTCCATTGGAGTTATCGCTCATATTATAATGTCCGGTGTCCGCTTTTAAATTGCTCCGGCACCCTCCCGCAGTGATGTCAAGAATATCATAACAACCTATCCAGCCCCTCTGATTACAAATCACTCTCCTCATCTTCAATTACTGTCGCCTTCTTGCTCCGCTTTTTACTGGCTGAGGCGGGCGGTTCCACATACAGATCTTCAAGGTCATGGGCAATGGCGAGGGACTTGTCGGTCACGCACTTCTTCTTAACCCGGTCAGGCCAAATGCTATAGGCTAAATGTGCCCAGTCGTATTCCCCATTTTCCAGCTTTTCCCAGGTTTCCTTGAGGGTCTTCTTCCACTTGGGAAGCTGGAACAGCTTCCAGAGCGGCGCTGCGGTGATCTGCACACCGTCATTCTGGTTTGGCTTCCAGGGAAGTCTGGCGAGGCGGAGGAGCTCATCGCGGAATTCCTGCAATTCCATCTCAAGGTCCTGCAGCTTCTCCAGTCGCTTCTCCTCATCACGGCTGCGGCCGCTCCCTTTTTGCCGTACGCTGGCAAGCTCGGCGGCAACATCGGCAAGTTTCGGCTCGACGAATTCATTGACGCAGATATAGAGGGTTTGGTCGTTAAGGCGGTGATAGTAGAGCCAAAGTGTATAGGATCCGGATGGTGTGGAGAGAGGCCAATAGATCGGTGCTTGGCGGCGGCTTTTTGAGTAGCGCTTCAGGTGATCGGCAAAGAAGCCTGATGGTTTGGAAAAGTAATCACGAAGTGAGCGGACACCTAGGATTTCGCATGCCTCGTGTTCAATATCACCGGCCGTCTCTTTCCAGATGACCTCGATGGCTTCCCGAATGCGATTAGCGATATCCTCCATGTATCCTTCGTCATCCACCAAGATACCTGGCCAGGAAATACGAAGTGGGTAATCTACAGGTACATCCTGCGGCTCGGCAGGAAGACCTTGAGTGTTTTGAAGCATTCCAGAAGATACTGAAGGGAGTGATTCGAATGGATCAGGTTGCATGGGAAGGGATTTGATATCCGTTGCTAATAAAATATTCCATCGGCCAAAAATTGCGCCACAAACATAGGATAAAATGCGCTCTGCAGCACCGATTATTGTCTCTAATTCATCACCGATGGAGATATCATGATCTGAAGTATGAACATTTTCGCTATTGTAGTCTATGTTTCCAAAATTATATAAATTTGAAATGGCTATAGTAGCGATTTTTGACTTATTCCTTATATTCAGATTTGATTCATCGATTTCTAGCCTTAACAATTCACTACCGTTCTTAATACTTTCTCTAAATGCATGATGTATATGTGCGGTATAATAAATACATTCTTCATTATTTGAGTATAAATTAAGCTTTGCCTTAGTAGCTGTTATGCTAAAATCACATACTTTTTCCAGTGTTTCACAGTCGGGCTCGATCCAAGGTATTGACTTAACAATGCTTGGCATATATTGGTTAAAATTTGATTGCTGCTGAACAAATACACGAATAGGTTCTGAATTAAGCAATCCTGCAAGGTAATAGAGTGAAACATTTCCTGTAGCCTGTATAACAGGCCCTTTTATAGAAAATACAGATCCTGCAGGAAAGTGCCTAACGTTGAATCCCCTTGCACTTCTAATTGTATAGATCAATCCTGGAATATAGTAGCGGCTATAAGATTGCCGACTTTGTGCAATCTGTCCATTTGCGTTTTCGTTTACAGCAGCTAACTCTTTGCCGTTATCTGCTCTTTTTATGACAAGATGAATATTATCAAAAAATGTTTCATATTCACCACCTTTGCTAAAAAATTCCCAGCGCTTTTGTTGGCCTATAGAGGTTGGATGTACTTCCCACCAGCATCGCAAAAAACGAAAATTGTCAAATGTGTTAAGACCTGCTCTTACTATAGCTACATCTGGTTCAAGGACTTTTTTTGAGTCAACAGTAAAGCCATCTGACTTGTACAGAAATTGATGTTTGGCAAATGACGGTATTTTGGACTTCAATAAAAAATATGTCCGTTTATTATTCAAATCCAAATTATTACTATCAGTACAAGCCAGCAAATTATTGCACTTGCCTAATGCATCTTGAAGGTCAAAAAATTGAATGTATTTATTGTTAAAATCAGTAAAAACACTAGCCGCTACTTCTACCATAGCATTATCAAGCACATTCGATCCAAGATCTGCTATTATTGCACTATAACTAACTATTTTGTCGCGAAATTCTTGTAGAGTAACGGCATTCAAGAAAGAACGGGATGTTATTGCACCAATGATTCCTTTTGGACAATAAACTACTGCCTGTTCGATAAACGCGCAGTACATATCGATAAAACTAGCTGGGAACTCTTTTTTTAAAGCCTCAAAAGTTCGGTCTGTAGCCCTTCCAAACGGAGGGTTCATTAGGACAATATCATAGCGTTTTCTACAAACATCAATAAAAGCAAAGCCTCTCGCCGCATCCTCTGCAAACATTCTCCGTTGATACCCATGCTCCCCGGCTACCTCGGCATACTCCTGCAGCGCCCAATAAAGCTTTTCCTCTGCTCCATCCCAAAATCGCTCATCTGTGATGCCAGTAAAATCCAGCGGCAAGTCCACCTGCTCTGGCTTTGCGGGTGCTTCGCCAAACAACCCCATCTGTGTCAGCTTTGGCCCTGCCTTCCACTGCCTTTTGGCCTCAGCGATGATGTCGCGAATCTCTTCGTCAATCTTCAGAAGCGATCCAGCTTCGCCGGCAAGCTGCATCTTGTCAAAGACCTGCTCCACCAGATAGCCGAGGGCCGGCACCTCCAGGCTGGCAGTGAATTCCCTGAGCAGTTCCTTTTCCCCGGGCATCGGTTCGGCACAGACGATATTAGAGCGGGAAATTCGAGGACGGGCTGCTGGCTTAACCCCCTGGTTGTGCCAACTGCGTTGAGCGCGGAGCCAGAGAGACAGACCGGCGATCTGCGCGGCACGGGGATCGATATCGATGCCATGGATATTGTGCTCGATGATCAGGCGTGGAACATCCTGGAGAAACGATTCCTTGTCCTGATAAGACTCAGTAATCGGTTTAAGGCCATTCTCGCGCACAAAAGCCCCAGTTCCCAACCCAACTTCCCATCCCCATGCTTCAGCGTATATCTGTTCGTACAGGTCGAAGGCATACAGACCGAAATGCATGGAGCCGCAGGCCGGGTCAAGCATCCGCAGAGTGCGTGGGTCTTTCAGAGGACGGAACTGGATATGAGCCGGCTGTTTGAGTAGCTCTTCCTGGGACAGGTTTTGATCGCCGCCAGGCTGTTCGGGTGCCTTTTCACCGGCTTTGAGGAAAATCTCGGTAGGTCGCCGAACCAGATACCGGCATGACTCCTTCAGATCGGTTTTCCCTTGGGTCATCTCATACCAGATTCGCCCAAGGGTATTGTCGGTGAGAAACTCCACCACATAACGTGGCGTAAAGAACTGATTGCGGACGGCCAGTTCGCGGCTATTGCGGGGGGCTGCCGACTCGTCTCGCATTTTCTTCCGCTCTTCCTTGGAGTTGAAATATTGGTACACCCAGCCGATGGTTTCATCCTCGGCCCACAGGTGCGCCAACTCCTGGTCATTAAGCAGATTTAGAAGCTCCAGTAGAGCGGCTTCACGTGGGAAAAGACGCCCCTGGGGGGAGAAGCGGTCAAAGAGGACTTTCAGATCAAGAGCAAATTCATCGAAGATACTGAACACATAACAACGGTAAGTATCCCCGGTCTCACCCAGGCCCGGTCCGGCCAGTCGTTCGTACAGTTGGAACCCTTTGGACTGGTAGCCGTTGCCGACTGACTCGATCAGTATGCCCCGGGATTCGGCCATCCGTAATGCTGCCAGTCGGTTAAGGACAGTAAACGCCTGTTCACGGACGATCCGATCCAGCGCTTCCTTATTGCCGCCCGACGGGCTGGAGGCCATATAGTGGGCCAAGGTCTCACGCAGGATACGGGCGGTCTCCCGGCGGGAATCATCCAGATCTCCCAAGTTTTCCAAAGGAGTTACAGCTCCGGAATGGGGATCGAGGCCGTAGTCGTTCTGCAACTGGCGGGTAAACTCTTCGCTCAACAGCCCACGGGCATCACTGACGAATTTCTGCAGGCGGTTTCTGGTGGATTGATCAAAGGCCATGGCGGCTAGTTTCCTTTAAGGGTGATGGTGACCTCGATCTCCTGATAGAGCGGCATCTGCTCCTGCAGTTCTTTGAGCTGGCGGATCAGGTCGTTTAGCTGGTCGGTAGTTGTGACCATGGCAGGAAAATCAAGAGCCTTCTGAAGCTTGGTGGCCCCCTTCGGTTTTTCGCCTTCCAGGCGTTTCAGTTTCCGCTCCTGCCCTTCGCGCTGAATCCGCTCCCTCAGGCTCCCTACGGTGGTGGAGATTTCATAATCGCGACTCAGCAGCTGTTTGAGGCCGGCCATATCCAATGTTGCTGCCAGCGCCATATTCTCGATCTGGGCAATGACATTCTGCTGTTCTTCCTGAGTAAATTCTGACCATTCCGGCAGGCGCTGCAAATCTTCAACCCCACTGCGAATTCGTTCTTGCTGGGTGGTTGCCATCTGGCTGGCAGTATCGGCAACCCGGGAGCGGATGCCTGTCAGCGTTGTGGCAAGGTCAGCCGCATGTTTATGAAAATCATCCCGCCCCAGTCGTTGGCTGATCTGCTCTAGTTCATCCTTCAGGTCGTTGCGAAGTTCGCCGGGGATGCCATTGGCCGGCAGAGTGCGGATTTCGCGGCTATGATACTGGAGGTCACGGACCGTGTCTTCAAGCCCTTGCTCCAGAATCCGTTTCACTTCTCCTGCCCATTTAAGGTTGTCGAAAAGCACCGATTCCTCCCCCCCCAATCTTTGCGGAGCATCGGAAGCATCGGTGAAGATGAGGTCGGCGATATCCTTGGTGATGCTGCGCAGGCGGTCAGCGCCGGCAACACCCAGGGCGCTGAGTTTCTCGGCCAAAGGGGCATAGTCGCTCTGGAAACGGGGGAAGTGCTTGACGGCAGCCTTGCTGATCTCCTGCTCCAGCGGGATGATCGGCTCACCCAGCAGTTCGGCCAGGCGTTCGGCAGCCCTGGCCAGCATCTCGATCGGTGGCCGCTCATCACGCAGCGAAACACCGATCGGTTTGAAGCTGTTGTTGGTTTTGAGCGCTTCTATGGCGTGTTGGCCGGCTGCGGTAACCTCCCGACCTGAAACCTTGAGCTTGATTTCGCCGGCCACCAGCATGGCGGCGCAGACGTAGCGCAAGGTGTCCTGTGACCAGCCGAACGGCGCTTCGCTGAACCTATCCAGCAGCCGTCTCCCTTCGACAGAGCCGTTATGGTTGATGTAGTCGCGAATGCTGATCAGAGCCTTGTGCGAGGTGTTGATGGTCAGTGAACCTGCCACCGTCTGCACCAGGCCGAGCGGGTCAATCTGAGCAGTCACGCTGTTGAGGTTGGTACCGGCGGCCCGCAGGAATTTCTCGGCAATGGTTGTCTCTACCCGGACCGGAGCTTCGCCGTAGCGATCGAACACTTGTCCCGCAACATCCGCCATCATTTTTTTGGCAGCTTCAAGCACATCCTGGTCGAGACTGGACACGGCCGTTGCCTGGCCCCGGAATACAAACGAGCCAGGAGCAAGATTCCTCTTCACCTGCTGTTGCAGTTGCTGACTCAAGGTTGCAGCACGGTCAACCTGGCTGGCGCAGTAGTCTTTTACCTCCTGATCAGGATCGGTGCGATGGAGTTCCACGATCCGTTGGCAGCGATAAATCTCTGTAACCAGCGCATCGGTATCATGGCTCGTTCTGCCAAGCAGGAAGATGCTGTTTTGTCCCGGGCGTAGCCGAGATTCTTCCAGGAGCCTGGTGCTGGCAGTATCGAAATCAGCAGTATCGACCATCTCAACCAGGGTCTGTATGGTTTCCCGCTCTCCGGCGAGGCTCGACTCCAGTGAACCACTGCGCACCTTCAACCCCGAGGTGGCCGCCAGAGTGGTCATGACCCGGGCCGAAGGGAGAGGATTGAAGGTTTCCCGTAATGCTTCGTTGAAGATGCGGCGCGCTTCTATCGATCGGATCGGGATATTCCCCCGTTCCTGTTCGATGTCCCGCAGTTTCTCGCTCAAAAAACAAAGATGACCGTCTTTGCTCCCCAAGGGGACAATCGGGTCATTCAGCAGTTCATCTACAGCTTTCCGCACCTCTTCCGCCCGGGAGGAGGCATTGACAGCAGGATGAATCAGGCTGGTTAGGTTCTGCAGGGTGACCGGCATGTTGCCCAGAATCTGGAGGATTGCTACCGATTTTGCGATGTCCTGATGCAGCGGAGAGTCGGGAAAGCGGATGAATGCCTTTTGCGCGGCCTGCTGAATTGAGGGAAAGGCCCGGCGAATATCCTTGTCGAGGGCGTCGTACAAGGTAACTGTCGTCGCCAGCCAACCGACCGGTTGATCGGCAACCGGATTCTTGCCGTCTCCGCCTTCTACAAGGATATCTTGGATAACCTTGATGGCCGAACGCAGGCCGATGCCACCGGTGGATTTAGCAAGTGCACCAAGGAGATGCAGCAGGATGTCGAAATGGGCGGGAAGGAATGGGTAGAGGTTGATAAAGGTCTCTTTGCTGAAGTCGGCGTCGTAGTATTTAGCGTCCTGCAGCTTGGTGTTGTGGCGGAGCGCCTGGCCATGGGTGTCAAAAAGTTTACCCAGCTCATCGGCCCCGGCAGGCGATTTGCCGAGAAGACGGCGATAACAGATTTCTCGGATATCGCTAGATTCCAGATCGACCTGGATCGGGAAGCGGTCTTTGAGCTTGAAGAGTTGCGGCGAGTTGAGCGATGCACGGGGATCGTCCTCGGTAAGGGTCTGCTGTGCCGTGGCAATGATCCAGACCTTTCCGTCGCCAATACGCTTAAGGTTCTTTGCCAGGCCATCAAGATTGAGGATTAGGTTGTCCCGTGACGCCACATACTGGCCTACTTCGTCAACGATAAAAAGAACATGCTCTTTGCCGCTCTTCAGTCGAACGATATCCAGCATCTCTTTGACCCGCTGATCCTCGAACTGGAAAAAACCGTCGGTACTGGACGTGAAAGAGCTGGCAGAGGGGAAGAGCGCCGGATACATCTCGTGGGCTATTTGGGGGATGAGACCATCAACGGCAAGCGGGTCGTTTTGCAGATCTTTCCACGGCACTCCCGGCAACATCGCTGCAAGCTTGCCGATGAATTCATCCCCGCGGCCGTCGGATTCGATTCTGCGCTCCAGGGCGGCAACTTTCAGATTGCGGGAATAACCTGCCCACTGAAGCACCTTGTAATAGAGAACTGTCGAGACATCTTCCATGGTAGCGCCGGCGAGCATCTCGCTGGCAAGATCCAGCAATACAACGGCAGCCGGAAAGCGTTTGGATACCGATGTTAATAATGCCTTCACTTCCACGTTGTGCAGGCGGTCCTGGAGGTGCCTGATGAACGGGATACCGTCGATGATGGTAGCTCCGTCGAAAGACAACCCTAGGTACTTCGTAAAGGAACTTTTACCTGAGCCATAAAAGCCGGAAACCCAGACCCCGATCTCATTCTCTCCCCCGGCTTCCATGGCATGCTGCATTTTGTCGAGCAGCTTGCGGAACTGGGCTTCGATACTGTCAGTTACGACATACTCACTGATTTCAGATTTCAGGCGGTGCTCTTGCGATGCCCCGTAAGTAATGACTTTTTCGATGGTGCGGTGAATATTCTTACTTGGGTCGAACAGTGTGCGAATGGCCATGTCAGATTCCCCCAGAGGTAATGTTCATTTCAGCCGCCAACGTGGACGGAACGATAGTTCCCATCTTCCGGGTAGAACCCCAGGAACTTAAGACGGGTTTTGCCGGTACGGGTGCCAGGGTACAAAAAGACGGTCGGCACCTGAAATTTCCCCTGGAGATTGCTCTCAATTGCGCCAATGCGCATGTAGGGGTGCAGCGCTTCCAGGTCGGTCACCAGAAGCAGCCCGTTCTTGTTCCCTTCCATTGCCGAGAGCGCCTCTTCAAGCCGCTGCTGCAAAGCACCATTGGATATCAGGGCGTTGGCAAGCGACTGATTGGTCTTTGCCCAGTCATGGGGCGCCTTTTTGTCGGCAATGGCCCATAGCGGTCTGCGCGGATCGGAAGCCAAAATTTTTTCGATTTCTTCAGCAATAGAGAAGACCGCAACGTCCCAGCCTTCATTGTGGAGCTTTGCGACCCAAGCGGGTGTGTTCCGTTTCACCTCGACAATGTCAGAGGGATCGAAAATTAAATAATAGATCGGCTCGAAGCTGGCATGGCCCAATTCCCGGCCATGGCGAATTCGCTCCCTTAACTCATCGAAATCAGCCTTAAGCGAGGACATCGCACAGTTCCTCCATGGTCTTATGTTTCCAACTGATTCTGGTTACATCCCCTGCAGACTGCAGGATAAAATACCCTTTAAGCGCAAGGCGTTTGAACTCTTCCCGGACGTCATCAGCTTCAAGTCCGTATATCTGCCAGTCTTGGTGACTTAAGACAGCATTATCACCCATACCTGAGAAATGAAGTTCATGGGCCAAATAACAAGCCATGGGCAGAGATATCCGAAATGGGAGAATGCGACGAATCGTTTTCTGACCTCTTTCCAGGAGTCCATAGTCTGCACAACAACCTGTAAGATATCCCGCAACATTCTTGATCGTTTTCTCCGCCCAATGCTTTTGAACCTTGCCGTCAGCTATCGCTCGCCTTATGAAGCTCTCCGCATCAAGATTACTGATTTCAGTGTACCCGCTTCCATATCTCTCCCAATAGATCTGTCGAATGAAGTCATTCAGAATGGGGTTTGCACGACACGTGAAGAGCAGATAAAACTGAATGAGCTCGTTAGTCAGCAGGCGATTTTTAAGAATCTTCAAGTGGGTCGCTGGAATACCATCTCTAACCAAATAGCGAGGAGCAAAGCACCCATTCACTATATTCAATAACCGTCGAGCAGTGATTGACGGGAACCGGCCAGACAACAAAGCAGCCCCATGCAATGCAGAAGGACTCATCCCATGTTCCCAGAGGTCAAGCAAACTGCGGGTTTCTTCCAAAAGGCCAAGACCTGTCGAGAGCTGGATATTATACGCAGTTTCGTTTTTTTGGGTCATGAGACAAAGTAGGGATATGAGTATATGCCTTCGCTAAAAGCTGCGGCATAGCAACAGGAAATACTGCGAATTGCACCGGCAGTCATGATCTCCTGTGCATTGCCAAGTTTTACCGGGCCTTCGCTTGGGGGCGCATCTCCACCTGATATCTTTTCTAGTGCTGCCAAGGCAGAGTCTTTGTTTGCAAAAGACTCCAGCGGCAATGAATATCCACCATCACTGATGAGGGAATGTAAGTCATGCTCATATGCTTCGGGGAGACGAAAGAGGTGAAAAACGCTCCCTAACCCGATTCGCTCATCATGTAGCCGCCGAGCAGCCTCAAGGATCCCATGATATTGGGAGAGGAGAGTTGTTCTGGGGAACACTGGGGAAAGGAATAGACTCGAGGATGGTCCAATAAAGCTCGTTGGCCACCAATTATATTGGGATTTCTCACCGAGGAAGCCCACCAGCATCCTTACGGACAGAAGGTCTGGCACTGCACTATTTTTCAAGGGTCCTCCTGGCTACTAGGTTTAGGGGATGGCTATTGCAATGCGATATTGGTCATAATCCGCATCAGATAAAAACTCGTAATTACTAACAAAAATCGCTTGGAATTGCCATAGAAAAATCTTAACAATCTGCAGGGCACCTGAAGGTCAAGCGTCCTTGCAGGACGTGCATGCGTTTATGCGTTTATGCATTTCTTGTGTTCGCTGAGTTAGGAATCGGGTGAACTGACGCCCCCTCGTCCTCATAGATATCGCCTCGAACCAGCGGGGTCGCCCCCTCCGCTATCACACTGCAGAGCGTGGATCCGGCAAATCTATACACCAAGCTACAGATCGACCAGTTCAAATTCCGGCAGCCGGTTGAGATAACGTTTCATCGGGGATTATGCCTGGTCCTCCCTTGATGTTGAAGATATCCGCAGGGTCTGCCTGCAACCGGGTGTCGATTTCGAATTCGCCGTATTCTGTCAAAACTTCGAAAGGATTTTTCAGTATGAAAGATTCCCACTCATACTCAGGCTGTCCATTATCGAGTAGTCCAATCAAGTAGAACTTATCTTTCGCCTTCCCTGCCTCAATCAGCTCCTTGTTGGTCACTGAAATGTATCCGTTTTTGGCAAAGGTCTTGACCTCGACCATTACTTCAACGTCATCTTTCAAGCATAGAAAGTCAAATCCGCACCGATCAAGCCTGGTGTCTTTCTTAAGGACGAATCCTTCCCAACCTCCGTCTTCAACCATGCGGCGCTTCAGCTCAATTTCTCCCCTTAGCCCGCGCTGTTGTTGTTCCTGACTCACTTTATGTTCGGTGTTAGCAGCCGGTGCTCCTTGTTTATTAGAGCCTCCGTCCGACAGGCCGCTCCCCAAGACCTGATTCATTAGGTGACCGATTTTCTCTGCTGTTCCATTTTGATGTTTATTTTTAATACTTTCTGCGGCTGCATTGGAATCGATATTTGACTTGGCTTCGGGAATTATGACCTTTGCTTTCGGTGCTGGAGGAAGGGCCACAGCCTGCTCAGGCACGTAATCGCCAGACAGAAGCCCATTGACGGTATCCTGACTTTCCGCAGGGATTCCCAATTGGAGATGGAGATAATCCTGCATCGGCTTTAAATCTCCTTTGTTTCGACATTGCTGGAAACGAGAGGCTATCCTTGGGAAAAACCCGAGTGCTTCATCAGTAACCCTATCCATGAACACCTGAACCAGAACTTCACCCAAGGCATCCGCGTCTAAATCCTGGAAGGAGAGGTTCTCGCCACCCTCTACGATGAGACTGTAATGGTATTCTTCAGCAGCACCTGAAAGTTGCACCACCGACTTTTCAAGGTAATAATTCCGATAAGGTATAACACCGCCCAAGGATGGGTCACTCTTGAGGGTTACCGACACGGCCAAAACTTCTGAGGCTAGTACCTCAAATCTTTCATTCAGTCTGCGGATAAATCTATCAACGTCTTTTTCGCTTTTGTCGTAGTTTACTGCCAGGAGATAAGGAGCAAGATCGTTTACTATGATTTCCCGCAACCCCGGGGCCGGTCTGCAGGAGGCACGATCGACGAGTTCTTCAATAACGGTTTCTCCTGCGATCAGTGGGGTGACCGACAGCTTTTCGAAAAGATCCTTGTGTGGCCTGTCCACATCGATTAGTGGTAGTATCCCTACAAAAGCCTGTTCAGTCGCAGAACCGGGCTTGGCGTAATATACTCTCCCACACGCAAAGGAAGTGCCAGTGTTTGATTTGACAGCAACCTTCAGTTGGTCGGGCACTTGATAGCTGGCATCACTCTGGTTTAATCTGCGGTAGATCTCCTGGATGGCACCCCTGAGCAACCGCCAGAGCCCTTTCTCCGCAACGACCTCCCGCCCCCAATCCGAATCGAGCTTCTCGCCGATTTCCGCCAGTGCCTTGACGAGCGTTTCGGGGGCAACACTATCGACATTATAGAGAGCTTTGATCCCAAACTGCTCTAGTTTCGCCATTTCTGAGTAGGTGGAGGCGATTACATATGGAAATATGGCATCGCCGAGTTCCATACTTGTCTTGCCTTTGGAGATCAGCCTCGTCTCCGGAAACCGTGCGAAGCATTGGGAGGTGACCCGCGGCCCGGTGGACGAAGGGAGCCAGGGAACTGTGTCCATTTGCATCTTGATGTAATCCAATAAGGGAAAATCGTGGCTCGCTTTCTGTGCGGAAACGCCGCAATAGCCCTTGTCGGGCGCAGTAGTTACATGTGCATCCAGACCATCGACCAGTGATCTGAGACGACTGCTCCATGTCTCGTCGTCGGCCTCATATTCGCGGGCAGCCGTACGGCAGCACGACGTAAAACTCTCCAACAAGGTGAGTTGATGCAAGCTTTTAGCACCTGAGTGTGCCGAACAAATGTTGGAATGTTGTACATAGCTGTCCCAGAGCCCGTCCAACTTCAAGGTGGAAATAACGGCCAGGTTTTCGTCCTTTTGGCGATCTCCACAAAACGCTACCCGCCCAAACTTGGTCAACCCATTTGGAGCAAGGGGTATAGCCTCCTCGGTCACCCCCTTCGAATATCTTAGGTGCTTGGGAAGAGACGAGACACCCAGCTTTTCGAAGAAAGGTACCCAATTGGGCACGTTTTGACCTGATACACTCTCGAGTACCTCGAGAAAATCCTTTGCCACGCGCCTTACCCCCTCTACACCGTCGAGACAGGGGTTCTTTCCGGCAAAGCCCTCAGGCCAGTAGATAAGAAAGGCAGGAACCATCAGGTGCGAGGGAATAGGCTGATCTTTCTGCGGAATCGACATCGGCAGCGGCAGTCTCCCAACGACTTTCCAGTAGTCGTCTGAGGTGAATTCCCTGCGCGCTATATCGCTTATTTCCTTAAGAAAGGCCCATAGTTTAGCAAGGTGAGTAGCTGTAACAGGCAGGCTGCCGTCAAACAAGCTGTCGACAATGCTCCGAATCGCCCTCGGAATCAGATCATTAGCCTCGAACTTGGCGATGTTCAACCGGTCCGTGACCCACCTTTCCGTTGACTCGCGGCCTTCGGTAATTTTCTTAGACAAATCCATGTCCAGAAAAATTAGGACCTCTGAAAGACACTCGGGGACTTGTATGTTTTTTGCTGCCGTCGATGGGGGAAAGCATAAGACTGCCCCCGAGTCCCGCTGGACCTCCACGATGCCGCCGCTGTTGGCTTGGACCAGTTTTCTACCGAGAAATGAATCACTGGTGACTGCCGAAAAAGCTCCATGATTGGCGATGTAATCAAAAAGCCCGTACCACCAGGAAGGCGACTTTTGCGCATCAGGGACCAACTCTATCAAGTCCAAAAGTAATTTGGGTGCCATCTCAACTAGGCCGGCAAGCCGAAGGAATTTCCTAGTCTCAGCAGTGTCAACGAATGAGGACACGAAAAACCTTTGCGGGACTGCTTCTGGCAAATACGGGGTGAACAGGTCCTCCAGAAAAGCACCGCAATCCTCTGCGGGAGCCAGAAGTGCCTCCTCGGGCAAGGCCTTACCGGCAACATGGGGGATATACGCGGAGCGTCTTTTCTTGAGGGCCTCGGACAACTTATTGGTAAAGATCGCGGTGCTTCCACCGCTTGCCCCGGTTGGTGCCAGGGCGGAAAATACGTTCTTCGGGGAAAAATTCTTCAGAAGGTCAGTGAGGAAGTCCCCAGCAGCTTTCTGTGCGGCAAATCCAAGCAACCATTCATTGTACTTGCCATCCATTAGTCTTTTGCGGTCCGGGGTGACGTAAAAGTCCCCGTGAACCACAAAGCCAAAGCCAGTGTCCTCTTCCGTCGGGAAGTAAACATGGAACTTCGAATTGGAAGACGCTACTGGTTGACCGTTATCAACAAGGACGGACAACGTAACCGTCGCCTCCTTCATTACTTTGACTGCTTGGGGAGTCCCCGGAGCTAAGGCAACTTCCGTAGGTATGGGAGAGTTGAACCTGAGTTGATGAAAAAATGCGTCCGTGACCCGCCCCTCGTTTTGGCATTTGATAGCAAGATTGCCGACGACACAGGATTCAGGTTTTTTCTTGCATATTGATACCAGTTTAGCCTTATCTTCACATAGGGATACGGATAAGATGTTGCGCAGAAACGGAATCAACATGCTGACATCCGAAACTAAGAATCTTACTAATTCATGTTGCTCCTTTGATCCTGAAACAACTGGCATAGGGCCAAGTTCCTCTAAAACCCTTCTTTCTATTTCATCAGTTGCCGGGAACCAGAACATTGTAGTGAAATTTTCGCCATAATCACCCCTGATTATGCGATCGTAAATTACGGATCCAGCGCCGAGATTATTTTTTTTTGCCAGGCCGGGAATAAACATTATAGGACATATATTTTGCTGGGATTTTTTCCACTTTTCGTAATCTTCCCTGCATTCGGGTTTGCGCTTAAGAGTTTCCATTATGTGCCCCTGGTTCAGGCCCCAAGAAAACTTGACCGCAAAAAAACCTTTTGGATCAACCCTCACCAGATAGGGCGATGGTGTTATATCGAGAACAGACCTGAATCCCAAACCCTTGTGGCCAATACATTCATTTGGATCCTTATCGCTCCAACCGTCAGCAAGACTTATGAAGTTGTCGCCGGTGAACCATTTGCCGTCGTGAACGAAAGCCATCCCCTCCTTGCACAGAATGTACGCCGCGTGCTTTGCTCCTGCGTCGTCGGCATTTTGCAAGAGTTCGTAGGGGGCTCTTCCACGATAAGACTCACGCAGGTTCCGCTCGTTAACTGCCTTTTCACGAAAACGCTTCAAAGCGTCCTTCGTATGTCCAGGAGAATATTCCTCTTCTTTGATCTTTTCGAACAGTGGTAGGTCCAGAAGTTGGAACTGCTTTTGAAGAGATTTCAAGTTATCCGCAAAATTGTTCATACCAAATTCTCCGTCGACAAACGCCGGACTGTGTGCAGGATAAATCTGATGTCCCGCAGAGTTTAAGGGATGGGAAATTCCTGCTGCCACCTGCCATAGAGGGCAAAGTCACTCGGCCAATGGCCGTTAACGGAGAATTTCCCCCTCCTCTTGCCAGCTTGGTGAAATATCTCCCAGTCTAATTTGCACTTCGCACAATGGGCCTTGAACGATTTATCGGCTCTGGGTTTAAAATTGGCCTCCTCCCCACAGTACCGGCAGGTTGCGGTCAGGTTCACATCCCGGACACATTGCAAAAATTCCTGGCAGAGATCCATGTCCACTTGAAACCGGCTCAGCAGTTTTTCGACCTTATCCATTTCGACCGCAGGCACTGGAGCAACAACCGAGACCCTGTTCCCCCGCACCTCAAACATCCTCATTGGCTCCAACACTTGAAGAACCGGCGTCGGCATCATAAAAATGTCCCTGGCGTAATTGCCAAGAAGGGATTGCCACGTCCACGCGGTGAGAAGAGAGATGACCTTCTCCTGGATCAGTATATCAAGCGGTGAAAGGACCAAAGGGCGCCCACTGTCTCCGCCCCAGAGCAAAGGTGCCGGATCGCAGCTGGAGCGGTCACCTGTAAGAACAACGGGAATCCGGAGCTCGGTGCCCCGCCTCACCACGGCCGAGTTGTTTCCAAGGTATTCCAGTAACGGAACAAAGACCAAGCTGTCACCGTCTCTTTTGGAGACACGCCAGTTCCTTCCTTCGTTCACCAGCCTGATGCCGGCAGTTCCCTGGGGCGAGGCATCAACCTGCTGCAAGGAGCGCTCTAAAACGAGGCCGACGTAGTCGACATACGAGTTGAAAAGCTCACCAACTCCTTTCAGGTGTTGTTCGGGCTTTTCCTGGACCTCGATAGACTCTTCGCGATGTTGCTCCCAGAGCCGGACCAAGTGGCGATAGTGCTGATCGTGAGTCAATATGTTGGTAAGGTGAATCTGGTTGGGAACTTGCGCCGACCGCGGTATGGCCCGATAGAGGCCGCTTTGTTTAAGAACACGAACGCCCTGCAGAAGCTGGCGGAGCATTTCAACCGTCTTCTTGCTCAAATCGATTTGCGCGCTCGTCTGTTCCTCGTTGAATGTCTCCCCCCACATTGTGAACACGTCATGTGATAGACGGAAATGGGTCTCGGGCGCAGTCTGAAATTTTTGGGCCTCCAAAAAATTGTCCAACAACAGCTGCACATTCGCGAGACGCCTTACCAGGAAATATTCGAGGCGGTCCACCAATCGTGCAAACAGCTTGTTTTCATAGATACTGTAGTCATCCTCGCTGAAAAGGCCCAGGATCGCTTTCGGAACGATCCCGGCGATGGTCCTTTGCTGCCAGCAGGAGGTATCTGAGGCAAGGTGTCTTATGGCAGCAGGGGCGATACGCCGCGCGCGGCTAACAGGGGTGATGTCCTCTTGGTAAAGCATATCGAGCCTGGGTCTCCGAGCCAGCTCCATCAGATGCCCCTTGTCGAAAGTCTCGGAAAGCGTTTTTTCCAGTGGCCGCAGTTCCGATATGTTGGCAACTGCCTGTGGTAACAATGGCGATGGGAGCTTTCCCTTATTAGACTTACGGATTGCGGAAATACTCATGACTGCTTTGGAAACGAGCCCCAGGTTGGCCTCCGCTTCGGGATCGGGTTCCGTGGCAAAGAAGATCGCTTTGTGCTCATCGATGCGGCAGTCGGACGTCCCGTCCGAGAGGAGGACGTCACCCGCTTCGAGAAGTGAGTGACCGTTAAACACCGCACTCGTCGAAAGCTCGTAGCGGCCTGGCGCCACGACGCCCGGCAAGGCGACCAGTTGGCCGGTCAGTCTATCCCAGACCCTCACGCTCTCCGTCCCTTGCGTTTTTTGTCGCTTTCGAGCAGTTCCAAACACCGGGCCGGCTTTCCACCGATGTCTGACCAGAAAGCATTCAAAGCCCGCTCAACCTCAGTCAGATGGTTTGACTCAATGTCATAGCGGCCAGTAACCTTGCCAGAGCTGAACACCCTGGTAGCTAACAGGTGGTCAAAGGCCAGCCCCAGGGAACCTCCTGATGCGGCAACAACCGGGACAAAGCTCCGGGCCTGTTTGGCGAAGCGGTTCCCCCACTTGACATCAAAAACCGACCTCAGTGTGTTGGTAAGCTCGCACTTGGGCGAGTGCAACTTGGTCAGCACCTCTTCGACCTCCTGCCGGTGGGCGCTGCTCGCCTCCCTAAAGCGCTTCACCAGCGAATCATACGAGTAGATGCACGCCTGCTCCACCGGAGTCACCTCGAATTTCGGGCACTCCCGCAATTCCATGATGTGGGCCCGATCCTGGGTCTTCAGGGCGAATTCGTTGGTGGTCTCGTCGTGGTTTGCGGTTCCCATGAACCAGACGTTTTTAGGGACGCGGACTTTGCGCCCGTCGACCAGGCCCACCGGAGTTTCCGGAAGCTGTTCCTCGCGCAACTCGATCAGGCGTTCCTTTTCGTCGTTTTTTTCCAGCGCCGAGAGGAACTCCGCAAAGTACTGCTCCGGGCGGGAGAGATTCATCTCATCCAAGAGGACTATGTTGATGCGGTCCGCATAATTGGGGGTCTGGGCCTGATAGATGGCCTGCAGGCATTCCTTTTCGTAATACTTTTTCTCGAAAGAATTGTAGTGCCCGATCAAGTCGAACCTGTCCCGCCATCCGGCCTGCACGGCTATGTCGGCACAGTGTCCGCCGACCACCTTGGCGAGTGCCTTAACAATGCTCGTTTTCCCTGTGCCGCTCATTCCCTGCAGGATGTGCAGCTGGCTCATCGCCATCCCACCGATAAGGATGCGGATGTCGTCCATTTCGTAGTAGAGCGGAATACCGTCATAGGCCCCTGCGACGCGCATCCTGACTTCAGAGGCGAATTCCTTCAGATTGGGAACACGTTTGGTCTCAAACTTCGTCTGGCAGACAGGGTCGCTGTCCAGCTTGGCCAACTGGGGGAAGACGCGGGCAGAGTGCTGTGCGTTAGTCAGGGCGGTGACACGAGACTCGAGATCCTTAAGGTGAGCGGTCAACAGCTCCTTATGCCTGACCAGGGCGCGCTTCTCGCCTTCAAGACGCTCTTTGTCGAGGACGCTAACGCGGCTGGTATGCAGTTCCGCAAGTGCCTGCACACTGCTCATTTCAAGAGAGGCGACCTTCTCCCTGAGGGCATCCCGCTCGATACGCAGCCGCTCGTTTTCGGCTGCGAAATCAGTTTCCCCCAAGGTATCCAATTGTCGTTTCAGGTCTCGGCGTTCCTGCTTCAGATGGTCCAGTTCCTCGAGGAATTCGTCCACCGTCTTGCCGCAGAGGGCGCGCCTTAAATCCTCCAACTCTGCCAGCTCCTTATCACGGCCTGACAGTTCCTGGTACGCCCTGTCACGCTGTCCCTGAAATGTTGAGAGCTTCACCTGCAGTTTCTCAATCTCCGCCTGGAACTCGGACTCCAGCTCTCTTCTCACCTGTTCCTTTTCCTCGACAAGTTCCCGCCACCCCGTTTCTAGCCGCGACTTGTCGCGTCCGAGCTTCCGCTCTTTAATTTCGGACTCGGCCAGCCTCGCATTCAGCTCTTCTTCCCAAATTCGTAGTTCTTCGCGCCTTTTAGTTTGTTCCTCATTCAGTTTGGCCATCGCCTGGCTGCGCATCTCTTCCAACTCTGCACCAACTTGGAGTCGCCGCTCATCCAGTTTCGCAATCTGTTCCCGCCGTTCCTCAAGCGCTTCTTCATTTTGCCTAGCGAAGTTCTCCCGGGCGTTAAGCTCGCGGGCCTCCATGTCACGTTCCTTCTCCGTGACTTCCTTATCCCTATTGGCAAGGGCTCCCTGCTGCCGGGCCAGATCCTTCAGGTCCTTATCGAGCTCCTCCCGAATCTTTGCAACTTCATCCTGTTGGGTTTCATATTTTTTGCGAGCAGCGTCCCGCTTCCGGCCGGCCTCTTCGACACCTCTTACGAAGCTTTGCAGCTGGGACATGTAGTTCTGTAACGCCTCCACATCAGCGGGGCCAACCACAGCCAGCGGGTGAATAGATGCGGTTGGCAGTTCCGGAGCCTCTTCACCGAGGCTAACAGAAGCGTTAAGCACTGCTTCTTCGATCTTGGGGAAAAGGTTGGGGCTCTCTTTAACGACCTTGGGACTGTTCTGGCCGTTGCCATTGCCGCCATTGCCGTTATGGTTCTTATTCCTGTTTTTTTTCGCCATGGTCTAGTACAGCTCCTTGAATTTTAGTACCCATTCCATAATGAAATCCGACTGCGAAAGAGCTTCCTCCTTTAAAAGACGTCTTCCGGATGCATGCTGAGCCTTGTTTCGGACATTGGCCAACTCGATCAATCGTTCCAAATCGCGAATCTCTACCTCGACCAAATTCAGGGGGAACTCCACGTGTTCACTGCTCGACAGTAAGGCAGCGGCCATAAGTGCCTTCAGTGATTCACTGCCGGAGTTCCTGGCTTTTCTAATGTTATAAACCTGTTGCCCCGCCAAGCCGTCCGCGACCTTATTATTCACCATCGGAAGGTCAAGCGACATAAAGGTGGCCATCGCCTCGTCGCGCTTCCAGGAATCCTTCGGAAGGCGGTGTTTGGAGAAGACCGGCCCCTGGCCAATCATCCATTTAAAAGTGCCTTCTCCCAGTTTTTGGGCCTCTGACACCAGAGTGTCGAGCTGTTCTTCACTGGGCCTCTCCCTCATTGCCACCAGATTTTGGGCACGAAGGAAGGAGGGGAGGTAACGTGCCAGGGAAGGAACCCGGGGGGCCCAGGGATAATTGGAGAGAACTTCCCACATGACTTTCTCCTCCATCTCATCCAGAGTTTCTAGAGTAATCTCCTGAGCGGAGTCGGCACCGAGGACACGCGCCACCTTTTTGGCTAGCGGGGGAAGTTTGGGGGCAAGGTTTCTTACTCGCTCGCGCATCCAAGGCGCGGCCTTGCGCAACCCAAAGGGGTCACTTACCAGCCACGGTTTCTCTCCCCCCTTTTCCTTGTACAGCAAGCTCCAGAGGTACATCGGCACTGGGTTCTGGTCAATCAGCTCGATCCCGTGAATCTTGACCCGTTCAGCGGTTACCACATCCTCATCCGAGATCGCCCTCGAGTTGTCGTAGTCCCTTCGGTAGCGTTCGTAGGCATCGAAGAACTGTTTTTCTGAAAGTTTGGCCCTGGCGGCAGCCACCGCCGGAACATTGTAGGGGCAGTCGGTTTCCCCCTTGCCGCGATCCAGAAGGAAAACCGGGAACCCGCCTTTTTCGCCGCAAGGCTCGATCTCCGGAAGGGAGGAGGAAAACCTGGGGAGAAGCTCCCCAGTGATGGCATCCTGGAAGGCATATCCCACTAGTTGCTTGGCCTTTTCGAACTCGAGTGTATCCAGGACGTCAAGCCCCTTCGTTGTGATGCAGCCACGTCCATCCATGACCCCTTGAGGCATCAGTTGGGTTGCAACGATGAACGCTACCAGCTCCGGCGCCAGCCCAAGGAGTGCTCCCACCTCCTCCCGATCCGTGGTCCTCGCACGTGCCAGGCCAAGGATTGCCTTTTGAAAGAGGTTCAAACTGTTACGCGACGGCTCAGGGTAAAGGACCCGCCATACGTGGACTGGCCACAGTATGGAGTCGCCAAATCCGTGCGCCCCCCCACCGTATTCCGGAAAACGAAGGTACCGGTCAGCAAACACTGCCATAAGGACCTCGACAAAGGTTAAGAAATGCGCTCAGGGCTGGCACGGCTTCTTGCGCATCGGATCCGTCGGCCATCGCGATATCCCCTACGGCGACCAGCAACCGGCGCTGTCGGCTCATT
This sequence comes from Geomonas diazotrophica, assembly GCF_018919385.1. Lineage (GTDB taxonomy): Bacteria > Desulfobacterota > Desulfuromonadia > Geobacterales > Geobacteraceae > Geomonas > Geomonas diazotrophica. The sequence goes on from NZ_JAHLMF010000022.1 coordinate 27,974, forward strand.
GCCACGTTCATCCGGTTCGCAAGGCGCAGGAACCCGAAGCGGTTGTTCCAGGATGCTTCGGATCCTGGTGAAGTTACAGAAGGCTTACTCGATCGCACTATCGACAGGAGGACCACGTCAAACTCCTTGCCCTGGAAGGCGTCCACGGTTCCGATCCTTAGCTTCTCCGAACCGTCTTCGCTGTTGGCCAGCTCGGGTTTGATCCTGATCCCCTCGGATGATTCCTCAGTTAGCTCGTAGGATAGGAATTCGTGCATAAGGAGGTCACGTTGAGCGCTGTAAAAGGTAATCACACCGATGCTGAGGTCGGGTGCGGCCGCCATGAGACGCTTGACTTCTTTCCCGATTTTGCGCGCTTCGGCTTTGCGGCGCCTGCTTCCTCCGCTGCGTTCCTCACCTCCGTCGTCATGAGGCACATTCAGCCAAGCGCAGACCTTTCCTTCGTAACCAGGCAGGGAGTGAGCGAAATCTTCGGCAGGCCGGCCCGGGAGAAGGGGGGGTTCGTGCACCTTCTCATAGAAGTTTTGGCTGACGAATTGCCCCAGCACGGGATGCATGCGGTATTGGGTATCCAGCATCACCACGCGTGTCTTGCCATCGACCTCCTTCATGGAGCGAAGTTGAGTCACAAGGCGCTCGAAGAGGCTTTGCTTCATCGCGTCTTTTTGAGCTTTCTGCAAGTTGAGCCTCTCCCCAAGTTCCCCCTCGATTTCGGGGTCGAGCAAATGCGGTAACTGGAGATGGTCCCCGACCAGGATGATCCGTTTGCGGGCCATCGCCATCGGGATGATCAGATCCAGCGGGTTGGCTCGAGCAGCCTCGTCAATGATCACTGTGTCGAACTCAACCGAAGTGGCGCCGTCGGTCTTGGAAAGCTCCTTAAGAGACGCCATCTTGTCCGAGGCCGATTGCTGGCAGGTGGCCCCGACGATGCTGCAATACTCCCGGGCTGCATTCCTGACCTTGTCCGGCTCATGAACCAGGGCGTCACGGAAATCTGCAAGCACCGATGCAACACCCCGTCGCGAATTTCTGATCGGCTCTTCCAATGCGGTCACGATATCGTTTAGGACCCCGGCGAGTTCCTCGTCGATGAAACTCTTTATGGCCGGCGGACGATAATCCGGGAGTAGTGCGTCAAGCAGCGACTCCTTGAGACGGCGTAGGGCCTCCAGGGAATCGCTACCAGGAGCATCCGTCGTTTCCGATACAGCCTCCAGCAGCGACCACTGGTCCACGTCCAGGCTTATCCCGCGGCGCCTGAGCTCCTGAAGGCAGCGCCAGGCTCTGTCCGAGCCGTCATCAGCGAACCCCGAAGCGGTGGCCCTGAGGCTCCTTACAGCAAGCATCAGGGGGGCGGGAATAACCCTGTAGTTTCGTGTCTGGTCTCGCAGCACGTCAGCCCTTTGGAGATAGGCCTCCCACCTCTCCCGCAGGGGTATCGACAGCCTTAGCCCATATGGGCTCAGCCTCGCAAGTAACTCCGAGACTCTCGAGAGCCTTTCTGCCCGTTCAGACGGGGATAGATGGCTGACCCGCAGAATGGCAATTTCACGGTTCAATGTTCGCAAAATCGGCACGTGCGGTTCATCTGCCTCGATTTTCTGCAAGATTTCGCCCACATAGGTACTCTTTCGCGAGCACCACCCTTCGACCGGATCGTTAGCGTCCTCTGCCCGCCGGCCACGCTCCCCTACTTTGTAAGGAGGCAGCCCGAAAACCTCAGTTCGGGCCAGGGCGTTTTCCACCGCGTCATGTTGGAAACTGCTGATCAGCACCTCGTGTTGTAGTGACTGCCCCCGGAGTTCCTGGGCAAGTCGGCGCTGGATGGCAGCTATCACCTGGGTCTTGCCCGTCCCTGGAGGACCGACGATGATGGCAATATCAGGAGTATTCATGGCAACCGACACGGCCTCGTTCTGCTTTTCTGTCGGAGGACCGCGGAAGATTTCCCGTGCGTATTGGGTGATACCCGCGAACTTACGGCGAGGGAAGCCATCAACGACGACGGGAAAGGCGATCCCCTCAAGGATGTAGCGCAACTGCGGCAGCCGCTTGCCGCGGTCGATTTCCTGTTTAGCTCGCTCTCGGCGCTGCTGGACAGTCAGATGGCCCGTCAGTGACGCGTACAGGACCCCTTTTGCCGGCGGTGATGCCTGCCGGAATCTCTCGTCGACCCTGAGGACCACCGAATCGCGATCCAGCCGGACCTTGCCATGGATGCTTTTGGTGCGTGTTTTCATGTCGAGTGGGTCGACGTTGAGGTCGGGGGCCACCAACCAGGGAGGCGCCACCTCGCCGACCTCGAGTTCGAAATCATCGGTGGCTTCAAGCCCCCCCCACCGCTCCCGAAACGAGATCAACTCCTCCCTGGATTTGGGCGTGAAGCGCCATTCGAAATACTCATCTCCGGCTTGCTGTACCTCGCGGTACCGGAAGGTGCCCAAGCTGCGGGCCGACTTGAGCGCTTTTTGCCACTCCGTGCGGCCGTACTCCTTCCAAAGCTCCAGATAGCCGCCGTTGTTTTCGCGTAGGGCGCGTTCCAGTGCATGATGTGCAACCGGATCGAGCAGGAGTTTCGCATCGCTGGCATCGATGAATGCCAACTCCCCTTCCAGCAGACAGGGCACCATCCGCTGCCCTGTCTGCCGCGTGAGCTTGACCAGGCGGGGCGGAGCATCTTTGCGACGGGAGATTCTGCCACACCACTGGCGTCCCAGGATCTGAAAGTCGCCTTCGCCACTGCCATAGTGGCATGCGAAAATGCGTGGTGTTCCATCCACTCCGGCCGAGATAAATTCATCCGTCAGCCACTGCAGTGTGCGGTCCATGTCAACCGCAGGGATCTCATTTTTCAAACGGAGCAGTTCGACGACTCCCTCATCTACCCCGATCTTGAACTCGAGCTGGATCCGTGCCCCTACTTCCACGGCCTGCAGGTCGAATGTCCCTGACTTGTGCCGCCGGAGCACCCACTGTGTGTTGCCTCGGGTGACCATCCCCCTGATTCGTTCGGAACTGCTGTCATCCGGGCTGACGGGGCACACCTTCTTACCATGGTGCAGATAGTACCCTGTGCTGCTGAACGTGAGGGATACCTCGTTGACGTCGGCCCAAACCAGGTGAGACTGCAGGGCACCGTCAAGCGACCGGAAGGTGTAAAGGTCCGGGGCTAAGAAACGAAATTCGTTGAGATGCATTACTCACCTACCATTTAAAAGTCCAGGTCGGATGGCCGGAATCACGGCCGCCCAGGTGCAGTACCCACCGGCCCCCCCGCCTCGACTCGCTCTTCAACCTTTGAGGTCGCGTTATGGCAAAGGGGTCCCCACCGTCGACGCGGTTGATGGATACTTCGCACCCATCGCACGGAGTGACCTTAAGGCCGGTCCGAGTAAGTTCAATGCTCAGCAACGGATCGGACTGGGAGTAGAGGGAGGTCCCGACCGGAGAGCGTCTGAGCTCCAGTGGAGAGTCCAGGGAAAGAACGACGTAGTCGCCCGTCTTCACCCATACCCCCGGATCAAGCTCCTCATCGGGATCACGCAGTTCCGGCGCATAAAGCCTGTGCGTCAGAATGAGGTGGTTTTCGGGGGAGTTCCGGTGGTCACAAAACGGGCACTGTAGGGACTTCTCTGCGAAGAAGTGGTTGCCGCAGTCGGAAGCCTCGCACAAGACAGTCAGTGCGGATGCGGCCTCGAAGGCGGCTGCCCATGCTGCCATGCTCGGTCTTGCCCCTGGGGAGGCGAGACCTTCGCCGAAGCATTCGCTAAAAAGACTCCTCAGCCGGTCCGTCAGCACTATTTCACGAGGCAGCCCTGTACTCATCTCGTTACGGCGATCAGTCGGGTGATCTACCCATGGAAGCTCCCCCCGCAATGCAGCCTCCTCGACTTCCGGCCCCCCGTCGTTGACCATGTCACCCTTCAGGGGATGCGAAAGCGCCAGGAGGCGGAATGCGATGACGGCAAAGCTCCAGATATCGGTCAGGGTGTTCACACCGGATTCTTTGCGCAATATTTCCGGCGCTCCGTAGTCGGGAGTTATCATGGAATCCTTGACTGCTCGACTGCAGAAGCACAGATTGTCGCAATCGATCAGCCAGACCTCGGCGTGTTCACGAGCCTGAGAGACGAAAACATTGCTTGGAGCGAGATCCCCGAAGGCCAAGCCTCTGCCGTGAAGGTCGGCCAGCAACCGTGCCAGGCGCCCGAGCAAGGCTACCCGACGCTTGAGTCCTCCAGTCTCCAGGAAACCGGAGAGTTTTTCCGCCGGGTCCGCCCCTCCCAACATGCTGCATTCCGACAGATCGAGCAGCGCCGAAAGTGGTAGCAGCCCGTCCATAAGCTCCATGACATAGCCTGGCCTCGGCCGTTCCACGATCGCCACAGGCCGGGCGATGGACAGACCTTCGAGCGGCAGCCTCATGATCCAACGGATGTGGTTGATCCACTCGGCTCTCTGTGCCTCGGAAGTATGGGTGCTGATTTTCACCAAGACGTTGGTGCTCGTGGTTTTGTACACGACTCCTTGTCCGCCTTGGCCCAACTTTCCGGTCAACCGGTAAGGATGACCATGGCCGTCATGTACGATGAGATCCCTTGGTTTTTCATTTGTCGCAATATCAGAAACGGTATCAGTCATCTTCGTTTTCCCAAAAAACAGCTGCTATGGATTTGTCGTCTGAATGCCCGGGTGTTGGCCACTCGTGTAATTGGTGTGTCAGCCAGCGGCCCATTGCAGGGCTCCTTCGGCTAAAGGTTTGATTCCTAATTTCCTCAAAGAACTCCTCCAGCCTTCTGTGATCGATGTCCTCGCTGATGCCGTCGGTCATCATTATGATGCCGTCGCCAGGCTCCTCTAATGCGCACCGGTGCACCAGCCACTCCCCTCCAGTGAAAACTCCTGAAAGTGCAAGTGTCTGATTCGAGAAACCGCTGCGTTCCGGCGTGAGGTTAGTGAACCGGCCTTGTGAACGGCACAGTATCAAGCCGTCACCCAGTTGAGCCACGGTGGCGTTCCCTCCAGCGTCTACGTAGGAAAAAAGACACGTGGTCGCTGCCGCTTCGGCAGATTCTGCGGTTACCCTCCGGACCCAGTTGCGATGAACCGTTTCGCAAAGGGCGTCGTCACGCGGCGGGGGGCTCGTCGTGAAAGCCGCTTTTACCGCGCAGCATGCCTGACGCGCGCCGTTGGCGCTTTCGGACCGCGACCCCAACCCGTCACAGACCACCAGGAGCAATCCTGAAGCAAGTCGACGCACCATCGCAGCGTCTTGCTTGGGCACCCCACGGGTCCTGTTGTCTGGACCTGCCACGCTGGCACAGCAGGTCCTCATGCGATATCAAAATCCTGGTCGAAGTCGTCGTCAGGGGGGGGAGGTATGAATAGCGGTGCGGTTTCGTCTGGATTCTGCCGCTGAGAACGGGAGGAGATACTCATGGAGACTGCGCGGAAGAAGCGGTGAATATCGCGGGCTCGATGAGCCCTGAAAACAGGAGCTTCCTTGTCATTGATAAAATTATTGAGCATACCCTCGTCAGCGTCCCCCCCAATGGCCATTGCGAATCGGGTGGCCTTTTGGGAGCGCTCCGATGCGCAGAAGTCCTCGAATGCAGATTCCCAGGCATCGGTCGGGTAACCGTCAGAAACCAGTATTATTGCAGGCCGGCAAGACCTCGAAGGGATCAGGTCCTTATCCTCTACCATTTGACAGGCCAGGGTAAGTGCGGCTCCCATAGGCGTACCGCCGTCAGCCACAAAATCGCCGACGGGGGGGAGTTCGTGCACTGGCGTCAGGGGAAGGTGCACCCTTGCGTCTCCCCCAAAGGTGACGATGGCGACCTGGATTTCCGCCCGCAGACGGCTTTCCTTGGAGAACGTCTCCAGCATATCCCGCACGGCTGCGTTTAGAGCCGTGATCTTGCCTTCTTCCGCCATACTTCCACTGACATCCGCCAGCAGGATAACCGGTAACGGCTTCGGCTTTGCGAGTGCGAAATCTTTTAATGCCATTTCCTTTTAACTCCTTCAGTTGAAATTATTACGGTTGTATTACTGGAGCCAGTTCCGGATGGTCCGTTCGCTTACGGTGCAGATACTCTCTACCGGTACTCCGCGCGATTTCGCGATACGTCTGATTTCAGTAGCCAGGTATCTCCTCAGCTCGCCCTCGACCTCACCGCAGTCCAGCCTTTTCGACATTTCTATGCATTTGTCCAGTGGTTCCTGATTGGCGAAGGAGCGGGCAACCCCGATGGCGGGTGTTCCGGCGCTCCCTAGTGGCAACGCAGACCCGTTGATGGCAGCGAGCGCTTCTACAACGCACTCATCCATAGAAAGGCCATTCTCCACATCGCACCTGGCGGCCAGGAAATGGTAGGCAACTTGGTAAAGAGTGCGAAGGTTCCCCGGTAGAGGGTGTTCCTGCAAATGCTTCACGATGCGTTCGTGGTATTGCTTCCCGAGAGCGGCCATCCGATGGGGAATTCCCGCGCGTCTGGACGCATTATCGTAAACCTGTTCCCATATCCACGGAATGTCCTCTTTCAGCTGGCGTAAAGGCGGGAAACAAAGAACGAAAGTGCTGATACGGTCTAGAAAGTCGGGGTCCAGGCGGGTAACGAGAAGATCCCAAGAGAGATTTGTGGCGGTCAGCAGCCTGAAGTTGCTTTCCACCGGTTTGTTCTCCCCCAAAGGGTAGTAACGTTTTTCCTCGATCGCCTTTATCAACAGCCGCTGCACCTCACTGGAGACGTCACCGACTTCGTCAAGAAACAGTGTGTCGTTATTTGCCTTGGACAGCAGCCCTTCCTTCCCGAACTTGGCATCGGTAAAAGCTCCTTTTGCATGTCCAAACAATTCGGAACGCATCGTTTCAGGAGTGTACTGTCCGCACGCAACGGCCGGCCACTCCCCACCTTTCCCCGCATGGAAACTGCTATGGATTCTTATCCAACTGGCCAGCGTCGTTTTCCCCGTTCCGCGCTCCCCCAAGATGAGGATTGGCACATTCAGCTTCGCAAACCGCGCTGCCTTGTTGTAAAGGTCGATAAGGGGCCGTGAGCGGAACAGTCGCCTGTCCCACAGAATCCTCGATTCGGAAAACTCAACGTCAAGCGGTGCCTCCGAGACATATTTCTTGTAGAACGTCTCGATGCCAATCTCGACGTCGCAGATTATCCTCCCATCCTTCCGCTCCCCTGGCCGATAGCTCTTGACCAACCTGAACGGTTGTGGGATGAAGCCCGTTTCCGCCATGAGAACCCACACCGTGTGCATTGAAGGAGTGCCTGGGCTGATATGGATAATCAACTCTCTCCCGAGGAACTCCCGCCGCAAATCCGGCATTGTCTTTTCCAGAAACTTGAAGATGCTTTTATGGTCCGTCGGATCATCGGAATGCCAACAGCAGAATTGAACGCGAATACTTTGATCACGCTTTCTTATCTCATGTGCCGTTTCCTCTGCGGTACGTCTTTCGGCATCCCCACCGGTCGCACTCTGTCGGTACAGTAGCACTACATCGGTAACCGCACCACGTAAGGGCGACTTTTCGTCGTGCAGGAGCGTGAGTGTGGGGCCTGCAACTGCTTTCCCGTCAACCAGGCGATATGCCCTCGTCTCTCTCACCCTCTCGAAAGGGTCGTTGTTGAAGGCTATCCACGATATGAGAACTGCGTTTTTACGGTTCACTACTTCCTCTTACCAATTGTGAATGCTCGACTATGCCGCAAGGAGATATCCGGACCTTCGGAGCGCACAGGCCCTACTTTCCCACGGCTTCCGCGCCTTGGGCTTCAGCCCTCTCAGGTCATGGTTACGATAAACAGTGATGACTGTTTCGTCATGCGAGCACACAACGTGAATTCCATCACAGTTATCGATCCTGATACCACGCCCCCGCTGGTATTTAATCTCTCTCGTCCCAACTACATATATGACCGCCCCTCGAATCTCGACTCGACGGCCATATACAATGACGTTGTTTATGTCATTGGAGGAAATATGGCGGTTTCCCATTCGCTCCCTTGCGTGGTTGGTAAAGGAAAGGCGTTCAAAGTCAGTCGGCATAATGTCAGTCAGCATAAATCCTCCTAGTAATATGAATTACTAGAGTTATTGCCAACGACATGCCAGGCTTGATACAAAAACGGTAAACACCTAGTCTCATTGATTTTATAAGCTTTTAGAACTCCCTACCAGCAGGACTGCCCTAAAAAAACGGCAATTATCTTCCGAACCACCAGCACGAAATTTCCGAATTGTAAGTAGGGATTCCTCTGCATGAACCTTACGCCCCTATGAACTGGATTTGAATTGATTTTTCTACAAGACGGAGATCTTGGCTTTGCTACCTATACCAGCAAATCCCCCCCAGCCATTGTCCTACACCCGGCATACTTTCGTAGTGCAAACTGCATCTCATCCACAATTTTTCCCCTTAGCCACGCCGGTTCCAGAACCTCCACCTCGGAGCCGTGGCGCAGGATCTCCATCATGATCTCTGTGCTATGAGAGGCTTGTAGGGTCCTCTTCAGTGATCCGTCCTCCAACAATTCCTCAACCTGCCCTTCATGCCAGATTTCCCCTCGGACCCACCGTGTACGCTCAGGGGTGAACCGAAGCACAACATCAAAAGCATCATTGTTTTGGAAGATGCCGAAGGTATTCTCAAGGTGCGGCTGCCACTCCTGCCGTGGGCGCGGGTAAAACCCTTCCGCTGCAACACTGCACAGCGTCATCCTCCCAAATACGAAGTCGCGCCACTCCCTCCGCAATTGACAAAAGGCGATCAAATGCCAGTTACCCATGTAGTTCACCATGTGGTACGGTTCAACGGTGCGCATGGTACAGGCACCTGAAGTGGGCGAGTAGTAGCAGAAGGTGAAGAGTTTCCCTTGCAGTAGGCCGAAGTGACCAGTTGAAAGACCAGCGGATCGGTAGGGCTGATCCCTTCAAGCGAAAGGAAAAAGCCTCGTCAGGCTTGGTGCGGCCGGGTAGGTTGGCGGCCAGAAGTGATCCGAGACGGCGAGAAACCGTTTCGAGTTCCTGAGCTAAAGAGCCGGCCGATGATGCCTCTGTTATCAACTTGCGGGAAATGAGCAGGGCTAGGAGCTCCCCTTCCGACATGCGGGTCATTGGCAGTTGGAAACTGGAGTCGGCATATCGGTACCCCTTGTGGGAAAGCAGGTATTCAAGTGGGGCCTGCAGGCGGTCACGGAAATAATCTATTGAGCGCTGAGCGGTCTTGGTGCTGATTTCGAATTGGGCTGCAAGCTTGAATGCGTTGGGGTAACGACCGTGCCTGGTCTCGTTATCAAACCAGACAAACCGCTCCAAGAACAGTTGTTCGCCCACCTCGCCCCCATTACTTCATTAAAATTAAAATGTGCCAAATATACACGCAAAAATCTAGGACGTCAAATAGTGAATAGAAAAGGGCTGGTCTACGCGGAGCAAGTGAGGCAAAGCGGTTACGTCTCTCACAGATCGTTGCTCAAAAAGGTCGCAGCACTCGTAGCTTTCTAAAGGGAGCCATCACCATACATAACACTAATTATGTATACTAATCCCGACCACAGACCGCTCAGCATCAGACGGCTACCGTTCCCATGCACGCAATGTTGCTCACAGCACAGGTCTAACACCTGTTGCTGCACGTGGTCGCCCCTCTCTACAGCCAACCTCAGAATGTCATTTCTTCGTACCCACGAGATAGAGGAAGGATGCCAAGGCATGAATGGTCACCATAGCAATTCCTACTGTCACGGCTAATCTTGTCATATGCAGTGACACCAGCAGGTTGACAGCAATCCCTGACATAAATTCTGCACCTCTGACAATAGTTGTATACGACAACTCACTCTTCCCCATACGCCTCCCGTCTCTACCGTCAATCCCAAAAGACAATTATTAATTACCAGCGAGTTACCTAAAAGTCAACTTAAAACTGTCGCTAAGACAATTAATGTTGACGAAAAGATCATCTCCAGTGTATTTAAAGGAGGATGGGAGGGAATCAGATGGCTGAACTAGAAGAACAGATTGGGGAAAGGATCCGCAGAAGTCGTGAGGCTTTGGGTCTAACCCAGCGGCAATTAGCAGATTTAGTGGGCAGCAGCCCCCCAAATATAAATTATTATGAAAAGGGCTCGAGGTCTGCGCCGCTTAGTATGGTCATCAAGCTTGCTAGCGTCTTGGGGATTTCAACGGATTTTTTGTTACTGGGGACGGGCCCACAAATGTTCATCGACGATCAACTCTCAGAATTGTTTAAAGACTTTTCCACCCTTAAACCACGAGATAGAAAGATCGTAACGCAAGTAATCAAGTTCATGAAGGAACAGGCAAAAGAATAGCCTTGCCCTTTGAAAAACGACCGCTGCATCGTAAGTAATGAAATGCAACGGCCATTCTTTGCTTGCCGTCCCGAAACGTGTGGTGGCTGCCGTCGCCCATGGATCCCATTGGCGACGATTGAAGACTAAGATCATGGCCCCCCTCTCTACTCTCTCGCCAGCGACATAAGTACATTTTTGATGCACCTCTCTGCACACTTAGCTTCAAATAGCGTTAAATACAGTTCGCTGCTCCCCATTGCTAAGAGGAGATTTCGGCCGTTCTTCTGCTTAGTCTCCCCGCGGACTGTCAAATATCCCTGAATTTCAAAGGTCACTGGCGATTTAAGGTCATTGCATATGTAGCAATCAAGCAGAATCAACAACTTATTGCAGTCATTCAAGTCGCAGTAAAGGTCCCGTTTACTGCCATCTTGTGACACCTTGCTGGTGATGAGTTCCTCGCCAAACAACATGACCGAACCTTCTTTATGGTTTCGATAATACGGTCGTCCGTCATCGTGCGAATACTGGACCCTTTTTGAAACTACGAGAGCATCATTAAGGTTCAACAGATTGATCTTGCTCTTTATTTCGTATCTCATTTAGTTTCCTCCGGATTGTCTCGTGGGAGACGGTTATGTTGCGATTTTTGAGGTAATCTACCATGTCACGCAGGGAGTAGCCGGACTCCTTAAACTTGACAAGTTCAGGCAAGTACAAATCCAGTCCAGCACTCTTTCGTGGCTTGGCCCGTTGCAACATCGCTGCCTTGCTACGCGCTTCGTGTACTTCTTCAATCGATGCTACATCGTCACATTTTCGATGGATTGCAACAGTGTCTAGATGCCGGTACTCCTTTATCGCCCGCACAAATCCACAGTACTGAAGCATTACCCTGTTGAGTTTCTTGTGGCTATTCCGGGTGTCGTAATAGAAGTTGTCTGCCTTTCTGAACGCCTTGATCACCAGTTCATCTGTCAACTTAGCAGTATACTTCAGCAGTGTGGCCCTCTGTGAAGCCGAGGTTGCAGTCAAGCGGTCAATCTCTTTGATAGCTCCAGGAATATCAAGTTTCATAGGATCACCTCCGCCCTGAGTATGAAATGCGAAACACGTCACCTCTTCTATGGCTGCACCGCCTTGAGGTTTCAATTTCCGCAGAAGTTGTTGATTTACCTGACAAAATCGCCTCTTTGAAGAATCGCTGAGCAAAGCAGTGCTTAATGCCGTGAGGGCCACGCTTTGGATGATATTGGCCTGTCTCTTTCGCTGCTTTGTTGATACTCTGTAAATAGCTCCGGTAGTCTCCGCAAAGGCTGCCATGGGCTGCAATAAAGGCCTCAAGTTCCATGTAGGTATCAACAGAGACATAGTGTGATGATTCGTACCCGCCCTTTTCTTTCGTCCGGATTTCTCCGACCTCCCGATCCAGAAAATATGGATCTTGGATGATACCGAACATGTTGTGGACATCCAACTTTGACTTCGAGAACTTAGACCGAGCAAACCCTACACCCTCCCCACGACAGCCGGATTCTAGCTGGATTTTCGCTGCCAACTGGTGCATAGGATCTAGAATTGCTGCAATCAGAGCTTCTGGGTCCTCGAAAGCCCGCCCATAGCCTCCCCATCTGATGTAGCTGTGCCTCGCACGGCATGCATCAAGTATTTTCTCTGAACAAAAATCTCGAAACGAGTTCATCTGTGCCTCCGTTTTCTCCCACCCTGCTCGGCCTTGTAGTAGTGCAACGCGGACAGGAATTTGGATAAAGCTGCTGAATATGTGCGAACTGTTGCAGGTGCTAGCCCCCGCGAGACTTGAAGCTCCAACCACTCAACCATGTGGCATGGTCGAATCTCTAAAATCTGCGAAATGCCGTACGTTGCCAACGCGTATCCCGCGACCGCATGCCATACCCTAAGATAAACAGAACGCGTGTTGTCAGAGTGAACTAAGACGTCGGGCATCCTCGCGCTTTTCAGTTTATGGCGGCTCACGCGTATTCCGGACACGAAATGGAAGAGCCCCTCCACTTGGCCATGAGGATTCCCGCGCATACATAGGGTCTTTTGTACTGAATTGTCCTGTTCCATACCTCACTCCTTTGTTTGGCGTTTTTGGAAGACCTAATTACTTCTAAGAGTTGAACAACTACCACTTCCTCTGCATCCGAGGTAGGCCAGGTGTCTGCCTTCTAACGGCTCCCGCAGCTAGCGGTGCCAATGCAGGACCTCCGTCGCGTTGTACGGAGTTTCTCTGCAACATTTTGCTACAGGGGAAGGTTTTCCCTCAGTAGCTGGCACCGCGGATTCCGTTACGCGGATTCTCACTAGGCGCCGACGCATGTGTGCGAAAGTTATTTGGGCAATGACTGCTTGGGCAGATAAAAAAACCAGTTTTTGGCGCACCAAAGCAAGTATCAGCACAAGATGCTGATTTTGTTGAATAATATTTTTTCAGCAATCCCCCAAATAAACAGATCAGAGTGATGTCTGAAAAGAGAGAAATACTATTCACGTTTCAGTAGCAAACCCACCTAACTCTGCACAATCCCCTGTAATCTAAAGCCTCTGCTGTCATGCGGCCTATTTTTCAAGCCAGAAGAACTACCTAAATGATGACCAGAAGCTGTGACTTCCGAATTCTTCTGGACCGGTCTCTGCAACAGAAGCAACTGCTTGCCAGGACGTAATAGAGATCTGAGTTTTGCCCTCCTTGGGATTGCTATTCTTCTTTCTTGTACTGTTTATGTCTCGGCAGTCCAACCAGACATCCTTTCGCATTTTCAGCTAGTTAGGTAAAAAACCCTACTCCACCTGAGCCGGCAGAATTTGCCATTGCTTGACAGCTCAACTCGACAATTCCTTCCATAGCAATTCAATTCACACCGCTCGCACCAGTGGTTCTTGGCCAAGACCGGCGTCGGCAGCAGAAGCAACTGCTTGCCAGGGCGTAATGGGGGATCTGAGTTTTGCCCTCTTAGGGATTGCTATCCATTCTTTCTTGTACTGTTTATGTCTCGGCAGTCCAACCAGATACCCTTGCGCACTTTCAACTAGTTAGGTTCAAAATCCTACTCCACCTGAGCCGGCAGAATTTGCCATTGCTTGACAGCTCAACTCGATAACTTCTGCCATAGCACTTCAATTCACACCGCTCACACCAGTTGTTCTCAACCGGGCATTCCTTTCAAGCGCGATGTTGCACTCGGTTTAATTTCTATGGTGGTGATGAAAACGATTTCTCCTTCGCGTTCTCCCCTTGGCTCCCCTTGGCTCCCCTTGGCTCCCCTTGGCTTCGGCAGGTGCTCCGGCTTGGGTGCTCCGGCTTGGGTGCTCCGGCTTGGGTGCTCCGGCTTGGGTGCTCCGTCTGGCGTGCTCCTGCTGGTCGCTCTGGCTGGGGTGCTTCTCCGGCTATCCGGTTGCAGGCTTGGGCTGCAGGTCGGACTGTGGGCTCGGGTTCTGGACGCAGGAATTGGACGCAGGAATTGGACGCAGGAATTGGACGCCGGATCTAGACGCCGGAACTGGACGCTGGAACTGGACGCTGGAACTGGACGCTGGAACTGGACGCTGGAACTGGACGCTGGAACTGGACGCTGGAACTGGACGCCGGAACTGGACGCCGGAACTGGACGCCGGAACTGGACGCCGGAATTGGACGCCGGAATTGGACGCCGGAATTGGACGCCGGAATTGGACGCCGGAATTGGACGCCGGAATTGGACGCCGGAATTGGACGCCGGAATTGGACGCCGGAATTGGACGCCGGAATTGGACGCCTGAACTGGACTCAGAAACTGGACGCAGAAACTGGACGCAGAAACTAGACGCCGGAATTGGACGCCGGAAGCGTACGACGCCAAAGTAAAAAAGGCCGCTATTTCAACAGCATTCAGTCTTTTGTTCGGGATAATTGGCGAATGCTTTCGAATTGGTGAGAGTTTTGTCTTACTCGAGGGGCATCCACCTCACATATCTTGTGAAGGTGGGTGCATTGTGAATATTGAGACAACTGAGATGATAGGAATTGCGGAATTCGCAAGACGGTTGAAAGTCTGTCCAAACACTGTCCGCAACTGGATCCGTAGAGGGGTGCTACTACCAGGAACGCACTACCTTCACACTGGCCGGATAATTCGATTCGCATGGTCCGACGCTAAAGTAAGGGATTTGATGGCGCATCTCCAGCCACAACCGTCCCCCAAAAGACCACAATTAAAGAGCAAATCCAAATGCCATCTCAAACTTAAAGCTTGAAATCGCTCCCAAGAGGATTATCCTAATCGGCGCAAACGAAAATCGACCGAACAGGAGGGGCGACCATGAGAGGAACATGACATGAAGAGAAAGAAGGACATAGTACAGGAAACAATGGTGAGACCTTCATTTGGCAGCATCTACCGGGTGAAAGGCTCGAAGTACCTGTACCTGAATTTCTATTATTTTGGGCAGCGGCTACGCTTCCCTACTGACCGCGAGGATACCGACAGAAATAGGGATGAACTTACAGAGTTCATGAATACCGTCGGGGAAAAGATCCGCAAGAGAACTCTGAACTTTGCTAAGACGTTCTACTGGCTAGACGAGAAGACAAAAGCATATTTTTCAGAACTGGAAGGACGCGAAGTACACCCTGAGCCGGAGCATGTGTTATTCGGAGAGTATGCTCTGCAGTGGATGGCTCGAAAGATCCCGACATTTGCATCAGTGTCGAAGCAGAGGGACTATCGCGAGGCGCTGAACTCCAGGGTCCTCCCGTATTTCGGAGCCATGCCTTTTGCCAGCATCACGGCGACGGTGATAGAGACGTTCATTGACAACCTGAAGCGTAGTGTCCGCACGAACGTACCAGGGAGGGCAAAGGGTGCTCGGAATGGGAAACCCCTCTCAGTGAAGAGGATCAAGAGCATCATAGCGCCCATGTCCAAAGTCTGGACGGCCGCGTGCAACGACCACAACTGGAACCTCCGGGACCCGTTCTCCGGCATGACTGAGAAGTATAAAGAACTGATGGATCGGTCTCTACAGGAGAAGGAACGGCTTGCGGTGCTGCTGGGCGACGAAGAAGAGGAAACATCAAGGCGAGAGGTCTTCCTCTGCGCGGAGTGGAAACGACTCCTCCTTTTCGTAGATCCCCACTACCACCTGGTGATGAACCTGCTTTTGATGGGTTTGATCGGGTCCGAACTTGAAGGTTTGCAGAAGCAACATGTGGGCGAAAACTCAGTGCAGATACGCTGTGCGGTAGTCCGGGACAAGAACGGAAAGGTCTATCTAAAGTTCAAGCCCAAAAACTGGTACAGAAAACGCGAGATCCCGATGACGCGCAATCTCCGGTGGCTTATCGACGGCGCGATGGAAGCATCGCGCAGCACCGAATCCGTCGAATTCGCAAACGGCATCACGCTGCCAGCCAACCAGTTCGTACTGACAATGAAGGATGGCAACCCATTTAACTATGCTTGTTTTGTCAAGACCGTTTGGAACCGAGCTATGAAAAATGCAGGCTTCGACTGGAGGATCCCATACGCATCACGACATACGCTCGTGCAGTGGTCACTCCTCATCGGCGTTACCAAAACGCGACTGGTGGACCTTATGGGTCACAGCAACAAAGGCATGATCGACCGGGTCTACGGTAGATATAGGCAGGGACTTGTGGATGAGCGGGAGGCAATCCTTGAATACCTGGGGGAGGACTTCCTGGCGCTTGAGGAACTGAAGATAACTTTTCCGGAGCGATACCACAGAAAAATGGGTATGCAGGCGCTCGAAAAACCGAGAGCCCTTAATCTGACCACCACTTTTGGTCAAAGTTTTGGTCAAAGTCAAGGGCTCTATGCTGATAACTACCTGAGGTAGCTGGGTATTTCTTGGAGCGGGAAACGGGATTCGAAGGCCTCAATAGCGATCCAAGTAAACGGCACAAACACCTACATTTACTACACAATTACAGGCGGCGCCCCTACCCTTCAGTGTGTTTCAGTCCAATTGAGTAAGGGTAAATTCAGAGCAATTCGTTACAAATCGCGACACCTTAGAGACAGTTTGCTTTGTTCATCGTTCCCCAGTGCTAGACAAGTCCGGGCACTGACAAGAGGATATTTTACTGTGACGACTGGAAGTTGACCTGGCGAATGCCCCACCCCGGTCAAACTGCCTTGTTGGTATCTTTTGCTACACAAATTTCCAAAACTCGAACATGCCCCCTCTGCCCCTATCAACGATGCCGCCTACGGATTAAGTGCGGCTTGGTACGAGAGAGTTTATTGCAGCCATCTTGGACAAATTTGATAAAATCCCGAGCGTCAGAAAAATAGTTTTTGAAAGCGAGCCGTACCTCATCACTTGTGTCTGCCTGGACCAGAACTATATCGTGGTCCGGATGCTGCTGTTCTAGTTCAAATAGAGCTCGCAACGCATCAGGAGAGTCTCGAAACGTCTTTATAAGCAATTCACCTGATGGAGAAATTATAAGAATTGAATTTCGCTTTTTAGAGAAAGCTTTATCTGTCGCGTTAAGTCCACGTAAGGTTTTAAGTAATTTTAACTCCTTATCAAGGGCTAAGAAGTCATCAACTACTTGTTGATCTGTGAGTTCTGGAAATGGACCAAGTGACTGTTCATAACTCCTTGCCAAAATTTCACTGGCAAGTGCCATAGCTTTTTGATACCTCTGGTCCCCCTTCTGGAATTTTGGTTGACTTTCAGTAATAAACCCTATCACCTCTACAGCTGTTGCCCATGCGTGTTGAACCAAAGTACGATACTGGATCTCGACGAACAAGCCTCTTAGGTTTCGCCCCGTTGTGGAGTTCACATCATATTCATATACATCATGGATTCCACGATATCCTGTTGATTTTGGATTTTTAATGTAATCATACTTGTCAACCTCATTTCTGCGCTTGTGGTTGAACTTTGCTTTATGGAACTCAGACCGAAACGCATTTAGCTCATCGATGGTTGGGAAAATGAGTCGACATCCTGCAATGTCGTCCATTCGAGAAAGTTCCATCTTTGGAAAACGATTCAACTTATCGAAAATAGTACGTTTTCGCTTGTGTCTCTGAGCTACAGATATCTTTATGCCAAGCTTTGTGCGTCTAATCCGGTTCCTTAATATTCCTTGAAAAGTATTTAGCACTGCACGATGGGCTGCTCGCCAATAATCTATCGTACTAAGATCCTCCGACGTTGCTGTTCCTGCCCGAACCTTCGCTCCAGCGTTGTTTACCTTTGATTTTGATCCCCCTGGGAAATCACCGTTCTTTTTATTACACATAAACTTCTCCGATGTTTTTAACCGCGTCTAATTCAACGAGCAACGGCCCGGGTGGTGAGCTGAATTCACTGCTAACCGGCCTGATTTAGCGCTACGTCAATCCGAAAAACAGGCCTCTTTCCCTAAAGCTATGAGCCGATAACAGTCCATGAGATCGTCGAGTGCCAAGTGGTACCCGAATTAGTAACCACCGTACAAATTCCCGCCAGACGAAGCCGGGGCATCGTCCTCTTGAACATTAGTAGTATCGAATTTTGTTCTGCATTTTGGGCATTTAACCGTACCGGCATACAACTCCTGCAGAATCTGAATCTGCTTTTCAACCATACAAACAGGGCAAGCAAAATGTACAGGTTCATTCTTAAAGCGGTAGACAATAGCATTTCCTTCAGTCTTCACCAGCTCGTAGAGGCTCGACTTGCCCTCCCACGTCTCTTTGTCTCTAATTTTTTCTATTAAATGATGGTTTTCCTCTTGAAGTCTAAGCAGATCCTCACGAACCTGAAAAAGATCATCTTGAACCTTTCCGATCTTGTCCATAGCTTCTAAAATCTTTTCATTGACCGTCTGATCAATCTTTTGGTCCAAAGTGAACTTCAAAGCCTCCTTGGTGAACTTCAATGCAGTATATGCTGCAGGAAAATCAATCATATTGTCCTCCACCTTGTATTAATAGGCTATCGGCTAACGGGTTGGGCGTGAGCAAGATTCACCGCTCCACCAGCCTCGTTGGCGTTCACAGTATGGTAGTTCCGACCCGCAAAGGGGTTGTGGGGACTGGGCGAACCATTCATTCCTTAGTCTTCAAGCCACGGTAGTTCTTCATTCGGTCCATATATATAGCCTCCTTGAATGTAAAATTTGCCACTTTTCTTGGGGCCATAGATGTATCCACCCTGGATATAATATTTCCCGCTATTTTTGGGGCCATATATGTAATTATTTTGGATGTAAAATTGACCCGACATTTTAGGTCCGTAGATATAATTGCCTTGAATGTAATATTTCCCTGAACTCATCCTCCCCCCTTTAGTCCCTGCCTACTCCTTATTGAGCTGTTCACGCCCGCTCATGAATGCCCCCCCCCAAAGGGAACATTTACCCTGAGCCCAAAAAGCAATCTGCTTTGTGTCACCGCTCATTTCCCAGGTTTAGGAAGACGGGGACTTGTATACACCCGAAGATTCCTATATCATCTCTCACAACCTAAGAAAAGAATAATCTGGAGCCGTCATGTTAGCCGTCCCAAAATGGGCAGAGGGCAAACCATTTCTCATAGCCCTTCTTGCTCCCCAATTTGCGTCTTCAGCAAGGGACATACACTTAGCTTTCCGCCACATTAGAGAGCGGCGAATCGTCAACCATCAATACCCCATGCCAGCACTGCCAGGCTGGTTTGCCATGTACCGTTCTCACAGCAAACCCATTCAGTTCATACGAGCATTTTGTTCCGGCTTTTCACAGTTTGGTGCTGAAGGGATCGAACTTGGTGAAATGTTTTTAGAAGCGACTCGATTGATAAGTAGAGGCAAGCTTAAACCAGCTGAACTCACTCCCAACTCTGAAGGCATTAAACATATACTTCCTCTGTTGCAATCCACCCTTTCCGCATCTTTCCAGGACATAGAGGAAGACTTTTCCGATCCCCCTCTTGATCCGTCGGTAAAGGATTCAGCCCAGCAACTGCTCAGAGACATGGAATTGGAAAGCAGCTTTTTCATTCTTGTGCTCGCCCCCTGTTGGCTCCTTTATCGGGAGCACCCAACCCGTCTATATCGCAAGGCGAGGCTTGGCCATCTCGATGCGCTGGAAAAGCTTCTCCGCCTTGATCCGTTATTGCTGCATGACCATTCAATCGGGAGACAAATTCAGTCTTTTCGTTTAAACAACAAAACATCAGCATATCAAACTCTGATAGAAGCTACCCTGAAACGCCCAAAGGCCCGGATCACCCGCAAAAAAATGAAATATGCCACGGCGGGATTAATTTCAGCACTTTCCAACCTCATGAAAAAACCGCTTTCTGAACCAGAAATCCGCGCCCTCTTTGATGCCGTCGCGCAAGATGCTGACAACTCTCCTATAGACACCGACCTTGCCGAGAGTCCTGAAGCATTCGCCAAGGCCATTAACAGGGATCGCAGCTTCTGGCTGCAAACGCTGCTACCGGACAAAAAAATGTAGAAGTACTGTCCGGGTACTTTTGTGATCATCAGCATAAAACCACCTCCTAAGAACATCATTTGCTTAGGAGGTTTCATGGACACACAAAGTACTAACAATTTCCCCAAAGCCAACGCTGACGCGGCCTGCCGTGGGGGCAGGGCCACGAGCAGCGAGGCCAGCATGGCGGAACCTGTAACACGCCATGCGCTAATGCCACCTGCACAGGATTTCCAGTATCTCCTGTGCGGTTTCGACTCCATGGACATCGGCCTTTTCGTCGAATGGGGAGCAGACTGGCCGGTGGTTCTCCGCACCCTCCAACAACTCAAAGACCACGCAAAAAAGCTCGGTGAGGTTGTCGAAGAAACCACACTGGGGAGAAACTACGTCCTTTTCCCCAATGGCAAAGGCGATAACTACGCCTTTCATCTCCAATTCCCTGAGTATCATCTCTACATTGCCAAGTCAGAAAAATTCACGTCCTCTCCGAACGTCTATCTTTCCATCAACGCAAGAACCATGTGGGGGAAAGGCATAGCCTACGCCCTTGACCTGGCTGCAAAGGACGTCAAGTACTTCGGTGGGAAAATTGTCGAA
>NZ_JAHLMF010000023.1 GCF_018919385.1 Geomonas diazotrophica
TGGCCTATCTTCGCAATAGAGGACACGTTAGAAACCCTTATGCTGCCATCTTCAACTCCTGCTGCTCGAACTCTTCTGGGGAGCAATAGCCAATGGCAGAGTGTAGCCTCTTGCGATTGTAAAAACCTTCGATGTAACAAAAGATCCGGCTTTGCGCCTCCTGCCGGGTTTTGAAGGAGCAGTGGTAAACCAGCTCTCTCTTTAGTGTCGAGAAGAATGTCTCCGTCACAGCGTTATCGTAGCAGCATCCGGTGCCGCTCATACTTTGCATGCCGCCAGCTTTGCTGATCGTGGTACCGAAGCGCTTACTGCAGTACTGCGAACCGCGATCGCTGTGGAAGATGAAGCCTGCTCCTGGCCGCCGCTTAACCGCTGCATTGGCAAAAGCCGTTACAACAAGGTCGTCTGTCATTCGGTCGCTCATGCTCCAGCCAACGATTCGGCGGGAGAACAGATCCAGCACGATTGCCAGGTACAACCAGCCCTGAGCAGTCTCGATATACGTTATGTCACCAGTCCAGACCCGATTAGGGGCTGGAGCCGAGAAGTCCCGCTGTAAAAGGTTTGGCGCCACAGGCCGTTTGTGATCCGAGTTCGTGGTGACTTTGAATCGCCGCTTAGTCTTCACTCGCAGATCATTTTCACGCATCAGGCGCCAGACGCGGTTCTTTCCGACGTACTGTTGTTGCTTTCGCAGCTCTTTGACTACTCGTACTGCACCGTACGTCTTGTCGCTGTCATGAAAGGCTTTTTTGATAGCTGGCAGCAGTGCCTGGTCTTCACGCTGCCGCTTGGTTACCCGGCCGGCTGCGTGGGCGTAATACCAACTCCGAGTCACTCCAAGAACTCGGCACATCTCCTGAACTCCGAATTCGGAGCGGTGCTCGGTTATGAACCCGAATATCGATTCGGATCCGTCGAGAAGATGGCCACTGCTTTTTTTAGGATTTCACGCTCGCGGAGTAGCCTCTCGTTCTCTTTACGCAGGTGCTTCAGCTCGGCTTCAACTGATGCATGGTGAACTTTTACAGGATCTTGTTGGTCCCGATGTTTCTGGACCCACCCTTTGAGTACCCCATGGGTGATCCCTAGGCTGCTCTCTACCTCACGGATGGTTCGGCCTTCATCAATGACTAACTTGATCGCTTCTTGCTTGAACTCTGAATCGTACTTGCGATTCGATCTCATGACACACCCTCCTGGCTCGTTAGGATATATGGTGTGTCCTCAAAAGTGAAGATAGCTCAGACATTGCAGCCGCAAGTGACTCCCTCACCCGGCCTTTGGCCACCCTCTCCCGGAAGGAGAGGGGAGAGGGGAGAGGGGAGAGGGACGGGGGGGGAGGGTTGGAGGGTTAAGCCAGCTCGAAGTTGTTCTGGTAGGCGGCCAGCGTGTTGATCATCAGCGCGGCCACGGTCATGCGGCCGACGCCGCCCGGAACCGGGGTGATCCACTCGCACTTGGGGGCGACCGCGTCGAAAGCCACGTCGCCGACGATCTTGCCGCTTTCCAGGCGGTTGATGC
Source organism: Geomonas diazotrophica (assembly GCF_018919385.1). Lineage (GTDB taxonomy): Bacteria > Desulfobacterota > Desulfuromonadia > Geobacterales > Geobacteraceae > Geomonas > Geomonas diazotrophica. The sequence goes on from NZ_JAHLMF010000023.1 coordinate 1,525, forward strand.
CGACGTCGATCAGGGTGACGCCGTCCCTCACCATGTCAGGGGTTATGAACCCGGGGATCCCGACGGCGACGATGACGATGTCGGCTCGGCGGGTTTCCTCGAGCAGCAGCTCGCGCGGCGTTTCGATGTGGGTGAGCGTAACCGTGGCGTTTCCGATGTCGAAGTCGTTGGAGAGCATGATGGAGATGGGCTTGCCGACGATGTTGGAACGCCCGATGACGACGCAGTGCCTCCCTGCTACCGGCACCTGGTAGAACTGCAGCAGCTTGCAGATGCCGTAGGCGGTCGCCGGACGGAACGCCTTCTGCCCCAGGGTCATCCGCCCGAAGTTGGTGGGGTGGAAACCGTCGATGTCCTTCTCCGGCGAGATCGCGTTGATGACACGCTGGGCGTTGATCTGCTTGGGGAGCGGCAGCTGCACGATGACGCCGTCGGTAGAATTGTCCTCATTGATCTCTGCGATCAAGGCGAGAAGCTCCTTCTCCGAGACCGTTTCGGGGAGGCGGATCAGGTTGCTGTCGAAGCCCGAAAGCGAGCATGTGGTGATCTTCGATTTTACGTAGGACTCGCTGGGGGCATGGTTGCCGACGAGGATCACGGTCATGTGCGGTTTCCTGAGACCCGCATCTACGTGGCGCGCAACCTGCTTGGCGATCCCTGCAATCAGGCTGTCGGCGCATTTCTTGCCATCTAATAGGTTCATGCTGGTTCCTCTGAAGTTTGCCTCGGCGCAGGAGAGAGGAGGGTGTGCCGATCAACGAGTAGTAGCATAAAAAAAGTCACGGCTCAACAGCTAGTTAGCGTGAACCGGTATACGCTAAGGTGGCTTCGGTGGCTGGGGCGGGAGATCATGTCCGGGCTTTTCAGCGCAGGCTGTCGAGCTGTCAGTATACGGCTTAATCTGCCCCCGCTATGCCGTAAACCGGCGCCATTTCAGGCGCTTGCCTGATTTGTAAAATTAATGAACTTTAAATGTTAAACAGGAAGTATACCATTACTAAACTTTTTGTTGACAAAATCCGGGCAACGCAATACATTGCCAAAATACAAAAGGTTTACTGTTACTAAACCGGGGAGGACACTTGAAAATCGGTGAGAGGTTGAAGAGGCTCAGGATGGCCAATTCGCTGACTCAGGAAGAGCTGGCCAGCCGCGCCGATCTGACCAAGGGCTTCATTTCGCAGCTGGAGAACGATGCGACGTCACCGTCCATCGCGACGCTGAAGGACATCGTCGACGTCCTCGGCATCAGCATGCAGGAGTTCTTCAGCGAGGAAGTCGACCAGGACATCGTCTTCGGTAAAGATGCCCGGGTGCAGGCGACGGACGACGGCGACAACGTCAAGGTGGAACTCCTGGTGCCGGGCGCGCAGAACCGTGAGATGGACCCGGTGCTGGTGACGCTCGATCCCGGCGGCGAGATGGACGAACAGCCCATCCACGAGGGCGAGGAGTTCGGTTTCGTCATCTCCGGGAAGGTGCAGTTACGGTTGGATGACAAGCTGTACACGGTGGACAAGGGGGAATGCTTCTACTTCTCCTCGGACCGCAAACATGCAGTCAAGAATGTAGGAAAGAGCGCGGCGAAGCTGCTCTGGGTTGTGACACCCCCAACGTTTTACTATTGATAAGAAGGAGAGCTAGTCAAATGAGCAAAGTATTGATTATCGGGGCAGGCGGCGTAGGCGGGGTTGTTACCCATAAGTGTGCCCAGGCAACCGGCGTGATCACCGCCATTACCCTCGCTTCCCGCACCGAATCCAAGTGCCGCGCCATCGCGGACCAGATAGAGTTCCCGATCGGTACCGCCCAGGTGGACGCCGACAACGTGCCGGAGCTGATCGAGCTGATCAAGCGCGAGCAGCCCAAGCTCGTCATCAACGTGGCGCTGCCGTACCAGGACCTGACCATCATGGACGCCTGCCTGGCCACCGGCGTGGACTACCTGGATACCGCCAACTACGAGCCGCTGGACACCGCAAAGTTCGAATACAGCTGGCAGTGGGCCTACCAGGAGCGCTTCAAGGAGAAGGGGCTCATGGCCCTGCTCGGCTCCGGCTTCGACCCGGGCGTCACCAACGTCTACACCGCCCTCGCGGCCAAGAAGTACCTGGACGAGGTGCACGAGATCGACATCATCGACGCCAACGCGGGCAACCACGGCCAGCCCTTCGCCACCAACTTCAACCCGGAGATCAACATCCGCGAGGTGACCGCTGCCTGCCGTCACTGGGAGAACGGCGACTGGGTCGAGACCTCGCCGCTGGCAACCAAGCGCGTCTTCGACTTCCCGGACGGTATCGGCCCGATGAACATCTACCGCATGTACCACGAGGAGATGGAGTCGCTGGTGAAGCATATCCCGACCATCAAGAAGGCGCAGTTCTGGATGACTTTCTCGGATAACTACTTGAAGCACCTCGAAGTGCTGCAGAACGTAGGCATGACCCGCATCGACGAAGTGGAGTTCAACGGCCAGAAGATCGTTCCGCTGCAGTTCCTGAAGGCGGTACTGCCTGATCCCGGCAGCCTCGGTCCGCTCACCAAGGGGCGCACCTGCATCGGCGTCATCGCCCGCGGCATCAAGGACGGCAAGCGCAAGCAGGTCTACATCTACAACATCTGCGACCACGAGGCGTGCTACCGCGAGGTGAAGAGCCAGGCCATCAGCTACACCACCGGCGTGCCCGCGGTCGTGGGCGCCGTCATGATGCTTACCGGCAAGTGGCGCGGCGAAGGCGTGTTCAACATGGAGCAGTTCGATCCGGAGCCGTTCATCGAGAAACTGGGCCCCATGGGCCTCCCCACCGTGGTAGTCGACGGTGGCGACTGGGCGGAACTGTAAGTGACCAGACTGCACGTGCAAGAGATGACGCGGCTCGCCCCGTCCCCGGCCTTCGTGGTCGACCTGGGGCGGCTGCGCCACAATTTGGCCATACTTGACGAGGTGCAAAAGCGCAGCGGCGCCAAGATCCTTTTGGCACTGAAGGCGTTCTCCATGTGGAGCGTCTTCCCGATCATCGCGCAGACGCTGCACGGGATCTGCGCCAGCTCCCCCTGGGAGGCGCGCCTTGGTCGCGAGGAATTCGGCGGCGAGGTGCACAGCTTCTCCGCGGCCTTCAAGGAAAACGACGTGGCGGAGCTCCTCACCACCTCGAACCACCTGGTGTTTAACTCCTTCAACCAGTTGGAGCGCTTCCGCCCCATGTGGGAGAAGTACGCCGGCCGCGTCTCCATCGGCCTCCGGGTGAATCCGGGGCACTCCGAGGGGCACACGCCGATCTACGACCCCGCGGCCCCCAAGTCGCGCCTGGGCATCCTGCGCTCCGAGTTCGAGGGCAAATCGCTCGCCGGCGTGGAGGGACTGCACTTCCACACCCTGTGCGAGCAGCTTTTCGAGCCCCTGGAGCGGACCTCCAAGGTGTTCGAGGAGACGTTCGGAGAGTTCCTGCCCCAGATGAAATGGCTGAACCTTGGGGGAGGGCACCACATCACCCGCGAGGGGTACGACATCGACGCCCTGGTCGAGCTGGTGCGCTACTACCGGGAGAAGTACGACCTCGAGGTCTACCTGGAGCCGGGCGAGGCGATCGCCATCGGCACCGGCATCCTGGTCTCCGAGGTGCTCGACGTGGTGCACAACGAGGCGGACATCGCCATCCTGGACGTCTCGGCCACCTGCCACATGCCCGACATCCTGGAGATGCCCTACCGTCCCGAGATCCAGGACGGCTTCCTCCCGGGAGAGAAGGGGCACGACTACCGGCTGGGCGGCCCCTCCTGCCTTGCGGGCGACGTCATCGGCGACTGGTCCTTCGACCATGAGCTGGTGCCGGGGGAGAAACTGGCGTTTCTGGACATGTCGCACTACACCATGGTCAAGACGACCACCTTCAACGGCATCCAGTTGCCGCACATCTGTACCTACGAACCCGAGACCGGTGAACTGCGCGTCGTGCGCAGCTTCGGCTATGAAGATTTCAAGAACCGTTTGTCGTGATGACTGTCAACATCCCACTTTGCTGAACATGGTGAACTGAAAATGGCTAAATGGACCATCAACGATTCCTCCAAGATCTACAACATCGATAACTGGGGCGCCGAACTCTTCTCGGTCAACAAGAAGGGTAACGTCTGCGTGCACCCGACCCCCAATTCAAAATACTCGATAGATCTCAAGGTGCTGGTCGACGACCTGATCAAGAGAAAGATCAAGCCGCCGATCCTTCTGCGTTTCATGAACATCCTGGAGGGGCGTATCGCCTCGATCAGCCGCGTCTTCAAGAACGCGATTCACGACAACAACTACCCGGCCAAGTACCAGACCTTCTACCCGATCAAGGTGAACCAGCAGCGCCAGGTGGTCGAGGCTATCGCCAACTTCGGCAAGAAGTACAACATCGGCCTCGAGGTCGGCTCCAAGCCCGAGCTGGTGGCGGCCATCTCCATGGTGACCGGCAGCAACCTCCCCATCATCTGCAACGGCTACAAGGACACCGAGTTCATCGAAACCGTGCTCTTCGCAACCCGCGTCGGCTACGACATCACCATCGTGGTGGAGAAGCTCTTCGAACTTGAGAAGATCGTCGAGGTGGCCAAGCGCACCGGGATTACCCCGAAACTCGGCATCCGCGTGAAGCTCTCCTCCAAGGGGATCGGCAAGTGGTCCACCTCCGGGGGCGAGGACGCCAAGTTCGGCCTGCGCATCTCGGAGATCATCGCCGCCATCGACATGCTCCGCGAAAACGGCATGCTGAACACGGTGAAGCTGCTGCACTTCCACGTGGGGAGCCAGATCACCAAGATCGATAAGATCAAGAACGCCCTGATCGAGGGGACCAGGATCTATGCCGAGATGAGGAAGCTCGGCGTCGACCTCGAGTTCCTGGACATCGGCGGCGGCCTCGGCGTCGACTACGACGGCTCCAAGTCGAGTTACTTCTCCAGCGTCAACTACTCGCTCGAGGAGTACGCCAACGACGTCATCTACCAGGTGAAGAACATCTGCGACGACGCCGGCGTCCCGTGCCCGAACATCATCTCCGAGTCCGGCCGCGCCACGGTCGCGCATTACTCGGTACTGATCACCGACGTCTTGAACAACAACACCCAGACGCTCATGCCGGACTTCGAGTTCATCCTCACCGAGACGGAGAAGCTCTCCCCGACGGTCAAGAAGCTCGTGGACATCTACAAGAGCATCGACAAGCACTCCCTGCGCGAGGACTACCACGACACCATCCAGCTGATCCAGGAGTCGGTGAGCCTCTTCAACCTGGGCTACCTGAACATGGCCGAGCGCGCCAACGCGGAGTGGATCTACTCGAAGATCATCAGGAAGATCAACTCCATCGTGGATAAGATGAAGCCGATCCCGGACGAGCTGCAGAACTTCCAGCTGAGCCTCCGGCAGACCTACTTCGCCAACTTCTCGCTGTTCCAGTCAATCCCGGACTCCTGGGCCATCGACCAGCTCTTCCCTATCGTCCCGATCCAGCGCCTGGACGAGAAGCCGGACGTGCTGGCCTCCATCGCCGACATCACCTGCGACTCCGACGGCGAGATCACCAGCTTCGTGGGGGAGAACGGCAGGACCAAGGCGCTGCCGCTGCACAAGATCAAGGGGGACGAGCAGTACTACATCGGCTTCTTCCTGATCGGCGCCTACCAGGAGATCCTGGGCGACATGCACAACCTCTTCGGCGACACCAACGCGGTGCACATAACCTTCAACAAGAAGACCAACTACAAGATCGATACGGTGATCACCGGCGATGCCACCTGGGAGAGCCTGAAGTACGTGCAGTACGACGCCCAGGAGATACTGAAGCGCGTCAGGAACAACCTGGAGAAGGATGTCTCGCTGCAGAAGGTGTCCATCGAGGAGAGCAGCCACTTCCTGGAGCTGCTGGACAAGACGCTGCAGTCCTACACCTACCTCGGCGAGTAACCTCACTCTTTTTTAAAGTTCTTTTTTTTGCTGTCGATACAGTACAGGGGAAAGCCAAGCGGTTTTCCCCTGTTGCTGTTTCAGCAATGCCGTTTGTCTTGTACGTTGGTTTCGAAAAGCGGCTTATAATTTGGACTTTCTCAGTAGCCTGTGTTAAACTTTGCTGCCGATAGGGTCAGGTAGCGCCTCGTTTCAAAGAAACATCGCGGCATCCATCTCGAGGTGTGGAGGACGTAATGCTTATTCAGGTGAGCTACGACGACAACAAGTATGACTACGTCAAAGACTTCATGCTGGACAAACTGATCCAGTCCGGCACGATCTCCAGTTTCAGGCGCAGGTCGGGCTGGGTCCGTGTCGGTGTCGATCCGGTTCGCACCCCGCGTCGCGAGCCGTACAACGGTGTCGAGAGAAGGGGCGCCAACGCCTGATCCGACCCTGGCCTCCTGCTCCGGCGGGAGGTTTGCCGCCGCCTGACCACACCATCTTCACCGGTTCCCCTCACCGCATCCTTCCGAACCCCCTCCTACTCCTGACGCGGCTGCCGCCGTCTTCCGAGCACGCAAAGCGCCATTCTTATTGTCGACAAACAGGACCCTAATGGTATCATTGTCGTGTTGCGTGACATCACAGCGTCGTCTGGCTTCGCCAAGCGACACAGAGGAGGGTAACGATGATCAGATTAACAGCGGCCCGGGTCGCCGGTTTGTTCACGGCAGCGTTTTTGTTTGCAGCACCTGTGCTCGCCTCGGCTGCCACCTGGAACATAGACCCCGATCACAGCAGCATAGGTTTCAAGGTCCGGCACCTGATGGTCTCCAACGTCAAGGGAGTATTCGGGAAGGTTTCGGGTGTGGTCAACATCGATGACCGCGACCTCACCAGGTCCTCGGTCACGGCGACCATCGATACGACATCCATCGATACCGGTGTCGCCAAGCGAGATGCCCATCTCAAAAGTCCGGACTTTCTGGATGTGGCCAAGTATCCAACCATGACCTTCGTCTCCACGGGGCTGACCAGGGGGAGCGGCGGCAGCTTCAAAGTCCTGGGCAACCTCACCCTGCACGGGGTGACCAGGCCGGTGGTACTCGACGTGGAGGGGCTTTCACCCGAGGTCAAGGACCCGATGGGGACCATCCGGCGCGGCGCCGCGGCCAGCACTGCCATCAACAGGAAGGATTTCGGTCTGACCTGGAACAAGATGCTGGAAGCGGGCGGTGTCGCGGTCGGCGACGAGGTAACGATCAGCATCGAGGTCGAGATGACCAAGGCCAGATGATCACCGAGTGTCTTTGAGCTGGAACAGGGGGGGCGTTCTCCAGGTGGAGGACGCCCTCTTCGTTTGAAAGGTTGAACAGCTCCCCGGCGGCCGCATGTGGCGGTTATACACCCCCTGAAGAAGCGATAATTCCTGTATTATCAGATTGTTGTCTTTGAGGGGGAAGGCGCGGGGCTGGAAACGGGGTGCCGGGGTGTATGAAAAAAACATACTATCGTGACGGCCCTTCGTTGCGACCTGTATGGTCCATCTTTAAAAACAGCTTTTATTTCAGGTTGTTGCGCGGTAATTGGGGTGCTGGTCGATATCTGGCACGCTTGATGCTCTTCATGAGTCCAGCAGGCTAACGACCGATCCTAAAAGGAGGATGTCATGAAAGCGAGAGCACCTATTACCTCGATCATCGCAACAGTCGCATCGGCAACATCGGCTTTTGCAGCCAACGGTGCGCAGGCGGACGAGCCTGGCATCCTTGTCTGGGCTTTCATGGGCTTTGCCGCCGTCATCGTGGCGGGACAGATGGTTCCCGCGGCCATGCTGGTCATCGGCGCGGTGAAGGCGCTGTTGAGCAAACCGGAGGCTGCCAAGTTGAAGGCGTAACAAGGATGGTGTAGTCCGCTGTAACGAGAAAAGCCGCTCTTTCGAGCGGCTTTTCCATTTTCACCTGTGTGCGCCGAACGTTACCCCTTGAGCCGGTCGGCGAGCAGTTCGGCCGTGTGCTTCACCCGTACCGGGGCGCCGTCCTGGTCAAACCCGCCGCTGATCTGCAGCACGCAGCCGGGGCAGTCCATCGCCACGAGGGAGGCGCCGGTATCCTTGATGTTCTTCAGTTTTCTCTTCAGGATGGGAGCCGAGATCTCGGGGAGCTTCATGGAGTAGGATCCCCCCATGCCGCAGCACATGTCACACTCGAACATCTCCTCCAGCTCATACCCCGCCTGCTGCAGCAGTTCGCGCGGCTGTTCCGACACCTTCAGCGTCCTCTTCAGGTGGCAGGAGTCGTGGTAGGTGATCTTGCCCAACTGTTCCCCTTCCTGGAAGCTCAGGCGACCCTCGTCCACCAGGCGCTTCACCAGCGTCGAGAGGTCGACGGTCTTCTCCGCCAGTTTCCTCGCCTTGTCCAGCCACTCGGTCCGCCCGACCGCCTCGAGCGTCTTGGCGAATTCGTGGGCGAGCGCAACGGTACAGGTTGGGCAGGCGGACACCACGTACTGTGCGTCCTGTTGCAAGAGTGCCTCGATGTTGTCGGCTGCGTTCTGGGCGGCCACCTCGTAGGCGCCGCTGTAGAGGGCAGGCGCACCGCAGCAGGTCTGCTCCTCGGGGAAGGCCACCTCGATCCCCGCCTTGTTGAGCAGCTTCACGAGGGCGACCCCTGTTTCGGGGTAGGCGAAGTCGATCAGGCACCCGGCGTAGAAGACCGCCTTTTCCTTCCCCTTGGGCTGCTCGATCCCCGCGTAGATGTCGCGGAAAGGCTTATCGGCTATGGCCGGGAGGCTGCGCCCGTCGGTGAGATCAGAAAGAAAGAGCGGCAGGTGGCGGATGAACTTCCCTGAGGTGAACGGCTTGCCGACGACCGAGGCGGCGCGGAGCATGCCGTGGAAGAGCTTCCTGTTGTTCACCACGCTGAAGATGGCCTTCTGCACCAGCGGCTGCCCCTTTTCCAGCACCAGACGGCGCCGGATCTCCATGATCATCTCGGGAATGTCCAGCTTGCCGGGGCAGACCTGGGTGCAGTTGCCGCACTGGATGCACAGACCCTGGATATCCTCGGACTTCTTCAGCTCGTCGAACCAGGCGGTGAGGATGGTGCCGATGCCGCCGGTGTAGACCTTCCCGAAGACGTGCCCCCCCACCAGGCGGAAGATGGGACAGACGTTCAGGCAGGAGCCGCAGCGGATGCACTGCAGGGCCTGCTTGAACTTCGGGTCCTTGGCCATCTCGCTGCGCTGGTTGTCCATCAGGATGATGTGCAGCTCCTTCATGGAGCCGTCGTCGTTGGGGGTAGGGCCCGTGATGATGGAGACGTAGCTGGTGAGGAGCTGCGCGGTGGCGCTCCTGGGGAGCGCGTCCAGGATGGGGACCACGGTCTCGAACTTCTCCACCAGTTTCTCGACGCCGATCAGTGCCACGTGGACGCGGGGGAGGGTGGTCACGAGGCGCGCGTTACCCTCATTGGTCACCAGCACGATGCTGCCGGTTTCGGCGACGGCGATGTTGGCCCCGGAGATCCCCATGTCGGCGGCCAGGAACTTGGGGCGCAGCTCGTTTCTGGCCACCTTCACCAGGCGCGGGATGTCGGTGTCGAGGCGCTCGTTCACTTCCTTGCTGAAGATGTCGGCGACCTCCTCCTTGGTCATGTGGATGGCGGGCATCACCATGTGGGACGGGGTCTGGCCGGCGAGCTGGATGATCCATTCCCCGAGGTCGGTCTCCGCAACCGAGATCCCTTCCTTCAGCAGGGCCTGGTTCAGGTGGATCTCCTCGGTGGCCATCGACTTCGACTTCACCACGTTGTTCACGCCGTTGTCGCGCGCCACCTTGAGGATGTACTGTTTCACCTCTTCGGGGTCGCGGGTGCGGAACACCTTGGCCCCGAGGGCCTCGGCATTCTTTCGGAAGGTCTCCGCCACCTCGTCCAGATGGCAGGCCGCGGCGGACTTCGCCTCGGCGATGCGGCCGCGCAGCTCCTCGAAGTCGATCCCCTCGTAGGCCTTGGTGCGGTTCACCTTGTAGGCTTCGGAGAACTTGCCGAGCGCGCCGGTAAGGTTGGCGTCGTTCAGCGCCCGGTTGATGGATGCCTTGAATTCCTGTTTCATTTCTTCTCCCCTCCCAGCTCGTCAACGAACAGTACGATCAGCCGCTCCGGCCCGTGCACGCCGATGGTCAGTACGCGCTCGATGTCGGCGGTGCGGCTGGGGCCGGTGATGAAGGCAATGTAGCGGCTGTTCTTGGGGGTGATCCGGGTGAAGAGGGCGCCCTTGTCGGCCACGATGTTGCCTGAAGGTACGAGCGCGATGTGGATCGCGGTAAGTGCCGAGGCGAGGCGCTGGTCCGGCGCAGCCTGGTCCTGCACCAGGGAGCCGGTGTCGGCCACCGCGAAGGACATGTCGCTGATGCCGACCTTGGCCTGTGCCGCGCGCTCCCTGGTCACCTCAAAGCCGAGCCCCGGAACCCCGGCGAGAGGCCCCTGGCCTACCGCATCCAGAAACGGCCCCTTGGCCCAGACCGCGTAGCTGCCGGGACGTTCGCAGACCCCTTCCTGCTTCAAGAAGGAGAGGACGAATTCTACAGCGTCACTGCAGGTGGCGACGCGATGCACTTCCGCCCCGACCCCGACTGCCCTGGCCTTGAATTGCTCGTACATGCTGTTCTTCCTCCATCGTTTGGGTCTTTACCGCTGCGCACATTGCGGCCCGTTTTGCATCGGCCGTTTTTGACGAGGGTAAAGCTGTTTTAAATTCCCCGGAACCTGCTACTCATTCCTCTCATACGTTCGTTCGGCGAGTGGCAGGCAGGGTATATGATAAAAGAGATATTACCATATGGCCAAATAATTCTAGTCGAAAAACTCGCATGAGTAAAGCTATTTATATAGCGTATGCAAAATAACTTGACACCGTTTTGAAAAGGTGGTTAATTGGCCTTACCAAAATGTATAACCTAGTTTGATTGCCCAGTTCTCCGATGTGCCAGCAGTGGGCGTCAGTTAAGTGCAGGTTCGGTCCGAGCCTTTCATTCAATTCATTGTAGATAGTCATTTCTTTTGCCGCCCATACCAGCATCACGAACCAAAGGAGAACTACAGTCATGCCATGGATTCAGAGCTACACCCCCGTTGCGGGAAGCCTCGCGATGTCCGCGCTGGTTGCCGCCATCCCCCTCGTCGTCATCTTCGTCTGTCTGGCCGTGTTCAAGATGAAGGCCCACAAGGCAGGCCCCCTGGCCGTCGCCTCCGCCCTCGCGATCGCAATCTTCGTATGGCAGATGCCGGCGAAACTGGCCGGACTCGCCACACTGCACGGCGCCGCATTCGGTCTCTTCCCCGTCTTCTATATCGTGGTCACCACCATCCTCCTCTACAACATCACGGTCAAGGGGGGACAGTTCGAGATCATCCGCGCCTCGCTGGCGGGACTGACCGGTGACCGCCGCCTGCAGGCACTATTGATCGCCTTCTGTTTCGGCGCCTTCATCGAGGGGGCCGCGGGCTTCGGCACCCCGGTTGCGATCGCGGGCGCTACCCTGGTCGGCCTCGGTTTTCGTCCCTTCTACGCGGCCGGCGTCTGTCTGATCGCCAACACCGCTCCGGTGGCCTTCGGCGCGATCGGCATCCCCGTCGTAGCCCTTGCCGGTGTCATGGGGTACGACGACGCCGGGCTCATGAAGCTCTCCACCATGGTGGGGCGCCAGCTCCCCTTCATCTCCATCTTCATCCCGTTCTACGTCATCATGATCATGGCAGGCTGGAAAAAGACCATCGAGGTGCTGCCGGCGATCGTCGTCTGCGGCGTCACCTTCGCCCTGGCCCAGTGGGGCACCGCGAGCTACCTCGGTCCTTACCTCCCCGATGTGACCGCTTCGCTGCTCACCCTGGCCGCCCTGGTCACACTGCTCAAGTTCTGGCAGCCGGCGACGGTCTGGACTTTCGACCACGAGCCGGAGTTCAGCGGCAAGGAGAGCCACGACTACACCGGAGCCGAAGTGTTCCGTGCCTGGGCTCCCTACCTCGTTCTCACCATCATGGTCCTCGTTTGGGGTATTCCTTCCGTGAAGACCTCTCTCGACAAGAGCAAGCTCGTGATTCCCGTCGCCGGCTTGGATAACGCCATCGTGAAGAAAGTTTCCAAGCCCGAAGACGGCGCCAAGAAGGTCGCCGCGGTCAAGGCCGAAGCGGCCAAACAGGCCGCGCTTCTCTCCCCGGCGGATCCCAAGCAGGGGACCCTGGCCGCCGGCCTCACCGAACTGCAGGCGCTCGAGGATAAGGTGCTGGTTGTCGAGCAGAGCCTCCCGGCCGGCAAGCCGGTGGTCACCGCCGAGCGGCTGGCCGCCTACGACGCGGTAGACAAGAAGCAGAAGGATCTGCAAAAGATCCAGAAGGAACTGGTGGAAGCGAAGGCCGTGGACAAGGCGCAGTTCAAGGCGCTGGACAAGGCCCTCACCGACCAGCTCCCGGCCAAGGTGCCCGCCAAGTTCACCTTCAACTTCATGTCCGCAGCCGGCACCGCCATCCTGATCGCGGCCATCATCTCCGCTCTCATCTGCGGCGTGGGCGTCGGCCAGTTCTTCCAGGTGCTGGGTAAGACCCTGTACGACATGCGCTGGCCCGCGGTCACCGTCGCCTCCGTGGTCGGTCTCGCCTTCGTAATGAACGCATCGGGCATGACCACCAGCATGGGGATATCCTTCACCAAGGCGGGCGCCATGTTCCCGTTCCTCTCCCCGTTCCTGGGCATGCTGGGCGTTTTCCTGACCGGTTCCGACACCTCCAGTAACGTCCTCTTCGGCGGCCTGCAGAAGGTGACCGCGGAGCAGCTCGGCATGAACCCGCTCCTGACCGGTGCCGCCAACACAAGCGGCGGCGTCATGGGCAAGATGATCTCCCCGCAATCCATCGCCGTAGCTTGCGCCGCCACCGGCCTCGTCGGCGAGGAAGGGAACCTGTTCCGCTTCACCTTAAAGCACGCCCTGTTCCTCACCACCATGATGGGCATCATCGTGGCGCTGCAGGCCTACGTCTTCCCCTGGATGATCCCCTGACAGACGGCAGCAATCCCCGGGAGGGTGCACCTCCCGGGGATATTCCTGCGCCCAGGGGGGCGGCTGGAACCGGTCCTTGCACGTGCAACTCCCCGCTTCCGATTCCCGGCGCCGGGACCACCTGAAAACCGCGAAGGGCCCATGGCATGGCGACAAACCTCATCAAGATAACCTGGCAGACCGTACTCCTTTGGCTGGTGTTTCGCCTGGGGGGGTACCTGGTTGGCGCCCTGCATCTCTCCCTCCCCGGCAACGTGGCCGGGATGCTGCTCATGTTCGCCCTGCTGACGAGCGGCCTGGTGAAACCGGCCTTGATCGAGGCGGCGAGCGGTTTTCTTCTTAAGCACTTCGCCTTCTTCTTCATCCCGATCTCGGTGGGGCTCATGTCCTTCGGTCCCCTGGTGCGCCAAAGCGGTCTGGCGCTGCTGGCCATCCTGCTGGTGAGCGCGCTGGCAGGTGCCGCGGTGACAGGGGTGTCGGTGCAAATGCTGCAACGCAGGAGGGAGCCGTGAAACTGCTCCTCTTCACCCTTTTCGTGCTGCTCACCCTGGGGACCTACCTGGCCACCCGCTGGCTCTTCCTCACCTACCGGAACCCGCTGTTGAACCCGGTCTTTCTGAGCACGGTGGCCATCATTGCGCTGCTGCAGGCGACCGGACTCACGCTGGAGGATTACCGACCCGCGAAGGACGCCATGACCTTCCTGCTGGGGCCGGCCACGGTGGCGCTGGCGCTGCCGCTCTACCACAACCGCCAGGTGCTGAAGAAGTACGCGCTTCCGGTCCTCTCCGGTGTCGCCGCCGGCTCCCTTACCACCATGGCGGCGGCGCTCGTTGGCGGACGGTTGCTGCACCTCGATGACGGCGTGCTCCTCTCGCTGGGACCCAAGTCGGTAACGGTGCCGATCGCGGTGGAAATCTCCCGCCTCACCGGAGGCGACGCGAGTCTCACCGCCGCCTTCGTGGTGGCCACCGGGATGATCGGTTCCATCGCGGGGCCCCTCCTGCTCACCCTGTGCCGGGTGCAGAGCCCGGTTGCGCGCGGGCTTGCCCTGGGGACCGTGTCGCACGGGCAGGGGACCGCGGTGGCGCTGCTGGAAAACGAGACCGCCGGCGCCATGGGCGGGGTCGCCATGGCCATCGCGGCGGTGTTCACCGCGCTGGTGGCCCCTTACTATCTGCCTCTTTTCCTGCGCTAGCGGCGACAGCGGCTAACGGTTCAACCTCACATGAAAGAAAGGAAGAAACGCCATGGAACATAGCTTCATAAAGGCCCTCAGCGAGATAGTGGGGGCGCAGTACACCCTTTCGGATCCGGAATCCCTCGCCTGCTACGGCTACGACTCGACCCCCGAGCTGCAGAGCCGCCCCGGGGTGGTCGTGCTTCCGGGTACTTCCGAGGAGATAGCCAAGGTGATGGCACTTTGTGACGGCGCCGGCGTGCGTGTCACCCCGCGCGGCTCAGGGACGAACCTCTCGGGCGGGTCCATCTCCTTCGACTCCGGCGTCGTGCTGCAGACCAGCAGGATGAACCGGATCATCGAGATCGACGAGGAAAACCTCACCGCCACCGTCGAGACCGGCGTGATCACCTCCACCCTGCACCGTGAGGTTGAGGCGAAGGGGCTCTTCTATCCTCCCGACCCCGGTAGCATGAACATCTCCACCATGGGGGGGAACGTCGCCGAGAACTCCGGGGGGCTGAGGGGGCTCAAGTACGGGGTCACCGACGACTACGTCATGGGGCTGAAGACCATTCTCGCCGACGGCGAGGTGCTGAAGACCGGCGGCAAGGTGGTAAAGGACGTGGCGGGGTACAACCTGAACCAGCTCCTCGTCTCCTCGGAAGGGACCCTCGGCGTCTTCTCCGAGATCACCGTGAAGCTGATCCCGAAGCCGCAGACCAAGAAGACCATGCTGGTGCATTTCCCGCAACTCGAGCAGGCAGCGCTCACCGTCTCGCACATCATCGCGGCGCGCATCATCCCGGCCACCCTGGAGTTCCTGGACCGCACCACCATCAAGTGCGTCGAGGAGTACGCCCACGTCGGGCTCCCCCTGGACGTGGACGCCGTGCTCCTCATCGAGGTGGACGGGCACCCCGCCCAGGTCGAGGAGGATGCCGCCGGCATCCGTGACATCTGCGAGCGGCACCACTGCTCCTTCTTCCAGACCGCGGCCACCCCCGAGGAGGCGCTGAAGCTCGCCACCGCGCGCCGCGTCGCGCTCTCCGCCCTGGCCCGGGTCCGTCCCACCACCATCCTTGAGGACGCCACCGTGCCGAGGAGCTGCATCGCCCCCATGGTGAAGCTGATCCAGGACACGGCGAAGAAGTACGACCTCCTGATCGGCACCTTCGGTCATGCCGGCGACGGCAACCTGCACCCCACCTGTCTCACCGACGAGAGAAACCCCGACGAGATCGCCCGCGCCCACAGGGCCTTCGGGGAGATCTTCGAGGCGACCATCGCCATGGGGGGGACCATCACCGGTGAGCACGGCGTGGGCGTGGCCAAGAAGAAGTATCTCCCCAAGCTGGTCGGAGAATCCGGCCTCAAGGTGATGCGCGGCATCAAGGGGGCCTTCGACCCCCGGGGCATCCTCAATCCGGGGAAAATATTTTAAACAGGTTGAGGTTAAGGTTGAGGTTGAGCAAAGACCTTCGGGCCTACCGCCTTCGGCATTGCCTCTCCTTGACCTCAACCTCAACCTTAACCCGAGGTTCTCATGGATTACGTCAAACTGATCAACTGCATGCGCTGCGGCATGTGTCTGCCGCACTGCCCGACCTACAAGGAGTCCTTCCTGGAAACCGCCTCGCCGCGCGGCCGTGTGGCGCTGGTGCGCAAGTTCCAGGAGGGGGAACTGGTGGAGAGCGAGAAATTCCTGGAATACGTCTCCCTCTGCCTGGACTGCCAGGCCTGCGCCTCCGCCTGTCCCTGCGGCGTCAACGCGGGGGAGCTGGTGGCCGAGTTCCGCTGCGAGAGAAAGCAGGAAAAGGGGCTCTCCGTCATGGAGGATCTGGTCCTGAGAAAGCTGGTGCCGCACCCGGACCGCCTGGAGGCGGCGACGGCGCCGCTTAGGGTTTACCAGCGCACCGGGCTGCAGAAGGTGGTCCGTTCGCTGGGGCTTTTGAAGGTGTTCCCTGCGGCGCTGGGGAGGATGGAGGGGCTGCTGCCGAAGCTCCCCGATGCCCCGCTGCGCCAGACCATCAGCGAGGTCACCCCGGCCGTCGGCGAGCAGAAGGGGACGGTGGGCTTTTTCCTCGGGTGCGTCATGAGCCTCATCTTCAGCGAGGCGAGCCTTGCCACCGTCGAACTCCTCACCTCCCTGGGGTACAAGGTCGTCACGCCGAAGGAGCAGAAGTGCTGCGGCGCTCCCAACATGCTCGGGCACGACCTGGCGGGGCTCCAGGAGGCGGCGCGCTTCAACACCGACCTGTTCCAGTCCCACGAGCTCGACTTCGTGGTGACCGACTGCGGCGGCTGCGGCGCCGAACTGAAGAAGTACGGCCACCACCTGGACGGCGAAGCTGCCGCCACCGCCTTCAGCACCAAGGTGCGTGACATCTCCGAGATTCTGGCCACCGAGGCCGGGGCGCTGAAAGAGAAGCTGAAACCCCTGCCGCTCAAGGTGACCTACCACGACCCGTGCCACATCGCCCACTGCCAGGGGATCCGCAGCCAGCCCCGCGCCCTGATCAACCTGATCCCCGGCATCGACTTCCGAGAGCTCCCCGAGGCGGATGCCTGCTGCGGGTCGGCCGGCACCTACAACATCGAGAAGCCGGAGATGTCGGACCGGGTGCTGTCGCGCAAGGTGCAGAACATCCAGAAGACCGGAGCCGACTACCTAATCACCAGCAACCCCGGCTGCCTTTTGCAGTTGAAAAAGGCGCTCGCCGAGGCCACCCCGCCGGTCAAGGTGATCCACCTGACCGAGCTGTTGCAGATGAGCCTCAACGGTTGAAAGGGAGGGGCACGGCCGGCCGGGAAAAGGTCGACATGTGCGCCAAAATGACGCTGTCGGCTCGGCCAGAGCCTAAAAATTTTGTTGCCTTAGCCACTCTAATGTAGTATCGGTGCCTCATGAAATTTACGCCGATTAAACCCAAAAAGGTGTCGACGCAGATCGCGGAGCAGATCCGCAGCTCGATTTTGGCGGGCGAATTCAACCCGGGCGAAAAGCTCCCTCCAGAGCGCGAGTTGGCCGAGCTGTTCGGCGTTTCCCGCCCCTCGGTGCGCGAAGCGCTCAACATCCTCACCTCGTCCGGACTCGTTGAGACCTACCAGGGGGGAGGGACGCTGGTCCGCTCCCTGGTCGAGAACTCGGCCGCCATGCCGCTCACCGAGTTGATCCGCATCGACGGCGACCGGGCCCTCGACGTCATCGAGGTCCGCAAGGGGATGGAGTCCTGGACCGCGTGGTACGCGGCCACCCGCGCGCTACCCGAGGATATCCGGCGTATCGAGGCGGTGATCGAGGGGATGAGGAAGAACCTCGAGGATTTGAAGCACTCCGAGGACTTCGACGCCCACTTCCACATGCTGGTGGCCCGCGCCACCCACAACGTGGTCTGGTCGCACATGATGCAGAGCATCTTCGAGGCGATGCAGGAGTTCCAGCGCGATGTCTGGCGCGCGGTCTATCTCACCGAGGAGGACCAGCAGCTGCTCTTCAACCACCACCTGAAGGTCTACGAGATGATCCGCGACCGCAACCCCGACGGCGCCCGCGACGCCATGCTGGAGCACCTGGACTTCGCGCAGAAGCGCTGCTCCGCCTACGTTTCCATGCGCGGCTCCGAGTAGAATAGGCAGCCAAAGCCACCCAAAGGCCCGGTAGATCACTCTGCCGGGCCTTTTCTGCCTCCGGGGGACGCCTCGCCCGGCCTGCGTCGCGGACTGGTTCCCTCCCGTCCTGCCGCGGAAGGGGGGGAGCTTTTTGGTTGAAGCAAAATTTGTTTTTCGGTATAGTTACGCGATTTATTTCCCTGCAGATAAAACCAAGGAGGGTTTACATGATAGATTTTCTGGGCGATTGGAAGAGAACCAGTTATTGCGGCGAGTTGAGGGCCGAGCACATCGGTCAGGATGTGGTCCTGATGGGGTGGGTCTCCAAGCGGCGCGACCATGGCGGGCTCATCTTCGTTGACCTGCGCGACAGGGACGGCATCGCCCAGGTGGTTTTCGACCCGGAGAGAAACGCCGACGCGCACGCAAAGGCCGAGAGCGCCAGAAACGAGTTCGTCCTTGCCATCAAGGGGACCGTCGCGGCCCGCCCGGAAGGGACCGTGAACCCGAAGATGAAGACCGGTGAGATCGAGGTGCTGGTCAAGGAGTGCAAGCTCCTGAACCCCTCGAAGGCGCTCCCCTTCACCTTGGACGGCTTCGTCGACGTCAGCGAGAACATCCGCCTGAAGTACCGCTACCTCGACCTCAGGACCGGCCAGTTGCAGCAGAACCTGATCCTGCGCTCCAAGGTGGCCCAGCTCACCCGCTCCTACCTGACCGACAACGGCTTCCTCGAGCTGGAGACCCCATTCCTCACCAAATCCACCCCCGAAGGGGCCCGCGACTTCCTGGTCCCCTCGCGCATCAACAAGGGCGAGTTCTACGCCCTGCCGCAGTCCCCGCAGCTCTTCAAGCAGATCCTCATGGTGTCCGGCTTCGACCGCTACTTCCAGATCGTGCGCTGCTTCCGCGACGAGGACCTGCGCGCCGACCGCCAGCCCGAGTTCACCCAGATCGACTGCGAGATGTCCTTCATCGACCGCGAGGACATCATCACGGTGATGGAAGGGCTCATGGCCCGCATCTTTACCGAGGCGCGCGGCGTGAAGGTCGAGCTCCCCATCCAGAGGATGACCTACCAGGAGGCGATTCGCCGCTTCGGCGTTGACAACCCGGACCTGCGCTTTGGCCTGGAACTGGTCGAGCTCTCCGACATCGTCAAGGAATCCGGCTTCAAGGTCTTCGCCGACGTGGTGAAAGGCGGCGGTATCGTCAAGGGTATCAACGTGAAGGGCGCCGGCGCCATGAGCCGCAAGGAGATCGACGATCTCACCGAGTTCGCCAAGATCTACGGCGCCAAGGGTCTCGCCTACGTGAAGATGACTTCGGAAGGGTGGCAGTCCCCGATCGCCAAGTTCTTCACCGCCGAAGAGATCGCCACCATGGACAAGGCGTTCGACGCCAAGGAAGGGGACCTGCTCCTGTTCGTGGCCGACAAGCCGAAGGTCGTCAACGACTCCCTCGGCAAGCTCAGGAACCACCTGGCCGCCAAGATGGGGCTCACCGACCCCAACGAGTACCGCTTCGTCTGGATCACCGACTTCCCGCTGCTCGAGTGGGACGAGGAGGAGAAACGCTGGGCCGCGGTGCACCATCCGTTCACCGCGCCGATGGACGAGGACCTGCAGTACGTGGAGAGCGACCCCGGCCGCTGCCGCGCCAAGGCCTACGACCTGGTCCTGAACGGCAACGAGATCGGCGGCGGCTCCATCAGGATCCACCAGGAGGAGGTGCAGTCCCTGATGTTCAAGATGTTGGGGCTCTCCGAGGAGAACGCGCGCAGCAAGTTCGGCTTCCTGCTGGACGCCCTGGAGTACGGCACCCCGCCGCACGGCGGCATCGCCTTCGGCCTGGACCGCCTGATGATGCTGATCACCGGCTCCGACTCGATCCGCGACGTCATCGCCTTCCCCAAAACCCAGAAGGGGGCCTGCCTCATGTCAGAGGCTCCCTCCGGCGTCGACACCCTGCAGCTGCGCGACCTGGGCATCCGTCTCGCCGCGAAGCAGTAAGGCGTCACCTCATTGAGGCTTTTCGCCCGTTTCATAATCCTGCTGCTCACTCTCTCAGCGGCGGCCTGCGCAACGCAGCCGCCGCGTTTTCGCGATGAAGCCGCCGCCAAGCTGGACCAGCTGAAACTCGAAGGCGGGGAGCGGCTGCGCCCGGCCGAGTACGCGAGCGTGCTGCAGGCGTTCCTCAAGGGGGACGCCTACCTCATGGAGAGCGAGCAGGAGGAAGCAGACCGCTACTTCCAGATGACGATTCTGAAGGGGGATCTCCTGGCGCAGGAGGTGGCCGCCGAAAAGGCCCGCCGGTTCGCCGAGGCGGCGCGCCTGGCCGAGGAGCGCAGACGGGCCGAGCTGGCGCGGCTGGCCCGCCTGGAGGAGGAGCGCCTGGCCAAGGCGCTGGCCGCCGAGAAGGCGCAGCGCGAAGCCGCCGAGGCGGAGCGGCGCAAGGTCCGGCCGGTTGTGAAGGAGCCCGTCCAGGTCGCTTCATGGACCGTACGCAGGGGCGAGTCCCTGCCGCTGATCGCCTCGCGTCCCGAGGTCTACGGGGATCGCAACCTCTGGCCCCTGATCTACCGCGCCAACCGGGACCAGATCCGCGACCCCAAGCACATCTGGCCGGGCCAGGTGCTGCGCGTTCCCAGGAACGTCGGGCGCGACGACTTCGCCGAGGCCCGGCGCTACGCCCAGGAACACCCTCTGCACTGAGCCGCGCCATTTCGTTAGACAGTATTTTTGAACGCTATTTTGTCGAAACTGCGCCGTCTCCTTCTTTCAGCGGGAAGGAGAGGGCGGGGCGCCTTTCGGCAAAAGGCGCCGCCGTCTTCGCCGCGGTGGCATCCCCCTTTTCCTTTTTACCAATGGTTTTACGCCACTGCGCGTTTTAGCTCGCTTTTTCCCCGTCCCGTCCCCGCGCCTCCCCCGGCGGACCCCCTTTCTGCACCGCCGCGCGCCCTTTTAAATCCTCTCCAACTTCAACCAGATTTTCCCTTGACAGTGAAAAACGTTTTGTATACTGTATACAAAATTTGAAATCCAAGAATATCCTGCTAACATCCCATAATCCTTTATATATTTCGAGAGTCGCCGCGAAGACCCCTCCCGGGGGATGGGCGGCAGGTTGTTGACGGGCTCCCGCAGGCTAATAAAACACCATGTCGGGCGATGGCAGCGTGGCTTTGCCCACCATTTTGTATTTTGTGCACTTCGCATAAAAACCAAGGAGAGATCATGACAACACAGACTAAGATCGTTTGGACCAAGATCGACGAGGCCCCCGCACTGGCAACCTACTCCCTGCTCCCCATCGTCAACGCCTTCACCAAGGCCGCCGGCGTCGAGGTCGAAACCAGGGACATCTCCCTGGCCGGCAGGATCATCGCCAACTTCCCCGAGAACCTGACCCCCGAGCAGAGGATCGCCGACGAGCTGGCCTACCTGGGCGAACTGACCCAGAAGCTGGAAGCCAACATCATCAAGCTCCCCAACGTCTCCGCCTCCATCCCGCAGCTCAAGGCCGCCATCGCCGAACTGCAGAGCCAGGGATACAACATCCCGAACTACCCGGAAGAGCCCAAGACCGACGAGGAGAAGGCGCTGGCCGCCCGTTTCGCCAAGGTGCTCGGCTCCGCCGTCAACCCAGTGCTGAGGGAAGGTAACTCCGACCGCCGCGTCGCCAAGGCCGTCAAGGAATACGCCAAGAAGCACCCGCACAAGATGGGCGCCTGGTCCTCCGACTCCAAGAGCCACGTCTCCAACATGAGCGCTGGCGACTTCTATCACAGCGAGAAGTCGGTGACCCTGAAAGAGGCCACCACCGCCAAGATCGAGTTCGTCGACAATCTCGGCAATGTGACCGTGCTCAAGGAGAAGCTCCCGCTGCAGGCTGGTGAGGTGCTGGACGGCTCCTTCATGAACGTGCGTGCCCTCAGGAAATTCATCCAGGAGCAGATCGACGACGCCAAGGCCAAAGGGATCCTCTTCTCCGTGCACCTGAAGGCCACCATGATGAAGATCTCCGACCCGGTCATCTTCGGGCACTTCGTCACGGTCTACTTCAAGGACCTCTTTGAGAAGCACGAGGCGACCTTCAAGGAAATCGGCGTCAACGCCGACTTGGGCCTTGGTGATCTCTACAAGAAACTCGAGAAACTCCCGGCCGCCAAGAAGGCCGAGATCGAGGCTGATATCCAGGCCACCTACGCCAAGCAGCCGCCGCTGGCCATGGTCGATTCCGACAAAGGGATCACCAACCTGCACGCCTCCAACGACATCATCATCGACGCCTCCATGCCGGTCGTCATCCGTGATTCCGGCAAGATGTGGGGCCCGGACGGCAAGCTCGCCGACGTGAAGTGCACCATCCCGGACACCAGCTACTCCGAGTGGTACCAGGAATGCATCGATTTCTGTAAGAAAAACGGCCAGTTCGACCCGACCACCATGGGCGCTACCTCCAACGTCGGCCTCATGGCTCAGA
The DNA here is from genome assembly GCF_018919385.1 of Geomonas diazotrophica. Taxonomy (GTDB): domain Bacteria; phylum Desulfobacterota; class Desulfuromonadia; order Geobacterales; family Geobacteraceae; genus Geomonas; species Geomonas diazotrophica. Next base: position 23,791 of record NZ_JAHLMF010000023.1, read on the forward strand.
AGGCCGAGGAGTACGGCTCCCACGACAAGACCTTCGTCGCGCCGCTCAACGGCACCATGCGTGTAGTCGACGCCGCCGGCGAAGTGCTGATCCAGCACCAGGTCGAGCAGGGCGACATCTGGCGCGGCTGCCAGGCGAAGGATCTCCCGATCCGCGACTGGGTCAAGCTTGCCGTCAGCCGCGCCCGCGCGACCGGCGCCCCGGCCGTCTTCTGGCTCGACAAGAACCGCGCCCACGACGCGCAGATGATCGAGAAGGTGAACACCTACCTCAAAGACCACGACACCACCGGGCTTGAGCTGCACATCATGTCCCCGGTCGAGGCGATGAAGTTCACCCTCCCCAGGGCCAAGGCCGGCAAGGACACCATCACCGTGACCGGCAACGCCCTCAGGGACTACCTGACCGACCTGTTCCCGATCCTCGAGCTCGGGACCTCCGCGAAGATGCTCTCCATCGTTCCGCTTCTGGCGGGCGGCGGCCTCTTCGAAACCGGTGCGGGCGGTTCCGCTCCGAAGCACGTGCAGCAGTTCCAGCAGGAAGGTTACCTGCGCTGGGATTCCCTGGGCGAGTTCCTGGCACTGGCCGTCTCCCTCGAGCACCTGGCCGCCACCTTCAAGAACGAGAAGGCAGCACTCCTCGCCGAGACCCTCGACGTCGCCAACACCAAGTTCCTGGATCAGAACAAGAACCCGGCGCGTAAGGTAGGCCAGATCGACAACCGCGGCAGCCACTTCTACCTCGCCATGTACTGGGCAGAGGCCATCGCCGCCCAGACCAAGGACGCCGACCTCGCCGCCAAGTTCGCCAAGGTCGCCAAGGCACTGCAGGAAAACGAAGAGAAGATCAACGCGGAACTCATCGGCGCACAGGGCAAGCCGGTCGACATGGGCGGCTACTACCACCCGGACGACAAGAAGACCGAAGCGGCTATGCGTCCGAGCGCAACCCTGAACGCAATCATTGACTCGATCGTCTAAGAAGCGTAAACAGTAGTTTTCCGTGTACGACAGACATCACATTTAATTAACGGAGGAACAAAGACATGGCACGTAAGAAAATCGCACTTATCGGTGGTGGTCAGATTGGCGGCGTACTTGCTCAGCTTGCAGCTCTGCGCGAACTGGGTGACGTGGTGATGTTCGACATCGTGGAAGGCCTGCCGCAGGGCAAAATGCTGGACATCGCCGAGGTAGGTTCGGTTGACGGCTTCGACTGCTGCCTGAAAGGGACCAACAGCTACGAGGACATCCAGGGCGCCGACGTGGTCATCGTTACCGCAGGTCTGCCGCGCAAACCGGGCATGAGCCGTGACGACCTGATCGAGGTCAACTCCAAGATCATGACCTCCGTTGCCGAGGGGATCAAGGCCCACGCGCCGAACTCCTTCGTCATCGTCATCTCCAACCCGCTCGACGCAATGGTCACCCTGTGCCAGAAGATCACCGGCTTCCCCTACAACCGCGTCATCGGCCAGGCCGGCGTCCTCGACTCCGCCCGCTTCAAGACCTTCATCGCCTGGGAACTGGGCGTCTCCGTGAAGGACGTCAACGCAATGACCCTGGGCGGCCACGGCGACGACATGGTGCCGCTGGTGCGCTACGCCTCCGTGAACGGCATCCCGGTCATGGAACTGCTCGAGAAGAAATACAAGGACAAGGCTAAGGCCAAGGAAGTCATGGACGCCATGGTCAAGAGGACCCGCGGTGCAGGCGGCGAGGTTGTCGCCCTCTTGAAAACCGGTTCCGCTTTCTACTCCCCGGCTTCCTCCGCCATCTGCATGGCAGAGTCCATCCTCAAGGACCAGAAGCGCGTTCTCCCGACCTGCGCATACCTGAACGGCGAGTTCGGCGTGAAAGGCTTCTACGTCGGCGTTCCCTGCGTCCTTGGCGAGAACGGCGTCGAGGCGATCCTCGAGTTCGAGCTGGATGCCGAAGAGCAGGCCATGATGGACAAGTCGGTTGCCGCCGTTAAGGAACTCGTTGGTTCCATGAAGTAAGAGGCAGCTTACGTGGTACTACCAGGGGGTAGGGAGGTTTCCCCTCTCTACCCCCTTTTTACGAAAGCATGCAGTTTGGGCCAAAATCCGAGCACTTGCATTTTGTAAACACTATGTGTTATATACCCACAATTTGCACAGCCTGCGAAGGCAATTTGTCAAAGGAGCTACGTTGATGGAGAAAACACCGGCGAACATCGAGATCATCGAGAAGTACTGCAAGGGGTGCCACATCTGTGTGGAATTCTGCCCCACCAAGGTCTTGGAAATGAAGGGTTTTGTGGCAAGCGTCAAGAACCTTGAGGCATGCATCAAGTGCATGCAGTGCGAGCTTAGATGCCCTGACTTTGCAATCAAAGTATCGTAAACAATTTTAGGAGGTAAGAAAGTGGCTAAAAAAGTTGCATTCCTTCAGGGGAACGAAGCTGCCGCACAGGGGGCACTCTACGCCGGGTGCACGTTCTTCGGCGGTTATCCGATTACACCTTCCACCGAGGTGGCAGAGGTTATGTCTGTCGAGCTTCCGAAGATCGGCGGCAAATTCATCCAGATGGAAGACGAGATCGGTGCCATGGCTTCCGTCATCGGCGCTTCCTTGACCGGCGCTAAAGTACTGACCGCGACCTCGGGCCCGGGCCTCTCCCTCAAGCAGGAGCTGATCGGCTACGCCTGCATCGCCGAAACCCCGTGCGTCATCGTTAACGTCATGAGGGGCGGCCCCTCCACCGGTATGCCCACCGGTCCTTCCCAGTCCGACGTCATGTGCGCCAAATGGGGTACCCACGGTGACCACCCGGCCATCTGCCTGACCCCGGCCTCCGTGCAGGAGCTCTTCGAAGAAACCGTACGCGCCTTCAACCTGGCCGAGAAATACCGCACCCCGGTTATGGTCATGCCGGACGAGATCGTAGCCCACATGCGTGAGCGCATCGTGTTCCCCGATCCGGGCGAGCTGGAAGTCATCAACAGGACCGCTCCGAGCGTCCCGCCGGCAGAGTACAAGCCGTACGACACCAGCTTCGGCGACGTGCCGCCGCTGGCAGCTTTCGGCAGCGGCTACCGCTTCCACGTGACCGGCCTCAACAAGGGGCAGGACGGCTTCCCGACCACCAAGGCCGCCTGGGTTCAGGCCGAGGAAGAGCGCCAGGTGCGCAAGGTCGACGCCAACATCGACGACATCGTCCAGTTTGAAGAGTACGAACTTGCCGACGCCGAAGTCGCCATCGTTGCCTACGGCTCTACCTCCCGCTCCGCCCGTTTCGCAGTGAACGAGGCCAGGAAGCAGGGGATCAAGGCCGGCCTGTTCAGGATCAAGACCTTCTGGCCGTTCCCGGAGAAGCAGATCGCCGCTCTCGCCGGCAAGGTGAAGGCGTTCATCACTCCGGAGATGAACCTCGGCATGTGCACCGGTGAAGTGAAGCGCTGCGCAGAAGGCAAAGCAGCGGTCCACGGCATCTTCCGCGTTGACGGCGAGCCGATCAACCCGGGGCAGATCCTCGAAAAGATCAAGGAGGTTAAGTAACATGTCTTTTGATTACGATAAGTACATCCGTCCCGGCAAGCTGCCGCACATCTGGTGCCCGGGCTGCGGTCACGGCATTGTCATGAAGGGCCTGATCCGCGCGATCGACACCCTTGGTCTTCAGAAGGACAACACCGCCATCGTTTCCGGCATCGGCTGCGCATCGCGTCTCCCGGGCTACATGGATTTTTGCACCCTGCACACCGCGCATGGCCGCGCCGCCGCTTTCGCAACCGGCGTCAAGATGGCCAAGCCGGAGATGAACGTCATCCTGGTGGGCGGCGACGGCGACGGTACCGCGATCGGCGGCAACCACTTCATCCACGCCTGCCGTCGTAACATCGACATGACCTACATCATCATGAACAACAACATCTACGGCATGACCGGCGGCCAGTTCTCCCCCTGCACCCCGACTGGCGCCAAGGCGTCCACCACCGTGTACGGCAACCCGGACCCGGCGTTCGACGTCGCCAAGCTCGCCATCGGCGCAGGCGCCACCTTCGTCGCTCGCGGCACCGCGTACCACGCGACCCAGATCGACAAGCTGATCGCGGAAGCCATCCAGCACAAGGGCTTCTCCGTCGTCGAGATCCTGGACGACTGCCCGACCACCTACGGTCGCCGCAACAAGTTCAAGTCGGTCATCGAGATGATGAACCGCCTGAAGGACATCGCCGTTCCGGTCAAGGCCGCCGAGAAGATGACTGCCGAGCAGCTCGAAGGCAAGATCCTCACCGGCGTTCTGTACAAGGAAGAGCGTCCGAACTACACCGACGAATACGCGAAGGTCATTGAGCGCGCCAAGAAATAACAAAGGAGGAGAACCTCAGATGTCTCAGAGATATGAAATCAGATTTTCCGGGGCTGGTGGGCAGGGTCTCATCCTCGCCGGCGTAATCATGGCAGAAGCCGCTTCCATCTACGACGGCAAGCAGGCAGTTCAGTCCCAGAGCTACGGCCCCGAGGCAAGGGGTGGTGCATCCAAGTCGGAGGTCATCGTTTCCGACACCATGATCGACTACCCGAAAGCCACCGTGGTCGACGCGCTGCTCGCACTGACCCAGGAAGCGGCCGACAAGTACTCCCACGACCTGAAGGAAGGGGGCGTTCTGCTGATCGACTCCGACCTGGTGAAGAACATCCCCAAAGGGAACTTCAACACCGTTGCATTCCCGATCATCAACACCGCCAAGAACGAAGTCGGCCGTGAGATCGTGGCCAACATCGTGGCGCTGGGCGCCATGGTGGCACTGACCGGTGTGGTCACCAAGGAAGGCGCCGAGAAGGCAGTTCTGGCCCGCGTGCCGGAGGCTTTCATGGAGCTGAACAAGAAGGCGTTCCAGATGGGCTACGAGAAGGCCATGGCAGCACGCGCCTAATCGTCCTGACTTCCAGTCACACAGGAAAGGCCCGGCCTCACAGCCGGGCCTTTTTTTATTCAAAAAACAAACACCAAATGCCTTAACGCAAAGTCGCAAAGCTAAGATAGAAGCCTGATACTCTTTGGTCTGCGTCTATTTTTACCGTCCAACTCTTAGGGCCTTTGCTGGGTGGCGACTTTGGGTTAAGTTTATTAAGCCGTTGAAGTTTCCTTGCCATCAGCTATAAACATGAGACTACTCATAACCGCGGCCAAAAAGGAAGAATGCATGCCCCAGGAACTGTGTCACCTTGCCCTCAGACAGACTCTGGATCTCATCGGACTGACCGACGAGGCGCTGAAGGACCTGACCCGCCGCAAGTTCAACAGTGACGAACTGCATCACGAAGTGCTCGGGAAACTGCTTGGCGGCAACGGCCGTCGCGGCCCCCACGGCATACTTATAGCCAACGAAGGACCGGGGGCGGTCTGCTGCAACGGCCGCGTCTTCCACTTGCAGCACGGCGAACTGCTGGAGCGCTCCGACCAGATCACCATCGAACCCGGCTCCACCTACGCGAGCAGCCTGCTCATGGTCGAAGGGGGGAGCGAGGCGGTGGCGCTCAACTGGTCCGACAGCTGCGCCAGCATCGAGGAGTTCCAGACCTTCTTCCACCCCCAGGTGGTGGCGGCCATGGGAGAGCCCATCCTCAATTTTGTGAGCTGCCGCATCAGTGGCGATGTCCGCGGCGTGATCGAAGCTTTCAACTACGCGGGGCATGTGACGGAGTACGACGCCGACGTGCTCAGAAGCGCCGCCGTGATGATCGGTTCGCTGCTCACCGTCTCCAACGGCATGCGCGAGACCGAACATGCCTTCCACTACACCATCCACGCGCTGGCACGGGCCTGTGAGGCCGCCGAGCCGGATACCGGGCGCCACATCGTGCGGGTCAACCGCTATGCCGGGGCGCTCGCGGCCAACATGGGGTTCAATACCGAGTTCGTGGACGACATCTCCTTGTCTGCGCAGATGCACGACGTGGGGAAGATCCGCATCCCGACCGAGATCCTGCTGAAAGAGGGGAGGCTGACCCCGAGAGAAATGAAGCTGGTGCGCCAGCATCCTGCATACGGCTCCGAGATCATAGGGGACTCCCCCAGGCTTAGGATCGCCAGGGAAATCGCCATCTCGCACCACGAGAACTGGGACGGCACCGGCTATCCCAAGCGGCTCAAGGGAGAGAGGATCCCGATCTCCGGGCGCATCGTGAAGGTGGCCGACGTCTACGATGCGCTGCGCTCCCGGCGCAGCTACAAGGGTGCCATGAGCCACCAGGAAACCCTGGACGTGTTCAGAAACGGTGACGACCGGATCAACCCCGCCGCCCATTTCGATCCCGCCGTCCTGGCTGCCTTCTTCAGGATCGAGCACATGTTCGAGATGATCTACGACAGCTCCGTGCTCAAGCTGGGCCTCGACCGCGCCGTTGACCCGGCGAAAATAAAATAAGGATTTGCGGCAAGGAGCCGCGAGGGGGGGCAGCGAGAGTGTAGCGTTCCGCAACCTTCTCTTGGTGGGGAGATGCCTGGAATGAGGAGGCTTGGAGGGGGAGGGTGAGGGGAAGGTTTTACGCTCCGGTGCCTCTGAGCAAACGCTCCACCCGGTGCTGCATGATGATCTGCTGCAGCTTCTCGGGCGGTACCTCCTTGTTGTTCAGCAGGTCTGGGTCTATTCCCAGCTGCGCCGCGTTCAACTTCGCCACTTCCAGCGCGTCCTCCCATCCCGGCATGGATGCATGAAAGTCCGCCGCCACCTGCAACGGCAGGAAATCCTGGATCCCTCCTTTGATGGCATCGAGCGCCAGCCTGATCTTGGTTGAATACCGCAGTTCCACCCACCGGTTGGCGTTGTTGTGCAGCCTGTTGGTTGCCTGCAGCGCGCGTTGCAGCGCGACCGGCAGACGCAGCCTCTTGCAAAAGGCTGGGACCTGCTCCGCCCCCAAAGCGTCGTGCCCGTGGTGCTTGGGATGGAGATCCTGCGGCGTGTAGAGCTTCCCCAGGTCGTGGAAGAGGGCGCAGAAACGGCCGGTCGGGTCCGGCGTAAGTTGCGCCATCCGTTCCAGTACCTGCAGGGAATGCGTGAACAGGTCCCCCTCCGGGTGGTGCTGCGGCGGGCCGGCAGGAATATCCGCCATCCGGAAGATCTCGGGGAGGAAGTTGGCGCCGATGCCGAACTCCAGCATGCGGCGGAAGAAGCGGGCGGGATCGTCCTTCCCAATCGCCTTCAGCATCTCCTGGGAAAACCGCTCCACCGGAATCCGCTGCAGGTCCTTTGTCCAGTCCCGGCTTTTCAAAATCGTTTCAGCCTCAGCATCGAGCCGCCACCCCTCGCACTCGAAGCGGAAGGCACGCAGGATGCGCAGGGGGTCATCGGTGAGGCTGGTGGGACTGCAGCAATGCAGAACGCGCCGTTCAAGGTCAGGCTTCCCGCCCAGGGGATCGTTGAGCCGGCCGTCCAGGGACATCGCCATGGCGTTCACGGTGAAGTCGCGGCGGGAGAGGTCGTCGGGGAGGGCGTTCAGCGAGGGGAGCCAGGTCACCTCGATTTTGCCGAAGGGTTCTTTGAAACGGAAGTAGATGTTGGGGGTGCTTTTAGACTCCACCAAGCGGAAGCCCAAGGCGGTGAGTTCGGCGACCGGGACCGCGGCGGCAAGGTCCACGTCCTGGCACTCGACCCCGAGCAAGACGTCCCGCACCATCCCACCGACCAGGCAGATCGAAGAGTGCAGGCGTTCAGGGAAAAACCTTTTCAGTTGCGAGATCATCTGGTCCAAGAAAGCCTCGGTTCCCTCCCTCTCCCTCCGGGAGAGGGGCGGGGTGAGGGCGTTGCCGCGAAGGAGGGACTTGGCAGCGCCAGCGCCCTCACCCGGCCTTCGGCCACCCTCTCCCAGGGGGAGAGGGGATGATGGCAGTTTCGTTTGCGCCTTTGCTGCATTGCGTGAGCGTGAGGCTTTGTCTCCGCCTTTACGCCTTTTCCAGCAGTGCTACATCCTCGACATGCACCGTCTGCGGGAACATGTCCACCGGCTGTACCTCCAGGGTCTTGTACCCGAGCCGGGACAGGATATCCAGGTCGCGCGCCAGCGTTTCCGGCGAGCAGGAGACGTAGATGATGCGGGCCGGCTTGATCGCCGCCACGCTTTTCAGCACCTTCTCGCCGCACCCTTTCCTAGGCGGGTTCAAGACGATCAGGTCGGCGCCCCCTTCCTGTCCGATCTCGTCGATGAGATGCACGGCGTCGCCTGCCTCGAAGCTGCAGTTGTCGGCGCGGTTCATGGCCGCGTTGGCGGTGGCGTCCGCGACCGCCGCATCCACGACTTCGATGCCCACGACTTCGCGCGCCTTGTCCGCGAGGAACAGCGAGATGCCGCCGATGCCGCAGTAGAGGTCGATCACCCGCTCCTTGCCGGTCAGGCGGGCGAACTCGCGCACCTTCTCGTAGATGATGCGGGCCGCGCCGCTGTTCACCTGGAAGAAGGAGTGCGGCGACAGGTTGAAACTCTTGTCTCCGATGTAGGCCTTCAGCGTCTGCGCCTTGGTAATGGAGCGGTCCTTGTGGCCGAAGATCACGTTGCCGGTCGAGGTGTTGATATTCTGCGCCACCACGGCGACTTCAGGCACCGCCTGCTGGATGAACTTGGCCAGGTGGTGCATCTCGTTGTATCCCTCGTCGGTGGTCACGAAGACTACCATGACCTTGTTGCTCTGCTCGGCGACGCGCACCACTAGGTACCGCAGTAGCCCCATCTCGCTCTTGGGGTTGTAGATCTGCACCTTACCTTTCTTGATCCCCGCCTTGGCAGCCTTGACCACCTTGTTGATCAACGGGTGGTGCAGGTTGCAGTCGGCGATCTCCAGCACGTCGTGGCTGTTGCGTCGGTAAATGCCGATCACCGGATCGTTGTTCTTTCCCGCAACTACCAGCTTGGCGGTGTTGCGGTAGCCGAGCTCACTGGGGGAGGCTATGGTATCGTGGATCACCGCGTCGGAAAGCGACGGGAACTTCCGGATCTGCCTGGTGACCAGTCCCTTCTTCCAGGTAAGCTGGGCCGGGTAGCGCATCTGCATCAGGCCGCAGCCGTCGCAGGCCCTGCCCATTTTGCAGGCGGGGGAGGGGTTGCGGTCCGGAGAGGCTTTGATGGTCTTGATGATGTTGGCGAAGGATTCCCTGCGCCCTACGTAGGTGATCTTCGCCACCAGCGCTTCACCGGGGAGACCGCCCGCCACCAGAACTCGCGTCCCTTCGTGGTTGGCGACGCCGAACCCCTCGTCGTTGGTGGAGGTGATGTGGAGCTCCAGCACCTGGCCGCTTCTCAGGGCGGGCTTCCGCTCCTCGCGCTCAGGACGTGCCCCCTTGTCGACCCGGGCCGGCTTGGCGGCCGCTTTGCTTTCAGGAGCCCGGGGAGCTTTGAAATATTCAGGATCGCGCTGGTCGCGCGGTTTTGCAGGGGCTGGGCGCGTTTTTTTGCCGGTAGAGGATGCAGCAGAGGGACCTGCAGGCTTTGTCTTGGAGGGATGGGCTCCGGCCGTAGTTGCGGTGTTTCCAGGGGTGGAGTTGCGAGCTGCAAGGGATTGCCCAGGCTTTCCAGCTCCTGAGGGATGCTTTACTCTATCTCTTTTGGGTGCGTCGCTTTTATTTTTCATCCCTCTTGTTTAAAGGGAAACGGCATTCCTGTCAACCGCCGAATTGTCACAGGAAATTCATTGCAGGCTGACTTTAAGCCGCTAGACTGGACCCTGTAATCCCTTACGGCAGGTATTGGGAATACAGGGTACGAGGATGGACTGCCAGGCAAAGATAGATTGGAGGTGACCATGGGTGGGGTGAGGACGATTTTCCTTTGGTTTATTTCGCTGACAACCTTCGTTGCGGTATCGGTGCAGGCCGAGGAGGTGCGGCTTAAACTGAGCAGCCCCGCTTTCAAGCATGCCGGCAAGATCCCATCTCTTTACAGTTGCGACGGCTCCGATACCAGCCCGCCGCTCGCCATCGCCGGTATCCCCAAAGAAGCAAAGTCGCTCGCCTTGGTCATGGACGATCCCGATGCGCCTGCCGGCACCTGGGTGCACTGGGTGCTCTGGAACATCGAGCCGACGACCAGGGAGATCGTGCAGGGGAGGGTGCCGCACGGCGCGGAGCAGGGGGTGAACAGCTGGCGGCGCAAAAGCTACGGCGGCCCCTGTCCCCCCTCAGGCCAGCACCGCTATTATTTCCGCCTCTACGCACTCTCCGAGCGCCTGGACCTCCCCTCCAACAGCACGAGGCTGGAACTCGACCGCGCCATGCGCGGCAAGATCCTGGCGCAGGCCGAGTTGCTCGGGGTGTTTGCGCACCGCTGATGCCCTAGTAGGCGAAACAATCGCAGCCGAGATCCCAGAAGCGCCGCTGTCGCGGCAGCCAGATGCGCGTGTGGCGGTGCGCCGGTTCAGCCTGTTTCTGCGCCGGAAGGGACGCCGTCGCCCCCTCGCGGTGATAGCCGCCGTAACGCCCCACCGGCGACCAGTCCGGGCTCACCGGCAGTGGCGGCACCAGGTTGCCGAACTCCTCGCCGCCGTACACCACTTTCCCCCCGACCACGGTCAGCACCGACTCGATCCCTTTGATCTCCTTCTCCGGGACCTCGAAGTAGTCCGCGGAAAGGACCGCGAGGTCCGCCAAGGCCCCCGGGGACAGGGTCCCTTTTTTCCCTTCCTCACCGGAAAACCAGCTGCTCCCCTCGGTGTACAGCCTGAGCGCCTCCGTGCGGCTTAAGCGGTTTGCCTCGGGATAGAGCAGGGTCCCGCCGATGGTGCGTCCGCTCACCAGCCAGTACAGCGACAGCCACGGGTTGTAGCTTGCCACCCGCGTCGCGTCAGTGCCGGCGCCTACCGGGATGTCCAGCGCCATCATGCTGCGCACCGGCGGGGTGTGCGAGGTATCCCCCTCTCCGTAGCGGTCGAGGAAATATTCGCCTTGGAAGGCCATCCGGTTCTGAATGGCGATGCCTCCTCCCAGCTCTTTGACCCGCTCCAGGTTCCCTGCCGTGATGGTCTCGGCGTGGTCGAAGAACCAGCGCAGCCCGTTGAAGGGGATCTCCCTGTTCACCGCCTCGAACACGTCCAGAAAGCGCGTGATCGACTCGTTGTAGGTCGCGTGCAGCCGGAAAGGCCAGCGCCTTTCAGCCAGAAGACGCACCACCGCGGCAAGCTCCTCCTCCATCGTGGGAGACAAGTCCGGGCGCGGCTCCAGGAAATCCTCGAAGTCCGCGGCCGAGAACACCAGCATCTCGCCGGCGCCGTTCATGCGGAAGAAGTCGTCCCCCTGTCCCGGCTCGGTCATCGTTACCCACTGTGAGAAGTCGCCCAGCTCACCCTTGGGATGCTGTGTGAACAGGTTGTAGGCGATGCGCAACGGTAGTTCGCCGCCCTTGGCCAGTTCACCGATGACACGGTAGTCGTCGGGGTAGTTCTGGAAGCCGCCGCCGGCATCGATGGCGCTGGTGAGCCCCAGCCGGTTCAGTTCCCTCAGGAAGTGGCGCGTCGAGTTCACCTGGTCCTCGAAATTAAGCTTGGGGCCCTTGGCGAGGCTCGCGTAGAGCAGCATGGCGTTGGGCTTCGCGATCAGGAGCCCGGTCGGGTTGCCGTTTCTGTCCCGCTCGATCATCCCCCCCGGCGGGTCGGGCGTATCCTTGCCGTACCCCAACGCGTGCAGCGCCGCCCGGTTCACCAGGGCGCGGTCGTACAGGTGCAGGACGAAGACCGGCGTGTCCGGCGCCGCGAGGTTCAGCTCCTCAAGGGTCGGCATTCGCCGCTCGGCGAACTGGAACTCGGTCCAGCCGCCGATTACCCGCACCCACTGCGGCGGCGGGGTGCGCCTTGCCTGCTCCTTGAGCATCTCCAAGGCCAGCGCCAGCGACGGGACCCCGTCCCAGCGCAGTTCCATGTTGAAGTTCAGTCCCCCCCGGATCACGTGTATGTGCGAGTCGTTCAGCCCCGGGATCACCCGACGCCCCTTGGCGTCGATCAACTGAGTGTGGTCGTCCCCCGTGGCGACCAGTTCTTCGCCGCCCAGAGCCTTCACCTTGCCGTCGCTCATCGCAATGGCCGAAGCCTCAGGGATGTGCGGGTCCAGCGTGCTGAGCCTGCCGTTATATATAATCAGGTCTGGTCCCTTCATACCTTGCCTCCTCAAAGAGAAGCAGGCAGGGACTGAGCCCCTGCCTGCCGGAAGTACAGCCCTTTTACCTTATTCCACTGGTGCGCGTTTCCTGCCCCCGCGCGGCACCACCGTCTCTGTTTCGTCAATATGCTCAGTCCACTCTCCATCTTCCTCCGGGAGAGGGGCGGGGGGAGGGGTGCCACGAAGCGACAGAAGCGGAGCATGCACCTCCCTCACCCGGCCTTCGGCCACCCTCTCCCGAAGGGCGAGGGGACAAGGGGGGCTACTTCGGCAAAACGGTGCGGCTGGCCGGCGCGCCGTGCACCATGGTATAGGCGTACTCGACCCCCTGCCCGTAGGCCCCGCAATGTTCCTTCACCACTGCGATCACCTCGTCATAGGTTTCCTTGCGAGCCCACGTCCTCTGGTACTCGAGCAGTACCTGCAGCGAGGTCATCGGCACCGCTCCGGCCTGCTCGATGCGCCGCATGGCCGCGTTGTGTGCCGTTACGCTGGTGCCTCCTGAAGCGTCCTCCACCGCGTAGACCTCGTAGCCCGCCTTCATGGCATCGAGGGTTGGGAAGGCGAGGCAGACCTCGGTCCAAAGGGCCGCCATGATCAGCTTGTTGCGCCCGGTCGCCTGCACAGCTTCCACGAACTTCGGGTCGTCCCACGAGTTCATGGAGTTTCGCTCGATGATGTCGTTGTCCGGGAAGATGTCCAGGAGTTGGGGCCACATGTTGCCGGAGAAGCTCTTGGTCTCGACGGTGGTGAGGATGGTGGGGATGCGGAAGATTCTGGCGGCTTTGGCCAGCAGCATTACGTTGTTGAAAAGGGTTTGCCTGTCTATGCTTGAGACTCCGAAAGTCATCTGAGGCTGGAAATCGATGAAGATGACCGTGCTGTTGGTTGGATTCAGCAGATCCAATTTGCTCATGACAGCTACCTCCTGTGTCTATTGTCTGCAATAGGGACAGTATAGTCCTCTAGCTAATTAGTGGCGCAGGAATTTATCGGCGGCCGCTGCCGTCCGCGGTGACGACGAGGGGTGATCCTCCTTGCTTTTCCCCATAGATTTAGCTAGTATGTCCCGCTATGAAAAAACTCACCCGGCAGATAAAGATAGGGAACGTGCCGATCGGTGGTGGCGCTCCCTGTTCCGTGCAGTCCATGTGTTCCACCGACACGAGAAACGTCGCCGCGACCCTCGACCAGATCGGTCGACTTGCCGAGGCAGGCTGCGAGATCGTGCGTTGCGCGGTACCCGACATGGATGCCGCCCAGGCCCTGGCCGCCATCAAGGCGGGCAGTCCCATGCCGCTCATCGCCGACATCCACTTCGACTATAAGCTCGCCCTCAAGGCGCTGGAATCCGGCGTGGACGGGCTGCGTCTCAACCCCGGCAACATCGGCGAGCGCTGGAAGGTTGCCGAGGTGGTCAAGGCTGCCGCCGAGCGGCAGATCCCGATCCGGATCGGTGTGAACGGCGGCTCTCTGGAGAAGGAGCTCCTGGTCAAGTACGGGCATCCGACCCCGGAGGCGATGGTCGAGTCGGCCCTGGGGCACGTGCGGATCCTGGAAGAGCTCAACTACCGCGAGATCAAGATATCCATAAAGGTCTCCGACGTATTGCGGACGCTGGAAGCTTACCGGCTCCTCTCCGAGGCGGTCGACTACCCGCTGCACATCGGCGTCACCGAGGCCGGTACCATCTTCTCCGGTACCATCAAGTCTTCCGTTGGCCTGGGCATCCTGCTGCACCAGGGGATCGGCGATACCATGCGCGTATCGCTCACCGGCGACCCGGTGCACGAGGTGCGCGTCGCCTATGACATCTTGAAGTCGCTGGGGCTCAGGCAGCGCGGCATCAACTTCGTCTCCTGCCCGACTTGCGGCAGGTGCCAGATCGATCTCATCCCCGTTGCCGAGGAGGTCGAGCGCCGCCTGGCGCACCTGGACAAGAACATCACGGTTGCGGTCATGGGGTGCTCCGTGAACGGACCCGGCGAGGCGCGCGAAGCCGACTTCGGCATCGCCGGCGGCAGGGGGGAGGGGCTTCTCTTCAAGCACGGCGAGATCCTGCGCAAAGTCCCCCAGGATCAGCTCGCGGATGCGCTCATTGAGGAAGTGCTGAAACCTTAAAACCATTGGCCGGGAAAAAATCTCAGGAACTCTGAGAGAGTCAAAAGAGCTTGAGGTAAAACCCCTTCCGTCTTTTGCTTTTCTCCGAAGTTCTCAGATTTTCTCCGTGGCTGACGGTTCTGCTTTTTGCTTTTTAAATTCACTCAGAGGTAAACCTAATGCGTTATTCCCAGTATTTCATCCCCACCGTCAAGGAAACCCCCTCTGACGCGGAGGTCATCTCCCACAAGCTGATGCTGCGCGCCGGCATGATCAGGAAACTTGCCGCCGGCATCTACAACTACCTGCCGCTGGGGCTGCGCTCCATCCGCAAGGTGGAGCAGATCGTCCGCGAGGAGATGAACAGGGCAGGGGCCATCGAGCTCCTGATGCCCGCCGTGCAGCCGGCAGAACTCTGGAAGGAATCGGGGCGCTGGGAGTTCTACGGCAAGGAGCTTCTGCGCTTCAAGGACAGAAAGGACGCCGAGTTCTGCATGGGGCCGACCCATGAGGAGGTCATCACCGACCTGATCCGCAAGGAGATCCGCAGCTACCGTCAGATGCCGATCAACCTGTACCAGATCCAGGGCAAATTCCGCGACGAGATCCGCCCGCGCTTCGGCCTCATGCGCGGCCGCGAGTTCATCATGAAGGACGCCTACTCCTTCGACGTGAACGAGGCCGGTGCCGACGTCTCCTACGAGAAGATGTACAAGGCCTACCGCCGCATCTTCGAGCGCTGCGGCCTGAAATTCCGCGCCGTCGAGGCCGATACCGGCAGCATCGGGGGGAACTACTCCCACGAGTTCATGGTGCTGGCCGACTCCGGCGAGGATGCCATCGTCTCCTGCTCCTGCTGCGAGTACGCGGCCAACATGGAGAAGGCGGAAACCAGGAGGAGCGAGGCGGTGGAACACGCCGACCCGCGCCCGATGGAACACGTCGCCACCCCCGGCCAGAAGAGCATTGAAGACGTCTCCGCGTTCCTGGGCGTGAACAGCACCCAGGTGGTGAAGACCCTGGTGCTGGTTGCCGACGGCGAGCCGGTCGTGGCACTTGTGCGCGGCGACTACGATCTCAACGAGATCAAGCTGAAGAACCACCTGGGTGCCGCCGAGCTCGAGATGGCCGAGGACGACGTGGTTCTCAAGGTGACCGGCGCACCCACCGGCTACGCGGGCCCGGTCGGCTTGGCCGGTAAGGTGAAGGTCGTCGCCGACCTCTCGCTGCAGGGGATGCACAACTTCGTCACCGGCGCCAACGCCGCCGATACCCATCTGAAGAACGTCAACATCGGGCGCGACTTCAACGTCGACGGGTACGTCGACATCAGGAACGTGGTCATCGGCGATCCCTGCCCGCGCTGCGACAGCGGCAAGCTGGAGATCTGGCGCGGCATCGAAGTCGGCCACGTCTTCAAGCTGGGGACCAAGTACTCCAAGGCGCTGAACGCGAGCTTCCTCGACGCCAACGGCAAAGAGCAGATCATCTTCATGGGATGCTACGGCATCGGCATCGGGCGTACCGTGGCCGCCTGCATCGAGCAGAACCACGACGAGAACGGCATCATCTTCCCGATCCCCATCGCGCCGTTCCACTGCATCGTATCCGCGCTTTCCGCAAAAGATGACGAAGTGAAGGCCGCCTCCGAGCAGATCTACAACGAGCTTCTGGAAGCGGGCGTGGAAGTGCTGCTCGACGACCGCGACGAGCGTCCGGGCTTCAAGTTCAAGGACGCCGACCTGATCGGCATTCCGCTGAGGATCGTGGTCGGCGCCAAGACCCTGGCAGAAGGCAAAGTTGAGCTGAAGGAGAGAAGGGGTGGCGAGGTGGAGATCCTGCCCATCGCCGAAGCCGTAGCCAAGGTGAAAGCCGCCGTCAAAGAGGCACTGCAGGCATAAACCCTGATTTTAAGGATTTGACTATGACTAGAGAAGAAGCAATCAAGAAGATCATTTTCGCCATGGACGTGAAGGAATTCAGCGACGTCCAGTACTGGGCCGAGCTCCTTTCCCAGCATGTCGGCATGTTCAAGGTCGGCAAGCAGCTCTACACCGCCTGCGGCCCCGCCGCGGTGCGCATGATCCAGAAGTGCGGCGGCGAGGTGTTCCTCGACCTGAAATATCACGACATCCCGAACACCGTCGCCATGGCCGCCCTCGAGGCCGCCAACCTCGGCGTCCAGCTCTGCGACCTGCACGCCATGGGTGGCTACGAGATGATGAACAAGACCATGGAGACACTGGACAAGAACTTCAGCGGCTGCGCCGCGCGTCCCAAGGTCCTCGCAATCACCGTGCTCACCTCCTCCAACGAAGAGACCCTGCGTGGCATCGGCATCGACCTCCCGGTCCCCGAGATGGTGGTGAAGCTCGCCAAGCTCGCCAAGAGCGCCGGCGTCGACGGTGTAGTCGCCTCCCCGCAGGAAGTGGGCCTGATCAGGGAAGCCTGCGGCAAGGACTTCCTGGTGGTCACCCCCGGCGTCCGTCCGAGCTTCGCCTCCGCCGACGACCAGAAACGCATCATGACCCCGGCCGAAGCCGTCAAGGCAGGCTCCGACTACCTGGTCATCGGTCGTCCCATCGCCGCGGCCCAGAGCCCCGCCGAAGCCGCCCAGAAGATCGTCGACGAAATAGTCGCCGGCTAACCACCGACGGGCGAGGTTCACCTGTAGGGGCGAATAATCATTCGCCCCCCTTACGCATTGCGCTGATACATTGCATCATCGAGGGAGCTTCCCGTGAGCAGAAAACTCACGTCCGGAAGCTCCACCTTTTTGAGGACACATATGTCAAAAGAAGAAATCATCTACGGCCTGAACCCGGCAATGGAAGCTCTCAGGGGCTCGCGGAAGATATTCGAGCTCTTCGTCGCCGGCAGCAGCGCCGACAAACGCCTGGAGAAGCTCT
Organism: Geomonas diazotrophica; assembly: GCF_018919385.1. Lineage (GTDB taxonomy): Bacteria > Desulfobacterota > Desulfuromonadia > Geobacterales > Geobacteraceae > Geomonas > Geomonas diazotrophica. The sequence goes on from NZ_JAHLMF010000023.1 coordinate 40,906, forward strand.
TAAAGCTGGCCGCCGAGAAGAAGGTCCCTGTGCGGCAGCGCGAGAAGGGCGACCTGAGCCGCCTGTGCGGCACCGAGCACCACCAGGGCGTCGCCCTGAAGGTCGAGCCCTTCCCCTACGCCGATCTCGACGACGTGCTGGAAGGACTGCACGGGACGCGCGATGGCCTGATCCTGGTTCTCGACAGCGTGCAGGACCCGCACAACCTGGGCGCCCTGATTCGGAGCGCCGCCTGCGCCGGCGCCAACGCCGTAGTCATCCCCAAGGACCGCGCCGCAGGCGTCACCGCCGTAGTCGAGAAGTCATCCGCCGGCGCGACCGAGACAGTCGCCGTGGCACAGGTGACCAACATCTCGCAGGCGCTTGAGAGTCTGAAGAAAGCCGGTTTCTGGATCTACGGAGCCGACGGCTCCGCGAAGCACACCCTCTACCAGCAAGACTTCACCGGTCCGGTGGCCCTCGTCATAGGTGGGGAGGGGGAGGGGATCCGCCCGCTGGTGAGGAAGGGGTGTGACGAAGTGGTCAGCATCCCGCTGCAGGGAGGAGTGAACTCGTTGAATGCCTCCGTAGCCGGAGGGATTTTTCTCTTTGAAGTCGTGCGTCAAAGGCTTTGCGGCAAGAAATAAGCAAACAGGAATGAATCTCCTTCATCCCTGTTGATTTTGTCCAAATGTTTACATTGACTTGGTTCGGCCGGTGTAGTATAAAGGTCGAGTTGTTCATGACGCGGGGTGGAGCAGTCTGGTAGCTCGTCGGGCTCATAACCCGAAGGTCACAGGTTCAAATCCTGTCCCCGCAACCAAAAGAAAATCAGGGACTTGCACATCGTTGCAAGTCCCTTTTTTCATGCCTGTACCCTTTTTTGTACCCCGTCCGCGGGAAAGGGGTTTCTGGCCTGCACAATAGGACTTGCGGAGGATTTTTTTATGGCAAGTCTGAAGAAGCGGGGCAGGGCCTACTACGCCCAGTATTACGACAACGGCAAACAGAAGAGGGTGAACCTGCACACGGAGTCCCTCCAGGTGGCGAAGGAGAAACTGCGCCAGATCGAGTCGGCTCAGTTCCGCGAAGAGGAGATTCCCCTTACCACCAAAACCCCCATCGGCGACATCCTCGAGAAGTACATCAAGTACAAAAGCGGGCACAGCAGGGACAAGAACATCCCTAAGATAAACACCTACCTGCGCGGTGCCTTCGGTCCGGTATGCGAAGCGTTGCAGGTTCGCAACCAGGCCATCGCGCAAAAGGCCGTGAAGCGTCCGAGTGCCGGCTCTGCCTCTATCATCTCCATCTCCCACATCGAGCATCTCAGCGCCGAAGTCCTGTCCACATTTCTTTCCGAGCTCATCAAGGACAAGCGCGTCTCTCCGAGAACGGCCAACCACTATCGTCAGACCATAGTCACTTTGTGCAACTGGGCTCAGCGGGAAGGTGGGGTGCGCTTTCCTGGCGGGAAAAACCCGGTAGCTGACGTCAAGTGCTACAAGGTTGTGGATCGGCTTCGAATTTTAACCCAGTATCGGCGTCCAAGGGTGACCCACCCCCTGTGAAATATTGAGGCTTTACAGATTGAGGGGGTGGGTCTCAAGATGCCGATGGTGGGTTAAAGTTGGGTGCCGATCGACAAAGAGCTGCGAAAGCAACAACAGTACGTCGGAAAGAACCGCGTCTGGCGCCTGATGCGTGAAAATGATCTGCGAGTGAAGACTAAGCGGCGATTCAAAGTCACCACGAACTCGGATCACAAACGGCCT
>NZ_JAHLMF010000024.1 GCF_018919385.1 Geomonas diazotrophica
CGGTACTCGGCGTGAGTCTGGCGCGAATAAGAAAAGGCATCCTCCGTTGAAAGATGCCCTACGAGAAGGTTATCACCTCTTGATCTTTGAAAAGAAACTTGACTAATGGCCACATAAGAAAAGGCTTACCCCGTGAGAGGTAAGCCTTTTTTCAGTACTGCGAGGTCCGGCAAGTCGCCGGGCCCGTTCTGCCCCGCTAGGGAGCAGCCGGGGAAGCGGCCTGTCCCGCGGTTTGCTGCATGGTGGGGGCCTTGTCCTTCATCGACTGCGGCATAGACGTCTTCGCCTTAGTCGCTGGCATGGTTGTATGAGTACCCTGGTGCCCGCTGGCCATCCCGCTCGATGCAGCGCCGGACTTGCCGACATTCATTGCTGCGCCTGTGCCCACACCGGCACCGGCACCGGCACCCGCGCCGTGACTGGCGCCGTGGCCGGAGCCCCCTCCCATCCCCCCCCGGGCCATGCCCTGGGTGGCAAATGAAAGCATGGTAAGCGCGGTCACCGCATAAATCGCCAACGTTCTTTTCATGGGTTATTCTCCTTCGAAGGGATTGTTGCTGCTGCCTCTGTTTCTACACAAGCCATGCCATGAGCGCCGAGCTTCGCCGCCGCGTGTGATTACCGGCAGTTGCAGCAGCCACCCTGGACAGCCCCCCCAAAAGTCGGTGCAAAAAGGTTCACCTTGCAGTGAACCTTTTTGCACATAAAGCCGTTACGCCGGAACGTCTTTGCAGCGCCTTGCCCTCCGGCATCCTTTTTCACCACTTTACCACCGGGTTCTCCAGCACCCCGATGCCGTCGATCTCGATCCGCACGGTGTCCGCCTGCTGCAGGTAGCGCGGCGATTTGAAACCTACCCCGACGGCCGAAATGGGGTTGGGTTAAATCGCTGACGGATGTCTCAAAGTTCTTAGACGCCTCCTGCGCAAAAATCAGTTTCGGCAACCTCTCTATTGGTTTCCGCACGAAACGGTTACTCAGGTGACTGATGCGCCAAGCCAGTTGCTGGAAAACCGAAACAGCAGGAAGTCTCACTCCGTTGTGGTCGAACCGGTAAACTGCTCATCGAAAGAACACAATTCACCGCGACGGTCTAATGAAATTAATCAAAACTGTTATATAGCGGGCGTAATGGTTGTTTCGCTGTGGACGATAGTTACCATCGAATGGCGTTTTGAGAGTTAATTAAATTATTCAATCTCGTCTCCGCCATTTCGCGGGTAAGGTTTTCCGACAAAAAGATTTCGCAAAACTTTATGTGAGCCGTGCCGGGTACTGCTTTTAAGGGCTTGTCTGTTCTACTGGATTGGATAGAACGGCTAAATCGGCATCCCAATTGCCCCCACCCGGGTTGATAATGACTCCTCCCCAAACAGAGTATTGCAAATTTGGCATGTATACTGCTCTAGGCCCACTTATTGTCCTTGTATGTTAAGCCATTAAATGGAGGCGCAGATGGGTATTTCACGGTGGAGATGGTACGGTAGAGTAGCCGACTGGCATCGGCTTTTGTTCAATTTGTTATTTTTTGTCCTATGCGGCGCAATTCTCGCGGCGCAACCGGCGCTGGCGCAGAACTTCACCTACCAGGCCGAGATGGGGGCGATGCGTTACGGCCACTCCGTCACGCTGCTGCCGAGCGGCAAGGTATTGATCGCCGGTGGCTACAACGACACCTCGTGCCTCAACTCCGCCGACATTTACGACCCCAAGACAGGAGCGATTTCCAAGGCACGCCCCATGCTCTTTCCCCGGAAGGATCATTCCGCTACCCTCATGGCAAACGGAAAGGTCCTCATTGTCGGGGGGCGCAATGGATTGGAGACAGTAAAGGCTGCCGAAATATTTGATCCCGCCACCGGCGTCTTCAACAAGACCAAAGGAACACCCATCGACCGGATCGGACACTCGAGCACCCTGCTCCCCTCCGGCAAGGTCCTTATTTCGGGAGGCACCACGGGCAACGCACCGGCGACGACAGCCGAGATTTACGATCCCAAGGCTGACTCCTTTGTCACGCTTCCCTCCAAATCCGCGGCGCGGATGAACCAGAACGCAATCCTGCTGCAAAACGGCAAGGTCCTGATTACAGGCGGCCTGCAAGACGACGTCTACGTCGCAACGGCAGAAATCTTCGACCCCACCACCGGAAAATTCGCAGTCACCGGGTCCATGACCACCCCTCGCTCCGCCCACTCCGCCACGCTTCTCGCAGACGGCAAGGTACTGATCGTCGGCGGACGCAACGGGTCCAACATCTTGCAAACCGCGGAGATCTTTGATCCCGCCACCGGCAGTTTCACCGCGGTCTCTGCACTGGGCTCAGGGCGCTCCGACTGCACCTCCACCCTTTTGCCCAACGGCACGGTCCTGGTTGCCGGGGGGCGCGACGAGAAAGGCTACCTAAGCAGTGCCGAGGTCTTCGACCCGGCCAGCGGGGTCTTTGTCCCCACGGTAAATATGACCTCGGTTCGCGACGTTCACTCGGCCATCCTTCTTCAGAACGGAACCGTCCTTATCACCGGCGGCTGGAATGGCCTTTCCGCAGCGAGTAGCGCAGAGATTTTCAACCCGGAGTTGCCGAAAAAAACCTACAAACTCCTGCTGAATATGGTGGGAAATGAAGACGTCACAGTCGGGTTCTCCCCCGGCGAGAAATGTTCAGGTACCTGCAACCAGTGGTTCCCCGCCGGCACTATGGTGAACCTCTCGCCGGTCCTTTCGGAAAATTCCCAGTTTCTCGGGTGGTCGGGGTGCGACTCCACGTCGGGTACCGTCTGCAGCGTGGCCATGAACGACAACCGGCTGGTCAAGCTGAAGAGCACCGGCGTCACAGCATCCGGCAGTGCAAATCAGGTCGCCATTACCGCAACGGCTGGCCCCCACGGGGCGATCTCCCCCGCGGGAATAACCATGGTCGACCGCTTCGGAAACCTGACCTACACCATCACTGCCGATACCGGCTACCATATTGAAGACGTGCTGGTAGACGGCAGTAACGATCTCGGGGCCATTGACACGTTCACCTTCACCAACGTCAAGGAATCCCATACCATCTCGGCGACCTTCGCCCTCGATGGCGCCTTCACTATAACGGCAGGAGTTACGGACCCGGCCACCGGTTCCATCTCCCCTTCCGGACCAGTCTCGGTCAAGACGGGGAACAGCCAATCCTTCACCGCGACCCCGGCTGCCGGGTACGCCATTCAGGACCTTATCGTCGACAACACATCGGTCGGTGCGGTCACGGACTACACTTTCACCGATGTGACGGCGAATCATAGCATCACCGCCTCCTTCGCCCGATCGGTTTTCACCATTACCGCAACGGCTGGACCCGACGGAACCATCACCCCGGAAGGACCATCCAGTGTCACCAGCGGTTCAAACCAGAGCTACACCATCACCGCCGCCGCAAACTACCAGGTCAAGGACGTCGTCGTCGACGGTACCTCGGTGGGGGCGGTAACCTCGTACACCTTCAGCAACGTGACGGCGAACCACACCATCGCAGCCACCTTCACCCCTATTGTCTATACCGTGACGGCAAGCGCCGGCGCCAACGGGAGCATCACCCCCGAGGGGGCAACCGGGGTCAAAAGCGGCACCGACCAGAGCTACGCCATCACCCCCGCTTTGAACTACAAGGTGGCTGACGTCGTCGTCGACGGCGTTTCCGCTGGGGCGGTGACAAGCTACACCTTCTTCAGTGTGAACGCCAACCACACCATCGCCGCCACCTTCACTCCCATTGTGTATACCATCGTGGCCACCGAAGGTCCCAACGGGAGTATCAGTCCGGCAGGAACGACGAGTGTCAACAGCGGCACGAGCCGGAGCTATACCATCACCGCCGCCCCCAACTACAAGGTGGCCGAGGTCGTGGTTGACGGCGTCTCGGTAGGTGCGGTAACAAGCTATAGCTTCGAAAACATCACCGCCAACCATTCCATTGCCGCAACGTTCACCCCCATCATCTATAACATCACGGCCACTGCCGGAGCCAACGGGAGCATCACTCCCGCCGGGACAACCCAAGTGAACAGCGGCAGCAGCCAGAGCTATACCATTAGTGCCGCCGCCAACTACCAGGTGGCCAATGTCGTAGCGGACGGTGTCTCCCTGGGGTCGGTCTCGACGTACAGCTTCACCAACGTAACCGCTAACCACACCATTGCAGCCACCTTCGCCCCCATCGTGTACACCATCACGGCCAGCGCCGGGCCCAACGGAACGGTCGACCCCGCCGGGGCTCTGGGGGTCAACGCCGGCTCCGACCAAAGCTACACCATCACCGCCGCCGCCAACTTCAAGGTGGCAGATGTGCTCGTCGACGGGGCCTCGGTTGGGCCTGTTACGAGCTACAGCTTCACCAACGTCAGCGCCGGCCACACGCTCAGCGCCACCTTTACCCCCATTGTCTATACGATCACGGCGACAGCCGGGGTAAACGGTACCATCGATCCGGCCGGAGCCAGCAGCGTGAACAGCGGTACCACCAAGGCCTATACCATCCTCGCCGACGCGCACTACCGGATTGCCGATGTCCAGGTGGACGGAGTTTCCGTAGGCGCGGTGTCAAGCTACAGCTTTGAAAACATCACCGCCAACCACACCATTGCCGCCACCTTTACCCCCATCGTCTACACCGTGACGGCCAGCGCCGGCGCCAATGGTACCATCGACCCGGTGGGCCCGAGGGAGGTGAACAGCGGTACCAGCGCGGTCTACGCCATCACGCCGCTCCCCAACTACAAGATCGCCGATGTCGTCGTCGATGGGAACTCGGTGGGCGCCACCACGAGCTACACCTTCAGTAACATCACTGGCGATCACACCATCGCGGCGACCTTCGCCCCCATCATCTACACCATCACTGCCACCGCGGATGCCAATGGCAGCGTGACCCCGGCGGGCTCCACCGATGTCATCAGCGGCTCCACCCATAGCTACGCCATCACCCCGTCGCCGAACTACAAGGTGGCCAACGTCCTGGTGGACGGCTCTTCCGTCGGCGCCGTCACCAGCTACACCTTCGTCAACGTGACAGGTAACCACACCATCTCCGCGACCTTCACGCCGATCATATACCAGATCAGCGCCAGCGCCGGTGCCAACGGGAGCATCACGCCGGTAGGGGCGACCAGCATAGCCAGCGGTTCCTCCATCACCTACACCATCACCCCCAGCACCGGCAGCACCGCGACCGACAGCTACAAGGTCGCCGCGGTCCTCGTCGACGGCAAGTCGGTGGGGGCGTTAAGAAGCTACACCCTCGCCAACGTCACGGCGGATCACACCATCACTGCGGCCTTCACACCGCTGGAGGCGAGCCTCGACTACTTCATCGTAACCGCCACTGCCGGCTTCGGGGGGAGCATCAGTTCCGCAGGTGACAGCGTGCTCTATCCCCACGAGAACAGCCCGGTCTACAGCATCGCCGCCGCCCAGGGATATGACATTGCCCAGGTCACCGTCGACGGCGTTGCCATGGGGCCCATAACGAGCTACGCCTTCGCCGACGTCACAGCCAACCACACCATCACTGCATCCTTCACCCTCAAGACCTACGCCGTAATTGCGACAGCCGGTGCGAACGGAAGCGTGACCCCCGCCGGCACCAGCGAGGTGCCCTACGGCGGCAGCGTCACCTATACCATCACCCCTGCTGCCGGCTACCGGATTGCCGATGTCCAGCTTGACGGCAAGTCACTCGGTGCGGTCCCGAGCTACACCGTCAGCAACGTGACGGCAGATCACTCCCTCACGGCGGCGTTCGTTCCGATAACCTACCGCATTTCGGCCTCTGCCGGCGCGAACGGCAGCATCACCCCGGTAGGGGAGAGTATACTGAACAGCGGCGCGAGCATAACCTACACCATCACCCCCATCGGCCTGTACCGGATCGCGGACGTGCAGGTGGACGGCGTCTCCGCCGGCAAGCTGTCAAGTTACACCTTTACCAGCGTCTCGGCTGACCACACCATCACCGCCAGCTTCGAGCCGCTGGTGGCCGGGGTCGACTACTTCGCCATCACCGCCAGCACGACCACCTCGGGGGGGAATATCACCCCCGCAGGGACCACCAATGTCCTCAAGGGAGCCAACAGCCCCGTCTATACGGTAACTCCGGATACCGGCTACGTCATCGTCTCCATCGGTGACAACGGGGTACAGATCGCCAAGCGCCCTGCAGCGCCGTACACCTACACCTTCACCAACGTCCTTAAGGCGCACGCGCTTACCGCGAGCTTCCAGCTCGCCACCTTCACCCTTACCCCCATTGCCACCGGCAATGGCACCATCTCGCCGGCGTACCCGGTTTCCCCGACCTACGGGTCGAGCTACTACTTCCGGTTCACGCCCGCCGCCGGATACCACATCGGCGACGTCCTGCTCGACGGCACTTCGCTTGGGCCGGTGGACGGATACAATTTCACCAATATCACCGCAAACCACACCATAGAGGCCAGGTTCGAAGCAAACGCCGCCATCACCATCTCCGCCAGCGCTGGACCTAACGGCAGCATCAGCCCTGCAGGTGACAGCTCCGTGCTGAGCGGCAGCAATGTAACCTACACCATGACCCCCGCGCCCGGATACCGGGTCGCCGACGTGGTCGTCGATGGCGTCTCCAAAGGGGCCCTCACCAGTTACACCTTCACGAAAGTGTCCGCGGTCAACCACACCATCGCGGTCTCCTTCACGCTCAACGTCTACACCATCACCGCTGCGGCCGGTGCTAACGGGGCCATCACGCCTTCGGGCGTCACCACCAACATCGCCCCGGGGGCATCGCTCACCTACACCTTCACCCCTGCACTCGGGTACAAAGTGGCCAGCATCGTCGTCGACGGTTCATCGAAGGGAGCAGCCGACAGTTACACCTTCACGAACATCATGGCTGACCACACCATTAGTGTGAGCTTCACCCAGATAACCTACACCATCACCCAGTCCGCGGGCGAGGGGGGCGTTAACTACCCCAACACCCCGGCCTACATCGGCTACGGCGGCAACGCGACTTACACCATCCAGCCAAGTCCCGGGTACCACGTGACCGACGTCCTCGTGGATGGCGTGTCGGTGGGCGCCGTGTCCACCTACACCTTCACCAACGTGACCGCTGACCATACCATCCAGTCCGTTTTCGGGTTGAACCCCACCGTAACCATCACCGCGACTGCCGGCGACAATGGCACCATCAGCCCTGCCGGAGCAGTGCCCGTCGTTTCCGGCAAGAGCATCACCTTCACCTTCACCCCTGCGGCAGCGTACCGCGTTGCCGACGTGGTGGTGGACAACGTCTCCAAGGGACCGCTGAGCAGCTACACCTTCACCAACGTCTCCGCTCAGGACCACACCATCACGGTGTCCTTCACCTTCGACTCCTACATCATCAGCACCAACGCCGGGGCGGGAGGGACCATCTCCCCTTCCGCCAATGTCGCCGTCGCCAAAGGGGGGGACAGCCCCATGTACACGGTAACCCCGAACCCCGGCTACCTGATCGTATCGGTCGGAGATAACGGGAGACAACTGGCGAAGGAGCCCACCGCACCCTATACCTACACCTTCACCAACGTCACCGCCAACCACGTCCTGAGCGCCGCGTTCAGGTTGCAGACCTTCACAATAACCCCGATCGTCGGCGCCAACGGCTCGATGTCGCCGGCCTATGCGGTGTACCCCACCTACGGTGCCAGCCAGTACTGCACGATCACCGCGAACCCGGGGTACCATGTGAAGGATGTGTTGATCGACGGCACATCCGTGGGACCGGTGACGAGCTACAACTTCACCAACATCACCGCAAACCACACCATCGAGTCGATCTTCGAGGCAAATCCCGCGGTGACGGTGACAGCAGGTGCCGGGGCGGGGGGGACCATCACCCCATCCGGCGCCATAAGCGCGCTTACCGGGACCAGCCCGACCTTTACCTTCACACCAGACAGCGGATACCGGATCGCCGCTGTCACCGTGGACGGCAACTCCGTCGGGACCCCGTCGAGCTATACCTTCAGCAAGATCGCAGCAAACCATGATATCGCGGTAACTTTCACCGAGAACATCTACACCATCAACGCCATCACCGAACCCAATGGCACCATTACCCCAGCCGGGAAAACCATCGCGAATGGCGGTGACAGCATTACCTACACCATCACTCCGGATCCGGGGTACAAGGTGCTGAACGTGGAGGTGGACGGCGTCTTCCAGGGGGCGCTGACTTCCTACACCTTCAGCAACATAAGTGCGAACCACACAATCGATCCGTCCTTTGCCTTGATAACTCCCTGATCCCGTTTTCCAGCTCACCACTCATTGGTGCCGGGGCACAACCCGGCACCTCCCTTAGGCCCGGCAGGTTCATTCTGCCGGGCCTCCTTGTGCGTATCTTGATCGGTGCCGCGTCCACTCCCCACTGAAGCCACCGCCATGTGGACAATGCAATCAGAACATGTCGTCGAGTACCGCTTGCGCATTGCTTCAATCCCGCTTAATTGTTTCGCCTTGACAACAGGCTGCCTAAGCGTGTAAGCAAGTTAAAACAAATTTAGTGATAGACGACAATACTAAACCATTCGCGAGAGTGGGGCGGAAAGCCTAAAGGGTCTCCAGGAGACAGCCGGGTTGCCGAAATATCAAATGATATTCAGCCCCGGCTTTTTTGCGTCCGCGAGACGGAGCCGGGGGATGTCCAAGGGGGAACGATGGACCGTTCACAGCGAGCGGCGCAGGCAGGGGAGCGCACCGCCAGGAAGATGTTAGGGGAGATCTTCGTGGAGAGGGGCATACTCTCCGCCCTGACCGTGGAAAGGCTCGTCGCGTATGCGCGCAAGAAGGGAAAGCGTTTCGGAACCGTGCTGGAGGAGTTGGAGCTGGTGACGCCGGACGAGTTGGCCCAGGCGCTGGCGCAGCAGCACGGCATGAAGTTCCTCGGGGACTTTCACCGCTACAAGTATTCTGAGGCACTGCTCGGGTTGATCCCGACCAAGGTGGCCCTGGCCAATCTGATCTTTCCGCTGAAGATGCAGGACGGGAAGTTGGCCGTCGCCATCAGCGACCCGACCCTTTCCGGCGTGCTGCGCACCTTGACGGAAGAACATGGCCTGACCGTACTCCCCTACGTGGCCCCCCGGCGCGAGATCATGCTGGCCATCAAGCTGCACTACCTGAAATCGGCCCCGGCGGCGGCAACCGACAAGAAAAGCGTGCTGGTCGTGGATGACGACCAGGCGGTGAGCCATTTCATCAGCTCCTCGTTGAAGCGCAAGGGATACCACGCCGTCTGTGCCGGCGACGGCATGGAGGCCTTCAAGGAGATCATGTCCAGCCGGTTCGACCTGGTGATCACCGACAAGGAGATGCCCAAGCTGAACGGCTACGCCGTGTTGGAGAGCCTGCGCACATTCCCGGAGACGGCGAACGTGCCGGTGATCCTGATGACCTCCGCCGCCACGGTGGATGAAGAAGCCACCGCGTTGCGGCGGGGCTTTTTCGACTTCATGTCCAAACCCCTGCGCGAAGCCACCCTTTCCGTCAAAGTCCAGCGCGCCCTGGCTATGACCGAAGAGTATTGAGCGCTACGCGGAGATCCTGAAACAGCAAAGGCCGCCCGTTGCCGGGCGGCCTTTTGAATTGGTTGGTGGTGCGAGAGAGGGGACTTGAACCCCTATACCGTGAGGTGCCAGATCCTAAGTCTGGTGCGTCTGCCAATTCCGCCACTCTCGCAAAATCGCACAGCTGAAACAACAAACCCCGCTTTTTAAACGGGGTCGCTTTTTATAGGTTGGGGTGGGTAGTGGGATTCGAACCCACGTATGAACGAGTCACAGTCGTTTGTGTTAACCGCTTCACCATACCCACCATATTCAATTGTGGTACGCCTGAGAGGGTTCGAACCTCTGACCTACGGCTTAGAAGGCCGTTGCTCTATCCAGCTGAGCTACAGGCGCAGAAGTAGAGCCTGCAATGAGTGGTCGGGGTGAGAGGATTCGAACCTCCGGCCCCCTGCTCCCAAGGCAGGTGCGCTAGCCAGGCTGCGCTACACCCCGATTCAAGAAGCACGTTTATAGCACAGCGTTTCGGGGTGTGCAAGATCTTTTTTCTCGTAAACACAACAACCAAAGGAACAGGGATGAAGGGGATGACAGGGATAAATTCTTCCGAAGGATAAGCAACATCCCCTTTATCCCTTTCATCCCTGTTAGTCGTTCTTTGCGTCTTGGCGGCTTTGCGTGAGCGCCTCTTTGAGCATCCGCATCGCACGGCCGCGGTGGCTGATGGCGTTCTTCACGTTCATGGGAAGTTCCGAGAAGGTCTGCCCGTACTCGGGGACCAGGAACAACGGATCGTACCCGAACCCCCCCTCGCCCCGCGGCGCCTCCAGGATCTCCCCCGCCAGCATGCCGTCGAAGGTCTGGCAGGTCCCGTCGGGAAGGCAGAGCGCGATGACGCAGTGAAATGCACCCGTGCGCCCCTCGCGCGGCACGCCGGCCAGCTCCTTCAAAAGGAGCGCGTTGTTGTCGGCATCGTTGGCGTGCTCGCCGGCAAAGCGCGCCGAGAAGACGCCGGGACGCCCGCCGAGGTAGTCGACGCAGAGCCCGGAATCGTCGGCGAGCACCGGCTTCCCGGTGAACCGGGCCGCCGAGAGCGCCTTCTTGATCGCGTTCGCCTCGAAGGTGTCGCCGTCCTCCACCACCTCCGGGAGATCCGGAACGTCGGCGGGAGAAAGGATCGTCTCCACAACCCCGCGCAACAGTTCGGCGAACTCTCTCAGCTTCCCCTTGTTGCCCGACGCTACCAGGAGCTCTTTCATGCCTGAAGCGCCTCCCGCTGCAGTTCGAAGAGCCGGGAGAGCCCGAGCATGGCGTGGCTGCGCATGGCGTCCATCTGCTCTAATGTGAACGGCTCCGCCTCGGCGGTTCCCTGCACCTCGACAAAACGCATGGACGAGGTCATCACGAAGTTCATGTCCACCTCGGCGCTGGAGTCCTCCGGGTAGTCGAGATCGAGGAAGGGAACGCCGTCGATGATGCCGACGCTCACCGCGGCCACCGCCTCGCGCAGCGGGCTTTCGCTCAGTTCGCCGTTGTCCACCAGGTTCTGCAGCGCGTCGGCGAGCGCCACGTAGGCGCCGGTGATGGAAGCGGTGCGGGTGCCGCCGTCGGCCTGGATCACGTCGCAGTCGATGAGGATGGAGCGCTCGCCGAGCTTCTCCATGTCCACCACCGCGCGCAGCGACCTGCCTATCAGGCGCTGGATCTCGTGGGTGCGTCCCGAGAGTTTCCCCTTCGCTGACTCACGCTGGTTGCGGGTGTGGGTAGCGCGCGGCAGCATGCAGTACTCGGCCGTCACCCAGCCGGTCCCCTTCCCTTTCAAAAACGACGGAACCCTTGCCTCCACCGTCGCGTTGCAGATGACCTTGGTGTCACCAAACTCGATCAGGACCGACCCCTCGGCGTGCTTCAGGTAGTTGCGGGTGATCTTAACATCTCTGAGTGCGTCCGCCGCGCGGCCATTGCTACGTGTCATCTCTGTCTCCCAAAGCCGTTCAACGCTCAACGTTCAACGTTCGTTTATCCTTCTTCTATTTAAAACCGCCATTTCCCCGACGGCTGCATCTTCGACTCGACCTGAAGGGGTCAAGGTGCAACAGACCACGTTCGCGGTCAGTCCCCCGTGCCGCCGTTCCCCGGCGGTGACACCCCGATCCGGACCTGACCGTTGCACGTCAACCGCCCGAGCCCGCTATTCACCCGGCCACCCGATGTTCGGTTCAACGTCGAACATTGAACGGCTGCCGAGTCAGTTGCCGCTGGGCGCTGTTTTGAGCTGCGGCACGACGTTCACCTTGCCGCGGCCGCCGTTGTCGTAGATCCTGGGTCCGCTCTCCCCCCAGAAGTTGTTGGGGGCGCGGAACTCCTCGGTCCCGGCGTTGTAGATATCGTGCCCGCTGTTGCCGCTGATGACGTTGTCCCAGGCCACGCCTGCGCCGTCGAAGACAAGCATCCCCTGCATCCCGTTGCCGGTGATCAGGTTGCCGTTCACCCGGACCCGCGAGCCGGTCAGGGACAGACCGTAATCGCTGTTGCGCGCGAGCTTCATGCCGCTCACACTGCCCTCGCACTCCAAAAGGGTCACCCCGCGCCCGTTGTCCAGCGCCGCCCCGCCGGCGAGCTTGACCCGGCAGTTGTCGCACGAGAGGGCGGAGCGGTTCATGGCGAGACTGGCATCCTGCAGGTAAATGGAACTTTTTTGTGCCGAGATCCCCACCCGGTTGCCGATCAGGTTCAAGCCGCGCAGGGTCGACTCGCTGTTGGCGAAGACAAGGCCCGTCTCGCAGTCCGAGGCGCCCCCCGTTTCCATCTGCAGCAGCGCATCCTGGAAGCGCATGCCGACCGCGCAGCGCTCGGCCCGCACCCCCTTCAGGGTCAGGTTTGAAAAGAGCGCCTCCAGTCCCGTCTGCGCGCCGTCGATGCGGCAGTTCTCCAAGACGTTTTTCTTTTCGCTCCCCAGCAGGGTCACCCCCTGCCAGTCTCCCGGCGTCGAATTGGCGAAGTTGGAAGTAAAGCGGATAGGGTCATCCTTGGTGCCCGAAGCGACGAGGCGTCCCTGCACGACCAGGATCGGATTGCGCCCCTCGCTCTTTTTGAAGCGGACCACCGTTCCCGGTTCCACGGTCAGCGTCGCCTGGGAAGCCACCGTCACCGCGCCCTGCACCAGCACCTCCCCGCGCCAGACCGTGTCCTCGGTCAGCATCTGGTCGACGTAGGAGAGTGCAGGTTTGAACGGTGCCTCAACGCGCTGTGCCACCGGTGCAGCCGGAGTTGCAGCCGCGCCAGCCTCGTCGCCCGAAGTCTTGACCGAACCGGTCTCGGCAGCCGCGATCTTGACCAGCGCCGTCCTGTCCGCCGTCCTGTCCGCCGTCCTGTCCGCCGTCCTGTCCGCCGAAGCGTCAGCGAAGGCCGAAGCCTTGGCCAAGGGGGGCGTGCCCACCGTAGCCTTGGCGAAGGTGGGAAGCAAAAAGGCCGCCAGAAGCGGCCCGCAGATAAATGGTGTCAGGTATCGTCTCATTGGACAGGGATCTGTAGGCTTTCCTGGTGGTAGACCTTGTTCTTGCCGCAGCGCTTGGCGAGGTAAAGCAACGAATCCACGATATTGAACAGCTCGTCCATCTTGTCGGCGTTCTCGGGATAGCTCGCAACCCCGATACTCACCGTCACGCCGCGATTGGTCCCCTCCACCAGCCTGCTGGCGGTGCCGTTTTGCACGCTGTCGCGCAGACGCTCCGCCGCGAGGATGGCCTGCTCCAGGCGCGTCTCCGGCAGGAGCACGATGAACTCCTCCCCGCCGTAGCGGAAGGCGACGTCGACGCCGCGGATGGTCTGCAGGATCAGTTCACCCATCAGTTCCAAAAGACGGTCGCCGGCGGCGTGGCCGTAGCTGTCGTTGTAGGACTTGAAGTCGTCCACGTCCATCATGATGATGGAAAACGGCTTGTGGTAGCGCCTGGCGCGCGCCATCTCCTGCCGGAAGTACTGCTTGAAGTAGCGGTGGTTGTGCAGCCCGGTCAGCGAGTCGGTGATCGCCAAAAGCTTGGTCTGCTTGTGCAGCGTGGCGTTGTGGATCGCCATGGCGGCAAAGGAGGCCAGGATGGAGAGCAGGTTCAGCTTCTCCCGGTCGAACTGCCTCGGGGCGAAGTCGTCCAGGTAGAGAATACCCACGATCCGCTCCTGGAAGATAAGGGGCACGCAGACCAGCGAGCGGATCCCCTCGTTCAGGGCGATCGGGTTGTTGAAGAAGGGGGTTTTCTCGGTGTCCTCTATATAGAAGATCTCCCCCCCCCTGAGCACCTGCTCGGTCAGCCCCCCCGGGGCAACCTCCCAGCGCTCCTTCTTCACGAAGTCGGCCGTAAGACCCGAATGCGCGTGCAGACTGAGCTCGCGCTTCGCATCGTAATAGAGCGCAACGCTCCCGGCCGGGGTTTCGGCAAATCTCATCGCGGAGGTGAGGATGGCTTGCAGCACCGTGTCCAGGTCGAGCGTAGAGACGACGGCTTTGGCAACCTCAATCAGGTCTTTGAGCGCCTTAACTTGGGACTCGAGCGACTCTTTCTGGCTGTTGCAATCACACTGGGTCATGGAGGCTCCCGGCAGGAAAATTAGCCAGCCATTAATATCACAGCGACGCCGTGCTTGTAAATGGCCGAGCTGTGTAAACATCGGCAATTTCGTTTTTTATGAGGGGCGGAAATTTTAATCTATTAACGCTTGACTTCGTCATACATCTTGTGGTTTATTTCTGGCCGCCCACAAAATGTAGGGCCCCAAGCAAATGACATGGCTACATGTTGAATATTCCAAGGAGGACGAAAGGTTATGAAGAAAACAGTCGAAAAGGGTCAGATCCCGGGTCTCACCAAGAACGCATTGACGGTGCTGGAGAAGCGCTATTTGAAGAGGGACCAGACCGGGAAGCCCCTTGAGACTGCATCCGACATGTTCCGTCGCGTGGCCACGGCGATCGCGCAGGCGGACACCGTGTTCGACAAGAAGGCGGACATCTCGGCGCTCTCCGACAGGTTCTACAGCATGATGACCAACTTCGAGTTCCTCCCCAACTCCCCGACCCTGATGAACGCCGGTCGCGAACTGGGGCAGCTCTCCGCCTGCTTCGTGCTTCCCGTGGGCGACAGCATGGAGGAAATCTTCGAATCCGTCAAGTACACCGCGCTGATCCACAAATCCGGCGGCGGCACCGGTTTCTCCTTCTCGCGCCTGCGTCCGGCAAACGACGTGGTCATGTCCACCACCGGCATCTCCAGCGGCCCCCTCTCCTTCATGAGGGTGTTCGACGTCGCCACCGAGACCATCAAGCAGGGCGGCACCCGTCGCGGCGCCAACATGGCGATCCTGCGCGTCGATCATCCGGACATCATGGACTTCATCATGTGCAAGAACGACCAGCGCCAGCTGAACAACTTCAACATCTCCGTCGGCATCACCGAGGAGTTCATGAAGGCGGTCGACGCGGACAAGGACTACACCCTGATGAACCCGCGCGACAAGAAGCCGGCCGGCTCCCTGAACGCACGCAAGGTGTTCGCCCGCATCGTTAAGCAGGCCTGGGAGAACGGCGAGCCGGGGATCATCTTCCTGGACCGCTTGAACAAGGACAACCCGACCCCGCACATCGGCGAGATCGAGTCCACCAACCCCTGCGGCGAGCAGCCGCTGCTCCCGTACGAGTCCTGCAACCTGGGCTCCATCAACCTGGGCAAGTTCGTGGTCCACGGCAAGGTGAACTGGGACAAGCTGAAGGAGACCGTGCGCACCGCCGTTCACTTCCTGGACAACGTCATCGAGGTGAACAACTACCCGCTGCCGCAGATCGATGAGATGACCCGCTCCAACCGCAAGATCGGTCTGGGCGTCATGGGTTGGGCCGACATGCTGATCATGCTCGGCATCCCCTACGGCTCCGAGGAGTCCGTCGAGCTGGGCGAGAAGGTGATGCAGTTCATCAACGAGGAAGGAAAGATCGCCTCCCGCGAGCTCGCCAAGACCCGCGGCCCCTTCCCCAACTTCAAGGGTAGCGTGTACGACGTCCCGGGCGGCGATCCGATCAGGAACGCGACCGTCACCACCATCGCCCCGACCGGCACCATCTCCATCATCGCCAACGCCTCCTCCGGCGTCGAGCCGCTCTTCGCGGTCAGCTTCGTGCGCCAGGTGATGGACAAGAACATCCTGGTCGAAGTGAACCCGCTGTTCGAGAAAGTCGCCAAGGAGCAGGGCTTCTACAGCGAGGAGCTGATGCAGCGGATCGCCGAGCACGGCACCGTGCACGACATCAGCGCCATCCCCGAGGACGTGCGCGACGTGTTCGTCACCGCCCACGACATAAGCCCGGAAGAGCACATCACCATGCAGGCCGCCTTCCAGCGCCACACCGACAACGCCGTCTCCAAGACCGTGAACTTCCCGCGTGAAGCCACCATCGAGGACGTCGAGGAGGTGTACCGTCTGGCCTACCAGATGAACTGCAAGGGGGTCACCATCTACCGCGACGGTTCCCGCGACGAGCAGGTGCTCTCCGTCGGCAAGAAGGAAGAGCCCAAGGCCGCCGTGCCCCTGACCGCGGAAGAGAAGCGCAGCATCAAGCGCGAGCGTCCCAAGGCGCTCAAGGGTTGGACCTACCAGATGCAGACCGGCTGCGGTCCGCTGTACATCACCATCAACGAAGACGCCTCCGGTCTCTTCGAAGTCTTCACCACCATGGGCAAAGCCGGCGGCTGCGCCGCGAGCCAGTCCGAGGCCATCGGGCGCATGGTATCGCTCGCCTGGAGAAGCGGCGTGCAGGCCCGTCAGGTCGTGAAGCAGCTCCTCGGCATCTCCTGCCACAGCCCGAGCGGTTTCGGCGACAACAAGGTCCTTTCCTGCGCCGACGCCGTCGCCAAGGCGATCCAGTCGCACCTGGCCCTCACCGGTCATGCCGAAGTCATCGAAGCCCCCGCCTTCGAGAGAGGCGCCTGCCCTGAGTGTGGTGGTGTCGTGGAGCACGAAGGCGGCTGCGCAGTATGCCGCGTCTGCGGCTACTCCGAGTGTGCCTAGCGAGTCAGTTGAACGCTACTATTGCGAGGGGTCTTAGAAAGACAGGCTGAGCAAAAAGTATCAAACGGAAGTAGAAGCAAACGAAGGGGGACCGCACCAGCCATGCTGGCGCGGTCCTCTTTTTGTTTCCCTACTTATAAATAGAAGCCCTTGATGAGTGAGGGGAAAGCCTCTCCGAAAGGACGGTTCCGCCTGCCCCCGCTCATAATGGCCCACAGCCCCCTACTACCCCAAGCAGTTTACTTTCCCGCCACCTGAGTTAGAATCAACCAATCCCGCCGCCCAACTCGAACCGCTCCTCTGCACTTTCGCTACACGTAACGAGCATCACTTGGATTGAAAGGCTACAGAAGTCCGACGGCTATCGGTTTCCCTCAGCTATCACCCGTCTCAACTGAGACATCTAAGAGGTCAGCCATGGAATATTTCGTCTGTCGCTGTCGTGGCATCGGTGAGGTGTTTGTTGATGGCGTGAGCCAGGGAACCAACAAGGACGCAGACGGCAAGGTCTCGGTCAAGCTGTGCAATCCGGGATTACACATCATCTCGCTGCGCTGCCAAAACGGGGGGAACTGCGTCCCGAAGACGGTGGAGGTGAACATCTGCGATACCGACCCGATCTGCCCCAAGGAGGTGCACTTCAGATGTTCATGAGAACTTTGCCGCTGAAGCTGTTCCTATTCGCCGCCCTTTGTTGCGCCGGGTGCGCCCACTACCACGACAATCCTCCAGCCTCGTCCTCCCAGCCGGGCTATCGCTACGACACCGTGCGCCTGCCGCCAAGCAAGGAGAAACCTTTCGTCGTCCTTGCCTTTTCCGGCGGGGGAACCCGCGCCGCCGCCTTTTCCTTCGGGCTGATGGAGGAACTTCAGAGGGTCACATACACTGCGCCTGATGCCTCCAAGCGGTCCCTGCTCCAGGACGTGGAGATCGTTTCCTCCGTCTCAGGCGGCAGTTTCACTTCCGCGTACTACGCACTCTTCCCCGACACCTTCTTCACCGATTTTCCCAAAGAGGTGCTGACCCGGAACATCCAGGGAGCGCTGGTGTGGAGGATGCTCAACCCGTACAACTGGTGGCGCCTTGCTTCCCCTGACTTCAGCCGCATCGACATGGCCGAAGAGTACTACGACCATGCCATCTTCAAAGGGATGAGCTTCGGCGCGCTGCTTCAGCGTCCCAAAGGGAGTTCCCCCTTTCTGGTGCTCAACGCCACCGACATCGGCATCACCCACCGCTTCGAATTCACCCAGGATCAGTTCGACCTGCTCTGCTCAGACCTCTCAGGCGTCTCCGTCTCGCGGGGGGTTGCCGCCTCATCCAATTTCCCGGTCGCCTTCGCTCCGCTTACGCTCAACATCTACAAGGATGGCTGTGTTCCGCTGCCGCTTTGGGTCGAAGAAGCGCTCAAGCCCGGCAACCGCGACAAGCGCCGCATCGCCGACGCGACCGCCGCGCACTCCTACCGCGAACCGGACCGTCGTTACGCCCACCTGCTCGACGGGGGGCTCTCGGACAACCTCGGCCTGAGGGGGCCGTTCACCGCGGTAACGACGCTCGACAGCGCCTGGAGCTTGGTGAAGCAAATCAACAGAGAAAGGATCGGGCGGATCATCTTCATCTCCGCCAACGCGAAAACCACCAAGAAACGGAGTTGGGACGCGAAGAGTTCGCCTCCCGGCGTGGGAGCGGTCCTGGACGTGGTCATGAACGGTCCCATGGACGATGTCTCTTTCGACAGCCTGGAGAGCACCGACGGCCATTTCAATCAGATGAAGCAGTTGGGGCGGACCATCGATTCCTGCAACGCGCGGCTGAAGCAGGCATTCCGGCCCGCGGACGAGCAGGGAGGCACGGCGAGAGGCCCCGAGCCAGAACCGATCCCCAATCCCCTCACCACCGATTATGGCTTTGTCGAGCTTACCTTCGATGACATCCCCGACCCGCATCTGCGCCGCTGCCTGCAGGAGCTCCCGACCAACTTCTCGCTGCCGGAACCGACCACGCGCCTGTTGCGCGTCTCGGCCCAGTACCTGTTGATGAACTCGGAAAGGTTCCAGGAGGTCATGAAGCGGATAGACGCGAAGTGGCAGCCGGACCAGGTCACCATCGACCAGGCACTCATCAACGAGGTGTGCGGCAAATACTGAACAAGGCCAGGATGGGCCGAGCCAGTCCGGACAGCGTCCTCACCCCACCAGCCGCTTAACATCCGGGAGGTTTTATGCCGACAGTGGAACGGGTTAACAACATCTCCTTCTTCGACATCGACTTCGAAGGTGACATTTTATCGGACGCCCAGTTGTGCTTCCTCAGGCAATGGTCAGATCGGGAGTCGCCTAATATGGGGCAGTTTTGCTGCAGCTTCAGATGGGTCTTTGATTGGGCTGACGGGGAGGAGACGTGCCTGCGCGGCATGGAGCGAATGGACCTCTCTCAGATGTTTATGAGCTCGGAGCTGATAGCTTCCCTTCTGGTGAGTTGTGAATATGCCGTGGGGGTTCTATGCATTTGGGAGGCCACCCCTCATGGAGCCGATCCGCTGGACTTAAAAACGAAGGCCTGGGACAACCACTACCTCGCCTATGAAAAGTTCAAGAGCACCCTCGAGGATACCATTGCCGCCTCAGGCTCCGGCGTCTTAATCCGGCGAAGCGAGCGCCGTTATCCGCTCACCGGCGTTAAAATCACCGAACCTGTCGCTGACATCATGGACTGTCGGGAAAAACGGGTCAAGCTGGGGCGCTGGCTTACGGGGAACTATGAGGGACAAAAGGAAGCTGCGTTGCTCGCCGCAATCGAAGGGCAAAACCTCAGCGACCGTATGTACGAAATGCTCTTTATACGCTGGACAGACGCGCTTGCAGTGTATGACGGCGGGGTGGGCGATAACTATGAAACCGCCCTGCTGCGATCAGCCTTGGTATATGAATGCGCCATCATCCTCCGTCGCTCCCTCTGTTCTTTGGCTGACCGCATGGATGTGACCACAGCTTCGCTGCGCGCTTATCTGCCGAACCCTTGGATCGTAAACCGGCGTCTGGAATCCCTCGGCCGTATCAGGACCTCTTTCGTCACGCTCCCCCCGGTTCAATCGATCGAGGCCCAGCACCTGCTCAAGGCGGCCTACAACTCCTTCGGCATCCCAGCGCTCATCAATCACTCCATGGAGAAGGCCCGCATCCTCGAGTCCCGCTGGCAGTGGACAAAGACACAGTTTATGGTTGCTGTCGGTCTTGTCACCTACATCATGGACAAGGTGGGCATCTTCGAGCTGCTGAAAGGACTGTTCCGGAGCTGAAAGCAGCCGTTTCATGCAGCAGCCAACCTCTCGCTGATCAGGTCCGGGTTTTTCCAGGTCGACGACCACGAAGGGCGTTGGTTCAGTCGATACGTTCCCCGTTTACTACCTTTTTCTGCCGACATAGACCGCAATGGGCACGGTGTAGACGATCTTGCCGTCTTCCCTGCGGGCGTTGATCCCCAAACTGTCGACACCGACGTCCGCCGTGACCATCTCCCGGATCACCTGGTCGTCCCCCGGCTTCGGGAAGGATGCCCGTATCTGCGTCTCCAGCTCGATATCCACGCCGTAAGCACTCCGGCGGCAGTCAACCAGACCGGAGCGCTGGAACAGCGTCGCGAATTCTTCCTCGGTCAAGGCATGGGTATGGGAAGGGTCGCGGATCAGCTCCAACCGGTCGTAGGCGGCCGATTTTGCCGAAGGAACGGCGACATCGGCCACCATTACCGCGCCGCCCGGCCGGCAGACCCGGATCATTTCGGCCAAAGCCCCCTGCGGGTCCAGGAGATGGTGAAAACTGTAGCGGGTGAGGACCAGGGAGAAGGAATCATCCGGGTAAGGCAGCGAAACGGCGGTGCCGATGTCCCAGGTGAGGTTGGCAAGCTGCTGTTCGGCTTGACGCTGCCTGGCCTGCTCGATCATGGCGGGGGTGATGTCCACTCCCGTCACCAGCCTGGCACGCCTGGCAAACGCGCAGGCAACCATCCCCGGGCCGCAGGCCACGTCCAGCACCTCATCCCGCTCTCCGACTCCCGACAATTCGACCAGCGCCTGCAGCGCATCGTGATGCCCCGGGACCTGGGTGAACGGTACGGCCTGCTGGGAGAATTGCTCTATGATCTTCTCCCGGTGCGCCTGCTCTTTATCGTTGGTCATCGTCCCCCCCTTTTCAAATGATGATCACAATAGCTTGCAATCTCCCTGGCTGTCTTGCTATATACGGCCAATGAGTGTCGCGAAACTGCCAAAACTGGCGCCGATTGAAATCGGCTGGAGAACGGACCTGCATTTGCCGGTTATACCTCTGTCCATGGAGGTAAAACATGCCGGGTGTGCCGCGCCCCACGCCCACCCCCGCGGCCAGCTCATCTACGCCAGCCGAGGCGTGATGAGGGTGGTGAGCGGCAATGAAGTGCTCGTGGTCCCTCCGTCTCAGGCTGTATGGGTTCCCCCCGATGTCGAGCACGAGGTCTATTTTCCCGGGGAAGTGTCGCTAAGGAATCTGTTCCTGGAGAGAGGCGTATCCGGCAGGTTGCCCAACGAGTGCACCATCCTCAAGGTATCCCCCCTCTTGCGGGAGCTGATTCTCAAGGTGGTTACCGTCGGCGAGAACTATCTACCCGAGAGTTCGGGATATCGGCTCATGATGGTGCTCGTCGACGAGTTGTGCCAGGCCGAGCCGACCGAACTGCGTCTCCCCATGGGGCATGACGAGCGTCTGCAGCGGGCCATAGAGAGGATGATCGCGGACCCTGGCGGCATCGAGACCATCGAGGGGCTGGCCTCAGTCGCCTGCACCAGTCCCCGCACCCTGGCGAGGCTTTTCATCCGCGAAACCGGCCTTACCTTCGGGGCATGGAAGAAGCGGCTGATCCTGCAGGAGGCGATAGAGCGACTGGCAAGCGGACAGAGCGTGACGACAGTCGCCTTCGACCTCGGTTACCAAAGCCTCAGCGCCTTCATCGACATGTTCCGCCAGGCCCTGGGCGCATCCCCCGGACAATACCTCAGCCAAAACAGCGGCACATCCACCCCAAGTTGACCCCCGCAAAAAGGACAACGTCCCCGTCCCTGCGCGGTGCCAGAGGTTCCCCGAGTACCGGCGCAGGACCGTCGCCCCATCAAGCCCCATCCAGTCGTCAAAAGGGAACTACCTACGTCCCTGAGGTGATTTCCTCTGAGTGAAATCAACCGCATTTTCAGCCTTGCCGGTTGCGGGTGCGCGTTTTCACCCTCATTAAAGCGCAAACCACCTCACCATCCGAATCGTTACACTTCCGACACTTACCTACACCAACAACGGTGGCATGCTTAATGCTAATTATATGTAGCTGCATTCCGGGATGCGCGAATACCAAACTGCCGGGGTGACTGTGGTGAGGTACACACCCTAGTCACGCCGGGACCCTCGCAGGAAAAACCGAAGGTTCTCAAGGAGGAATTGTTTTGGAATTAAAAAGAGGAAAAATGAAAAATGTAGTACTTGCACTGATGGGGGCGATACTTGCCGCCGGCACCGCGAATGCGGCGGTGACCTACAAGGTAATCGCCAACAATGACCTCGGCATGCACTGTGCCTGCCCGACCTTTGAAGGATTCCTGCTGCTGCCCCCCTTCAACACGATCAGGGCCCAGGTTATCCAGTACGGCGGCGACAAGCCGATCGTCGTCAGCTCCGGCGTCACCGTGAGCTACTCGTTTGCCGAAGAGACCGATGCCACACTGCAGGCGGACACCTACTTCTCCAGTTGGATCGCCAACGCACCGAAGTTGTTCCCGGGCTTCCAGCCCGTAGTGAACGGCAAGGTCAAAGGCCTTACCGGTAAAGGTATCGCGGACCTCATGTCCTATGACAGCCAGTCCATGTCCTACGTCGCAGCAGGCATCCCCGCCTACCCGGTCACCACCGGTACCACCAAGGACATCATGACCGACCCGCTGGGCGGTCCGAAACGCGACCCGTATCTCACCGCCAACGTCACGGTGAAGAACACCGCAGGTGCCGTCCTGGCCACCACCTCGACCGTGGTCCCGGTCGCCTTCGGCGGCTGCTGCTCCTGCCACCTCACCCTGGCCAGCCAGAACGGCTATCCCGCAACCCCGGCCGGCTCCTTCGCCTACCTCGGCAAAATGCACAGCCAGAACTCCAGCGGGATCGACATCGCCATGATCGATCCTGACGGCGACGGCAAGGGCGGCCCGGTGCGCTGCTCCTGGTGCCATTGGGATCCGGCCATGGGCGAGAGCGCCGCACCCGGCTGGCCCACCGGGACCAAGCTCCTTTCCGGGGCTAACTTCACGCTCAAGAAATCGGCGTATTCCTTCTCCGACGTCTTGCACCGCTTCCACTCCCAGAGCCAAAAGGTGCTGACCCAGTACGACGCGAATATCGCCAACAACTGCTACGACTGCCATCCCGGCAACAATGTGAACTGCTATCGCGGTGCGCACAAGGGCAAAACCGCCATCTGGTGCTCCGACTGCCATGGCAACCTAAACCAGAGGGTAGCCACCAACCAGCTGGCGAAGCCTTGGCTGCAGGCAACCCTGCCGACCTGCTACAACCCAAGCCCGGGAATCAACTCGGCTTTCACCTGCCACAGCGCAAACACCTACAAAACCAATGTGACCTGGGATCCGAACCTGTTCGGTAAATACATCAACGCCCGCGGCCACTATACCAGCGTACTGCTGTGCCAAACCTGCCACGGTATGCCGCACGGCGAAAACCCCTCGACTTCTGCCCCGGACAACGTCCAGAACTCCACGCTCCAGGGTGCCATCAGGGCCGTGTACCCGACCGGCAAGGACAAGAGCTACGCACTGGGCGTCTGCGACGTCTGCCACTACCAGAAATCGACCACCTGGTCGGTTCCGCCGCACGAGCTGTAATAAAGCAAAAGGGGGAGCGTAAGCTCCCCCTTCTCTTGTCCACGCCGAGACGGATGCGGGGCAGTTTTGACCTTAGCGGTCAAGGAAAACCGGCACTCGTTTCTCAAGGAAAGCGCCCATCCCCTCCTTCTGGTCCGCCGTGGCGAAGCTGTAGCCGAAGAGTTCCGCCTCGTAGGCGCAGGCCCGGGCCAGGTCCATCTCCAGGCCGTTGACCACCGCCTCCTTGCAAAGCCTCACGGCAACCCGCCCCTTGGCGGCGATCTTGGCCGCCAGCCTCTGCGCTTCGCCCAGCAACTCCTGCTGCGGCACCACCTTGTTCACCAGACCGATGCGCAGGGCCTCCGCGGCATCGACCATCTCGCCGGTCAGGATGATCTCCAGGGCGCGCCCCTTACCGACCAGGCGGGGAAGCCGTTGCGAGCCGCCGAAGCCGGGGAGGATGCCGATGTTGACCTCGGGCTGTCCGAACCTGGCGTTGTCGGAAGCGATGCGGATATCGCAGGCCATGGCAAGTTCGCACCCTCCCCCCAGGGCGTAGCCGTTCACCGCGGCTATGAACGGTTTGGAAGAGCGCTCGATGGCGGCGAAGATGCCGTGGGCCTTGAGAGCCAGGTCGCGCGCCTGTGTCGAGGTCATGTCCCGCATGAGGCCGATATCAGCGCCCGCGACGAAGGCCTTTGCGCCCGCCCCGGTCACCACCGCGGCGCGGATCCCGTCGTTGCGCTCTATCTCGGCGACCACTTGCTGCAGTTCCTCCAAGGTCCCCGGCGTCATGGCGTTCATTGCCGTGGGGCGGTTCACCGTCACCGTCGCAATGTGGTCAGTAACTTCCAGAAGCAGGTTTTCCAATTCCATTCTCCCCTCCTTGCCTGAAAGAGAGTCCTCTCTTTCGGTCTCTCTTGACGCAGATGAGCATACCCGGAAACCGGCAGACCCACCAGTGCCAGGTCTTGAAAAATCAGTTTTTGCTCTTTGCGGGAGATGTGTCTCGAAAGACAAGATCCTCCATCCCTGTCAAAGATGAAGTGAGCAATAGGGATTTCCTGACCGGAGCCCCTGAGGCATGCGCGGGTTCGTGATCGACACGACCACAGAAAATCCTCTATCTCATAAAGCTCAACGCTGCCTTTACCTACGCATCATGGCCCGCTTCGGCTTGAAGAATCGACGGGAAGCCTTACACTTGTTGTCATTGCACCTGCAGAAAGGAGGGGCGGCTAGGACGCAGGGATACGATCTTTGGTGTTTCACTATGCAGTGACTATCAAAGGAGGATTCTATGGCAATGATTATCTTGAAGAGACCGGCGATCCTAGGAATTCTACTGGCCTTCGTGCTCCTGATGCCGGCGGGATGGGCCTCGGCACAGACGTCCTTCGACCGCATCGTGGTGTTCGGGGACAGTCTTTCCGATCCGGGCAACGCCTTCGTCTTCGTGGGTAAGGCAAACACCCCGCCCTACCAGCTGCTGGACCAGCTCCTCGTGCCCGACCTCCCCTACGCCAAGGGCGGCCACCACTTCAGCAACGGCGCAACATGGGTGGAACAGCTGGCACGACAATTCTCGCTTTCAGACAATACCCGCCCGGCCTTCAGGGACCTCGGCTTCGACGCGACCAATTACGCAATCGGTGGCGCCAGGGCCCACGACAAGGCTGGAGAGGCCACCATGACCTTCGAGGTCACCACTTTCCTCAACGTTTTCGGCGGACAGGCCCCGCCCAACGCGCTCTACGTGGTGGAATTCGGCAGCAACGACATCAGGGACGCACTGGAGGCCCAGGACCCCGCCATCGTCGAACAGGCGGTGGCAACCCTGCAGGCCAACATTGCCGCCCTCTACAACGCCGGGGCCAGGAAGTTCCTGGTTTGCAACGCACCGGACCTCTCGCTCACACCGGCGCTCCTCGCCACCGACAAGGCGATGCCGGGAGCGGCGGCCGCCGCGCATCAGTTGTCACTGTACTACAACTTCCTCCTCGACTACCTGCTGACGTCGATGTCCGCCCAGCTCACCGACCTGCAGGTGGTGAAGGTCGGCTTTTTCAGCAAACTCGATGAACTGGTCACCAATCCGGAGGACTTCGGTTTTAGCGTCGTCGACTCCCCCTGCCTGACCCCCGGCTCGCCTCCCTACGCCTGCAAGAATCCTGATACCTTCATATTCTGGGACGGCATCCATCCAACCGAAAAGGTGCATGGTGTCATTGCACAGCAGGCGCTCTCAGAGTTGGCGAAGTAACCGATCAAAAAGAAACCGGAGCCTCCGAAATAGGAGCTCCGGTTTTTTCGTTTGTCACGGCAGCTCCTGCGCTAACCGCGCCATGGAGATCGCGAACGCGACGCGATGTTTGCGATCCAGACCACGGAGATTGCGAACGCGACGCGACGTTTGCGATCCAGACCACGGAGATTGCGAACGCAGCGCGATGTTTGCGATCCAGACCACGGAGATTGCGAACGCAGCGCGACGGTTGCGATCCAGACCACGGAGATTGCGAACGCGACCCGATGTTTGCGATCCATACCGCGGAGATTGCGAACGCAACGTGACGTTTGCGATCCGCACCACGGAGATCGCGAACGCGACGCGATGTTTGCGATCCAGACCACGGAGATTGCGAACGCAGCGCGACGGTTGCGATCCGCTCCACGGAGATTGCGAACGCGGCGCGACGGTTGCGATCCGCTCCACGGAGATTGCGAACGCGGCGCGACGGTTGCGATCCGCTCCGCAGAGATTGCGAACGCGGCGCGACGGTTGCGATCCGCTCCGCAGAGATTGCGAACGCGGCGCGACGGTTGCGATCCGCACCACGGAGATTGCGAACGCGACGCGACGTTGTGAACGTGCTACGAAGATTGCAATCGCGGCCGATGTTGCTTCCTGTTAATTTTGTCGGGATTCGTTGAAAGGATGTGAAATGAGGCCGGTTCTCACATGAGGGTCCGGCCTTTTAGATGGGGTTTATGAGGGGCTAGGTTACGATGATGGCCACCGGTTCACTCCAGGGGCCGAGTTCGTTGTTGCCGATACTCCTAATCCGGAAGTAGTACCAGCTCGCCCTTTCCAGATTGCCGACGACGGTCCGGACCTTCTTCAGGTATCCGTAATCCGCGTACGATTCTTCGCCTTGGGGATGCCCCTTGCAGATCTGCAATAGATAGGAGCCGGCCCCAGGGTCTCTAACCCAGATCAAGGTAACCTCCCCGATGTTCGGCCCGTTCTTCGCCCTCAGCATCAATGCGACGGAGCCGACGGACCTGTTGTACGTCCTCTTTGTCTTTTCCTTCGGCTGGTACCCGTTGTTGTGGAGCCAGGCGTCATCTTTCTCATGCTTCGCCCTGAGGACGAGATAGCTTGCGTTGATGTGCACGTCCTCCAACGCGGCCGAGATCACCGCATCGAGCTCCTTGGTTGTCAACTGGTTCAGGGCGGTGGCTCTCTCCCATTCCCTTGAGATCGCCTCTTTGTGCCCCCTGAATTGATCCGCTCCCGGAACCCATCCGTCCTTTTGGGTACTGATCTTTGGATGCGCAGCTTGCAAAGTGGCAGCGTCATCGAGCCAAAGGACCAATTCCGGGGGATCCATGTCCGCATGGTTCATCACGAATTTATCGAATACGCTCATGCTTATCCCTCCTGTAAAATTTGAATTTCCTAATTTTACACAGGACTATGTGGCTGTCAAGGGGGACTTGAAACGTGTCATGGATTATGGCTATGGGGTTGGGGCTATGGGGTGGGGTCTGCAAAACCGGGGGGGCCTGGCATACGAGGCCTCCCCGGCTCGGGCGGGGTCTACTCTATTCTCAACTTCGCCTTGATCTCCGGCGCGGAGGCGCTGGTCGCATAGACCGGGGTGCCGACGTCGAAGAGCTTGGACGCAGTCAATCCGCCCACTACGACCGGGTCCAGCCCCACGTTCCGGGCCAACTCGACCGCGGCTTCCACTGCTTCCTGATCGTCACCGGCGATCGGGATGCCGATCTTGTCGCCTTTACTGTTCACCGTCTGCTTCAGGTCTTCGAAATAGACCGTGTTGAAGGCCCGCACGATCCTAGCTCCGGGAAGCAAACGGGCCACCACGCTCCCCATCCCCCCCGGGTCCTGTCTCGCTTCCAACGCCATCGCCCCGTCCCGGTCAGGGTAGGGGTTGGAGGTGTCGATGACGATCTTCCCTTTCAAGGCCTGCTTCGTTTGGTTGTCCAGGTCCCGGTACGCCTTGAGCGGCACCGAAAGAAGAACGACATCGCCAAAGGCGATCGCTTCCGCTACGGTCCCGGCCCGGGCAGCAGGCCCGGCGGCCGTCACCAATTCCTGCAGGTTCTCGGGGTGCCTTGAGCTGAAGCAAACCTCGTAGCCCGCCTTGCCCAACAATATGCCCAAGTTACCGCCGATGTTGCCCGATCCGACGATGCCTATCTTTGTAATTCTCATGTTCGGATCCTCCTCGTTCGCTGATCTGCGCCCCCTCCTTCACTTACGAAATTTCCTCCTTTAAAGAGTATACTCCCTGGCGGCGTCCCGCTTCCAGGTCTTATAATCCTGGCAGATCGCTTGTAAGCCGGGGGCAGCCGACTGCCTGGGGAGAGACGCCAAAGACGCGCGTGTCAGGATTCGGCGCGCGTTCTTTTTCTTGTGACGGCAGGTTCGCTGTGTTACAGCAAAGGATGCAAGATCGTTATCGTCACTGGAGGGGTTGCCGTGGCAAACATAAAACGCAGCATCTTGGGTAACGTCGCGGAAATGGTCATTCACATCGAGGCCTACCCCAAGGGATTCGAGGCCTTCGGCTTTGACAAACTCGGCAGGAAGGTGATTTTCGCGCGGCGTACCACGCTGGAGCCGATCATCCTGGACGGCGCGCGGGTGGCGCAGGGCCTGGCCGACTTCGCAAGGAAGCCGGTAGCCCTGCGGGTCCAGTCGGAAAAAAGGGAGGATTTTCTCCCGAAAACGGCGTAAGGCGGCGCTGCCGCCGCTCAAGCGCCACTTGGGCAGGAGAAGCTGGTAGTAATGGAAAATTTCGTACTGATCGGGGTCTTCGTCCTTTTGGGGATGCTCTTTCGCCGCCTCGAGGCCTTCCCCAAGGACTCGGCTCAGACCCTCAACATGTTCGCTCTCTACGTCTCGTTGCCGGCGCTGATACTCCTCAAGGTGCCGCAGATCGCGTTCTCCCGTGAGATCCTGACCGCGGCGCTGGTACCCTGGGGGATGCTGTTCCTCTCCGTCGCGTCGGTGCTCTCCGCGGCGCGCCTGTGGCGCTGGGACCGGGCGACGGTCGGGGTGCTGCTCCTGGTGGTGCCGCTTGGGAACACCTCGTTTCTGGGCGTGCCCATGATCCAGGCCTTCTTTGGCGCCGCAGGGCTCCCCTACCTGATCATCTACGACCAGTTGGGGACGATGATCATCATGGTCACCTACGGTTCCTTCATCCTCGCCCTCTACGGCAAGGACGGCTCGGTGAAGCTCTCGGCGATGGTCCGCAAGATGCTCTTCTTTCCGCCGAGCATCGCCCTCATGGCGGGACTTTTGGCCCGCGGCTGGCCCTACCCCGAGAAATTCGCCCAGGCGCTGCAGAACATCTCGCTTACCCTGGTGCCGGTGGTGATGACCGCGATCGGCATGCAGATGCGGCTGAGGCTGCCGCGCAGGGTGATCGGGCCGCTGAGCTTCGGGCTGGCCATGAAACTCCTGCTCGCGCCGCTGGCGGTCCTGGCGGTCTGCCGCTTGGCCGGGCTCGCCGGCATGGTGGTCGACGTCTCGGTCCTGGAGGCGGCCATGCCCCCCATGGTGACCGCCGGCGCCCTTGCCGTCGTCGCCGGCATGGAGGCGGATCTCGCCGTAGCCATGATCGGCATCGGCATCATCCTCTCCTTCGGTACCCTCCCCGCCATCTACTGGCTGACGCGCCTTGGGTCCTGAATAAAACTTTGGCCACGGAGAAAACGTGAAACCCTCCGTGGCCAATGGTCCGCTTCTAAATAATGCTAGAACAGGTAGTAAAGGGAAAGTCCGGCACGGAACCCGTCGGCGGAGCCGACGTGGATGTCGAGGTTCTTTTCCCTGGCGTCGGTCGCGACCACGTAGGCGACACTCGGCAGCAGGTAGAAGTTGTGCGCCATCTGGAGGTAGCTCGCCACTTCGAAGGTGAAGTCCTCGTTGGCGGTGACATCACGGGTTGCGGTGTTGAAGTTCGCGTCCATCTTGGCGTCGATGGTCACGGTGTGGCTCAGTTCCTTCTCGAAGCCCAGGGACAGGGTGTGGGTGTCCTGGTCGCCGTGGTTTCTGATGGTGGCCCGGTAGACGGCGTAGGGGATGTTGTGGTGCCCGAGGTTCGCGCTCGCCGCGATGAAGGGACTAACATCGGTGGTGCCGGTACCCGCCTCGCTGTCACCGGCGGTATCGAACTTCAGCCCCAGGCCGGCCACCACGGTGTACGGCGCCTCTTCGCCGCCCAGCAGGCGGTATTTCGCCTCGAGCGCGAAATCGCCGAAGCCGTCACGCTTCTCCTGTTCCGGGGCGAACCCGTCCATCTGCACCTTGACCCGCTCGCTGAAAACGTAGGGGAGGGAAGCGGAGACTTCCAGGCCGTGGCCGAGACCGACCCCCACGGAGTAGAGCGATTCGGTGGTGTTCGCGGTCACCTTCCCGGTTTCCCCGAGGCCGCTTATGTCACCTTTGGTGTGGGAGTACTCGAACTGCGCCTGTGCCTCGACCTGCTTCTTATCCAGGACATCCGTGACCAGCAGCTTGTGCTCCGCATGCGCGGTGGCCGTTGTCATAAGTATCCCGCCCAGTACTGCCAATACCATCTTCTTCATGTAACAGTCTCCTCCTGCATTGAAATTATCCGCCGACGTTGCCCGCAGGTGTGACGTATCAACCGGGAGCCGTGATCCGCCAGGCCCCGATGCGGCCGCACCTAAGACAACGAAGGGGCAAAAACTTTTAATACAACAGAACATCCCGATATTACAACCCTAAACGGCGCAGCACCGGCACCTTTTCCGAAAGAGAGCACGGCGCTTCGGCCGCCACCTCCCCATAAACGGCGTTTACAGCGTTTCGCACCCGCGCAGGGCTTTAGGGTGAGCACACCCCTCCCTTCTTTGCAAAGTCCCCATACCGCCGGGATTGACAAAAAAGAAGAAAAATAATACATTGTTCTAGCTCATGAAGAAGGGGCCGTTGACAGCGCCCCTCCGACAGGAGCAGTTCCCGAACAAATCCGCAAAGGAGCAGGACAATGAGTCTCGCATTGCAATGCAAGTTTTTCGGCCACGTCATCACCGTCGACAAGGCGCTGGCCGTGAGGGACGGAGCGACGCCGGAACACCGGCACGCCCTCGTCTTCGAGTGCGACAAGTGCGGCAAGCCGGTACGCCCACGCGCGGCCGGCGACAAGCACGTCGCGCACTTCGTGCACATCAGGCAGAACCCCGAATGCTCCTACGCGGAGCCCTCCAGGGAGTACTAGCGAGGCTCGGGACGACCGGCGGCCACCGGGAAACCCGGTCCCGCAGCGGCGCGAAGCCGCTGCCCGGGTTCCCATACCGGCTGGAAAGAAAGCGGCTCCTGTGCTAGGATCGCTCGCATGACCGGTTTAAGCGAAACGGCCGCAAAGCGGCGCAAACAACTGCTGCGTTTCATCTCGACCGACCTGCTCGGGCCGATCGCGGGGAAGATGCCCAAGTCGTGCATCGAGTCCCTGGAAAAAGCGTCCTTCTATCCCAACATCAGAAAGCACATCCTGGACATCATCCCGGTGACCGAAGCGCGCATCGTGAGGCACGAGGTCGCCGCGGAGCTCCCCCCCTTCATCAGAACCGAAGCCGTCTTCGGAAAGCGCAACCTCTATCTGCTGCACGACGCCACAGCCTCGCCCCATTCCGGGATGGCCTGGATCGAAAACAAGATCCTCGAAGAGAGCGTGGGCTCCCTGCGCCGCATCATGGACTGGGGGGACGTGCAGCACGAGCCCCTGCTGCCGGCAAGCGAGCTCCGGCTCCCGGAACCCGTGGTGGTGTGCCATCCCGCCACGTACTACCACTGGCTCCTCGAGGTCCTGCCCAACGTGCTGTTCGCGGTGGCCGCCTTTCCCGGGGTGAAGATCGTGCTGCCTGAGAACTGTCCGCGCTACGTCTTGGAGGGGCTGGCAACGGCCCTCGGCCCCGGGGCGGAGCGCGACTTCGTCTTCTGCTCCAATCCCATCCGGGTGGAGCGGCTGGTGGTGCCGCAGTACCACACCCAGCCGGAATTCACGGACCCGCAGGTGCTGGAGCTCCTGAGATCGTCGGTGAAGGCAAAGGTGGTAGCGCAGGGACCTTCAGGCCCCGGACGGAAGATCTACATATCGAGACAGAAAAGCAGGCGCCGTCTCGCCGGGGAACCTGAGCTCGAGGAGAGGCTGCAGGAGGTGGGCTTCACGGTACTGCACTGCGAAGAGCTCTCCTTCGCGGACCAGATCCGCGTCTTCCACGAAGCCGAGGTCGTGGTAGGGAGCCACGGCGCAGGACTCAGCAACCTGGTCTGGTCCGAGCCTCCCTGCCGGGTGATCGAGATCTTCCCGAAAAACTACATCCTCGACTGCTTTGCCTGGCTCGGTTTCAGCCTCGGTTTCGATTACCGCCACGTCATCTGCGACACAGGACACAGGATAGACCAAAGGGCCATGGACGCGGTCCTCGCTGCCGTGCGCTGAGTCCGCCGCGGCCAATGTCAACGCCGTCCCCCCTTCCTGCATGAGCTTTTGCCCGACCTCGGCAACACGATCCAACAGCACACGCGCATGCCTCCGGCTCCAGCGGCCGGGGGCATTTTTGCGCCCGTTTTGCCCCCTCCCTTTTAGCGCCCGTTGTTTCGCAACGGATCGTTTCCAGCAGCGGGAAGTTCGCAGGCCCGTGCAACTGGTACTTGCCGGTTCTCGTTCTGTTTACCATTCTCTTCGCACAAGATCATGTATACACTTTTCGTTTACGAAAAACTTGATGCTGCTCTTTTTTTCGGATATAAACGCCCGTCCGCAAATTGTAATACAAGATATATGCTGTCAAATCCTATAGTTAAATCAATTAACCTTTTTTCTAAAACGATAAACACCGGTTAATTACCGGTATTTACAACAGACAAGGACCACCAAAACTTTTTAAATAGTTATCAATAGAATTTGGTTCAGTCAACATGGCATGAATAAGGAAAGATCAGTGAAAGTGAGTATCGTTAAAAAGATCACGGCATTGATTATCGCCATCGTCATAACAGCGGTGAGCGTGACGACTTACATTTCGTTGGCGAAGATGCGGCAGGAAATGGTGCGCGTGGCGACGGCGTCGCAGGAGAGCAGGTTGAACACCTTCTGGGAGCTGTTGCGGCAAAAGGGTGAACTGAGGATCTCAGATAACCGCCTTATGGCCGGCGATTACGTCATCAACGACAACAACGAACTTCCCGACAAGGTGGCGAAGATATGCGGTGGGACGGCGACCATCTTCATGAACGACGAACGCGTGGCGACCAACGTCATCAAGGAGGACGGCAGCAGGGCGGTCGGTACCAAGCTGCAGGGACCGGCCTTCGACGCGGTGTTCCGCAAGGGCGAGCCGTACCGCGGCGTGGCGCCCATCCTGAGCATCCCCTACTTCACCGCCTACGACCCCATCCTCGACGCGGGGGGGCACGTCATCGGCGCTCTTTACGTGGGTGTTAAAACAGCCGACTTCCTGCAGTCTTTCGAACACACCAGGATGGTGGTGATATCCCTTGCCATCGGCTTCACCCTTTTGGCCAGCGGCCTTGCCGCCTGGTTCACGAAGATGCTGCTCGCCCCTTTGGGTAAGGCCGCGGCCATCACCGAGGCGGTGGCCGAAGGGGATCTCACCGTGGCCATCCCGGCCGGCGGCGGAGACGAGGCGGGCAAGCTCCTTACCTCGCTGAAGACGATGGTGTTGGGGCTGTGCGGCATGATCAGTCGCGTCACCGGCTCGGCCGGGGCGCTCCAGGGGATCTCCGGACGGCTGGCCGCGGAAGCGGTGCACGCCGTGGCGGCCGCAAGGCACCAGCAGGACAAGGTGACCGAGGCCTCGGCTTACGTGCGGACCATAGCGGACAAGGCGGAGGAGATCCAGAACGGGACGCAGAGGTTGTCCCAGGCCGCCTCCGACTCCTCGTCGGCGATCCTGGAGATGACCGCCAGCACCGACGAGGTCGCCCTGAACGCGGAACGGCTTACGACCCTGGTGGCCGAGGTGACCGCGGCCATGATGCAGAGCGCCTCCGCCACCAGCGAAATCGGCGAGCACACCAGGTCCCTGGTCTCCTCGTCGCTTTCCACCGCTTCCTCCATCCTGGAGATGGAGGCGGCCACCAACAGCGTCAAGGGGAACGCTCTTTTGACTGCGGAAGTGGCCCAAGGGGTCGAGGAGGACGCCCTGAAGGGGGTGGAGGCGATGCGCGCCATGCGCCAGGGGATGAGCGATATACGCGCCTCCTCGGGCGTCACCAACCAGGTCATCGCGACACTCACCTCCAGGACCCACGAGATCGGGGCCATCTCCTCGGTGATCGACGACATCGCCAAGCGGACCTCGCTGCTCGCCCTCAACGCGAGCATCATAGCCGCCCAGGCCGGTGCGCACGGCAAGCCGTTCGGCGTCGTGGCCGAGGAGATCAAGATGCTGGCCTCGAGCACGGCCAACTCAACCAACGAGATCGCCGCCCTGATTGCCGCCGTGCAGCTGGAGACCGAGCACGCGGTGAAGGCGATCAAGGAGGCCGACCAGCGCATCGCGGCGGGAGATGAGCTCAGCTCCCGTTCCAGCGCCGCCCTGGAAAAGATCGTAAGCGGCGTGTCCAGCGCCCGGAGCCATGTCAGCGGCATCGCGCTGGCCACCGCCGAGCAGGCCAAGGGGACCAGCCTTATCCGAGAGGCGATGGACCGGGTTACCCAGATGACCGAGAAGATCGAAAGGGCGATCAGGGAGCAGGCCGGGGCCAAGGAGGCTATCATGTTCGCCGCCGAGGAGATGAGGGAGCTGGCCGCGCAGTTCCACTGCGCCACCCGGGAACAGAGCAAGGTGGGGCGTTCCATATCCGACTCGATCCTCGACGTGAGCGAGATGTCGAGGAAGATAGAGACGGCCTGCGCGGTGCAGGCGAAGGAGAACCAGCAGATAGCTGCGGCGGTCGCCGAGATCCACTCCGACGCCGACCGCTGCCTGCAGGCGGCCGCGCAGCTGGAGTCCGGCGCCAGCGACCTCGCCAGCCAGGTCGAAGTACTGCAGCAGGGCACCGCCGCCTTCCGGCTCTAAGGCAATAACCGCAGAACCTAACGGTGTGAAAGCAAAGGGCCGGCGGGAAACACAAACCGCCGGCTCTTTTTTGCGCCCGCAGCACGCCCCCGCCCCGTCCCTCCCTTCCCTCAACCGCCCCCCACAGCGACGCTGCAACTCCTCGCAATAGGGTTCAACTGCCCAAGCGAATCCCTGGCAACTGTTCCGGCGACGAGCTCCTTGCAAGAAGCTGCAGCCGGCCAAGCAAGCATTCGTCCGCGCGGCCGGCACGATGATGACAAATTCGCTAAAGAAAGGAGCAAACGATACCGATACTTCAGGCACTGGCACAACCAAACGCCGCACCGATCTGGCGGAGGAGATTATAGGATGAAACGTTTTCGCGATTGGGGGATATTTCACAAGATCATCAGCGCCACGCTGCTCTCCTGGCTGCTGCCGGTGGCGATATCGGTATTCCTGCTGACACCGTACCTGCGCTCGCTGATCATGAACGAGCGCGAGGAAACGGTGCGCGCCCTCGTGCAGCAGGCAACCAGCATGATGAAGGGGTACCAGGACCAGGTAGACCGGGGGAGCCTGACCAGGGAGGAAGCGCAGCGCAGGGCAATCCAGGAGATCTCCGCGGCCAGGTACCAGGGAACCAACTACCTCTGGATCAACGACCTCACCCCGAGGATGGTGATGCACCCCCTGAAGCCGGAGCTAAACGGCAAGGACCTTGCGCAGTTCAAGGATCCCAAAGGAAAGCTGTTCTTCATGGAGATGGTGCGCGCCTGCAACGAGAACGGGAAGGGTTTCGTCAGCTACCGCTGGCCCAAGGGCGCGGCCGGCGCACCGGAGCCCAAGCTCTCCTACGTCGAACTGTTCCGCCCCTGGGGTTGGGTGGTGGGGACCGGGATCTACCTGGACGACGTGCGGGCCACACTATGGCGGACGCAGCTGTACATCGGCGCCGGGCTCCTCGTGGTGCTCGCCTTGACCCTCATGCTGACCTGGTTCATAGCGCGCTCCATCACCCTCCCCCTGAAGGAGATGGTGCAGGCGGTGGAGGAGATCGCCTCGGGGGACGGAGACCTCTCCCGGAGCATCGCCTGCGGCCGCTCGGACGAGTTGGGCGCGCTGGCCAGGAACATGAACATCTTCATCGAGACCCTCCATAGCCTGGTGGGGAGCGTGCTCAAGGTGAGCATCCACGTGGTGATCGCTTCCAGCCGGGTCCACGGCATGGCCAAGCAGATCAACAGCAACGCGGACGACCTGGCCGCCCAGTCGGTCTCGGTGGCCACCGCGAGCGATGAGATGTCGGCGACCTCGCAGGACATCGCCCGGAGCTGCGCCCAGGCGGCGCAAGGGGGAACCACCACGAGCCGCGTCGCCTGCGACGGTGCCCAGGTGGTCAACGAAACCGTGGCGGGGATGCACCAGATAGCGGACCTGGTACGGGAATCGGCCACGACCGTGACCGGCCTCGGGCGGCGCTCCGACCAGATCGGGGAGATCATCGGCACCATCGAGGAGATCGCCGACCAGACCAACCTGCTGGCGCTCAACGCGGCGATAGAGGCGGCGCGGGCGGGGGAACAGGGGCGGGGTTTCGCGGTGGTGGCCGACGAGGTGCGCGCCCTCGCCGAGAGAACCACCAGGGCGACCAAGGAAATCGGCGGGATGATCGGCGTCATCCAGGGGGACACCAGGGCGGCGGTGCGATCCATGGAACACGGGGTGACCGTGGTGGAGAAAGGGTCCCAGGGGGCACAGCTCTCGGGGCAGGCGCTGCAGGACATCATCGCCCGCATCGACGGCGTGACCGGGGACCTGGCCCAGATCGCGACCGCGGCGGAGGAGCAGAGCGCGACCACGCACGAGATAGCGGCGAGCGTGCAGCGGGTGACCGAGATCGCGCGTCACACCTCGGCGGAGACGCAGCAGACCACCCACGAGGCGAACCAGCTGCTGGCCATGGCGGAGGAACTGATGGCCCTTTTGGGCAAGTTCAAGATCAACGAGGACGCCGCCCTGGTTATCAGCAGGGCGCGGAGCGCGCACATGATCTTCGTGGGCAAGATCAAGGGGCACCTGGACGGCACCCTCAGGATCGACCCGCAGGCCCTCCCCACCCACCTCACCTGCGCCTTCGGCAAGTGGTACCAGAGCAAAGGGAGGGAGGACTGCGGCCACAGCGACCTGTTCCGCCAGATCGACGCGCCGCACGCCAAGGTGCACGAGCTGGGCAAGCAGGCGGTGATCGCCTGCAACAACGGCGACCGGGTCAGGGCGGCGCAATTCTGCGCGGAGATGGTCGCCGCCTCCGAACTGCTGCTGGGGATCCTGGAACGGCTCGAGGGGGGGTGCTCCGCCTGATCGGCGCCTGGTGCCGCGACACGTTGATTCGCTCTTTGGTCCGCTACGGCGGGACGCGGGCGGTTTAAGCCGTTGACATCCCGGTCGAAGCGTCATAGATTCGCCTCTCGGACCGCGGCACAGCCGCAATACCAAACGAGAGAGAAACCCTCATGAAGCTTGCCCCAAAAACCAATGCCGCGCTCGCGGCGCTCCTCGCGGCCCTGTTTCTCGGCACCCCGGGCTCCTTTGGCGTGGCCCAGGCAACCTCCGCGCCGGCCGGCGCACGGATCTGCGCCCGCCCCAACGACGCGGTGCGGGAGTACGCAGGGGTGATCGAGAAGACCAGGAAGGAGCAGCCGGAGCTCGCCGAGGCGCTGCGCCTGTTCCCCAAAGGGGGGGATCTCCACAACCACCTCTCCGGCACCGTTCCGGCGGAGACGTACCTGGCCCTGGCGGCGGCCGACGGCGCCTGCTTCGGCCCCGAGGGGAAAACGGGACGCTACACCCTGGAGGGGGGCACCTCCTCCGGCGGCTGCGGCGACGGCTTCAGCCCCGTCTCCGGCGCCTCCCCGGCGGAGCGGGAAGGGATCCTGCAGTCCCTCTCCATGTACCGCCTCGGCTATGCCGACACGCAGCAGGGACACGACCATTTCTTCGCCACCTTCGCCAGGTTCCGCGCCGTATCCGACAACGTATGCAACACCCCGCCCATGCTCGCGGAGGTGTTGAGACGGTCCCACCGGGACGGGGTGTCCTACCTGGAGACCATGCTCTCCTTCCAGTCCTCGGCGGTGAACGCGCTGGCCAGGCAGCTGCGGCAGAGGTTCCCGCTGGAAGCCTCCTACCGGGACAGCCGCCAGTTCCCCGCCATGCAGCGTTTCCTTCTCGACGCAGGACTCAAGGACGCGGTGGCCGCCGCCCGCACCGAGATCGCCCAGTACGTGAACAAGACCCGGACGCTGCTCAACTGCGGCACTCCCGAGGCGGACGGCGCCTGCGGCGTTTCCTACGCCTTCGTGTCGACCGTTAACCGCACCTCCGCCCAGGGGGACGGCACCCCCGACCTCGCCAAGGTGTTCACCCAGGCCGCCTTCTCCATGCAGCTCTCGTCCTCGGAACCCCGCGTGGTCGGGGTGAACCTGCTCAGCAAGGAGGACGCCCCGGTCTCCCTGACGGGGTTCCAGGACCAGATGAGGATCTTCCGCTACTTCCACGACGCCTTTCCGGGGGTAAACATCGCCCTGCATGCCGGAGAGCTCACCCCCTGCTTCGTAGGGGGGGACAACCCGGCGCTCAAGGAGCACCTGACCGGCACGCTGAAGGCGGGGGCGAGGCGGATCGGCCACGGGGTCTCCTTCGCCTTCCTTAAACCGGAAGAGAAGTCGGAAGTGGCAGAGCAGATCAGGCGCAACAACGCCCTGGTCGAGATCATGTTCACCAGCAACGCACAGATCCTCGGTGTCGCCGGTGCGGAGCACCCGTTCGCGCAGTACCGCGTCTACGGGGTCCCGGTCGCCTTCGCCAGCGACGACGAGGGGGTGTCACACGCGAACCTTACCGACGAATGGATCTACGGCTTCGAGAAGTACGCCCTCACCAGGGACGACCTGCAATACCTCGGGCGCAACAGCCTGCAGTACAGCTTCATCCCCGGCGCGCCGCTGTGGGCCGACGTGGCGCAGGGAAAGCCGGTCGAGGCCTGCTCCGGAGACGCCCCCGGTTCCGCCACCCCGTCCCCGCGCTGCGCTAGCTTTCTGAAGCAAAGCGCGAAGGGGGCGGCGCAGTGGGAATACGAGGCACGGCTGAAGGAGTACTGGCACAACTACGGGAAGTATTTCGAGAAGAGGTAGGATGAACCGACCGCCAAGGCGGGAAAGCAAAGGGGGACGCGGCGCGGGCTGCGTCCCCCTTTTTTTTGGGCCTGGCTTGCTGCGGCGCCTGGCGCGGGGGCCTGTTTCGGAGAAGCCGGCAGCGCCCTCACCCGGCCTTCGGCCACCCTCTCCCAGAGGGAGAGGGAGAGGGAGAGGGAGAGGGAGAGGGAGAGGGAGAGGGAGAGGGAGAGGGAGAGGGAGAGGGAGAGGGAGAGGGAGAGGAGGAGAGGGGGTGAGAGGGAGAGGGATAACGCGAAGTGCTACATGAAGAGCATGAACCCGTTGGCGAATTGGACCAGGCCGCAGATGCCGACTGCGACGCCTGCCACCCAGACCGCCTTCTTCTTCAACAACGCGGCGATCGAGGAGAGCAGGATGGCGATCTGCAGGAAGATGACCGCGAGGCCGAAGGGGCGGCCGTGGCGCTGCGCCTCGTCCCTCTCCTTCTCGAGCTTCTTTGCTTCGTCCTGGATCTTGGCCTTCTCCTGGTCGTACTTGGCGATCTTCGCCTTCAGGGCCTGCGCCCTCGCCTCCATGGCGGCGCCCACCTGCCTGTCGCCGGTCCGGAGCAGCTCGCGCTCCAACTGTCCCTGCTCCATCTCGGCCAGGGACTGCTTGATGCTCTTCGCCTGGTAGAACGCCCACTGGTCCGAGGCCTGGCTCTGGGCCAGCACCGACCTGGTCGAGAAACCTCCCCCCTTGAAGGTGGCCAGCGTGGCGCAGACGGCCAAGATCACGGTGGTGAGTGCGAGATAGTTGAGCCAGGGCTCCTTTTTTTCTTCTGCCATTTTCATACCTCCTGCTGGTAATTAGTTGTCGCGGCGGCAGCTAGTGCTCATGCCGGTGATGTTGATCGGGCCAGTGCACGTGGGAATGGGTGACCGGCCGGTGCACGTGGAAGTGGTCATGCGGTTCCGCCTGCTCCCCTTCCGGGTGATCGTGATCGTGATGGTCGTCATGGCTGTGCCGGTGGGCGTGGGCCAGCTCCTCGTGGGTATGACGGTGGCGGTGCACCTCCACGTAGAGGAGAAGGATGCCGGCCAGCATGAGCAAGGTGGCGACCCAGTAGGCGGCGGGGGGGCGCTCGCCCAGGAGCGCCACCGAGAGCAGCGTCCCGAAGAAGGGGCCTACCGCGAAGAAGGTCGCGGTCCGGGCGGCGCCGATCTGGCGCAGGGCCTCCACGAAGAGGACCAGGCTGAGACCGTAGCTCATGGCACCGACCCCGAGCGCCCCGGCGACCTGCCCGGGCGTCGCGGTCCCCGTGGTGAAGAGGAGCGCCAGGATGACGGAGAAGAGCCCGGCGGCGAGCCCCTTCACCGACGCCAGGACCGTGGAGGAGATCTCGTCCACGTCGCGGGTCAGGTTGTTGTCGATGCCCCAGAAGACGCAGGCGACCACCACCAGGAGCCCGGACAGCGAGAAGGAAAGCCCCCCTTGTGCCCTCAGCACCACGAGGCCCGCGCCTACGAGGATCAGGACCTTGCCGGACCAGACGTAGGGGCCGATGTACTCCTTGAACACCAGCCAAGCGATGAGGGTAGTGGCCACCGTCTCCAGGTTGAGGAGCAGGGAGACCTCGGAGGCGGCCCCGTACTTGATCCCGAAGGCGAGGCAGACAGGGGCTACGATACCGCCGGCGACAACGGCGCCCGCCAGCTTCAGCCGGTGCCGGGGGGAGAGCAGGCGCAGTTCCGCGCTCGAGCTCTTCCCCTGGATCAGGAGCAGCACCTGCAGCCCGAGCCCGGAGCCGAGGTAGAGCAGCCCCGCCAGCAGCGCCGGCGACATGTCGCCGATGAGCAGCTTGCAAAAGACAGGCGAGACGCCGAAGAGCGCCGCGGAAAGCATGGCGAAAAGTTGTCCGGTGAAGACGGGCAGGCGGCACCTCCGCAAAGAATCGTCTTTCTTGGGAGAGGAACAATAACCGAATCGAAGGGATTTTTCCAGAGCGTAAACGAGAAGGAAAAGAAGACTTTACGTAGAGACGCCAAAGAGCAAACTACGGCAAAAGCATGAAAACAAACACCTTCAACGCAAAGGCGCAGAGGCGCTAGGACTGCACTAACAACAAGAATCACAAGGCATGAATGCCTGAAGGTTGGTTTCCCTTTGCGCCTTGGCGGCTGCGCGGCTTTGCGTTGAGGATGTTAAAAAGGGGAAGTATCTTTTGTGACCCGCATTTTGCTATAATTAGGCATCGGCACGAGAGGTGCCTGTCACGCTTTGCCTGACCGTAAGGGGGAACGTAATGAACATTTTCGATTGCGCCATAAAGATAGAGGAAGAAACCAAGGCATACTATCAAGGACTGGAAGCCGAAGCCATGGAGCCTGAGATGAAGATACTCTTCTCCATGCTGGCAGCCTCCGAAGAGGAGCATCAGAGGAAACTGAGAAGGCTCAGAAAGAAAATGGACGGTGCCATGCTGGATGGACTGACCAGCAACGTCTGCAGGTTCAGACCGCTGCTCAGCCAAAAAGAACTCCTGGAGGAAACCGGAAGGGACCCGAACCTGTACCGCTTCGCGGTGGGCAACGAGGAACAGGAGATCCGCTTCTACGAAGAACTGGCGTCGGCGGCGACGAACGAGAAGACCCGCAAGGGGCTGCGCATGCTGGCCCAGGAGGAACGGCGCCACCTGCAAAAGGTGACCAACATCTACTCCTTCGTGGAAACGCCGAAAACCTTCCTGGCCTGGAGCGAGTTCAGCAACATGCGGGAACTCTAACACCGCCTCTGCATGAACAAACGAAGAAGCCCGCCGCAAACGGCGGGCTTTCTCTTTTCACCCTCCCCTACCTTCAACAAAAAGCCGCAAAGGCAAACAAAACGAACCATCGGCCACGGAGAAAATCAGAACAAATCTGAGCTCACTCGGTTTCGGCCTTGGCGGGGTCGTAGGCGCTGTCCGGGTCGCACTCCGGACGGAGGTAGCGCTCCAGTCCTTCGTACAGGCGGTCGGAGGTCAGCTTGATCGCCATCACCATGTCCATCTCCTGAACACCCCCCTGCTTGAGGTAGCTCAGGTGCAGCCGGTCCACCAGCCCCTTCAACTGCTGCGACAAACAGTAGGCCTCCTTCAGCATGACGTAGTTGCTCTCGGAAAGCTCCTGCAGCCTTTCGTCTTTCAATCCTGTTGTCATGGTCCCTCCCGGGCGCGCGGCTCAATGCCAAGCGATGCAGTTGACCGGGCAGCTGTCTATGGCCTGTTGGATCTTCTCCCTGTCTGCGCCCCCCTGCCCGTGCACCTCGGAGACGCCGTCGCCGTTTAGCCTAAACAGCTCGGGCAGGATGCTCACGCAAAGCCCGCACCCTATGCAGATCTGCTGATCGACGTACACCTGGTTCGGCATCTGTGGCCCCTCCGAATCTAAGCTGCGAAACGGATAAAAGATACACGATGATCCTCAAATGTCTAACCCGTCCGGGGCAGGGGCGGGAGCCGAGGGCGGCGCTGCGGAAGGGGGCTGCGGTTCTTGGGGAATGGGGAGCCGGCGACGGGCTTATTTCGGTTTGTAGGTGAAGCAGTCGGGATGCGACTCGTGCATGCCGACGTCCACGGCGGGAGCCGTGCATTCGAGGGACTGGTTGTAGCTGCAGTTCTCCACCTTGCAGGCGCCGATGCCCCCCTGGACGTCGATGATCCCCCCCCTCTGGCTCCCCTGCATGAAGGTGTCGCACTCGGGGCAGGTCTCGCCGGGGCCGCCGACCGTGATGGCGAGCGTGTGGCAGGAATTGTGCTTATTGTAGGCGCACTGCGTTACGTTGCAGGAATTTATCTTCACCATCTGCTTCTCTTGCATGTTCTGCCTCCTTTTGCGGCCCCCTTCACGCATTAGGAGTTTTTTAACAGAAATGGTTTGATAGTCAAGTCGCCGAGAGCTACCCGCAGCACCCCCCGCCGCCGAAGCCCGGGATCTTCCTCTCCCTGAGCCACTCGTGGATCATGCCGCTGGCGCACCCGACCCCGGCATCGACCTTGAGGGCGGCGGCGGGACAGTTGAGGGCGCAGGCGCCGCACTCCATGCAGGCGTCACGGTCCACCATCACGGCCCGCTTCCCCTCCATGCGGAACACCTGGTG
Organism: Geomonas diazotrophica; assembly: GCF_018919385.1. Taxonomy (GTDB): domain Bacteria; phylum Desulfobacterota; class Desulfuromonadia; order Geobacterales; family Geobacteraceae; genus Geomonas; species Geomonas diazotrophica. Next base: position 43,128 of record NZ_JAHLMF010000024.1, read on the forward strand.
CGGACAGACCTCGACGCACCGGCCGCAACCGATGCAAAGCGGGGTGGAGAGCTCCAGCGTGGCCACCCCTTGCAGATACCTGAAACCTTTCATCCCTTCCTCCCTTTAGACCAGAAGCCTTCCGGCCATGACGATGAAGAGCGCGCCCCCCAGGGCACCCGCCATGACCGGGAGCCCCAGGCGCATCTCCTTCTTCACCCCGGACTTCGAGGTGTACGTGGTGCAGCCGGTGAAGTTGAGGGTGTAGAAGGAGGAGACCGCCGGGAGCGCCAGGAAGGCGGCCAGAGTCGCCGCCCCTCCCCAGCTCACCCCTCCGGCGAGGGCGTAGAGGAGCGCGCAGTAGAGCGCTCCCGCGAAGGCCCCCTTGACCGCGAAGCTCCTGGTGGGCAATAACGGCAGCAGCAGCGGACCGATGGCGACGCCGGTGCAGACCGCCCCCAGAAAGGCGGCCGCCGCGGCCGCCGCGGCATCCGCGCCCCAGACGAGCCTCGTCACGAGGTAGATGAGCGCCGCCGCCGGGAGCACCGGCTTGGCCGCGAGGACCAGTTCCACCGGGATCAGCACCAGGCGGTCGTACCAGTTGAAGCGGAGCTCGCGCATGGCGGGAGTGCTCGAACCACCCCGGTCCAGGTAGGCGGGGAGATCGGCCGCGCGCATGGTGGCGTAGGTGACGTCGAAGCCGCTTCTTTGTTTCACCCGGTGCGCCGACACCCCGGCGGCACCCAGGATGGGAAGGATGAGCCTACGGTGGCCGACCACCCGGTCGAGCCCGCTCTTTTCGATGCGGTGCACCAGCTCGCCGGTGCCGAAGGTCCCCTTCCCCGCCGCGCACCAGACGTTGATGCCGTAGGTCTCAAGGACCAAAAGCCACACGTTCCTGCCGCAAAGCGCACGGCGCACGAGGTCGTAGCTCATCTTGTAGTTCGCGGTCACAACGACCGGCGCCTCGCTGTCGGGCGCGCCGATGGCGTAGAGGCCGGGAGGGACCATGAAGGTCATCCGGTTGATCCCCCAGCGTGCAAAGCATGCACCCAGGTGGTCGGCGAGGGTGAGGCTGCCGCTGACCTGGGGTGCCCGGCCTGCGCCGGCCGGAATCCAGCGCACGAAACCGGGGACCTTTTCGCTGATTTCTCCGCCGCCCGCGGAGGTGGGTGGACCTCAGCAGGGAGGAGTCGCGGTGTTTCCCGCTACACCTGGCGCGCTGTCGCACGCTTTCTGCTTAACGGCGATTTTCTTGAACTGCCTGATCTCCATAGTCACCTCTTGCCCGTTTGTCTCAGACACCTTCTTTCTATAGCGGTTTTCTGAGGTACCGGTCAAGTCTATGTCCAGAAAAAAAAGAAGGACGGTCCGGGCCGTCCTGATCTTCCTGGCAAACAAGGTCCTTTTCCACCTCGTCAGGGAAAGGCGAGGTTGCCCTCCCTGTGGCAGGTGGTGGAGTCTCCGCCCCCGCAACTGCGGAAATGATAACTGGCATGGCTGTCGGTGACCTCCAAGCGAACCTGAACCCCATGCGCCGTGTCCGCCTCTAGTGCATGCTCGATACGGTGCAGGGGAACAGGCCTCTGTGCCATCACCATCATCACCACGAGGTTGATGGCGGCAAGCAGGAGCAGCAGCAGGTTCAGGTACCTGCCCCGGTCCTGCTCCTCCGGCGCCTCGCCCCCCCCCATTTGCTTTTCTTCGTGGTTCAGCATCCATTCCTCCAACCGGGCGACGCTCTTGCAGCTCAAACGATGGGAGTTCCGGCACGCCTTTTCGGAATTCCCGGTTGTGAACGGGCACCACCGCACCGCGCACCGCACCACCGATGCAGGCCCGGGCACTGCGCCAGGCCTGCTGACACGGCACGTGATACTACAACTAGAGTTTCTCGATCTTGCTCTTGCTGCGCATCCGGTCGACGCATTCTGCAACCGCCCTGCGCAAGTGGTCCTGCTTTAAGTACTGGGCGATCTTCTCCTTCACTTCCTCGAACTTCTCGGTGCCCGGGGCGATGCGATCGTTTACCTTGATGATGTGATACCCCATTTCGGATTCGACCACCCCGCTCATCTCACCTTTTTTCATGGCGAAGGCAGCCTTGTCGAACAAAGTGGAGACCTGCCCCTTGCCAATGACGCCCAAGTCTCCGCCGCGGGCCGCGCTCGGGCAGGTCGATTCCTTCTTCGCTACCTCGGCGAAGTCCTCGCCCCCCTTAACCCGCTTCAAAAGGGTCTCGGCCTTCTCCTTCGCCTGCCGTTTCAGCTGGGGCGCCGCTTTCTGGTCCACACCCACCAGGATGTGGCTTGCCTTGATGCGTTCCCCCTTCTTGAAATACTTGTCCTGGTTGTCGTCGTAGAATTTCTTCACCTCGGCATCGGTGACCGCCACCTTGGGCGCGACTTCCTTCTCGATGTACCCTGTGACCACGATCTCGTGGCGCATGGCGTCCTTCACCTCCTGCGTCGTCATGTTCATCGACTGGAGAGCCTTGTCATATTCCGCATCGCTCGGGTACTTGGCCCGGTTCTGGGCGTACTTCTCCTCGACAAGCTTGTCGAGGTCCTTGGGGGCCGATTGGGAGGCCTCCTGGTACAGGAGTTCCGCGGAGGTGAGCTGGATCAGTACCTGGTCCAACGCCTTTTTCATCTGCTCCGGCGGCAGTTGCTGCGTCACGCCGCTTTGTGCCAGGAGCACCTTGAGAGCGCGGTCCACCTCGGGCTTGGTAATGGCAACGCCGTTGACCTTGACGACGGGTTCACCTTTTTTTTCAGCCTTTCCCGCGGTGGCCGAGCAGGCGGAGGTGGAAAAGAGGATCAGGGTGGCGCAGGCGGCGCTGGCAAGCTTTTTCAACGGTGACATCATTTTGGTTCTCCTTTGGGTGGTGTACATATGCAGAAACCGGGAGGTAAGCACATGGAAAGAGCAAAAGGCGTACCGGCTGGATCCCTTCCCTGCGTCCTGGTCGCGCTCCTGGCGGAGCCACCGGGCAAAGTGCGCAAAACAACATGTTATTTGAATACCAAGATGCATCCTGAAAAATCGAGCCCGCGCTGAAGCTCAGACGCAAACAGGTGGCGGCAAGGATGTAAAGTGGGGCATTTGCCCCACAAGTCGGTAAAGAGGTAGCAAAAAAAAGCCCGAAGCTTTCGCTTCGGGCTTTGCATTGCAACAGCAATCAGACAAATCAGCGTTTACTGCAGGTTGTACACCGCCACGTTCTTGCTGGATACCAGGGTCGAGCCGTTGTAGACGCGGATGTTGGTGGTCCACTTGTACCCGGCCTGGTTGCCGGCGGTGTTCGGATCAGC
>NZ_JAHLMF010000025.1 GCF_018919385.1 Geomonas diazotrophica
TCATCAATGACTAACTTGATCGCTTCTTGCTTGAACTCTGAATCGTACTTGCGATTCGATCTCATGACACACCCTCCTGGCTCGTTAGGATATATGGTGTGTCCTCAAAAGTGAAGATAGCTCACTATCTCCGTTGCCCAGCCCTCACCCGCCCTTCGGGCACCCTCTCCCGGAGGGCGAGGGGATGAATAGTTAAATCATCCACAGGCGCATCGGCGAAGGTGGAGTTTACTCTCCGCCCTTCTCCAGCGTCAGGACGTAGTAGCCCTCCCTTTCCTGCAGGCCGAGCAGCTTGTGCCCTTCGTCCTTCAGGCTCCTGGGCACATTCTTGACCGGCTCCCCGTCGTCGAGGAAAAACTCGACGGTGGTACCCACCTCGACGTCCTCCAGTTCGAGCTTGGCCATCACGAAGTTGGTAGGGCAGGTAACACCTCTCAGATCGATGCTTTGCATGTTATCACCTCTTGTTCAGCTTCAAACGTGCTGGCCGGGAAGGGGCAGCTGGCTTTGGATGACTTGCGGCGCGATGGTTTCCTTCACTACGTACTCAGGGAAGTAGCCGCGCAGCCGCTCCAAAAGAGACTGCCAACCCTCGCGGATGATGACGTCGCCCAGACGCACGCGCCCGGCTCCCTCCGCCTTCTCCTGGTACCAAGCAAGGACCGTGGCGATGAACTCCACCACGCGCTCCTCTGGGACGAATGTCGCGTACAGGGTCCCGACCAGCGGCCTGCGTCCCCACTTGCCGCCGATGCGCACCGTGTACCCCTTCCTCTCGGCGCTCCAGGCGCCGGTAGGGCAGACCTTGATGCAGTCGCCGCAGTAGATGCACCTGGCCGCGTCGAAGACCGGTTTGTTGTCCGCGCCCATGGACAGGGCTCCCTCGGTGCAGGACTTGGCGCACAGGCCGCAGCTGATGCAGCCGTCGGCATCGAGTTTCGGCCAGACCGCGCCCTGGAAACCGACGTCGTTTATGGCCGACTTGGGACAGTCGAAGGGGCAGCCGGCGAAGCAGACCTTGAACTTGTGGTGGCCGGTGGCGGTCCCGAACAGTTTCTGGTCGACCTCCAGCGCGGATTTTTGCGTGTCCACCAGGCCGTTGGGGTTGTACTCGCAGCCGCCGCAGGCAGTAGGAACGCGCACGCGTGCGCCGCAGGAGGCGACCTTCTGCTGTTCCTCGCCCAGTTCGGCGACCACCGCGTCGAAATCGGCGAAGTTTATGTTGATCAGCTCGATGGACTGGCGCACCGACAGGTGCACGTAGCCCTTGCCGTACTTCTGCGCCACCTCTGCGATCTTCGACAGGCGGTCCACCGACATGCGGCCGCCGGGCACGCGCAGGCGTACCGTGAACAGGTCCTTGCCGCGCTCCTTGATGAAGCCGCCGGCCTTCAGGTTCCTCAGATCGATCTTCTGTTCAGCCACATTTCTCTCCTAAGGTAAAAAACAGTACTTATTCACAGGGATGAAAGGATAAAGGGGGTAAACCAGGGGAGTATTTTTAAGGCTTTTGGGGTAACCCAAAGACGTTTTTGCCGTTATCCCCTTTATCCCTTTTATCCCTGTTAAACGGTGTTGATTTCCACCGGCTCGATCACGCCGCCCGCGATCCGGAAGGCCTTTGCCACCGGCTGCTCCCGGTTTTCGAGCGACACGATCAGGTGGAACACGTTGGGGGTCAGGGCGAGGCGGATATCCTCCTGGGAGGGGCGGGCAGGGGACTCCGGGTGGGAGTGGTAGATGACCAGCATTTCCTCTCCGGCGGCGCGCATCGCCTTCACCACGGCAAACTGCTCCTTCGGGTCCATCATGAAGTGCTCGTTGCTCGCGTCGGTGTTGGTCATGGGGTAGCGGCTCGCAACGCGGTTCGCCGTCCCCCCCAGGATGCCGCACACCTCCAGCGGGAACCCTACCTGCGCCTGCGCGATCACCGCGTCCAGTATCTCCCGTGGGATCTTCAGCATCTCAGTGTCCCAAGTCGCAGACGGTCAGCGCGTCCAGCTCGTCCTTCAGTTCGGTGATGGTCGGGTTGTCGCCGCAGATCGGGCATTTCGGGCTCTTCCTGATGGGTACCTCCCGGAAACGCATGCGCAGGGCGTTGTAGGTGAGCAGCCGCCCGTGCAGCAGGTCGCCGGTGCCCAGCAGAAACTTGATCGCCTCGGTGGCCTGCAGGGTGCCGATGATGCCCGGAAGCACGCCGATCACGCCGGCCCTGGAACAGGTCGGGATCACGTCTTTGGGAGGGGGCTCCGGGAAGATGCAGCGGTAGCAGGGGGACTCGCCCGGGGATACGGTGAAGGTCTGGCCGTCGAACTGCAGGATGCCTCCGTGGGAGTAGGGCTTGCGCCCCAGGACGCAGGCGTCGTTGATCAGGAACTTGGCCGCGAAGTTGTCGGTGCCGTCGATCACGAAGTCGTAGTCGGCGATCATCGATTGGATGTTTTCGGCGCACACCCAGGTCTCGTAGGTCACCACGTTCAGCTCGGGGTTGATGGCGAGCATCTTCTCCTTCGCCGAGAGGACCTTGGCCTTGCCGACATCGGGGGTGCTGTGGATGATCTGGCGCTGCAGGTTTGAAAGGTCGACCCGGTCGGCGTCGGCGATGCCGATGGTGCCGATCCCTGCGGCTGCAAGGTACAAAGCGATGGGGGACCCGAGCCCGCCCGCCCCGATCACAAGCACCCGGCCGTTTATCAGCTTCAGCTGCCCCTTGCCCCCGACCTCCTTGAGAAGGATGTGCCGCGAGTAGCGGTTAATCTGCTCTTCGGTGAGCTTCACTATCTACCTCCGCCCATGAAATAGAGAAATTCGACGCTGTCGCCGTCCTTGACCGTGGCCTTCTCGAAGTCGCCGCGATCCATGATGTCGCCGTTTAACTCCACGGTGACGTACTCGCGCTGCTCGACCTGAAGGGCCTCGAGCAGGTGGGTGATGGAAACCGCTGTTTCCTCGCCGATGGTGGCAGGCTTGCCGTTCACAGTCAAATTCATTAGATGCGCTCCTCGTTTAGTAGCATAGATGATCGGTAAAAAACAGCCTTAAACCCGTTCCAGGGCGGCACTGAAATCCTCGACGATGTCGGCGGGATCCTCGATTCCGACTGAGACCCGGACCAGTTCCTCGCTCACTCCCATGAGCCTCTTCACCTCGGGGGTATAGTCGGCGCAGATGGTGCTGGCCGGGTGGATCACCAGTGTCTTGGTGTCGCCGATGTTGGCCAGATTCTTGGCGAGCCTGAGGGCGTTGACGAGGCGAAAGGCTGCCGGCTTGTCGGCGAGACCGAAGGTGAGCAGGCCGCCGAAGCGCCCGTTGAACTGGCGGCCGGCCACCTCGTGAAAAGGCGAGTCCGGCAGCCCCGGGTAGTTGACCCAGGCCACCTTCGGGTGCGACTGGAGAAAGTGCGCCAGTTCGAGCGCGTTGGAGCAGTGGCGCTCCATCCTCAGGGCGAGCGTATCGAGCCCTTCGCCGGACAAAAACGCGTTGAGCGGTGCGGCACAGGCGCCGAAATCCTTGTGGATCAGCTTGCGTACCCGCGCGGTGAAGGCGAAATTGCGGTACTTGCGGCGAAACGGTTCGAAGTGGGGAAACCTGTCGCTGCCCCAGTCGAAGCTGCCGGCGTCGATGATGGCGCCGCCGATGGAGTTGGCCGTGCCATTTATATATTTGCTGGTCGAGTGGATGATGATGTCGGCGCCCAGGTCCCGCATGCGTGCCAGGTAGGGCGTGGAAACGGTGGCGTCGACCATGAGCGGGATGCCGCTTTTCTTCGCGATGGCGGAAAACGCCTCGATGTCCGGGACGTCCATCTTCGGGTTGCCGATTGTTTCCACGAAGATGAGGCGCGTGCGCTCGCTGATCCCTGCTTCCAGCGCCCCCAGGTCGGTGGGGTCGAAAAAGCGGGTCTTGATGCCGTAGTTGGCCAGCGTGTCGTGGAACAACGAATAGGTGCCGCCGAAAAGGGAAGCCGAAGAGAGAATCTCGTCGTCGCACCGCACTACGGCCATCACTGCGGTGGTGATGGCGGACATCCCCGAGGAGGTGATCACAGCGGCGATGCCGTTCTCGATCACCGCCAGACGCTTCTCCAACCCTTCCAGGGTGGGATTCCCGATCCTGGTGTAGACCTGGCCGACCGCCCGCCCTTTGAAGATATCCTCCAGTTCCTCTGCGGTCTGGTAGGCAAAAGCCGAGGCTTGCACGATGGGGGGCTTGGTGGCTCCGGAAGGACCCGGTACGGTCCCGCCATGGATGAGCTTGGTATCGAATCTCAGTTGCTGTTCCGCCTCTGCCACATCCCCTCCGCGTTGTCGACCCAGGTCATGTCCGGCGCATGCCGATGCCCATGTCGCGCCGTCCGATTGCGGGGAGGGTAGTTTTTGAAACTCATTTTGTCAAGAAATAAATTGAGATTGTCATAGTTGAAAGCCGTTGTTTGCTTTTGGCCGTTTTTCTCGTGTATCCCATGTGGGTGCCGCGTGGTATCTCCTTCGAGTCTCAATTCGGCTGTAGGACGCAAAACATGCTGCGATGCATCGTTATCACGCATTGTTTACCGTGTTGCTGTGGTGCGTGTTGCTACTGTTGAAGCCTTAATTGACGGATTGGTGCGACAATGACTGGGCGGAAATACCATCGAGTTTGCTTGCTCCAGCAGGCAACACGGGCGGGGATGAGATAAGCATCTGCGGCCCGAAAGGCGGCAAAACACATCTTGTGGATCAAGTACCAAAATAAAATAGTTGACAATGTTGCAGGTTAAATATAAAAATTACCGAAAACGCCGAGAGATTGCCGCAACAGATGTTAAAGTTGGCGAAGCCAAGGAAGGCAACCCACCCGAAAGGAGATCAACCACCATGTCCCGTATCTACCTAGATAACTCCCAATCCATTGGCAACACACCGCTGGTGCGGCTGAACCATGTGACCAAGGGGGCCAAGGCCACCGTCCTCGCCAAGGTCGAAGGGCGCAACCCTGCCTACTCGGTCAAGTGCCGTATCGGCGCCAACATGATCTGGGACGCCGAGGAACGTGGCGTGTTGAAACCCGGGGTCGAAATCGTCGAACCCACCAGCGGCAACACCGGCATCGCCCTCGCCTACGTGGCGGCCGCACGCGGCTACAAGCTGACTCTCACCATGCCGGAGACCATGAGCATCGAGCGCCGCAGGGTGCTGGCCGCTTTAGGCGCCAATCTGATCCTCACCCCCGGTTCCGCCGGCATGAAGGGGGCCGTCGCCAAGGCGGAAGAGATCGCCGCTTCCGATCCAGCCCGTTATTTCCTGCCGCAGCAGTTCAAAAACCCGGCTAACCCGGCCATTCACGAGAAGACCACCGGCCCCGAGATCTGGGCCGATACCGACGGCGCCGTCGACGTCATCGTGTCCGGCGTGGGAACCGGCGGTACCATCTCCGGCATCTCCAGGTATCTGAAGCACACCAAGGGAAAACCCGTCGTCGCCGTCGCCGTAGAGCCGAAGGAGAGCCCCGTGATCACCCAGAAGCTGGCCGGCCAGGAGCTCAAGCCCGGCCCGCACAAGATCCAGGGGATCGGTGCCGGATTCATCCCGGAAACCCTTGATCTTTCCCTCGTCGACCGTGTCGAGCAGGTTGACAGCAACGAGGCTCTCGAGTTCGCCCGTCGCCTGACCAAGGAAGAGGGGCTCCTGGTGGGGATCTCCAGCGGCGCCGCCGTAGCCGCCGCCGTACGTCTGGCAAACCTCGACGAGTTTGCCGGCAAGACCATCGTGGTCATCCTCCCGGACCTGGCCGAGCGCTACCTCTCCACGGCGCTTTTCGAAGAAGCGTAACCGTCACAACCTCAAGTCTTGTCCCTGGCCCCGGGTTACCTCCCGGGGCTTTTTTTGCGTCTGCCGGTTAGGCGGCATCTGTTCCCCGGGAGGACCTGGCGTTATTGCGGTCCTTTTGCAACGCCCAGCGCCACCTTGGCTTGTCCGCGGGCGATGTCGGAGTCCTGCCGGGCAGGTCGCCCGTCATGGTATACGGAATTGTTGACAGTTGCCCCCTCGACCCCTTACACTTACCGGGCTTCATAAGCGTAAGGCTACAGGGATAGAGATGAGAAGTGACAGTACACGCCTCCCCGGTGGCAAGGGGAATATCTTCACGAAATCTTTTTTCGTATTGCTGTCTCTGTCCCTCGTCGGCCTGTTCTTCACCGCGGTCCGCTTCGCCAAGGGGATCGGTGCCGTCAGTAACCTAAGCGACGGTTACCCCTGGGGGATCTGGGTCGCCTATGACGTTGCCATCGGCACCGCCGTCTCTTGCGGCGGCTACACCGTCGCCCTCCTCAGCTATATAATCAACCGCGGCCAGTACCACACCCTGGTCAAGTCGGCCATCCTCACCAGCCTGTTCGGTTCCTTCCTGGCGGCCTCTTCCATCGTGGTCGAGATCGGCCGTCCCTGGAACGCCCACGGGCTTCTGTCCGCCACCAGTTGGCAGCCCAATTCTGCGTTCTTCGAGCTTGTGCTCTGCCTCTTCGGCTACCTGATCGCCCTGAGCCTCGAATACCTCCCCAACCTGCTTGCCCTGATGGGGCGCGGTACGCCCACTTCGCTGCGCACCATCGCGCTCAACGCCCTCATGCGCCGGGGACTGGTCGCCTGGCAACCGGCGGGGGAGGGGAGAAAGCCCGTTGCCTCGCCGCAGCTGGGAACCCTCATCAACCGCGCCCTGATCTGCTCCGCGGTGGCCGGCATCATCCTCCCGACCATGCACCAGTCCGCGCTCGGCTCGCTGATGCTGATCGCCTCGACCAAGCTGCATCCGCTCTGGCACAGCCCCTTTCTTCCCCTGCTGTTCCTGATCAACTGCATCTACTTCGGCTACGCCATCGTCATCTTCGTCTCCATACTGTCCTCGTTCGTGCTGGAGCGCGGCTTCTACAACGCCCAGCTCGCGGCGGTCGGCCGGGTCATCCCCTGGCTGACCATGGCCTGGCTGGTGATCCGCATCGGCGACGTGATGCGCCGGGACCAGGTCCCCGCGGTGTTCCACGGCGATTTCTATTCCATCTTCTTCCTTGCCGAGTGCTTTCTCATGGGCATCGGCGCCATCCCCTTTTTCCGCGTCGGCAAAAAATACTCGCCGCGCCGTTTGTTTCTCGCCGCCGTGGTGATGCTTTCAGGCGGCGGATTGTACCGGTTCAACGTCTACCTGATCGGGTTCAACCCTGGGAACGGCTGGCATTATTTCCCTTCTTTTGCAGAAGTAATGATCGCCGTCGGCATCGTTTCCCTCGAAATACTCGCCTACCAGTTGCTGATCAAACTTCTACCGCCGCTTCCTGCGCAGCAGGCCCGGTATTGAGCATTGCTTTGCCTACTCTCTTTTGCTAACATGGCGCTCGGTTTCGTAGATCAACCGGTTATAGTGGTGGGAAGGGGGATGTTGTTGAAAAAAGCCGGCTGTTTATTGATGTTCTGGTCGTGTCTGCTCCTGTTGGTGGTGCCGGCGCAGGCCCAGAACGATCCCCATCACCCCGGTCACATCATCGAAGGACTGGTGGTCGGTGTCAGTGAAGGGGACCGCCTCACCGTTAACTCCTACGGGACCGAGATCCCGGTCCGCCTCTACGGCATCGCGGCTCCACAGACCGCCAAGATCGACAAGTTCACCGGCTGGTACAAGCAGGGGCAGCCCTACGCGGAGGACGCCTTCCGCGCCTTGTCGCTCAAGGTGTTGCATCAGGTCGTGCGCATAGAGATCCGCGATACTCTCGTCTTCAAAACGGAGCCGACCCAGGTCGCCGTCGCCGTGGTGTACCTGGACGGTCGCAATATCAACCTAGAGATGCTCAACGACGGGTGGGCCTGGGCCTATCGCAAGCTCCTCAGCAGGATCGACCATCCGCACTACATGGGGATCGAACGGATGGCGCGCGCCAAGCGCAACGGTCTGTGGGCCCAGGATGATCCCCAGCCTCCCTGGGAGTTCAAGCCGCGCCTGAAAATAAAAGCCAAGTAGGGCAACTGATCCCCTGCTGCGAGCAGTCTCCCCGCCGGAGCTCTCCGTTCCCCGCCGCCCCCCCTTGTTTCAGGTACCTTTCCGTTGTCCATCGTCAGTTCTCCATGGTCAATTGAGCAAACTCATCCTGTTTACAACTGAATAGAATGACCCGCCCCCGTCGGCGCCCGATTAACCGGCCCGGTCCGTTAAACCTCGTAAGCACCTTTTTCCGCGTCGCTTTGTGGTTCGGTTCCGCAAACAGCTTCGGCGCCCGAAAGAGCACCTTGTTACGAAATTGCGCGTTTTTTTGTTCCAAAAAATGACGATTGTTAGATATAGTGACAACGCGTCTCGTTCCGGATACGCACTGTTCCAAATCGATCCGCCTTTTTTTCGCAGATCGTAAAAAACCGTCTCATTGTTTTGTATTCAACGCATTACCCGCTCTCCTCATTAGAAATGCTGCCGCGGCATCGCTCCATCCGGTCGTCTTTGGTACCGATCTTGCCTGTGTATACGTTGTCACGGCGCAGTCGCGCCGCGGGCTAAGTGCCAGGTTCAGGAGACAGAGCAATATGGAAATCAGCAAGTTCGTAGCACCGGAAATCATCTTCGGCAGGGGCTCCCTGAGCCAGATCGGCGAGAGTGTCGTGCGCCTCGGGGTCTCCAAGGTCTTCTTGGTCAGCGACAGCGACGTCATCTCGGCGGGCTGGGTCGATACCGCGGTGGATTATCTCCGTGCCGCGGGACTCGATACGGTCATCTTCTCCAGTCTCACCACCAATCCGAAAGACTGCGAGGTCACCGAAGGCGCGGCCAAGTATCTGGCCTCCGGGTGTGACGGCATCGTTTCGGTCGGAGGGGGCAGCCCCACCGACGTCGCCAAGGCCATCGCCACCATCGCCTCCAACGGCGGGCGCCTCAAGGATTACGAAGGGATCAACAAGATCTCCACCCCGCTTCCTCCCATGGTGATCGTCCCCTCCACGGCGGGAGCCGGGTCCGAGGTGAGCCAGTTCACCATCATCGTGGACACCGATCGCAAGCTGAAGATGTCCATCATCTCCCGTTCCCTCATCCCGGACATCGCCATAGTTGATCCGGAACTGCTCAAGACCAAGGATGCCAAACTCGCCGCCGCCACCGGTGTCGATGCGCTCACCCACGGCATCGAATCCTACGTGTCGCTGGCCGCCACGCCGCTTACCGACATCCACGCTTTGAAGGCGATCCAGCTCATCTCGAAAAACCTGAGAAGGGCCGTCGCCGAGAGAAGCGACATGGACGCCAATACCAACATGGCCATGGCGAGCCTCACCGCCGGGCTTGCGTTCTCCAACGCCATTCTCGGGGCCGCCCACGCCATGACCCACCAGGTCGACGGCCTGCTCGACCAGCACCACGGCGAGACCAACGCCTCCATCCTGCCGCACGTGATGCGCTTCAACCTGCAGGCCTGCCCGGAGCGTTTCCGCGACATCGCCGTCGCCATGGGCGAAGACGTCACCGGCTTGGACCTTGAAGCCGCCGCCGAGCGCTCCATCCAGGCGGTGCAGCGCCTGATCGAGGACATCGGGCTCGCCAAGGGGCTGTCCGAGCTCGGGCTCAAGGAGGAGTTCATCCCCCTTCTGAGCGAGAACGCCACCAAGGACGCTTGCCTGGTCACCAACCCGCGTTTCGCGACCCGCGAGCAGATCGAGCAGATCTACCGCAACGCCATGTAGGCCTGGAGCCGCAAAGGAAGTGCCGTGAAAAACAGGGGCAAACTCCTCGAACAGCTGACCGGTGTCGACTCCTCCAAGCTCAACTACTACGTGGAGCTCAAGAAGAGGAACCAGGACGTTCTGAAACAGAACAGCCGCCTGGAGATACTGCAGCAGCTGACCCGCGACATAAACATCGACATGTCCATCGGCGACATCATCGAGCGCGCCTTCCGTAAACTGCCCGAGGCGCTCCCCTGCGACTTCCTGGCGCTGGCCAAGCTGACCGAAGGGAAGCTCAAGCTGATCGCCATGGCCCCGCGCGACTTCAGCGACCTCGGCTACATCCCCAAGCAGTCCATCCTCTGGAACGCCTTCAGGGACAAGGGGGCGACCAGCTACAACCCGATGCTGGATCCTCTCTGCCTGGCACAAGGGACCAAGAAGCACACCGAGCCGCTGCGCTCCCTCGTCGCGGCCCCGCTGTTCGAACGTTCCTCGGTGACCGGCCTGCTGCTCCTTGGCAGCACCATCGACTCAGCCTACGCCCGTGCCGAGTTGAACTTCGTGCAGCACCTGGCCGACCAGCTCGCCATCAGCATGCAGAACGCGCGGCTGTACAAGCAGGTCTCCCGCGCCAAGAAGGAGTGGGAAGCGACCTTCCGCGCGGTGACCGATCCCATCTTTCTCATCGACACCGATTACAACGTGCTTTTGCACAACGGCCAGCTTCCACCCGGCATGAGCGACGCCTTCAACCAGGCCATCAGCAACAAGTGCTTCGCCAAGCTCAGGGGAGGGACCGAGCCCTGCCAGAACTGCCCGATCCAGGAGATCAAGGAGACCGGGAAGCCCGTGTTCCAGCAGTGGCACACCCCGGAGGGGGAGTTCCTGGAGCTGTCCTACTACCCCGTGTTCAACGAGGAAAAGCAGCTCGCCGCGGTCACCATCATCATGAAGGATGTGACCAAGAAGCTGAAGATGGAGGCGCAGCTGGTGCAGTCCGCCAAGATGGTGGCCCTTGGGGTGATGGCCGCAGGCGTGGCCCACGAGCTGAACAGCCCCATGACCGTCATCATCGGGACCGCGCAGATGCTCGCCCGCGACCTGCAGGGCGAGGAGGATTCCGAGCGCGGCGAGGCACTCTCCGACATCATCAACTGCGGTCTGCGCTGCAAGCGCATCATCCAGAACCTGCTCACCTTCTCGCGCCAGGACCAGGCCCCTTTCTCTCCGGTGGACCTGAACGCCGAGGCGGAGCGGGTGCTGGACATGATCCAGTACCAGATCAACCGCAGCCAGATAGCGATCTTCGAGCACTTCGACCGGGATCTCCCTAAGATCAACGCCAACGGCCCCCAGATCCAGCAGGTATTGACCAACTTCCTCATCAACGCGCGTGACGCGCTCACCGAGGTTGATGGCAAGGAGAAGGTGATCGAGGTGTCCACCTCGCTGCGGGCCGACGGGAGCCGGCGCTGGGCTGTCCTCAGCGTCACCGACAACGGCATCGGCATCGCGCCCGAGAACGTCTCCAAGATATTCACGCCGTTTTACACCAGCAAGGAGGCCAGCAAGGGGACCGGCCTCGGTCTCTCGGTAAGCCTGGGCATCGCCGAGTCTCACCACGGCGACATCGAGGTTGAGAGCACCTTGGGGCAGGGGAGCTGCTTCAGCCTCGTACTGCCGGTAGATGAAAGCAACGACAAATAGTTGGGAGCAGGCCGTGACAGAATCTCAAATGCAAATCCTGATAATTGACGACGAGAGGGACGTGTGCACCTTTTTCCGCCGCCTGCTGACCCGCAGGGGGTACCAGGTGGTCACCGCGGCCAACGAGCCCGAGGCCCTGGCCGCGCTGGAGGCGGAGCGTTTCAGCGTCGCGCTGGTCGACCTGAAGCTCCCCGACACTGACGGCATCACGCTCCTCGAGATCATCAAGTCGAGGCAGCCGTCCTGCGAGGTGATCATCATGACCGGCTACTCGACGGTCAAGACCGCGGTCACCGCCATGCAACTCGGTGCCTACGAGTACCTGGAAAAGCCCTTCGACGATATCGACCAGATCGAGCAGATGATCGAGCGGGCAGCAGGTGCCGGCGCCGTGCGCGGCAGGGGCAGCGCCGCCCCCGACGAATGGGCCGAGGTGGCCCAGGGGGTAGGCTTCCGGGTCGGCGTCTCCCCCCCGATGAAGCGGATGGTGTCGCTGGCCTACAAGGTCGCCGGCAAGGACATCTCCGTCCTGATCCAGGGGAAAACCGGCACCGGCAAGGAGGTGCTGGCGCGTTTCATCCATGCGGCCTCCGCCCGTGCCGGCCAGCCCTTCATCCCGGTCAACTGCGGCGCCCTCCCCGAAAACCTGCTCGAGAGCGAACTCTTCGGCCACGAAAAGGGGGCCTTCACCGGCGCCAACCAGACCCGGCGCGGCATCTTCGAGCTGGCCAACAACGGCACGCTCCTTCTGGACGAGATCGGCGACGCCACCCCGCAGATCCAGGTGAAGCTGTTGCGCGTGCTGGAAACCGGCGAGTTCATGAGGGTAGGGGGGGAGCGTCCCATCAAGACCGACGTCAGGGTGATCGCCGCCACCAACGTGGACCTGGAGCAGGCCATCAAGGAGAAGACCTTCCGTGAGGATCTCTTTTACCGGCTGAACGTGGTGCGCCTTGAGATACCGTCTCTTGCCGAGCGTCACGAGGACATACCTCTTTTGGCCGAGCACTTCGTGCAGCAGTTGAATCGCGACCTGAGGCTTTCCCCCGTCGCGGTGCGCCTGCTGCAGGGGTACTCCTGGCCGGGAAACATCCGGGAGCTTGCCAACGTGATGCGGCGGGCGGTGGTGATCTGCACCGGCGACACCATTCTTCCCGAGCACCTCGGCGGCACCTTTTTGGCCGGACCTTCGGCCCCGTCTCGTTCCGCCGCGCAACCGGCCCCGCGTTCCGTCGAACCCGGTTCGAACCTGGCCGGGACCGATCTGGTCGAGCAGTGTCGCAGCTGCGAATGTCTTGAGCGGTTGGGGGCCGAGGAGTTGACCGGGATGCTCTCCTCCCTGCGCCAGGCCCAGTCCAACCTGCTGGCGGTGATGCGGAGAAAGAAGATCGTACCGCCGCTGCACGCCTTGAAAGACTCCGAGGCCGAGACCATCAAGGAGGCCTTGACCCAGTACGACGGCAACATCACCGAAGCCGCCAAGGCCCTTGGCATCGCGCGCAATACCTTGTATCGGAAGATGAAGGAGCTGGAGCTCCCCGGGCGCTAGCAGGACTTCCCCTCCCCAGCCCCTCCCTCTCCGGGAGGGGACGCCTCCGTCCATCTCTCCGTCCATTCTCCTCCCCCGGAGGGGGAGATCGGGAGGGGGCTTCACCCTTTCATTGCCAAGACCATCTTTTTTTGCAATGATATGGCCCTCCGACGCCGCTGGCGCCGCAATTCCTCCCAACGGAGCCACCTTTGCAGGCCACACTTTTGAAACGCATCGACGCCCTCGCCGGCCCTCTGCTGGCACGCCTCATCCCGAGGCGGCGGCGCGCCGCCGCCTTTGTTCCCCAAAGCATCCTCGTCATCCGCCCCGGCGGCATCGGCGACGCCGTCCTGCTCATCCCGGCGCTGCGCGCCCTCCAGGCGGCCTATCCTTCCTGCCGCATCGAGATCCTCGCCGAGAACAGAAACGCCGCCGTCTTCGAGTTCTGCCCCGGGCTCCACGCCGTGCACCGCTACGACGAGCCGGGCCAACTGCGCGCCGTCCTTGGGCTCCGCTACGACCTCGTCATCGACACGGAACAGTGGTATCGGCTTTCCGCGCTGGTAGCCCGCCTGATCCGTACCCGCCGCTCCATCGGTTTTGCCACCAACGAGCGTAAGCGTCTCTTCACCGACCCGGTTCCCTACGATCTGCAGGAGTACGAGCCCTTTTCATTCTTCAGGCTGCTGGCCCCCCTGGGAATCGAAGCGCCGGCCGAGCTTCCGGTTCCTTTTCTGAGCGTGCCGCCTGCCGCGCGTGAGCGTGCCGCATCCCTCCTGGCGCGCCTTGGAGACCGCCCCTTCGTGGCCATTTTCCCGGGTGCGAGCGTGCCGCGCAAAGAGTGGGGCGGCGCAAGGTTCCGCCAGGTCGCTGCGTCCGCCGTGCTCGCCGGGTACGCGGCGGTCGTGGTCGGCGGGAAAGAGGAAAGCGACGTCGGCTATGCCATCGCCCGGGCCACCGGTGCCTTGAATCTGGCCGGGGAGGGGAGTCTTGCCGAAAGCGCGGCGGTGATCGCTGCCGCCAGGGTCCTGGTCACCGGCGACTCGGGGCTTTTGCACATCGCGGCCGGCCTCGGCACACCGACCCTGTCGCTGTTCGGCCCGAGCGATCCCCGGAAATGGGCGCCCAAGGGGGATGGCCACCGCGTCTTCGCCTCGTCCCTTTCCTGCGCCCCTTGCGCCAAGTGGGGTACCATCCCTCCCTGCACCCACGAGACCCCCTGCGTCGACGCCGACCCCGCAGAGGTGACAAGGACGCTCATGCAGATGCTCAGGGACAGTGAGCCGTGAGTGGCGTTAATGCTCCGGGCGTCCCGCCCAGCCTCTCTCTTTGCAGCACCGAGCCGGGCGGTCCCTGATGCCGCTTTATTCCACGCAATACCTGCTCTTTTTGCCGCTTGTCTACCTGCTCTTTCGCTGCTGCCGGCACCAGGAGCGCTGGTCCCTCCTGCTGGTGGCCAGCTTCGTCTTCTACGCCTCGCTGGGGGCGTTGTACCTGCCGCTGCTGTTGGCTTTCGCCGCGGCGGCCAACTATGCCTTCGGCATCGGAGTGGGCAAAGCCGCAACTCCGGGTGCGCGCAAGGCCCTGTTCTGGACAGCCGTATCGTTCAACGTGCTGATCCTCGCGCTGTTCAAGTACCTTCCCCCCCTGCTGGAGGCTGCAGCCTTGCTGCCGCCCACGTTCGCCAACCTTTTCCCGGCCCCGCCGCCTCCGCTGGTCCTCGTCGGTGTTTCCTATTACCTGTTCCAATGCATTTCCTACCTTGCCGACGTCTACCTCGAGCTGCAGGAACCCGAGCGGCACTTGGGCTACTTTGCCCTCTATCTCGCCTTCTTTCCCAAACTCATGCAGGGGCCGATCGAAAGGGGCGCCGATCTGCTGCCGCAGTTGAAACGCCCGTACCGGTTCGACTACCACCTGGCGCGCTCCGGACTTTTGCTGCTCACCTGGGGGCTGTTCAAGAAACTGGTCCTCGCCGACCGCCTGGGGGTGTACGTCGATACGGTCTACGGCAATGTGCACGCCTTTTCCGGACTGCCGCTGCTGCTGGCAACCTACGGCTACGCCTTCCAGATCTATTTCGATTTTTCCGGCTACACCGACATGGCGCTTGGGAGCGCGAGGCTTTTCAACATCGACCTCACGCAGAACTTTAATCGCCCCTATCTTGCCACTTCCGTCGCCGAGTTCTGGCGGCGCTGGCATATCTCCTTCTCCAGTTTCATCCTGGACTACCTGTTCAAGCCGCTGCAGATGCGCTGGCGCTATTGGAGGCAGTGGGGCACCGCGGCCGCCGTCATGGTCGCCTTCCTCGTCTCCGGACTCTGGCATGGGGCACGCCCCGGGTTCCTGATCTGGGGAGGGTTGCACGGGACCTACCTCGCCTGTTCGCATCTTTGTGCGCCGTACCGGAAGAGGTTGCGCCAGGCCCTCGGCGTGCGAAGCGGCTATCTCTTGCAGGCATGGCAGGTCGTGGTGACCTTCCACCTTGTCTGTTTCGCCTGGATATTCTTCCGGGCGGCCACGGCGCGTGACGCTTTTTACCTGATAGGGAACATCCTTGGGCACGAGCGTGGACTCGCAAGGCTCCTCGGCGCCGGCGGGGAGAGCTCCACGCTCATTCTCGCTTTCGCCGTCGCTCTCGGAGTTTTGGGGCATGGCGTCTGCACCGGAACGAGACGCTTCCCCGGCTGGTTCCGATACCCGGCCTACGCCGCCGTGTTGCTGGCCTGCTTTCGCCTCACCGTCAGCCAGGAAGCCGGCTTCATCTATTTCGGGTTTTGACGCGCATGAAACTCCTGTTCCAAAAGACTGCGCTGGTCCTCGCGCTCGCACTGCTCTTCCAGGTCGGCACGGCCAGCCTCGGTTATCCCCCCCCGGTGCGTCTGGCCATGGAATACGGTCGCTGCCGGGACAAGGTCGTCTTCCTCGGGGACAGCACCGTCGATTCCGCCAGCCGGGACGACGCCGACAAGCGCTCCACCGCCGCCTTCCTCGAGGACGCACTTTCGGAACAGGTGGTGGATCTCTCGCACCCGGCATACCACCTGGGCGTGTACCGCTCTTTCGTCGGATACTTCGGTTCCGGATGGGGGCCTAGGGCCCTCATCATTCCCATCAACGTCCGTTCCTTTTCTCCCGAATGGGATCTGCGCCCGGAATACCAGTTCGGTGATGTCTCCCTGATGCTGGAACTTGGGCGGCTTTTCAGCCCCTTGTACCGGCCGATCACCGCCTATCGCGAGTATTTCTCTCCGGCCTCGCGGTGCCCCCCCTGGACCGAGGCGCGAGTCTTCGACGGGAGGCTCCCCGCAGGCAGGGTGCTCGACTACGAGAATATCCAGGGGACAAGGCTCAGCCGGGATGATCTCAGGAGGAAGGTGCTTTACCTTTACCGCTGCGAGCTGCGCCCGGAACATCAAAAGCTCCAAGCCTTGAGGGAGCTCTGCACGCGGGCCAGGGAGAGCCGGCTCCCCGTTCTCTTCTACGTCACCCCTGTCGACCACGGCTCCATCGAGTTGATCTATGGCGGCAGCACCGCGATCATAGACAGGAACGTCGCGCTGGTCATCGGTGTCGTCACCGGCAACGGCCTCCCCGTGCTCGACCTCTCGCACGCGCTCCCTCCGGACTCTTTTAATTGGAAAGTCAACGGCTATCCCAATGAACATTTGAAAGAGCAGGGGAGGAAGTATGTGGCGGCGGCACTCTCCGGGGAACTGCGCAGGCTCACTGGGCGCCGCTGAAGCAGAGCAGGAGGGCCAAGTGCCGGGCGAGGCGTCGATGTGGGTGTCGCCGGTCGCTGTCGGAATTTCTCCAATGAGAAAAATTCCTCTCCTTGAAATAAAAGCCTTGACTTTGAAATGGCGAATTGGTACAAAGTCCGAGTTCCACGAAGCAGCAACAAAAACAGGCGCGTAGCTCAGGGGTAGAGCACTAGCTCGACACGCTAGGGGTCGGCGGTTCGAAACCGCCCGCGCCTACCAATCAAAAGAGACCTTCAGTACGAGGTTCGACGGAGGCATCGAGTTTCGATGCCTCTTTCTGTTTGTCACCAGTTTTTCTAAAGGGGTCTTGCATGAACGAGATTAAGGTCACGCTACCGGATGGTTCCCAGAGGCCCTTGCCCGCAGGTTCCTCCATCTTCGATCTGGCCGCTTCCATCGGAGCGGGTCTCGCCAAGGCTGCCATCGCCGGCAAAATCGACGGCAACCTGGTAGATCTCAACACCAAGCTCACCGACGGTGCGCGGGTGGAGATCATCACCGAGAAGAGCCCCGAGGCGCTGGAGATCATCCGGCACTCCACCTCGCACCTGATGGCCCAGGCCGTCAAGGCCCTGTTCCCGCAGGCCAAGGTTACCATCGGTCCCGCCATCGAGACCGGTTTTTACTACGACTTCGACGTCGACCACCCGTTCACTCCGGAAGACCTGGAGAAGATCGAGGCGAAGATGCGCGAGCTCGCCAAGTCCGATCTCAAGATCGAGCGTTCCGAGCTTTCCAGCGCCGAGGCGATCGAGCTGTTCAGGAAGATGGGCGAGGATTACAAGGTCGAGCTGATCGAGGATCTCGGGGCCGACAAGGTCTCCCTCTACACCCAGGGCGACTTCGCCGACCTCTGCCGCGGTCCGCACCTCCCCAAGACCTCCTACTGCAAGGCGTTCAAGCTCACCTCCATCGCCGGCGCCTACTGGCGCGGCGACGAGAAGCGCGCCATGCTGCAGCGCGTCTACGGCACCGCCTTCGCCGACAAGAAGGAACTCGACGCCTACCTGGAGAGGATCGAGGAGGCCAAAAAGCGCGACCACCGGAAACTCGGCAAGGAGCTGGACCTCTTCTCCTTCAACGACGAGGTCGGCGCCGGGCTGGTGATCTGGCACCCGAAAGGGGCCATGCTGCGCACCATCCTCGAAGACTTCGAAAGGAAAGAGCACCTAAAGCGCGGCTACGACATCGTCCTCGGTCCCCAGATCCTGAAGACCGAGCTCTGGCAGCGTTCCGGCCACTACGAGAACTACCGCGAGAACATGTACTTCACCACCGTGGACGAGCAGGGGTACGGCGTAAAGCCGATGAACTGCCTGGCCCACATGATGATCTACCGCTCGCAGCTTCGCTCCTATCGCGACCTGCCGCTGCGCTACTTCGAGCTCGGCACGGTGCACCGCCACGAGAGGGCAGGGGTTCTGCACGGCCTTCTGCGCGTGCGCGGCTTCACCCAGGACGACGCGCACATCCTGTGCACCCCGGACCAGCTCGACGCCGAGATCAAGGGGGTCATCCAGTTCGTCACCGAGGTGATGGGGATCTTCGGCTTCGAGTTCGAGATGGAGCTTTCCACCCGTCCCGAGAAGTCGATCGGCTCCGACGACGCCTGGGAGCTGGCCACCAGCGCCCTGCTGAACGCGCTGAAGGACTCCGGCCGCCCCTACGAGATCAACGAGGGTGACGGCGCCTTCTACGGCCCGAAGATCGACATCAAGCTGCGCGACGCACTTGACAGAAGATGGCAATGTGCTACTATCCAGTGCGATTTTACCCTCCCGGAGCGTTTCGACCTCACCTACGTGGACGCGGACGGTGAGAAGAAGCGCCCTGTCATGGTGCACCGGGTCATCCTGGGCGCCATCGAGCGCTTCATCGGTGTCCTCATCGAGCACTTCGCCGGAAACTTCCCGACTTGGCTGGCACCGGTACAGGCGACCGTCCTTACGGTCACCGACAACCAGATCCCGTACGCACAGGCTGCGTTCGACAAGCTGCGCGCGGCCGGCGTCAGGGTACAGAAGGATTTCAGAAACGAAAAGCTGGGCTTCAAGATCCGCGAGGCGCAGCTGCAGAAGATACCGTACATGCTGGTCGTTGGCGACAAGGAGGTCGAAGGCGGCCTGCTCGCACCGCGTTTCCGCGACGGAAAGAACCTCGACGCGATGACACCCGAACAGTTCATCGCGTTCATTGAGAACGAAGTCAAAACCTACAAATAGGAGGTGGCGTCATAGCTAAACCTACAGTCAACATCAATCAGACAATCAGGGCCAAAGAGGTAAGGGTAGTAGGTGCCGATAGTGAGCAGCTTGGTATTCTTCCGCTTCGCGAGGCTCTGGCGTTGGCTGAGAGTCTGCAACTGGATCTGGTAGAGGTTTCGCCGACAGCCGTCCCCCCTGTCTGCCGTATCATGGATTACGGCAAGTTCAAATACCAGCAGGCTAAAAAGCTGGCTGAGGCAAAGAAGAAACAGGTCCAGGTCGAGCTCAAAGAGGTCAAACTTCGCCCGAAGACAGACACGCACGACCTGGAGTTCAAGGTAAAGCACGTACGCCGCTTCCTGGAAGAAGGGAACAAGGCGAAGATAACGGTCGTTTTCCGGGGACGCGAAATCACCCACCAGGAACTCGGCATGGCCGCCTTGGAAAAAGTAGCAGCAGAGCTGGCCGACATCGCGCTCGTCGAGGTGCGGCAGAAAATGGAAGGGCGCAGCATGTTCATGATCGTCGCCCCCAAAGTTAAAAAATAAACACCACCAACAAAGGAGTAGTAAAACAATGCCTAAAATGAAGACCCATAGGGGCGCCGCCAAGCGTTTCAGCAAGACCGGCACAGGCAAAATCAAGATGGCTCACGCCTTCACCAGCCACATCCTGACCTCCAAGACCAGGAAGACCAAGCGCAACCTCCGCAAGAGCGGCATCGTTGCGGCTTCCGATCACAAGAACATCTGCTGCCTCATCCCCTACAAGTAGCCGGGGTTGAAAAGCAGGGACTAGGGTCTGGGGACTAGGGGCAGCAAGACCTAAAGACCGGGAACTAGAACCGGAGACTTAAATACGCAAATGACTCGGGGAGCGGAACGAGGCGCGACGGATGGTGAGATTGAGTCACCCCCAAGCCCTGGTCCCTGGCCACCGGGTTTACCAAGTCCGAGAACCGTGAGGAAACGTCTCCCCTTGCGGATCCGGCTAATTTAAAAACCAGAAGGAGTTCGTATGCCAAGAGTAAAGCGCGGTTTTAAAGCGAGACAGAGAAGAAACAAGGTGTTGAAACTTGCCAAGGGTTACCGCGGCGCAAGGAGCAAGTTGTTCAGGAGCGCCACCGAAGCGGTGGACCGCGCACTGAACTATGCGTTCAGGGACAGAAGGGTGAAGAAGAGGGACTTCAGGGCTCTCTGGATCACCAGGATCAACGCCGCGGCGAGGATCAACGGCCTCTCCTACAGCAAACTGATCCACGGTCTCAAACTCGCCAACGTAGAGATCGACAGGAAAGTGATGGCCGACCTGGCCGTTTCCGATCCGAAAGGTTTCGCAGCTATCGCGGCCGCAGCCAAAGCAAAATTTTAATACATACCGCGGGCATGAAAAGAAATGGGATAGTGATGTCCCATTTCTTTTTTTTTCCGCAATAGGGCGATTGCAATGAAGGATAAACTGGAAGCACTTTTACAAGAGGCTCTCTCCGAGCTTGGCCAGGCCTCCACGGAAGAGGGGCTGCAGGAACTGCGGGTCAAGTACCTGGGCAAGAAGGGAGCGGTCACCGGCGTCATGAAGGGGCTTGGCGCCCTTTCTCCGGAGGAGCGTCCCCTGGTGGGCCAGGTGGTGAACACGGTCAAGGCGAAACTCGAGGAGACCCTGGACGCGCGCGGCGCCGAGATCCGCGCCGCCGTCAAGGCTCAGCGGCTCGCCGCCGAGAAGATCGACGTCACGCTCCCCGGCCGCAAGCGCCCCCTTGGCTCCAAGCACCCGATCACCCTGGTGACCGAAGAGATCTGCTCCATATTCGCAGCGCTTGGCTTCGCCGTCGCCGAAGGTCCCGAGATCGAGCTCGACTTCTACAACTTCGAGGCGCTGAACCTCCCCAAGGACCATCCCGCTCGCGACATGCAGGACACCTTCTACTTCGGCGAGAGCGTCCTCTTGAGGACCCATACCTCTCCGGTGCAGATCCGCACCATGCTGAAGCAGCCGCCGCCGGTGCGCATCATCGCCCCCGGCACCGTGTACCGCTGCGACTCCGACGCCACCCACTCCCCGATGTTCCACCAGATCGAGGGACTCATGGTGGACAAAGGGATCACCTTCGGCGACCTGAAGGGGATCCTGACCCTCTTCATCAGCCAGCTCTTCGGCAAGGACATCGGCGTCAGGCTGCGTCCTTCCTTCTTCCCCTTCACCGAGCCGTCCGCCGAGGTGGACATCGCCTGCGTCATCTGCCGCGGCAAGGGGTGCCGGGTCTGCAAGGAGACCGGCTGGCTCGAGATCCTCGGTTCCGGCATGGTCGATCCCGAGGTGTACCGTCACGTCGGCTACGACTCGGAAAAGTACACCGGGTTCGCCTTCGGCATGGGGATCGAGAGGATCGCGATGCTGAAGTACGGCATCGCCGACATGCGGCTGCTCTTCGAGAACGACCTCAGGTTCCTGAAGCAGTTTTAAAAGGCATTGAACAGGGTTACAAGGGATAAAAGGGATAGAAACAAAAGGTTTAAAACGTTTAAAGCTTTTGGATTTTATCCCCTGCATCCCTTTTATCCCTGTTAATCGATTTTGCGACTTTAAGGACTCTATATGATAGTCACTTACAACTGGATTAAGGAATTCGTCGACTGCGACCTCCCCGCGGCGGAACTGTCTCACCTGCTCACCATGCTCGGCCTCGAGGTGGAGAGGATGGAAGAGGTGGGCGGCGGCATGGACGACGTGGTCGTGGCCAAGGTGGTGGAGAAGAACCAGCACCCCAACGCCGACAAGCTCTCCCTTTGCAAGGTGGACAACGGCAAGGAGATCCTCGACGTGGTCTGCGGCGCGCAGAACTTCAAGACCGGCGACAAGGTCGCCCTGGCCCAGATCGGCGCGACCCTCCCCGGCGACTTCAAGATCAAGCGCTCCAAGATCCGCGGCGAAGAGTCCTGCGGCATGCTCTGCTCCGAGAAGGAACTGGCCCTGTCCACCGAGTCCTCCGGGATCATGATCCTCCCCGAGGAGTTCCAGGTCGGCACGCCGCTGTTCGACGCGCTCGGCACCAAGGACGTCATCTTCGAAATCGGCCTTACGCCCAACCGCGCCGACTGCCTGAGCGTCGTGGGGATCGCGCGCGAAGTCGCCGCGAAGCTCGGCAAGAAGGTGCACTACCCGGGGCTCGAGGTGAACGAGACCGGCGCTCCCATCGACCAGATCGCCAGCGTCGAGATCCTCGCCCCCGAGCTCTGCCCGCGGTACACCGCGCGCCACATCACCGGTTGCACCCTGGCGGAATCTCCCGCCTGGCTCGCCAACCGGCTCATGGCCGCCGGCATCCGCGCCATCAACAACATCGTCGACGTGACCAACTACGTGCTCCTCGAGTACGGGCACCCGCTGCACGCCTTCGACTTCAAGCTCCTTTCCGGCGGCAAGATCGTGGTCGCCGCGGCAGGGGAGGGGGAGAAGTTCGGCACCCTCGACGGCCAGGAGCGCGAGCTTACCGCCAGCGACCTCACCATCCGCGACGGCGCGAAGGCCGTGGCGCTGGCCGGCATCATGGGAGGGGGCAACTCCGAGATAGGCGAGGGGACCACCGAGGTGCTCCTTGAGAGCGCCTACTTCAACCCCTCCGCCATCCGCAAAACCTCCAAGCGTCTCGGGATCCACACCGAGTCATCGCACCGCTTCGAGCGCGGCGCCGATATCGCCGGCCTCACCCGCGCCCTGGACCGCGCCGCACAGCTCATCGCCGAACTTTCCGGCGGCAAGGTCGCCAAGGGGGTCATCGACGTCTACCCGGCGCCGGTTGAACCGCGCGTGATCGGCGCCCGTCTCGCCCGCATCAATGCGGTCTCCGGCCTCTCCCTCAGCGCCGAGGAGGTGGAGGATATCTTCCGGCGCCTCGAGTTCGAGGTGACCCAGGCCGAGCCGGGCGTCTTCCAGGTCAAGGTCCCGCTGTTCAGGGTCGACCTCGAGCGCGAGATCGACCTGGTCGAGGAAGTGGTCCGCATGAACGGCTTCGAAAAGGTCCCCGCCACCCTGCCGCAGGCCTCGGTCTTCTCGGATCTTCCCTCCGACTCCCAGAGGCTCGCCGCCAGGGTGAAGGATCTGCTGGTCGCCCACGGGCTCAACGAGGTGATCAACTACAGCTTCGTTGCCCCTTCCTCCTGCGAGAAGATACTCCTTCCGGGAGAGGATCTGCGCAGCAACGGCATGGTGCTGCTGAACCCGATCTCCGACGAGCTCTCGGTGATGCGCACCACCATGCTCCCCGGGCTTTTGGACACCGCGGTCAAGAACATCAGCTTCCGCACGCTCAACCTGCGCATCTTCGAGATGCGTCGCATCTACCTTCCCGTGGAAGGGGAGGAGCTGCCGCGCGAGCCGCTCTACGTCTCCGCGCTTCTCACCGGCAGGCGCGAGCTGGAAGGGTGGAACCAGGGCAAGGACGAGATCGACTTCTTCGACGTGAAGGGGATCGCAGAAAACATCCTCGCCGAACTGAACGTCGGCGGCGTGAACTTCAGCGCAGACGAACTCGACCCGTACTACCACCCGGGCAAGGCCTGCCGCATCCTGAGCGGCAAGAAGGTCCTGGGTTCCCTCGGCGAACTCCACCCGACGGTGCAGGAGAACTACGGCATCGCGACCCCGCTTTACTACCTCGAGCTCAACTTCGAGGCGCTGCTCTCCTGCCGCAAGAAGCAGGGCGCGGCCCAGGTCCCTTCGCGCTTCCCCTCCACCTTCCGGGACATCGCCATGCTGCTCCCCAGGGAGCTCTCTGTCGCCGAGGTGATTTCCTGCGTCAACGGCGTCAAGGCGCCGGAGCTGGAAGGGGTGGAAATCTTCGACCTCTACATGGGTGGCAACATCGCGTCTCATGAAAAGAGTGTGGCTATTCGCGTCCGTTACGGGTCCAGGGAAAGGACCCTGACCGACGACGAAGTGACCCGCCTGCACCAGAGGGTCATCGATGCGCTGCAGAAAAAATTAAATGTTTCGTTCAGATAAAAACGGTTGCGAAATCGAAAACGCTATGGTATTAGATTAAGCCGCTGTTGAGAACACACTGAAATGCTTCACCTGTTGAGGGGATTATGACCAAAGCGGACATCGTAGAAAAAATTTATGAGAAGGTAGGTTTCTCCAAGAAAGAATCTGCCGAACTCGTTGAGACGGTCTTCGACCTGATTAAGTCCACTCTTGAAGAAGGCGATAAAATCAAGATTGCCGGCTTCGGCAACTTCGTAGTGAAAGAGAAGTCTGACCGTCGCGGCAGGAACCCGCAGACCGGCGAGGAGATCACCATTGTGGCTCGCAAGATCCTCACCTTCAAGCCGAGCCAGGTTCTCAAGAGCGCGATCAACAGCCAGTAACCATGATTACCGGGATCCCGGACAAGCACTACCTGAGGATCGGCGAGGTTTCCGCCCTGACGGGACTCCCCACCTCGGTGCTGCGCTACTGGGAGACCGAATTTTCCTCTCTGGCGCCCAAGAAAAGCAGCAGCGGCCAAAGGCTCTACACCAGGAAGGATGTCGAGCTGGTCGCTGAAATCAAAGAACTCCTGTACGCGGAAAAGCTCACCATAGAAGGGGCGAGGAAGCGTCTGGAAAAGAAGAAAAAGTACCGAAGATCTGACCTTTCCGGCGAAGCACTGGCGACACTGCTTCAGGATGTGAAGCTGGAACTGACCAGTTTGAGGGATCAGTTGTAATTATCAGGTTTAATCGGTGCGTAGCGCAGCCTGGTAGCGCACTAGACTGGGGGTCTAGTGGTCGCTGGTTCGAATCCAGTCGCACCGACCATTTCAATCAGCCGCTTGGGATACTTCCTGGGCGGCTGATTCAGTTTTCAGGCTGCAAATGTGGTATGTTTTCATCTGTCATTGACTGCCGCAACTCTGCCGTCTGACGCGTTCGTCTGTTCCAGGGCGAGGGGAGCGGCTCCACCAGGCGCCTGTCCCCTTTAAAACAGGGAGCTCTTCTCCTGATGACCGATCGCACCGCACAACTCATCGCCTGCCACGAATGCGACCTGTTGCAGCGCGACATACAGTTAAACCCCGGCTGCTATGCCAGTTGTCCGCGCTGCGGGGCGGTTTTGTACCGAAACGCCACCGACAGCGTCGATCGCACCCTCGCCTACAACCTGGCCGCGGCCATGGTATTCATCGGCGCCAACGTCTTCCCCATCTTCAGCATAGAGGTGCAGGGAGATCGTAGCGCCATCACCCTGTTCGAGGCCGTCCTTTCCCTCTGGGACCAGGGCATGAGAAGCATTTCGCTCCTCGTGTTTCTCACCGCGATGGCGGCTCCCGCCGCTGAGCTCATCTCGATCACCTACCTCCTGCTGCCTCTCAAGCTGGGCAAGGTCCCTCCGAGTTACCCGCTCTTCATGCGCGTCCTCCAGTTCATCGAGCCCTGGTGCATGGTCGAGGTGCTCATGCTGGGGGTGCTGGTCTCGCTGGTGAAACTGACCAACAACTTCCGGGTCATTCCCGGCATGGCCCTCTGGTCCTTCGCGGTCCTTACCCTGCTGCTCGCCGCCGCTGCCGCCTCCTTCAACGCCCACGACGTATGGGCGCAACTGGACGCGAAGTGGAAAGAACGGGTGTCATCGTGACTCCCGGCGCTCCCATCGCTGCGGCGCGCGGCCTGTGCTCCTGTCATGTCTGCCAGATGGTCTCCCGGCGCACCGAGAGGGGGAGGGTGGCCCACTGTCCGCGCTGCGGCGCCCGGCTCCATTTCCGCAGGCCGGGAAGCGTGCAGCGCTGCTGGGCCCTGGTGATCGCTTCGTTCATACTTTACGTCCCTGCCAACTTGCTGATCATGATGGAGACCGGCTCCCTGATCACCTATCGCAAGGACACCATCGTAAGCGGCGTGGTGCACCTTTGGAAGACCGGTTCCTGGATGATCGCAGTCATCGTCTTCATAGCGAGCGTTGCCATACCGCTTCTCAAGCTTTTTTCACTGACCCTGCTGCTCATTTCCGTGCAGCGTCGCTCGACCTGGAACCCGCGCCAGCGCACCCGCCTGTACCGGCTGGTGGAGGCGGTGGGGCGCTGGTCCATGCTCGACATCTACGTGGTAACCCTGTTGGCCGCGCTGGTGCAGCTGGGCTCCATGGCCACGGTGAAGGCCGGCCCCGCCGCGGTGGCCTTCGGCGCGGTGGTGGTGCTCACCATGTTCGCCACCATGGAGTTCGACCCGCGCCTGATCTGGGACCCGCTGCAGAAAGAGGAGTTTCATGACTGACAGACAAGACGATATGCAGGACGTGCCGGAAGCGGTCAGCGAACCCAGACGCCGCTTCTCGATCCAGCTGGTCTGGATCATTCCCATTGTCGCCGCCATCATCGGCCTCTCCATCGCCGCAAAGGCCTGGATAGACCGCGGCGAGACCATCACCATCTCTTTCAAGACCGGGGAGGGGTTGGAGGCCGGCAAGACCAAGCTGAAGTACAAGGACGTCATGATCGGCGAGGTGAAATCGATCGCCATCTCCGACGACCGCTCCCACGTGGTGGTGACTGCCGAGGTCTCCAAGGACGCCAAGGGGCTCATGGTGAAGGACACCCGCTTCTGGGTGGTGCGTGCCCGCATCTCCGGCGGCAACGTCACCGGTCTGACCACCCTCTTGGGAGGATCCTACATAGGCGTCGAGGCGGGAGCCTCCACGGAGCCGCGCGACCAGTTCGTGGGGCTGGAATCGCCTCCGGCGGTCTCCATGGACGTGCCCGGGCGCCAGTTCGTTCTGCACACAGACGACGTCGGCTCACTCTACACCGGCTCGCCGGTCTTCTTCAGGCGCATGCAGGTTGGGCAGGTGATCGCGACCGACCTGGACAGCGACGGCAAGGGGGTCTCGGTCCGCGTCTTCATCCGCTCCCCGTACGACCGCTTCGTGACCACCGGCACCTTCTTCTGGCATGCCTCCGGCGTGGACCTCACCGTATCCCCCAACGGTGTGAAGCTCAACACCGAGTCGATGCTGGCAGTCCTTCTTGGAGGCATCTCCTTCGAGGAATCGTCCAGCTTGACCAAGGCGCCCGCGGCTCCGGCCCACACCGCTTTCACCCTCTACCCCACCCGTGATGAGGCCCTCAAAAATTCGGCCCCCTCGCAGAAGTTCGTGCTCCTCTTCGGCGAATCGGTGCGCGGGCTGGCCGTCGGCGCGCCCGTCGACCTGCGCGGGGTAACCGTTGGCGAGGTCACCAAAATCGACGTGGCGCTCGCCCCCTCGCGCGCCGACTTCTCGGTGTCGGTCGAGATCCAGTTCTACCCCGAGCACCTGCTCTCCCAGGTGCACCAGGGCAAAGACGGGAAGCTCCCCCCCGCCGGCAGCGCGCAGACCCGCAGGCTCCTCGACGACCTGGTCGCGCACGGCTTCCGGGCCCAGATCAAGAGCGGCAGCCTGCTGACCGGACAGCTCTACGTCGCCCTCGATTTCGTGCCGGGCGCGCGCCGTACGAACATCGACTGGAGCGCTGAGCCGCCTCGCTTCCCGACCGTGCCGGGCTCCATGGAGAAGCTGCAGAAGAACCTGATCGAAATCGTTCAGAAGATAGAGAAGCTGCCGCTGGACAAACTGGCGGGGGATGCCGGGAACACCATCCGGAGCCTGGACGACACCTTGAAGAGCGCGGACCGGTTGCTGAAGAACATGGACAACTCCCTGGTCCCGGAGGCCAAATCGGTGCTGACCGACACCAGGAGCACCCTCGAGGACGTCAGGAAGACGCTGACCGAGGCGAGAAGCACGCTGGGAGGCGCCACCAGCGTTCTCTCCGCGGATGCACCGGTCCAGCTGGACCTGCGCGACACCATGCGCGAGGTCTCCCGGGCCGCCCAGTCGTTAAGGGTGCTCGGAGACTATCTCGAACAGCACCCCGAATCGCTGATCCGCGGCAAGAAGGAGGAGAAATGACCATGCGCAGGACAACCGCCGCCTTGGGAATCATCGCCGCCACGCTGCTTTGCTCTGCCTGCAGCAGGTCGCCACGCGTCACCTATTACACCCTCACGCCGGCGCCGTCAGCCGGCGCCGTACAGCAGAGCTTCTCAAGCTCCGTTGCGGTCGGCCCGGTCACCATCCCCGAGCTGGTCAACCGGCCCCAGTTGGTTGTGCGTCTCACCCCGAGCCGCGTAGCCGTCCTGGAGGAGCACCGCTGGGCCGAGCCGCTCAAGAACGAGATACCCCGCCTGTTGGCGCAGGATCTTGGTCCCTTGCTCGGCTCCAACCGTGTCTTTACCTACGACCAGGGCTCCGGCGCCGCGGCGCAGTACCGCGTGCTGGTGGACATCGTGCGCCTGGAAGCGGTACCAGGCGACAGCGTCACGGTGGAGGCCGGTTGGGTCGTGCGCGGCGCCGGCAGCGCCAGGAGGGAAGGGCGGGCCGTGATCAAGGAGAAGGCGGACGGCTCCGATTACGATGCCGTTGCCGCCGCACTCAGCCGCGCCCTGGCCGGGGTGAGCGCCGAGGTGGCCAAAAGCGTGAGAAGCGAAGCTTTCGGCCGCAAGTAGCGCCCGCCGCAGGCAGATGGTATCCTGAGACGTGGCTGTGCCCAACCGGAAGGAGTCGATATGCTGATCCTGGCAGGAGACGTGGGAGGAACCACAACGCGGCTGGCGTATTTCGAGGCGGATTCTGCCGGGCTCACCGTGCTGGCCCACGGACAGTACAAAAGCGCCGCCCACGGCAGCCTCGCCGAAATGCTGCGTCACTTCGCCCTGCAGCACGGCATCGCTGCGGAGCGGGCCTGTCTCGGGATTGCCGGCCCCGTCATCGAGGGGCGCGTCCGCACACCGAACCTCCCCTGGACCATCGAAGACGCGGAACTGGCCCTTGCCCTTGGGATCCCCCAGGTGCGCCTGATCAATGACCTGGAAGCCAACACCTACGGCATCGCGGCCTTGAAGCAGGAGGACCTGTTCACCCTCAACGCCGGCACGCCCAATCCGGAGGGTACCATCGCCGTCGTTTCCGCCGGGACCGGGTTGGGCGAATCACTCGCCTACTGGGACGGCGACACCCACCGTCCGCTCCCCTCCGAGGCGGGACACGCCGATTTCGCGGCGCGCAGCGACCTGGAAACGGAACTGCTGCTGTACCTGCAGGCCAAACACGGGAGGGTGAGTTACGAGCGGGTGCTCTCCGGTCCCGGCCTGTACGACATCTACCGTTTCCTGCGCGACAAGCGCTACTTCAACGAAGATCCCGCCGTGGCCCAGGCCATGGGCACCCAGGACCCGCCCGCCGTCATCACGCGGGCTGCCCTCAAAGGGAGCTGCCCCATGTGCGCCAAGGCCGTCGACCTCTTCATCGGCGTCTACGGCGCCGAGGCCGGCAACGCGGCCCTCAGGTTCCTCTCCACGGGGGGGGTGTACCTGGGGGGCGGAATCGCCCCCAAGATCCTCGACCTGCTCAAGGGAGCCACCTTCATGGTCGCCTTCACCGCCAAGGGAAGGCTGAGCGCACTAGTTCAGTCGATCCCGGTGCACGTGATTCTCAACGAGGACACTGCGCTTCTAGGTGCCGGGCGTGCAGCTTTTTACGCACGCTGATCTTTTTCGAACAGTTCCATTCGCAATAACTTGTGCTCCCGTCATCCTCCTCTATTGTTTTCCACCGCTGCCGCTTCGATCATTCCGTCGCTTGTCCCTGGTATAATCAGTTTGCCAAGCTCAGCCCCAGCATCAACTGCGAATGTGGACGGTGCGGACGGCCGTTGTTTTGAGAAAATACTGAGTTAGCCCCGCATTATTTATACTTTATTATTGACAATATTTTTGTCTCTGCTATTAATCACTCAATCATATTACCGAGGAGGATGATTAATGGCGACATTGGTAGAAATAGCGGCACAACTCGTCTCATCGCACGCCTCCAGCACGCCGATGACGTCGGACGAGCTTCTAGCGGAAATAGCCAAGGTTCACGCAGCACTTAAAAACCTCGAAGCAGGTCAGGCGATCGAAGGTGTAGAGGAGGCACGTCCTTCTCTTTCGGTCAAAGACGCTTTCAAGAAGAACGAGGTTGTCTGTCTCATCTGCGGCAAAGGGGGGTTCAAGACCCTGGCCCGTCACCTGAGCACTGCCCACGGCATGAAGCCGGGTGCCTACAAGAAGCAGTACGGCATCTCAAGCAAGCAGGCGCTTTCCGCGAAAAGCTACTCCGAGGCGCGTCGCAAGATGGCCCAGGACCGCGGCCTCGCGGACAACCTTGCCAAGGCGCGTGAAGTGCGCATGGCCAACATAGAGGCAAAGAAAGAGGGTGTCGCCAAAGCAGCCAAGCCGGCGAAGGCGCCGGCAAAGCCCGCCAAGGCCCCCAAGGCCGTCAAGGTACCCAAGGCACCCAAGGCAGCAGCACCGAAGGCGAAGAAGTAAGCCGATCGTGGCACGGCCACCACTAAACAGCACCTCCAGGCGGGGTGCTGTTTTTCGTTTGGCTGTCCCAGCCGAACTATTGGATGCACGTCGTGCATTAACTGGTATAGTTGTACCTTCGTAAAAAAACACAGGAGGAATACTATGAGCAGACTTTTGATTGTTGCACTGGTAGCACTTTTCGCACTGCCCGCCTATGCGGCCGATGAGAAGAAAGCAGACGAGCAGAAGACTTTCTATGCTATCGGGCAGGTCATGGCCCGGCAGCTTGCTGTGTTCGACATGTCTCAGGATGAAACCGACCAGGTGCTGAAAGGGCTGAAGGACGGCCTTGGCAGCAAGACCCCCGGTTTCGACGTAGAACCGTACAAGGTGAAGATCCAGCAACTGGCCATGTCGCGTCGCAACGCGCAGGGCGAGAAGCTTGCGGCGAAAACCCAGGAGTTCCTCGAAAAGGCCGCCAAGGAGAAGGATGCCGTCAAGACCCCCTCCGGCCTTATCTACCGCTCCCTCAGGGAAGGGACGGGTGCCAGCCCGGCTGCCACCGACAAGGTGAAGGTCAACTACCGCGGCACCCTGATCGACGGCAAGGAGTTCGACAGCTCATACGCTGCCGGCCGTCCCGTCGAGTTCGGGCTGAATCAGGTGATCAAGTGCTGGACCGAAGGTCTGCAGAAGATGAAGGTGGGAGGCAAGGCCCAACTCGTTTGTCCTGCCGACCTTGCTTACGGTGAGCGCGGCTCCGGGTTGATCCCGGCCAACGCGACACTGGTATTCGAGGTCGAGCTTCTGGATATCGTCAAATAGGTTGCATCCATCTTTGCGGTTGAGACAGATGAAAAACTTTTAGCAGAGTTTTTTATTGACAAAGAAGACGCTCTAGAATATAAAGGGTATCTCTTGACGCGGCGCAAAAGAGGCGGCGAGGGTCCAGTAGGTATTTGACATCATTACAATAAAGAGCTTGGCGGTGTAGCTCAGCTGGTTAGAGCACACGGCTCATATCCGTGTTGTCCGGGGTTCAAGTCCCTGCACCGCCACCATACAAAAAGAGCCTTTCGGTCGATTCCGAAAGGCTCTTTTGCTTTGCGCTGAATTTGACTCATCCCGTGAAGCCGGT
Organism: Geomonas diazotrophica; assembly: GCF_018919385.1. Classification (GTDB taxonomy): domain Bacteria; phylum Desulfobacterota; class Desulfuromonadia; order Geobacterales; family Geobacteraceae; genus Geomonas; species Geomonas diazotrophica. Next base: position 31,391 of record NZ_JAHLMF010000025.1, read on the forward strand.
GAGCAAGGGGCGTTTTGCCCCTCATCAAGTCCCGGGGCTGCCGGCCGGTCACCGCAAGGTCTCTATGAGCGACGCCATGGCCTTGGCATCGAAAGGCTTGGGCAGGGCTTTCGCGAAACCATAGTCGCGGTAGTTCGCCATCACGGGATCGTCGGAGTAGCCGCTCATCACGACGAGGCGCGCCTTGGGGTCAAGAGAGAGGATCTGTCGCGCCACCTCCATCCCACCCATCCCTCCGGGAATGGTGAGATCCGCCAGCACCGCGCTGAAACCATCACCCGCCTGCATCGCCTCCCGGTACAGCGCCACCGCGTCGCCTCCGTCCGCGCAGGTAACCACCCGGTGCCCCATATGCCTGAGCACCCCCTCGGCCATTTGCCGTATCGCCTCTTCATCATCCATCACCAACAGCGAGAGTCCTGCGTTGGAACCCTGCTGGACCTCCCGCGCCGTGCGCGTCTCGCAGCTTTTGCCGAGTGATGGAAGATAAACGGTGAAGGTAGTGCCTTCGCCTACGCGGGAATCGACACTGACATTTCCGCCGTGCCTTTTCACGATGGAGTATACCGAAGCGAGTCCCAGCCCCTTTCCATGCGGCTTGGTTGTGAAGTAAGGGTCAAAGATTTTCTTCAGGTCCTGCTCGGGAATGCCGGTTCCCTCGTCCGAGAACGATACGCTGACGTACGGCCCGGGGGGGAGCTTTTGCCAGTTGTTTGCCTCGAGGAAGTGGTCGCGGGCGGTTATGACGAGCATCCCACCTCCTGGCATCGCTTCCATTGCGTTCCTGATGATATTGTTGAAAGCCTGACACAGCTGTCCCGCATCGGCTTCGACCGCGTTAAGCGATGCTGGGACATCGACAATCCCCTTTACATTGGAGCCGCTAAGGGTGAGCGATACCGCTTCCTCGACCAACAGGGAGACCGATGTCTCCTCCATGACCGGAGCTCCCCCGCGTGCGAAGGTCAGCAGTTGTTTGGCCAGGTCTCCCGCACGCAACGACGCCTTCTCCGCCGCCTCAAGCAGCGGCTGGGAGCGGTGGTCGGGGTCCAGGTGCATCCTTGCGAAGGATAGATTCCCCATGATGCCCGTCAGGATGTTGTTGAAGTCGTGAGCGATGCCGCCTGCAAGCGTCCCCAGGGACTCCAGCTTTTCCATCTTGAGCCTCTCGTCCTCCATCATCTTGAGCGCCTGCTCCGCCTCTCGGCTGCGGTCCCACTCGCGGTTGAACACGTGTGTGAGCGCTGTGGTTATGATCATAAAGATGAGAACGAAAAAGATGCCGCTGTACAACTCGGTGTACCAGTTGGCGAGATAGTCGGCGGTGGACAGCGCGACAAATACGTAGAGCGGCTGCGTCAGCGCGATCTTTCTGTAGGAGAAAACCCGCTCCATCGGGTCTACGCTGCTTCGCGCGTGGTAGGTCCCCGTGCTCTGCCCAGCGGCGAGCAGTTCCCTGAACTGGGGAAAGACGGTTCCAACCTCCGTCCCTCCAGGCGGTGCCTTCAGTTTCGGATACCTTGCCACGATACTGAGGTCCGATGCCACCAGCGCCAGAAAGCCGTTCTTGCCGACATTCAAAGTCGAGAAACTGTGGGAGAGGTAGTCGAGGCCGACCCCTGCGTAGACAAGGCCGGCGAATGAGCCGTCAGGGCGGTTTACCCTTCTGGCGAGGATGATCATCCACTTACCGGAGATGCCACCGACCAGCGGCTTGGAGATGACAAGTCCGGCTCCTGGGGTTCGGCGCAGGTGGACGAAATAGTCGCGGTGAGCGAGACTTTTGGTTGTTGCCGGGGTGACCTCCGGGCCGTATATCGCGAGACCGGCCGGATCGGTGGCCCTGAGCGCCAAGAGTTCCGGAAGCCGGGTGTGCTGCCGTACGATGAAACGACTGAGTGACGCATGGTCCACGTGCCCACCGGCAAGCTGCCGCTCGTACTCGTCGCACACGCCCTGCAGGGCGACATCGATCTTGAAGAAGACCCCGGAGATGTTTTCGTCCAGCACCCTGGCGAGGTTCTGTGTGTTGACTTTCGCTCTCTCGTTGTATACATCCCTGCTCTGCAGCAATGACAGTGACACCATGGCCACAACGACTATGTTCAGGACCAAAACTCCTGCAAACAGGTGCCTTTTAAGAGCGTTGACTGATCTAACGATTGCAGTCTCAGACTCTGTTTTTCCCTTTGCCATTAACATAGACGCAGCAGCGAGCTCCTCTCCCAAAAAAAATTGAATGTCTCTGAGATTTTGCTTGAATTTGCCGGTATGGCAATAGCAGGGACAAAATTTTAGTGATAATTCTTGGATATACATACAGTACGCGACTTCGAGTTCCAAGCTCCGCTGCAGGCGATCGCATCCGGTGCGGGCGCCTCATGACATGCTGAGGGGGGCTGGAAGTATCGCAGGGAAGGTACGACGACTCATCTGGCGCTAGTCCTCCGAATCGAAATTTCCCATCTTGACCCATTCTCATTGACCCGGAGACGTAAATAGGGGTATAAGGTAATTTCTCCCGAACCTGCTAAGAGGCCAGCATGACAACAGGAAGAGATAAATCCCCGTATATTGAGCCGCCAGTGCAAATCACCCGCACTGGCGGCTTTTTTAATGGGTTTACTTTCAGATTATTCCATACGTAGCGCAATGGGGCAGGCGTGCGAGGTGGCGCCCCCCTCATGTGTCATTACTTTGCAACATTGCAAGCCTGACCCCAGTTGTACATACAGTTATACCAGTTGTCCCTAACGGAGATGCATATCATGAAAATAATATCTGTCATCTGTCTAATCTTGGCTTCCTTGCTTGCGGCCTGCACTCACTACATGTACGGCGTCCCCCAGGAAAACTGGGACCGGATGAGCGAAGCGGAGCGGATAGAGGCGATACGGGTGTACGAGCAGGAGCAGCGGGTACGCCGCCAGGCTGCAGAGGAGCAGGCCCGCCGCCAGGCGGTGGAACGGGAGCGAGAACGGGCACGTCTTGCCGCGCTGGAGCAGGAACGGCAGGAACGCATCGAGGCGATACACAGGGGTGAGGGCGCCTTTGGCGAACTGATTCGGGTTCGCTTGCAGGGGGGGGAGATCAAGATCGGCGACCGGCATCACCACTATGAACCCTTGACGTTCACCATCGCCGACGGTGAAACCCGCAGGATCGGGGTGGCTGACCGAAAGGGGAGAGAGGTGGAACTCACCGTAACCTATGCCGGCGGCGCCCTTACCTTTGAAGGGCTCCGTTTTCCCTATGACCGGCGCTGGGGAAAGGGTGAACTCTATACTGATACCGGCACCTCCGGACCGCTGGCGTTACGTGGGGTGGATGTCTTCATCAAGGTTCACGACCGTTCTTCCAGGTTTGAGCGGGAGGTGCCACGACTGGTCATTATTCGGGAGGAACCGCCGGTGGTAATAAGGGAAAGGGAACGCTCCACGCCTCCGCCAACGATCATCGTCGAGAAGGAGCGGCCAAAGCCTCCACCGGTAACTCCCGTTCCCCCTCCGCCGGTGCGTCAGCCAGCCACCCAATCGACGGCGCATCCTCCGCGCAGCGTGGCAGTCGCCCTCCTCTCGGGGGAGTTGAAGGTACAGGGCAAGAAACAGCAGGTGGAGCCATCCACGCTGCGCATTGCCGAGGGAGAGAGCCGGGAATTGACGGTAAAATCCGGGAATGAAACCCGCACGGTCTCGCTCCGCTACCTAAACGGTGAACTCTTCATAGACGGGACCCCTGGAAAGGGGCGCAACGATATCCGCCTTCGTTTTGAGAAGGATTGGAAGGCGGGGAAGGTATACCGGTTTGACCTGAAGGGAAAGGTGTTCCTGGAGAAGGTTGAAATGAAGGTGACGGCGGGCGAATAAGAGGAGAATGAAGTAGAGTCTGGCGGCAAGAATCTGGGGTCAGGCTTGCAAAGTTGCAATCTCTGACCCTCTGACGGTTAACTTTGCAACATTGCAAGCCTGACCCCGGTTTATCTCAACAAAGAGCGTCAGCGAAATAATGCGACATCAAGTCACAATGCTGCCTGCTTGAAAGGTCTTTCGCCATTCGGTGGGGGTGACGTCGAACCTGGCCTTGAAATGCTGACGCAGCGAGGCGGCGGACTGGAAACCGACAAGCTCGGCTATGGTCTCTATTGAGCGGCTCGTGGTCTCCAGCAGTTCCTGGCTTCGCTGCAGGCGCTCGCTCATGAGCCAGCCACCGACCGACATGCCGGTGGCTTTCTGGAAGTGCCGCGTGAAGGTACGACGGCTCATCAGGCTGTAATCCGCCAGATCGTTCAGGTTGTGCACCTTACCCAGGTTGTTCCTCAGATACTCGAGCAGTTTGTTGACGTTGGCATCCCGGGTGGAAAGGGGAACTGGCTGCTCTATGAATTGCGCCTGCCCCCCTTCGCGGTGCGGCGGGATGACCATGCGCCTGGCGACTTTGTTGGCGATTGACCGGCCATGCTCCCTGTGCACCAGGTAGAGGCAACAGTCGAGCCCTGCCGCGGTGCCCGCAGAGGTCACCAACCTGTCGTCTTCGACGTAGAGGGCGTTGGTGTCCAACCGCACACTCGGGAACCGGTTGATGAAATCCTGCTCGAACTCCCAATGTGTTCCCGCCCGGCGGTCATCCAGCAGACCGGCGTAGGCGAGGACGTAGGTACCCAGACAGAGGCCTACCACAAGGGCGCCCCTCTGGTGCGCCGCCACCAGGGCGTCGAGCAATTCCTGGTGGGGTCTTTCAGCGGGGTCACGCCAGTAGGGGACGATGACGATGTCCGCCTGTTCCAGGACGTCCAGTCCGAAGGATGTCTCGATACTGAAGCCCTGCCGGGAGCGTAGCGGGCCCGGTTCTCCTGCGCAGATCTTCAGGTCGAAGAGCTTTTGACCTGGCAAAATGTCGCCAAAGATGATGCACGGCACCGAGAAGTGAAAGGGGCTGAAGTGGTTGATGGCGACGACTGCAACAGACGGAACCGACATGGGTACCTCTTACTCCTTCAGAACTGACCTTGCCCGGCCCGGCTCACAACACGCAGGACTCGCCGTCCTCCGGGACCAGCACTCGCTGTATCATGCCATTTTCCTTCAGGAAGTCACGCAATTCTTTTCGTGACAGCACCGCGTGGTTCATGGCCTCCATGTGGCTCGCTATGATGGTGGCGCCGGGCGCCGCTTTCCACACGTCATGAACGTCCCGCTTCCCCATAATGATGGACCCGATCCCGATAATCTGGGCATCCCCGCAGTTCAGGACAATAACGCCCGGCGTGTACTCCCGCAGTGCGTCAGCAACATTCCGGTTCCAGACCGTGTCGCCGGCGAGATAGAGGGCTTTCTCGTCAGGATGCTGTAAGACCACCCCACATACCTCTCCCAAACGATCTCCCAGTTTCGCCATGGCGTCGTCGCTACCATGCTGACCGGACGTCTTGATGAGCGTGATGCCTGCGAAATCGGTATGCTCGGTGAGAACGGTGACGTCCGTAAAGCCTGCCTCCCGGAGTCCGGCGGCATCCTTTTCGTTTTGCGCGAAGATAGGCATCCCCTTCGGGATTTGGTTTTTAGCCGCTTCGTCCCAGTGGTCGAGGTGGGTGTGGGTGACGATGACGGCGTCCACATCGAGCAGCGTCTCGACGGGAACCGGCAGGTCCACCAGAGGGTTCCTCAGATGCCCGTTGACCGTCCCCGCAAAAGCAGGGTATGCCCCTTTCTCCGCCAGAACCGGGTCGATCAGAAAGCACTTACCGCCGTATTCGATCCTCGCCGTCGCGTTGCGAACTTGCATGAACTTCATCTCTTGTCTCCTTGTTTCAGTATGGGGACATTATCGCCTATCGTGCCTTTCCCCGCGAGTGGCCCGAGGGTCAGATATCGACTGGTTTGGGACACTTCGTTCAGTGAATGTATCTGCCGTAATTGATCCGGTAAAGGCGAATCTGGATCTGATCAACCAAATCCGTTCAGATTCGACGAATTCCGTTCAGATTCGACGAATCCCATTCAGATTCGACGAATTCCGTTCAGATTCGACGAATTCCGTTCAGATTCGACGAATCCCGTTCAGATTCGACGAATTCCATTAAGATTCGACGAATTCCATTCAGATTCATACAAAGCGGGGGGGGCGCTAGCTGGTGATCTAGAGCCGCCGCTGTCGGGGGTGTAAAAAGGTTTGTGTAAATGGTCATTTCGGGGTAAATCCACTTACCCCAAGGAGTTGCCATGACCATTGACCTTGCTGTAATCGATGACCTACTGAAACAGTATAAGAGCCCGGA
>NZ_JAHLMF010000026.1 GCF_018919385.1 Geomonas diazotrophica
GGATGAGGCTTATTTCGAAGGACTTGAGAACCTGAGGCCGGCAGCCTGACGCCGGTAATTCCCACATCGACGGGACATTGCTTATTGCGCCCATCAGGCTGTCTCACAAACCCCGGCCACCTCAAGTACCAGGCTGCCCACGTTAGCGGCTTCCGGGCTACCTACGTTTCTTCATGTGTTTCGCGCCGGGTTTCCCCTCGCCCATCTTCATCTTCATGGGCGCCATCTTCATTATTTCCTTAAACTGCTGGTCCGTCAGGATCGCCCGCATTTGCTTCATAGCCGACAGCATTTCCAGATGATGGGATGTTTTTATCCCTTCAATCTTTTTGACAGCTGACGTGGCCTTCTCCAGATCGAAATCCTTTACCTCCATTATTTCAGCGAGTTCGATTTCCGCAATTTTCAGGTCCGCCATGAACCGTGCCTGCTTCTTTTGCATTTCCCGGTGCAGAGGCTTCATCTTCATGGTCTGGTCATCGGTGAGGCCGAGCTTCTCCGCATGCTCGAGGCACATCGCCGTCATGTCGCCCATTTTGCCGGGCTCCATCATCCGTCCATATCCCGGTCCTTGATCGTCCATCGGCATATGCTTCATCTGGGCGAAGGCCGTGGAGATACTAAGTGCCATCAAAGCGACGGTTGCCAGCAAGATGGATACGGTTCTTGTCTTCATGGTTCGTTTCTCCTCTCGTTGTGGTTACTGAAGCTTAGGCAATACCTTTTTATATCGGGTTCTTTACAACTAGCATGCCAGAGAATCCCCGTGGACACTCTGCCTGCAAAGGTTTGAAACTGCAGGCATGATCTCAATCCGGCGGAGGGAGGGGAGAACGTCCGCGCTACCTGGGACCGTCGTGTTTGACATAACTGCCATATATGGCGGGTCGTGGTGCGGCAGAAAACACCGGTATTATCAAAACCCCCTCCAAATCTGCAACATCCTGCGCCAGAACCTGCTCTACTCTCCCACATGGTTTGAAGTTTAGGGGTAACAGTTTAAGTTTTCTCGGCGATGCCCCGATAAAATACATGCTGGAGATGTGGGGCTCTCCGCAGGATCTCTTTCGTGTCCCGACCCCGAAATGTCGGATACGGTCTGCGAAACCAGCTTCCCGATCGATTCATTCCGGATGCTCGACTTAAACAACAAGGCCAGGGCGACGGCTCAACCATTTCGGTCGGGATCAAATCGGTAAAGAGCACCGCACAATATGCTTCCAACTGACGGAGAGATCCAATGAACTCGTTGACCCTGATTTTTGCAGCAGCGTGCCTCTTCGCCATTGCGTACCGATGCTACGGGCTGTTCCTTGCCAACAAGGTCATGAACCTGCGCGGGGAGCGGGAAACTCCCGCCGTTTTCTGCAGGGACGGTCACGACTACATGCCGACCAACAAGTACGTCCTGTTCGGACACCACTTCGCCGCCATTGCCGCGGCCGGTCCTCTGCTGGGGCCGGTGCTTGCGGCCCAGTTCGGCTTCCTGCCCGGCGCGCTCTGGATTCTGATCGGTGCAGTCCTGGCCGGCGGGGTGCATGACATGGTTGTGCTGTTCGCCTCGGTGCGGCACAAGGGGAAAAGCATCTCGGTTATCGCCGAAGCCGAGATCGGCAGGGGCGCGGGAAAGGTGGCTTCGGTAGCCGTTCTCTTCATCCTGATCCTTACCCTGGCCGGGCTCTGCATAGCCGTGGTCAATGCCATGTTCAACAGCCCCTGGGGGACCTTCACCGTTTTCGCCACCATGCCGATCGCCATGATCATGGGGATCTACATGCAGAAGATCCGCCCCGGGGACATAAAGGGGGGGAGCATCATCGGCGTTGTGCTATTGGCGCTATCCATCTATGCCGGCCCCTACGTGGCCGCCGACCCGACCCTGGCGGGACTGTTCACCTTCTCCAAGAAGCAGCTCGCCCTGATCCTGCCGGCCTACGGCTTTGCCGCCTCGACCCTGCCGGTCTGGTTCCTGCTGGTGCCCCGCGACTACCTCTCCACGTATCTCAAGATCGGCACCATCGGCGCCCTTGCACTGGGTATCGTCTTCGTTCACCCCGACCTGCACATGCCTGCCATTACGCCGTACTTCTTCGGTGGGGGTCCCATCATCCCCGGCGCCGCCTTTCCGTTTCTGTTCATTACCATTGCCTGCGGCGCCCTGTCCGGTTTCCATGCCATCATCGGCACCGGCACCACCCCGAAGATGATCGCCAACGAACGCGACGTCCTCTTTGTCGGCTACGGCGCCATGCTGGTGGAAGGCTTTGTCGCCGTTATGGCCTTGATCGCGGCCTGCGCACTGTTGCCAACTGATTATTTTGCCATCAATGCCGCCCCAGCCGCGTACGCCAAGCTTGGCCTCATTCCGGTCAACCTGCCGGAGCTGTCACGGGAGGTCGGCGAGCAGGTCCAGGGACGACCCGGCGGCGCCGTATCCCTGGCGGTGGGGATGGCCTACATCTTCTCGTCCGTGCCGTTCATGAAGAGTATGATGGCGTACTGGTATCACTTCGCGATCATGTTCGAGGCGGTCTTCATCCTGACCGCCGTGGATGCCGGCACCCGCGTGGGGCGCTACCTGCTGCAGGAAATGCTCGGTAAGATCTATGCCCCCTTCGGCGACAACGGGTGGACGCCCGGCATTATCCTGACCAGTGCCCTGTTTACCTCCGCCTGGGGCTACCTGGTCTACACCGGAGACATCTCCACCATCTGGCCGCTGTTCGGCATGAGCAACCAGTTGCTGGCCACCTGCGCCCTGATTGTCGGCACCACCATGCTGATCCGGCTCGGCAAGGCAAAATACGCCTGGATCACCGCCGGGCCAGGCCTGTTCATGATGCCGATCTGCATGTGGGCCGGATATCTCAACATCACGCGGAACTTTCTGCCCAAGGGGCTCTATCTTCTGGCAAGCCTGTCAGTCATCCTGATGCTGCTGATGGCGATCGTCTTCATCGAAGCCTTCCGGCGCTGGTATGCCCTCGGTAAAATCGACACCATGGTCGCGGACAGCTACGGCGACCCGGTGCTGGCGCTGGCCACGGAGCGGGAAGACGCGGTGGTTCCTACGTCGCTAGAGCAATAACGGCAAAGGGACCTCCTACCAACAAAACTGAGGTGATCTTTATGGACAGATTCATGCTGGCAGCAATTGAGGAAGCCAGGCAGGGGCTGGGCGAAGGGGGCATTCCAATCGGTTCGGTATTGGTGCATGACGGTAAAATTCTGGGAAGAGGCCACAACCGGCGGGTGCAAAAAGGGAGCGCGATCTTACACGGCGAGATGGATGCCCTGGAAAACGCCGGACGACTGCCGGCCAGCGTCTACCGGGAGTCGGTGCTGTACACGACCCTGTCGCCATGCCCTATGTGCAGTGGCGCAATCCTGCTGTACGGCATCCCTCGAGTCGTCATCGGTGAAAATCAAACGTTCATGGGCGAGGAGAAACTGCTACACTCCCGCGGCGTGCAAATAGAAGTGCTGCAGAGTGAGGAATGTATCGATCTGATGCGCAGGTTTATCGCAGAAAAACCACAGCTTTGGAATGAGGACATCGGGGTGTGAGAACAAGTGGTCCCGCTGTTTTTTATTGAGCCTTCGTGGCGGTCCTGTACCTGAATGATTCGGGTGATTCGGAAATCGACCAACATGCGGGGCCGCTAGCGATTTAGCAGCGAGATCAGTATCTGTCCGAGGTCGTTAATCCTGTAGGGCTTTGCCACTGCCGCGCTGAAACCGTAGGCCTGGTAATCCGCCATGATGGGGTCGTTGGAATATCCGCTCGATACGATCAGGTTGGCAGCGGCATCGACGGCAAGAATCTGCTGTGCAGCGTCCTTTCCTCCCATGCCGCCGGGTATGGTCAGATCCATGATAACCGCGGTGAAAGCAGATCCCGATTGCAGGGCCTTTTTGTACAAGGTTATGGCCTCCGCGCCGTCACTGCAGGTCGTCACCTGGTAACCCAATTCAGAAAGCATCCTTTCTGCGAATGCCCGGATCATCGCCTCGTCATCCATGACCAGAATCGACCCGCCGTTATGCTGCTCGGCACGACTCTTCGCAGCGGTCTCGGCGTTGTGGGACGAGTAGGTCTCTCCGATGGATGGCAGGTGGATGGTGAAGGTGGTTCCCTGGGCGACCACGGATTCGACCCCGATGTGTCCGCCATGCCTGGCTATGATGGAGTAGGCGGAAGCCAGTCCCAACCCGTTGCCGGCCGACTTCGTGGTGAAGTACGGGTCGAAGACCTTTGCCATCACATCTTCCGGCATGCCGCACCCCTGATCGGTGATGGACAGCCGGACGTAGCTTCCGGGAGGAAGCGAAAGGGTGTTAGATCCGGCAATGGTCTCGTTTTGGGCGCTGATTGTCAGCGTACCGCCCCCGGGCATGGCCTGCGAGGCGTTGATGAGAATGTTGTGCAAGACCTGGCTCAGTTGACCTTCATCCGCGTCTACCGCATGGGTCGTATCCGGGATATCGATGAACCCCTTGACGTTTGATCCACTCAGAACGAGTTCGACCGATTCGTTGACGATGTGTTGCAGTGAAATAATCTTCCTGATCGGTTCGCCGCCGCGGGCAAAGGTCAGCAACTGATGGGCGAGTTCGGTGGCCCTCAACGACGCTTTTTCCGCCTCCTCCAGAGGCTTGCACGCTTTATGGGAGGGGTCCAGAAACATCTGCGCAAAGGAAATGTTCCCCATGACGCCGGTCAGGATGTTGTTGAAGTCGTGGGCGATCCCGCCGGCAAGCAGGCCGAGCGACTCCAGCTTCTCGATCTTTAGCTGCTCCTGCTGGTGCTTCTTGTGTTCCGTCACGTCGCGAAAGGACCAGAAACGGCCAACAATCTCGTCGCCTATCTCCAGGGGCTGGCTGTAACGGTCGAAAAAACGCCCATCGGCTAGCGCGAGCAAGTCCTGGCTGGAAGCGTCCGGGTGCTCGTAGAGTTCCATGACTTTGGCCAGGAACCGGTCCGGCTGGGACATCTGGGCAGTAATGTGGGCGAGCACGGGGTCTTTGACGCCGGTAACCAGCAGTTCTTCCGGTACCTTCCAAAGTTCGGCGAACTTCTTGTTCCAACGCGCGATCTCGCCATTTCGGTTCACGACCAGGATACCCTCGGCGGTAGATTCGAGGGAGGCGTCGGTTAAGGAGATGGCGTAGGAGAGGAGATCCTCCGCCTTCTTGCGCTCGGTCAAATCGACATCGAGGCAGAAAAATTCCGGGGGGCGCCCCACGGGGCTCAGCAGGGCGTGGCTGGAAAGAACCGGCACCAGAGAGCCGTCCTTGCGCTTGAGGAGTAACTCGCCGGGCGGGATCGGCTTGCAGCTTTCGTACATCTGGCTGATTGCTTCTCTGACGCCATCCTTCATTTCAGCCGGAATTATGAGATCCAGGAGGTTCGCGCCCAACGCCTCCCGGGCACTGTAGCCATAGAGGATCTCCGAAGCCCGGTTCCAGAAGAGCACCGTACCGTCAAGGGCGTACCCCTGGACTGCCACATTGGGTATGTTCTCCATCAGCGAGCGGAAACGCTCCTCGCTCTCGATCAGCGCCTTTTCCGCCTGTTTTCGTTCGGTTATGTCCAGTGCGACACCCGTGGTTCCTACTGTCCGCCCCACCTCATCAAAAAGAGGGGTCTTACAGGTGAAGTGCCACCTGGTACCGTCGGTGGTTGGTATCAGCTCTTCAAGATGTTTTTTCACCCCCGAAACACACACATCGCGGTCATCGGAGAGGAACTTCTGGGCCATTTCCCGGGGAAACAACTCCAGGTCGGTCTTGCCGATGCATTCTTCGACCGGTCGACCGCACGCCCGGGCGTACGGCTCGTTGATCATCTCCAGGCGGCTTTCAGTATCTTTGAGCCACGCCATCATCGGCAGGTTGTCCAAAATGGCGCGCTGTCGCAACAGCAGTCTCTCGTTGGCTATTTGAGACTGCTTGTGCCCCTCGATTTCCCTGGCCAGGTCTTCATTGGCCTGTTTCAGCTTGGTGTTTGCCTCGGAAAGCTGGCCGGTCCGCTCCGCGACGACTGCTTCCAGGTGCCGGTTGCGGTCCTCCAGGTCTTTGAGCGGATAGATCTCCCCCTCATCGGCTACGCCAAAAGAGACCGAAATGCTGCTGTGGCAGATTTTCCATCCCGTGCATTCTTTGCGGAAAATAAGCACCAGGCGGGCTATTTTTTTGGAAAGGATATGTTCTTCGATGGGTAAGTGGATAACGAAGGTGCTGCTGGTAACGGCAATGGTCTCGGCCAACAGCTGGATGGAGAGGTCTTTCAGGTCGATGTTGATTGGATCTTTGACCTGGGCGAAATCCTGGCGGGTGACCGCGATCCAGGCATCCCTATCCTTGACAAGATAATCGCCGCTGCCGGTAATACCGGAGAAATCATCACTGAAATAGGTGGTGAGCAGGTCGTCGCGGGTCGAATACATCCGGATGTAATAGTCAAACAACCCGCGAATTTCCTGGTAATCTGATGTATCCATAAGCACGTGACCTATTTAAGTGAGTTGCTGTCATGGGATGCTTAGTCGGAATTGTGTCTGCAGCATTTTAGCACCTGCCCGTCCGTATGCAAATTCTCTTAGACGATTGGTTCAACACGGCTCCTACTGTTTCTGTTTTTCCCAGTAACTTTCGCAATAGCCGTGGCTTACTTCCATCTCCTCAGCTTGAAGTCCCTCCCCAATCAGGAAAGCATTTTCAGTCGCATCTGTTCCAGTCCCGCTCCGGAGCCCCGGTCAGCTCTTCGACTGTTTCGGAGAACAGGTTGTGATCTGTGACCATCGTGGGCAGCCTCCTTAGGCAGCGCGGCATGGTACCAGGTTGTCTTAGTGGGGGAATGCTTGCCGCAGAGCCTGCCGTTACGGTGGGAGATCCTTCCTGATTTTGCAGCTGAGTCCGGCACCGGGGAAGCCGCAATAGGAAATATTACATTGATCGAAATTAACTGTACGTGTTAATGTGCCGGACGGAAAGCATCTTCGAATGAAGTATCCAGGATACTGGAACTTCCAAAATGATCATGTGGCACCATCTGGAGGTTAGGTGAAGTTTCTTGTTTATTTGCTCTGCTTTCTCTGCCTTTCGGGGTGCGGTGGTTCAACCAGCAGCAAGAGTGTCGAAAACAGCTCTCCTTCAGTGTCAGGCAAAGTTAGTACTTCAGGCGGTACTGCTGTGGCCGGTGCCGTCGTCATGCTGACTGGTTCATCATCCTCAACGATCACCACCGATTCAAACGGCATGTACAGGTTCACCGCCGTAAATAACGGCACCTACCAGGTGACAGCAGCAAAGACGGGTTACTTCTTTACTCCGTCCATTCATTCGGTAACGGTCGGCACTGCTGATGTCATCGAGAGGAACTTTACCGCAGCGGACAGCAACACCGGGCCGGCAACCCTTGGTTCATGGACATGGGTGTCCGGAGACAGCACCGTAAATCGAGTCGGAACCTATGGCGCCAAAGGTGTCGCAAGCCCGCTCAATTGCCCCGGGGCAAGAGGTGGGGCCATGTCGTGGAGCGACAAAAGCGGCAACCTCTGGCTCTTTGGTGGCTACGGCATCGATTCCACCGGGACGACGGGGCACCTGAATGACCTGTGGAAGTTCGACGGCGCTAACTGGACCTGGGTCGCGGGCGGGAACCTGTCAAACCGTTCCGGCGCCTACGGGACAAAAGGTGTGCCGGCAGGGTCCAACGAGCCTGGAGCAAGGGACTGCGGTTCCACCTGGACCGATGCCGGCGGCAACCTCTGGCTTTTCGGGGGCATCGGCAAGGACGCGAACGGAGTGCAAGGCTACCTGGGGGACCTTTGGAAATTCGACGGCACAGCGTGGACGTGGGTCTCCGGTGACACGACGGCTGACGGCGGCGCGGTGCACGGCCTCAAGGGATTCCCATCCGCCACCAACAAACCTGGCGCGAGGGAGGCTGCCGTGGCTTGGGTCGATCGCCTCGGTCGTCTCTGGCTCTTCGGAGGTTCGGGCAAAGATGCCGCCGGAGTCCTGGGGCATTTGAACGAATTGTGGTGTTTCGACGGCGCTGCCTGGACCTGGGTTTCCGGAACGACCATAGCCAACGATCTGTCTGACTACGGAACGCTGGGCCTTGCATCGCCGTCAAACGCTCCGTGTGGCAGGGACATCACCAAAACCTGGGTCGATCCGCAGGGTGACGCCTGGTTTTTCGGGGGGTGTACCAATCACGGACTCCTGAGCGATCTCTGGAAATTCGACGGCGGCAACTGGACCTGGGTGTCCGGCAGCAATGTCTTCAACTCGGTCGGCATATATGGCAATGCTGCCACCGCGAGACCCGGGGCGAGATCCGGCTCCATTTTCTGGATGGACAGCAACGGTTGCCTCTGGCTCTACGGAGGCTTCGGTGTGGACGGCGGTTACAACGGGGAGATGAACGACCTCTGGAAGTTCGACGGTGTCGGCTGGAAACTCATTGCCGGCAATGGTACTTCAAACCAGTCCCCCGTGTATGGCACAAAAGGAAGTCCCTCGGCAGCTAACACTCCGGCCAGGATCTTCGGATCGGCGTCATGGGTCGTCAACGGCACGGTTTGGGCCTTCGGCGGATACGTCCCCGGTGGCATGACCAACGTGCTGTGGAAGTACGCGCCCTAGTCATTTCGTCGCACGTGCGGCGCGAGCGGGTGACAGAAACAGTCTCAAATAACTTCAGAATCCTATTACAAATGCGGCGCGAGAATTCTCCCGGGCGGACGCCGCGAAACGGGCGCGCCAAAAGGATCACGATCATGGGCATATTCGGCAAGATGTTCGGTAAAGACTCTGCGCAGGGCAGGGGGACTGCACCGGTCAAGGAGATCAACTTCATTACGGCGCTGTCGATGCACGTGCGCGGCGAGCTGGAGCCGGCGCTCTCCGCCTACGCCGGCATGGCGGAAAGGGACCCGAACGACTTCCTGGCCCTGTTTTTCGCCGCCGCCATCAAGGCCGAGACCGGCAAGCTGGAGGAGGCGGTGCAGGGACTGCGGGAAATGAGCGGCCGGATCTCGGAGTCTGGTGACAGCATCTCCCGGGTCGTCGTGTCCGAACTGGCAAACCTGCTCGCGGACGACTCCGCGACGGTGAAACGCCCTGCGGTCACCGAGCTGGTGGCCGCCTTCGGGGACCTGCTCAAGAAGGAAGGACAGATCCGCGAGGGCGCGGTTTGCTTTGAGGTAGCGTCCGGACTTGCCCCCGACAACGCTCACGTGTTGTACAAGCTGGGGGACACCCTGCACGACCTGCGCATATACGACTATGCCGAGTCCGTGCTGCTGGGGGCGCTCAAACACGCACCGTATCACTTCGGCGCCCTCTACACCTACGCGGTGCTCTTGCAGGACCTCGGGCGCAACGACGAGGCCATCGCTCAGTACGAAAAGGCGGTCAAGCTGGTCCCTACCCACGTCGGGTGCCAGAACAACTACGGAGCGGCGCTTTTGCGTGCCAACCGGCTGGACGAAGCTCTGCAGCACTGCAGCACGGCCCTTGAGCTGGACCCCAAGGCGCCGCTGGTAAAGATCAACCTGGGCTACATTTACCTGCTCAAGAAGGACTTCACCGCCGCCCGCAAGAGTTTCAGCGGCGCCATCGAACTGAACGATCAGCTCGCGCCGGCCTATTTCGGACTGGCTTCGGCGGAACAGGCCCTGGAGAGCGACCCGGAGACGATTCGCGAGCTCTACCAGAAGGCGATCGAGGCGAATCCTGCGATAGCCGAGGTCCATCACGCCCTGGCAAACCTACTGGCAAGCAAGAACGACCCGCATGCGCTCGCCCACTACGCCAAGGCCCTGCAACTCAACAGCTCGCTGCCCAACCTGCGCCGTGACTACGGCTACGCCTGTCTTCAACAAGGGAAGCGGGATGAGGCGCTGGAGCAGTTGAAGTTGGCGGTAATGCTGAACCCGGAAGATACCATAGCGTGCGATCTGCTTGCCCAGGCGCAGGGGGCGCAAAGCGAAGCCTAGCTCACCGGGGCGAGAATCCGGCTTTTTATGTGATGATATTTGAAGGAGGTGCGTGATGTACCGATGGAGCACAACCAGAAACTGCGCCTCGCTGACTGTCAAGATGTCTGACCGGGACACGGTCATCAAAGAGCGTACCCCCGCCATAAGCAAGTAATCGACCCAATGGGGGACCTTCCCGGGTCCCTCGTTCCCCTCTCTCTCGGCTCCGCAGCGCCGCTGTACAAAAAATCCTTCCTCAGCTTTGAACTTTTTGATCTCAGTCAAGGCGCTCCGTCCATAAACGCCTAACATCGATGTTACCAATCGGTAACAAGGGGGCGTGATGACGACAACTGAGAGTGAACCCGGCAATGCGGTCTACCGTGCCATTCTTACCAGTATGGGCGAGGGGATCATCTTCGCCGACCACACCAACAAGATCGTCTGTGTCAATGCCGCCGCTGAACAGATCCGCGGCATCGACGCCGCCAACTACCTGGGGCGCGACCTCCTGGCGATCCACTCGCCTCCGGCCCGGCCCCGCATCGGCGCCATCCTCGAAAGCCTGAAAGGCGGCACCCTCGCCTTCCACACGCGTCCTCTCGAGGTCAAGGGACGCATCTTCGAGAACAGCTACTACCCCATCAAGGACGCCCTGGACCGCTTCGTCGGCACCCTCATGGTGAGCAGGGACATCACCGAGCGGGAACACCTAAAGGAAGAGAACTCGGTGTTGCGCGACCAGCTGTTAAGCGAATCCTCCTTCGGCGGCATGATCGGCCGCAGCCCCGCCATGCAACCGGTCTTCCAGATGATCCGCTCCACGGCCCCGCTCGACTCCACTATCCTGATCACCGGAGAAAGCGGCACCGGGAAGGAACTGGTAGCGCGCGAGCTGCACGGCAAGAGCCGGCGCAGCGGCTCCCCCCTCATCAAGATCAACTGCGCCGCCCTCCCGGAAAACCTGCTCGAGTCCGAGCTTTTCGGTTTCGAAAAGGGGGCCTTTACCGGTGCCTTCAAGGAGCGCAAAGGGAAATTCGAACAGGCCCACCGCGGCACCCTGTTCCTGGACGAGATCGGTGAACTTCCACTTTCCGCGCAGGCGAAGCTGTTGCGCGTCTTGCAGGAGAAGACGGTGGAGCGCATCGGCGGGAACCGGGAGATCCAGGTCGACGTGCGCATCGTGGCCGCCACCAACCGCGACCTGCGCCACGACGTCGCGGCGGGGCAGTTCCGGGAGGATCTGTTCTACCGCTTGAACGTGATCCCGATCGAGCTTCCTCCTTTGCGGGAGCGTCTTGAGGACATCCTGCCCCTGGTCACCGTTTTCCTCTCCCGCTTCGCCACTGACATGGGGCGCCCGGAGCTGAGGCTTTCCCGGGAGGCGAAGGAGGCGCTTTTAAGCCACCGCTACCCCGGCAACGTCAGGGAACTCAAGAACGCCATGGAGCGCGCCACCGCGCTTTGCAGCGGCGACACCCTCACCATCGACGACCTTCCTGCCGAGTTCCGACAGGGCAGCTTTGCAGCGCAAGCGGAGGAGTCAGAGCCGCCGCACCGTCCTGCGCAGGGCTCACTCCTTTCCACCAAGCTTGACGACAAGGAGGAGGAGCTGATCCGGCAGGCGCTGGCTGTTTCCGGCAACCGGCGCGCCGAGGCCGCACGCCTTTTGGGGATCTCCCGCAAGACACTCTGGAAGAAGATGAAACGTTACCGGTAGGTAACGTCGCGTTACCCAAGCACCACCCTTTCTCCTCCCGCATCATCCTCAAAAGAACGGGATTCTCATGATTTGCGGTTGACCGTCGCCGTGGCACGCTCCCTGCTGAAGGTTGTGTCAGATCGTCACCCGTGCCGGCGGCTGCTGCGCAAGGCGGGAAATCAGACTGGAGGAGAATGTTGATGAAGATGCTGCGAGGATGTGTCGCCATGGCAGTGGCGGGGTTGGCGCTGGTGGGATCCGGCTGCTCCCCGAAGAAGATCGAGCTGAGCGAGGTGCGCCCGGCCATTGCGGACGGGACGGTTGACCCGGCCGAGTGGGGTAAGCTCTACCCCAAGCAGTACCAGCTCTGGAAGCAGACCTCGGAGCCGACGCCGGCCGGGAAGAGCCGGTACAAGAGGGGGTGGGACGTCGGGGAGGCGAACCCCGACAAGATCGACGAGTACCCCTTCCTCGGGCTCCTCTACAACGGCTGGGCTTTCGGGACCGAATACAAGGAGCCCCGCGGCCACTTCTACATGGTGCAGGACCAGCTCGATGTCGATCCGGGGCGTTACAAGGCCGGCGGCTCCTGCCTGACCTGCAAGACCCCCTACGCTCCGACCCTGCAAAGGCAGCTCGGCAAGGATTACTTCGCCAAACCCTACCAGGAAATTCGCGGCAAGATCCCCAAAGCGGATCAGACCCTCGGCGTCGCCTGCATCGACTGTCACGACAACCGCGATCTCTCGCTCAAGATCTCGCGCGGCTTCACCCTGGGCAAGGGGCTGGAAAAGCTGGGCGTCGACCAGTCCAAGCTGACCCGGCAGGATCTGAGGACCCTCGCCTGCGCCCAGTGTCACGTCACCTACAGCATCCCCAAGGATGCCGACATGAAATCCACCGACGTCTTCTTCCCCTGGGACGGGAGCAAGTGGGGCGGCATCACCATCGAGAACATCATCAAGAAGCTGCGCAGCAACAAGCCGAGCGGTGAGTGGACCCAGAGCGTCACCGGCTTCAAGCTCGCCTTCATCAGGCACCCGGAATTCGAGCTCTTCTCCAACAACAGCGTGCACTGGCAGGCCGGCGTCACCTGTGCGGATTGCCACATGCCGGCCACCGACGTCGCCGGGCAGAAGGTGTCAGACCACCGCATCATGAGCCCGCTCAAGAACGACCTGAAGGCGTGCAAGCAGTGTCATGACGACTCCCCCGAGCAGATGCGCGCGAAGATCTTCGCCATCCAGGACCGCGTCATGTCGCAGTTCATCCGCTCCGGCTACGCCACCGCCACGGATGCCAAGCTCTTCGAGATGGCCCACAAGGCACGGGCCTTCGGGAAAGAACTCGACCAGGGGCTCTACGCAAAGGCCAAGGACCATTACGAGGAGGCCTTCTACCGCGTGGTCTTCATCGGGGCCGAAAACTCGGTCGGCTTCCACAACCCGGACGAGGCGCAGCGGGTCCTGGGCGATGCCCTGAACCACGCCGCCGCCGCGGAACGGCTGCTGCGCGAGATGCTGACCAAGGCTGGGGTGGACGTGCCTGCCAAGGTCGACCTGGAGTTGGCGAAATACCTCAACAACCGCGGCGTGAAGAAATTGATGTTCAAGGCTGAGGACGAGATAAAGGACCCGCTGGCGGGAAAATAGCATTGCGATTCGGGGGGGGCGGCGCCTGGGTGTGCCGCCCCCCTTTTCAATTCAAACCGGAGGACATAATCTGATGAAACGACGCCTTTCCGTAGTGATGCGGAGAAAGGTTGCCATACGCAAGAGGCTGGCGCGGGTGTCGCGGAGGTGCCGTGCCCCTCTGCGCGGTACCCGCGCACCCATGACCCTTTACTACGCGGCCTGGAGCTTTCTGAGCGCGACGGCCGGGCTCCTTGCCATCAGCGAGGTGACCATCCTGCTGGGCCATCCTCTACTGATCGGTTCTCTCGGCGCTTCGGCTGTGCTCCTGTTCGGGGCTACGGAGTCTCCCCTGGCTCAGCCGCGCAACCTGGTGGGGGGGCACCTCGTGTCCGCCCTGGTTGCGGTGGTCGTGGTCGCGCTCTTCGGCTCGACGCCGCTATCCATGGCGTTTGCCGTCGCCACCTCCATCTTCCTCATGAATCTGACCCACACCACGCATCCACCGGGGGGGGCGACCGCCCTGATCGGCGTGCAGGGGGGGGCGGGGCTTGGGTTCGTGCTGCTCCCGGTTCTGACCGGGACGCTCATTCTTCTCACGGTCGCCTGCTTCACCAACAACGTCGTCTATCACCGCTCGTATCCGCGCCATTGGCTGTGATGCAAGCAAAACCACTTCAAATTATTTGTCGTTTATGGTAGTAGGGGAATGCTTTCGTGTTTGACTGGGAAACTGGCACCTGTATCTATTACCAAGTGAGAGGTTGCGCGTGATAGCTAAGATTGTGGTTCGTTATGCCGACGGCAGGGTCGTTAAGGGTACCACCGAGGACCTCGCCGCCAACAAGGGGCTGTTTCACCTGACCGAGGCGGATACGGGGAAGCGCTACGAGGTGAACGTCGAGCAGTTGAAGGCCATCTTCTTCGTGAAGAACTTCCAGGGGAATTCGGAGTACCAGGAACGGCTGGACGTGGAGAGGGTGGGGCTGGGTAAGAAAATCAAGGTTTCCTTCAAAGACGGCGAGACCCTGGTCGGCTACACCCAGGGCTTTTCGCCGGCGCGTGCGACCTTTATCGTTTTCCCCTGCGATCCCGAAAGCAACAACGAAAAGGTCTTCGTGGTAACCGCCGCGGCGGGCAAAGTGGAATTCGTATAGCCGCCATGAGCACCGAAGCCACCTGCCCCTTCTGCCGGCCCGATCCTGCCAAGGTCCTGCTGGAAAACGAGCTTGCCTTCGCCTTCTACGACGGCTTCCCCGTCACCTTGGGGCACACCCTCGTGGTCCCCAAGCGGCACGTCGCCTCCTTCTTCGACATCAGCTCCGAGGAACAGGCTGCGCTCTTCGACCTGGTGGGGAAGGTCCGGGAACTGCTCCTGGAGCAGCATGCCCCCGACGCTTTCAACATAGGCATCAACGATGGGGTGGCGGCCGGGCAGACCGTGCTGCACCTGCACATCCACCTGATCCCCCGCTATGCCGGCGACACCGAGGACCCCCGCGGCGGGGTCCGCTGGATCATGCCGGTCAAGGCACCCTACTGGAAAAGGGATGAGCGTTAGCCCGTCCCGGTGAGCTGCCGGTAGAACTCCTCCGGGTCGCTGGTCGGGCGGCGGCAGCTCCTGTTCTCGCACAGGTATGCCATCGCCCGGTCAGCTTCCGCATGCTTTCCTTCCAAAAGCGGGATCAACCTCGCCGCCTGTTCCAGTTCCTCTCCCTCGCACACCACCACCAGTACCCGGTTCGGGACGAACACCCGACGCAACCCCTCAAGGAACGGTTCGGCCGCCTCCGGCCTGCCGGCCGGCGCCACGATCACCACCTCTTTTGGGACCTGCTGCTGGTAATCGACGGCAAGGAGCATCTCGGAGAGAGCGATAGGGGACCTGGCGAGCTGCGCCGCGAAGGCGGAGAGGGCGCGCTCGGCCTGTTCCAACAGGCGCCGGTCGCCGGTGAGGCTGTTCAGGCGCAGCAGGTTCATCACCATCACCGAGTTTCCCGATGGGATGACGCCGTCGTAGGCGGGTTTTTCCCGCGAGATCAGCTGCTCGTGGTACGGTCCGGTCATGAAGAAGCCGCCCAGTTCGCGGTCCTCGAACTGTTCCAGGGCAGCCGCGCAGAGTTCGGCCGACCGCTCCAGCCAGCGCACCTTGCCGCTCGCCTCGAAAAGGTCGATGAGTCCCGCGATCATGAAGGCGTAGTCGTCCAGGAATCCCTCCCCCCTGGCCACCCCCTCCTGGTAGCTGTGGCGCAGCCTCCCCTCTTGCATCATGTTCTGCAGCATGAACGCCGCCGCCTCGGCCGCGACCTGGACCAGGTCGGGGTTGGCCAGGATGAGCCCGGCACGGGCGAAAGCCGAGATGGCGAGGCCGTTCCAGGATGCCAGGATCTTCTCGTCCCGCAACGGCAGCGGCCTCTTGGCGCGGGCCCGGTACAGGAGCTCGCGGCAGTCCGACAGCATGAGCTCGAGCTCCTGCTCGGAGCGCTTCAGCTCGGACGCCAGTTCAGCCACGCTTCGGTCGCGGTGCAGGATGCTGCGCCCCTCGAAGTTCCCTCCTCGCGTCACGCCGTAGCAGGCCGCGACCAGTTTCCCCCGTTCCTCTCCCAGCGCTTCGGTCAGCTCATCCGGGGTCCAGGTGAAGAAGACCCCTTCCTCTCGGTGACCCTCAGGGCTCAGGCTGTCCGCGTCGGTCGCGCTGTAGAAGCCCCCCCCCGGCGCCTGCATGTCGCGTTGCAGGTACCGCAGGATCTCACGCGCCACTTTGGCAAACTCTGCGCGCCCGGTGGCCTGGAACCCCTCCAGGTAGCTCATCGTGAGCAGGGCGTTGTCGTAGAGCATCTTCTCGAAGTGAGGTACCAGCCAAGCGGTGTCGGTCGCGTACCGGTGGAAGCCGCCCCCGGCCTGGTCGTAGATCCCACCGGCCGCCATGCGCTGCAGGGTGAGCTCTGCCATGGAGAGCAGCTGGCGGTCGCCGCCACGCAGGTGCTGGCGCAGCAGAAGGCGCAGCGGCAGGGAACTGGGGAACTTGGGTGCGCCGACCAGCCCGCCGTTTCTGTTGTCGAACCTGTCCCGGTACAGCCTCACCGCCTGGTCCAGGGAGACCTCCTGCCAGGAATCCTCCCCCTCGGTCGGCGCCAGCATGGTGCGGATCGCCTCGGTGAGTTGCACCCCCGCGCGGCTGACCCGCTCCGGCGCGGCGAGGAAGCTTTCACTGATCCGCTGCAGCAGGGACATGAAGCCGAGCCCCCCCGGGTAGTCGCTGGGAGGGAAATAGGTGCCGCCGTAGAAGGGCTTTCGATCCGGGGCGACGAACACGTTGAGCGGCCATCCCCCCTGCATCCCCATGGCGTGCACCGCGGTCATGTAGACCGTGTCCACGTCCGGCCGCTCCTCGCGGTCCACCTTGATGGCGATGAAGTTGCGGTTCAGGAACTCGGCGATGGTCTCGTCCTCGAAGGACTGCTCCTCCATGACATGGCACCAGTGACAGGTGGCATAACCGATACTGACCAGGACCGGCCGGTTCAGCCGTCGCGCCAGTTCGAAGGCCTCGTCCCCCCAGGGGAACCAGTTCACCGGGTTGTGGGCGTGCTGCAACAGGTACGGGCTCGTCTCGAGGAAGAGCCGGTTGGTGTACCTGGCCCATCCCCCCGGGAGCAGGTGCCGGGTGCGCGGCCGGTACGAGAAACCCCGGCCCTGGCGGAGTTTTTCCATCTCTTCGAGCGGAGGGGCGGGGACCCCCTCGGTTCCCGGGAGCGGCTGGTAGTGATCGGTGAGGTCGGACATGATCGTTCTCCGTCTTGGGCGGCTGGCGGCGCCGCCATGGCGCTGCTGAAGCTCTCGTGAAGGCGTTGGGGCTGAGGCGCGAAAGGTTTAACTTTACCATCTTTTGTTCCGGCGGCGACGCCTCCCGCATCGACGTGCGAAGAAAGCTTGACGGCATACCCCTCGATGTTATATGCGTGTATATGCACGCATTGGAGGCGTCATGGATGCAATGAAAGAGGAAGCTTCCAGAAGAGTGAAAAAGAGTCCGACCGATCAGCCGAGCGTCTGCAGTTGCGTCAACCTGCGTCGCGCCTCGCGCGCCATTACGAGGGTGTACGACGACGCGTTGCAGCCGGCCGGGCTCAAGGTGACCCAGTACTCGGTGCTGGCGAACCTGTCCCGGGCCGGAGCGGTCAGCGTCAGTACCCTGGCCAGGATGCTCAGGCTGGACCGGACCACGCTGGTGCGCAACCTGAAGGCCCTGGAGCGGGCGGGCCTGGTCGAGGAGGCTCCCTCGTCCGACCCGCGAGAGCGGGGGGTGAGCCTGAGCGAGGCGGGACGGGGAGCGGTGACGCAGGCGCGGCCGCGCTGGCAGCAGGCACAGCAATTGATCGAGGAGCGGCTGGGCGCCGACGGCGTGCGGCAGCTCGGGGCGTTGGCGCTGGCCCTGGAAGAGCTGATGGGGCAGGACGCTTCGGTTGAGGAGTCAGCCGAGTCCGAATAGGGGAGGGGAGAACGGATGACAACGTCGAGAAAATTCCACTACGCCTGGCTCATCATGGCCGTGACCTTCCTGACCCTGCTCACGACGGCCGGAATCAGGTCCACCCCCGGGATACTTATCGTCCCGCTGGAGCACGAGTTCGGCTGGTCCCGCGCCACCATCTCGCTGGCGGTCTCGGTAAACCTCCTCCTGTACGGCCTGATGGGGCCCTTCGCCGCGGCCTTCTTCGACAAGATCGGCGTGCGCCGGACCATGGCGATCGCGCTTTTCCTGCTGGCCGTCGGGGTAAGCTCCACCACCTTGATGACCCGCCCCTGGCACATGGTGCTGATCTGGGGCGTGGTGGTAGGGTGCGGGGCCGGCATGACCGCCTACAGCCTGAGTGCCACCGTGGTGAGCAGGTGGTTCAACAAGTCCCAGGGGACCGTCATGGGAGTGCTGACGGCGAGCGCCGCCACCGGGCAACTGCTCTTCCTGCCGCTGCTGGCCCAACTGTCGCACCACCACGGCTGGCGCAGCGCGGCGTTCGCCACCGCCGGGGCCGCCCTCGTGGTATTTCCGCTGGTCATCTTCATCATGCGCAACCACCCGCACGAGGTGGGAACCTCGCGCTACGGCTCAGCTGGGGACGAGCCGGCGCCGCCCGCTTCGGGGGAAAATCCCTTCCGCGTCGCCCTGTCGGGGCTGCAGCGCGGCGTCCGCAGCACCGACTTCTGGCTCCTGGCCGGCAGCTTCTTCATCTGCGGCGCCAGCACCAACGGCCTGATCGGCACCCACCTGGTCCCCGCCTGCGTGGACCACGGCATCCCCGAGGTGAGGGCTGCGGGGCTGCTCGCCTTCATGGGTATCCTCGACCTCTTCGGCACCACCCTGTCGGGGTGGCTCTCGGACCGCTACAACAGCCGCTTCCTCCTCTGCTGGTACTACGGCCTGCGCGGGCTGTCGCTTCTGGGGCTCCCCTTCGCGCTCTCGGGGCCCCAGTGGAGCCTCTCCGCCTTCGCCATCTTCTACGGGCTGGACTGGATCGCCACCGTCCCCCCCACCGTGCGCCTCACCGCCGATGCGTTTGGCAGGGAGAACGTCGGGGTGATGTTCGGCTGGATCTTCGCCAGCCACCAGGTGGGAGCCGCGCTGGCCGCGACCTTCGCGGGAACGGTGCGCACCTACCTCGGGGACTACATGATCGCCTTCCTGCTCTCGGGGATGATCTGCCTGCTGGCGGCGGGACTGGTGCTGAGGATCAACAAGGGGAGGCTGCCCGGGATGGCGCCCGAGGCAGCCTGAGGTCGGCTGGGATAGTCTCGAGCATCAGCCGATGCGGGACTGTCTGCCGCAGTCCTGCATGGCGAAGAAAAGCTGCGAATGGGGGTTGGGGGGACGGTGGGGGAGTTCGCCCCGCTGGTGGCTGCGCCGCGGCGGACGGGATGAGGCAGGAACCTCGCTGCGACCCCCTCCCTTGAGGTATTCGGCGGTGATCAGCTTGAACTCCCTGCGGGCGGCGGCCAGTGCGGCCTCGAAGAACCTGCATAGTGAAGGCTCCTTGAAAGAGCGGCAAAAGGTCGCGTAAAGGTCGATGCTGAAACGTTTGTCGAGCAGCGCTTGGTGCAGGTGGTTGAAGGGCGCGGTCGTCCTTTCCCCGCTAGAGCCGGCGCGCGCCAGGGCTCCCCACGCATCGGAGTCCGCCGTCTCTCGCTGGGACAATTGTTGCAGTAGGGCATCGATGTAGCGCGATCGTTCCTGCGCCAGACGCTCGAAGAAACTCCTCTGCACCACTTCTCCAGCCATGGCGCCCCTTCGATACAGCATCTCGCTGCTTCTCTCCCTGCTCGCCGTAAACCTGATCGCCTCCGCCAGTAGCTCTTTCATCGCTCGTTCTCCTGCTGCGGCTGTTTCCGCCGCCGGTAAACCTGCTCCTTTCCAAAGATATGAATTTTTTAACCTTTGCAATGCTAGCCTCGCTGGCAACCTGAGTCAATCGGGTTAATATTAATAGCCGAGGCCAACGATACACATGAGAAGGCAAGGCGGCGGAAGCGGTGTGGCATTTTAAGCGGCAACTGTGCTATGGTGTCGCCTCGTGACGTGATTTCAGTACTGCCAAGGAAATATAGATGACGATTAGATGGTACCCCGGCCACATGAGCAAGGCGCTCGAACAGATCTCGGAGCTGGTCCGCAAGATCGACCTGATCATCGAGGTGCTCGATGCGCGCCTCCCGTATTCCAGCTCGAACCACCTGCTGGAGCAGGTACGCCGGAACAAGCCCTGCATCAAGGTGCTGAACAAGAACGATCTCGCCGACCCGGCCGTGACCCGCGCCTGGGTGCAGCATTTTCAGAAGAGCGCGGGCGTGCGCGCCCTGCCGCTTGTCGCGAAGAACATTCCCGAGACAAAGAGCCTGGTGAAGCTGTGCAAGCAGCTGGTGCCGCAGCGCGGCAACCCGGGTTACCCGATCCGCACCATGGTGGTGGGGATCCCCAACGTGGGCAAGTCGACGCTGATCAACACCCTGGCCGGGAGAAGTATCGCCAAGGTGGGTGACCGCCCCGCGGTGACCATGCGCCCGCAGCAGATCCCGCTCAACAACGGGATCCTCATCTTCGACACCCCGGGGCTTCTGTGGCCCGCGATGGATGACCAGGGTGGCGCGTACCGGCTGGCGACCAGCGGCGCCATCGGTGCCAACGCCCTCGACTACACCAACGTCGGGATTTTCGCCGCCGCCTACATGATGCGCCGTTACCCGGAGCTCCTGAAGGAGCGCTACAAGCTGGCCGAACTCCCGGCTACCCCCCACGAGGTGGTCGAGGCGGTGGGGCGCTGCCTTGGCTGCATCATGAGCGGCGGCGTGGTCGACGTGCATCGCGCGGCCGAGACCTTCCTGCGCGAGCTGCGTGCCGGGAAGGCGGGGCGGATCAGCTTCGAGGAGCCCGGAACCCCGGATGACGTCGAGGCGGAACTGCTCCGTTTCGCGGGCATCGAGGTCAGGGAGCAGCACCAACAGGCACCGACCGTGCCGGAATGAGACCATGGAAGAACGTCCGCTTCGGACCAGCCGCATACGCGCGAAACTAAGGCAATTTTTCCCCGCAGGTTGGCGGGAGAGGGGCTCCCTTCTCCTCGCCCTTTTCACCTTCTGTTTTCTCGCCGCTCCTTCCGCACTCCTGGCAGCCGGTGATGTTGCTGCCGCCCAGACCCGCACCGTCGTGGTCGGCGGCGACCGGGACTACCCCCCCTACGAGTTCATCGACCGCTCCGGCCAGCCCGCCGGCTACAACGTCGACCTGACCCGCGCCATAGCCGAGGTCATGGGGATGAAGGTGGAGTTCCGCCTGGGAAGCTGGGCGGAGATGCGCGACGCGCTCCAGTCGGGGCGAGTCGACGTGCTGCAGGGGATGTCCTACTCAGCGGAGCGCTCGGACGAGGTCGACTTCTCCGTGCCGCACGCCGTGGTAAACCACGCCATCTTCGGCCGGAAAGACAACCCCTCGGTCAACTCCCTTGAGGAACTCAAGGGGAAGAGTGTCGCCGTGCATCGCGGCGGCATCATGCACGACTACCTGATCAGGCAGGGGCTGGGGGAGAAGCTCACCCTGACCGACACCCCCGCCGATGCCCTGCGCCTGGTCGCCTCCGGCAAGATCGAGTACGCGGTGGTGGCCATCGTTCCGGGCATGTACATGATCCGTGAACTGAAGCTCACCAACCTGGTGCCGGTGGTGCGCAACGTGGCAACCCACCGCTACTGTTACGCGGTCGACAAGGGAAACGCCGAGCTGTTGTCGCGCTTCAACGAGGGGCTCGCCATCCTCAAGAAGACCGGCCAGTACGAGGTGATCCACAACAAATGGCTGGGGGTGGTGGACACCGCTCCCATCGACTGGTGGACCATTGTGAAGTACGCGGCGGTGGTCGTGGTGCCGCTCGTGTTTCTTTTGGGAGGCTTTGCCCTCTGGTCGCGCACGCTGCATCGTCAGGTAGCCCTGCGCACGGCGGACCTGACCCGGGAGATAGCGGAGCGTCGCCAGGTCGAGGAGGAGCTCCGGCTGAACCAACAGCAACTGGTGCAGGCGGACAAGATGGCCGCCCTGGGGGTACTCGTTTCCGGCGTGGCGCACGAGATCAACAACCCGACCGGGATCATCCTCCTGGAGGCACCGATCCTGAAACGCTTCCACACCGACGCCACCAAGATACTGGAGCGCTACTTCGAAGAAAACGGCGACTTTACCTGCGGCGGACTCCCTTACTCCCGCATGCGCCAGGAGGTGCCCAAGTCGCTGGCGAAGATCCAGGACGCCGGCAAGCGCATCAAGAGGATCGTGGATGACCTGAAGGATTTCGCGCGGCAGGACACCACCAGCGGCAACGACGTCATCGACCTCAACACCGCGGCCCAGGCGGCGGTCAGGCTGGTGGAGCCGACCATCCGCAAGGCGACCCGCAACTTCAGCGTCGGCTATCGCAAGGGGCTGCCGCGGGTGCGCGGCAACCGGCAGCGCATCGAGCAGGTGCTGGTCAACCTGATCCTGAACGCGTGCCAGGCGCTCCCCGACCAGGAGCGCGGCATCGAGCTCATCACCTGGCACGATGCCTTCCGCGACAACGTGGTGGTGAGACTGCGCGACGAGGGGACCGGCATTGCACCGGAGCACCTCTCCCGCCTGACTGACCCCTTTTTCACCACCAAGCAGGACCAGGGCGGGACCGGGCTCGGGCTGTCGGTGTCGGCAGGCATCGTCAAGGAGCATGGCGGAACCCTGGAGTTTCAATCCGACGGCAGCGGCACAACGGTCACCCTGACCCTGCCCGCCTATCACAAGGAGGTTGACGCGTGACCGAGACTCTCTATCCCGATTTCGGCGTTCTCTTGGTTGATGACGAACCCGACTGGCTCGGTTCCCTTACCCTCACCCTGGAGACCGCCGGGGGGGTCAACAACATCACCACCTGCAGCGACAGCCGCCAGGTCCTCTCCATACTGGAGGAGAAACGGATCGGGCTGGTCATGCTCGATCTCACCATGCCGCATCTCTCGGGTGAGGAGGTGCTGGCCCAGATCGCCGAGCGCTACCCGGACATCGCCGTCATCATCCTGAGCGGCCTGAACCAGCTGGAGACTGCGGTGCGCTGCATGCGCCTTGGCGCCTTCGACTACTGCGTCAAGACCGACGAGGAGGAACGCATCGTCGGGAGCGTCTCACGGGCGATACGGATGGTGGAGATGCGCAGCGAGTTCCAGGAGGTTTCCAGCCGCCTGATCTCGCGCGAGCTGTCGCACCCCGACGCCTTTTCCGCCATCGTAACCGGGGACCGTGGCATGCTGGACGTCTTCGCGTATATCGAGGCGGTAGCCAAGAGTCCCCAGCCGCTTCTGATCACCGGGGAGAGCGGGGTAGGGAAGGAGCTGATCGCCCAGGCCGTGCACCGGCTGAGCGGCTGCCGCGGCAAGCTGGTCACGGTCAACGTGGCGGGGCTGGACGACACCGTTTTCGCCGACACCCTGTTCGGGCACGTGCGTGGCGCCTATACCGGCGCCGACCAGGCTCGGCGGGGCATGGTGGAGGAGGCCAGCGACGGGACCCTCTTTCTGGACGAGATCGGGGATCTCAGCATCCCTTCGCAGGTGAAACTCCTTCGTCTGCTGCAGGAACGCGAATATTATCCGCTGGGATGCGACCTGCCCAAGCGCCTCAAGGCGCGCATCATCGTGGCCACGCACCAGAACCTCTCGGCCAAGGAGGGTGAAGGGAAGTTCCGCCGCGACCTGTACTACCGCCTGCGCACGCACCGGGTGCAGATCCCCGCGCTCAGGGAGCGGCGCGGCGACATCCCGCTCCTTTTGGACCACTTTCTGTCCGAGGCCGCCGAGGCCCTTGGCAAGAAGAAGCCGACGCCTCCCAAGGGGCTGGCGCAGTTTCTCTCCACCTACAGCTTCCCGGGGAACGTCAGGGAACTGAAGGCGATGGTCTTCGACGCGGTCAGCGTGCACCGCGACCGGATGCTCTCCATGGACAGCTTCGTGAAGGCCGTCGAGTCGGCCCAGGCCGAGGCGGGTCCTTCCATCGCCGCTCCCCCGCGACAGAATCCTTTCAGCGACTTCGAAGAACTCCCCACCTTCAGCGATGCCGCCGCTTTCCTGGTCCAGGAGGCGCTGGCCCGCGCCAACGGCAACCAGACCCTCGCCGCCAGGCTGCTGGGGATATCCCAGCCCGCCCTCAGCAAGCGGTTGAAGATGATGCACTCTTAGAGCTTTCCCCCCTCCCGCCCTCCCCCCTCCGGGGGGAGGGGCTGTGTCCGTTAACCAGCTGCGGCGGAACACTTTTTTGTGTTCCAATCGCAAGCTCCTGCCTCTGCATGACCTCCAGACGGACCGCTCTCATGAACAGCGATAACCTGCGGTTATAATGATAACTCAGCGTTATATCAGGAGTTATCTAGCTGAAATCACGTGTGTTTAAAGGGCGATGATCCTGGCGCCATAGCCTCAGGTTATGGCCTTTCATTTGGCGCCTCTGCGCTTGTGTGGCTATTTATCATGTAAAAACAGCTAGTTAATAAAAAATGCGATCCTGGCATCAAGTCCGCTCTACCACGGTTAGATAACGAACGCGAGGCCAATGAGGGCCTCGCCCAAGCTAACCAAAAGCAGCATAGGAGGTTGTCATGGCAGCGATGTTCTGGATCCAATTCATACTCGTACTCGGCGCGGTGCTGATAGGTATCCGCAAAGGTGGCGTAGCCCTCGGGCTCATCGGCGGCCTTGGCGTGTCGGTGCTGGTGCTCGGTTTCCGCAGTGCCCCTTCCGAGCCCCCCATCGCCGTCATGCTTATCATCCTCGCCGTGGTGACCGCTTCGGCGACACTCCAGGTGGCGGGCGGCCTCGACTACCTGGTGCAGCTGACCGAGAAGCTGCTGCGCGCCCATCCCAAGTACGTCACCATCCTGGCCCCGCTTTCGACCTTCTTCCTGACGGTCTGTTGCGGCACCGGCCACGCCGTCTACGCCCTCTTGCCGGTCATCTCGGACGTCGCCATCAAGACGAAGATCCGCCCTGAGCGCCCCATGGCCATATCCAGCGTCGCCTCCCAGATGGGGATCACGGCAAGTCCGGTGGCGGCTGCGGTCACCTTCTTCCTCGGCTTCGCCTCCAAGGCCGGGCACCCCGTGACGCTGATCGACATCATTTCGGTCACCATGCCCGCCGGCATCATCGGCGTGCTGGCCGCCGCAGCCTGGAGCTTCAACCGTGGCCTCGACCTCGACAAGGACGCCGAATTCCAGGCCCGCCTGCAGGATCCCGAATTCCGTAAGGGGCTCGATGCCGATGTGACCACGCTGGACAAGAAGATCTCCACCGTTGCCAAGTTTTCCGTCGCGCTCTTCTTCGCCGGTGTCGGCACCATCATACTGATGGCCAGCTTCCCCTGGCTCCTTCCGCTGGCCGCCGACAAGAAGCCGGTCCCGATGACAACCGTGGTTCAGTTCGTCATGCTCGCCTACGGCGCTTTCATCCTCTTCGCCGCCAAGGTAAAGGCGAAGGACATCGCCCATTCCAGCGTCTTCATCGCCGGCATGATCGCGGTAGTCTCCATCTTCGGCATCGCGTGGATGAGCGATACTTTCATCAGCGCCAACAAGAAGTACCTGGTCGACAACATCGGCATCATGGTCAAGATGGCACCCTGGACCTTCGCCATAGCAACCTTCTGCATCTCCGCCTTCGTGAAGAGTCAGGCCGCGACCCTCGCCATCACGCTTCCCCTGGGCCTTGCCCTCGGCCTCCCCATCCCGCTGCTGCTGGGGCTGATGCCGGCCAGCTACGCCTACTTCTTCTTCGCCTTCTACCCGAGCGATCTGGCCGCCATCAACATGGACCGCACCGGCACCACCAGGATCGGCAAGTACCTCCTGAACCACAGCTTCATGATCCCGGGGCTGATCGGCGTGGGGGTCTCCACCGTGGTCGCCTACACCATCTCGCAGTTCATTCTCTAGAAGCCATTTAACAGGGATAACAGGGATAACAGGGATAACAGGGATAACAGGGATAACAGGGATAACAGGGATAACAGGGATAACAGGGATAACAGGGATAACTGGGATAGCAGCAAGATAAGAAGAGCCTGAATGGTAACGAAAAGGGTCCCGGCGGAAATGCCGGGACCCTTTTTTTGACTGACGGCTCTCAAACTCCCTCTCCCCCCGGGAGAGGGACGGGGTGAGGGCATCGCCACGAAGCGACTGGCCTATCTTCGCAATAGAGGACACGTTAGAAACCCTTATGCTGCCATCTTCAACTCCTGCTGCTCGAACTCTTCTGGGGAGCAATAGCCAATGGCAGAGTGTAGCCTCTTGCGATTGTAAA
>NZ_JAHLMF010000027.1 GCF_018919385.1 Geomonas diazotrophica
CTCCGGGCTCTTATACTGTTTCAGTAGGTCATCGATTACAGCAAGGTCAATGGTCATGGCAACTCCTTGGGGTAAGTGGATTTACCCCGAAATGACCATTTACACAAACCTTTTTACACCCCCGGGATGCAGGCTTCGCAAGGGACGCCTACTTGGCACAAGGCGCAGCCGGCGGGACCCTCCACCCCACGTTCTTTGGCAAGACGGACGGAGTCGGGACCGTAGCCGAAGATCATGCAGCGGGTTTTGTCGTGTCCTGCTGTTGAGACGGCTTGTGCGGGGCAGCGGCGGATGCAGGCGCCGCAGGCGCCGGTTTTGAAGTGGAGACAGTCGGCCCGATGGTGCTCAGCGGTGCGCTGGTCGGGCTCGAGCACGGCACCGATGACAACGGAATTGAGCACGATGGCCATCCCTTTGGCGCTGAGAAAGGCGTTGTTCAGACCGAAGGTGCCGAGACCGGCGGCAAATGCCACGTGCCGGTCGGACCAGGGGGAGGTTTTGCCGTCGGGGGCGTCCATGATGCGGAACCACTCGGCATCGGTCGGGGCGACGCCGTGCACCCCGTGCCGCTCCATCTCCTGCAGGAGCTCTCTCCGTACCTCTTTTTGAAGGACCTTG
Organism: Geomonas diazotrophica; assembly: GCF_018919385.1. Taxonomy (GTDB): domain Bacteria; phylum Desulfobacterota; class Desulfuromonadia; order Geobacterales; family Geobacteraceae; genus Geomonas; species Geomonas diazotrophica. Next base: position 619 of record NZ_JAHLMF010000027.1, read on the forward strand.
GCGCACAGGTCGTAGGCCTTGGTCCACTCGACGGACGGCTTATCGGTACAGCGACGGTTGCTGTCCCGTAACGCCTTGCTCCAGGGCATCGCCCAGCTGACGACGGTGCCGCCGTGCCAGCTCCCCCCGCCGTGCAAGGCTTCGTAGGCCTCCCGCGGTGTTCTGTGCCAGGGACCTATGATCCTCTTGAACTCTTCGAAGATCGGGTCGTCACCGGCAGCGAAATTCACCAGCGGCTCGTCGAAGTAGCGGTCCGCCAGTGACTCGGACCAGTTTGCCTTGTGGTCGACGATGGACCGCGTGATCACTTCCCGTATCAGCTCCTTCATGGTCACCTCCATTCAACATGCTGAAAAACAGACGTTGGCGCAGTCGGCAAAGCCCAAACTTTGCCAAGTTGTATATGCAACTTTACGGGCAAAAAAAATCAGCAGCCTACTCTGAGACGATCGGCGATCGCTTTGAGGGAAGAAGCGCCTTCCTCGCCTAATAATGCCAATGCCCGCTGCTGGGCTTCCTGCCACTGTTCATGGCAATCCACCATGAGCTGCCTGCCGCTTTCCGTGACCCGAACGATCTGTCCCGGCCCTTTTCCTGATACCTGGATCCAGCCGCTTTTTGCCATCCGGTCGATGGTGCGGCTCACGGTGGACTTTTCCATCTGCAGGCGTGCACCGATCTCACCGGGACTCGCGTCCCCGATGGTCAGCAGGCACACGAGGATGCTGGCCTGGTTGATCTTGATGCCGTACGGCTGGAGCGCCCTGTCGTACAGGCCGGTGATGACGCGGTTCAAGCGCCTGGCCCGTCCGGCTATGCACTGGGCAGCTACCAGCTCGGCAATCTCGTTTGCGGACTTACCCGGAGTGTTCATGTTGCATATACAACATCATCTCTTTCAGATTGTCAACGAATATGTCAGGAGGGCAAGGGGAGGGGCGGTGATTGAACCTGCAGCGCGGGCTTTCGAATCGGTGGGTGAGCAAACTTGGAGTCGGGGGGATGAGGGAGAGATTGACGTAGGACACGGGCGAAGGTGCCGGTTCCCGGATTTCGGGAACCGGCGCTTTTCGTTGCTGTGTGTTCGGATCGTACTCCTGGTAGCGTATCGTCACTGCGTCTTGAAGTAGTAGGTCGGCGATGTGACGGTGCTGCTCCCTGCGGTGGACGATACCTTGAAGTAGTAGGTCGTCTTCCGCGCCAGGGAGGAGAGGCTCACCACGTGCGAGGTGACCAGGGCAGTGCTGGACAGCGACTTGGTCAGGCTGCCGGACGAGGTGCCGTAGCGGATCACGGAGGTGGAGGGGAGGTTGGTGCTCCACTGGATCTTGGCGGTGGTGGTGCCGATCGTGCCGTACACGCTGCTGGTAAAGGCGAGCGGTGCGGTCGGGGTGGCGTAGGCCTCGTTGGAAAGCGCGGAGGTGCCGGCGCTGTTGACGGCGGCGACCTTGTAGTAGTAGGTGGTGCCGTTGGCTACGCTGTCGGTGAAGGAGGTGGCGGTGAGGCCGGTCTTAATAGGTGTGGTTCCCTCCTGGCCGGCGGCGGTACCGCGGTACAGGTTGTAGCTCGTGGCGCCGCTGCTCGCTGTCCAGCTGAGCGCCACGGCGGCGTTACCGGCCGAAGCCTTCAGCCCCGCCGGGGCGGCCGGCACGGTCACCTTGGGGACCGTGATGGAAGATGCGGGTGCCAGGGCGGCAAGCAGGTTGGCGCCGTTGAAGGAACCCCAGCCGGTGGCGTTGTCGTAGCCGGTGATGGCGGGGTAGTACAGGTTGGTGGTGCTGTCGGCGACGTCGTGGAAGCTCGTGCCGTAGCCGGTGCCGGCGCCTACCTGGTACAGCACCGGGTTGGCAAAGCCCAGAGGCGACAGACCGCCGGCTGCGCGCTGCTGGTTGACCCGGGCGGTGAAGGCGGCCCACAAGGGAGCGGCGCAGCTGGTGCCGCCGTAGAGCCACCATTTCCCCTGGTAGTAGACGGAGTAGCCGGTGCCGGGGTCTGAGTTGAGGGCGACGTCGGGGACGTTTCTCATGACGGAGGAGGCGACGTTGCCCAGCTTCTGCTGCCAGGTGGGGATGGGCCAGAAGGCGCTGACGCCGCCGCCCCCGGCGCCGCCGTTGATGGTGCCGGCGTTCCAGGTGGACTCGCGGTTGTAGCTGCCGCTGCTCAGATAGAGGGTGGTGCCGCCGACGCCGGTCACGTAGGGCTGGGAGGCAGGATCGTCCACGCTGAGCGTACTGCCGTTGTCGTAGGCGCCGCTGTCGCCGGCGGCGGCGTAGACGGTCTGCCCCTGGGCGGCCATCTGCTGGAAGATGGCGTTCTCGCTGCTCAAAAAGGAGGAGCCGCTCTCCCCCTCGCTGAGCCCCCAGGAGCTGCTCACCTGCTTGGCCATGTTGTCGGTGGCGATCCGGTTGTAGGTGTCCAGTACCCCCTTGCTGGTGTTGGGGCCCATGTAGACCATGATCTTGCTGGCGCCGGGGGCGAGCGCCATCTGCAGCTCGATGTCGAGGGTCACCTCGCCGGCGCCGGTGCCGGGCGTGCCGGAGAAGCCGTCCACCAGCACGTTGTGCAGCGGCACTGCGGCGATCCCGAAGTAGTTCGCGTAGGCAGCGATGTCGGAGGGGGTATAGCCGTCCAGCTGGAACAGGGCCAGCGTCTGGCCAGTGCCGGTCGCGGTGATCTGGGAGAGGTTGTAGGCGGTGGCGATGTCCCTCGGGGGCATGCCGCCGCCGGGGCCGGTGCCGACCTGGTAGGGGGTGGCCATGGGGAGGTCGGCGGCACGGGCGGCGTGGCTGTGGGTGTGCCAGGCGGCGGAGCTGTCCAGCCCGACCATGCCGGAGATGCGGGCGGCGATGGCGTTGGGGACGCCGGGCTCGCGGTCGGGAGCGAAGAAGTTGTGGCCGCTGTGGGCCTGGTACTGGTGCATCTGCAGGTCGAAGGCGGCCTCGACGGCGGCGGTGGGACCGGCGACATCCAGCACGGTGCGGTTGGCGTGGGTGCCGGTGATGGTCAGTCCCAGCCCCCGGGCGTAACTCTTCACCGCCTCGTAGTCGGAGGCGGTCGGCGCGAAGCGCTCGATGAACTGGGCACCGGTGAGGTAGTGGCCGTAGAGCGGATCGGCCGGGTCGTAGATGCGCCGCAGCAGGTCGTCCAGCGCCGGCTGGTTGCGCAGGGGGAGGGTGAACGCGAACCTCATCTGCGTCACCGCAGGGAGTCTGCCGAGCCGTCTGGCGCTGGCCACGCTCCGCGCCGGGAAGTGTCCCGCGAGGCGGACCTGTGCCGAGGTGTCGGCCCAGCATGATGACGCTCCCGCCGCCATGGCGACGGCGAAAAGGAATCCGAGGCAAAGGGGGAACAGTTTCAACGCGACTTTCAAGGTGAGCCTCCGGGCAAAGGTGAATGGGGGGAGTTGACGCGGCTGGGTTCACCATCGGCATTCCTGGGCTGAACTTTAATGTCGCCGGAAAGAAAATGATTGTGGCGAGCGAACTTAGCGGAATCGCTGCCTGATTGCAGGGGAGGGCGTTGTCGGCGGGTGCTGTCACTTTTTTTGCAATTCTGCAAAACGAGGTTGCCAAAGCGCGTTGCGGCGTGCAAACGCCTGGACTGGCGTCGCTTTCAGTTGGAGGGGCACGCCGTTCATCGGTTTTTTTTGCAACTTTGCAAAACTGGCGGCAAATTGAAGCTCGCCGTTGCTGTATGTAAGTATCAGTAAATAAACGTGTTTTTTGTGGGTGCAACGGCGGGCGGAGACGGTACGGTTATTGCGTATACGGAATGAACAGCGAAGTTGATATCGCAATGCAAATCAGGAGGGTAAAAATGAGTAATGTGAAACTGGGAAATCCCGCGGTGGTCGGTCTCGCCGGCTTCGGTATGACGACATTTGTGCTGCAATGCCACAACCTGGGCTGGTGCGGTATTGCCCCCGTGCTCTGGCTCGGTCTCTGTTTCGGCGGAACCGCCCAGATGATCGCCGGTCTCATGGAGTTCAAGACCGGTAACAACTTCGGCTTCTGCGCCTTCACCGGTTACGGGGCTTTCTGGATCTCGCTCTGCCTCATGATCATCTTCGGCAAGAACGCGGATCTGGTGAAGGCGTACCCGACCCTCGCCTTCAACGCCAACGACCTCGGCTTCTACCTGGTGGCCTGGACCGTCTTCACCTTCATCCTGTTCATCGCCTCCATGAAGCACCACGCGACCCTCGCCTTCATCTTCCTCACCCTGCTCCTCGGCTTCATCGGGCTGGACGTGAAGGAGTTCACCGGCAGCGCCCTGGCCGGGACCTTCGCCGCATACGACCTGCTGGTCTGCGCCTTCTCCGCCCTCTACCTCATGACCGTCGCGGTCTACGCCGAGTCCGGCATCAACCTCCCGGTCGGCGAGCCCTGGATCAAGGAAAGCACCGCAGCCGACGCGGTCCTCGCGGCCGAGAAGGTCAAGGCGTAAGAGCTACTACACAGAATCACGGAAAAGAGCCATGGCATTGCCATGGCTCTTTTTTTTGTTGAAGCAAATCCCCCCTGTCCCCCCTTTGCAAGTGGGGAACGATGGGATGGAGCCTCGCTACCAGAGATAGATGGACTTGTTGTCGAAGCGGTCGCGGTGGAAATAGAGGAAGACGTTGAGCAGCAGGAACAGGACGAAGACGCAGAAGGCGTTGATGCGGTAGCTGTAGTCGGGAACGAGGGCACCGGTGGCGGTGAGGGTCTGCTGGACCGGGAGCATGATGAGGTTGGCCATGCCGCTCGCGCTGGCGGCAAAATTGTAGGCTATGAGCAGCCACAGGGTGAGCCGCTGCCGCTTCAGTATCCCGACGATGAGGTAGAGCGAGGCGATGCTGTTGGCGAAGATCAAGTGTTCCGCCTCATCCCCCTCGTAGAGCCTCCCCATGAAGGGGAATTCCCCCCCCAGGTCGGAAAGCGTGACGAGCATCGCAAGGACGTAGACGCCGATCAGCGGGACCAGGACGAAGTTCCTCTTCTTTTCACCTTCAGATGCCACGACCCTGTCCGTTTCTTTCAAGAGAGCCCTCGTTCCGCCGTTTCGTTTTTTGAGTTGGATCGCGGGTATATTAACAGGAGGGGAGTTCAATTGACAATTGATAATTGACGATTAACAACCGGCAACGGCTCATCGGCGGATGCTCTTCCGCTTGCACCCTCCACACGGGCCTCGCCGATCGTTTCGGCCCGTCGGCATATCCCTCACCCTGACCCTCTTCCGGGAGGAGGGGGGACGCATGTGTCTGAAGATTTAACCCCTTGCGTCTTTGCGGCTTTGCGTGAGGTAAAACAGAGACTTCCGCCTTTAGTGTTGCAAAAAACATCCGGAGCGGGTACGGATGCTGTCATGGGAAACCTATCCAACAACATCCGCAAACTCTACCTCTTCTCATTCCTGCAGATGACGCTGTTCCCCATGGCGATCATCACGCTCTTCTGGAAGGACCACGCCGGGCTGTCGCTGACCCAGATCCTGCTCCTGCAGAGCATCTTCTCGGTGGCGACCCTGGCGCTCGATTACCCGGCGGGGTACGTGAGCGACCGGCTCGGGTACCGCTGCGCCCTCAACATCGCCTCGATCCTTGGGATGATCGGCTGGGGCATCTACATCTGGGCCGACTCGTTCACGACGGTGCTGCTGGCAGAGATTACCCTGGGGATGTCGCTTTCCTTCATCAGCGGCTCGGACAGCGCCCTTCTCTTCGAGACGCTGCGGGCGCAGGGTGAGGAGCAGTCCTACGCGCGCCACCAGGGGAGGATGCACGGCTTCGCGCAGGCCGGCGAGGCGGCCGGCGCGGTCCTGGCCGGCGTGATCTACGCCTGGCAGCCGAGGCTTCCCTTCATCCTCCAGGTCGCCGTGTGGGGCGCCGGCCTCCTGGTCACCAGGCAACTGGTGGAGACGCCGAGGGGGCACGCCCCGGTCCGCTCCCACCTGGCCGAGGCGCTCGCCACCGCCCGCTACGCCTTCCTGGACAACAGGCACCTGCGCTACACCATCCTGCTCAACACGGTGCTGGGGGTAGCGTCGTTCTACCCGGTCTGGCTGATCCAGCCCTACATGCAGCACGCCGGGGTGCCGGTGGCCTGGTTCGGGCCGGTCTGGGCCGGGGCCAACCTGACCGTGGCCCTGTGCGCCCTCGGCAGCCACCGGCTGCACAACCGCCTGGGAGACCGCGGCATGGTCCTGCTCTTCCTGTTCCTCGTGGTGCTGGGGTACCTGGGGCTCGGGCTCGCCGGCGGGATCTGGGGCTTTTTGTTCTACTACCTTTTGACCTGCATGCGCGGCCTGCGCGGCCCGATGATGCTGGCCCACACCCAGCGGGAGTCTTCCAGCGCCAACCGCGCGGCGACCCTCTCGCTGCAGTCGGTCTCCTTCCGGCTCCTCTTCGTGGCAACCGGTCCGTTGGTGGGAAAGCTCGCCGACCAGGCCGGCGTGGGGCGCTGTTTCTACCTTCTCTTCTACGCCTTCGTGGCGACCCTGCCGCTGCTCGCCGTTCTCTTTTTGAGGCACGCACCGCGACGGCTCCACTCCCCCACCCCCTGACCCGGAAGGGGAAGGGGAAGGGGAACGGTTCGGGCATGAAAAAAGCTGGTCCCGGTAGCGGGGTGCCAGCTTTATCGCCCTCTCAGACAGGCCGGGACTCATGCCCGGGAGGGAAAGGAATCACACGGTGCGGCCCTTGCGGCCGGAGTGAATCTTGCCGTGGGGAGTGATGACATGGACGTTGTGGTTGGGCTCGCGCCGGATCATCATCTCGTGCTTGAGTGGCATGGCCGCCTTCTTGCCGCTCCGTTGCCGTTCCATCATCTCTTTCATCTTGGGCGTCATCGTCGTCTTCATCTCTCTCATAGCCGACACCTCCTTTCTGTCCCTTGAATTATATCACGCTGCCGCAGAAACTCCCACACTCACAGTCGCGGGGCCTGAATCGGGAGTGGCGAACCTTTTATATTGAAAGATCAGTTTTTCGGGCCATACTTGTGCACTGGTTGCAAGAACGCGAATGAGGTTCAAGGAGGGAAAGTATGAAGCGCAATCTGTTGTTATGTCTCTCGGTGCTGGTTTGCCTCGCCCTTTCGGGCTGCGTCACGAGCGGTACTTACAAGCAGAAGGAGCTCGAGGCCCAGAACCTGGACAAGAGCCTCCAGGAGCAGAGGGGGCAGTACAACATCCTGATGGGGGAAAACGACCAGCTGAAGAACGAGATCAAGCGGCTGACCACCGAGCTGGCCGCCATGACCGGAGAGAGAAACGCGCTCACCGCGGACAAGAAGGGGCTCGAGGAAACGCTCAAATCCACCTCGGACGCGAAGAACCAGAAGATCGGCGAGCTGAGCCAGAGGGTGGGGGAACTCACCGCCAAAACGGGGGAGCTGACCCAGAAGACGGCAGACCTGGAGGCGGAGAACAAGCGTCTCAAGGATGAGGTGGCGCGCCTGCAAAAGCAGAAGGAGGAAGTCCAGAAGACCAGCAAGACCTACGGCGACCTCCTGGAGCAGATGAAGGGTGAGATCTCCAAGGGGCAGGTGACCATCTCGGAGCTGAAGGGAAAGCTGACCGTGAACATGGTCGATTCCGTCCTCTTCGATTCCGGGAAGGCCGAGGTGAAGCCGGAGGGGCTGGTCGTGCTGCAGAAGGTGGTCGACATCCTGAAGACCGTGAAGGATAAGGCGGTCAGGATCGAGGGGCATACCGACAACGTGCAGATCGTGGGGCAGCTCGCCAAGCGCTACCCCACCAACTGGGAGCTCTCGGCGGCGCGCGCCATCAACGTGACCCGCTATCTGCAGCAGCAGGGGCTCGATCCGACGATCCTGGGGGCCGTGGCCTACGGCGAGTTCAAACCGGTGGCCTCAAACGACACCGAGGAGGGGCGCGCCAAGAACCGCAGGATCGAGATCGTGCTGGTGGCCAAGGACTAAAACGAAAAGCGTTCACGCAAAGACGCAAGGACGCAAAGAACGACAAAAGGCCCGGGGGGAATCTCGGGCCTTTTTGTTTTATACCTCACCTCGGAGGTGCAAAGGTGCGCAGGGGACGCGAAGGAAAGACCCCTTCTACGGGAAATGAACCTCGATCTTTACCCGGCGTCCTCCCTGCTCCGCCTTTCCCGGTTTGGAGGTCGGACGAGAAGGTGGTACAACTAAGGGAGATGGTTAACGCTGAAACCGAAGGAGCTTCATGATGACCACGCCCAGCGATACCTCGTTCTTCCAGACCCTTTCGCTCGCCGACGATGTTACACTGCGCCGCCGCTTCATGGTGGTGGACGAGGACCTTTTGGGCAACATGCGTTTCGGGATGCTCCTCGAGGTCCTGGACAAGGTCGCGGAGGAGACGGCGCTCAAGTACGTGAACCGGTTCTACCCGGATGCGCGGGTGGTGACGGCCGCCATAGACAACATCATCGTCCGCCACGTGGCGGACGTGACGCGCGACATCGTCTGCGAGGCGCGCATCAACCACGTGGGGAGGTCCTCGCTGGTGATCGGGATCCGCGTGGAGCAGCCGGGAGAGCCGGCGAACCACGTGGCATCCTGCTACTTCACCATGGTGGCGCGGTCGGGGATGGGGGAGGGGGCGGTGAGCGTGGCCCTGCCGCCGCTTGAATACGTGACGGAAAGGGAACAGGCGCGGGCGAAAAAGGCGGTGGCACGCCGCGAGGAGCACACGCAGCAGCAGGCCCTCACCTCGGAGCCTCCCAGCAGCGACGAGTACCGGATGCTGGCGGCCTTGCACAAGGCGCAGGACGAACCGGGGTTCCAGGGTCTCCTCGCGGGACGCCTGGTGGCGGATTCCTGGGAGAGGATGTACCCCGAGTTCGAGAACGTGCCGCAGAAGATATTCGGGGGGTACCTGGTGCGGCGGGCCTACGAGCTCTCCTCGATCTGCTCCGAGCTGGTGGCGCCGGACCGGTCGGTCATGGCGGCGGTGAACCGGATCAACTTCTTTCACCCGGTGCGCATGGGGGACAAGCTGCACTACACCAGCCGGGTGGTGTTCACCTGCGGCAGCTACATCTGCGTTGAGGCGAATATCGAGCGCATCAGCCGCGACCGGACCAGCAAGGCGCTTTCCAACTCGTGCCTGTTCACCTTCGTCAACGTGGACCGGGAGCTGCGGCACAAGCCGGTGCCGGCGGTCTATCCCACCACCTACGCCGAGGACGCCAGGTACCTGGAGGCGGAGCGGAGCTTCAAGGCGCTGTCGGAACACCTGGCTTAAAAGCGGTTCTACGTTCTATGTTCGAAGCGGCAAACTCGCTTTTCAGTTTTTCGATCCGGCGAGACCCCTGCCGTGGCAAAAGGGGGCGGCCTCGCAGCTGGCGCACATCGAGGGAATGCCACGGGCTGACGCGATCTGCACGGCCTGCTCCTGCACCTCACCGGAAACACCTTCCGGCGCGATCACCAGCGCGTCGACCCCTTCCATGTTTTCCAGGGTGGTGACCAGCGCGGGATGCACCATGCGCAGGTCGAAACCCGCCCGTGCGGCCGCACCCATCCAGCCCCACCCTACCGTTTTTTCACTCCCCACTACCGCTATGCACATAGCCCCCCCTTTTTGACCTTCCAAGGCGCCGCTCCGTTTCGAGAAATTGAATTTTACTTTCAATAACACCGTATGCCGGCTCTTGTCAATTCAAAAACCGGAGCGGGCAAGGGGGGGGTGTAACCTGCGGAAATGACAAAATCCGCAAGGGGAGGGGGACAATGGCAGCTCTCCCCGGATTCACCGGCAAGCGCCGCCTTATTTTTTGCATATTTGCAAGTCCCGCTTTGCTTTTTCGCGAAATGGCCGAGGGAACAAGCTCTGTTTCAGGGGGGCGACATGCTCTTTAAGAAAATCTCCTGTGGAAAACTTAAGAGGAATTGGAACACGATGTTGTGTTAAAGTTGCGCATCTTGCGACATTTTTGAGCACCGCGGGACGGCTTGGTCTCCCCTGCCGCACGTGGTACCGCACATTTCGGGTGTGCCCCGTCAATTGGTATACATCATGCTATTTCACGGACACACCACTTTATCACTGCTTTACTGAACGGAGCAGAATCGAGGGCCGAGATGGACACTTACACGATCGATGTCGAACTGGAACACTACTACGGCGACCGCATGGCAACCAGCAGCAGGGAGGCGTGCCGTCGTTTCTACCTGCGCGCGGTGTCGCGCTGCAACGGCGCGGAACTGGAGCGCTACCTGAAGCTGGTAAAGGCGCACGCCTCGGTGTACTCCTCGGTACACCACATGTTTCGCTCTCCGTTCAAGCACGTCGAGCTGCCGCTTTTGCTGACGAGCCTCGTGCTTCTCATCTCAAGCCTGGTCATGGTCTTTTACGGTGAGACCAGCGCCCTCATCGCCGGCGGTACCTCTGCCGGGCTGATCGGCGTGCTGCAGTGCGCCCGGCAACTGATCAGGAACTGGGAGCAGCATTCGGTGCGCGAGGCCGTGTTCACCGAGTTCGCAGAATTCCTGCAACGGGAGACGCTGCAGTAACCAGGCAAAAAACAGCACCGTTCGCCAAGAGAAAATCCGGGGGCATCCGGACGGACCGCTGCGGGGTTTTTTCTCGACTCCTGCCCCACCCGGATTTTTTCGGATGTTCCTCGTGGCCAATGGTTTTAAGGTTTTCACCGCTGCGCTTTTCGGTATAGTATTTCCTGCCCGTAATTCATTCCAACGATGGAGGTAGGAAACATGAAACGCCTGATTCTTCTCAGCCTGGTTCTCGTTATTGTTTTGCCCATGACTGCGTTCGCCAGTCTGGATTCGTTCCTCTCCAGCCTGAACGTCCAGGCCCGCGCCGACATGTCAGGTTTCTCCGCCAAGGTGAGCGCCCAGTTCGGCGTACCGACCGCCAAGGTGCAGATGGTGCTGCAATCGGTCCCCGAGCCGGCGGACGCCTTCATGCTGTTCCAATTGGGACAGTTCTCCGGGAAACCCGTGGACCAGGTCTACCAGGTGTACCAGCCCAACAAGAAGAAGGGGTGGGGCGCCATCGCCAAGGAACTGGGCATCAAGCCGGGCTCGGCTGAGTTCCATGCACTCAAGAGGGGGGATCTCCGCTTGACCGGGCAGCCGATGGGGCACGGGGGACAGGACGATTCCGGCCCGGGTAAAGGGAAGGGGAAAGGGCACGGCAAGGGGCACAACAAGTAAATTCACCGGCAGGGATCGAATACATCAAAAAAGGGGCCAGGCGTTTTCGCCTGGCCCCTTGCCGTTTCGCGTCTCTCCCCCATCTTCAGAGCCGGAACCGCCGCACCAGGTTCTCAAGGGTCTGGGCGTTGAGCGCCAGTTGGGAGGCCGCGGCCGCCGTCTCGTTGGCCCCGCGCGCCGTGTGCTGCACCACGTCGGTGACCTGCTGCACGTTCATCGTGATCTCGCTGGTGGTCGCCGTCTGCTCTTCGGCCGCGGTGGCGATCTGGTTGATCTGCGTGGTGACCTCGCCGATCTGCTCCAGGATCATCTGCAGCGCCTCGCCCGACTGCTGCGACGACTGGGTCCCCTTTTCCACCTCGGTCACCCCCTCCTCCATGGCGCTTACCGCCGCCTTGGTCTCGTCCTGGATGGCCTTGATCATGTTGCCGATCTCCTTGGTGGCCTTGGTGGTCCGCTCGGCCAGGGCGCGCACCTCGTCGGCCACCACGGCGAAGCCGCGTCCCTGCTCGCCGGCGCGGGCCGCCTCGATGGCGGCGTTCAGCGCGAGCAGGTTGGTCTGGTCCGCGATGTCCTGGATGGTGGCGATGATGTCGCCGATCTGCTCCGATCTCGCCCCGAGGCTCTCCACGGTGCCGGCGCTCTCCCTGACCCGGTCCGCGATGCGCACCATCCCGGCGATGGTCTCCTGCACGACGTGCCCCCCCTGGTTCGCGGACGCGCTGCTCTGTCGGGAGGACTCGGCGGCGCGGGCGCAGTTCTGGGCGATGTCGCCGCTGGTGGCCGCCATCTCCTCGCTGGCGGTGGCCACCGAGCTGGTCTGGGAGGCAAGCTCCTCGGCCCCGGTGGCGATCTGTTCGGCGGTGGCCTTCAACTGCTGCGATGCCGAGGCGATCTCGCTGGAACTCTCCGACACCCTCCCCAGCATCTCGCGCAGGTTTTCCACCACGCGGCGGGTCGAGTCGGCCAGGTGCCCCAGCTCGTCGTTGCCGGTAAGGTTGATGGATACGGTGAGGTCGTTTTCTGCCAGGCGGTCGTTGGCGGCGATCAGTTCCGCGACCGGGGCTGTGATGCTGCGCACGATCATCAGCGCCAGCAGGATGGAAAGGACAACGGCTGCGACCAGCAGGGTTATCACCACCAGGCGCCCCTGGTCGATCAGCTGCTTCGACTCCTCCCCGACCCGCACCATCTCCTTGTCCTGGTGGGAGAGCATCTTGTCGATCGCGGCGAAGAGGGCGCTCTGCGCCTTGCGCATCGGCCCGATCAGTTCCTGCCCGGCCTTTTCCCTGTCCCCCTCCTTGATGGTGGCGATGACATGGTGCTGGGCCTCCTGGTACGCCGTCCTGGCATCGATCACGTCCTTGAGGGCGGCCTTCCCCGACTCGCTGTGAGCGGTCTTCTTGAGCTCCTCGATGCGCTTGTCGGCGGCCTGAAGGGATTCGACGATGCGCTTTTCCTCCTTCTGCACCTCCTGCGGGTCCTGAAGGATCACCATGTTGCGCAGGCCGCGGGCCACGACGTTGATCTGCGACTTGAGGTCGTTGAGCGCCACGGTCTTGGGCCACTTGTCCTCGATCAGGGTCCGGACCTTGCCGTCGAAGACCGCCATCCTGTTGATGGAGTATCCTCCGACCACTGTCATAAGGACCACTACCACGGCAAAGGCTACCCCAAGTCTTGCACTAAGCTTGACTCCCGAAAAGGTCATCGTTCTCTCCTTCACAGTTGCTGGTCTCAGAAGCGCCTGTCAGAGCATCTCATTGTCCTGTCTTTCAATATCGACACAAAGTTTAATTATCTTAAGTGAAAAAGCCGGCCCGCCTGTCCCTGTTCCGCTTTGCCGTTGACATGCAGTTCTAAACATCATACTGTAGATAACAGTATGTCGGGTGGGCTGAGAGAGCAGGGGGGAGTCATGATGTCGGCAGTTTTGTACGGCGGGACGGCATTGGCGGTGTTGGTGTCCTGGCGCCTGGATCCGGACAAGACCGGGCGGGCCTTGCGCATCGGCGCAAAGTCGCTGCACGGCCTGGCCCCGCGCGTCCTGGGGATGGTGGCCCTGGTCGGGCTGGTGCTGGCGCTGGTTCCGCCGGAGCTGATCAGGAAGCTCTTCAGCCACGGCGGGGTCGGGGGCTTCGCCCTGGTCTCCGCCATCGGGTCCATCGTGACCATGCCTGCGCCGATCGCCTTCGCGCTGGTGGGGTCACTTTTCAAGCTGGGGGCCGCCCCGGCGAGCCTGGCCGCGTTCGTCACCACGCTCACCATGGTGGGGGTCATGACCGCGCCGATGGAGATCTCCTGCTTCGGGAAACGCTTCACGCTGATGCGCCAGGCGCTGTGCTTCGTGACGGCCATCGTGATCGGGCTGGCCATGGGGGTGCTGCTGTGAAGGTCAAGCTCGTCGACTACCGGCTCTTCCTGGTCGTGCTCGCCGCGAACCTGCTCCTCTATCTCTGGCAGCCGGCGACGGCGCGGCTGTCAGCGCTCAACTCCACCGGGTTTCTCCTGGAGGTGCTCTCGATCGTGCCGCCGGTCATGGTGCTCATGGGGCTCCTGGACGTCTGGGTGCCGCGCCGGCTGGTCGAGTCGCACCTCGGCCCGGACTCCGGCGCGGTCGGGGCCGGGGTCGCCATGCTGCTTGGGACCGCGGCCGCCGGGCCGCTCTACGCCGCCTTCCCCGTGGCGGTCTCCCTGCGGAAAAAGGGGGCGCGCCTGGCCAACATCGTCATCTTCCTGGGGACCTGGGGCGCCATCAAGATTCCCATGATCCTGATGGAGAGCAGTTTCATCAGCCTGCGTTTCGCGCTGCTGCGGCTTTTGCTCACCGTCCCCTGCATCCTCGCCTGCGGCTACCTCATGGAACGGCTGCTGCCGGAACAGGAGCTTCAGGCGCAGCCGGACGCGGTGGACGCCTGAATCACTCCTTCGCCCGCTAACGGAACGGAAATACAGCCCGAGAAAGGAACAGTCCATGCTTCCCAAACGAAAACAGCAGTATCGCCACCTCCCCGCCTTCATCCTGCTTGCCCTGGCGCAGGAGCCAAGCCACGGCGGCGCCGTCCTGAGCGTGCTCTCCCAGCGCATGCCGCTTTTCAGGCCGGACAGCGCGGCGGTGTACCGCACCCTGCAACAGCTGGAAGAGGAGGGGCAGGTGGCTTCCAACTGGGACACGGGCGGCAGCGGCCCGGCCCGCAGGGTGTACCGGCTCACCGAAGCGGGATGGCAAAAGCTCGACAGCTGGCGCGAGGACATCGAGGTGCGCCTGGGGTATCTCAACTACTTCCTTGAGACCTATGCCGACATCAGAAGTCACAGAGCCCGGTAATCAACGGGTGCGAAAGGGAGCGGCGCCTTATGGACCAGGTCGAGCAGGAGAACAAGGAAGAGTAACCCGCCGAAAAATTGCCGTTCACGTCACATTTATCTGGAGTATACGTTTTACCTGTGGTAAAGCTTCTGCCCAAATTTATCTGAGCCTCTCCGAGCTTCGCCGCCTAAAAGGACCTCCTCATGGCTGCGGGCCAACGGGTGCTGCCGGAAACGGCGGTGCCTCCCTTTTGGAAAGGAGAGCCTTGCGGCAGAGCGGAGACTCCGAACTGTTAAAGGCCCTTTTCCATCCAGGATCGGGGCTTTTTATTTGTCCCGCGTTATGTAGATTGTAATACAACGGTCAGGAGTGAAAAACAGATGCGGATAGCCATTTCAATCGACGATACCGACAACCTCGAGAGCAGGGGGACCGGGGAGATCGCCTCCCTGATAGCCGAAGAACTGCAGCAACGCGGGTGGGGCAGCTGCAGCTACATCACCCGACACCAGCTCTACGTGCACCCGGACATCCCCTACACCTCGCACAACAGCGCCATGTGCTTCTTCGCGGACGTGGGCGAGGGGTGGCTCGAACCGGTCATCGAGTACGTCTCGGAGTTCCTGGAGAAGGAGAGCGCGCCCGGTTCCGATCCGGGGCTGTGCGTCGCGGTGCCGGCCCGGATGGCGGCACGCAACGAGCTGATCGGTTTCGGACGCCGCGCCAAGCGCGAGGTGATCGGGATGGACGAGGCCTACGACCTCGCCAGGCGGCTGGGCGTGCACCTCTCCCAGCACGGCGGCACGGGGCAGGGGGTGATCGGCGCCCTCGCCGGCGCCGGGCTCAGGATGTCGGGCAACGACGGGCGTCTCAAGGGGGCCCTGGAGTTCGCCCAGCCGTACCGGATGCTGCGGGTGGACGAACTGCTGCAGCATCCCGTGGTCGACGTGGTGAAGAGCGTGACCGGCGAGGCGCTGAAAGACGAGGACCTGGTGGTACTGGGTGAAAAGCCGAAGACGGTGCTTCTGGATGGGGCGTCGGTGCTCCTGGTGGCCGCATCCCAGTCGTCGGACGCAAAGGCGCGCTGGCAGACGCTGCATCGCAAGCAGCTGAAGGCCTACTAGCATGTGGCGCTGCGATCAGAAGGGGAACAGGGAGTTCGCCCACGGCAAGGAAGCCTGGGCGTTGGCGGCGGAACAGGCCGGGGCCTGCGCGCTATTCGTGGCGGACGTCGAGGAGGAGCAGGTTGTCGAGGAGGAGCTCTCCTGCTACAACTGCCGCTACCGGCGCTGGAGCGTGGAATCCTTCACCTGCCTGCGCCTGCCGCCGCTTTCGCTTGACGAAGGTGGACGGACCAATGGTTGGTCCGAAGGCGAGGACATGCACCACGCCCCATTTTACAGCTCCCCGTGAAACGAAGTCGCCGCCGTCCGGCTTGCGGCTACGGTCTTCATAACAGGAAGGAGTTGCTGGGGGGGCGGGGTCAGGCGACGCAGACGGCGTCGCACCCCTCGACGAATCCGGCCTGGCGGGTGCTCTGCCGGACCACCGCACGCGCGCCACGGGCGCCGACCGTCATCAGGAGCTTGGTGCCGTTGCGCTCGAGCTCCCCGGTGGAGAGGACCGGCGCGCCGTGCAGTTGCCGCCCGATCTTTTTCGGGTCGACATCGACCCACGCCTCGACAGCGATACCAACCTCGTGCAGTATCCGGTACCAGGCCCGCCCCTCGAGGCCTGCCCCCGCCAGGATCACCCGGCGCTCCCCTTTCAGAAATCCCTGCAGCAGGTGGTGGAGCTTGCAAAGCCGCATGGCGTGCGCCGCGTAGGCCGGGTTGGTGCGGGTGGTACGTTCCGGGCGCTCGCGCCAGAAGAGGAGCGTCGCGGGGAGCCGGGCGAAGCGGGTCCCGGCCGCCGCCAGGCGCAGCCACAGGTCGTAGTCCTCGGCCCACCCCATGTCGCGGTAGCCTCCCGCCTGCAGCACCTCTTTTTTCCTGAACATGACGCTTGGATGCACGAACGGCGATTCGACGAAGAGGTCGGCGAGGATCGACTCGTGGCTCAACAGCGAGTTCTGCCACTGCTCGTAGCCGAGCATGCCGCTGCCGATCCGGCGCCGGGGGAAATGCTGGAAGCAGCTGGCCACGAGCCCCACCTCGGGGTGTGCGGCCATGTACGCGGTCTGCGCCTCGAGGCGGGCCGGGTGGGCGACGTCGTCGCCGTCCATGCGCGCCACTAGGTGCGAACGGCACTCGGCAAGGCCGAGGTTCAGCGCCGGGACCAGCCCCTGGCCACCGGTCGCGAGCACCCGCACCCGGGGATCGGCCGCGGCGGCACGCGCGAGAATCTCGTGGGTGCGGTCGGTGGAGCCGTCGTCCACCGCCACCAGTTCCCACTCCCGGAAGCTTTGCGCCGACAGCGATGCGAGTGCCGCCGGCAAGTGCTTCTCTTCGTTTCTGACCGGCATCAGTATGGACAGTGCCGGGGTGGTGGTCGCTGTGCTCATATATTTCTGATCCTTCCTGTGTGACGTTACCCGCCCACCTTACCAGCAGTCGGTCGGGTGCAAAAGAGAAAAAATCCTCCCTGTCCCCCCTGTCCTTTGCGAAAGGGGGGGAAGTGAGGGGGCGTGCTGCGCATCGTGGTCAACGACACCCCAGGTTCTTCAGAATTCTCTCAAGAAGAAAGAGGGAAACGCAAGGTCTCGTCCATCCCTCGGTGAAGAAATACACTCAGCTACGCGGCCTTTGAGTCACGAGAGCCCAGCCACCCATTCACTCCAGCTGTGTCGGCGGTACTGGTCCAGTAATTGTGGATTGTATTGGTAACAGTTGCCGTTTATGATAACTGTACCCTTTTGAAATGAGCCCAACTGTGACTGTGGCCTGGGATGGTTATGAGGTACAGTCGGCCTGTAACTTTGAAGAGTTGGCAGTTTCTGATGACGACAGCCCTGCGGCGCATCGATGCGCCGTCGGTGAGGACCGGGAGGTGGTATGGCCTTGGAAACGGTAAGAGACTGCAGGCCGCTGTACGAGCGGGTGGGGAGCGAGATCGTCTCGCTCATCGACGGGGGTACCTTCAGGGTTGGCGAGAGACTCCCCTCGATCCGGCAGCTGAGCTCCAAGCTCAACGTCAGCATCAACACGGTGATGCAGGCCTACGCGGTGCTGGAAGACCGCCGTGTCATCCAGGCGCGGCCGCAGTCCGGCTACTACGTCTGCCCCAAGGTCCCCGAAATCACGGCGCAGCCGCTGGCAAAGAACCCGCGCCTGCAGCCCACCGCGGTCACCTTCAGCGACCTGTGCGAGCTGGTGATCCGCAACCTGATGAAGCCGGAACTCCTTCCCCTGGCGAGCGCCGTCCCCAACCCTCAGCACTTTCCGGTGGACAAGCTGAACCGGATGACGGCAGCGGAAATGAGGCGTTTCGGAGCCCAGAGCATCTCCTACATGATGCCGCCGGGGAGCGAGCGGCTGCGCACCCAGATCGCCAAGCGCTCCCTGCTCTACGGCGTCAGCGTCCGCCCCGACCAGGTCCTGGTCACCTCCGGTTGCGTCGAGGCGGTGCAACTCGCCCTGCGGGCCACCTGCAAGGCAGGTGACACCATCGCGGTGGAATCCCCTTTCTACTTCAATTTCCTGCAACTGATCGCCGAGATGGGGCTGAAGGCCCTCGAGATCCCGTCTACGCCGAAGGAAGGGATCAGCATCGAGGCCCTGAGCTACGCCATCGAGAACAACAAGATCAGCGCCTGCCTGGTAATTCCCAACTTCAGCAACCCCCTGGGGACGCTGATGCCCGAGGAGCGCAAGCGCGAACTGGTCCAGCTCCTGGCGCAGCACGAGATCCCGCTCATCGAGGATGACATCTACGGCGACCTGACCTTCGCGCAACAGCGTCCCCTCGCCGCCAAGTCCTTCGATCGCAAGGGGCTGGTGATCTACTGTTCGTCCTTTTCCAAGACGCTCGCTCCCGGTTACCGGGTCGGCTGGGCCATCGGCGGGAAATTCCAGGCCGAGATGGAGCGGCTCAAGATGATGAACAACCTGGCAACCGCGTCGCCGACCCAGCTCGGCATAGCGGAGTTCCTTGCCACGGGCGGTTACGACCATCACCTTCGCGCGATCCGCAGGCTCTACGCCAAGAACGCGTCGCAGATGACCGACGCGGTGGTGCGCCATTTCCCCGAGGGAACGCGGATGACGCGCCCCGGCGGCGGCTTCATGCTTTGGGTGGAAATGCCGGAGCAGGTGGACTCGGTGCAGCTGTTCCACCGGGCGCTCGAGCGGGGCATCAGCATCACGCCGGGGGCGATCTTCTCCCTGTCGGGCAAGTACCGCAATTACATGAGGCTGTCCACGGCGTTTTGGGACGAAAAGGCCGAGCGTGGCGTCGAGACGCTGGGGGGGCTGGTCAAGGACCTGCTGTAGAAGTTTGATCTTCAGGCGTAACGGTGCCGTTCCAGGTAGTGGGGAGTCGGAGGGGTGTTAGAGAAACCAGTCGTGATTATGTTTGCGTTATGAGGAAGCGAGGTAGATGAGGGAGCAGCAGCGGCATTTTCCGTAGCGTGCCGGGAGATAGAGTACGTTGATGGTGAGGCACTTTTTGCATTCCCAGAAGGTATAGCCGCTGACCTCGTGCCCCGCCTGTTCGGTGAAAAACCAGTGATAATAGGCATCCCAATCGTACTCGGGTTTCTGGTTCGCCTTTTCGATCAGTCGTTCCAGTAGCATGGGGCGCTCCTTGAAGAAGGATGACGTAAACATACAACCAAATAATACAATATCAACTGTGATTTTTTCTAACACCAAAGGATGTTTGTTGTCCATCTTGAATACATAACCTGCAGCAGGAACATGCGCCAGCCATGAAGTTCATGAATGGAATCGTTATTTCTAGATGGACTTCCCTTTTTGAAGAGCGGTAAAATGGGGCATCAGTAGATATCATCCTAAAGGAGGCGCTATCATGGCAGAAAGGATGAAGAGACCGATGACAGGCCTGATGATGCTGGTTGGCGGTGGGGTGCTCGGTGCTGGTCTGGGGCTTCTCTTTGCTCCCTGCGCAGGGGAGAAGAGCCGCAAGAAAATGATGCGCATGGGTAAGACGATCGGCAATAAGAGCGACCGGATCATGCGCGACCTGAGCAACAGAATGGACGATTTGGCAGATAGTATGGCCAGCATGAGCGGGAAGGCCGGCAAGTTCATGCACCTGCGTTAAAGAGAGTGACAGTTCCCCCTGCTGCAGATAGCTAAGAGATTGTGGCCCGCGGCTGAACAGCCGCGGGCCTTTCTTTGTCTTACCCCAGCCGGATCAGGGCAGCCCCGGCCACGATGAGGGCCGCCGAGATGAGGCGCATCCTGCCGAAGGATTCCCGCAGGAAAAAGATCCCAATCAGGACTCCGACCATGATGCTGACCTGGCGCACCGGAACTGCGTAGCCGACCCGCGCCATGTTGAGGCCGTAGCGGAAGCTCAGAAAGGAGAGCATCACGGTGGGGCCGCTCCACAGGATCAGGCGCCAGTTGGTGCGCCACTCCTCGGCGATGAGCTCGCGGTACTTGGGACGGGCCAGGTTGAGGGTCATCAGGGACAGCATCGCGATCACGAGAAAGTAGGTGAAGAAGACGGGGGGGTAGTCCCTCACGCCGGTCTTCTCCGCGATGGAACCTATGGAATAGATGAAGCCGGCCAGGAGGGCGGCGCGGACCGAGCTGTTTTTCAGATCCCGGAAGGGGCGGGTCACTTCGGCCAGCGACACCTTTTGCATCTGGACGCAGAAGGTTCCGAAGATGACCAGGAGGATGCCGCAGACCCCGACCAAGGAAAGCCGCTCCCCCAGCAGCAGTACCCCCCAGATCGGCACATATACCATGGAGGTCTGGGAGAGGGGATAGATGATGGAAAGGTCGCCTTCGCGATAGGCGCGGCCGTTCAACAGGTGGTACAGCACGAAACTGACCGAGCCGATGGAGATCATGGTCAGTGTGTGGAGCCCGGGCCAGTGGAACGGTTCGTCCACTATGGCGATGATGGCGGTGAAGGGGAACATCGAGGCAATGAACATCCACCAGATGAAGACCGTCTTGTGCCGGCTCTGTTTAACCAGCGTGTTCCAGGTGGCGTGCATGACGGCGGAAAAGATGATGAGAGCGAAGGCGAGGTTGGACATGGCGCGGAGTATAACCGAGGTGGGGCGATAATGTGAACCATTTCGATGCGCTTGTAGTGTTAGAGAATTTTACTCATTAAATCGTTGACGGCGAAGATGCCCTTTGCTATAAAGCTGGACTCCGCAGCAACGACGTTCTTTGCAACCGAATAGACCACCCGGCAGGAAGAAGGGTCACAGCAGCACCTCGCGGTGCGATGGAAGCCTTTCGGGACCGATCTACTGGATCGGGCCACTGCGAAAACCTCGAAAGTTTTTTGAAAGAAAATCTTGACAGGCGGTTCGGGTTCAGGTAGGGTGCTGAGTCTGTCGCAAACGGCGGCTTGGTCTTTGAAAACTAAATAG
>NZ_JAHLMF010000028.1 GCF_018919385.1 Geomonas diazotrophica
TTTTACAATCGCAAGAGGCTACACTCTGCCATTGGCTATTGCTCCCCAGAAGAGTTCGAGCAGCAGGAGTTGAAGATGGCAGCATAAGGGTTTCTAACGTGTCCTCTATTGCGAAGATAGGCCAATGATCCCGAGACGAGAAAATGTGTGACGAGATCTGGGAGGGTGTACATACTCACGGGCAGGTTGGGGGTATGACCCTGATGGGGTCTATGTGGGGAGACCTTGGAGCAGGGTTAATCGTGTTGGTGCACAGGTGGATGTCTTGGGAATGTATGAGGGGGCGGCTCTTGATGATGGACCTATATGAAGAATGTTGTTGATTAACACACGTGCTCCGGGAGCAGGGGGGGCGGAAGGTTCGAATCTCTCATTCCTACAAAAAACAAGGCCTTTGGCTCACGCCAAGGGCCTTGTTTTCTGCCGTTCCGGTCCTTTTCCGGCCCACGGGAATCTTTTCTTTTCTCACCTGGGCTCTGTCGAGATCCACCCCAGCCATCACCCCTCCCTCCCCCAGCACGATCTTTTGTCACGATTTCAGGACGGAAGCTGTCTAGGAAACCAGTGGCGATTCAATCTTGAATTTCAGTTTTCTGGGCGGTTGTGTGATGAGGCTAAATGGGCTTTTTTTCTTCCGTTCGTGACACGATCACGCTTAGGTTGTTACCCTTTCCGATTCTTGTTCGCGAGAAACCGATATAACGGAACTGGCATGAAAACCTTTCCGATCCTTCTGGCCAGATATGCGGCCAGGAGGAAAGGAATTATAAGGATATGTTCGTCCGTCATCTCCATGATGATGACACCAGTAAGAGGAGCTTGGATTGCACCCGAGAAGAATGCCACCATTCCTAAGAGCGCGCAGACCTTGAAGTTGGAAAAATGAAAGAGCTTGGCGACGGTGAAGCCTAGGCCAGCGCCAATGGATAGAGACGGCGAAAAAATCCCCCCTGCCATGCCAGAAAGGTAGGAGAGCACGGTGGTGAAAAATTTCTCTATTCCAAAAAAAACCGGCCATTGATCGATGGATGGGCTTTCCAGGAATTTTCTCGTGATCTCGTACCCTGAACCAGCAGTCGCCCCGCCGCTCAAAAGCCCGATTGCTGCACAAAGAATCCCGCAGTACAGTGCCTTTTTCCACGCCTGGTCGGGCAGATTCACCATGGACGGAAAGGCAAGAATCCGTGCGAATGCACCCCCCATTACCCCTCCGGCGACTCCTAATAATAGCGTTTCTGGAAACAGATCCAAGCTCGGACTTGAAACGGAAGGATGTCCGAAATAAAGATAGTTCCCAGAGATGGCGAGCGCCGCTATGCCCGAAAGAATAACCGCCAGCATAATCATCTCGCGGAACCTGCCCAGAATACCTTCAGTTACTTCCTCTATGGCGAACGCGATACCGGCAAGAGGAGCATTGAAGGCAGCCGCGACTCCCGCGGCGGCACCGGCTGTAAGGAACGTCTGAAAATCAACTTCTGGCGCGATCCGTCGGGTGACACGACCAATCCACGCAAAAATGGATGCGGCGATCTGCACCGTTGGCCCCTCACGGCCGATTGAGGCGCCAGCAAGAGTCCCGACCACACTTGAGATCACTTTAACTACCGCGGTTCTCAGGGAGACAAGTGAACTTCTCCAAGGGGGATCGCCAGCTTTATCGTCGTGGACTTGGTCGATTGCCTCCAAGACCTGCGGGATCCCGCTCCCCTTTGCATCCGGTCCGAAAAACTGGACAACTAATGTGGCGCCTACGAAAAGAAGTGGAGTCGCCACTGTAACAATATAGGGGTGACCAGTGAAGAAATGGAAATACCATCCCTGCACAGAGGAGATGAGGTGCGCAAAAAGAACTGCGGCACCACCAACGAGAGCAGCAGCCGTCCATACTGCTAACTGAAGATATGTTTTCCGTTTCAAACTCATTTGGAAGGACCCCGTCTGCCACTACAGTTGTTACTTTTCGAGTACGACGAACTCAGCACGACGGTTCACGGCCCATGCAGTTGTTTTGTGACCTGGATCAACTGGCCTCTCTTCCCCGTAGCTGATTACAGAAAGACGATCGACTGGAATCCCAAGTTCTGTGAGGTATTTTTGGGCGGCTGTAGCGCGTTTTACTCCCAAGGCAAGGTTGTATTCATCTGAGCCTCGCTCGTCACAGTGGCCTGCAATCTGGATCTTGACGTCAGGGTCCTTCTTCATAATGTCAGCATTTTTTACCAGCGTGTCACGAGCTTCCTTAGACAGCAAAGAGGAATCAAAGTCAAAGTAAATTTTCTGGAGGGACGCCTTTAATTCGCCAGCCTGTGTAATTGGCTCTAGTTGTGCCGGCGGAGGGGGTTGCACGGATTCAACTTTTATCGGGGCCGGCTCAGTTTTTAACGGTGCGGCGGCCTGCGGCGGCGCCTCCGCTTTTTCCGGTGGCTTGGCAACTGTTGTTGACTGCGCCAGAGGGTCCTCGACTTTTACCATTTCGTGCTTAGCGCAGCCAACAGCCCCGAATGCGATGAAACTCAAGACTACGAATGTTAGAACTTCTCTTTTCATTGCTGCCTCCCTCTGACGTACTGGTTGACGGTTTGACTGGGTGCCTTGACGTTAGCCACAGCATTGTTATTTGCGACACGAATTATTAGCCATGCAAACTACTTTGTCAAGGATTTCAGGTGCGTATATGCGTCCCCAAAGGCAGGAGATTGAGCAGTTTATCAACAATCTCCAGGCCCTTAGCCAATACGCTCGGAGTGCCGAAAAGAGACCGGCCTAACCGACCCGTAACTATGGGAACTACAGATTCTCATCAACTCCCCGCATATACGGGGTTCTCAACTTGCTAACGACACGTACCTACGGGCGGTAACAGGTGTGGGAATTGTTGATCGGCTTGAAGCGAAAGGCCTCTTAAGCCGGACCAGATCGGCAGAGGATCGCAGGGATGTGGCCCATCAAGGTCCTTGTGTCAGGACCGCCAACGGCGACACCTGATTTTTTTTTAAGGAAAAGGACATGGCAGAGACCACGCTAGGTAGAGGCTGAAGCTGTTGACGGGGCACTTTTTGTGATGGAGTCGTTGCTACATGAGATTAGGCGAGAATGGTCGCGATTCCTAGGAAGTGTACCCACTGCTTATAAACGAAAAGAGGCTGGAGAGGTACCCTCCCCAGCCTGCCTTGCCAGTTGACGACTGCCCTAGTGGTCGATGGCCTTGGCCATGCCGATTCCCGTGTTCTGGCGGACGTACACTTCATCAAACATTTCCTCGGAGCGCCGACTCGGGAAGGCGAGGCAGCCGATAATCGCAGCCATAAAGCCCAGCGGGATGGAGATGATGCCAGGATTCTTTAAAGTAAACAGCGGCTTTTCAAGACCCACCATTGAGGTACCATCCTGTTTGGCGTCTTCCCTTGCCTTAGCAAGTGCCTTGGCATCGTTTTCGGAGAGAGTGGTGCCCGGAGGCAGTGCTGCCTGCTTCTGCTCCATTGCGGCGACGACCTTCTTGGCGCCAGCGGCTACTACCTTCGGATAGGTCATGTTTGGGGACACCATCACCAAGGCGATGGAGGCTACCGTACCGACAACGAGTCCGGAAATGACGCCGGCAGTATTGAACTTTCGCCAGAACAGTGAGAGGACGACGACAGGCAGGTTACCAGAAGCCGCCACGGCAAAGGCCAGCGCCACCAGGTGGGCGACGTTCTGCTTTTCAGCGGCGATGCCGATAACTATGCCGCAGGCCCCGACTACAAAGGAGGTGACGCGGGCCGCGAATACCTGCTCATGCTGATCGGCATGACCGTCCTTGATCACGTTGACGTATATGTCGTGGGCGATTGCCGCAGAGGCCGCAAGTACTAGGCCGGAAACGACGGCGAGAATGGTGGCGAAGGCGACGGCGCAGAGGAAGGCAAGGAAGAGGTCACCGACAATAGGGGAGATATCCGCGCCCATCTGCTGGGCCAGCATCAGGGTCGCCATGTTGCCGCCCTTGTCGACGGCAGTTATCCCCTGCGGGGAGAGATGGATGGCTGAGCCGAAACCGAGCAGAGTGGTAAGGATGTAGAAGCCGCCGATGATGAACATGGCTATGATGACGGACTTCCTAGCCGCCTGGGCGGTCGGAACGGTGAAGAAGCGCATCAGGATATGCGGCATTCCGGCGGTTCCGAGCACGAGCGCCATGCCCAGCGAGATCTGGTCGAGTGGATTCTTGAGGTAGAGTCCCGGCTCGAGAAAACGCTGACCTGCATCCATGCCGCTCATGATAATTCCGTCTTTTAGGACCATCTTGGAGACATGGTCCTGGATATTCGGATTGCTGACGATGGTGTCGAAGAAGCCAATCGGATTGAAGCCAGCCTTAGCCATGACGAGCACGGAGAGGAGAAAGGCGCCGGTCATCAGAAGCCCGGCCTTGATGATCTGTACCCAGGTGGTGGCAGTCATGCCGCCGAAGACGACGTAGCCGACCATAAGAATGCCGACGCCGATGATGGAGCTCTTGTAGGGGATACCTACCAGAAGGGCCATTAATTTGCCTGCGCCAACCATCTGGGCAGTCAAATAAAAGGTTGAAACCGAAACGGTGGAGATGGCCGCAAAGGCCCGCACCGGCTTGGGTGAGGTTCTGAAGGAAAGAATGTCGCCCAGTGTATATTTCCCTGCGTTGCGACATGGTTCGGCGACGATCAAAAGAACGGTGATGTAGGCGACTAGCCAGCCCACCGAATACATGAAGCCATCATAGCCGTACAGCGATATGAGGCCGGAGATCCCGAGGAAGGAGGCAGCCGACATGTAGTCACCGGCGATGGCCCAGCCGTTCTGGGTGCCCGTGATCCCCCCGCCGGCAGCGTAGAAGTCGGCCGCGCTCTTAGTCTTGCTGGCGGCCTTGACCACGACGGCCATGGTCACGGCGATAATGATTGCAAACATGGATATGGTGATGGCCTTGTTCGCCTTGAGTTCCTTGTGCTTGATCGGAGCCGCAGCAGCAGGCGCAGTCGCCGCCGGAGCGGGCGCCTGGGTGGTGGGTGCCGCAGTTGCGGTAGCACCTGAGCCAGCAGGTGCGGTCATGGCGGAGCTCGAACCCGCTGCTGCAGTGGCCTTGGACGGCTCCTCCGCAAAAGCGGCCGCGGCTACGGAGAGGGCCAGAGATGCTGCGATTATGATCTTCTTCAACGTCATGGCAAGCCTCCTGTGGTTATTTATGCAACTCGTCAATGAGTTCCCTCGTGAGCCGGTCGAAATCCTTGTTCGCGACGTGCGAGTAGTAGAGGGCGATCCCCCAGGAGACGAAGAACTGGGAGAGGGCGAAAACATACCCTACGTTTACAGGACCGATCACTTTTACCCTGAAGATTCCCGGGGTGTACGCTGCACCGATAGGCAGCAGGAAATAGTAGGCGCAGGAGAACATCCACCATCCAAAAAGGAAGGCCGATTTCTTGTGATGCAACTCCACGAACTTCGGGTTCCTGGCTATTGCCGACCAGTCATACTTTTTTTCTGCCATGGTGATTCCTCCTGTTGAAAAGGTTGCGCAGCCTTGGTGGATAAAGATTCTCCTTCCCGGAGAGCTTATGTCGATGCTTATACTTCATGCGGGAAGGTACCCGAACCTGGCGGAAAGGAGGCTTGCTCCCTCCTGAAGGGAAGGGATGATCTCGTGCTCGACCCGTTCCGCCAGCATTCTGAAGGAGGGGGCAAGCAAGGTGATGGCGCCAATCACCTTCCCTGCGTAGTCACGGACAGCTACCGCAACGCTGATAACGCCATCCCCCAATCCGCCGTCGTCGACGGCGACCCCAGTGGCTCTGATTTCCTGCAGTTCGCTCGCCAGTTTTTCCAGGTCAGGCTGCCTTCCGCGTCCGTCGTCCCTCCTGCAGATCCGCTCCAGTAAATCCCATGAATCAACCGCCTTCATGACCTTCCCCGCGGCGTTGGTGAAAAACGGGAATTTCCTTCCTATAAATGGTTGCGCCTTGATCGGCCGGTCGCAGTCGACCATGTTGAGGAACAGCACCTCGTTGTCCTTAATGACAGTCATATAGACCGCTTCATCATGTTTGCGGGCGAGGTTCTCCATGATCGGATGGGCATAGGTTACAAGGTTCGAGCCGTCGGAGGGCTCTCGAAGGACCTCCCTGGTATGCCTAGCGAGATTCGAGCTATCGGCAAGTTTGCGACCGAGGGCAATGGTCCTTGTGCCAAGTCGGTACTCTCCGGTTATCGAGTCGCGTTCCACCAAGCCCTTTTCCATCAGGGTGGCCAGCAGGCGGAAGGTCTTGTTTCTGCTAAACCCAATGCCGTCAGCCAGCGCTTGAAGCGGGATTTGTTCGGGACTTTCCGCCAGTTTTTCCAACAATTCCAAAGCTTTTTTGACGTTACGGATAGTATAGTTTGTGTCTGATTCTCGCATGGCGACCTCTCATTAGAGACTCCGTCCAATCGAAATGTCGTATGGCGGGTCCTGGTCGTAGGTTGGAAATCGAAAGCAGGCCCTGCCCCACCACCGCTTAGGTGCGCAGCTGTCCGTATCGGGGCACGGAGACAACCGGCGAGCGAAGTCACAGCCCCGGCTCACCGTCCAGAATAGCCTTTGACCAAAGGGAGGATGAGGTGACGCACCTTTCCGGATGCTGTATGGGCTGTGGCACCCCTTCTGGAGTGGCAGCAACGCGGTGCTAGGACAATGCGGAGGCGAGTGACGGGGGAGCCCTTGAGTGGAGTGAAACGGGGAAAGTGGCAGCGGAGCCGGTTGGGTGAAGGGTAACGAGGTCTTTGATTTCGACAGGGGAAGCAACGACAACGACTGGCAGAGAGAGTTCCAGTTCCCACGGCTGGTTGCACGATTTTACGGCGGGGGCCTTCGAAACCTTTTCAACTACCGCACGTGGCCGCTGCTTGGGACCATGGTTATGCTCCAGCGCAGGATTCCTCATCCCCAAAATGATGAGGAAGAATACTGGGGCAACAATCGATAATGTCAAAAGGAGTCTTCTACTCATACCAGATCGTTTGTGCTCAAATGTTTGGTGTAGAAACTGATGTGAATATAACGTAATTTTACAATTTGACAACAAAAAAGTTCAAGCTCTGGCTCAGACCTCGCAACACACTGTTTTTAAATTATTTTTTAAGCAAACATGAGAATGTAGACGCAGTCGTGCCACAACAACAGGTTGAGGTATTTTTGGCGTTTTCAACATATATCAACTCGTTATTGGAAATTGCTTTCTACGTACAATCTCCTGTGATATACAGGGAGAAACTTCCAGACCAGAGGAGCTTATGAAAGGGCGCGAAAAGGCCATCGTCGTAGCCGACATCATCGATAACATCCGCCGCGTGTTTCAGGCCGTCAACGAGTACTCAAAGAAGGCGGAACGGGAGACGGGACTGACCGGACCACAGCTGTGGGCGATAAAGGTGGTAGCGGAGAGCGGTCCCTTGAAGGTCTCGGAACTGGCGCGGCGGATGTACCTTCATCCTGCCACTGTTGTGGGGGTTATAGACCGGCTCGAAGGACGGGGCCTAGTATCTCGCATGCGCTCACGGGAGGACAGACGTGTCGTGAAGATAGAGCTGACTGAGCAGGGGAAAACTCTCATCGTCAACGCTCCGGAAGTGGCCCAGGGGCTGCTCGTCAGGGGACTCGAGACTCTTGAGCACGAGCAGCTACTCCGTATGTCGGTAGATCTCGAACGGCTCGTCGAAATCCTGGGCGCTCAGGAGCTCCCCCCCAAACTTCTTCTTTCATCGGAGATCAACCTACCAGGTCGTTCCGTTCCGAAATGATCATTGGAGCCACTGATCGCCACTATCGGTAGAAGCAGTATGCGCCCTCGGCACCAGTGGTCCATTCGGAATTGCCTGACCCGTCAAAGTAGATAATTTTGACCTGCCTCATCGCCTCCCGTAGCGCCACCAGCACCCAGACCTTGTTACATAACTTCCCGCCTGAAAACAAAATCATAAATCATGTGCTGAATGAGCAGACTCGCCAGTACGTGACTAATGCTTAGCTTATGACGCTTTGCTGTGATGCTGTGAGTCATCCGATCAGCCTTGACTCGCCTTAGAAATGTCAGTATTATTTGCAAAGCTAATTATTCGGTACGCTAACGTTAGTGCCAAATCTTTGGAGTGCATCATGGGACGCAGTGAGCAGATTTCGCAAGTTATTGACAACCTAAGGAGGATCTTCCAGGCCGTGGGTGAGTATTCACGCAGCGCCGAAAGGGAGACCGAGCTTACCGGGCCGCAGCTGTGGGCCCTGAAGATCCTCGACAAACAGGCTCCTTTGCGCGTTTCCGAACTGGCCCGGCAGATGTACCTGCGCCCGGCTACCGTGGTAGGGGTGCTGGACCGTCTAGAAGCAAAGGGGCTGGTGACCCGGACCCGCTCGACACAGGACCGCCGCGCGGTCGATCTTGAGCTGACAGACGCGGGCAAAGGGCTCGTCGCCAAGGCTCCGGAGGTTGCCCAGATCATGCTGGTAAACGGGCTATCCGCGCTTGAAGAGGAAGAATTCGACCGCGTCATCGAGGGGATGCAGCATATGGTAAAAATACTGGGGGCGGAGCACCTGATGCCGCAGCCACTGCACAGCTGACATACCCCCCGAAAACGATGGAGGAGGCTCCCCATGAAGCATTCTCTCGACCTCGCGCTGATAGGCAACTGCCAGGTCGGCGCGCTCATCGACACCCAGGCGGAGATCGTTTGGTACTGCCTGCCACGCTTCGACGGCGACCCGGTCTTCTGCTCACTGCTTCAGGAACACGAACTGGGCGAGGGGCTCGGCTACTGCAGCATCGAGCTCGTGGACCAGGTGGCGAGCGAGCAGGATTATCTCGCAAACTCCGCAGTCCTCGTCACCCAAATGACCGATTCCCGGGGGGGCGTGGTGGAGGTCACCGACTTCGCCCCGCGTTTCCTGCAGTACGGCAGGATTTATACCCCGATCATGCTGGTCCGGCAGGTGCGCCGGCTGCACGGCACGCCGAGGATCGTCATCAGGGTGCGTCCCGCCCGCAACTACGGCGCGGAGCGCGGCGAATACACTTATGGAAGCCATCATATCCGCTACGTCTCACCGTACATGGTGCTGCGCCTCTCCACCGACGCCTCCGTGACCGCCATCCTGCAGGAACTCCCCGTTGTGCTCGATGACGAAGTGAACCTCGTGTTCGGCCCGGACGAGACGGTGCAGGAGAGCGTCTCGGAGCTCGCGCGCCGCTTCAAAGCTGAGACCCTCGCCTACTGGCAGGAATGGGTGCGGGACCTCGGGATCCCGTTCGAGTGGCAGGACGAGGTGATCAGGGCGGCCATCACGCTAAAGTTGAACGCCTTCGAGGACACCGGCGCCATCGCCGCGGCCCTCACCACATCCATCCCGGAGGCGCCGGACTCGGGCAGGAACTGGGACTACCGCTACTGCTGGCTGCGCGACGCCTACTTCGTGGTGAATGCACTGAACCGCCTCGGTGCGACCAAGACCATGGAGCGCTACCTGCGCTACCTGGTCAACGTGGTCGCGGGGAGCGATGGCGGCTATCTACAGCCGGTATACGGCATCGACGGTAACGGTAACCTGGAAGAGAAGGAGATGCCCTCGCTGCAGGGTTACCGCGGCATGGGACCGGTCCGTGTGGGAAACCAGGCCTGCCTGCAGGTCCAGCACGACGTCTACGGCTCGGCCGTGCTCGCGGTCACCCACGTATTCTTCGATCATCGCCTCATGCAGCGCGGC
Source organism: Geomonas diazotrophica (assembly GCF_018919385.1). Taxonomy (GTDB): domain Bacteria; phylum Desulfobacterota; class Desulfuromonadia; order Geobacterales; family Geobacteraceae; genus Geomonas; species Geomonas diazotrophica. Next base: position 9,758 of record NZ_JAHLMF010000028.1, read on the forward strand.
GACGTCCCGCTTTTCCAGCGCCTCGAGCCGCTGGGCGAGATGGCGATCCGGGTGCACGACCAGCCCGACGCCGGGCTGTGGGAACTCAGGGGAAGCCGCAGGGTCCACACCTTCTCGAGCATCATGTGCTGGGCCGCCTGCGACCGGCTGGCGAAGATCGCGGAACGCCTGGGCCTCAGGGAGCGGGCAGCATACTGGGAGGCCCAGGCGCAGCGCATCCACGAGACGGTGTGCCGGCGGGGCTGGAACGAGGAGAAAAAGAGCTTCACGGCGGCCTTCGAGGGGGAAACGCTGGATGCGAGCCTCCTTCTCATGCACGACGTCGGTTTCCTCGCAGCGGATGACCCGCGCTTCGCCGCGACGGTCGCGGCCATCGAGCGCGAGTTGCGCCGCGGGGACTACATCTTCCGCTACGTCGAGGAGGACGATTTCGGCGCTCCCCAAAACGCGTTCATCGTCTGCACTTACTGGTACATCTACGCCCTGGTCGCCCTCGGGCGCACCGAGGAGGCGCGCCGGCTCTTTGAGAACCTTCTGGCGCACCACAACCGGCACGGCCTGATGGCCGAGCACGTCGATGTCGCGACCGGGGAGCAGTGGGGCAATTTCGTGCAGACCTACAGCATGGTCGGGCTGATCAACGCGGCAATCCGCCTCTCGAAAAGATGGGACACCGCGTTTTAGGACGGACAGCAATGGCAGGAATCGGCACAGCATTCCACCGCGGCATGATGAAGGCCTATCTGGCTATGAAGGCGGATATGGTGCAGCACCGCGAGGTGATCAAAGAAGTGGTAGCCTCGGTGGACGGCTCCTGGGTCTACTACGTCATGCTGATCCTGGCCGGGGTCATCGCACTACTGGGACTCCTTCTCAACAGCGTCGCGGTAGTGATAGGGGCGATGCTGATCTCTCCACTCATGGGGCCGATCATCTCCGCGAGCCTTTCCTTCACCATAGGCGACCTCGCGCTCGTCCGGCGCACCTTCCGGACACTAGGTACGAGCATCGCGCTCACCGTGGCTGTAAGCGCCCTCATAACGTTTTTGTCTCCCCTGAAGGAACCGACGGTGGAGATCCTGTCCCGGGTGAGACCCAACATCCTGGACCTGTTCATTGCAGCCCTGTCGGGGGGCGCCGGTGCGGTAGCCCTGTGCACAAAGCGCAACTACCTGATCACGTCGACCGGTGTGGCGGTCGCGACCGCCGTCATCCCCCCCCTGAGCGTGACCGGCTACGGACTGGGAACCTGGCAGCCGATGCTTGCCCTTGGCGGATTCCTGCTCTTCTTCACCAACTTCGTGGCCATCATCCTGAGCTCAGACATCATCTTTTTCATTCTGGGCTTTAGAACCAGCCACGTCGAAGCGCCGCAGTACTCGCATCGCACCAGGCTGGCCGTCATCACCACGGTTTTGACCCTCATATCCGTGCCGCTCATCTACACGCTGGGCAGCGATGTAACGAGGATTAAGAACGAGAAGCGCATCGAACGGGTGCTTAGAAGTCGGCTTGACCGGGAACTCGCCTCGCGCCTGACCGGATACCGGTTCCGGCAGGAGGGGAAGGATCTGCTGGTGATGGCATCGGTAAACACGGTGCGCTTTCTTCCCAAGCCGGCACAAAAGGAAATCGAAAAGGAGCTGACCCAGGGACTGCGGCGCCCGGTGCGGTTGGAGCTTGAGCAGGTGATCGTGGCCTCGGAAAGCCAGCTCAGGGGGCAAACCACAAAGGTGGGGGGCAGCCCGGTGCAGGCGGTGAAGGAGAGTCCCGCCGAGCTCGCAGCGAGGACGAGGTCGCTCGTGGCACGCATCGAGCGGGAGCTGGCCGGAGCCCTCACCCCTTTCGCGGTCTCGGGGACCACGGTGAGTTTCTCTGGCGACCAGGAGCCCCTGCTGGTGAGCGCCACGCTGGCAAGGGATTATGTGCTCAGCGATGACGAGCGCCTGCTTTTGAGCCGGCAGTTGCAGCAGACACTGGGGGTCCCGGTACGGCTTGCCATCGGGGTTGCCCCGATGCTCCCGCCTATGGTTTTCGCGGGGGACGGCTCCCTGGCAAGCGAAAGCAAAAATGAGTTGGAGGTGGTGCGTAGTCTCCCCGAAGGACCATCTGCCTTCCGTTTCGTTGTTGCCGGGCCGAAGGGGAGTGGTCGCAAGCTCAGCTCCCTCGAACGCTATCTGGCCGAACAGCTCGCCATACCGGCACAGGCTGTGACCACTACCAGACTGCCCGGTCGGGTGGGCGCGGTGACGCTGCGCGTCATGCGAAACGACAAGTGAGGTGAACATTGAAAGTAGGACTTATAGGATTCGGCAAGACTGGCAAGGCTGTAGCGTCGGTGCTGCTGCAGAGTAAGGAGACCAACTTGCAGTGGGTGGTGCGCAGATCCCACAACCTCGAACACAGGTCTGTACCAGAGTTTCTGGGGATCGATTCGGAGGAGCCGGGATACATCTATTCCGCGGATGAATTCGCAGGAGCGGAACTGCTGGAGCGGTTCCCCGTGGATGTGATTATCGACTTTTCCTCCGAGCAGGGTGTGCGTTATTACGGTGAGGCGGCCCGTGACCGCAAAGTGGCCGTGGTGAGCGCGATCTCCTCGTATTCGGCGCAGACGGTGGCGTACCTGAAATACCTGGCGCAAAAGACCCGGGTGCTGTGGTCCCCCAACATCACCGTCGGCATCAACTTCCTCATCATAGCGGCCAGAATCCTTAAGAACATCGCTCCGTACACGGACATCGAGATCGTTGAAGAACATTTCAAGGCGAAGCCCGAGGTCTCAGGAACGGCCAAAAAGATCGCCTCGTCCCTGGGGCTCGAAGAGGACGTCATCAAGACGGTTCGTGCCGGCGGCATCATCGGGGTGCACGAGATCCTCTTCGGCTTCCCCTACCAGACGGTGCGACTAAAGCACGAGTCCATCACCCGCGAAGCCTTCGGCAACGGCGTGCTCTTCGCGGCGAAGCACCTGCACGAAAGGGGCGCCGGGCTATACAGCATGGAGGATCTCATGCTCCCCTATTTCAACGCGGGATCGGCTCAGGCGGCGTAGTGGGCCAGGCCGCAGGGAGGCTCCCATGAAGAAGGTGGTATCGAGTTCGTCCCTCAAGTCGCTCAGGCTCTCCCTGAGGTTCATCGTGCCGCTTGCGGTGGCCCTAGGGCTATTGGCCATCGCGGCGGTCCCCTTGGTGGACCGGCTCACCATGCACTGGTTCATGCGCGACATGGACATACGGTCACGCCTGATCACCAATACCCTGCACGATCAGCTGGTGGAACTGCTGCAGCAAGACAATGGAGCGAGGATCAGGTTGCTTCTGAACAGGGCCGTGCAGGACGAGCGGCTTCTGGCGCTGGGGTATTGCGATCGCCGCGGCAAGCTCCTTTACAAGACCCCCGCCTTCCCTGAGACACTCGTCTGCCCAGTGCCTCAGGCCGCGGGTGCGGAAAAGGGCCGGGTGCTCCACCTTCGCCAAGGGGCGGTGCATGTGGCCGTGCACCCGGTCGGGGTCCCGTCGGCCGGCGCCGGCTCCCTAATCCTGGTGCATGACATGAGTTTCGTCGAGCGCCGCAGCGAAGACACCCGCAACTACATCATCGCCTTCTTTGCACTGCTGGGTGTGGTAGTTTCCGCCATCACCGTTTTCGTCGCCCACCTGAGCTGGCGCGGCTGGCTGGAAGGGGTTCGGGCCATGCTCCGGGGGGAGGGGATCGTCAAGCCATTTTCGCAGCCTGCGGTAGACCCCGAACTGCAGCCCCTGGTCGGGGACCTGCGGGCCCTGCTGCGTGCACTGGACAGCGAGCGGCGTCTGGCCGACGACGCCACCATCACCTGGAGCCCGGACGCGCTGCGCAACCTGCTGCACAAGCAGTTGACCGGCGAACGCATCATCGTGGTGTCCAACCGGGAACCCTACATCCACATCAGGAAAGGGGACGGCATCGAGGTGCACCGCCCGGCTAGCGGTCTGGTCACGGCCGTCGAGCCGGTGATGCGCGCCTGCTCAGGGACCTGGATCGCCCACGGCAGCGGCAGCGCTGACCGGCTGGTCACCGACCGCCATGACCGGGTCGCGGTTCCTCCGGACACCCCGGAATACACCCTCAGGCGCATATGGCTCAGCAAGGAGGAGGAGAGCGGCTATTACTATGGCTTCGCCAACGAGGGGCTCTGGCCCCTGTGCCACATAGCCCACGTCCGCCCGATCTTCCGTTCCAGCGATTGGCAGCAGTATCGGGAGGTGAATCAGCGTTTCGCCGACGCCGTGGTCCGGGAGGCCGATAGCGACGACCCGGTGGTGCTGGTGCAGGATTACCATTTCGCACTGCTGCCAGGCATGATCCGCAGGGCGCTCCCCAAGGCGACCGTGATCACCTTCTGGCACATCCCCTGGCCCAACCCGGAATCCTTCGGGATCTGTCCCTGGCGCGAGGAGCTTCTGGAGGGGATGCTGGGTTCGACCATCCTCGGCTTCCACACCCCGTTCCACCGCAAGAACTTCCTGGAGACGGTGGACCGCTACCTGGAGACCCGGATTGAGCACGAGTCCTCAACCATCAGCCGGAGTGGAAGCCTCACCATGGTAGAGAGCTATCCCATCTCAATCCAGTGGCCCCCGCCGTGGCAGGACCGTCAGCCCCCGGTGGCGCAGTGCCGAGAGGAGTTAAGGAGAGAACTCGGGGTGGGGCCGGAGCATCTGGTGGGGATCGGCGTGGACCGCCTCGACTACACCAAAGGGATACTGGAGCGTTTTAGGGCGGTGGAGAAGACCATAGAGCAGCACCCGGAACTGGCAGGACGCTTCACCTTCATCCAGATCGCCGCGCCCTCCCGCTCCGCCCTGGAGGACTACCAGGCCTTCGATGCCCAGGTGCATGCGCTGGCCCAGCGGGTGAACCAGCGCTTTTCCGGTGAGGGGTGGCAACCCATCATTCTGAAGGCCGAGCACCACGAGCCCGAGGTGGTGAACCGCTACTACCGAGGCGCAGACGTATGCGTGGTGACGAGCCTCCATGACGGCATGAACCTCGTGGCCAAAGAGTTCGTGGCCGCGAGGGACGACGAGCAGGGCGTTCTGGTTTTGAGCCAGTTCACCGGTGCCGCCCACGAGATGCACGAGGCACTTATCGTAAATCCCTATCACATAGAACAGACGGCCGAGGCCATCTTCCGCGCACTCATCATGCCACAGTTCGAGCAGCGTGAGAGGATGCGCAGCATGCGCGCCCTGGTGCGCGATTTCAACGTGTACCGCTGGGCCGGGCGGATGCTACTCGATGCCGCCCGGGTGCGCCAGCGCGAGAAGCTCTCGGCCCGGATCAGGAGAAACCAGTAATGCCCAGTTACCTCTTTCAGTTTGAAGAACTCGCAGCCTTCACGCACCACGTGGCACCGGACACGCTTTTCGCCTTCGACCTGGACGGCACCCTTGCCCCCATCGTCATCGATTACGGCGAGGCCAAGGTCGCCAAATCGGTACGCAGCGTCCTGCAGCGTCTGATGGGGCTGGCCAAGGTGGCCATCATCACCGGGAGGTCGCGCCAGGATGCCATCGGCATCCTGGGATTCCAGCCGCACCTCGTAATCGGGAACCATGGTGCGGAATGGCCGGGACGGAGCAGCGAGCGGCGGTGGGAGCTGGTCCAGCTTTGCCTCAAGTGGCGGGACCGTTTGCACACGGCGCTTTTCTACGAGCCGGGAATAGAGATCGAGTTCAAGGGGGAATCGCTAAGCCTGCACTACCGCAAGTGCGAGGACCCACAGCGCGCGTTGGTGATGATCAATACGGCCATCGATGACCTCGAGCCGCCACCACGAACCATCGGCGGGAAATACGTTGTCAACGTGGTCCCCGCGGAGGCCTTCGGCAAGGGGGAGGCGTTGGCGGCTGCCATGGAGGAGTTGGGGTGCTCCAGGGCAATCTATTTCGGTGACGACGAGACCGACGAGGAGGTGTTCCGGCTTGCTCGCAGCGACGTTTTCGGTGTGCACGTCGGCAAGAACGACCACTCGGCGGCGACCTATTACCTCAACCAGCAGTCGGAAATACTAGGACTGCTCAATTCTATGGTGGGCATCCTAGAGGCGCACTGTGAGAGCGAGTCACAGTGCTGTGACGGCTGAAGGGTCGCCGCAACGGGAGGAACGATGGCTGAGCAGGTAGAAATCTTCGGCAATTCGCTGGTGCAGCATGATCAGGCTACGCGTAGGGCCACACTGGCCCTGCTGGATCCGGAGGACGCCCCGAACGTTATCCATCATTTGGAGCTTTTGGCCGTTTCACGCGGGTACACCAAGGTTACGGCTAGGGTCCCTGCAGCCCACATCCGGCACTTCGTCGTCGCGGGGTACCGGTTGGAGGCAGCCATCCCGCATTTCTACGGGGAAGGGGAGACCGCCTGTTTTCTCGCCCGCCATTTCGGAGATGCCCCGGACCCTGAGCGGATGCCGCTGCTTTTGAGGAGGATCCTGGCAGCCACCGAGATGCAGTCTCTGGCGGGTCCGGTGCCGTTGCCGGAAGGTGGGGTCCTCAGGTCAGTGGAACCTGCGGAGATCGGCGAGGTGGTTTCGCTGTACCGCACGGTCGGTGTTGCCAAGTCCGCAGCGGTGGACGATCCGATCTTCCTCGACAACGTCCTGGGGCGGGGCGACCTCTTCCTCGGGCTGTGGATCGAAGGCATCCTGGTCGCTGCATGCGCGGCGATCTTCGATCCGGCGACGGGCACGGCAGAACTGGCTCATTTCGTCGTACTGCCCGAGCACCGGGGGAAGGGACTCGCCCTGCTGTTGCTGCAGCGCATCGCGGAACTTTCCGCGGCTTGCGGTGCCAGGCTGCTGTGGTCAGCCGCGCGCGCCTACGCCCCCGGGATTAACATTACCTTTGCCAAGGGTGGATACCATTACGGGGGAACCCTGACCAACAGCACCAGCATCTACGGTGCGCCGGAGAGCGTTAACGTCTGGCACAAGTGTCTTGCCGAAGATCCTGCTCTGGCATGGAGTTCCCTCTTTTTAACCAATTCGGACTAAAGGTGAGACCACAGACAAATGCATAATTTATCATACAGGATCCTGCAGTATCTATTGATCGCAAACAGATTTGAAAGTCATCTCGCATATATGCTTGTACTCAACATGTCTACTGATTAAGCCATATTTGTAAGACAGAGGCAGCAATAACCCTACGATGATATATTTCATGGTGGAGCGGATATGGTAGCAAGAAGTATAAGGAAAAATTACAAAAAAGTTAGGAACCTTTTCTTTGACTTTTTCGAGAGCGAAAAAGCCTCAGGTTTTTTGCTAATTGCCTGCACCGCTTTTTCCATAATGTTGGCAAATTCATCTAGTCGCTCCATGTATATTGGTATGTGGCATTATGAAGTTCTTGGGCACAGCCTGCAATACTGGATCAATGACGGACTCATGGCTATTTTTTTCTTGTTGATCGGGTTGGAAATCGAGAGGGAACTCTATGTGGGTGAACTATCTAACCGACACAACGCTTTGCTGCCGATTGCTGCAGCCATTGGTGGCATGGCGACACCGGCACTGTTTCACTTCCTCCTCAACCGAGAGACAGCAACAGTACACGGCGCTGGCATCCCCATGGCGACGGATATCGCCTTCGCACTCGGGATCTTGTCCCTGGTGGGAAACAAGGTGCCTACTTCGCTTAAGATTTTTCTTACAGCTCTGGCTATTATCGATGATTTAGGCGCTATTATAGTCATTGCCCTTTTTTACGTGACAGACTTTTCACCAATGTATTTTGCCTCCGCCTTAGCGATATTTGGTTTACTGCTGCTTCTAAACCGCTGCAACATGAATCGCCTTTCTGTTTATCTCATTCTCGGTGGCATAATGTGGTTTTTTATGCTCAACTCTGGTGTCCACGCCACCATTGCCGGGGTCTTGCTAGCCTTTGCTATTCCATTCAGGAAAATCCGAAACAATTCGCCGTCGTATAGGCTACAGCACTTTTTGCATAAGCCCGTTGCCTTTTTCATTATGCCAATTTTCGCTCTAGCCAATACAGGCATCACGTTGGCTGGAAATTGGGCAGAAGGACTTGCGACTCCCAATAGTCTGGGCATTTTTGCAGGCTTACTGGCAGGTAAACCGCTTGGAATACTTTTGTTTAGCTACCTCTCAGTTAAAGTAGGACTGACGAAGTTGCCAAATCACGTTGGCTGGAAGCATATCATCAGCGTTGGTTTTCTTGGCGGAATAGGATTTACAATGTCTATTTTCATCACGCTGCTTGCTTTTGGAGATCCGGCAGTGGTTGAGAGTTCTAAGCTCAGCATTTTGTTTACTTCCATGCTCTCAGGTACCATCGGATACATATTGTTGACCCGGCAGTCAACAACGTAAGAGCTATGGTTAAGCTTCAGAACAATTTATGTTACTGTTTCAATTGCATCAGCCATATTACGAGAATCGACTTCAACGGACCCTACTGCCTCTCAGTCGAAATTATTGCTAAGCCGCTTCCAAAGCCATGACCACCGCGACCGAGGCCCCGACCATGGGGTGTTCTCTATACCGATAACACCCATCATCTCCACATAAGCAGATACATACAAGCAACCGGTGAACTCGGTGTCGGAGTGCTTCCGTCCCATGGTGTCGGTCATGCCAATGAATCTGGAACAGCAGCCATGTTGTGTAGTTCTGGACTGAATTCAAGGTCGTGAGGAGTGAAGATGATCGGCTAACGCAACGTTCCCGTGCTAATTGCAATTCACGAATCTCTACGACTGACACTACATCCGCAAGATACGATAGCAGGACACTCACTGAAGTGGTTGCGGTTTTTGAGACAGGGTGATAAGCAATGGACCGACCTATTTCCAGAGGAGAGGTTCAATGCCACAACATCGCACCCGTCACAGCGCAGAATTCAAAGCCAAAGTAGCCGTT
>NZ_JAHLMF010000029.1 GCF_018919385.1 Geomonas diazotrophica
CTCCATAGTGAAGACGTAAGGAGATTCGGAGCGGTTCAGGATTACGTCGAGGCGTTGTCTCAGCGCCTTGGTAATGAAGATTTGACGCTTCCTGAATGCAGTCTTCAGGGTTTGCTTGTCCTGGCCGAGAACGAAGGAGCATTTGACGTTGATGTAATCGCTGTTGATGTCCTCTTTCTTCAATCCTCCCATTTCGGAAGGTATCATGCCGGTCAGGATCATGAACTCGGCAATCGGCTGATAGAAAGAGGGGAGGTGATCCAGGAACCGGAGCCATTCATCGAACCGAATGACAACGTGCTCTTTCTTCTCGGTCTTCGGCAGCCTTTTTTTCAGGTTGTCAAAGGGGCTTTTCAGTACCCAGCGGTAATGGTCACAGGCATCGTTCCAGATCGCCCTGAACGGCATCAGAATATTCATCTTCCGGGCCGTGGAAAGTGGCTTTCCTTTGTTCTCCCCGCGAGTGCATAGCAGGGAGTCGGCAAACTTGAAAACCGTGGGGCTGGTGATCTGGTAGAAGGAGACGTTTTTGAAGTGAGGGAGGATCTTCGTCTCGATTGCTTCCCGGTAGTCGTTCCGCTTCGTCGGTGAGCTGAAGGAGAGGAAGATAGTATCCATCCATTCCTTCACGTATTCACCGAAAAGAACCTGGTGCGGTTCCGGTCGGTACTCCCTGCCTTCCAACATGGTGAAGTGGGCCTTTTCCTGCTCAGAGGCGCCAGGGAAGGCGTCTGCAAAGCGGAAGGTGCCATCTTCAATTCGCTGGTGAATCCGGTCAAGGAAATCACGAACACGGCGTTCATTGGCCGGGGTGTCATCCAGCTCTGTTGACCTGGTGATGCGTTGCCCGAAGTAGTAGAAGTCTACGTAGAGCTTTTTCGATTCCTTGCGCCGTTTTATGCTGCCTGTTCCTCTTGCGGGTGCGTCGATGCTGATAGTGCCTTTCTTGATTTTCATGTTATGTCCTCATGGCGTTACCCTCCCTTCAGTGTGTCTAAGTCCGTCGTGGAGAATAGCGGCATTTACTCTAATGTTCAATAGTCGAGGTTCATGGCCGGGGCTGCGCCCCTGCCGAAAGTCAACCCCGGGCCTGGGACCGAGGCTGCGCCTCGCTGTGAATCGTGCTCACTCCGTGGCACCGGTGGCGGAGCTGCGTGGCCTTCATCCTCCGGGTGCGGCTTCTGCTGGCCTTGGAAGAAAAGNAGCAGAAGCGGAGGATTCGGCCTAGTCGGATGTAGTGGATGCCTTCCTTTAAAACCCCACTTTTCAACCAGCCGAATACGGTGGTACGGGACACCATCATCTTTTCTGCGAACTGCTCAACCGTCAGCACTTCGGGGCTACTCATGGCAACCCTCCCCGGCTTCAACGGCGTGACCAAGCTTGATGGAGCGTTTGATGAATTCCTTGTCGAAGTCTCTTCTGCTCCAGTGTTTGTATAAGTCCTTGCCAAGTGAGAGAATGGCGTCTTTGTAATCCCTGGTTCCTGTTCTGGCAGCGTAGGCTGGGAGACAGCCGGCAATATGGGAAATGTAGAACAGCGCCGAAGTTTGAGTGCCCGTGCTGAAATCACGGCTTATGTGCTGACCGTTGCCAAGGCGTTCAGCGCAGTTTTGCACCTCAAACCACCATGGATGGATAGTGCGTCGGTTCTGTCGGTCATTATCCAGTGAGCGTAGAGAAAACCATTCTTCAGTCAGATATTTCCAGACCCCTCCGGCCCTTCGCCAGAGGTCTGAGAAATCGTTGACCTTGAACTGTTTCAAAGCAGCCCTTCTTAGTTGGAACTCCACTCGCCAAATATCTTCAAGGTCATCGGTTCCCCACATATCAGCGAACCACAGTTTTTCGCCTTTCTTGAGGACTTCTTTACCTTTGTTGTAAATCCGAATGCGTATTGGTGCAGCAGGGGAGCCGAAGTAACAGGTTTCAAGGATACCGGCCTTTATGATCGGTCTGACATCCCGACTGCGGCAGACGGCGTGCACTTCTAGAAAGGGGAGGGACAGCCCAGGAGATAACTTGAAGTCAGCGCAAAGATCGAGGCGGCTGGGGAGCACTTCGACAATTTTCCCACCGAAGTACTTGACGTCCTTTGCAGCCAGGTCAAGGGCGTAGGCTATGCCTTTCCCCCACATGGTTCTTGCGTTGATGGAAAGATAGACGTTCGGAGAGGACGTGAATATTTCTGACTTGGCAATGTAGAGGTGATACTCCGTGAATTGGAGATGGAAGGCGTAGTTGTCGCCTTTGCCGTTGGGGAAGATGACGTAGTTTCTCCCCAGGTAGGTTTCTTCGACAACCTCACCGAGCTTTTTTGCGTGGTCTTTGAGTTGTTGGAGGGTTCGGAGGACTACCGGCCAGTCTTCTCCCCATTCGACGAAAAGGCCGATGTCCAAAGAGTCGAAGCCGCACAGGAGATACTGGAAGTCTTGTGCAGGTGGCATTAGCGCATGGCGTGTTACAAGTTCCGCCATGCTGGGAGAATCAGCAGGCTCCGCAACCGCGGAACCAGCAGAGCCGGAAACCGTGGCCGCTTCGCCAGCTGATTTGATCAAGAAATGGATTGTTGGACGTTCTTCAGATGAAGATACAAAAATAGCCATTGACTACCCCCATTAGCGTTTTCACGCGGAAAGTCGTCCGTGGCTGTCTTTTTTAACCTCTTCGTTTAATTAATTAGGGGGTAGTCGTAATATAAATGCGCGCGGTCTATATCAATGGGAGTCTCATACTCCAGCCGCTTCTCTTGCGCTCTCTCTAAATGGTCCCCGTGAGAGTAAGTTTATTTATTAGAGGTTGATCAGCACAGACGATTGAGCTGTTTTGGGAACAGCGCCCTGCACACCGTTAATGTGGACAAGCCATATTAACAAGAGTGTGGGCGTTTAATACTGCTTTTTTCGGATATTGTCAAACGAAAAAGTATGTTAGTAGTGTCAAGTAAAGTGCTGAATTTAGTGAATTGTACCTCAGTGAACTCAGATGAACTAAGCCGGACGGTTCGACCATAGGTTCATCCTTCGCCCTTGCCGTCACAATGCTCCCCGCCCCCTGGCCGGGGCGAGTGAGAGCAATCCAGTCTTTTTACTGCCTTGAGGGATATATGCATTCATAGGTTTGAATTTAAGTAGGTTTTGTGATATCAGGAAGAGTGTTTTTAAGGCCGGCGTGTTACTCTAGCGGCGGACAGATGAGGGAAAATGAAAAGAAAAATTCCAGTTTTCATCGCTTCTCCCGAGGACTTATCTAATGAGCGAAAGGCATTTAGAGATGCTATTCATCAGCTGAATGTAGGATTTGGGGATGGGGCTAATGTCGAATTCGAGGCATTAGGATGGGAAGACACTCTGGCATCTACAGGTCGTCGCAACCAAGGTGTTATAAATGAAAAAATAGATAGATGCGAAGTTTTTATTTTGGCGATGCACAGGCGCTGGGGGCAGGAGGCGCCCGATGCAGCACCTTATTCTTCCTATACTGAAGAAGAATTTTATCGAGCACTTGAGCGTTGGAGGAGAGAGAAATTTCCCGAAATATTTGTTTTCTTTAAACGTGTAGATACTATATCAGAGGCAGACCCTGGCCCTCAACTCAAAAGGGTCATGGATTTCAGAAGAGAGCTTGAGGATACCAGACAAGTACTTTATCGTTATTTTGAGGATGAAACGTCTTTTGTCAAAGAAGTTGATAGTCATCTTCGTGCATATACAAAAGGTGAGTTACCAAAAGCTGATGTAAAACGTGATATTATACTTCTGCCTTCGGCAGCATTGGAAGAAATAGAGAAAGCCAACGTCATTGCATTGCAGAATATTTTGGAAGCAAAAACAGCTCGCGATGCTGAAAAAGAGGCGTATTTAAAAGTTGAATCTATTCAAATTCAAATGGCTGAAGATGCGGCTAATTTATCTAGAGAAGGTAAAGTTGAGTTTGCACGTCAAAAATTCGCACAGTTGGTAATTGAAAGCAGCGACATTAGGGTTCTGTATCTCGGTTATGAGTTTTATAAACGAACAGGTGATTTAGATTCAGCCTTATCGGTTTTGCAAAAGTGGTTGAATTTAAGTGGAACTGACAAAAAGTCAGTTGAAACAGCAAGTGCCTACAGCAACCTCGGAATTCTATATAACGCACGTGGCGAACTTGATCTTGCCGAAGTGATGCACCAAAGGTCCTTGGATATCAATGAGGCTTTAGGTCATAAAGAGGGCATGGCAAGAGACTATGGCAACCTAGGGGCCATCTATCAAATACGCGGCGAATTTCAACGTGCTGAAGACTTGTGCCAAAAATCCTTGGCCATCAGCGAAGCATTAGGCCACAAAGAGGGCATGGCTAGTGCTTACGGCAACCTAGGAATCCTTTCTGCGATACGCGGTGAACTTGAGCGCGCCGAAGTGCTGTACCAAAAGTCCTTGGCCATCGTGGAGGCAATAGGCCACAGAGAGGGCATGGCAGATGACTACTGCAACCTCGGAATTCTTTATCAGAAACGTGGCGAACTTGAGCGTGCCGAAGAGATGTACCAAAAGTGCTTGGCCATCAACGAGGAATTATGCCACAAAGAGGGCATGGCAAGAGACTATGGCAACCTAGGGGCCATCTATCAAATACGCGGCGAATTTCAACGTGCTGAAGACATGTGCCAAAAATCCATCGCCATCAGCGAGGCTTTAGGCCACAAAGAGTACATGGCAAGTGCTTACGGCAACCTAGGAAGCCTTTATCATGCAAATGGCGACCTTAAGCGTTCCGAAATGATGTACCAAAAGTCTTTGGCCATCAACGAAGCATTAGGCCGCAAGGAGGGCATGTCAAATGCCTACTGTAACCTCGGAATCCTTTATCACAATCGTGGAGACTTTGAGCGTTCCGAAGTGATGTACCAAAACTCCTTGGCTATTAGCGAGGCCTTAGGCCACAAGGAGAATATTGCAAGTGACTACCGCAACCTTGGAATCCTTTATCAGAAACGTGGAGAACTTGCGCGTGCTGAAGTGATGTACCAGAAGTCCCTGGCCATCGAAGAGACATTAGGCCATAAACAGGGCATGGCAAGCGTCTACTGCAACCTAGGAACTCTATATAACAGATACGGTGAGTCTGAGCGTGCCGAAGAGATGTATCAAAAATCTTTAGCTATTAGCGAGGCATTATGCCTGAAAGATGGCATGGCAGTTGTCTGCAGCAATCTGGCGAACTTTTATCGAGCACGCGGCAAACTTGAGCTTGCCGAAGAGATGCATCAGAAGGCATTGCTTTAGGTGTAATGAACTCTAATGGATTTGCACTTTCCCGTGCCCCGATTACCCATACTGCGGGAGCTAGACTGTACCCGATTTGTTGCTTAGCTTTACGTCTAGGTTGGCTTAAGCTGTATTTCAATGGACTTTTGACACACTGAAGGTCTGGGTGAAAAAAGTAAATAACTGAAATTGCAGTGCTAATGTGACCCGTGGAAAATCTTTGGAGCCTTTCGAATCCCGTTTCCCGCTCCATACGAATAATAAGGAATCCTTCGGGATTCCTTTTTTTTTGCCCCGAATCTCACCAAACCGTCCAGGCCCCACGGCTAGCAGTTCATTCTTTGCCCATTACTTCAAAAGACTCTTGGTACTCTCTGTCAGAGTCATGGAACATATATCAAGTTCCAGAGACGCCGCCCGCGGCGGCAAAAAGGCCTCCTGCCTTGGGCGCGTCGGGTGAGGTTGGGGCGAATGTGCTAAAACCGGGTCCCCTTCGCCAATAGGCCTCATTTGATACTAGAATCAAGTCAGCGCAACCTTTGCAGAACACGTGCGTGGCATTCTCATAAACCGGGGAGGAGGGCCCCCATGAGCCATCGATCTCTCGTACTCGCTTGCATAACGCACAAATGGCGGTGGACAGGGACGTAGGGGATGATTCATTCATCGGGTTTACCTCAAGTTTGACGTTACTCTCTCAAAGTTAAAATAGAGATGTTTTAATTGTTTGTTGTTCGTAATTGCCAGGGACAAGAGCCATCAGTTTTGTTTGAGTCATAGAACAAAAAAAGCCGCCCGTGGGGGCGGCTTTCGTTAAGGCAAGCGCGGAGTCGATCAGGTCCGGGCCCTGCGCCGGCCATAGACGGCGAGCCCCATGAGCCCGGCCCCCAACAGGAGGAAGGTGCCGGGTTCCGGCACCGGTGCCAGTTCCGCATCGAAGCTGCTGGCGGCGAGACCCGTGTGTGTGATCTCGATCGCCTGGGTGAGGGAGTAGGGGCCGTCCAGTCCCAGCGCGGAAGCGATGTTGACGTCGCTGAAGGCTGGCCCACCGTAGAGTTCCTCGGTCAGCAGCGTGTTCATTGCGAAGGCGGCGTTGGCGGCGTCGAAGTAGGTGCTGTACTTGATTGTTCCGCCGGTGGTCCCGCCGATGGTGGCCGCGAAGCTGGAAAATGCGCCGGTAAAGCCGGTGTCGGTCAGGTAGATGTAGAGCTTGTTGGTGCCGCCTGAGCCGCTGGTCACGTCGATGGAACTGAGGTCCAGCCAAGGATAGGCCGGGCTTCCCAGGATGGGATAGGAAATCCCGGTGCTCACGTTGGCGATGAAGGAACCGACGCCGCCGATGTAGGTGACGGCGCCTGCCAAGGGGTTCATATCGCCGACCCCGTTGTCCCCAATGGTGACGGTGTTGGCGCCGCCATCGGTCAGCCTGATGGATAGTGCGTTTGCAGACGTGGTCATCAGTCCCAGAATGAGCATGATGACCGCCAATTTTCCTGTTATCCTCCGCATGGGTTCCCCTCCTTTTTGGGTGAAACTTTCTATAAACGCCTTCTTTCACATAGCATCATGCATGCCCACTTTGGAAAAGGCAGTGATTCCAGCGAGTTGTGCCTTGCATTCCGCCCGCCGCTCTTTCCGCGATATCCTTTGTCCAGGTGTCTCGTGGCGTGTCGGGCGAAAAGCTCCACGATAACAGGAGGTTCCGGATGCACCGTTTCACCGCGCCTTGGATGCCATCCTGGGATGTGGTGATGCGACCTTTACACGTTTCTTTACACATCGGGAAAATAGCATATCATCACGTAGCCTTAGGTCTTGAACGCGGTGTCGAAAAAACATACATCGCTGCTTTCGGATCAGCCGCAAAAGACAAGGGCTTAGCCACTACCGGCTAAGCCCTTTGCATTCCCATCTCTGGTGATCAACCCACAACCTCACCTTCAAGGCTCTTCTTCGCAAACTGACCGGCAGAGTGCCGTGCATCTCCCAAAGTAGCCTGCGGATGGGCTTCGTTTCTGTGAGAGAGCGGCGCGAGGGAGCGCAGGCCCCTGCTCGCCGTCGGGCGCCTGTCGGCGGTACACCTCGAGCGCCACACCGACCGGTGACGGCTGGAGGTGACGTATCTATTAGGTCAAGGGAAAAGCCGGGCGGCGAAGCTGTCCGGCTTTTTAATTTCGACCGGCGGAGATGCGAGGAGTGGCTTGGCAACCCCTCGCCTCCGTCCTGGTGCGCCGTATCATCCACCGATATTGAGGCAGCCATCGGTGCTGGTTGGTGAATATATGCGGCGAATCTCGCCCATCGAGTCAGTACAGGGGTTCCCCGGTATGGCTTTGCCCCCCTCTCACACACCATACATGGTACTCGTTATACATGGGTGCGCCTGCCACCTCTCCTGTAACGAAATTAACCTGCAAGGCCGCCCACGGCGCACCTGGATAGGGCGAAGCGGTCCAGTAGGGGTAACGTCCCCATATCAAGCCAAAGGGATGACCGTCGGGCACCATTTTTCCCGATGTGCTTGACCTGTCGATAAGACTCGTCAACTGTTCTACGGTCGGGAGATGCCAGCCCATCCGCCCTCCGATTTCAAGCAAGTTGCATTCGGCACGCGCACCCTGGTAGGTCCAAATGCTGTTGAACGGCGACTGTTGCCATACCAATCCCGTTTCTTTGTCCAGAACGCCTGCTCCATTGAGCACCAGTTCGAATCTAAGGTTAGCTGGCAGGACTTTACTCCAGGTGGGGGGTAAGTTGTCGAGGATTGGTGGGGACGGCGGGTTTCCGCCTTCAGCCGCTCTGCCTGGTGCAGGAGTGAACAGTAGAGAAACCGCAAACACAATGACTGCGCCAACAACGGAAAAACGGATTTTACGCATGGCCGAGCCTCCTGTTGTGTCCAGTTGTTTCGCCTATTGTCGTGTTAGCCGGGAATTCGGATGGCCTTAGCAACACCAGCTCAAGCGACTCACCTCCTTTCTGAGGACAATGTTCTCCCCGCCCCCAACCAGGCTTTCGGGACTGTCAAAATCCTGTCATTCAAAGGGTATGACTGTTTCAGGCATTGTCAACGGTGTGGTGAGCCGCCTTATATTTCAAGACCTGGCACCCTAGTCACCTACTTTCCGACCTGCCGCACCAGCCCATAGGCCAGCCCGGGGCGGTTTCCCGCGGACCGGATGACGGGAACCTCCACACCGCCATACTGTCCTGTCTCATCTCGTTGTCTCAAACGGATTTACATAGCACCGTCCAGTGCTATCCTGTATTCAATTTGACGAAGGAAAGGAGAGACGGTATGAGAAAAATCATGACAGCCGCGCTGGTCCTTTTAACAGCCACCGTGTTGATGGGCATGGGCAGCCTGGGAGGCGCACCGGAAGGAGAGGTGCCCAAAACGGACGAGAACATCAAGGTGCAGCTTACCGACCGTTCGGGAGTGAAAATCGAATTGACCAGGTTTTCCATGAACGGCAAGGTTTTCATTGAGGGGAAAAGAGGGGCGGGGGAAATGAGTGTCTTCTTCCACGACCTGAAAGAAATCGGCTTTGGCCCTGTCAATGGCGATGCGGTGCCGGCCGATCTGCTGCTTAAATCCGGACGCCGCGTCCAACTCAGCATACGGACGGGTGCCGTCTTCCACGGAGACACGGGAGACGGAGCCTACCAGATCTCCGCGCCTAACATCAGCCGGATCCAAATTCACTAGGCGAAACTATCCCCACCTTGCAGGAAGCCGTAACCAGGAAGCCTTTCATACCGACATTTCCCGCTTTCCCCCCGACGCGGGGGCAACCCGACAGCGGCGAGATTCACGGGAGATGCGGTAGCCATTATCGTGAAGGGATGCTTGAAAAGGACTTCACACGAGAAACGCAGGGGGAGCCATGAAAGAGGCACTGTTTTTCGAGCGGGAAGAGGGGAACCGGGTGCGCTGCGGCCTTTGCCGCTTCCGCTGCCGCATCGCCGATGGCGCCCGCGGAATCTGCTCCGTGCGTGAAAACCGGGGGGGGACACTCTACAGCCTGGTCTACGGCAAACTCTGCGCCGAGCATGTCGATCCGATCGAGAAAAAACCGCTCTTCCACGTCATGCCGGGGACCAGGTCCTATTCCATAGCCACGGTCGGGTGCAACTTCCACTGCCGGCATTGCCAGAACTACACCATTTCACAGGTTGAGCGCGATGCACCCATCGCGGGTACCGAGCGGACCCCCTTGGAAGTCGTACAACGGGCCCGCAATGCCGACTGCCGATCCATCTCCTACACCTACACCGAGCCGACCATTTTCTTCGAATTTGCCTACGACACCGCCCTCCTTGCCAAAGAAGCCGGGCTGAGCAACGTTTTCGTCACCAACGGCTACATCAGCAAGGAGGCGCTTTCCATGATCGCGCCCTACCTGGACGCGGCCAATATCGACCTCAAGGGGTTCTCCGAGGGCTTCTACCGCGACGTCGTCCATGCCCGTCTTTCCGAAGTCCTCGACTCCATCATCGAGTACCGCAAACAGGGGATTTGGGTGGAGCTGACCACGCTGATCATACCGGGACTGAACGATTCCGAGGCTGAGCTGCAGGGGATAGCGGAATTCATCGTCACAAACCTGGGGATCGACACCCCCTGGCATGTGACCCAGTTCTACCCCACCTACAAATTGACCGACCGGCCACGGACGCCGGTGGAGACCTTGCGCAAGGCGCGTGAGATCGGCCGCGCCGCCGGCCTGCACTACGTCTATGAAGGCAACGTGCCCGGCGAGGGTGGAGAGAATACCTGGTGCCCCTCCTGTTCTGCCCTTTTGATCGAGCGTTACGGCTTTTCCATCGATACCAACAGGATTCGCAATGGGGCCTGCCCAGACTGCGGCACCGTCATAGCGGGCCTCGGCATCTGAGACGGCCCGGCAAAACACCCGGCTGGGATTGGCTGAGAAGGCTGGAACCGATCGGGTCGTTGGTTGTTCACCTTGTCAAACAAAGGAGGAACCCATGAACGTGGAAATACATGATGTGAAAATCGAGTATCCCGATGGATGCAACATCATCATAGGCCAAACACACTTCATCAAGACAGCCGAGGACCTGTATGAGGTCATTGCCACGACGGTACCGCAGGCCCGCTTCGGAGTCGCCTTTACCGAGGCATCAGGCCCGTGCCTGATAAGGACCGAGGGGAACGACGAAGAATTGGTCCAGGGGTGTGTGACAGTGCTGAAGGCGATCGGCGCCGGTCATGTCTTCTGTGTTCTGCTGCGCGATGCCTACCCCATAAACGTGCTCAACCAGATCAAGAACTGCCCGGAGGTGTGCGGGATTTACTGTGCCACGGCAAATCCGCTCCAGGTTATCGTTGCCTCCACGCTCCAGGGGTGGGGGATCCTCGGGGTCATTGACGGGCTGCCGCCCAAAGGGGTGGAGACTGACGAGGATAGGCAGGAACGCCGCGACCTGCTGCGGCGTATAGGTTACAAGTGCTGAGAGCCAAACTGGTGCCAGGTCTGGGAGAATAACTTTTTCGCGGCCGCGCTGATCGACTGCGCTAAAAGAGCGGAACACTCGCGCCCAAGCCGTGCACCACGCTGGTGAAGGCGTTCCGGTTCTCCAGTTTTCCATGGCCGAAACGCTCCTCGAACAGGCGCCGGATCATTGGTATCCGCGAGGTACCCCCGGTGAGAAATACCGTATCGATCTGGTCGCTTCTGACTCCCGACCGGCTGATCACTTCGTCTATGCAGCCGGAGATCCGGCTTAGGTTCTCCCTGTTGATCAGTTCGAATTCCTCCCTGGTTATCCCTTCGCTGATGGCCAGGCCGCGCTCCTTGAAACTGACCTGCGCAGCGTTCTGCTGCGACAGCTCGCATTTCGCCTTCTCTATGCACTGGAACAGAAAGAAACCGTAGTTGTCGCTGATGAGGTGCTCCAGGTTTTCGAGGGGCTCCCTGTCGGTGGCGGCGTTCTTAATGAGCCTGATCTGCTCCCTGGTCTTTCTCGCCCTCAAAAGCGGGATCCTGTGCCACTGGCACAGGGTGTAGATGATGCTGTGCGGGATGTCGAACAACTCGTCCTTCCCCATCCCTTTGTATTGGACGCCGCGGCCGAAATACTTTGCGATTTTCTCCCACATGATCTGGGAGTCGAACTTGTCGCCCGCCGTGTAGACCCCTCCGATGGAGAGGACGTCTGCGCGCCGGTCGGTCCGGGCGAAGGCCCCCCCTTTCACCCTGATCACGGTGAAGTCGGAGGTGCCGCCGCCGAAGTCGCCAATGAAAACCAGTTTTTCCGCACCGGCGGGGAGCGACTCCTCGAACGAGAGGGCGGCAGCGACCGGTTCGAACTGGAAATGTATGTTACGGAACCCCGCCTTTCGGGCCGCCTTCTCAAGACGGTTTTGAGCCAAGGCATCCTTCTCCGCGTCTTCGGAGAAAACCACCGGGCGCCCCAGGACGACGCTGTCCACGGGTGAGCCGACGTATGCTTCGCCCTTTGCCTTGATCCTCCTCAAGATGATGGCGACCAGGTCGTCGATGCCATACTTCTTGCCGAACACCTCGGTCCCCTCAAAGCTCCTGTTGGGGAGGAAGTTCTTGATGGACTGCATGAAACGTCCCGCCGCCCCTTCGTTCACATACTGGCTGATGGCCTCCTGGCCGGTGAAGATCTCGTTGTCCTCGTTGAAGTACAGGACCGAGCGCATCAGCGAGGCGCTCGCGCTTGACTCGTCGATGTCGACGACTTCCACCTTGCCGTCTCTGTAAATGGAAAGGGCGGAATTGGTGGTCCCAAAATCGACGCCGAAAACTACCTTCATACAGACTCCCGGAAACAGACAAGGGCGGGATCCGAGGACCCCGCCCTGAGAAAATGAATGTGCGCCCCACAGTCAGCGGGCAGCGAAGGGAATGTTTTAGCAGAAAGGGGAGGGTGGGGCAACCTGTAAACGCCGGCTCACTTCAGCTGACTATCTTTGCTGCCTCTTCGGTTGTAGAGCGCAGCTGCCTTCTCCTTCTTTTCTAGTTCTGATTGGCAGGCAACGCAGTATCGAACTCCCGGAATTGCCTTGCGACGCGCTTCAGGAATAGGAACCTCGCACTCCTCGCAATGGGTGAGACTTTCGCCCTTAGGCAAACGGCTCTTAGCCCGTTCGACTGCGGATTCCACCGTGGCATCTATCTGTTCCTGCACCGCCCCATCTCTCGACCATCCAACCGCCATGGCTTGTTCCTCTGATTCTCAATTATCTAGCTGATTTCCGAAAGTGGCCTTCGATTCAGTATACTCTTTCGTCCCCTGTTTGGGACTTCAAATATCGGAGGCAGCCATTGGAGGGCTGCCTTGCAAAGTTACGTCTCTGTAAATGGAAAGGGCGGAATTGGTGGTCCAAAAATCGACGCCGAAAATAACCTTCATACGGCTCCTGGAAACAGACAAGGGCGGGATCCGAGGACCCCGCCCTGAGAAAATGGATGTGCGCCCCGCAGTCAGCGGGCAGCGAAGGGGAAGTTTTAGCAGAAAGGTGAGGGGGGGCAACGCAGCAAAGCCTTATATTTCAAGACCAGGCACCAAAAACTGCGAGACTGCGAGACTGGCACCCGAGACCCTGGAAGTCCCCAAGCCGATTGACACCGTTAAGTGGATTGATAGATTTTAATTTTTAATTCCCCGGGCAGGAGGTGAGATGATGGCTAATTTGAAATTCCCTCGCCCACGTCGCGACCCATTTCAACGTCTTCCGCTGACGCCTGGTCCGCTTGGGCATAATGACGCCGCTACGCCAACCACCCTAACCACTCTTCCAACAGATACCCCCGGCCCCCTCGGTATCAATGACCACGCAACGCCCGATGCAGTAGCTGTCCGGGATTCCGTAGTCAGAGCGGAATGTAGTAAAGGCTCGCGCATAGGAGCCAGGTTGCCGTTGGGCATGACGGTTTCTGATGACGGCGTTAGGTTTATATGGAAAGAGGAATATGCTCCTGGCGTTTCAGAGCGATTGCACTGGCCAGGTGGTGCTAGTGGAGTAACTCTGGGCGCTGGGTATGACATGAAGACAAGATCAAAGCAGCAAGTTCTAGCAGATTTGCTGAAGGCCGGGATTCATCCAGATGTGAGTACAAAGGCGGCGTGCGGCGCTGGCCTCTCAGGCGAAGGGGCAGAAACATTTGTGTTGTTGCACCGCAAAATGTTGGTCCTTAACCAGCAACAGGCTACTGCGCTTTTAAAGTTGATCCTCCCGGGCTATGAAAAAGTTGTAAGACAAGGAGTACATGTTTCGCTATTGCAGCAGGAGTACGATGCACTCGTTAGCTTCTCCTATAACCCTGGTGGTCGTTTTAAAAAAGTGGCCACCTGTATAAACGAAGGGAGAATTCGCGACGCCATGGCGGTCATAACATCTGCTAACACATCTGGAGGCAAAGTCTTGGCAGGTCTTGTTGCAAGAAGGAAACGAGAGATAGAGTTGTATCTCAGGGGGAAGTATATATGAAAAGAATTCTGAAAAGCAGGTGCCGTTTGGTGCTTACTTTATGTGTCATTCTATTTTTACCGGTGAAGGGATCGTGCGAAACGAGATCGTTAGAGTTTTTAAAGGGCACATGGCAGGTAACTGGGGTGCGTCTTGATGAAACCCTTATGCGAACGCCTCACTACAACTACAATGATCAGGATCTAATGGGAAATGTGATCAGCTTCTCTGCTAAGATGGTGCAGTCCAGGATGCCTGAAGCCATAAGTTGTCGAGGCCCCATTGTCAGCACTGAAACTATGACCCTAGAAGCTCTGCTCGATCGGACAATGATTCCAAAAGAGAACGTGAGCACCAGAAAAAATAGATTTGCTCTGCCTGTTGATACGACTAAGAAAATTGACGTTTTGTGGATCAAATGCCAACAGGGGCACTTGGGGCCAGACACGCCACGTGGGCCTGAGGGGTATAACTGGATAGCGAAGCTGTCAAAAATGAAGATCGCCATGCGATGGTACGACAACACGATATTGCTGCTCAAACGAAAATCAAATTGACGATTGAACGCAACTGCGAGTTTCTTACAAAATCATCTAAACAAATCTAAGTCCGTATATTTCCTAGGTGGGCCAGCATATTATGTTCGTATTGATACTAAAGATCTTTTGCCGATTGAACATATACTTGATTGCGATCCCAATAGATTTCTACAGGTCATGTTGAAGGAAGATTTTCTTGAGATGTGCAATGGCTTCGGGTGAAAGCCTAAGACTCTGACTTTTCTTGCCTTTGATCTCTCTCTGCGCGGAGCCATAGGTGTCCAGTTGAAGGAACCTTTTTCCGTCAACTTCAATTACATCGTAAGTGCAGTCGGCTTCAGTATGCTTTGTTTCTCTTTCAAGCGCTTGGCGTTTTATCTCCGTTACGAGGGCCATTTTTCGTCTCCTCTTAATTTCCTTGAAGTAGGTTCCCTTTACAATCGCCATTCTTTCCTGTGTACTGACAGGTATTGCCTGGCGGGCCAAAGGGCGTGATCCTGCGGTGGAATGATTGCTCTGCCTTTCAGGGTGAGCAGAAAACCGGGAACGTTCGGGTCGGCCATTATTTGGCGGGCGGTAAGGACGTTGTATTCGTCTGAGACGCCCATCATCCCCCTATCAAACGCCCAGTGGCAAAGCTTGCAGAGGGCCATGCCGTTTCGGATGTCATCGTTTTGGGTTTTGCTCCAGGGAATTATGTGCGCGGCGTCAACGGCTGTGTGCTGTTCCGGTGTAATGATGCGGACGCCACATAGGGCACAGCGATGATCATAAGCCTTGATGACAGCCCTGCGGAAAGCTTGGTCTCGTGCGGCTGGGCGGTAACTCCTCGCTTCTACAATCTCTTTCACGAGGGGAAGGTGTGACTTTTCCTCAAGTATGCGGCTGTACTCGTACGCCTCGCTGTTTATCATCGATTGCTCGCGAAGCAGCACTTGCGCCATCTGTGAGAAGCACGACAGAAACAAAGCTTCCCTTAGTGCTTCCCTGCTAGCTTCTGATTTCATCAGAAGAAAAAGCTCCTCGTCTATAGCGGCCCCAAGGACATGTTTCCGTAGATAGGTGACTGAAGTTGTACTGTTTATTATGGCAGGAGTAATCTCCTTACCCTCATGCGGAAGCAGACGCCAGAACGGTTCCCGGTCGAGCCGGGAAAATGGGAAGGCAATGCTGGAGGTCTGGCCCAAGGGGACGATGCGCAGCCAGTAAAGACCGAACAGCTCGTTCAACTCAACTAAGTCGCCGAAGGCATCGATGAAAGGGGCTGCGATGACACCTCGTTGTATCAGGTCCATCACTGCCAAGAGCAGGATCGGCTTATGCGGGGCTTTGCGTTTTGTGTCCTCTGTCCAACTCGGGCCCGGAGCGCGGTTAAGAGAGGTAAACAGCTTGATGTATGTCGATAGCATCGCTCTTCTCGCCCTTTGCGTCACAGCATGGATGAGTCACAGGTTAGACGCAATTTAAATTAAAGGTTGGGGAGAATCAAGCTAATTGAAGGCGCGGAGGCTCCTACTTTGCTGGGCGGGATGGTTTTTAATATTACTCATAGTTGGCACAGGGCACAACCGGCGGCGGTACCTTAGGCATACATCAGCCTTATCACGGTTTTACTGCGCTTTTGGGATGCATTGATTCTTCTGATAGGTGACAGTTGGGATTGCATCTGGCGGCTTCACGAATCGTTGCCTGTGTCCAGTCTCCTTCATCAATCCGAAGGTTGATACTGCACGTGCTGCTTTTGCTGTAGACATACTCCTGCACGGCAATAGCTTCTCCTGCCTCGTTTTCATCCGTTTCTGCGCCTAACCACCAGTTTTTCGCGACCGTCGCTCTCCCTTGCTCGTGTCGATTGCATGTTCCCGACTTCGTTATTCTGAAGGCGATGGTCCTGGGATCGATGTAGGTGACTTCCAGCGACTGCCGCTCGTTTCCTTTTACCAGCATGAAACGTAAGGGGGACTGGGGAGGATGCGGCATAGCGCGGCGAGGCTCTTCTCGTTGCTCGTCGTGTGACAGTTGCTCGGCTGCGGCGACTGGGGTGGCTGCCAGGAGCACTATGGTAAGCCACCCAAGGGGTACCATCTTCATCTCACCTCCTCGTATTCATCCCTGATGAACATTCCCTGGCCAGCGGCGGCCCAACAAAGACCAGTTTGCTTTCGCAAAGGTAGACTCCTTTACGCTGTTCCCTTGATTCCCTCCAAGCAGTTTGTAGTGTATTGCAGTCTCTTCGATGAGGAAGCCGACATGGGCGCCGGAAGTCGAAAAACTGCGGTCCGTGGCCTTGCTGCTGCAGATGACGGTGATTGCTCCCGGGACAGGGCCTGACGGCATCCCCCAGTGGACCCAACTTTTTGCTGCCGCAGAGTCGGTGCCTTTGATGCCCGCCTGCTTGAGGCACCAGTTGACGAAAGAGGAGCACCACGGCGTTTCATCATCGGTGGCTTTAAGCGTGGTCGTGGCATGGTAGGCAAGAATCCGGGGGGTGTCTTCGTGGCCCACCACTTCCTTTTGTCCAACCTCTTTGCGAGCGATATCCAGCCAAGGGGCATTCTGCAGAGGGGCTCTTTTGCTGTTGCTGGTCATGGTTTGCACCTCCGGTACTTATTCCTCATCCTCCTGCTGACCGCAGTCGGTGCAATGCGGCTCTCCGTTCTCATCCAACCCGTATGTCTCCCCTTCCGAAAGCTTCCTGCCGCACCGTGCACCGGAGACGGGTTCGTCTCCGGTGGCATAGATGAAAGCCAAACAGGTCACTCATGTACGCATACGTTAGGGGTGGTTCATCTTTTCCGTCCACCGTGGAAGGTTGCCACACCGCATTCGCATTTGCAACGGAGTGGAGTGCCGCGCACACAAAATTTAAACGCATGAGGCAAGTGGTTTTTGGCACAGGACGCCGGACCTGCAGGCAAACGGTAGGCCCCGCTGCGAGAAAAGCGCGCCCAACTTCTCAATTCAATTATTCTCGTTACGCTCCATCGGAGATGCCCGCATGGGTCGATCCCCTGGCCCTGTAAAAAAGTTCCTTGACTTAGAATTATTGGCGTGGCTTAATCTTTTGCGTGTTCAGCTGGTAACCCAATCGCAACATGGCTCCCCCTCAAACTAAGGAGGTAACACATGTCGATACTTCATCCGCTACTCGATATCGTCGATGTCAACGTCCGGGACATGTCGCACGTCGAACTGGGCAATTTCGCCATCAACCTCGCGGACGCCTTTGCCCGCCACAAGGACTTCCAAGGCGAGGGTGCGATCCCGAAACCGATGTGCCAACTTGACGTACTCAGGGGCCTCGGGGTAAGCCATCTCGCCGTCACCAAGGAGGCCGAGAGCGGCAACCGTTTCAAGAAGGTGGAGCGGGACGCCTCACGCCCGATGGTTGAACTGCACACCACGATGCTGATCAACTGGGCGGCCTATAGGTCCGTGACGGAAAACAAGCCAACGCTCATCACCGAATTGGACCTGCGTCCGAAGCTGAAGGGATCCAAGGGTACGCTCCATGTCGAGGTGACTGCCCCGGAAAACCCGAAGGCGAAGCACGGCAAGTCGGGCGTCGCCCTCATCAGCGTCAACAGGGTGCCAGGGGCAATGGCCTACTACATCGGTATCTGCAAGGGCGATCCTTCACTGCCGGAGTCCTGGTCGACCGTCGGGCCGTTCCACAAGTCGCGGAACATGGAGCTAACCGGGCTGGAACCCGGGCAGGTGTATTATTTCAAAGTCTATTGCTCAGGGCCCAGCGGCCAGAGCGAGTGGTCCTCCATCATCAGCCTCAGGATTCTTTGATTCCGATCCACCACCAAAACCGAAGGCCCTCATCCTCAGGATCAGGGCCTTCGGTCGTAGCAACCTTTCCCGCCTTAGCCATCTCTCCTTACTCCAAACCCTGCAAATATCACGACGGACATCAGCCTTGGCAAGTTCGGTCTCCGGATTTTAGGATCCGGCTCAAAGTTATTAACTTCGGCTTCCGGAATTTAAGATCGGGCTCGAAGTTGTTAACTTCGCCCTCGGGATTTTAAGATCGGGTCCAAAGTTATTAACTTCGCCCTCGGAATTTTAAGATCGGGTCCAAAGTTATTAACTTCGCCCTCCGGATTTTAAGATCGGGCCCAAAGTTATTAACTTCGCCCTCGGGATTTTAAGATCGGGCCCAAAGTTATTAACTTCGCCCTCCGGATTTTAAGATCGGGCTCAAAGTTATTAACTTCGCCCTCGGAATTTTAAGATCGGGCCCAAAGTTATTAACTTCGCCCTCCAGATTTTAAGATCGGGTCCAAAGTTATTAACTTCGTCCTCCAGATTTTAAGATCGGGGCCAAAGTTGTTAACTTCGGCCTCGGGATTTTAAGATCGGGCCCGATCCTCTTAACTTCTCTCTCACGTAGCTCAGTGACGATTGCCAGGGATGCAGGGCCTGTAAAGAATTTTGTGTAAATGGCCTTGGTTAAGATTTTGGCAATCTGTCTTCGAAGAGGATGGCGAATCGAGCCATTGCCGCTTTCCAGTTTATGATCGGCTTCTTCCATTTCTTCGTGATGTTGTTCAAAGCCAGGT
>NZ_JAHLMF010000003.1:0-270000 GCF_018919385.1 Geomonas diazotrophica
CCGTTCTCCCCGAGAATCTCCTCCGGGCTCTTATACTGTTTCAGTAGGTCATCGATTACAGCAAGGTCAATGGTCATGGCAACTCCTTGGGGTAAGTGGATTTACCCCGAAATGACCATTTACACAAACCTTTTTACACCCCCGAAGACGTAAGGGGACTGGCTCCACCGGGTGCCTGTCCCCCTTGCCTTGCTGTTACCCCGATCTTAAAATCCGGAGGCCGAAGTTAACAAGATCGGGCTCGATCTAAAAATCCGGAGGCCGAAGTTAACAAGATTGGCCTCGATCTAAAAATCCGGAGGCCGAAGTTAACAAGATTGGCCTCGATCTAAAAATCTGAAGGCCGAAGTTAACAAGATCGGGCTCGATCTAAAAATCTGGAGGCCGAAGTTAACAAGATTGGGCGCGATCTAAAAATCTGGAGGCCGAAGTTAACAAGATCGGGCTCGATCTAAAAATCTGAAGGCCGAAGTTAACAAGATCGGGCTCGATCTAAAAATCTGGAGGCCGAAGTTAACAAGATCGGGCTCGATCTAAAAATCTGGAGGCCGAAGTTAACAAGATTGGGCGCGATCTAAAAATCTGGAGGCCGATCTTAACAAGGTCGGGCTCGATCTTAAAATCCGGAGGCCGACCTTAACAAGTCGGGGCGCCTTTGCTGTAGGTAGGATTAACGATCTGATGCTTGGCAACGTCCCCTCCCGCAAAAAGACAAAAGCCTTTCCCCTAGATTTCTTGTCAAACGCCGATCCACTGATAGTGGTGCCAGGTCTTGCAAAATGACTTTTACGACAGCTAAGGCCAACAGTACAAGACCTAGCATCGGTTCCTCTGGCACCGGTCCGCTAACTCCCGAATTGTCTGTAGTATATGATTTTGTGCATTTTTTGTGACTTAACTCACCAGATTAGAGTGTGTATTTAGTTGTGCATTCATGAATGCTGGTATAATGTCTACCGTGCTTTATGTCAGTTTGAATAACTCCCGGTAGCATGCCGTACGGCGCCTATGAGTGAGATATGCACAACATCGACATAAATGTGAATGTGATGACGCCTGGCCCTGAAATGGAGATGGTGCAAAAGGCCAAGGAGGCTTTGGGAGAAGGAGGACTGAAGTCCGTCCGGTTCCCGGAACCGCTGGAATCCGCCTTCAACGAGTACTACCGCGAGAAAACCCTGAAACACGTTAGGGTCGCACTCCTGACCGGGTTCATTCTGTACGCGGTCTTCGGGCTGGTGGACGGCCTGCTCCTGCCTGCGGACCGGGCCCACATGTGGTTCATCCGCTACGCCGTGGTCTGCCCCACGGTCATGGCCGGCCTTGCATTCACCTACCTTCCCCATCTCCGGCGTTTCATGCAGCCGGTCGTCTCGCTGGTGATGCTGGTCGGGAGCCTCGGCATCGTCTCCATGGTCTACTACGACCCGACCCCCACCAAGAATTACTACTACTCCGGTATTTTGCTCCTCATCATGGGTGCCTTCACCTTCGTAAGCCTCAGACTCCGTTACGCGGTCTGCTGGGCCATGGCCACCACGCTGGCATACGAGGCTGTGGCCATCTTCTTCAACCACACCGACGTCACTATCCTCATTCAGAACACCTTCAGCATCGTCGCCACCATCATCATCGGGGCCTTCTCCAATTCGCTGATGGAAAATTACCTGCGCCGCGACTTCCTGAACGCGAACCTGCTCGAGTACGAAAACCGGCAGCTCCAGAATGCGACCCTGGAATTGCGCAGGCTTTCCATCTCGGACCCGCTGACCAGCCTGGGCAACCGCCGCCAATTCGAGGTGATGCTGGACCAGGAATGGCTGCGCGCCGTCCGCTCCGAGGCCCCCATAGCGCTCATCTTCTTCGACATCGACTTCTTCAAGTTCTTCAACGACAACTACGGACACCAGGCTGGCGACAATTGCCTCAAACTCGTGGCGCAGGAACTCGGAGGGTTTGCCAGGCGCCCCGGAGACACCGCGGCGCGCTACGGCGGCGAGGAGTTCGTTTTGCTGCTTTCCGGGGTCGGCCTTGACGATGCGGCGTCCATCGCGGAGTCCTGTCGTAAAGCCGTGGAGGCCCTCCAGGTCCCTCACAGTCATTCTCCGGTTGCCCGGGTGGTCACGGTCAGCGCCGGTGTCGCTGCCATGTGTCCGGACCGGGACGCGAGCAGGTCCCAGCTCGTCGAAGCTGCGGACAAGGCGCTGTACCGGGCCAAGCTGAAAGGGCGCAACCGGGTGGTCTCCTCCAAGAAGGAGCCGGGAAAGAGAGTGAGGCAGGTTTACCCGCACGCCGTCAACTGAATCAGCTCTCAAGCCCACCCCTGTCACCCGCCGCAGAGTTCATCACCTCACTCGGGAAAATCCTGCCCGACCGCTCCCAGAACCGGATCAGGTCATTCGTCCTGCTTGACCTCTCATTTCCTGCCGTTATGATCCTTGTGTCGGTTTATCACTAAGAGAGCAACACGGAGAACGGCATGGAAACGATGACGAGATTCAAAGCACTGGTCGTGGAGAAAGGGGCGGACAATACCTTCACCAGGAGCCTTAAGCAGCGTGACATAAACGAACTGGGGGCGGGGGAGCTTTTGGTGCGGGTGCGCTATTCTTCGCTCAATTACAAGGACGCCCTCTCCGCCACCGGCCATCCCGGCGTGACCAGGCAGTTCCCGCACACACCGGGGATCGATGCCGCGGGCGAGGTCGCTTCCTGCAGCGACGGCAGCTTCGCGCCGGGCGCCCAGGTGGTGGTCACCGGGCACGACCTCGGCATGGAGACCGACGGAGGGTGGGGCGAGTACATCCGCGTCCCCTCGTCATGGGGGGTGCCGCTTCCTGCCGGGCTTTCCCTGCGCGAGAGCATGATTCTCGGGACCGCCGGGTTCACGGCAGGGCTGTCGGTGTTGAAACTGGAGTGGGCGGGGGTGAGGCCGGAAAGCGGCGACGTCCTGGTCACCGGTGCGACCGGCGGGGTCGGGAGCATGGCGGTGAGCATCCTGGCCAAGGCGGGGTACCGCGTCGTGGCCGCCACGGGCAAGGCGGCCGACGAGGGTTTTCTGCGGGACTTGGGCGCGGCGGAGGTGATCTCCCGCGCCGAAGTGATGGCGGGGGCGGAGCGAGCCCTGATGAAGGAACGTTGGGCGGGGGCCGTCGACGTGGTCGGGGGAGAGATGCTCGCCGCGGTGCTGAAATCCACGCGCTACGGCGGTACGGTCACCTGCTGCGGTCTGGTCGGCTCCGCTGAACTCCCGGTCAACGTCCATCCCTTCATCCTGCGCGCAGTCACCCTGGTCGGGATCGACTCCTCGCGCTGCCCGAGCGCCACGCGGCTCGAGGTGTGGCAACGGCTCGCCGGTCCGTGGCGCCCCGCACTCCTGGGCCAGATGGCGACCGAGGTGACGCTGGAGGGTCTGGAGGATGAGATCAGTCGGATTCTCCGGGGTGGCGTCAGGGGGAGGGTGGTGGTGCAGCTGTAAGCTCTGCTGCCGCGGGCAAAAATAAAGGCCAGTCCGGGTGCGGGCTGGCCTTTACTTGTGAAGGGGCTCAGGAAATCGGGATGCGGTGCCCCGTGCCGCGTTGCTGTTGCGGCTTTGGTAGCCGGATGGTGAGGACCCCGTTGTTCAGGTCCGCCCTGATCTTTTCTTCCTGCACCGGATACGGCAGCACCACGCTGCGGGAGAAGCTGCCGTAGCGGCACTCGGAGAGGAAGCCTCCCGCGGCCCCTTTCCCCTCGCGTACGACCTTCTTTTCACCCCTGATGGTGAGGCGCCGGTCCACCAGTTCGACGCTGAAATCTTCCTTCTTCATCCCCGGCACTTCGGCTCGGATCACGAGTTCCTCGGCGGTTTCGTGCATGTCGACCAGCGGGCCGCCGCGCTGCATGAACGCGGGAATCACGTCGGCGGTGAGGTTCTCCAGCGTTCGTTCCTCTTTCTTCGCGGGCACCAGGTTGTTCAGCAGGGTGCCCACCTTGTCCTGTACATGTTCAAGGGCGTCACGCCACTTCTCAGGTACCAGGCTTGCCATCCCTCATTCACCTCCTGTGCAACGTCTTTAGCTCACCTGCACCTCGATGCGCCGCGGCTTGGCGATTTCGGCCTTGGGTATGCGCAGTGTCAGTATGCCGTTGGCGAAATCGGCCTTGGCCTGGCCGTGGTCGAGGCTCTCCGGAATGGTGAACTGGCGGAAATAACTGCCCAGTTCGAACTCGCGGTAGACCGGAGTGCCCGCCATGGTGTGCGATGCGGGTGCGCTGATGGTGAGTACTCCCTTCTCCACGTTGACGTCGATGCTCTCTTTGGCTGCGCCCGGGAGATCGGCGGTGACGAAAAGACCTTCGTCGGTTTCGATGATGTTTACTGCCGGGCGTATGAATCTCTCGTTCGACCTCGTTTCTTCACGCGGTTGTACGTTCATTTCGTCGTTTCTTTCGGTCAAGCTGTTGGGTGCCATATCGATGACCTCCTCTTCACAGTATTTCCGGCTTTAGGAAAGCTTGATTTCGATCCGTTTCGGCTTGGCGTGCTCCGCCTTGGCCAGGGTCACGGTCATGATGCCGTCCTTGCACCGGGCGCTAATCCTGTTGGCGTCGATGTCGACCGGGAGCTCGAGGGTGCGGCTGAATTTGCCGGAGCCGAGCTCGCTGCGGTGCACGACCCCTTTCACCTCGGCGAAAGGCTTGCGCTCGCCGCTGATGGTCAGGGTGTTTCTGAGGACCGAGAGGTCCACATCTTTGGGGTCCACCCCGGGGATCAGGGCTTCCACGTAGACGTTGCCCTCATCCTCGCTGAAGTTGACCATCGGGAAGCGACGGGTGGTCACCGGCGAGAGGAACGTCGGACCAAAGGAACGGTTCACTCCTACGCCGCGGAAGGCTTCGTCGATCTCTCTTCTCAGGTTGTCCAGTTCTCTGAAAACATCCCAACTTGCCATGTGATTTACCTCCTTTCGGTGAGTCGAATTTCTGAGAGTAAGATAATCACTGTTTTTGCGCTGTCAAGGGGGGGGCGTGTGAGGCCATCGTCCTGGTGCGGTGCTTTGGGGGGGGCTTTCGGAGGGGAGGGCGCGCGATATACTCTAGCCATTCCGGCCGGGAGGTGGCGCATGCATTCGATCGGCAACGAGGCATTGTTTGACCTGCGCAAGGTCGCTTTCCTTTGTTCCCGCAAGTTTCCCCAGGAGGCGGCGGAGAAGGCGTGTCGCTGGGCGGAGGCGCAACGCGAGGCCGGCAACTGCGTCATCTCCGGCTACCATTCCCCGATCGAGAAGGAGGTGCTCTGCAGGCTGCTGCAGGGAAACCAGCCCATCATCATCGCCCTGGCTCAGGGGCTGAACCGGCTGGACTCGCAATGGGAGCGACACCTGGCGGCGGGGCGCCTCCTGGTGATATCCCGCTACGCCCAGAGTGTGAGTCATCCCTGCGAGTCGAAGTGCTATCAGCGCAACAAGATGATGATCGACCTCGCCGACACCGTTGTCATAGCCCATGCGTCTCCTGGCGGAAGTCTGGAGCGGCTGTGCTCGGAGCACCGAGGCAAAGTGGTTCTGCTGTAACGCGGCTGGCTCTGAAATTTCTAAAAATAAAAATATTGACAATCGCGAGCCCCTCCTCTATAAAAGAAAACAACTTTCAAAACCAACTGTGACATTGGTCCATCTGGCAATTCCATCCCCCAGTCAATCAAAGGTTTAGCTCTGGAAGTGGCGATGTCTTGACTCTCGCAATGCGGGGTTTTTCTGTCACTGTATTCCCGGGTTGATGCTCTGAAAGTGAATGTCATTGTACTGATGACGTTCTCAGGGCACGAGATTCCGATTACGGACAAATGGCGCAGCGTCACTGTGTTACCGACAGCGATGCAACGACTCAAGGGAGTATTGTTTTTTTTCTCCAATGAATGAAATCGGTTTTCAGTTTTGAATGAACGGGCCGATAGACCACAAGTAGTGAATAACAATCAACTGGATACGGCAACTTGTTCCAGATTTTGCAGTCAAAGCCGGCGGAGTCGAAGCAATTATAAGAGGAGGGGGTTATGGTCAAAGTGAAGAAGGTCGCCGTGAGCGGCATGCTCCTTTTGGGGAGCCTTTTTATGACATCGGGGGCTGCCTTCGCGCTGCATCCCGAGCTGGTGGTGCCGGAAAAGGTGGAGTGCAACGTGAAGGCGTGCCAGGAAATCATGCGCCTGGGCAACAAGTACCAGGTGGAGGGGCTCTTTTCCAAGGAGTTCCAGGAAGGAAAAGCGCAATGCTCCCGCATGGACGTGGCGCTGGCGGTGCATCTTCTCACCGAGAAGATGGCGGAGAAGGTGGTCAAGGAGGGGAACCAGGCGGTGGACAAGGAGGACCTGGTGCTCCTGAGCGACCTCAAGGAGGAACTGCGCGCCGAGATGCTCCTGGTCGGCACCAGGACCTTCCAGTCGCGCCATGAGGACCTGGGAACCAAGTTCACCGCCCTGACCAAGAACATCGCCCTCTCGGGCGGGATGGTGGGCGTGCTGCAAGGGTCGATCGGCAACAAGCCCAAGGACTCTACGGACGTGGTAGGGCGGGCTGATCTCGTGTTCAACTTCAAGGTGGGTGAGAACACCATCGCGGTCATCGACGTCGAGGCGACCGGCGGCGACGGCGTCGACGCCAGGGTCCCCTCCTTCTCCGGGATGAACGGCGTGGCCGGTTCGACCGGCGACCGGGTCCGCTTCCGCGAGGCATGGATCGAGCACTCCGCTCTCAGCGACCGCCTCCTGCTTACCGCGGGCAAGGTCGATCTCTCCAACTACTTCGACACCAACGCCGTTGCGGGCGACGAAAACAGCCAGTTCCTCTCCGGCGCCTTCGTTCATTCCGCCGTGCTTCCCTTCCCGGCCAACGGCCCGGGTGCGCGGATCCAGGCCAAGCTGGCGGAGCCCCTTACTTTCGGAGTCGGCTACGGCAGCGGCGACGCCGACAGCGCGAACGACTCGGACAGCAACGACATCTTCGATCACGGCTTCGGCATCGCAGAACTTGCCTACAAGCACAAGGCGGGCGAACTCGAGGGGAACTACCGGATCTACGGCGCCTTCGATAGCGCACCGGCGGACGGGACCCGCAAGCTGGTCGGCAAAAGCGCCTACGGCCTGGGAGTCAGCTTCGACCAGCAGGTCACCGACAAGCTCACCCTCTTCGCCCGCTATGGCCAGCGCGACAAGGATGTCTACGCGGCAACCCGCGCCTGGAGTGCCGGCGGCCAATACCTGGGGCTCGTCGCCGGCCGCAAGGACGACGTGCTGGGCTTCGCCTACGGGCAGGTGAAGGCGGCGCGTACCGTGGCCGATGCCCAGGAGAAGCTTGCTGAGATCTATTACAGGTACAAGGCAAGCGACCAGATCGAGATCTCGCCTGTGGCGCAGTACCTGGTGCACCCGGCGGGCCTTAGCGGTAACGACGACGTGCTGGCGCTCGCGCTGCGCGCGAAGATCAGCTTCTAGAGAGGCGGACACAAGGGGGGCGGCGCCACCCGACGCCGCTTGTACGGCACACAGTAAAGGAGCGTGGATGATACCTCTGGGACTTTTAAGCGCAGGCGAAAACGGCGAGATCGTCGAGATCGTGTTCGGCAAGGGGGAGGCGGGTCGCGCCGGGAGCGCCGAACAGGATAAGAGCATGGTCCGGGTCGAGGAGATGGGGCTTCGGATCGGCAAGAACGTTGAAATGCTGACCAACGGCGGCAGCACCATCCTGCTCAGGGTGGACGAGGCGCGGATCGCCCTGGCCCGCCGCATGGCGATGAAAATCATGGTGAGGAGATAGCGAGATGAATCTGGCAAGGCTGAAGCCCGGGCAGAAGGGGACCATCACCTCGATCGGGTCGATCGGACCTTTGAAAAGGCGGCTCATGGATATGGGGGTGTTGGTGGGTGAAGAGGTCAAGGTGCTCAAGGTGGCACCCATGGGCGACCCCATCGAGGTGAGCATCAAGAGCTACAACCTGTCCCTCAGGAAGAAGGAAGCGGAAGGTATCGCGGTGGAGGTGGCGGGATGAGCACGCAGTTGAAGTACAAGGACGAGGAGTCAGACGGCGAGATCTCCGGGCGCAGCGCCGAGGCGCGCGTCATCACCGTGGCAGTCGCGGGCAACCCGAATTCCGGCAAGTCCACGCTGATCAACGCCATCGCCGGCACCAGGCTCCACGTCGGCAACTGGGCCGGGGTGACCGTGGAGAAGAAGGAGGCCCTCTTCGACTTCGGCGGCAGGAAGATCCGCCTGGTCGACCTTCCCGGGACCTACTCGCTCTCCCCCTACTCGCAGGAGGAGATCGTGGCGCGGGATTACCTGGTCCACGAGCGCCCGGATCTCATCATCAACGTGGTGGATGCCACCAACCTGGAGCGCAACCTCTACCTCACCGTGCAGATCATGGAACTGGGCATCCCCGTGGTCATGGCGCTCAATATCTACGACGAGGCGCAGGAGAAGGGATACCGGATCGACGGCAAGGCGATGGAAGAGATGCTTGGTATCGCGGTGGTTCCCACTTCGGCCACCAGGAAGACCGGGCTCGACCAGTTGCTCGACACTGCGCTGCGGGTGGCTGACGCCCCGAAGCAGCGGGTCCCGAAAAAGCTCAACTACGGTGAGGACATCGAGGTCGCCTGCGACTACCTGGCCAAGTCCTTCCGCACCAGTTATCCGGCGCTGACCGACAGCTACCCGCAGCGCTGGCTGCTCTTGAAGCTCATGGAGCAGGACAGCCACGTCATGAGGGAACTGGACCTGGACGACCTCGACTTCCTGGACCAGGCGCTGCACCACCTGAGGAAGGCCCACGGCGAGGACATCGAGTCTATCATGGCCGACGCCCGCTACTCGCTCGCCTCCGGGCTGACCCGCGAAGTGCTGCACAAGCCAGAGCTGCGCCCTACCGAGATCACCGAGAAGATCGACAAGATCGTGCTGAACCGTTTCCTGGGGATCCCGATCTTCATGGCCGCCATGTGGCTGCTGTTCAAGCTCACCTTCGACCTGTCCGCCCCGTTTGGGGCCTGGCTCGGCTCCATGACCGACGGTCCATTCAAGCGTTGGGCCTCCGCCCTGCTGACCCCTCTGGGGGCGCCGGACTGGACCGTGTCGCTGGTGAACGACGGGGTGATCGCCGGGGTGGGCTCGGTCATCGTCTTCGTGCCGGTCATCTTCGCCATGATGTTCTTCATCACCTTCCTGGAGGGGAGCGGCTACATGGCGCGCGCCGCCTTCGTGATGGACCGCACCATGCACGCCATAGGCCTGCACGGCAAATCATTCATACCGATGCTGCTCGGTTTCGGCTGCAACGTCCCGGGGATCTACGCGACGCGCACCCTGGAGAACCCCAAGGACAAGGTGCTGACCGCGCTCTTGGTGCCGCTCATGTCCTGCGGCGCGCGCCTGCCGGTGTACGTGGTCTTCGTTTCCGCCTTCTTCCCCAACAACTCCAGCACGGTGATCTGGTCGTTGTACGTGATGGGGATACTGCTCGCGGTGCTGATGGGGCTCATCTTCAAGAAGACGCTGTTCCGCGGCGAGGCCCCCATGTTCATCATGGAGCTCCCCCCCTACCGCATGCCTTCCCTGCACAGCCTCTGCGTGCACACCTGGGAGAAGGGGAAGCACTTCCTGTACAAGGCCGGTACCTATATCTTCGCGGTCTCGATCCTGGTCTGGTTTCTGTTGAACCTTCCCTGGGGGGTCGAGCACAAGCGCGATTCTTACCTGGGGCAGGCGGGCGCTGTGGTGGCGCCGGTGTTCCAGCCCATGGGTTTTGGCACCTGGGAGGCGGCATCGTCCCTGATCTCAGGCGTCATCGCCAAGGAGATCGTGGTCGGCACCATGGGCGAAATCTACGCGCCCAAGAAGGAAGAGCAGGCGGAGGTGCCGACCCTGCAGGAGGATCTGAAGGAGATTGGGGTTTCCTTCGGCGCGGCCTGCAGCAAGGCGGTCAAGACGCTCCTGTATCTGCCGGTACCGGAGGAGAAGGAGAAGGACCGTTCCGCGCTAAAACAGGCGCTGCTGGGGGTATTCACCCCGCTGTCGTCCTACGCCTTCATGGTGTTCGTGCTGCTCTACATGCCCTGCGTGGTGGCGATCGCCGCCATGCGCCAGGAGTTCGGTACCTGGAAATGGGCCGTGGTGGGGCTTGGTTATCAGACCGCGCTGGCCTGGTGCGCCGCGCTGATCGTCTATCAGGGGGGAAGAGTCCTGGGGCTGGGAGGTTGACATGGGAATCGCAGACGCAATCATCGCGGCCCTCCTCGTAGGGGGAGCCTGCTACATCCTGTACGCCACGCTCTGGAAGAAGAAGGGGTGCTGCGGTTGCGAAGGGGGGAGCTGCTGCAAGAAGTAACGCGCTGAAACGACGAGGGCCGGGGAAGTTCCCCGGCCCTTTGCGGTTGGTGGTCGGTTTTTTCAGGCGTAGACGGAGAACCCCTCCGGCGGGTTCACCGCGGCCGCTTGCTGGGCCAGGATGTTGGCCATCTGCATCTGGGCGTTGGCCGCGTTCTTCATCAACTCCATGGAGGCCGACTGCTGGGCGAGAGCAGCGGCGCCTGCTACCTGCATGGTTGCTATGGTGGTTACATCCATAACGTGTCCTCCTGCAGCCCCTTATCTCGGCCGCTGCAGCTCTTTTCGGCAGGGAGGCTGCGATCCTTGAGGGGAAATCGCTCCGCCCTCCCCTTTCCCGCGCCCGGCGGCTATACCTCTACGTTCAGGGTGCTTCCTTTCAGTGTGGTCTCCACCCGGATCTCGCCGGTGAGGGTGCGGTGCACCGGGCATTTCTCCGCGATCTCCAGGAGCTTCTCCCTCTGCTCCAGGTCGAGCTCCCCGATCAACTCAAGCTCCCGTATGAACTTGTCGATGCGTCGGTCCTCGGACTCGCAGTCGCGGCAGTCCTCGGCGTGGATCCTGTGATGGGAAAGCCGCACCAGCGCCTCGACGAGCGGCCACCCCTTGCGCCGGGCGTACATCTGGACGGTCATGGTGGTGCAGGCTGCGAGCGCGGCCATCAGGAACTCGTAGGGGGAGGGCCCCTCGTTGCTGCCGCCGTAACTGACCGGTTCGTCGGCGGTCAGGCTGAAACCGTTGGCGAAGATTTCGGTGCGGAACCCTTCGGCACCGGTGCGGGCGGTGACCCTGTTGTCCGAGGCCTGGGAATCCGGCTGAGCCACGGGCTCGGCCTCGGCCTCGGCCGCGCCGAGATAGCGGGTGGCCCAGGAGGCGATGACCTCCCCCGCATAGCGCGAGTCGGCGCCCTCGGAGAGGAGGTGGTCGGCGCTTCCCAGGGAGATGAAGCTCTTCGGGTGGTGGGCCGCCTGGAAGATCTGGGTCGCGTTGTCGATCTTCACGATGCCGTCTGCCGGTGAATGCAGCACGAGGAGAGCCCCCGCGAGATGTGCCAGGGTCTCGGCGGGACGCTGCGCCTCCAGGTCGTCGAGCAGGCTTTTCCTGATGGTGAAGTCGCTGCCCCCCAGGTTGACCGTCGCCTCTCCTTGCCGCTCGGCCTCTTCGGCCGACTCTCCCAGCAGGCGGCGCAGATGGGAAGGGCTGTAGGGAGCGGCGATGGTGGCCACCGCCGTGGCCGAAGGGATTTCGGCGGCGGCAACGAGCACCGCCGATCCGCCCAGCGAATGACCCACCAGCAGGCGCGGAGCCTGGTACTCGCGCTCCAGAAAACGTGCCGCCGCCACCAGGTCGGATACCTGCGAGGAGAAATCGGTGTCGGCGAAATCCCCCTCGCTCTCGCCCAGCCCCGTGAAGTCGAAACGAAGCACGGCTATGCGCCGGCTGCTCATGGCCCGCGTGATGTTGACCGCCGCCTTGATGTTCTTGGAGCAGGTGAAGCAGTGGGCGAAGATGGCGTAGGCCACCGGGCGCTCGTCGTCCGGGAGTTCCAGCCGGGCCGCCAGCCGGTAGCCGCTTCCGTTGGGAAAGGTGATCTTCTTCGTGTTCATGGCGAACTCCTCGGCGGGGCCGTCCTGGCCGTCGCGCACCCTGCGTTCTCGCAGCCAGGAAAATGATAATTGCGGCCGGTCGCAAGTCAATGGGTTGCCATTTCCCTGCTCATCGACAGGATTACCCCAACGGCAACCTGATGGGGGAAATCCGGATAATGGGATTTGAATCACAACATGGCAACTCTTTGCCTCTTTTCTCTTTAAGGAGAATGAGATATAAACGTAACCTCCATCATTATAATGTAATGCAATGCCATTGGGAGTCAGAAGATGTTTGCAACGTGGTCGATCAAGAAGAGGGTTGTCGTTTCCGTTGTCGCTTTGTGTGTCGCCAGCATCACCATGCTGGGGCTGTTTGCCTACCTGTACCAGATGCACCAGATGCGGGAGGGACTAAAGGACGAAGCCGCCAACAGCGGTCGCCTGTTCGAGGCGATCCTGAAAGGGGACGCCGAGGGGTTGGCCCGCGCCCACGCCGGCCTCGACAAGCTCGACGTGCTGCTTGCTCCCTTTGCCGCAGGCAACAAGGACGCGCTCCTTGCCGCGGCCAAGCCGATATTCGGCGAGATCAAGCAGAACAACAACATCACCCACATGTACTTCATCCAGCCTGACGGCAAGGTGCTGCTGCGGGCGCACAAGCCGGAGCAGGACGGGGACATCCTGAAGCGGGAAACGTTCCTGAAGGCCCAGGCCACCAAGCAGATGGCCTGGGGGCTGGAGATGGGGAAGAACTTCTTCTCGCTGCGCTGCGTGAAGCCCGTCAGCTACCGGGGAAGCGCGCTGGGCTACATGGAGGTGGCCGAGGAGATCGACCACGTCTTCCAGCAGATGAAGCAGATCACCGGTAACGACGTCACCCTCTTTCTCACCGAAGACTTCCTGAAGGGCAAGTCGACGGAGGTGAAGAGCGAGAAAGTCGGCTCCTTCCGCATCCTGTATCCGACCCAGAAGGAAGTGGCGCTCGGACTGGCGGCCAAGGTGCTGCCGGAGATGAACGAAGCGCTCAAGGAGCCGCAGCTTGCCATCGTCTCCCTGAAGGGGGGGAGGTACCTGGTCGGCGTCGGGCCGGTGAAAGACGCCTCCGGCGGGACCGTCGGCATCCTCTTCTCCCACAAGGAGATCAGCCCCCTGTTCGCTACCATGTGGAAGGGGGTGGCGGCGCAGCTGGGGATCTTCATCGCCATCCTGCTTGCCTCCATCGCGATTCTCTACCTGTCGCTCAAGCCGAGCCTGGATCTCTTCACCACGCTGAAGGAACACATAGTCTCCGTTACCACCACGTGGGACCTGAACCGCCGCCTCGAGGTGCAAACCGAGGACGAGATAGGCGCCATGGCCGCGGATTTCAACGCCATGACCGAGAAGCTCGCCCTGATGGTGCGGCAGGTGAGCCACTCCAGCAACGAGCTGGGCGCGGTTTCCGGCAACCTCGTGCAGGTCTCCGGCACGGTCATGGGGGCTGCCGAACAGCAGTCGAGCTCGGTGAACGAGGCCTCCAGCGCCATGACCCAGATCACCGCCTCCATCAAAGGGGTGGCGGGAGCTGTGGAGGGGCTGTCGCAGTCGGCCTCGGAGAGCTCCTCCTCGGTCTTGGAGATGGCTTCCAGCATCGAGGAAGTGGCGCTCAACGCCGAAGCGCTGGCCCAGCAGGTGGACGAGGTCGGCTCGGCGATCATCGAGATGGCCGCTTCAATCAAGCAGGTGGGGAGAAACGCCGACCTGCTCCTCGAAGAAGCCAGCATCAACTCCTCCTCCATCGTGGAAATGGACAGTTCCATCAAGGAGGTGGAGAAGAACGCGCTGAACACGGTGAAGATCTCCGAAGCGGTCAAGCAGGACGCGGAGGTGGGTAAGAGCGCCGTCGACTCCACCATCCTGGGGATCAGGGCCATCAAGGATTCCTCGCGCATCACCTCGGAGGTCATCGCCACCCTTTCCCAGCGCGCCGGCGACATCGGCGCCATACTGTCGGTCATCGACGACGTCGCGGAGCAGACCAACCTCTTGGCCCTCAACGCCGCGATTATCGCGGCCCAGGCCGGCGAGCACGGCAAGGGGTTCGCGGTCGTGGCCGGCGAGATCAAGCAGCTTGCCGAGCGCACCAGCGCCTCCACCAGGAAGATCTCGGACGTGATCAACGGCGTCCTCGAGGAGACCGACCGCGCCGTGGTCGCCATCAGCCAGGCGGAGCAGAACATCGCCCAGGGAGAGGAACTCTCCCGCAGGTCCGGCGAGGCCCTGGAGCAGATCGTTGCCGGCGTGCAGCAGGCGACCGAGCAGGTGAACGGCATCGCCCGGGCCACCGCCGAACAGGCGCGCGGCAGCCTGATGATCAGGGAAACAACCGAAAAGGTCACCACCATGGTGCGCCAGATCGCCATATCGACCCGCGAGCAGGGGGAGGGGAGCAGCCTCGTGCTGAACGCGGTGGAGAAGATGAAGGTGCTCACCGACCAGGTGAAGAACTCCACCCGCGAGCAGAGCAACGTCGGGAACTTCATCGCCCAGTCCACCGAGAACATCACCGAGATGATCCGCCACATCAAGAAGGCCTGCGACGAGCAGAGCAAGGGGGCCGACCAGGTGCTTCCGGCGGTCGAGAGCATCAAGGCCGCCACGGAGACCAACCTCGGCGCGGTCAAGGTGCTCGGCGAAAGCATGTCGGCGCTCGCCGGCCAGATCACCGTCCTGCAAAACGAGATCGACCGCTTCGACGTCTCGTCCAAGGGGTAGATTGCCGACCATCGCAAGACCGTTGACCACTGTAGGGGCGAATGATCATTCGCCCCTTTTTTCATTCCGCCGCCACACCACTTCCCGACAGCGCCGGTAAAACCGGGTATAATTCCTGGCGTTGCTCAATCCCCAGAGCGGGGCCCGCAGCCACTCCGCTCCGAGAAAGGCGGCCGGTGCGCCATGCCCGAAAAGGACCTAAGCTTCACCGTCATGACCTACAACGTGCACCGGTTGACCGGCAACGACCGGCACACCTCGGCCTCGCGCATCGCGGAGGTGATCGAAACCTGCCAGCCCGACATCGTGGCGCTCCAGGAACTTCCCGGCGCGCGCTTTCGGCCCGAGATCGGGGGCGCCTGCCAGGACCTGGCGCATGAATTGGCGTTGGTGGTGAGAAGGGAAGTTCACTACCATCTGGAACGGGAACGGTGGGGCAACGTGGTCTTCAGCCGTTTCCCGATGCGGCTGGTCCGGGCAGGGGGGCTGCATCCGGAGAACCGCTACCGTACCATGGTGCCGCGGGGCGTGATGTGGGTGGAGATCGACCTGTACGGGCAGAAGCTGCAGTTCGTGAACACCCACCTGGGGCTCACCCCCCGGGAGCGCAGCTACCAGGCGAAGGTGCTCACCGGGGCCGAGTGGCTCGCGCACCCCGATTGTCGCCCCCCGGTGGTGTTGTGCGGCGACTTCAACGCCCTCCCCAGTTGGAGCATCCACAAGCGCCTCAGAAATGCGCTCCAGGACGAGCAGGAGCGGCTCAAGTTCGGGCACAACCAGTCCACCTTCCCGAGCAGCATGCCCATAGTCCGGTTCGACCACATCTTCATCTCGCCCGACCTCGCGGTCGAGAGCGAACTGATCCCGCGCACCAGGCTGACCGCCGTTGCGTCCGACCACTTGCCGCTCGTCGTAAAGCTGCGTCTGGCAGGCGTTGAGCCGCAGGCGGCGCTGGTCAGGTAGCAGCTGAAATCGCCAAAAATTCTAAAGTCGGCGGCCACCTCGTCCGAAGAGAAGGGAGAATCAAACAGATGCCCCGCAGCGGGGAAACGGAGAGATGCTATGAGCGAATACACGGAGATGCCGGACGATATGGAAGTACAGGAAGTTATCATCGAGCGCGTGCTGCAGAACACGGGCTCTTTGCTGGAAATCTGCCTGGTGAAGCACGGGCGCCAGTACGAGGCGGCGATCTTCGTGGAGAAGAAGTACAAGCCGGGACCGCCGCTGCCGCGCCCGCTGGAGGCCCCCTCCGGCCAGTTCAGCCACTGGATGGGGGTGCGCCCCAAGGTGGGGCTCTCCCAGGAGGAGGCAGACCAGATCTGCTACGAGGTGAATGGCCTGAACGCCTTGCACCGGATCCAGATGAAGGACAACTGGGGGAGCCTGTTGGACGCAGTCTGACCGCGCCTTCCTTCCCCGCCACATCGATACGAAGAAGGGCCGCTCCCGTCGGGGGGCGGCCCTTTTCCTTTTCCATTCACGATGGTCTTTCGTTCCCTCTCTACATCTCGACCCTGGTCAGAACCCCCTGCAGCTTGCTGGCGGGAAGCTGGTTGAACTGGACGAAGTTCGGGCTCAGCTTCTTGATGGCGTTGAACACCTTCCAGATCGGGTTGTTGGTGGTGATGTCCTCGACGCCGTAGAAGATGACCTTCTCGTGGATGTCGTTCTTCTTAAGGAGCGTCTCGATGTCGATCACCTCCATGTACCCGGCGAAGATCTCGAAGGAGTCCAGCCCGCTGCCCCGGTTCTCGGTCAGCTTGTAGGAGACCCCGAACGGCTCGTCGGTCCTGATGATGGAGATGAAGACGTTGCGCTCGTAGATGATGTTGCTGCGGATGATGCAGTGCACCACGTAGGGGGGCACCACCGCCCACTCGCGGGTGAAGAAGAGACCGGTCCCGGGGATGGTGCGCTGCTTGGCGAAGATCTGCTCGTAGGAGAGGAGGAAGGTCTCCACGTCCAGCGGCTTGAGGGCCCGGTACAGGGCGCGCTGTCCCTTGGTCCAGAGCAGGATGGTCAGGAAGGGGATCGAGGCCAGGATCAGTGACCAGTAGCCGCCGTGCGGCAGCTTGTTCAGGTTGGCGATCAGGAACACGAAGTCGACCACGGTCACGGCGATG
The DNA here is from genome assembly GCF_018919385.1 of Geomonas diazotrophica. GTDB lineage: Bacteria > Desulfobacterota > Desulfuromonadia > Geobacterales > Geobacteraceae > Geomonas > Geomonas diazotrophica. The sequence continues at coordinate 16,834 of NZ_JAHLMF010000003.1, forward strand.
GCGACGGGGACCTTCCACTTCTTGGTGGTGTTGGCGAAGATCATGGTCATCATGATGCCGGTGATGGTCATGCTGCCGGTGACAGCGAGGCCGTAGGCGGCGGCCAGGTTCTCGGACTTGCCGAAGAGCAGCATGATGAAGATGACCGCCACCATCAGGGTCCAGTTCACCGAGCCGATGTAGATCTGGGACTTCAGGTGGCTCGAGGTGTAGTCCACCTTCATGAGGGGCATGATCCTGGTGGTGATCCCCTGGTAGATGATCGAGAAGACGCCGCTGATCAGGGCCTGGGAGGCGATTACCGTAGCCAGGATGGTGAGCAGCAGGAAGGGGATGTACAGGTATGGGGCCTGCCCGTGGATCATGCCGAACAGGGTGTTCTTCTCGTGCTGGTGCTCCAGCAGGAAGGCTCCCTGCCCCAGGTAGTTGATCACCAGGGCGACGAAGACGAAGTACCATGCCCGCACGATCGGCTTTCTCCCCAGGTGCCCCATGTCGGCGTAGAGCGCCTCGCCCCCGGTGGCGCACAGGATCACCTCGGAGAGGACGAAGAAGGCGGACATGCCGTTGTCGAGGAAGAACTTGATGGCGTACCAGGGCGAAATCGACTTGAGGACTTCAGGGTGTCCCGAGATGGCGATCAGGCCGGACAGGGTAAGGGCCGAGAACCAGAGCACCATCAGGGGGCCGAAGGCGCCTGCCACCTTGTCGGTTCCCTTGGATTGGAAGATGAAGAGGATGATGGCTATGGTGGCGGCGATGGCGATCACGCCTGCCTGCGACAGGTTGGCCGTGGCCGGTATCAGCTCGAGACCTTCGACGGCGGAGAGTATGGAAATGGCCGGTGTGATGACGCCGTCCCCCAAGAGCAGGGATACCCCGATGAAGGAGAGGAGGCCGATGAATCCCATGGAGCGCCCCCCCTTGAGCAGGCGGACCAGGATCTCCTTCAAGACGATGGTCCCCCCTTCCCCCTTTCTGCCGAGGCTCATGGCAAGCCAGGCGTACTCGACGGTGACCAGGATGAACAGGGTCCACACGATCAACGACAGGATGCCGAAGATGTTGTCCGGTGTCGGTTTGGTGAGGGCGAAGATGACGGTAAGGGTATAGATGGGGCTCGTGCCGATGTCGCCGAAAACCAGGCCCATCGATTTCACAACCCCGCCCCAGTATGATTGTTCGTGTTTCATGGAGCAAGCCTCCGGTTGATATCAGCGCGCAACATATAGCACCGCTGTCAGTCGGTGACAAGAAAAACCGCGCAAACAGCCGGTATATCGACAGCCCGCCCCGCGTCGCCCACGTGCTGCCTCGCCGCGGGTAGCCCTTTTGGCAGCACTAAAGTCAGGGGGGCGTCTTGATCGGGTCGAACCGTTTCCCGGAAGGACCCGAGCCCGGCGCCGGCGTCCGTGTCGTGCCGGACGGGCGCGGCGGGGACGCCGGGAAGGGGGCTTCGCCATGCTTCATATACGCCATCGGCCTCGGGAATGTCCCTTCCGCTTCAGGAGGGGGGCGGCCAAGCGGGCGCCGCTCGCGCTGAGATCGTCGGAAATCCCTGTTTGCGCTTGACATTCTCCCCTATTGCTTGTAGCTTAAGTCGTTTCTCTCAAGGCTTGAACTGACAGCGCGGAGGCCGTTTACATGGATTACAAGGACACTCTCAATCTCCCCGACACCAAATTCCCGATGAAGGGGAATCTTCCCCAGCGCGAGCCCGAGATGCTCAAGCAGTGGGCCGAGGTTGACATACACAACAAGATCGAGGAGGCCGGCAAAGGCAAGCCGCGTTACGTGCTGCACGACGGCCCTCCCTACGCCAACGGGCACATCCATATCGGCCACGCACTGAACAAGATCCTCAAGGACATCGTGCTGAAGAGCAAGAGGATGGAGGGATTCGCCGCCCCCTACGTCCCGGGGTGGGACTGCCACGGTCTCCCCATCGAGCTGCAGGTGGAGAAGAACCTTGGCTCCAAGAAGCACGAGATCTCCAAGCTGGAGATGCGCAAGCTCTGCCGCGAGTACGCCGCCAAGTTCGTGGGGATCCAGCGCGCCGAGTTCGAGCGCCTCGGGATCTTCGGCGACTGGGACGAGCCGTACCTGACCATGAACGCGAGCTACGAGGGGGCCACCGCCCGCGAACTGGCCCGCTTCGCCGAGAACGGCGGCCTCTACAAGGGGAAGAAGCCGGTGCACTGGTGCTCCTCCTGCGGCACGGCGCTGGCCGAGGCCGAGGTCGAGTACGCCGACCACAAGTCCCCCTCCGTCTTCGTTAAATTCGCTCTGAAAGAGGACGCCGGGAGCGTGGCGCCCGAGCTTGCCGGCAAGAAGCCCTCCATGGTGATCTGGACCACCACCCCGTGGACCCTTCCCGCCAACCTCGCCATCGCGCTGCACCCGGAGCTCGACTACGTGGCGCTTGCGCTGAACAGCGGCGACGTGGTCATCGTGGCCGACGGCCTGAAGGAGAGCTTCCTCAAGGAGATCGGCGCGGAAGGGGAGGTGCTGGCCAAGTTCCCCTCCAAGCTGCTGGAGAAGAAGCTGGCCCGCCACCCGTTCTACGACCAGGATTCCGTCATCCTCCTGGGCGAGCACGTAACCCTGGAAGCCGGTACCGGCTGCGTTCACACCGCACCCGGCCACGGCCAGGAGGACTACGAGCTGGGGCTGCAGGAAGGTCTCGACATCTACAACCCGGTCGACAACCGTGGCCGCTTCTACGAGAACATCGAGTTCTTCGGCGGGCAGTTCGTCTTCGACGCCAACAAGAACGTGATCGAGAAGCTGACCGAGGTGGGCGCCCTGTTGGGTTCCAAGGAGATCTCGCACTCCTACCCGCACTGCTGGCGCTGCAAGAAGCCGGTCATCTTCCGCGCCACCGAGCAATGGTTCATCTCCATGGAGAAGAACGACCTGCGCGGCAAGGCCCTCTCCGAGATCAACAACGTGAACTGGATCCCGAAGTGGGGTCGCGAGCGCATCTACGGCATGATCGAGAACCGTCCCGACTGGTGCGTTTCCCGCCAGCGCTCCTGGGGCGTCCCCATCGCCGCCTTCTACTGCAAGAGCTGCGGCCACGTCATGGCCGACGGCAAGATCATGCACCAGGTGGCCGACCTCTTCGCCGAGCACACCTCCGACATCTGGTACGACTGGGATGCCGCGAAGTTCCTGCCGGAAGGGACCTCCTGCCCCTCCTGCGGCAAGAACGAGTTCGAGAAGGAAGGCGACATCCTCGACGTCTGGTTCGACTCCGGCACCTCGCATGCCGCCGTGCTCGAGCTGCGCGACAACCTGGGCTCGCCGGCCGACATGTACCTGGAAGGGAGCGACCAGCACCGCGGCTGGTTCCACTCGTCGCTTCTGGCCAGCGTCGGCACCCGCGGCCGCGCCCCCTACAAGAACGTGCTCACCCACGGCTTCGTCATGGACGGCGCCGGCAGGAAGATGAGCAAGTCCGTGGGCAACGTCGTGGCACCCGAGGACGTCATCAAGAAGTTCGGCGCCGACGTGCTCCGCCTGTGGGTCGCGGCGCAGGACTACCGCGACGACCTGCGCATCTCCCAGGAGATCCTGACCCGGCTCTCCGAGAGCTACCGCCGCATCAGGAACACCTGCCGCTACATCCTGGGCAACATCCACGACTTCAACCCCGACACCGACTGCGTCCCCTTCGCGGAGATGCCGGAGCTGGACCGCTGGGCCATGCACCAGCTGGAGCTTTTGAAGGAGAAGGTGCTCGCCTCCTACACCGACAGCGAGTTCCACATCCTCTACCACGCCGTGAACGGCTTCTGCACCGTCGAGATGAGCGCATTCTACCTCGACATCCTGAAGGACCGCGTCTATACCTCGAAAAAGGATTCGCAGGCCAGGAGGAGCGGCCAGACCGTCATGTACAAGGTGCTCGACGCGCTGGTGCGCATGGTGGCGCCGGTACTCTCCTTCACCGCGGAGGAAGTCTGGGCGGAGATGCCCGGCACCCGCGAAGCGAGCGTACACCTGGCGCTCTTCCCGGCGCTCACCCCCGAGGTGAAGGACGAGGCGCTGGCAGGCCGCTGGGAGAAGATCATCAAGATCCGCTCCGAGGTTTCCAAGGCGCTCGAACTGGCCCGCGTCAAGAAGGTGATCGGGCATTCCCTGGATGCCGCCGTCGCCATCAAGGCTACCGGCGACACCGAGGCGCTCCTGAAGGAATGCGCGGACCAGCTTGCCGAGATCTTCATCGTCTCCAAGGCTGGGCTTGCCGGTGAAGTCTCCGGCGAGGTCTACGTCGCGGAAGGGATCGAAGGGCTGGAGGTGGGCGTGAGCGCGGCTCCCGGCGAGAAGTGCGAGCGCTGCTGGTGCTACAGCGAGGAGCTCGGCAAGGACGCCGAGCACGCGGGCATCTGCCCGAAATGCCTTGCGGCGGTGAAATAAGAGGCGGTCACCAAACCGGAATGTCCATGCCCCCTCCCGCCGGGAGAGGGTGCCCGTAGGGCGGGTGAGGGGTGTGCCCGTGGCGTTACCCTCACCCTAGCCCTCTCCCGGAGGGAGAGGGAACCTTGGACCACGTTCTAAAGGATCCTATGAAACCAAAATACATCATCCTCGCGGCGGTCTCGGCGCTGGTGCTGGTCCTCGACCAGTGGAGCAAGCTCTACATCGACAAGAGCATGACCCTGCACAGCTCCTATCCCGTCATCGAGGGGTTCTTCAACATCACCTATCTGCGCAACAAGGGGGCCGCGTTCGGGATATTGGCCTCTTCGAGCTACCGGCTCCCCTTCTTCCTGCTGGTTTCGAGCATCGCGGTCATCGTGATCCTGGTGGCGGTCAGCAAGGTGCGGGACGACCAGACCTGGAACGTCGCCTCCCTGTCGCTGATCTTCTCAGGCGCCCTGGGCAACATGATCGACCGCGTCCGCCTGGGCGAGGTCATCGACTTCCTGGACGTGCAATGGAAAGGGCACCACTGGCCCGCCTTCAACATCGCCGACTCCGCCATCTGCGTCGGCGTCTTCATCCTGGCCGTCGAGATGCTGCTCGAGGAGCGCAGGGAAAAGAAGACGCCACCCACCTCGGACGCATCCTGACGGTCCTTTCCGGATTTCCTTTCACCTCGGGCGCTGGGGCCCACCGTATAGGTGCGGCCTCGGCGGCCTGTAGGGGCGAATAAATATTCGCCCGGCACAGCCGGTCCGAGGCACCTGCGCCGCGCGCAAGCCTCCCGCTGGCGCACCAACAGGGGCGACTGGTTATTCGCCCCTACGCATTTTCATTCCCAGGGGAGCGATGCTTCACCCTTCCTCGCCTTTCTCCTCCAAAAGCCGCGTGAACAGCTCCCTGATCTCGTTGGGCAGGCGCCGCGCCTTCATCTCCGGGCTCACGCACGCCAGCGTCACCTTCGCCTCCACCAGCAACTTGTCGTCTTCCTTCCTGACCACCTGTTGCGCCACGGTGAACGAGCTGTTCTTCAGCGTGGCAATCTGCGTGCGCACCACCAGGAGGTCGTCCAACCTGGCCGGCGCCCTGAAATTCGCCTCGATGGAGACCACCGGGAAGATGATGCCGAGGTCGTGCATCTCGCGCACCGACAGCCCGTGTCCCCTGAGGAATTCCGTCCTCGCCCTCTCCATGTAGCTTATGTAGTTGGAGTGGTACACCACCCCCCCCGCGTCGGTGTCCTCGTAGTAGATCCGTACTTCCATGCAGCCTCCTATAAAAAAAGATCCCCGGGGGATCTGTCCATGTAGCCCTCGCCCTGCGGGAGAGGGCGGCCGCAGGGCGGGTGAGGGAGGTCTTGATGCCAACGCCCTCACCCCTGCCCCTCTCCCGGAGGGCGAGGGGGGATTCCTCGTCTTTACTGTAGGGGCGAATAACCATTCGCCCGGTTTTGGTAGTGCCGCGCCGGTGCCTGGCGTTCAACAGCTGCAGAGATGAGGGGCGGGGCTGGGCGAATGATTATTCGCCCCTACGCGTTGTCAACCGGCTCGGCGCTGGCGGATTCGGAAGGCGCCTGCACCTGCGTCTCGTCTCCCAGGATCCTGCCGTACACCTCGCGCACCGCCTCGGTGACCCGCTCGTAATCGGCCATGAGCGCCTGCCCCGGGTTCTTCAGCATCGGGTCGTAGCCGAGCCGTCGCGCCAGCTTGTTCAGGTACTTGAGCGGCCCCCCCAGGTCGTTCATCGAGTAGTCGTGGATGATCCTCAGCCGGTTCTCCAGGCGGCGCAGGAAGCGGTAACCTTCCGCCAGGGACTGGAAATCGGGCTCGGAAATGTGGCCGAGCATGCGCATGGCGTCCATTGCTTCCAGGGTGTTGGAGCCGCGGATCTCGCGGTGCTCGCAGCCGTACCTGAGCTGCAGGAACTGGATGATGAACTCGACGTCGACCATGCCGCCGCGACCGGTCTTGATGTTGTAGCTCCCGGTCGACTCCTTGGCGAGCTCGTTCTCCATGCGCATCCTGAGGCGGTGGATCTCCTTGCGCACCGAGTCGTCGGCGCTGGAGCCGTACACCGTCTGCTCGATGACCTTTTCCACCTTTTCCTTCAGACGGGGGTCGCCGTAGGTGACCCGCGCCTTGGTGAGCGCCTGGCGCTCCCAGATCTGCGCCTCGGTGGCGTGGTAGCTCTGGAAGGATTCCAGCGAGGTGACCAGGGGGCCGGCGTTCCCCGAGGGACGCAGCCTGGTGTCGATCTTGTAGGCGTACCCTTCGCGCGTCTGGGTGGTCAGCACCAGGATGATCTTCTGCCCGAGCTTGGCGAAATACTCGCGGTTGGTGATGCTCTTCTCGCCGTCGGTGAACCCCTGCCCGTCGTAGATGTAGATGACGTCCAGGTCGGAGTGGTAGTTAAGCTCGAAGCCTCCCAGTTTCCCCATGGCCACGATGGCGAAGGCCGCCTCGTGCCTGGTGCCGTCTTCGTTGACCACCATGGGGCGTCCGAAGCGGGCCAGCTCTCCGGTCGCTATGCAGCAGGCCGCGGCGAGGGTCACGTCGGCCAGATCGGTCAACTGCTGGGCCACCTCGGGCTGCTTCATCTTGCCGTAGATGTCGTTCATGCCGATGCGCAGGAACTCCTCGTGGCGGTAGCTCCGCATCGCGTCCAGCTGCTCTTCGAAGCAGTCGGCCTGGGTGATGAAGTCGTCCAGTTCCTTGGCCATGGCGGCGCGCTCTTTCTGCAGGTAGGCATAGCCGCGCGTGGTCATGCTGTCCAAGAGTTCCGGGTGACCGATGAAGATCTTGGAGAGGAACTCGGACATGCCGAACATCGAGGTGAGGAGCTTCAGGATGTCCCGGTTCTCGGCCAGGAGGGCGTAGATGGAGGAGCGGGTTCTCTGCGAGGAGAGGAACCGCTCCAGGTTGGCCAGCGCGAGGTCCGGGTCGGGGGAGCTGAACACCTCCTGCAGGAACAGCGGGGCGATCTTCTCCAGGGTGCGCCTTCCCTGTTCGGTCAGGTTCGCCTTGGCGGGGCCGTCGCGCAGCACCAGGAGGTTCTGGTAGGCGGCGTCGGGGTGCTCGAAGTGACGCTCCTCGAGCATGTCCTTGATGAGGTCCGGGTCGGCGTTGTGGTCGAAGAAGAAGTGTACCTCGGGGAGTACCTCCTCCTTGATCTTCTCGTCGCGCGACAGGAACAAATCCCCGTAGATGGCGGAGACGGCGCGCCGGTGCCCCTCCAGGGTTTCCCGGAACCTGTCCATCCCGTCCTTCCTGAGGTAGCCGCAGCGCCGTGCCAGCGCGCGCAGTTCCTCATCCTTTCGGGGTAGGGCGTGGGTCTGCCGCTCCTGGACCACCTGGATCCGGTGCTCGACGGTGCGCAGGAAGCGGTAGGCGTCGGAAAGGGCGGTGCAGTCGGCTTCCTTGATGATGCGCGCCTGGTAGAGGGTCTGCAGGGCCCTCAGGGAATTGCGCTCGCGCAGGTGCGGGTTCTTGCCGGCGTAGACCAGCTGCAGCGCCTGGATGAAGAACTCGATCTCACGGATGCCGCCCCGCCCGAGCTTGATGTTGACCTCCCCCTCCTGGTTCCTGGCCAGGGAGGCGTCGATCTTCTTCTTCATCGCCATCATGTCCTCGATCAGGTTGTAATCGAGATAGCGGCGGTAGATGAACGGGGTGAGCGCCGCGAGGATCCTCTCCCCCAGCTCGATGGAACCGGCGACGGGGCGCGCCTTCATCATGGCGGCGCGCTCCCAGGACTGTCCCCACGCCTCGTAGTAGACCTCGGCGGAGCGCATGGAGCTGGCGAGGTCCCCCGCCTTGCCGTCGGGCCTAAGCCCCATGTCGACCCGGAACACGAAACCGTCCTCGGTAACCTGGGAGATCGCGCGGCTCACCATTTCGGCCAGCTTGACGAAGAAGGTGTGCAGCGAGAGCTTGCCCTTGAACCCGCCCCGGCCGTCGGGGATGCCCGTGCACTCCCCCTTGTCGGAGGAGTAGAAGTAGATCAGGTCGATGTCGGAGGAGAAATTGAGCTCCCTGCCGCCGAACTTGCCCATGCCGATGATGGTGAATTCCGCCGGGATCCGTCCGTCAGGGCTGTCCTCCATCGGCGTGCCGTGTTCCTGCACCAGTTGGGCAAAGGCGGCCTCGTAGGCGAGCTGCAGCGTGGCCGCAGCGAGCGAGGACAGTTCGCCGGTCACCTCCTCGAGCGTGGCCAGGCCGTTCAGGTCGCGTGCGGCGATGCGGAGCATCTCGGCGTACTTGAAGCGGCGCAGGTGGGGGAAGAGGTCGGCGTAGCAGGTTCCCTGCGGGACGCGCTCGCGCAGGGCCTGCAGCATCTCGTCCTCGCTGCGGCGCCGCATGATATCGCGCTCGATGAAGAGGTGCTGCAGGTAGGAAGGATCACGGCAGATGATGTTGGTGAGAAACGGGGAGGAGCCGCAGATGTTCATCAACTGGGCGGTGAGCGCGCGGCGGGAGCAGATCTCCAGCAGGACCTCGCGCGGCACCACGGTGCTGATGCGCTCGAAGCCGTTCAGCGCCATGTCGGGGAGCGGGGTGGCGAGTGCGGAGAGCGCCAGTTCGACCAGGCGCTCGCCGGGCAGCACCTCGGAGAGGAGCCTCAGGTTTTCCACCGACCGCGCGCCATAGCTGAACCCGACCTGTTCCAACTGGTGGGACAAGTCCCCTTTGTCCGGCTCCGAAAGCGCGGACAGAAGCAGCGCGGCCAGGTCGGAAAGGCGGCTCATAGCCCGACCAGTGCCTTCAGCTCCGTCTCGTAGTCGCCGCGCACCACCCCTTTTTCGGTGATGATGCCGGTGATGTAGCGGGCGGGGGTGACGTCGAAGGCGGGGTTTCTGACCTTGACGCCTTCGGGTGCGATGGTGACCCCCTGCACCTTGGTGACCTCCTCGGAACTCCGCTCCTCGATGGGGATCAGGTCGCCGTTGGCGAGCTTCAGGTCGAGGGTGGATATCGGCGCGGCCACGTAGAACGGGATCCGGTTCTCCTTGGCGAGAACGGCGACGCTGTAGGTCCCGATCTTGTTGGCGGTGTCGCCGTTGGCGGCGATGCGGTCGGCGCCGACCACGCAGAAGTCGATCTGTCCGCTCTTCATAAGCCAGCCGGCCATGTTGTCGGAGATGAGGGTCACCGGGATGGAGTCCTTCATCAGTTCCCAGGCGGTGAGGCGTGCGCCCTGGAGCCAGGGGCGGGTCTCGTCGGCAAAGACGTGGATGTTCTTGCCCGCCTCGTGGGCGCCGCGGATCACGCCGAGCGCGGTGCCGTAGCCGGCTGTGGCCAGGCCTCCCGCGTTGCAGTGGGTGAGGATGGCAGCTCCCTCCTTGACCAGGGCGGCACCGTGGCGGCCGATCTCCTTGCAGATGGCGAGGTCTTCCGCCTCGATGCTGATCGCCTCGGCCTTCAGGATCTCGCGGATGGAGTTGAGGTCGAGTTCCTTGTGCTGCAGCGCGACCCGTTTCATCCGCTCCAGCCCCCAGAACAGGTTGACCGCCGTGGGGCGGGTGCGCCCCAGGACCTCGCAGACGTTCTCGAGTTGGCGGTAGAAGGTGTCGAAGCTGTCCGCGATGATCTCGCGAGCGCCGAGCGCCACCCCCATGGCGGCGGCGATGCCGATGGCCGGGGCGCCGCGGACCACCATGCCGCGGATCGCCTCGGCGACCCCCTGGAAGTCCGTGTACTCGTTGTAGACCTCCTCGGCGGGGAGCCGGGTCTGGTCTATCATGATCACCTTGTTGTCGCGCCACTCTATGGTTCTGAAGGACATATCCACCTCGTTTGACTGCTAACTTCAAAAAAACCGAACTTCTGTAACGCAAAGACGCGGAGCCGCAAAGTCGCAAAGGGGAATCTGGGGGGAAAACCCTCGATTCGTTTTTCTTGGCGCCTTAGCGCCTTTGCGACTTTGCGTTGAGCCTCTGGCTTTTGCCTTTCTTTCCTACCCCTGGAGCTTTTTCAGGAGCAGCTCGTTCACCACGGCGGGGTTGGCCTTGCCTTTGGAGGCGCGCATTACCTGGCCGACGAAGAAGCCGAAGACGGTTTCCTTGCCGCCCCGGTACTGTTCGACCTGCGCCGGGTTGTTGTTCAGCACTTCGTCAACCATCGCCTCGATGGCGCCGGTATCGGAAACCTGCACGAGCCCCTTCTCCTCGACGATCTTCTCCGGCGCCTTGCCGGACTTGTACATCTCGTCGAAGACGGTCTTGGCGATCTTGCCGGAGATGGTCCCTTTCTCCATCAGCTTCAGGAGGTCGGCCAAAAGCGCCGGGGTGACCGGGCAATCGGTTATGGAGCGGTTGTTGTCCTCGTTGAGCGCGCGGGAGACCTCGCCCATGACCCAGTTGGATACCGTCTTCGCCTGCGGGAAGAGGGCGACGGTCTCCTCGTAGTAGGCGGCCAGTTCGCGGCTCGACACCAGCACCTCGGCGTCGTACTCGGGAAGGCCCAGCTCGGCGACGTAGCGGGCGCGCTTCGCCTCCGGGAGCTCCGGCAGCGTGGCGCGCACGTCCTCGATCCACTGGTCCGGGATCAGGACCGGAACCAGGTCCGGGTCCGGGAAGTAGCGGTAGTCGTGCGCCTCTTCCTTGCCGCGCATGGAGCGGGTGGTGCCGGTGTTCGGGTCGAAGAGGCGGGTTTCCTGGATCACCTTGCCGCCGTCGTCGAGGATCTCGGCCTGGCGCTCGATCTCGTATTCGATGGCCTGCTTGATGAACTTGAAGGAGTTGATGTTCTTCAGCTCGGCGCGGGTGCCGAAGACGGTCGAGCCGACCGGCATCAGCGAGACGTTGGCGTCGCAACGGAAGCTCCCTTCCTCCAGGTTGCCGTCGCAGATGCCCAGGTACATGACGATCTGGTGCAGCTTCTTGAGATACGCGATCGCCTCGTCGGGGGAGCGCATGTCCGGCTCGGAGACGATCTCCAGAAGCGGCGTGCAGGCGCGGTTCAGGTCGACGCAGGAATCGTCAACCCCGGGGATGTCGGCGTGCACCAGCTTGCCGGCGTCCTCCTCCATGTGGATGCGGGTGATGCCGATCCGCTTCCTTTCGCCATCTACCTCGATGTCCAGGTGCCCGTGCTGGCAGATGGGGAGGTCGAACTGGCTGATCTGGTACCCCTTGGGGAGGTCGGGGTAGAAGTAGTTCTTGCGGGCGAACACGTTTCTCTGCGTGATAGAGCAGTTGGTGGCGAGTCCGGCGAGGATGGCGTTTTCCACCACCTGCTTGTTGAGCACCGGCAGGGCGCCCGGGAAGCCGAGGCAAACCGGGCAGGTCTGGGAGTTCGGCTCGGCGCCGAAGCGGGTCGAGCAGCCGCAGAAGATCTTGGTGTTGGTGGTGAGCTGGGTGTGTACCTCAAGCCCGATGACAACCTGATATTTCATATGAGCTCCAAAAAACCGAAAGGCTGTAAACCGTTAGCCACGGAGAAAATCTGAGGAAATCTGAGAAAACCAAACACAAAGCTTTCGGGGTTACCCCAAAGCCTTCACAGTCTTCTGGTCACGGTTTGCTCCGAAGTTCTCAGATTTTCTCCGTGGCCAATGGTTTTAGGTTTTACAGCGGCGCCTTCTTCAGGTGCCACTGGGTCTCCCTCTCGAACGCGTAAGCGGTGGAGAGGATGGTCGCTTCACCGAAGGGCTTGCCGATCAGCTGCAGGCCGATGGGAAGACCGGCGGCGCTGAAGCCGGCGGGGATGCTGATGCCGCAGGTACCGGCCAGGTTCACCGGAATGGTGAAGATGTCGGAGAGGTACATCTGCAGCGGGTCGGCCAGCTTCTCCCCGATCTTGAAGGGAGGCGTCGGCGCGATCGGGGTGAGCAGCACGTCCACCTCCTGGAATGCGTTCAGGAAGTCCTGCATGATCAGGGTCCTGACCTTCTGGGCCTTGACGTAGTAGGCGTCGTAGTAACCGGAGGAGAGGGCGTAGGTCCCCAGCATGATCCTTCTCTTCACCTCGGAGCCGAACCCCTCGGCGCGGGTCTTGGCGAACATCTCCTTGAGGCCCCGGACATCCTCGGCGCGGTGCCCGAAGCGGACCCCGTCGTAGCGCGCCAGGTTGGAGCTCGCCTCGGCGGTGGCGATCAGGTAGTAGGTGGCCACGGCGTACTCGGTATGCGGCAGGCTCACCTCGCGCAGCTCGGCGCCCAGGCTTTTATACAGGGCGATGGCCTCGTCCATGGCGCGTTTCACGTCCGGGTCCAGCCCCTCGATGAAGTACTGCTTGGGGAGACCGATCTTCAACCCCTTGACGCCGGTTGCGAGGCCGGCGACGTAATCGGGGACCGGGGTGTTGACCGAGGTGGAGTCCTTGGGGTCGTAGCCGGCAACGGCCCCCAGGAGGAGCGCCGCGTCGGTGACGTCGCGGGTGAGCGGCCCGACCTGGTCCAGGGAGGAGGCGTAGGCGATCACGCCGTAGCGGGAAACCCGGCCGTAGGTGGGCTTGAGCCCGACGCAGGAGCAGTGGGAGGCCGGCTGGCGGATGGAACCGCCGGTGTCGGTGCCGAGGGTCGCCGTCGCGGTGCGCGCGGCGATGGCGGCGGCCGAACCGCCGGAGGAGCCCCCCGGGGTGCACTCCAGGTTCCAGGGGTTCTTCACCGGGCCGAAGTAGGAGGACTCGTTGGAGCTCCCCATGGCGAACTCGTCCTGGTTCAGCTTGCCCACGATGACCGCGCCCTGTTCCTTAAGCTTCGCGACCGCGGTGCCATCGTAGGGGGGGACGAAGTTTTCCAGGATGCGGGAGCCGCAGGTGGTGCGGATCCCCTTGGTGATGAAGATGTCCTTCAGGCCGACGGGGATGCCGGTAAGGGGTGCCACGTCGCCGGCGGCGATGCGCCGGTCGGCCGCTTCCGCCTCGACGAGCGCCTGCTCCGGCGTCACCGTGATGTAGGCGTTCACCTGGCCGTCCACCGCCTCGATGCGCTCCAGCATGGCGCGGGTCGCCTCGACGGAGGAGACCTCCTTCGCCTTAAGCTTCTCGTGCAGCTCATGTATGGTAAGGTCGAAAATTTCCATTGCAAAACACTCCGATCTTGTAGTGTCAGACCAGTCAGAATAGTCGGACCAGTCAGACGTCCGACTATTCAATGACCTTGGGCACCCTGAAGAAGCTCTCCGCGCGCTGCGGCGCGTTGGCGAGGGCGGCTTCCACGCCGATCGAGTCGGCGGGCTGGTCGGGGCGGAAGGCGTTCTCCATCGGCACCGCGTGCGAGGTCGGTACGATGCCGTCGGTATCCAGTGCGTTCAGCTTTTCCACGTAGGCAAGGATGCCGTCCATCTGTCCGGTGAAGGTGTCCAGCTCGCTGTCGGAAAGCTCCAGTCGGGCAAGCCTTGCTACGTGCTCCACCTCACTTCTCGTGATCTTCATACCTGCTCCAAATGCGCCCCTGACGGGGCGTCCTGACGTTAAAAGTGTCCCCGGTTATTATCATGAACGGTCTAAAAAGGCAACGGGAGCTAGTCCGGGAGTACCAGCCCCGCCTCCACGACGTTGGACGGCGCGCTCTCGACGTTTTGGCTGTCGATGGCCGCGACGCTGGTCACGGCGTAGCTGTAGGTGATCCCCAGGATCACCTCCCTGTCCTGGTAGGTGTTGCCGGCCAGCGGCGCCTTGTTGAGCGGGGCGAGCGGCATCGGCTCCCCCTTTTTGCTCCGATACACGTTGTAGCCGGCAGCGCTTCCCTGTTCCGGGGGGAGTCCCACGAAGCTCAGCGTCACCTCGTTGGGGGAGCCCGCCGCCTCCAGCACCGGGGGGAGGGGAGGGGTGACCGCAGTGCGCCGCACCTTGTTGGAGTCCTTGCTCTGCGCGCCGCTTTTGGTGAAGGAGCGCACCTTGTACTGGTAGGTCTGCCCCTTTTTCAGGTCGAAGTCGTCGTAGATCCAGAGGCTCCCCACCTGGCGCACCCCTTGGGGAAGGTCGAGATCGACCAGCGCCAGCTGCTTGTACGCGTTCGGGCACTCCTCGCAGTCCTGCGCCGGAGGAAGCACGTCGCGCCGGTAGAGCAAAAAGCCGGCAAGGTCTTCCAGCTTGCCCCCCTTTTCCTGCTTGCCCGGGCCGGACCAGCTCACCTGGAGCTCGCCCCCCTTCTGGGCAGCGGCCAGCGTTGCGATCGGCGCCGGGACCAGCGCCTCGGGGGGGATGAGCTGGCCCCGCTTGCCGCAGCCCGGCAAAAGCGCGAGCGAGGCGGCCAGGAACAGGGGGGGGAGGAACCTGCGTGCGGTCGCCACGGCTTAACGCCCTTCCTTGGCGCGTGCGATCTCGGCCTTGACGCACTCGAGCGCGGTGCCGCCGGTGGCCCTGCGTGCGTTGACCGAGGCTTCCAGGGTGATGGAGCCGAAGATGTCGTCCTCGATACGCCCGGAGAAGATCTGCCACTCGGCCAGAGAGAGCTCCGGGATGTCCATCTCGTTCTCGATGCAGTAGCGCACCGCCTTGCCGACGATCTCGTGGGCGTCGCGGAACGGGATACCCTTCCTGACCAGGTAGTCGGCCACGTCGGTCGCGGTGGAGAACCCGGCGGCCGCGGCGGTCTTCATACGCGCCTCGTTCACCTTCATCTCGCGCACCATGTCCGCGAAGATCTTCAGCGATCCCTTGACGGTGTCGATGGTGTCGAACAGCGGCTCCTTGTCCTCCTGCATGTCCTTGTTGTAGGCCAGCGGCAGCGACTTCATCAGGGTGAGGAGCGACATCAGGTTGCCGTAGACCCGGCCGGTCTTGCCGCGCACCAGTTCCGGGACGTCCGGGTTCTTCTTCTGCGGCATGATGGAGGAGCCGGTGCAGAAGGAGTCGGAGAGGTCGACGAACTTGAACTCGCTGGTGGACCAAAGGATCAGCTCCTCCGCGAAACGGGAGAGGTGCATCATCAGGATCGAGGAGGCCGCGCAGAACTCGATGGCGAAGTCGCGGTCCGAGACCGAGTCGAGGGAGTTCCTGGTCACCTCGGGGAAGTCGAGCAGTTCCGCCACGTGCTCGCGGTCGATGGGGAAGGTGGTCCCGGCCAGTGCGCCGGCGCCAAGCGGCATCACGTTGGTGCGCTTCAGGCAGTCCTCCATGCGCCCCTTGTCACGCTTGAGCATCTCGTGGTAGGCCATCATGTGGTGCGAGAAGAGGATCGGCTGCGCGGTCTGCAGGTGGGTGAAGCCCGGCATGATGACGCCGAGGTTCTGCTCCGCCTGGTAGATGAGGGCGTCGATCAAGAGGTCGATGTAGGCGGAGATCTCCACCAGCTCGTCCCTGAGGTAGAGGCGGATGTCCAGCGCCACCTGGTCGTTGCGGGAGCGGCCGGTATGCAGCCTCTTGCCCGCGTCGCCGATCTTCTCGGAGAGGCGCGCCTCGATGTTCATGTGGATGTCTTCCAGGGAGACCGAGAAGTCGAAGTTCCCCGCCTCGATCTTATCCAGGATCTCCCTGAGACCGTGCACGATCTCCTCGACGTCCTTTACCGGGATGATCCCCTGCTTGCCCAGCATGGTAGCGTGGGCGATGGAGCCGCGGATGTCCTGGTGGTACAGGCGCTTGTCGAAGTTTATGGAGGCGGTGAACTCTTCTACGAACTTGTCGGTGGGCTGGGTGAAACGCCCACCCCACAGTTTGTCTTTGGACATGTTTTTCGGTCTCCTGCTGCTGATTTTTTGTAGAACTGCAACTTCTTTAATGCAAAGACGCCAGGGCGCGAAGGCGCAAAGAGAAAAGTTGGGTTTTTTACCCGGTACAGTTTTTTACTTGGCGTCCCTGCTCCTCCGGGGCTTTGCGTTGAATGCTTTAAAGAACCTGCCCCTCGCCGTCGCCTGCCTTGATCCACCCCTCGTCGGTCCAGCGCAGCACCGTGTGCACCTTCAAGGGGACCCGAGAGCTTCTCGGGTCGAGCTCGTGGGAGAGCGGCAGGTTGAAGTAGTAAAGCCTGGTGCCGGTGCCGAACCTCAAGCGGCAGACCGGTGCGCCGTCGAAGTCGTCGCTGGCGAACTCCCGGTCCTGGAAGGGGGACATCTTGTGGCGCGCGCTGATGGCCACGAACGATACCCCGTAGCAGCTCTGGCAGCGCACCCCTTCGATTTCGCTCTCGTCGGAGCAGTTGCCGAAGACGGTCACCGTCTCGCGCACACCCGGGGTGTCCTCCAGGTACTCGCCGTAGAAGCCGCTCAGTGCGTCCCGGTAAGCGCCGTGCTCCGGCTTGGGGTTGCACTGGATCACGAAGAGGGCGTCCAGCGACTGCCTCATGGTGAAGAAGAGCCGGTTGGCGTGATCGATGATTTGCTTGATGTTGGACGAGTAGAGGTCCCGGTACAGGTAATCAAGACAGATGATCGCCATGAAGTTGAAGCAGGCCGGTTCGCCGCGGAACAGGTAGAAGTGGCGTCCGCGGTACAGGTCGTGGTCCTTGTCCAGGAACTCCTCGCCGCGGAAGGGGTGCGTCTTGGCCTCCAGGAAGACCCGCAGGCGGCCGCTGGTCTCCTTGATGGCGATGCAGCACCAGTTGACCGGCATCCCGAGGATGTCTCCGGAGTCGATGTCGCGCTCCACGCAGTCCAGCGCCTCGGCGTTGTCCTCCCGGAAGCGGGTCAAGAGCGCCCGGTACTGCTCCAGCCGGACCTGCTCCATGCCGAACATGGTCACCGTGTTGCTGCGGAAGCGCTCCCCGATCATGCCGAGCAGGTCGTCGAAGCGGGAAAGCGGGACCGACGTCTCCGGGAACATCAGGAAGTGCAGCCGCTTCAGGTTTCCGGCGCCGTCGGCCACCAGGTCGAGAACACTCCGCACCATGTGCCACTGCTCCTCCGCGTTCACCAGGGAAAACAGGTGTTCGCGGCGCTGCAGCCGGTTCGGGATCTGCGCGATGAGGCAGTGCAGGTGATGACCCAGAGGGAAATCGAGCTGGACGTGTTTCTCGACGATCTTGACCATAGACACCAATGAGAGATTAAGACTGAGATGAAGATAAAGAAGGCCGGCAACCTCGACCGTTTTCCAAGCCCCTTAGTCTTTATCTTTATCCTTGTCTGTTTCAAAGATCAAATTAGAGATTAAGACTGAGATTAAGATAAAGAAGGCCGGCAACCTCGACCGTTTTTCAATTCCCCTTAGTCTTTTTCTTTGTCTTTGTCTTTATCTTTGTCTGTTTCAAAGATCTTCGTCAGGATGAAGCGGGCGCCGGCGGGGATCTTGTAGTCGGGCAGCTCGTCCGGCTCGACCCAGCGCGCCTCGGCCACTTCGTCCTGGTTGTGGTTCACGTCGCAGAAAAGCGGCGTGCAGCGGTAGTAGATGATGATGAAGTGGTAGTTGGCCTCCCCCGGCGTCACGTGCTCGAACACGTCGATGAGATTCCCCACTTCCACCTCGAGGCCCACCTCTTCCCAGACCTCGCGCTTGAGCGCCGCCACGATAGGCTCGCCCAGGTCGATCTTGCCGCCGGGCATCACCCACTCCCCCTGGAAGGGGGGGATGTTCCTCTTGGTGAGGAGCACACGGCCGTCGGTGTCGATGATGACGGCGACCACCGAGGTGACTATGTGGCTGGCCTTGAAACCGTTTTGCTCCATATAAGCGGATAGGGGCACGAAAGCCTCGTGCCCCTATGACCCTCCTTTACTGCAGTCGGAACTACTTGTTCTTGTTGGCCTGCATCAGGGAGCGGATCCTGAGCCTCAGCGAGTTCAGCTTGATGAAGCCCTCGGCGTCCGCCTGGTTGTAGACCTGGTCCTTCTCGAAGGTGGCGAAGTCGAGGTTGAACAGGGAGTCGCTCTCGGACTTCCTGCCCACGGTGCGCACGTGCCCTTTGTAAAGCTTCAGGCGCGCGACGCCGTTCACGGTCTTCTGGGAGTCGTCGATCAGGCACTGCATCATCTCGCGCTCCGGGGAGAACCAGTAGCCGTTGTAGATCATCTCGGCGTAGCGCGGGATCAGGGAATCCCTCAGGTGCATCACCTCGCGGTCCATGGTGATCTGCTCGACCGCCATGTGGGCCTCGCGCAGGATGGTGCCGCCCGGGGTCTCGTACACGCCGCGGGACTTCATGCCGACCGAACGGTTTTCGAGGAGGTCGACGCGGCCGATGCCGTGCTCGCCGCCGATGGTGTTCAGGTGGGCCAGAAGCTGCGCCGGGGACATGCGCACGCCGTCGACGGCTACCGCGTTACCCTTTTCGAACTCGATCTCGATGTACTGCGGCTTGTTGGGCGCCTTCTCCGGTGCCTTGGTGAGCACGAACATGTTCTCGGGCGGCTCGAGCCAGGTGTCCTCCAGGATGCCCCCTTCGAAGGAGATGTGCAAAAGGTTGCGGTCGGAAGACCAGGGGCGCTTCTTGGTGATCGGGATCGGGATGTCGTTTCTCTTGGCGTAGTTGATCAGCGCCTGGCGGGAGTTGAGCTTCCACTCCCTCCACGGGGCCACCACGGTGATGGCCGGGTTGAAGTGGTAGTAGGCCAGCTCGAAGCGGACCTGGTCGTTCCCCTTGCCGGTGGCGCCGTGGGAGACGGCGTCGCACCCCTCGATCTTGGCGATCTCCATCTGGCGCTTGGCGATCAGCGGACGCGCGATGGAGGTGCCCAAGAGGTAAGACCCCTCGTAGATGGCGTTGGCGCGGAACATCGGGTACACGAAGTCGCTGACGAACTCCTCGCGCAGGTCGTCGATGTACACCTTGTCGGCGCCCGTCTTGAATGCCTTCTCGCGCACCGGCTCCAGCTCGTCGCCCTGGCCCAGGTCTGCGGAGAACGTCACCACCTCGCAGCCGTACTCGTTCTTGAGCCACTTGAGGATGATGGAGGTGTCAAGCCCGCCCGAGTAGGCGAGGACGATCTTTTTCACTTCTTTCTTTGCCATGGGTTCTCCTTTGGTCGTTGATCGCTCTGGCCACCCTGAGGGCGGCCGGTCGGATTATTTCATCAGTGTGGCCATGATGGCTTTCTGGACGTGCAGGCGGTTCTCCGCTTCGTCCCAGACGGCGGAGTGGGGACCTTCGATAACCTCGTCGCTGATCTCCTCGCCGCGGTGCGCCGGCAGGCAGTGCAGCACCATGGCGTTCCCCTTGGCGAGATCGAGCAGTTCCTCGTTCAGCTGGTAGCCGGCGAAGGCCTTCTCGCGGATCTTCTGCTCCTCTTCCTGTCCCATGCTGGCCCAGACGTCGGTGTTGAGCACGTCGGCGTCCTTGGCGGCCTCTTTGGGGTCGCGGGTGATCACGATCTTGGAGGAGCCGTTCTTCTGCGCCCACGCGAGCACCTCGGCGTTCGGGTCGTACCCTTCGGGGCAGGCCAGCGTCAGGTCGAAGCCGAAGATGGCGGCCGCCTCGATCCAGGAGTTGGCCATGTTGTTGCCGTCGCCGATCCAGGCGAACTTGAGCCCGTCGTAGCTCCCCTTGTGCTCGATCACGGTGAACACGTCGGCCATGATCTGGCAGGGGTGGTGCAGGTCGGTCAGGCCGTTGATGACGGGGATGGAGGCGTATTTCGCGAACTCCTCGACGGTCGCCTGGGCGAAGGTGCGGATCATGACGCCGTCGCAGTAGCGGGCCATGACGCGGGCGGTGTCCTTGATCGGCTCGCCGCGCCCCATCTGGGAGTCCTTGCTGGAGATGAAGAGCGGGTGCCCCCCCAGCTGGTACATGCCGACCTCGAACGAGATCCTGGTGCGTGTCGAGGACTTCTCGAAGATCATGGCCAGCGATTTCCCCTTGAGGAGGTGGTGCTCGACGCCGCTCTTGGTCTTTGCTTTGAGGTCCTTGGTCAGGGCAAACATGGCGTCCAGTTCGGCTTTGGTGAACTGGCTCAGCGCAAGGAAGTCTTTTTTCATATTCGCTTGTTCTCGCTTCTCGGTATGATAGTGCCGGCGTGCGGCATCGCTACTCTTTGTTCCCTAGCCCCCCTCTCCCGTAGGGCGAGGGGAGCATCACTCCCCCCTCCGGGGGAGATGGGTGGACGGCGCGGGGACAACGCCTACAGTTCCTGCAAAATCTCCGTCAAGGTGGCGATCATCTCGTCCACCTCCTTCTTCCCGACGATGAGCGGCGGGACGAAGCGGAGCACCTTCTCCTGGGCGCAGTTCAAGAGGAGCCCGCGGGAGAGGGCGGTCTTGACGATGTCGCCGCCCGGGATGGCGAGCTCCACGCCGATCATGAGGCCGATGCCGCGCACCTCGGTGATCAGGCCGGGGAACTTCCTGCCCAGCGCCTCCAGTTCGCCCATCAGGTACTCGCCGATCTCCTCGGTGTGGTTCAGGATCCCTTCCTCCTGGATGGCGCGCACGGTGGCCACCGCGGCGGCGGTCACCAGCGGGTTGCCGCCGAAGGTGGAGCCGTGGGTGCCCGGGGTGAAGGATTCCGCCAGCTTGTCGGTGGCGAGCATGGTCCCGATCGGGGCCCCGCCGGCCAGCGCCTTGGCGAGCGTCATGATGTCCGGGGTGATGCCGAAGTGCTCGTGGGCGAACATCTTGCCGGTGCGCCCCATCCCCACCTGGACCTCGTCGAAGATGAGGATCAGGTGGTTCTCGTCGCAGATCTTGCGCACTTCCTGGAAATAGGCGGCGTCGGGAACCACCACGCCCCCCTCGCCCTGGATCGGCTCCAGCATGACGGCGCAGGTGCCGGGGCCGATGGCCTCCCTGAGCGCCTGGGCGTCGTTGAAGGGGATGTGGCGGAAGCCGTGCAGGAGCGGATCGAAGAACTTCTGCACCTTCTCCTGGCCGGTGGCGGAAACGGTAGCCATGGTGCGGCCGTGGAACGAGGATATGGCGGTGATGATCTCGTAGCGGTCGAGCCCGAACTTCTCACGGCTGTACTTTCTGGCCAGCTTGATGGCCGCCTCGTTCGCCTCGGCGCCCGAGTTGCAGAAGAAGGCCTTGTTGGCGAAGGAGAGGTTGCACAAAAGCTCAGCCAGTTCGATCTGGGTCGGGATGTGGTAGTAGTTCGAGCAGTGGATCAGCTCGGCCGCCTGCTTGGCGAGCGCCGCCGTGACCTTGGGGTGGCAGTGACCGAGGTTGTTGACGGCGACCCCGGCCAGGAAGTCGAGGTAGCGTTTGCCGTCCGCGTCCCAGAGGTAGCATCCCTCGCCCTTAACCGGCACCAGCGGGTACCGTCCGTACGTCTTCATGATGTATTTGTCAGCCTTGTCTATCCAGGCAGATGAATTCATAAAACCTCCAGAAGCCGTTCTATGTTCTGCGTTCCAGGTTCTACTTTAGAACCCGAACGGAACCGAACCGGCCGTCACTGAATCAATGTCACAGTATCTCCACCGCCGGCGCCTTGGCGCCGTGAACGTAGAACATAGAACATAGAATGCAGAACAGCAGTTAAGCCTGTATCTCCGTCCCGATGCCTACGTTGGTGAAGATCTCCAAAAGGATGGCGTGCTCGATCCGGCCGTCCACGATGTGGGCCTTCTTGACTCCCGCGGCGAGCGCGTCGGTGCAGCAGGTCACTTTCGGGATCATGCCGCCGGTGACGGTGCCGTTGTCGATCAACTCAGGTACGTCGGCCAGCGGAATGCTGGAAAGAAGCTCCCCTTCCTTGTTCTTGACGCCGGAGACGTCGGTCAGGAGGATCAGCTTTTCCGCCCCGAGTGCCGCGGCGACCTTGCCGGCCACCACGTCTGCGTTGATGTTGTAGCTCTGCCCGTCGCGGCCCACACCCACCGGCGCGATGACCGGGATGAAGCCACCCTTTTCCAATGTCTGCAAAATGGCGGGATTCACTTCGACGACGTCGCCTACGAAGCCGATGTCGACCATCTCGACCCCGCCGTCCTCTCGTCGGATTTCCTGGAGCAGCTTCTCGCACAGCAAGAGGTTGCCGTCCTTGCCGGAAAGGCCCGCCGCCCGGCCGCCGTGCTGGTTGATGTAGCCGACCACCTCGCGGTTCACCTGCCCGGTCAGAACCATCTCCACCACGCCCATGGTTTCCGCGTCGGTCACGCGCATCCCCTTGACGAACTCCGACACTATCCCGTAGCGCTTCAGTGTCTCGTTGATCTGGGGGCCGCCGCCGTGCACTACCACGGTGTTGATGCCGATGTATTTGAGCAGGATGATGTCAAGGGCAAAAGACTTCCTCAGCTTCTCTTCTGCCATGGCGTGCCCGCCGTACTTGATGACGATGGTCTTCCCCGAGAAACGCCTGATATAGGGAAGAGCCTCCATGAGGGTGCTCGCCTTCTCTATGAGATGCTGCATGAGTGCCTCTTCTAGCGTTAATTAGTGCACAGAAAGTCGTTAATATAGCAGATAGGGGGAAATAATCAACTTCAAACAGGGGGAAGCCTCAGGCTTTTCAGGGGCTTTGGCTGGTTTTGCTGGGGAGGGTGATGACGACGCGGGTGCCGACGTTTTCCTCGCTGTCGATGCTGACGGTACCGCCGTGCATCCGGATGAACTCGCGCACGTAGAAAAGGCCGAGTCCGAAGCCGCGCACCTGGCCGGTGTGCTCCTCGTCGACCTGGTAGAACTTCTCGAACAGCTTGGGGAGCTGCTCGGTGGGGATGCCGATCCCGTTGTCCTGGACCGTGATCTCGCACTGGTCTTCCAGGTTTCTCAGCGTCACGCAGACCACGCCGGTTTCCTTGGAGAACTTGATGGCGTTGTCGATCACCTGGCGCACGGCGAAGCTCACCTTGTCGCGGTCCAGCATAAGCTCCGGGACGTTGTCCAGGGTGATATGGGTGGTGACGCCGGGACGGTCGGCGATTTCCTGGGCTTCCTGCAAGAGCTTGGGGAGCAGCAGGTTGAGGGTGCAGGGTTCCAGGTTCAGCCCGACGCCGCTGTCCATGACCGAGGAGAAGGTCAGCAGGTCGGTGACCAGGTTTCCCAGGTAGCACGCCTCGTTGTAGATCAGCTTGATGTGTTCCTTGGCCCCCTCGTCGGACGGGTCGATCACCCCTGCCGCCAGGTTCTGCAGGAACAGCGAGATGGAGGTGATGGGGGTGCGGAATTTGTGGGAGATGAGCGACAGGAACACCGTCTTGAAACGGTCCAGGTTCCTGAGGTTGGCGATCTCCTCCTTGAGGGCCTTTTTCACCAGCGCCTTGCTGATGGCGCTCTTCAGCTGAAGCAGGTTGAGCGGCTTGGTGATGAAGTCGTCCGCGTCGGCCTTCAAGGCCTTCAGGATCAGGTCCTTGTCGGCAAAGCCGGTCATGATGATGACCACCATGGTCGGCTCCCGCTCCTTGAGCTTTTTCAGGAGCTCGATGCCGTCCATCCGGGGCATCATGACGTCGGTGAGAATGACGTCGATGCCGCCGCGCAGGAATATCTCGTACGCCTCCTGCCCGTCCCCCGCCTCGACGATGTGGTAGTCGTTGAGCACCCGCTTGCACAGGTCGCGGATCACCCCTTCATCGTCGACGATGAGGATGGTCTGCTTTTCCCTGTCGTGCAGGAGTTCCTGGCTGTGCTGGGCGGTCAGTTCGAGCATCGGCATGTCCCGGTTGTGCTGGATTTGTCTGCCTGTCTTACCTGGCGACGGCTTTACTGCGTTGGAGTTTGCCTCTCCTTTCCGGCAAGGAGGGTGCCAATAACTCCCCCTCCCCCGCCAGGGGGAGGGGAGCCGGATGATCGTTCTACCCTACGATGCGGTACACCGCCTCGAGCGCCTCGGCGAGGTTCTCCGGCTTGGAGCCGCCAGCCTGGGCCAGTTCCGGCTTGCCGCCGCCGTTGCCCCCGACGATCGGGGCGATGGCCTTGATGATGTCGCCGGCCTTCCAGCGCGAGGTGAGATCGGAGGTGACCGCCACCAGCAGGTTCGCCTTGACCGCGTCACCCGCGCCCAAGACGATGATGCCGGAACCGATGCGCTCCTTGAGGGTGTCGGAAAGCTCGCGCAGCCCCTTGGCGTCGCCGTCGACCTTGACGGCGAGGACCTTGACGCCGTTTTGCTCGCGCACCTGCTGGATCAGGTCGGCGGACTTGGAGGCGTTCACCTTCGCCTGCAGCGCCTCGAGTTCCCTCTGCAGCTCGCGCTGGCCCGCCAGGAGCTTCTCCACGCGATCCAGGGTGCTGACCCCCTCGGCCTTCAGAAGCGTCGCGATGCTCCTCTGCTCGTCTTCCATCTGGTGCACCACTGCCAGGGCGCCGTGCCCGGTCTGGGCCTCGATGCGCCTGACGCCCGCGGCGATGCCCGCCTCGGAGATGATCTTGAAGAAGCCGATCTCGCCGGCGCCGTGCACGTGGGTACCGCCGCACAGCTCCGAGGAGACGTCGCCTACGCGCACCACGCGCACGATGTCGCCGTACTTCTCGCCGAAGAGCGCGGTGGCGCCCGCGGCGAGGGCCTCGGCGGCCGGCATCTCGCGTGCGTCGACGGCGTCGTTGGCCATGATGTGGCCGTTCACCAGGACCTCGACCCTGCGGATCTCCTCGGCGGTCATCGGGCTGAAGTGGGTGAAGTCGAAGCGCAGACGGTCCGGGGTGACCAGGGAGCCGGCCTGCTTGACGTGGTCGCCGAGCACCTCGCGCAGCGCCGCCTGCAGGAGGTGGGTCGCGGTGTGGTTTCTCGCGGTCGCGGCGCGGTTCGCCGAGGCGACCTTCAGGTCGACCGCCTCGCCGTTGCGGACGTTGCCGGACACGACCTTGCCGCGGTGCACGATGAGGTCGGTGAAGGGGCGGGTGGTGCCCTCCACCTCGATGTGCGCGGCGCCGGTGGAGATGGTGCCGCTATCGCCCGCCTGCCCGCCGGACTCGCCGTAGAAGGGGGTCCTGGCGGTGACGATTTCGACCTCGTCCCCGGCGTTGGCCTCCTCGACCAGGACGCCACCCTTGATGATGGCGCTCACGGTGGAGTAGGCGGTCTGCTCGGCGTAGCCGACGAACTCGCTGTTAATGCCGGAGCCGTGCAGCTCCTTGTAGATGGCCGCGAGCCCCTGCTCGCCGGAACCCTTCCAGTTCTCCCTCGCCTTGACGCGCTGCTTCTCCATGCACAGGGCGAAGCCGTCCTCGTCAAGGGTGAGCCCTTCCGCCTCGACGATGTCGGCGGTGAGGTCGACCGGGAAGCCGAAGGTGTCGTAGAGCTTGAAGATCACTTCGCCGGACAGAACCGTCTCACCCTTGGCCTTGAGCGCAGCGGTCTCCTCGTTGAGGATGGCCAGGCCGCGGTCGAGGGTCTCGATGAAGCGCTCCTCCTCCGCCTTGATCACCTTCTTCACGTAGTGCTCGCGCTCGAGCAGTTCCGGGTAGGCGTCGCCCATCATCATGTTGACGGCGTCGACGACGCGGTAGAGCATCGGCTCGGACACCCCCAGCATCTTAGCGTGGCGGGCGGCGCGGCGCATGATGCGCCGGAGCACGTAGCCGCGCCCCTCGTTGGAGGGGAGCACGCCGTCGCAGATGAGGAAGGTGGTGGCGCGGGAGTGGTCGGCGATGACGCGCATGGAGACGTCGTCCTTCTCGTCGGAGCGGTACTTCTTGCCGCAGATCCCCTCGATGTGGCGGATGATCCCCTGGATCAGGTCGGTGTCGTAGTTGGAGGTGACCCCCTGCATGACGGCGGAGATGCGCTCGAGACCCATGCCGGTGTCGACGGACGGTTTGGGGAGCGGAGTCAGTGTGCCGTCCTTGTCGCGGTTGAACTGCATGAAGACGTTGTTCCAGATCTCCATGTAGCGGTCGCAGTCGCAGCCGACCGCGCAGTCCGGCGAGCCGCAGCCGGTGCCGGGGCCGTTGTCCCAGAAGATCTCGGAGCAGGGACCACAGGGGCCGGTGTCGCCCATGGCCCAGAAGTTGTCCTTCTCGCCGAAGCGGTAGATGCGCTCGCGCGGCACCCCTTCCTGGTTGTGCCAGATGTCCGCGGCCTCGTCATCGTCGTTGTAGACCGTGACGTAGAGGCGGTCCTTGGAGAGGCCGAGTTCGACGGTGAGGAATTCCCAGGCGTAGGCGATCGCTTCCTTCTTGAAGTAGTCGCCGAAGGAGAAGTTACCCAGCATCTCGAAGAAGGTGTGGTGGCGCGCGGTGCGGCCGACGTTCTCGAGGTCGTTGTGCTTGCCGCCGGCGCGCACGCATTTCTGCGAGCTGACCGCGCGGATGTAGTCGCGTTTCTCAAGGCCCAGAAACACGTCCTTGAACTGGTTCATCCCCGCGTTGGTGAAGAGCAGGGTGGGGTCGTTCTTCGGGATGAGGTTCGAGCTCTCCACCAGGGTGTGACCCTTTCTCTGAAAGAAGTTGAAGAACTGCGCCCGGATCTCTTTGCCTGTCATAAAAAAACCTCAAATAAAATGGGATATCTAAACCTTGTAACGGTTGTGCGTCGTGCGGGGGTGTACAGGGTGCACCCTTTTCCCGGGGCTGGTGTGGGGGGCGAATGATTATTCGCCCGCCTTCAATCCTCCTGCGCCTTCAGCTCGCGGAAGATGGCCGAGAGGGAAAAACCCTTCCTCTGCAGGTAGCCTACGATGCGCCGCTTCTCCTTGTCGGAGGCGGTGGCCGCGTCGAAACCGGGATAGCGGCGCTGCATCAACTGCGTCAACAGCTCAGCCTCGCTGTACTCCAGTGCCATCTCGTCCAGCACCTGGCTCACGATGTTCCCTGCCACGCCGCGGCGGGAGAGTTCCAGCTTCAGCCTCGGCCCGACCCCCTTGCCGTTTCGCAGCGCCGAGGAGGCGAAGCTGCGGGCGAAGCGCAGGTCGTCCAGGTAGCCGAGCTCCTTCATCCGGACTACGCTCGCCTCGATCTCTCCCTCTTGGTACCCCTTGCCGGAAAGCTTCTTCCTAAGCTCCCCCTCGGAGTGGTCGCGCAGGGTGAGAACGCGCAGGGAGCAGTCGAAGGCGCTACCGCGCTGCACCTAGTACTTCTCGATGACCAGGTCCCCTTCGCCGCCTTCGGCCGCAGCTTCCGGCTCTTCGGCGAAGTTGTCCCAGCTGGAGTCCGAGGTGGAGGAGATGCCGGAAACCTTGAGGGCGAAGTCGTCGGGGTTGCTGGACTGGCGCATGGCCTCTTCGTAGGTGATCAGCTTCCTGCTCAAAAGCTGCATGAGCGACTGGTCGAAGGTCTGCATCCCGTAGCTCGTGTGCCCCTGGGCGATGGCGTCCGGGATCTGCTTGGTCTTTTCCTTGTCGTCGATGCAGTCCCTGATGCGCGCGGTGCCGATCATGACCTCGACGGCGGGGACGCGCCCCTTGCCGTCCATGCGGGGGACCAGCCTCTGCGAGATGACCCCCCTCAGGATGCCGGCCAGCTGCATCCTCACCTGGCGCTGGTGGAAGGGGGGGAACACCGAGATGACCCTGTTGATGGTCTCGGCGGCGTCCAGGGTGTGCAGGGTGGAGAGCACGAGGTGCCCGGTCTCGGCGGCGGTCAGCGCGGTCTCTATGGTCTCGTAGTCGCGCATCTCGCCCACCAGGATCACGTCGGGGTCCTGGCGCAGGGCCGAGGTGAGCGCCTTGCCGAAGGTGAGCGTGTCGAAGCCGACCTCGCGCTGGCTGATCAGGCTCTTCTTGTCCTTGTGCAGGTACTCGACCGGGTCCTCGATGGTGATGATGTTGCAGGTCCGGTGCTCGTTGATGTAGTCGATGATGGAGGCGAGCGTGGTGGACTTGCCGGAACCGGTGGTGCCGGTGACCAGGACCAGGCCGCGCTGCTCCAGTGCGAGTTTCTTCAGCACCGGCGGCAGGTTCAGCGTCTCCAGGGTGGGGATGGCGATCGGAATGGCGCGCAGCACCATCGCCACCGTCCCGCGCTGGGCGAAGGCGTTGACGCGGAAGCGCCCGAGACCCGGGACCCCGTAGGAGAGGTCCACTTCGTAGTTCTCCTCGAAGATCCGCTTCTGGCGCTCGTTCATGATGGAGAAGGCCATGTTCCTGACCACCTCGCTGGAGAGCCGCTCCGCGTTGGGGATGGCACGCAGGGAGCCGTCGATCCTGACGATGGGGGGAAGCCCCGCCTTCAGGTGGATGTCCGACCCCTTCGCCTTCATGGCTATGCCGAGGATCTCGTTAAGTTGCATGGCTTAGGCTGCGCCGGATGCTTGGGCGTCTTGTTCTGGAGCGGTGAGTTTTGCCCTGATCTCTTCGGTGATCTCCGGGTGTTCCTTGAGGAACATCCGGGAGTTCTCGCGCCCTTGGCCGATGCGCTCCTTGCCGTAGGAGAACCAGGCGCCGCTCTTTTCCACCACGTTGCGTTCCACGGCGAGATCGAGGATGTCCCCTTCCTTGGAGATACCTTCGCCGTAGAGGATGTCGAACTCCACTTCCTTGAAGGGGGGGGCCACCTTGTTCTTCACCACCTTGACGCGGGTCCGGGATCCGATCATGTCGTTGCCCTGCTTGAGGGCCGCGATCTTCCTGATGTCCATGCGCACCGAGGCGTAGAACTTGAGCGCGTTGCCGCCGGTGGTGGTTTCCGGGTTGCCGAACATGACGCCGATCTTCATCCTGATCTGGTTGATGAAGATGACGCAGCAGTTGGACTTGGAGATGATGCCGGTGAGCTTTCTGAGTGCCTGGGACATCAGGCGCGCCTGCAGGCCCATGTGCGAGTCGCCCATGTCGCCCTCGATCTCGGCTTTCGGTACCAGGGCGGCGACGGAGTCGACGACGAGGACGTCGATGGCGCCGGAACGTACCAGGGTTTCCGCGATTTCCAGCGCCTGCTCGCCGGTGTCCGGCTGGGAGACCAGGAGGTCGTCGGTCTTGACGCCCAGTTTCCTGGCGTAGCCGATGTCGAGGGCGTGTTCCGCGTCGACGAATGCGGCGATGCCGCCCAGCTTCTGGGCCTCGGCGATCACGTGGAGGGCGAGGGTGGTCTTGCCGGAGGATTCCGGCCCGAAGATCTCGATGACGCGGCCGCGGGGCACGCCCCCAACCCCCAGCGCCAGGTCCAGGGAGAGGGAACCGGTCGGGATCGACGCCACGTCCGGCAGCGCCTCCTCGTTGCCGAGCCTCATGATGGCCCCTTTGCCGAACTGTTTCTCGATCTGGCTCATGGCCAGGTCGAGGGCTTTTTCCGCTTTTTCCTTGTCGAGCATCGTTTTATATCTCCTTAGCCTTGTCAGGCGCTGTTTTGGGTCTGGTTCCGGAACCAATCACACATAACACAACTAAAACCGCAAAGGCAAATGCAAAGGCGACCGTTCCGCGTTCTATGTTCTGCGTTCTACGTTAAAACCTCGAAAAGCGACTTCCCCCCCCGGCGCGACAGCCGATTTTCCCGCGCCGCCGCCCAAAGCAGTCGCCCTGGAACATGGAACGTAGAACATAGAACATAGAACGTAGAACCTGGAACACGTTTTAGAACAGAGCCGGCTGGATCAGCTCCTGCTCCAGGGGGAGCACCAGGAAGAAGGAGCTGCCGTCGTTGCTCTCCACCCAGACCATGCCGCCGTGGGCCTCGACCATACCCTTGACGATGGCCAGCCCCAACCCGGCGCCTTTGCCCTGCCGTCTGCCGCTTGAGTGGTGCCTGATCTCCCCCACCTCGTAGAAGATCTCGAAGATCCCCTGCTGCTCGTGCAGCGGGATGCCGATGCCGCAGTCGCGCACCTCGACTTCCAGATAGCAGCGGTCGCCGCAGCGCCTGAGGAAGTCGGGATTGAAGCGCGCAAGCGTGTGGGCGCGCTGGTGCAGGTCCTTCCGTTGGACCACCCGGCCGTTCACCACGATCTCGCCCCCTTCGGGGCTGAAGCGGATGGCGTTCAAAAGGAGCTCGTAGAAGACCCGCTCCAGGTAGCCGCAGTCCCCCTGGAAGAAGGGGAGGTGGTCCAGGTCGCGCAGCGTAACCACCTGGCCGCGCTCCTCGAACAGGGGCTGGAGCTGGTCCAGGAGGGTCTCGAGCAGCATCCTCAGGTGGATGGCGGAGGTCTCCAGCCCTTCCCGGCGCGACTCCAGCCGGATCAGCTTCAAAAGGTCCGCGACCAGCGCCTTCAGCCTGAGCCCGCCGTCGCGCACCATCTCCAGCACCCGGCAGGCGTCCTCCTGCGAGCTCCACCCCTGCTGCAGCAGGTGGTCGACCCCCGACAGGATGCTGGTAAGCGGCGTGTTGAACTCGTGGGAGACCATGCCCAGGAACTGGTTCTTCATGCGATCCAGCCGGACCTGCTCCAGGTGCGCCCTTTCCACCAGCGCGAGGTTCTGCTTCAGCTTGGTTTCGGAAACGGAGAGGTTGTGGCTGCTCTTCTCGAGGAGCCGGTGCGAGCGGAGCAACTCCTCGCTCTTCCACTTGAGCTCGGTGAAGAGCCTGATCTGCTCGATGATGCTCCCCATCTGCTTGCCGACCGTCTCCAGGAAACGCAGTTCTTCCGGGGCGTAGCTGTGGGGTTCGCGGTGGATCAGGTGTATCACCCCGATCAGGTGCTCCTGGGAACTGACGGGAATGGAGGTGAGGCTCCCCCATCCTTGGCAGGCAGTGCCGAGCGGCACGATGCAAACCTCCCGGAAGCCTTCGGGGTTGCTCAGGGTTTCCCCGAGCACCTCTTCCAGGTCCGGGGAGGCGAATTTCGAGGCGCAGAGGGTGGGAGAGAGGGTGTCGGGGGTGGAAAGGTGCAGGGTGCCGCCTTCGGCACGGAACAGTTCCATCAACTGGAGCAGGGTCCCTTCCTGCACCGCCTTCAGTTCGGTCCCGAGGTTCATGCTGGTCAGCATGTTGTTCAGGATGGAGAGCTCGCGGTTTCTCTGCCAGATCTCCCGCTCGGTGCGCCGCTTCTCCGTTATGTCGCGCAGCAGGCAGTGCGCCACCTGCTCGTCACCGAGGTCGATCAGGCGTGCGTTGATTTCGCCCAGGAAGGAGGAGCCGTCCTTTCGTATCAGCCGCACCTCGTCCCAGTCGGCCTCGCCCTGCCGCACCAGCTGGTACAAAAAGCCCCGGACGCGCTCGTGCTCACAGGGATCGAGCAGGTCGCGCACCACCATGGTGCCGAGCTCGTCCTTGGTGAAGCCGAAAAGCTCGCGCCCCAGCCGGTTCTCCTCTTCGAGCTCAGCCGTTTCCACGTTGAAGATGAAGATGGCGTTGCCGGCGCCTTCCAGCAGGCTCTTGTAGCGCCGCGCGCTCTTGGCCGCCTCCTGCTGCATCTCCCCGATCTCGCGGCGCAGGCCGTCCACCATGGTCTCCTGGCGCTGCTTGAAGAGCGCCACGAAACAGAGGAGCACCGTCGCGAGCGACACGGAGACACCGAAGTGCAGCCATCCGGGCAGCGGCGTGTACTGCTCGATCAGAAGGAGCAGCAGTTCGCAGGCGACTATGAGTAACAGCGGCGCAAAGTGCAAGGCGGTTTCCCCTTGACCAGCTTGTTATCGCCCCCCTAGTTCGGGGACTCGGCTCCGTGGCGGGAGAGGAGGTATTGGCGCAGCCAGTTGAGCGCGGTAAAGCAGGTGATGGAGCGGACCCGGGTGCGGTCCCCCTGGAAGTTGCAGCGTTCAACCCGGCAGGTTTCGGCGTCGGCCAGGGCGATGTACACGGTGCCCACCGGCTTTTCCGGTGTGCCGCCGTCCGGCCCGGCGATGCCGGTCACCGAGAGGGCCAGGTCGCTCCCCGCAGCTTCGCGGGCCCCTTCGGCCATGGCACGGGCGACCTCCTCGCTCACTGCTCCGTGCCGTTCGATCAGCTCGGGCGGCACCCGCAGCATGCGGCTCTTGGCGGCGTTGCTGTAGGTCACGTTTCCTTCCAGGAAGTAGGCGGAGCTCCCGGCCAGGGCGGTGATGCGGGCAGCGATCATGCCACCGGTGCAGGACTCGGCCAGCGCCAGGGTGAGGCCGCTCTCCCGGAACAGGCGCGCCAGCACCTGGTCCATGGTCTCGTCGTCCTCGGCGAAAAGGTATCGGGAGAGCCGCTTGCGCACCTCGGCGGCCGCCTCCTCGAGCTGCGCCGCGTCTGCCGTGGCCGCCCGGAGGATCACGTGGATCTCGGGGTACTTCACGCAGTAGGCGAGCTGCAGGGGCGCTCCTGCCGGGATGGCCCCTTCCAGCCGCTCCGAGATCGCCGCTTCCGGGATGCCGAAGACCTTCAGGGTGATCCGCCGCCAGGGGGGCGGGAGCCGCCTTTGCAACTCCGGGAGCACCGTCTCCGCCAGCATCCGCTCCATCTCGTACGGGACCCCGGGGAGGAAGAAGAGCTCCGCCCGGCCGATCTTCACCGTGAAGCCGCAGGCGGTCCCCAAGGGGTTCGGGATGAGCCGGCATCCACCGGGGACGAGCGCCTGGCGACGGTTGGCGGGGTGCAGCGGCCTCTCTATCCTCTTCTCGAACTCGGCCAGGTGGTCGAGCGCCTCCTGGGACAGCTCCAGCTCGACCCCCGCCGCCCGTGCAGCGGCCTGAGCGGTGTAATCGTCGGGGGTGGGGCCGAGTCCGCCGGTCACGATGACGGCGTCGCTTGCCCCGGCCAGCTCGACAAGGGCCTGCACGATCGCCTCATCGTCGTCGGGGACGGTGAGGTGCCTGAAGACCCGGGCGCCGCAACCGTAGAGCCGGTCGGCGATATGGCTCGCGTTGGTGTCGGTCACCTCGCCGGTGAGGAGCTCGTCCCCTATGGAAAGAACGGCGACTTTCACAAGAGCCTCAACGCCAGGTGGGTGGCGGCGCAGGCGTATAACCCGGCGACGATGTCGTCCAGCACCACGCCGTAGCCGTTTTTCAGCGAACGGTCGAACCAGCGCGCCGGCTGGGGCTTCAGGATGTCGAAGAAGCGGAACGTCAGGAAGCCGATCAGGATCCCCTGCCAGGTTGCCGGGACCGCGATCATGGTCACCAGGTAGCCGGCCACCTCGTCGATGACGATCTTCCCCGAGTCGTGCTCCCCCCAGAGCTCCTCGCCAAAACCCGCGCTCCAGCAGGCGAAAAGCGTGAAGGCGACCGTGGTGACGAGGTAGAGCCACAGCGGCAGGTCGCGGAGGAGCAGGAAGAAGGGGATCGCGCCGAGCGTCCCGACGGTTCCGGAGGCAAAGGGGGAAAAGCCGGTGCCGAACCAGGTGGCGGAAACAATCACGAATTTTCTCATTCCTCGCCGCACTCCCTCTCCACCGTCCGGTACACCTCTATGAGCGGCATCCCCTGCCCGAGCGCGATCTCCCGGCAGGAGTCGTATTCCGGCGTGACCCGTCCGTTGCCTAAAAGCTTCACCCGCACCTCGCCCAGCGAGGTCTGCCGCGTCCCGCAGCTGCGGGGGAGGGTGATCCGGCCGGCCGGGTAGTAGCGCAGGCCGATGGCGCTCGACTCCGCCAGGATGATGCCGGAGAGTTTCTGCAGGTCGCCCGGCTTCGCGATCACGGTGAGCCTGGTTCCCGGCCGGTTCTTCTTCATCTGCAGCGGCGAGAAGGAGACGTCGAGCGCCCCCGCTTCCATGAGCCGCTCCATGAGGAAGCCGAAAATCTCGCCGGGCATGTCGTCGATGTGGCTCTCGAGGACCAGCACCTCACGGGCCTCGCCCGGCTCGGCGCGCTCCCCGAGCACCAGCCGGAGCAGGTTGGGAAGTTCCGGGAAGTCCTTTTCCCCTGCGCCGTAGCCGGTCCCGTTGACGGTCATGGCCGGGGGAGGGCCGAAGCTCTCGGCGAGCGCCGCCACGATGGCCGCGCCGGTCGGGGTGACCCGCTCGCCTTCGCCGATGTCGGCGGAAAGCGGAATCCCCTCCATCAGCTTCGCGGTGGCAGGTGCCGGGACCGGAAGCAGGCCGTGCGCGGTCTTGACGAAGCCGCGCCCGTAGGGAAGGCCCGATGCGTAGACCTTGTCGATCCCCAGGTAGTCGAGCCCGATTGCGGTGCCGACGATGTCGACGATGGAGTCGACGGCCCCGACCTCGTGGAAGTGCACCCGCTCGAGAGGCACTCCGTGCACGCTCGCCTCGGCCTGCGCCAGCTTCAGGAAGATGCGCTGGGAGAGCTTCTTGACCCGGGGTTTGAGGCCCGACTTCTCGATCATCGCGGCGATGCCGGAATAGTGGCGGTGCGGCTGGTCCTCTTCGGCGAGGGTGACCTTGAAGGAGGTGCCGGAGACGCCGTGACGCTCGACCTTGCGGCTCTCCAGCGTGTAGCCGCAAAGCGGCAGCGAAGAGAGCTCCTGTTGCAGCGTCTCCAGCGGGAGCCCGAGCTCGATGAGGCCGGCCACGGTCATGTCGCCCGCGATCCCCGCGAAACAGTCGAAATAGAGTACCTTCATCCGTGAATCCTGTTCATGAGGCTCGCCGCGTAGGCGGCCCCGAAGCCGTTGTCAATGTTCACCACCGTGACCCCGGCGGCGCAGGAGTTGAGCATGCCGAGCAGGGCCGCCACGCCGCCGAAGGAGGCGCCGTATCCAACCGAGGTGGGGACCGCGATCACCGGCTTGTCGACCAGGCCTCCCACCACCGAGGGGAGCGCCCCCTCCATCCCGGCCACCACGATGATCACCGCGGCCTCCGCGAGCGCGCCGCGCCGTGCCAGCAGGCGGTGCAGCCCGGCCACGCCCACGTCGTAGACCTTCTCCACCTCGTTCCCCATAAGCTGGGCGGTCAGGACCGCCTCGGCCGCCACCGGGATGTCCGAGGTGCCGGCACAGACCACCAGGACCTTGCCGCGGCCGCGCAGTTCAACCGGATGCTGCTCGATGGTGAGCGCCCGGGCGTCGGGATGGTAGACCGCCTGCGGGAAGAACTCCTTTAGCTTGGCGCCCTTGGCGCCGTTGACGCGGGTGGCCAGGACGTTGCCACCCTTCTCGACGAGCGCGGTGATGATGGCGCGCATCTGGGAGATGCTCTTGCCCTGTCCGAAGATGACTTCGGGAAAGCCCTGGCGCAGGGTGCGGTGGTGGTCCACCGTGGCGCAGCCCAGGTCTTCGAAGGGGAGGTGCTTCAGTCGCTGCAGGGCTTGCGCGACGTCGAGCGCCCCCTCGCTCACCTCCTGGAGGACCTTTTCAATTACCTTGTTTTGCATGAATATGAAGCTGCCTCCGCAGGTTGAAAAATAGGATTAAGGCTAACATACAAAGTGCGGATTCGCTGCTAAAAAATGCGATTTTTGGCAGGAGGGGATAAATTCCTGAGAGATTGCCGCGCTGGTTGTGTCACTGCGCTGCAACATGGCGGAGTACATAGTAAAAACCTCTCCGTAGGGGAGGGGTGTGAGAGGGAGTGCGGAAAGCCGGATCTCTTTCTGCCGGAGGAGGTGTCGATCCCCTCCTTTCGCTCGGAACATGAGTTGCTCATTCCAAAAGAAAACGGGATGCGGCCCCTGGTCATCAGGCTGCATCCCGTTTGTCGTGGTGGCGGCTGGGCGCCGCTTTTCCCGTCCAGGTCCTAGCGGATCCGGTTCAGCCTGTGCTGGTACAGGTAGTCCGCACCCTGGTAGTAGGCGAGCATGTCGGCCAGCATGCCGTTGCTCACCGGCTCGGCCTTGGCGTCGCCGGTTTTGCGGTCCACCTTGTACTGCGCCGCATACTGGCGCGGCCCCAGGACCAGGAGCTCGTTCTCGGTCAGGTACCCAAGCTTCTGGTAGGTCGAGATGAACGCGCGTCCCGGCTGGCCGGACTCCTTGAAGATGTCGCGTCCCAGGAAGTCGCTCTGGTAGCTCATGTTCATCAGGCCGAGCACGGTGGGGGCGACGTCGATCTGGCTCATCAGCTTCTCCACCCGGGCCGGCTTGATGTGTGCCGGGGAGTAGATGAGCAGCGGGATCTCGTACTTCTTGATGGGGATGTCGGTCTTGCCGGCGCTGCCGGCGCAGTGGTCGGCGACGATGACGAAGATGGTGTCCTTGAACCAGGGCTTGCTGCTCGCCTCCGCGATCAGCCTGCCGATGGCGTAGTCGGCGTATTTCACCCCGCCGTTGCGCCCCTTCTTGGCCGGGATGTCGATCCTCCCCGCCGGATAGGTGAAGGGACGGTGGTTGGAGGTGGTCATCACCATGGAGAAGAAGGGCTTGCCCGTCTCGTACGACTTGCTCCCCTCCTTGATGACCTTGCGGAACAGGTCCTCGTCGCACACCCCCCAGACGTTGGCGAAGGTGATCTCGTCCTTGGCGAAGTCGGTGCGGTCCACGATGGAGTAGCCGTTACCCGAGAAGAAGGCGTTCATGTTGTCGAAGTAGCCGTGCCCGGCGTAGATGTACTTCGACTGGTACCCCTTGGCGTTCATGATCTCGCCCCAGGAGCGGAAGCCGCCGTTATTGGGACGTTTCACGATCGAGGTGCCCGGCAGGGGGGGGACGGAGAGGGTGAGCGCCTCAAGGCCGCGCACGGTGCGGGTGCCGTTGGCGTAGAGGTTCGTGAACAGAAGCGACTGGGAGGCCAGGCGGTCAAGGTTCGGGGTGAGCCCCTTGTCGTTGCCGAAAGTCCCCAGGTAATCGGCCGACAGGCTCTCCTCGATCACCACCACCAGGTTCAGGCGCTTCTCCGGCCCCTCGGCGCGGATGGTGCGGGTGAAGCGCTCGGACTTGGGATCGACGAAGCTGTTGTTGCGCTCAGCGACCAGGGTCCTCAGCCGTGCGTTCACCTGGTTCTGCGGGAGCGTGCGGTAGAACCTGGTGAAGGGGAGCTCGTTGTTGATGAAGGCGGCAAACAGGTTGTAGACCCCGTTGCCCGCGATCTCGTTGGCGTAGTTGTTCGTGGAGATGGTCGACTGGGAGATGTTGACCACGCCGTAGGAGAGGACGGCGGGGAGCAGGAGCAGGAACCCGGTGCGGTGGTAGGCGCCGTTGAAGGTCACTTCCGCCCCGCGGGCAAGCGGCTTTCTGAGGACCCAGCAGACCGCCGCCGCCACGGCGCCGATGCCGGAGAAGATCGCCGACAGCGGGTAGGACTCCCGGATGTTGCCGACCACCTCCTGGGTGTAGACCAGGTAATCGATGGCGATGAAGTTGAAGCGGGTGCCGAACTCGTCGAAGAAGATGTACTCGGCGCAGACGTCGAAGATGAGCACACCCACGAACAGGCCGAAGAAAAGGCGCACCAGCCACATGTGCCGGCGGTGCGTCGCCGCCCGGCGCGGGACCAGGATCAGGTAGAGCGCCAGCGGCACGATCGCATAGGCGAGCGTCGCCAGGTCGAAGTAGAAACCTGCAGCTGCCGACTTGAGCAGCAGCGAGAGCTTGAGGCCGGCCCCTTTCGGGGTGGCGGCCGCCAGCATGATGCGGATGGCAGTGGAAACTGCGAGGAAGGTGAGGGAGACGAAGGCGACCAGCCCCAGTCGGTGTTTCGGCATAGAGAAACCTCTTGAATGTTCTTACGGCAAAATAGGCCTATAGTACGGTAACGCTCCTTGCCGATGCATTGCAGGGAGATGACATTTCTGTCATGTAACTGGGCGGGTTATTCGGCTTTCGCGTCGAGGACGGCACGTACCTTCGCGGCGAGGTCGTTCATCGTGAAGGGCTTGGAGATGAAGTTCACCCCCTGGTCCAGTACGCCGTGATGGGCGATCACGTTGGCGGTGTAGCCCGACATGTAGAGACTCTTGACGTTGGGACAGAAGGGGAGCAGCCTGCGCACCAGGTCCCTGCCGTTCATCTCCGGCATCACCACGTCCGTGACCACCAGGTCGATCCGGTCGCGGTACTGCCGCGCGACTTCCAGGGCGTCTGCCGGTTTGGATGCCGGCAGCACCTGGTAACCCTGCAGGGCCAGGAGCGATACGGCGACGTTCAGGATGCTCGGCTCGTCCTCGACCAGCAGGATGGTCTCGCTGCCGCCGTGGGCCGGGGCCGGAACGGCTTCCGGCACGGTTCGCGCCCCCTCCTCGCTGTGCCGCGGCAGGTAAATCTTGAAGGTGGTCCCTTCCCCCGGCTCGCTGTAGGTGTTGATGAAGCCGTTGTTCTGCTTGACGATGCCGTACACCGTGGCGAGCCCCAGCCCCGTGCCCCGTCCCACCTCCTTGGTGGAGAAGAAAGGTTCGAAGATCTGCGCCAGGGTCTCCTGGTCCATACCGCAGCCGTCGTCGCTCACCGCCAGCAGGACGTACTCGCCGGGGACGAAGTCGAAGTGCGCGTTGCAGTAACCGGCGTCGAAGGCGACGTTGCCGGTCTCGATGGTGATCTTGCCGATGTCGGCGATGGCATCGCGCGCGTTGACGCAGAGGTTGGCCAGGACCTGGTCCAGCTGCGAGGGGTCCATGCGCACCTTCCAGAGTTCCTTGCCCGGGCTCCATGCGAGGTCGATGTCCTCTCCCACCAGGCGCTTGAGCATCTTCAGCATCTCTTCCACGGCGTCGTTCAGGTTCAAGACCTTGGGCGCGATGGTCTGCTTGCGGGCAAACCCGAGCAACTGGCTGGTGAGAGCCGCCGACTTTTCCGCGGCCTGCCGGATCCCCTCCAGCCTCACCAGCGTCGGGTGGTCCGGCCCCAGCTCCCGGATCCCCAGCTGGGCCAGCCCCATGATGACCGTGAGCAGGTTGTTGAAGTCGTGCGCCACCCCTCCGGCGAGCCTCCCCACCGACTCCATCTTCTGGGCCTGCTGCAACTGGTGCTCCAGCCGCTGCCTTTCCGTCTCGGCCCGTTTCAGCTCGGTGACGTCGGATACCAGTACGTAGAATCCGCGGGCGGAGCCGTCCACCAGGTCGGGTATGTAATGGGACCAGACGTAGGCGACCTCGCCGTCGCGTTTCACCAGCGTCCTTTGGAAATGCTGCGGCTCTCCCGCAAGGACGGCGCTAACGTGCGGTTGGTTCTGGGCGAAAAGCTCTTCTCCCAGGAGTTCGCGCATGGTGGTGCCGATGATCTCGTCAGAATTCCTGCCGAACCACTCGCGGTAGGGGCTGTTGGCGAAGCCGCAGGTCAGGTCCGCATTCCAGTACCCCACCAGGCCCGGCAGGTGGTCGGTCAACAGGCGCAGGAAGCGCTCGTTGGCCTGAAGCGCCGTCTCGAAGCGTTTTCTTTCGGTGATGTCCTCGGTGAAGATCACGATGCCGCCGACCTCGCCGGTCGCTTCATACCAGGGGCGGATCTCCCACCTGACGTACTGCAGCGATCCGTCGGCGCGCCGGAATTCGTCCGCCTCCTCCCGGAGGGTCTCGCCGGCAAGCCCGCGGCGGTGGAACTCCTTCCAGGACTCGGGGATCTCGGGGAAGACCTCGTAGTGCGACAGCCCCAGGATGTCGCGCTCCCCAAGGCCGTACATGGAGAGCCAGCGGCGGCTCACCTCGAGGTAGCGCATGTCGCGGTCGAACATCGCCAGTGAGGCGGGCGCCGCCTCGAAGAACAGGCGCAGCTGCGCGTTCTTCTGGCTCAGGCGCTCCAGGCTCTCCAGGCGCCCGCGATCCGCGGTCGCCAGCTGGCGGAGGAAGCGGTTGATCAGGAAATAGAGGAGGGTTGCGGTGCAGAGGATGAAGACGAACCCCTTGGTGACGGCGATCTTAAGGAGCGTCCCCTTGTCGTCGACGAGCAGGTCGATGATGTGGTCGGAACCGTAGATCCAGGCCAGCCCGAAGAGGGCGTAGATCCCGACGATGCGCACGGTCTGGTTCTGGATCGGGGGGCGGCGGCCGGAAGACGCGGTACCCGAAGATTGCTGGTCATGTTTCTGCAACGGTCGCTCCTGTCTCTCCCCGAGGGGGGGGCGGAAAGCGCAGGGTGACCACGGTTCCCGCGCCGGGACGGCTGGCCACCGAGGCGGTGCCGCCGTGAAGGTTCATGATGGAGCGCACGATGGCGAGCCCCAGTCCGCTCCCCTGGTTGTAGATCTGGCGGGCCTGCGGCGAGCGGTAGAACCGGTCGAACACCCGTGGCAGTTCCGCCGGGTCCATCCCCATGCCGTCGTCCTCGACGGCGATTTCCAGGCCGCCGTCGTCAGTCGGCCGCAGCTTCACCCTGATCTCGCCGAAACCGGAGCCGTAGTGCAGGGCGTTGGAGATGATGTTCCCCACCGCGCGCTGGAACAGGTTCGGGTCGACGCTCACCCCCCCGTCCCCTTCGATCACGATCGCGGTATGCTGCTCGTCGGCGAGGTTGCCGTAGTACTCCGCCAGCCGTTCCACCTCCATCCGCGCGTCGATCAGGACCGGCTGGTGCCCCCGGTCCGGCCGCGCCAGGAACAGGATGTCCCCCACCATGCGCGAGAGCCGCTCGTACTCCTCGATGGCCGACTCGATGATGTGGCGGTACTCCTCCTCCGAGCGCGCCCGGGAGAGCGCCACCTCGGCCTCCCCCCGCAGGTTGTTGATCGGGGTGCGCAGCTCGTGGGCCAGGTTGGCCGAGAACTCCGAGAGCCGGGCGAAGGATTCCTCCAGCCTCCCCAGCATGGCGTCCAGCGCCACGGTGAGCTGGTCCAGTTCGCGCGGCCAGTTCGCCGTCCCGATGCGCTGGTGCAGGTCGGCCTCGGTGATCTGCGCCACCTTTTCCGCCATCTCCTGCAGGGGCCTCAATCCCCGGCGCGTGATGGTCACCCCCAAAACCGCCGCCAGGAGCAGCCCCGTCGCCACCGATGCCGCGGTCCGGATCAGGTACTTGGACATCAGCGCGTCCTCGTCGGTGATGTCCAGCGCGACCTGGATCAGCCGGTAGTGAGGGTTGTCGCGTCGTCCGCCCCAGGCGGCGTTGAGCAGGTAGTGCCTCTTGTCCGGAGCGCGGTACTTGCGGCCGCGGCCGACCTTCTCGGCGCTGGTCACCGCCGGCGGGAAAAGCTCAACCGCAAGCCCCGCCATCGCCGGAGACTGCATGAGCGTGCGTCCCTCGGCATCCTGGACCCGCACCAGGTGCCGGTTCGGCTGCCCCGGCTTGTTAGCGGGGATCTGGTCCCTGAGCGCGTCCGGATGGCGGGCGATGATGTCCCGCAGCGTCCCGATCCGCTCCACCAGGAAATCGTTGTCCTCGTAGTCGAGGTCTTTGTGGAGGGCCTTGAATTGGAACCAGTTGGTGCAAAGGAGGATAAGCAGGGTAGCGACCAGGTAGAAACCCACCAGGCGGGCGGTGATCGAACTGGAGCGGGGTCGGTCAGGCCACTTCGTCGATGACATAGCCGACCCCCCTGATGGTCTGGATGAGTTTCAAGGGAAACGGGTCGTCCACCTTCTTTCTCAACCTCCTGATGGCGACGTCCACCACGTTGGTGTCGCTGTCGAAGTTGATGCCCCACACCTGCTCGGAGATGGTGGTGCGGGATAGTACCTCCCCCCGCCGCCTCAGCATCAGCGCGAGGAGCTGGAATTCCTTCACGGTGAGGTCGAGAGACTGGCCGCCGCGCCTTGCCTTGTGCCGGACCAGGTCGAGTTCGAGGTCCGCCAGCCTGAGCAGTTCGGTCTGCTGCAGGGGGTGCCGGCGCAGGATGATCCTGATCCGGGCCAAAAGCTCCGAGAAGGCGTAGGGTTTCACCAGGTAGTCGTCGGCCCCAAGCTCCAGGCCGTGCACCCGGTCGTGCACCGCGTCGCGGGCGGAGAGGAAGATCACGGGGACATCCTTTCCGGCCGCTCTCAGCTCCTGGATGATGGCCCACCCCCCCTTGACGGGGAGCATCACGTCGAGGATGACCAGGTCGTACTGCTCGGTCATGGCCAGGTGCAGGCCGTCCTCGCCGTCGTTGGCGATGTCGGCGCTGAAGCCGTTCTCGGTGAGCCCCTTCTTCAGGTAGTTGGCGGCCTTTTGCTCGTCTTCGATGATCAGGATGCGCATTCGGTTCCCTACTCCTCGTCAAATACCGGGAGAAGTATATATCATCGGGCGCGATAACTTAATAAAAAAGAGCGCCTACACCCTGAACCACCCCACCATGCCGTTCAGTTCTGTGGCAAGCTGCGAGAGGCTGCCCGAGGAGTGCCGGATGTCGGTGAAGGAGCTTCTCAGCTCCTTGGCGATCTCGTGCACCCCCTCCATGTTCTGGGAGACCTCGCTGCTGGTGGAAGACTGTTCCTCGGCGGCCACGGCGATCCGCTGCACCATGTCCGCCACCTGCTCCACGTAGCTCACGATCTCGCCGATGGCCCCCAGGGTCTGCTGCACCTGTCCCTGGACCTTTTGCACCGACTCCCTTTCCTCGTGCATGTAATCGACCGAGGACCTGACGCTGTTCTGCATGGTCTTGACGGTCTGGGAGATCTCCTGGGTCGCGGTGCTGGTCCGTTCGGCCAGCTCCCGCACGTTGTCGGCGACCACGGCGAAGCCGCGTCCCTGCTCGCCGGCGCGCGCCGCCTCGATCGCCGCGTTCAGGGCCAGCAGGTTGGTCTGGTTGGCGATGTCGTTGATCAGGGTGACGACGTCGCTTATCTCCTCCGACTGTTTCCCCAGCGACTCGACCTTCTGGGCCGCCTGCTGCACCGACTCTGCGAAACGGTCCAGCTCCTGTGCCGTTTCCTGCATCGCCTGTTTGCCACGCTCGGCGATCCCCTTCATGTGGGTGGCCGCATCCGAGGTGTCGCTGGAGTTTCTGGCCACCTCAATGGTGGTCTGGGTCATCTCGGTCATGGCGGTCGCTGACTGGTCGATGCGCGCCGTCTGCTCCTCGGCCCCACTCTCCAGGGCCACCGCCGTGGCGGAGAGCTCTTCGGAACTGCTGGCGAGGCTCTGGGTGGCGTCCTTGATCTTGCCCACCATCCCCCTTAAGTTGTCCACCATCTCCGCCATGGCCGCCTGGACCTTGCCCACCTCGTCGGCGTTGTTGCTGTC
The DNA here is from genome assembly GCF_018919385.1 of Geomonas diazotrophica. Lineage (GTDB taxonomy): Bacteria > Desulfobacterota > Desulfuromonadia > Geobacterales > Geobacteraceae > Geomonas > Geomonas diazotrophica. The sequence continues at coordinate 59,722 of NZ_JAHLMF010000003.1, forward strand.
GATGCGGATCCCCAGGTCCCCCTTGGCCACCGCCTGCGACACCCCCAATAGCTGGGCCAGCGGTCGGGAGATGGAGCGGTAGACCCAGATGCCGAAGATGATGCCGAAGATGACGGCACCGAGGCTGATGGCGGCGATGAGCAGCGTGGAGAAGCGCACCATCTTGTTCACGGTCGTGATCGCCTTTTCCTGGTCCACCTGGGCGACGCTCACCGTTTTCTGCCCGCTCTCCGCCTGCTGCTTGACGATCTCGCGCAGCTTGCCCATGGCGGTTGCCGCCTTGGCCTCCATGTCGAGCCGGTTGCGGATCTTGGAGAGCACGCCGTCCTTTACGAAGAGGAGCCCCTTGATGGTGGAGAGTGCCCCCTCGGCCTGGCGCAGCAGTGCCATCTCCCCCCTGGCGTTGAGCTTTGAGAGTGCCTTTATGAGCTGGCCGTCCACCTGTGCTATGTGCACGAAGATGCCGTTCAGCTCGGCCTCGATGGCGTCGACATCCTTGCTGGTTCCCGCGGTGAACAGACGCGAGGCGAGCCCGTCCACCTTGAGCCCCAGGGAAAGGAGCTCTGAGTTGCTGGCCATCACCCCGGTGGCGATGGTCGAGTTGCCGAAGTAGGACGACTGCTTGCGGCTTTCCGAGGAGAGGGTGTCGGAGGCCATCGCGGCCTCCTGTTCCAGGACCAGGTTCACCGCGTTCATCTTCTGGGTGATCTCGGAGAAGAGCTGGTCCCGCGCCGAGGTGTCGGTGACGCCCGGTTCCAGCGCTGCACCCTGAGCCTTGCCGAAGGGGGCGATCTTGGAGTTCAGGTATTTTAGGTCCCCGGAGATGCTGCCGGAGCTTCTGGCCACCTCGTTTTGCAGCGCCTTGTTCATGGCGGAGTTGCACTTGGCCTGCGAGATCAGCACCCCCTTCTTGCTCTGGGCCTTGCTCACCTCCATGAGCCCCAGGTGGAAGTCCTTGAGGGTCAGCTTGAGCGCCTCCACGTTGCGCACCCGGTCCGAGACCCCCTTGGTCTCGGTCACGGATCTGCTGTAGGAGCTGGAGCTGGCCGACTGCAGACCCTTTATCTTGGCATCGAGCTCCTTGAGGCGCGCGGTCGCTTCCCGGATCCGCTCGGTGATGGCCTTGTTGGCCGCCGCCGCGTCCTCCTCGGCCTTTAGCTTACCCCGGGTGACCGTGAAGATCTCGCCGGCTATGCCGGTCAGGGCCTGATGCGCCTCCAGCTTCACGTCGCCGGAGAGCGCCTGCAACGCCCCCTGGCCGGTCTCCACCACGGCCAGCGATTTGTCGGACTCGGTCTTGGCCGCCTCGAATTCGCCGCGGTTTCGGGAGACGCTCGCCTTGATCAGGTCCGCCGTCGCCTCCTGGATCTGGCGTTGGAACTCGACCGTCCTCATCTGGAAAGGGGTGCTGCGCTGGGTGAGGTCCTGGAGCTTGCTGTCGACAAAGCGCAGGCCTACGATGCTGGCGACGGCGACTCCGGCGACGATCAGGATCACGGTGATAACGTTCAGGGTCAGCTTGGTCTTGATAGTCATGCGTTTGCTCCGGTCTGTAGGCGCTGGGGAAACGGTAGTCGGGTTACTGCTTTATGTAGCCTTGCCCCTCTCCCTTTATGAAGGAGATCAGCTTTTGCACCTTGGCCGAGGGAGCCCCCTTGGTGATCACGATCACCGGGCGCGCCACGTCCGGCGTCTTAACTGTCTTGATGGTGGTGTCCAGCATGGTCACCGGGCCGAAGGCGATGGCCTCCGGGTTGGCGGCCACCTTTTCGCGCACGTCCTCGAAACGCCCCGCCTCGACCACGTCGGTGGCGAAGGGTGCGTCCCCCATGGCGAGCTTCTTGAACGCGGCGTTGGTCGCCGGGTTGATCGCGGAGAGGACGATCAGGATGGGGGCGTCGTTGCCCCCCACCTCTTTCCAGTTGGTGATCTTGCCGGTGAAGATCCCCTTCAACTGGTCCATGGTGAGTGCGGGGACCGGGTTGTCCTTGTGGGCGACCGTGTAGATCTTGCTGGCGCCGATCTCGGTGGCGACGTAGGCGGACGGGTCCGCCACCTCGACGTTCTCCTTCCTGGCGGTCTTCACCAGGTCGGGGTAGGCGAGGCCGGCGGTTGAGAGGTCCAGTTCTCCCGCGATCAGCTGCTTGAACGCGAGGGTGGCGCTGCTGAAGTTGAGGTGCAAGGTGATGCCGGTGCTCTTCTCGAAAGCCTCCTGCACCGGTTTCAGATAGCCGTCGATGGGGGCGCCGCCCCCCCCCGCCTTGATCTCTTCACCCAAGGCGGTGCCTCCGAAGACCATCGATGCAACGAGTGCCAGACAAAACATCCCTCTTTTCATAACTACGTCCCCTCCTGGTTTGATGGATCTCTGTTACGAGAAGTCACGCGTCGACGCAATCGCCGCCGTTACTGTTTGATGTACTTTTTGCCGTCGCCGCTTATGAAGTCGAGTAGTTTCTGCACCTTGGCGGAGGGCTTCCCCTTGGTGATCAGGGTGATATCGCGCGCAAGCTCCGGCGCCTGGACCGCCTTGACCGAGTCGTCGACCAGCGAGAGCGGACCGAACCCGATGGCGGAGGGGTTCGAGGCGACGTTCAGCTTGACGTCCTCGGCCGTGGTGGCGTCGATCACGTCCTTGGCGACGGGCTTGTCGCCCAAAAACTTCTTGAAGAACATGCTGTTGGTGCCGGGAGTCAGCTTGCCGACCACCACCAGGATCGGCACGTCCTCTCCGCCGACCTCCTTCCACGAGGAGATTTCTCCGGAGAAGATCCCCTTCAACTGCTCGGCGCTCAGCTGGTTCACCTTGTTCTCCTTGTGCACCAGCACCTTGACCTTGTCCTTGCCGATCACGACCGGGGTGAAGGCGCCGGGCTGGCCGACCTCGGCCCCTTCCTTCTTCATCAGTGCCAGCCAGTCCTGGTAGCTAAGCCCCGCCGCGGCTGCGTCCAGATCCCCCTTCTGCAGGTCCACGAAGGCGTTCTTCGGCCCGGAGGCGACGATGTAGAGCTTCAGGCCGGTCGCCATCTCGAACGCGGAACGGATCGGCTTCAGGATGTTCTCGGTGGGCGCGCCCCCCGCTCCGATCTTCAGCTCGTCGGCGCTCGCCTGGGTGGTGAGAACTGCAAGCAAAGACACGAGAAGCGCTGCTGCAACACGTATTACTCTCATAGCTATTCCTCCTGCTTGTTGATTAGGGGACCGAGAGACCACGACGGTCACTCACAGTCGCTAGCTCCTATTCGACACTCACTAACGAAAACTTGAAAATTAAAAAGACGGAGATCGGGGGAAGGGGTGTGACAGAGAAATGTTCCTGCTGTTACAGAGTGGTCGTGGTTTAACGGGGGGGGAGGAGCCGGGAACGCACCCGGCTCCTGTTTGGATGGTCAAAGCCGGAACTGCTGCACCAGCTGCTGCAGTTCTTCCGAGTTGGTGTGCAACTGGGCGGCGGCACTCGCCGACTCCTGCGCCCCCTGCGAGGTCTGCTGCACGACCTGGGTTATCTGCACGATGTTGCTGGAGATCTCGCTGGTGGTGGCCGTCTGCTCTTCGGCGGCGGTGGCCACCTGGTGGATCTGCATCGCCACGTCGTTGATCTGCTCCAGGATCTCCTGCAGCGCGCTTCCCGACTTGGCCGCTTCGGCCGTGCCGGTCTCGACCTGGTGTACCCCTTCTTCCATGGCGACCACGGCACCCCTCGTCTCGCTCTGGATCGCCTTGATCATCTCGCCGATCTCCCTGGTCGCCCTGGTGGTCCGTTCTGCCAGGGCGCGCACCTCGTCGGCGACGACGGCGAACCCCCGTCCCTGCTCCCCGGCCCGCGCCGCCTCGATGGCAGCATTCAGGGCCAGGAGGTTGGTCTGGTCCGCTATGTCCTCGATGGTGCCGATGATGGCTCCGATCTGGTCGCTGCGCTGGCCGAGACTCTCGACGGTCCTGGAACTTTCCTGCACCTTCGCGGCGATCTGTCCCATCACCGTCACGGTCCCTTGGACCACCTCCGCACCGTTTTGTGCGGTTTGGGCGGCGCGTTTCGCCCCCTCGGCCGCCATCTGGCAGTTGCGCGCTATGTCCGAGGAGGTGGCCGACATCTGCTCCCCGGCCGTGGCCACGGTGCCGGCCTGGGCCGCGACCTCCTCGGCGCCGGTGGCGATCTGCTCCGACGTCGAATGCAACTGGTTGGAAGCGGAGGCAACCTGGGCGGAGGTGTCGGCGACCTTGCCGATGGTGCAGCGCAGGTTCTCCGCCATCGCCTGCAGCGCGGCCATGAGCTGCCCCGTCTCGTCGCGCGAGGTCGACTCGATACGCGCCGTGAGGTCGCCGGCGCCGATGGCGCTGGCCGCGGCAACGGCGGCCTGGAGAGGCTTGGTGATCATCCTGGTTATCACGACACCGCAGACTATGGCGATCACCATGCCAGCGACAACCAGGCCGGCCATCACCAGCGTCGCGCTGTTGGCGATCCTCGTGTTTTCCTTCGACGTCAGTTCTGCCTGCTTTTCCATCTCGTCCATCAGCTTGTTAAGCTGGTCCTGCTCGTGCAGCGCCGCCTTCTTGGCCTCTCCGTGCAGGAGAGCCATCGCCTCGTCGACCCTGCCCGCCTGCACCAGCCCGGTCATCCGGTCGATGTGGTCGCCATAGACCTTGCGGGACTCCTTGAACTCGGCGAAGAGCTTGCGTTCCTCGGCGCTGTCCAGGTTTTTTTCGAAGACGGAAGAGCGTTCACCGATTTCCTTGCGCAGCTTGTTCACCATGGCCAGCGCAGCCTGCCTCTCGCTCTCCTCTTTGGCTTCCATGAAATCCCGCAGGTTGATGCGGACCCGCTGGAAGTCGATGGACATCTGGGCCACGTTTGCCAGCGGCGCCGTGATCCACTCGTAGAGATGGGTATCCGCGTCGTCAATCTGGCGGATCTTCAGTATCCCTACACCGCCGACCACCGCGCTTATGACGGCAATCAGCAGAAATGCTGAAAGCAATTTGGTCCCGACTTTGACGCTTGCCAACATGTTTCCTCCTTGAGGATCTTGGGGGGTGTATTTTTCCCTTCTCTTCGGACCTGGTTTTCCACTTCAAAATCGGTCATTTGTTCGGGGAGGCTTCGATTACTCCCAATTTTCCCGGAGACGGTACCCCAAGGTCCGGCATGCGGGGGCGGAGACGGTCGTTGAATGGCCTTTGCATTGCAAATTTTTTATGGCAGGATTCTAACCGTTGTGCCTTTCCCGTTTCTTGTGGACGCGCAGGTATCTGGCTTGACAGCCGCCGAATGGGAGGAACTGCAATGAGCCGGTCGATTCTGAGCTACATTTACCCTCCGGGATGCTTCGCACTGCCGGAAATCAAGGAGAACCGCTGTCCCTTGTGCGGGAATTTCCAGGTCGACTGTAGCTGCACCGAGTGCCAGCACCCGGTGCTGGTGGACGACAAAGAGGAAAAATGCGGTGTGCAGGGGTGCCTGGAACACCTGCTGGACCGAGAGCTGGTCGCCCGGATCGAGATGCTGGAAAGCCAGCTCGAAGACCTCCGGGAGGAGGCGAGGAAGAGGGAACGGCCGACCCCCCCGTGCCCGGTGTGCGGCGACGTGCTGGTGGTGGACATCTACAACAGCGGGCCGTATTCATGCCACGGGCACTTCTACGCGGGGGAAAAGTACGGCTGGATCAAGAGGGAGCGGTATTAGCCGATGGATTCGCCATAGTGGCACAAGGGCCCGCGGGATACCCTGCGGGCCTTTTGTCGTCGGGAAGCGGATTCCCCGTTGCGCGGCACCGTCTCGATGTTGTATCTATCGGAGGACCTGACGCCGTACCGGGAGGAATCATGGAACCGCGTAAACTGCTGCAGCAGATGTTCGAAGCCGCCGTTCGGTCGGCGCTTCCCGAGTACTGCGTGCCGCGCCACCTGCCGTCCCCCCCGAAAGGGAGGCTGGTGGTCGTCGGAGCGGGGAAGGCATCGGCGGCCATGGCTCGCGCCTTCGAAGACGCGTGGGATGGAGAGATCTCGGCGGGACTCGTGGTGACGCGTTACGGCTACGAGGTCCCCTGCCGCCGCATCGAGGTGATGAGCGCATCGCATCCGGTCCCGGACCAGGCCGGGGGCGCGGCGGCGGCAAGGATGCTCGAACTGGTGCGGGGACTCACCTGCGACGACCTGGTCGTCTGCCTGATTTCCGGCGGCGGCTCGGCGCTGTTGCCGCTTCCCCTGCCGGGGGTGACCCTGGCGCAGAAGCAGGAGCTCAGCCGGGAACTCCTGAGGTGTGGAGCCGCCATCTCCGAGATAAACTGCGTTCGACGCCACCTCTCCGCCATCAAGGGGGGGAGGCTTGCCGCGGCCTGTCATCCCGCCCGTGTGCTTACCCTGGCCATCTCCGATGTTCCCGGCGACAACCCTACCGATATCGCCTCCGGCCCGACCGTCGGGGATGCGACCACCTGCGCCGATGCGCTTGCCATAGTGGACCGCTACCGCATCCCGCTGCCCGGGTCCTTGCGTGAGCGCCTCGTCTCCGGGCGGGGGGAGTCGGTGAAGCCGGACGACCCGCGCCTGAGGGACGCGCAGTTCCGCCTGGTCGCCACGCCGCAGGCGGCACTGGAAGCCGCGGCGCAGGTCGCGCGCCGGCAGGGGATTGCCGCCCACATACTGAGCGACCGGATCGAAGGGGAATCAAGAGAGGTGGGTAAGACGCTCGCGGCGATAGCCCTGCAGGTGGCACGGCGTCGGCACCCTTTCGGCGCCCCCTGCGTCCTGCTGTCGGGAGGGGAGACCACGGTAACGGTGCGCGGTAGCGGACGCGGTGGACCCAATGTGGAATTCCTGTTGGCGCTCGCGCTGGCCCTGGATGGTGAAAAGGGGATCTTTGCGGTGGCGGGGGATACCGACGGGGTTGACGGCCAGGAAGAGATAGCGGGGGGCTTCGTGAGCCCGGATCTGTTGCAGCGGGCCTGGGAGGCGGGGATCAACCCGAGGCTAAGCCTGGACGACAACGACGCGCACGGCTTTTTCGAGGCGTTGGGTGAAACGCTGGTGACCGGCCCCACGCTCACCAACGTGAACGATTTCAGGGCAATATTCATTGCCGGGTGATCAGGCCAGGCTCTCCGTCATCAGTTTCTTCATCACGAGGACCAGGAAGGCGACCGCCACGATGAGTGCCGTGTCTTCCAGGGACTGCCAGGGCTTGAAGGTCAGCGCGGAATGGCTGTAGTAGTCGGAAACGTAGCGCGCCAGGCCGGCGAGCAGTGAAACAAGGAGTGCTCCGCGCCGCCCTCCCCGCCAGGACACCAGGGATACCGGGGCGAGGTAAAAAAGCAGCAAGGAATAGTCACCGGTCAGGTAGTCGACATAACCCAACACCACGACCAGTAAATATCCCGTCGTAACCCACCCGCACCCGGCGCTGAGGAACTTCCGCATGAGACACCCCTGAGTTGCCCCGACGCGGGGGGCGAATCGCTGCTACGGCTTGATACTAAAAAAGCCGCCCGATGTTGACCACGGGCGGCTTTTCTACTACAGGTGAAAACTGAATTACTTTGCAGCCGGAGCAGCTTCAGCGGCCGGAGCAGCTTCTTTCTTCTCTGCTTTCTTAGCAGCTTTCTTTGCTTTTTTCTTCTTAGCAGCTTTCTTAACCGGAGCTTTTTCTTCTTTCTTCACTTCAGCAGCCGGAGCGGCCGGAGCCGGAGCAGCGTCAGCAGCGAAAACAACACCAGCGAAAGCAACAGCAACGAGAGCAGCAACTACGGAGGACACGATCTTTTTCATTTGAGAATCTCCTAAAGGGTGATTTTGAACTTCTGGCCTTTCTATAGCATCAGCCGTGCCAGGTTTTGTAATGCTAGATAACTACCTGATATCTTTTGAAGTTAAATTTTCATTCACCCTCCGGTATGGCGAAGCATACCTTATTTGCTTCATCCGTTACCTCAAATGAGGTATCGAGCCGCCCTGTCAAAAAGTTTGACGGGGCACTGCATGAGCGGTGCCCCGTTTCTTTTTGTCGCTGCTACAGGCATGTTGGCACTCTCATCCGAATCTATGCCGTCACATTGAACGTCACGATCAACACCCGAGAGACGATTGTAAAAGGTGGCTCTGAGTGTAAACTGGAAAACGATTTTCGAGCTGGTCGCCGGTGTCGGCATTGCGAAAGGCGCTGCTATTCGCGTGCTGATGACTGTGTTGATCGGCTTTCGGAGCAATCCCGTGCCGCGGTTTGACTTGCACCGTTAAGCTGCTATCAATTTAGCGTTCCACACCAACAACACTCAAGGAGGAAAAAGAATGAAACTTATCGCAGCTTTGACAGGAATCACTTTGCTTGCCGCCACCACCGTCTATGCCGGTCCCAAGAGCTACCAGGTGACCGGCCCGGTACTCGAAGTGAAGGATGACATGATCGTAGTTCAGAAGGGGAGCGAGAAGTGGCAGATCGCCAAGGACAAGGACACCAAGGTCACCGGGGATGTCAAGGTGGGGAGCAAGGTCACCATCATGTACACGATGAAGGCCGCCAGCATCGAGGCTAAGGACGGCGCCGCGAAGCCGGAGAAGAAGGAAAAGAAAAAGTAGGGAGATGACCCGGACGTTGCGGTGCGAAAGAGTTCGGGGAACTGGGGAGGAGCTGACATGAAACAGAAAACCGTCATCTACAGCTTGCGGGTCGCGGCCTTTGCCGTGGTGTTTGTGGCAGGATATCTCTGCGGCTCGATCACCGAGCACAGGGCCGATGCCCAGATGGGAGACTTGGGTAGCGAACTGTTGCAGAGGGCAGCCGGCAGCGGAGGTATCATCGGCAGCGTGGCCCAACTGGGCACCACCATCACCGAAATGGAGAAGAACGTGAGCGGTCTGCAGAAGAACATCGACACGCTGAAGAAGGTGAAGAGCGCCCTCGGGGGGAAGTAGCCGGCAGTCCGGTCGCCCCCAGGGAAACGGGTCACCCAGGCAGTTGGTTGGCAGGTTGATCGAGAAACCGCGTGGCCTAGGCAAGCCCGCAGCAGCAGAAAAGCCCCCGTGCGGTCACGAGGGGCTTTTCGTTACCCGCGTGTGCGGTGTGACGGCGGGTTCTCCCCCCGGACAAGCCCGATCACTGGCGAGTGCACGGCGGGATTCAAAGAAGGAATTGCCGGCGGAGCTGGCGGGATCAAGCGGTAGAAGGCGCTGTCCCGCCGGCAAGTTAGGGCAAAGCACATTAAATATCGTTGACACGCCTGCGCTCGTGCGATATGTTGCGTTCGCAAAAGCGAGGACCGATACACGAAAATACTAAACCATCCGCGAGGATGGGACGGAAAGCCTACAGGGTCTCACCGAGACAGCCGGGTCGCCGAAATATCACTCCAGATATCGAAGCCCCGGCTTTTTCGCGTCCGGGCGCGGCCGGGCCTGAACGGCATAGGCCGGTTTCGATACGACGGGAATATCCAGTGTGAATGTTCGGGTGCTTGGCATGATGCCGCGGGAGGGCTTATGTTTAACACAAAATGGACCTCAGACCTGGTGGTTGGTATCGAAGACATCGACCAGTGTCATAAGTACGTGGTCGAGAAGATAAACGAAGCGTACGACCGCTTCATGACCGGCCCCCCTCCCGAAGGTTACATCTTCGATGAAATCCTGGTGTACATGGCGCAGTGTTTCGACTACGAGCAGATGCTGATGATGGACACCTGCTATCCCGATTTTCTGGCGCACAGGGATGAACATGAGATATTCAGGCAGAGGATGATAGACATCCGCAGTCCTCGAAATGCAAGCAGCAGCCTGAGCATCGACCAACTGGTTATCCTGGACCATTGGGTCAGTCATCACATCCGCGAATGCGATGCGAAGCTGGGGGCTTTCGTGGGGGACCTGTCCGCGCCCCAGGGAAGGAGCAAAACCGCTTGAAACCATGCCGGGTACCCCTTTCCCTGCAGGAGATCTTTCCGGCCGTCGGAGGCTGTTTTGTAAAAAAAATCGCCATTGTGAAAAAAATTGTTGCAAACCGTTAAGCCATCTGTTAAAAGGTGGCCGTCGATTACAAAACGTTAAAAAAGTTCTCCGAACGGGCAAAACCAGAGTGATCTGGTGACGCAAAGCCACGGGTCCTGAATAAGGATAGCCGAGTTGCCGAAGAGATGAGTTACCCATCTTGGCATCCGGCTATCACCGATCAAGGGGCGCTCTCATCTTTGGCAGATGTGAGCGCCTTTTTTATTGGCACGGCGAGGTGCCCGGGCGATTTAAAACAGAATACGTTCTCCGAACGGGCAAAACCAGAGTGATCTGGTGACGCAAAGCCACGGGTCCTGTGAAGGATAGCCGGGTTGCCGAAGAGATGAGTCAGCATCTTGGCATCCGGCAAACCCCGATCTAGGAGCGCTCTCATCTTCGGAAGATGGAGCGCTCCTTTTTTTTATTACTACCATCAGAGGTACATGAGGCATGCGATGGAACAGATGACGAAACGGAACCTTGACCCGGAGTGGAAGCGAAAGCTGACTGAGTGCATGAAGGAGATAGGGCTTCTTTCCGCGCCGCACCTTCAGGTTACGGTGAACATCGCCGACTACCGCGTTTGTGACGCGATCAGGAATGAAAGAATGAAGTGACCCGGCCCCGGGCCGGAGCAAGCAACAGCAGCATCAAACAGCGGTAAGTCTCATCCCTACGGGGCAAGTGAAACCCGCGTCATCAGCCGAACAACCGGCTGTGGCGCGGGTTTTTTCGTGGTGCGTGCAGGTGGTCTCTTGAGGGGCCGCAACAACAGTGGTGCGATTTTCGTCGAGGGCTGAAGTGAGAATTCTTACACAGACAATGCTGATGTTATCGATGGCCGCCACCAGGCTGGACGCTGCTTCGTTCCTTCAGCGCCTGGCTGCGGCCGCCGCCCTTTTGGTCATGCTGCTGGGATCGGGGAGCACTGCGCAGGCGGCGGGGATCTTCTGCTCCCAGTTCGGCGGTGTGGTCGACGGCAACAACCCCGCCACCCTCGCCGCTGTCAGGGGGGCGTCGACGTTCGGGATCGACACCAACTGCACCATCAAGAATTTCCCGGATTCGATCGGCGGCTTCCCGATCACCAACATAAACTTCAACTTCCCGCAGCAGCAGTCCTTCTACATCGCCTTTCTGGATGTCTTCTACTACGGAAACATGTCGTGCAACGACCCGACCCAGTCGGACTTCTGGATCTACTGGGCCCCCGGCGGGTACAACAACATAAGCCCCGCCTGCCAGGCCTTCATGGTGCCGGTGGACGCGGTGAGCAAAAAGAACCCGCCGGCACAGACCAGCGCCGCAGTCGGCGTTCCCTTCACCTACACCATCAGCGTTCCGTTGCTGGGAAGACTCGACGCCACAGGCTCCTTCCAGTACATCGCCAACGCCGATGACGCGACGGTCACCAACGTGGTCATCCCCGATGATCTCACCGCGACCGGGGCGGCCCTGACTTACCTCACCAACACGGCATACCTGGTGAACCCGGCCACCGGCGTCAAGACGCCGCTGAACGGGGGGGCGCCGCTGGCCCTGGGGGCGAGCGCCAGCTGGCTCACCAACCACCCCGGCGTCCTGTCCGACGGCACGAAGCACTTGGTGTTCTCCTACGAGAACAACGCCCCCCTCGCGTCGCTGCCGGCAGGCTACAACCTGGAGATCGAGGTCACCGTCGTCCTCGACAACAGCCCCGCCAACGTCAACCTGGCGGGGACCCAGTTCTCCAACACCGCGAAGATGTGGTTCAACAAGCCGATCAACACCACCAGCATGGTGGACTTGCAGGCATGGCCCGGCACCACGCCGCCGATGACGGTGGTCGAGCCGAACCTCACCCTCGCCAAGAGCGGTTCGGCAGCAACGGTCAACATCGATTCGCAGGTAAGGTACACGCTCAACATCCAGAACACCGGGGGAAGCGACGCCTGGAACGCCACCATCACCGACCACATCCCGGCCGGCATGAGCACCGTCTCTCCGGTGGGCACCGTCACCGCCCAGGTCTTCGCCTCCGACGGCGTCACCCCGATATCGGCACCCCTTGCGGCCGGCGCCGACTTCGCCACCACCTGGAGCGGAGGCTCCGGCTCCCCGGGCCTGTTCACGCTGACCCTGCTCGACACCGTCAAGATCGCCCCCACCCAGCGCCTCATCATCACCTACCGGGCGCAGGTCGACAGCACCGGCGTCGCCTCCGGGACGACGCTCACCAACATCGCCGGCGCCACCAGGTGGTTCAGCGCCAACAGCAGCTACCCTGGGCGCCGCGAGTACGACCGGACCATCACCGACGGCACCCCGGGCACGCTGGACTACCAGGACGCCTACACGGTGACGGCCGCGCTGGCCGGCTACTACTTCCAAAAGACGGTGCGTGACCTTACCACCGGGGCCGCTCCGGCCACGGCGGCCTTTCCCGGGGACCGGCTGCGCTACACCCTGCTGCTGCAGAACTTCACCTGGCCCCCCCTGAACGGCGTCACCATCACCGATACCCTCCCGGCTGGGCTGCGCTCCATCGCCAACGTCACCGTCACCCCGGCGGGAGGCTCCGTGAACGTCGTCCAGCCGAGCGGCGGCACCCCGGGATCCATAACCGTTTCCGGCCTCAGCCTGCCGGGAGGCGCCACGGCCAACTCGCAGATCCAGGTCGAATTCGACGCCACCCTCGATGCGACCCTCGCGAACGGCGCCGTGGTCTCCAACCAGGCCAACGTCACCGGGACCGACACCGGCACCACCCCGGCAACGGTCTGGTCCGGCCCCAGCGACGATCCCTACCTGAACGGGACGGTGCTGCTCGGCTCCGGCGGGGACCCCACCCGGGTCACCATCCAGGCGCCGGGTGCACTCTCCAAGGCGAACCCCGCATCGGCCACGGCGACCATCGGCCAGCAGTTCAGCTACCTGATCAAGGTCCCGGCCACCCCGGCCGACGTCCCGCTCTACGACGTGAGGATACTGGACAACATGGCGCTCTCCGCGGCCGGCATGAGCTTCGTCAGTGCCGACGTCATCTCCGGCGGCAACTGGAACCTGACCAACACCGGCACGGCCACCAACGTCATCCTCCAGGACCTCGCCACCGGCATCGACATACCGGCGGGGGGGCAGGCGGTCATCCAGGTGACGGCGGCACTGCAAAACGGCAGCGTGAACCGCGCCGGACTCGCCTTCAGCAACACCGCTTCCTACACGTACAACAAGTTAAACGGCGACAGCCTGACCCAGTCGGCCGGAGGCGCGGCGACCACGGCCAACATGACGGTGGTCGAACCGCACCTGACCGCCGCCAAGACGGTCAGCTATGCCTTACCCGCCGGGAAAGCGGCGTCCGCCGCCGCGGCTCCCGCAGACGTGCTGCGCTACACCGTCACCGTCACCAACGACGGCGGCTCCCGGGCCTACGACGCCGACGTCATGGACTTTCTCCCCTCCAACGTGTCGCTGGTACCGGGGACTGCCACGGCGCAGATAAACGGCGCATCGGTGACCGGCTTCATGCCCACGCCGGCCGCTCTCGCCAACGGCGCCGTGGACTGGGGGAGCCAGAACGGGGACGCGAGCCTGGACATCCCGGCCGGCGGCACCCTGGTGCTCAGTTACCTGGTGACCGTACTGGAGACCAGCGGCGCCCCCATCACCAACGACGTCTATGTCGACTGGACCTCGCTGTCCGGCTCGGTCCCCGGCGAGCGCACCGGCGCCGGCTGCCCCAACGCCACCGCTCCCAACAACTACTGCTCCGGTCCGGTCTCCGCCACCGTCTCCTCGCTCGACCCGACCTCACTTGCCAAGAGCGTGGTCTCGGACTCCTGGAGCGCAGCTCCGGCAAGCGGCACCGACTCTACCCTGCGCGTGGGTGACACCGTGGTCTACAACCTCGCCCTCACCCTGCGCGAAGGGACCACGCAGAACGTGCTGCTCACCGACCAGCTCCCCGCGGGGCTCGCCTTCGACGGCCTGGTGAGCATCGCCCCCGCCTCGGGGAGCGGCAACTTCAGCTACACGGTTTCATCCCAGCCGGCGTCCGGCGCCACCGGCACCCTGACCTGGAACCTCGGCAACGTCGTCAACACGGCCGACAACAATGGCGCCAACAACACCCTGACGATCCAGTACCGCGCCCACGTGGTCAGAAATGCGCTGGCGCAGTCCCCGACGGCGCAGCAGCTCGTGAACAGCGCCACGCTCAACTACGCCATCAACGGCGTCGCGGCGACGCCGAAGAATTCCGGCGCAACCCTGAACGTCTGGCAGCCGCTTCTCAACGTCTCCAAGAGCGCGGCCACGGCAGGCGGCGGCACGGTGATCAGCGCCGGCGAAGCGGTCACCTACACCGTCAGGATGGCGAACAGCGGCACCGCCCCGGCCTACGACCCGGTCCTCACCGATGTTCTGCCGGTTGGCCTGCGCCAGGGCGGGGTCACCACCACCGGCGTCACCCTGGTTGACAGTGCCACCGGCGCGACCAGTGCCACCTTGCCGACGCTCGCCCCGAGCTACAGTGCGGCCACCGGTGTTGCGACCTGGAATTTCGACGTCGCTGGTTCCGCGGCCCTCTACGCGGTCCCGCCGGGGCAGACCCTGCAGGTGACCTACCAGGTGAAGGGGGACGCGGGGCTGGGGGCCGGGGTGACCCTGAACAACCAGGCGCAGGTCACCAGCTACTACTCCTTCGACAGCCAGGACGTCCCGACGGCGAGCGTCCTTGCCAACCGGCAGCTCTACGGCCCGACCGCCGCGGCCACGGTGCAGCTCACCACGGCGGCGGCTACGGCGCTCTCGAAGCAGGCCCAGGTGACCGGCGCCGCCATCGGCCGCCCCTTCAGCTACACCATCACCGTTCCCGCCGTGCCGCAGCCGACCGCCATGTACGACGTGCGCATCCTGGACGACTTGAGCTCCACGGCAACCGGGGTGGACCTCCGTTTTGTCGCTGCCCAGCGGGTCTCAGGCCCGGCCTTCACCCCGGTCAACACCGGCAGCGCCACCAGCCTGGTGATCCAGGACAGCGGCAGCGGCATCGACATTCCCGCAGGCCAGCAGGCCGTGATCAACGTCACGGTGGTGCTCACCAATTCCCCCGCCAATACCCTGGGTAAGCAGTTCCAGAACACGGCGACCTACACCTACAACGGCGTGAACAATACCCCCGCCACCCAGGCCAACGGTGCGCCGGGCGCCAGCGCCGCGGTCACCATCGTCGGCCCCGCGCTCACCGTGCACAAAAGCGGGCCGGCCACCATCAGCGCGCTCGCGCCGGGCCTCTTCACCCTCGACGTCCAGAACAGCGGCGGCAGCACCGCGTGGCAGGCGACCCTCACCGACATCCTCCCGAACGTCACCACCCCCGCACCGGGGAGCATGTGCGGCTCGGCCCCCACCAACGTCACGGCGCGCGTCTACCAGGCCGACGGGGTCACCCCGGTCTCGGCGAACCTGGTCAACGGCACCGACTTCACCGTGAGCTTCGCGCCGGCGCCCGCCTGCACCATGACCGTCGCCATGAAGTCGGCCGCGGCGGCCATTGCGCCGGGGGAGCGCCTGCTGGTGACGTACAACGCCGCACTCGACCCCTACACCGCGGGGGGGATCACCCTCACCAACGTGGCGGGCGCCACCAGGTGGCTGAGCGCCGACCCGGCGGTTGCCGCGGCGGGGGACATACAGACCACGACCGGCGCGCTCACCAACGGCACCCCCGGGGTGCTGGACATCCAGGACGCCTTCACCGTGACCACCCAGGCGCCGCTTTTGAGCTTCTCCAAGACGGTGCTGAACGCGACCACCGGGCAGTCCGGCGCGAACGCGAAGCCGGGCGACACCCTCAAGTACACCCTCACCATCCGCAACGTGGGCACCCTGGGCGCCGCGAACTTCACCCTCACCGACGAGCTGGACAGGCTGAACACCGTGGCCATGTTCGCGCCGGGGACCCTGAAGCTCTTGACCGTGCCGGCCGGCGCGAACGTCGCCGCCACCTCGGCCAACGGCGGCGCCAAGGGGACCGGAGTGGTGAGCGTCGGCAACCTGACCGTGGCCCCGC
Source organism: Geomonas diazotrophica (assembly GCF_018919385.1). Classification (GTDB taxonomy): domain Bacteria; phylum Desulfobacterota; class Desulfuromonadia; order Geobacterales; family Geobacteraceae; genus Geomonas; species Geomonas diazotrophica. The sequence continues at coordinate 75,758 of NZ_JAHLMF010000003.1, forward strand.
AGGGGCAGGCGGGTGACACGCTGGTGGTCGAATTCCAGGCCACCCTGGCGCCGGTGCTCGATCACGGCTCGCTGGTGCAGAACCAGGCGCAGGTCGCCTCCCCCCTGTTGCCGTCGCAGTCGAGCGACGATCCCTCGCTCCCCGGGAGTGCCGATCCGACCCGGACCCTGATCGTGTCCGCCCCCCGGTTCCTGTTCCAGAAGACGGTGCAGGACGTCACCTCCGGGAGCGCCACGGTGACGGCGGGTGACACGCTGCGCTACACCATCACCGTCAAAAACGACGGCACCGAGAACGCGACGGGGGTGACGCTGCGCGACCAGGTTCCGGCCAACACCGCCTACGTCGCCAACAGCACCACCCTGAACGGCAGGCCGGTCGCGGACGCCGGCGCCGGTGTGAGCCCGCTGCAAAACGGGATGCCGGTCAACTCGCCGGCGAATCCGGTGCCGGGCGCCATGCCCGCGGCCGCCGCAACGAGCAGCAACGTGGCCACCATCACCTTCGAGGTGCGGATCAGCAAGAGCGTGGTGGCCGGGACGCTCATCTCCAACCAGGCCTTCGTGGCCGGGACCGGCGCGGCGAGCGGCCCGTTCCCCGAAGAGGCCTCCGACAACCCCGCGACTCCGGCGCCCAACGATCCCACCACGGTGGTGGTCGGGAGCTTGCCGCTCGTCTACGCGCTGAAGACGGTCCAGCTTGCCGGCGACGTCAACGGCAACGGCCTGGTCGATCCGGGCGACGCGCTTGAGTACACCATCACCATGACCAACTCGGGGGCGATCCCCGCGACCGGCGTCGTCCTGACCGACGCGATCCCCGCCAACACCACCTACGTGGCGGGGAGCGTGCGCCTGAACGGCGTGTCCGTCGCGGATGCCGTTACCGGCGCATCCCCCCTCGCCAACGGCATCGGTGTCGTCTCCTCGGGACTCGCCCCGCCTGCGCCCCCCGCCAGCACCGGGACCCTCGCGGCAGGCGGCACCGGTGTCGTTACCTTCAAGGTGCAGGTGAACCAGGGCGTCGCCTCGGGTACCGTGATCAGCAACCAGGGGAGCGTGGGAACGGCGGAACTGCCGCCGCTCGCCACCGACTCCGACGCGAACCCCACCAACGGCTACCAGCCGACCGTGATCGCGGTGGGCAACGCCCAGCAGCTGACGGTCACCAAGTCCGCCGTGGTAGTTGGCGGCGGTGCCGCCCTCCCGGGGAGCGTGCTCGAATACACCGTGCGCGCCACCAACATCGGCCAAGTGCCGGCCACGGGGGTGGTGCTGACCGACGACCTGACCCCGCTCCTGCCCCAGGGAAGCTACCTCTCCGGATCCGGCGTCATGAACGGCTCCTCCAACGGGGTGAGCTACGCGGCCCCGGTCATCAGCGCCGGCTACGGTACGAGCTACGGCGCCCTGGCGCCGGGCGCCTCCGTCGTGCTGCGCTTCCAGGTGAAATTGAACGCGACGGTGGCCAGCGGCAGCGTGGTCAACAACCTCGCCCAGGCGAGCTGGGATACCCCCACCCAGGTCGCCAGCGCCGGGACTTCGGTCGCCGTCGGCGGGATGCCTGGGAGCGCGAGCCTTGCCGGCTCGGTGTGGCAGGACGCGAACCACGACAACGCGCTGGACGGCGGCGAAATCCCCTCCGCCGGCTGGGCGGTGGATCTGTACCAGGACGGCCGCGTAGTGGGGACGGTGAACAGCGCCGCCGACGGCTCCTACCGCTTCAGCGGACTGACGCCCAACGCCGGCACCGCGATCAGGTACGAGCTCCGCTTCCGCGCACCGGGCGCCGGCGCGGCGACCGCCCTCTTGGGGTGGTGCAGCTCCCCCTTCACCAACGGCATGCAGCGCATCTCCGACATAGTGGCAGGGGGAGGGACGCTGCTGCAGGAGTTGAACCTGCCGCTCACCCCAAACGGCGTGGTCTACAACTCCGTTATCCGTACCCCGGTCGCGGGGGCGACGCTGACCATGGTCCAGGCGGCGAACCGGCTCCCCCTCTCCGGCGGCTGCTTCAACGACCCGGTGCAGCAGGGGCAGGTCACCACGGCCAGCGGCCTCTATAAATTCGACCTCAACTTCAGCGATCCTTCCTGCCCCTCCGGCGGGGATTACCTGATCCAGGTGACGCCACCGGCATCCGGTTACACGGCCGGCGTCTCCAAGCTGGTGCCCCCCACTTCCAGCGACAGCACCGCCGCCTTCTCCGTCCCGGCCTGCCCGGGGAGCACGCTGGACGCGGTGCCGACCACGGCAGGGTACTGCGAGGCGCAGGCGTCCGACCTGGCGCCGGGCACCTCGGTGCTCCCCGGCGCCGCCACCGCCTACTACCTGCGGCTCACCCTGGACAACCTGCAGCCAGGCTACAGCCAGATCTACAACAACCACATCGCCGTCGATCCGACGCTCAACACGGCGATCGCCATCACCAAGACCGCGGCGGTGACCAACGTCTCGCGCGGCGCTTTGGTCCCCTACACCATCACCCTCAAAAACACCCTCGGGGCGACCCTCAGGAACCTGAGCGTGGTGGACATCTTCCCCCCCGGATTCAAGTACGTGGCGGGGTCGGCGCGCCTGGACGGCCACAAGGCCGAGCCGACGCTCAACACGCGCCAGATGGCCTGGAACGTCTCGCAGCTCACCAGCAGCACCAGCCACAGCATCACCTTCCTGATGATCGTCGGCTCCGGCGTCTCCGAGGGAGAGTACGTGAACCGCGCCCAGGTGCTGGACAACACAACCGACAGCGTCGCCTCCGGCGTCGCCTCGGCGACCGTCCGCGTCATCCCCGATGCGGATCTCGACTGCACCGACGTGATCGGCAAGGTCTTCGACGACGCCAACGCCAACGGCTACCCGGACCAGGGAGAGAAGGGGCTCGCCGGCGTGCGCGCCGTGACCGCCCGGGGGCTCGTGGCCACCACCGACGAGTTCGGCCGCTTCCACATCACCTGCGCGGTGGTCCCGGACGAAGACCGCGGCAGCAACTTCATCCTCAAGGTCGACGAGCGCACCCTCCCCACCGGATACCGCGTCACCAGCGAGAACCCGCAGGTGGAGAGGGCGACGCGGGGCAAGATGCTGCGCTTCAACTTCGGCGCGGCGATCCACCACGTGGTCTCCCTGGACGTCGCGGACGGCGCCTTCGAGCCCAAGGGGACCAAGCTGCGCAGGCAGTGGCAGCCGAGGGTCGACCTCCTTTTGAAGGAGCTCCGCAAGGCGCCGGCGGTGCTGCGGCTCTCCTATCTCGCCGAGGTCGAGAGCAAGGGTCTGGTGGAAGAGCGTCTGAAGGCGCTCAAGAAGGAGATCTCCGGCAAGTGGGGTGACGGTTACCCGCTCACCATCGAGACCGAGACCTTCTGGCGCCGGGGCGCACCGCCGTGATGAGACGTTCCCAGGGGAGGACCTGGCTCTCCCTCCCCTGTTCCCAGGGGGCCCCCACCCCCATACCCCCCTCCCGCAAGGGAGGGGGACGCATGCGGCGGGAAGATAGAAATGGCATTCAACAAGGCAACTCAACCTGTTTGGGTAGATGGATGGGACCAATGGTGAAGCAAAGTATCGCCCTTACATTCATGATCCTGGCCTCGATGGTCGCAGCCGAGACCGCCGCCCGTGCGGAGAGCGCGCCGGCGGCCACCAAGGCGGCGACCGCGACGGCAGCCCCGAAAGTCAGGGAGGCCGCCGGGTGCGGTGAAACGACCGAGGGGCACCTCCCCAAGGATGCGACCTACACCCCGTGGCTCCTCGACCCGTCCGTCTTCGCGCAGGACCAGGGGGACCGCACCGAGAAGCGACAGGTCGCCGAGAAAGAAGTGAAGACGGTCAAGCTGGCCGACCTGGTCCCCCCCATCCGGTTTCGCACCGGAGAGGCGGAGATCACCCGGGAGTACCTGGAGCTTCTGCGCGGCGTGCTGGAGAAGATGCGCGGCCGCGCCAACGTCCGGCTCCACTTCGTAGGGCACGCCGACACGCAAAGGCTGAGCGGGGCGCTGCAGGCGAAGTTCGGCGACAACACCGGCCTGTCCCGGGAGCGCGCCGGCACCACGGCCGAATACTGCCAGCGCGCCCTGGGGCTTCCCCCGGAGGCGATCTCCTACGAGGGGATGGGGGACGCCAAGCCGGTCGCCTCCAACGCGACCGAGGAGGGGAGGGCGCTGAACCGGCGGGTGGAGGTCGAGGTCTGGTACGACGAGATCGGCGAGAAGATGGTGGAAAAGGAGGTGGTCGTCCCGGCGCAGGTGAACCGGGTCAAGGTATGCCGCACCGAGACGGTCTGCAAGATGCGCTACAAGGAAGGGCTCGCCCATCGGGTCCGCGTCAGGAACCTGGTCGCCCCCCTGCAGTACGACGCGGCCCTGGTCACCGTGCCGGAGGAGTTCCGGCAGCAGATCCGGCAGGCGCTGAACAACCTGGCCGGCAAGCAGAACATCGCCGTCAAGTTCATCGCCTACAGCGACACCACGCCGCTTGAGGCCCGCGACGAGCGGATTTACGGCGACCAGCTGGGGCTTTCCAAGGCGGTCGCCCGGCGCGTGGCCCTCGCCGTGCAGGACGCCCTGAAGGGAGCCCCCGCATCCTTTGAAAGCGAGGGGAAGGGGGCCACCCAGCCGGTGGCCTCCAACGACACGCCGCAGGGAAGGGCGCGCAACCGGCGCGTCGCGGTCGAGTTCTGGCACGACGATGCCATGCAGGAACTATCCGACGAACCGCAGCTCTGCCCGGAAGACGCCGGCGCCGAGACCGTCACCAGGGTCTACGACCCTCCCTCCGGGGCTGTTCCCCCGATCCTGTTCCAGGACGGCAACCCGGTGCTCCCCGAGGGGTACACCGAGCGGTTGGGGCGGCTCATGGACGAGATAAAGGACCGAAGCAACGTACGCCTGCGCTTCACCGGCTACATCAACAACGAGCGGCTGGACCGGCGCACCGCCGCCGTCTACGGCGACGACATCGGCTGGGCAACGGCGCGCGCCCGCCGCAGCATGACCGCCGCGAGCGAGAAGATGGGGCTTGCCGTCAAGCAGGCGGAGTTCGAGGGGCGGGGCTACGTGCAGTCCGCGGACGTGGTCGCCACCGGCTTCACCGGCACGGGAGAGTCGCGGGTCGAGGTGCAGGTCGTCTATGACGAGCAGGTCCCCATCAACGACTACGAGGGTGTGGACATCGTCCGCATGACCCGCGAGGTGAACACGGCCGATCCCCTGGCGCTCAACCTCCTGCGCATCTCGGTGGACGGAAAGCCGGTCGACGACCTGAACAAGAGCATCCCCGACCTGCAGCGCTGCACCGACGTGGCGCTGGAGCGCGCCAGGATCGAGTTCAAGTACGACGACCTGAGGAGCGAGCCCCGGCTGAACGTGACCGCCTGGCCGCGCAGCATCCGCTACCAGGATCTCCCCGGGACGGAGTTCCCCGAGAACCTGGTCCGCTTCCGCCTCTACGCCAACTACCACAGCTTCATCAAGCGCGCCGAGGTGAGGATCTTCGAGGAGGCCCGTTCGGTGCGCGATCTCCCGCTGGCGGTGGTCCCCATGGACGGCGAGGGTACGGCGCAGTGGAGCGCGAACTTCGACAACCCGGTCACCCCCGCCCGCGAGCTCAAGTACCTGGTCCGCGTCTACGACGCGCAGGGGAACTTCGACGAGACCGTGCCCCAGCCGCTTTGGGTGGTCGAACAGCTCGAGCCGGGCGCCGCCCAGTCCGACCCGGAAAGGGAACTTCTGGCCGGCTACGGCGGCAGCCGCATCGCGCAGAGAAACATCCCGGTCAACGGCGGCACCGTCCAGGCCTACGGCAGCTCGATTCCGCCAGAGCACCGGGTCTGGCTGGCCGGGTACCCGGGACCGGTGGACGCCAAGGGGCGCTTCATCGTCGAGGAGATCCTCCCCAAGGGGATGCACACGGTCGAGGTGGCGGTGCTCGACAAGTCCGGCAACGGCGAGCTCTTCCTGCGCGACCTCTCCATGCCCAAGAACAACTGGTTCACCGTCGGGATCGCGGACCTGACCCTGTCCGCCGACAAGACCAGCGGCCCGGCGCAGCTCCTCGCCCCGGACCGGCCGCGGTACAGCCACGACTTCAACGCCGAGGGGCGCCTCGCCTTCTACACCAAGGGGGAGTTCGGCGACGGCTGGGGGCTCACCGCCAGCGCCGACACGCGTGAAGGTCCCCTGGACGAGATCTTCACCAACTTCCTGGACAAGTCGCCCGAGTCGCTCTTCAGGCGCATCGACCAGGATTACCACCTCCCGACCTACGGCGACGACGGCACGGTGCTGGAGGACGCACCGACCAGCGGGAAGTTCTACGCCAAGCTGAAAAAGGACCAGAACTACGGCCTGTGGGGCAACTTCAGGGTCGGCTACCTGGACAACGACCTGGCCCACGTGGACCGCGGGCTCTACGGCGCGAACCTCCACTACCAGGTTCCCGGCGTCACCAGCTTCGGCGAGAAGCGCTTCATGGTCGACGGTTTCGCCGCCGAGCCGGGGACGGTGGCCGGCCGCGACGAATTCCGCGGCACCGGCGGCTCCCTTTATTACCTGCGCCGCCAGGATATCCTGCAGGGTTCCGAGCGGGTGCGCATCGAGATCCGGGACAAAGATTCGGGCATCGTGCTGTCGGTGAAGGACCTGACCCCGGTGCAGGACTACGACGTCGACTACCTGCAGGGGCGCCTGGTCCTGACCCAGCCCCTGGAGTCGACGGCGGCGGACAACCTTCTCGTGCACAGCGACACCATCGGCGGCAACCCGGTCTTCCTGGTGGCCCGCTACGAGTACACGCCGGGAGTCGCGGAGCTGGACACCATGACCTTCGGCGGCCGGGCCCACTACTGGTTCGGCGATCACGTGAAGCTCGGCCTGACCGGCACCGGCGGCAAGGAGGGAGACATCGACGAGAGCCTCGCCGGCGCCGACCTCACCCTGCGCCAGTCGGCGGCCACCTGGCTCAAGGTGGAGACCGGCCGCAGCAAGGGCGCCGGGCTCTTCACCTCCACCTCGCTCGACGGCGGCTTCAACTACGGGACCGTGCAGGCACCCGTCGATGCCGCGACCGCCGCCAACGCCTATCGGGTCGACGCGAGCCTCGGGCTGCAGGATTTCAACAAGGACTGGCGGGGACGCTTCACCCTCTACAGCCAGCTCCTGGAGGCGGGGTACTCGGCGCCGGGCCAGGCAGCGGAAAAGGAGACCACCCAGATCGGCGGGACGGCCGAGGTCCCGGTGAACGAGCGGCTGAAGGTGAACCTCAAGGCAGACCGGCGCAGCGTGGACCAGGGGCTCGAGACCACGGCGGCCGAGGTGAACGCCAACTACCAGGTGGACGAGCACTGGAGCGCCGGTGTGGGCGCACGCCTGGACAGCCGCAAGGACAAGTCGGCCGTGGTCCCCCTGACCCAGGAGACCGGGGACCGCACCGACCTGGTGGGAAAGGTCGCCTACGATACCAAGGCGCGCTGGAGCGGCTACCTCTTCGGCCAGCAGTCGGTCCTTACCACCGGCAACCGCGAGGATAACGGCCGGGGCGGCGTGGGGGGCGCCTACCGGGTGACCGACCGCTTCAAGGTGAACGGCGAGGTCTCGGGTGGGAGCCAGGGCGCCGCGGGGCGCTTCGGCAGCGAGTACCTCTACAGCGACCGCACCACGCTCTACCTGAACTACGCCCTGGAGAACGAGCGCTCCGACAACGGGGTGCAGGCGAGGAAAGGGGCGCTGACCTCGGGCTTTCGCACCCGCTACTCGGACAGCGCCAGCGTCTACGGCGAGGAGCGCTACAGCCACGGCGACGTCCCAAGCGGCCTGCTCCACTCCTACGGCGTCGATCTCGCCCCCACCGACCGGCTGAACTTCGGGGTAAAGGGGGAGCTCGGCACCCTGCGCGACAACCTCACCGGAGCGGACCTCAAGAGGACGGCACTTGGGGTGAGCGCCGGGTACGGGTTCGAGAAGGTGAAGCTCTCCAGCGCCGTCGAATACCGGGTGGACGACGCCGAGCAGTCGGACCTGAGCCGTGTGAAACGGACGACCTGGCTGTTCAAGAACAGCCTCAAGTACCAGCTGACCCCGGACTGGCGGCTGATCGGCAAGTTCAACTACTCGCAGAGCACCAGCTCCCAGGGGGATTTCTACAACGGCAGCTACACGGAGGCGGTAGTGGGCTACGCCTACCGTCCCGTCGCCAACGACCGCCTCAACGCCCTGGTCAAGTACACCTACTTCTACAACCTGCCTGCGGCGGGGCAGCTAAACGGCACCGGCACGAGCGCGGGGGTCATGCAGCGCAGCCACATCGCCTCCATCGACGCCACCTATGACCTGACGCAGCGCTGGAGCGTCGGAGGGAAGTACGCCTACCGGCTCGGTCAGGTCAGCATGGACCGGGTCAACCCGGAATACTTCGACAGCAGCGCCCACCTCTACGTGGCGCGGGTCGACTGGCACTTCCTGCACAAGTGGGACGCGCTCGCCGAAGGGCGCCTGCTCGACCTGCCGGATGCGCAGGACCGGCGCAGGGGCGTGCTTTTGGGGCTCTACCGCCATCTGGGCAACAACTTCAAGGTCGGCGCCGGCTACAACTTCAGCGACTTCTCCGACGACCTGACCGACATGAGTTACCGGCATCAGGGTGTCTTCGTCAACGTAGTAGGGATGATTTAGCAACTAACAAACCACAGGGTGGCAAACATGAACAAAGTTCGGAAGTTAATCATCGCAGGGATCTCGGTACTTCTGTTGAGCTTTCCTGTCCATGCGCAGGAAGCCGCCCCGGTACAGCCCGGACAGGGGAGCGTGCAGGAAGAGGCTTTTCCGGAGAGCGTCGAGGATCAGGCCGTACCCGAGGATATCGATGTGCGGGTGGCAGCCGAGGGTGTCGATGCGCGAACCGCAGCGAAGGGGGGCGAGAGTTCACCGGGGCACCACCCCGAGCAAGGCCCGCCCGAACAGGGGGGTGCCAAGGCAGAGGCGAGGCGGGCTGCCGCCAAGGAACAGACCAAGGGGCTGGACGAGCAGGTGCAGGAGATCAAGGCGGACGTCCTCTCCATCGCCACAGAGCTGAACCGGCTCGAAGAGAAGCTCCTCTACCCCTCGGACACCCAGGTCGCCATCTTCGTCTCCCTGGAGGGGAACGAGAAGTTCCGGCTCGACGCCGTGACCATCGAGCTGGACGGCAAGAAGGTGGCCCAGCACCTCTACACCTTCAACGAGATCGAGGCGCTGAAGAAAGGGGGGGTGCAGCGCATCCACGTCGGTAACGTCATGACCGGCGAGCACCCGCTGCACGTCACGGTGCTCGGCAAGACCGAGAGCGGTGCGGATTTCCAGAGGGAGGAGAACTTCAAGGTCGCCAAGGGGATCGGCCCGAAACTGGTCGGGGTGGTACTCGCCGGCGGCAAAACCATTACCGTGAAGGATTGGTAAGCCATGTCCAGGTTGATTCTCATACTGGTTTGTCTGCTCTGCGCGAGCGTCGCCCTGGCATCCGGCACTCCCGTGAAGAGCGGTGCGGACTCCCGTCCCGCCGGCGACCTCAAGGACGTCTACTTCGGGGAGGCGCTCTACCACGCCTACCAGGGGGAGTGGTTCGAATCGGTGGCCCGGCTGGACACGGAACTGGGGCAGCACCGCCGGGTCGACGAGCCCGCGCTCGACACCCTCTACCCCCACCTGAACCAGGCGGAATTCGACGTCGGCGACTTCGAGCTGGGGTACCGGATGCACCTGCGCGCCGGGCGCGCCATCCGCGCGGTCATCGAGGGGAAGGTGGACGAGCCCCAGCGCAACGCGGCCATCTACCGGCTGGCCCGGCTCTACTTCCGGAAGGATCAGCCGCGGGAGGCACTGCAGGCCCTGGAACGCATCCGGGGCGAGGTGCCGGAGCGGATCCGCGACGACGTCGAATTTCTGCGGGCGCAGGTCCTCATGGCCAACGGCCGTTTCGAGGACGCCTCCCGCGTTTTGAAGGGTCTGCAGGGGGCGAAGGGGCTGGAAGGCTTTACCGGCTACAACCTGGGGATCTCGCTGATGGAGCAGGGAAAGGAGCAGGACGGGCGGCAGTACCTGGATCGCGCGGGGCAACTCGCGAGCCTCGACCCCTCCAGCCAGGCGATCAGGGACAAGTCCAACCTGGTGCTCGGCTACAAGCTCCTGGACGAGAACAACGGCGCCGGCGCCAAGCTGGTCCTGGACCGGGTGCGCCTGACCGGCCCTTTCTCGAACCGGGCCCTCCTCGGCTCCGGGTGGGCGGACGCCAACCAGGGGGAATTCGAAAGGGCGCTGGTCCCCTGGAGCATCCTGGCAAGGCGCGAGGTGACCGACCCCGCGGTGCAGGAGGCGCTCCTGGCCATGCCGTTTGCCTACGGGAAGCTGAAGGTCTACGGGAAGGCGGCGCTTTTGTACGGGCAGGCGCTGGAATCCTTCGGAAAAGAGATCGACAAGCTGGGTGCCTCCATCACCTCGGTGCGGGAGGGGAAGTTCCTGAAGGCCCTGGCGCGGGAAGAGCTGAAGCAGGACTCGGACTGGGTGGTGAAGCTGCGCACCCTGCCCGAGGCGCCGGAGACCTATTACCTGCTCGACTTGATGGCTTCGCACGATTTCCAGGAGTCTCTCAAAAACTACCTGGATCTGAACGAGTTGAGCGGCAAGCTCGTCGCCTGGGAGGGTGACCTGAACGCCTTCGAGGAGATGATCAGGAAGCGCCGGGACTACTACGAGCCGCTTCTTCCCGGGATCGACCAGGCATTCAAGCAGCTCGACTCCCAGATCCGTCTGCGTGAGGAGCAGCGCGACCGCATCGAGAAACGGCTGCACGCCATGCTGACCGCGCCGCGCCCGGACCACCTGGCCACCGCGCAGGAGAGGGTCGCCCTGGAGGAGATCTCCCGGCTGGAGCGTTCCGGCGGCGGTGCGCTTCCCGACGACGTGAAGCAGCGGCTGGCCCGGCTTCGGGGGGTGATCTCCTGGAACATCGCCACCCAGTACCACCAGCGCTTTACCGACACCTTCGAGGACCTGGACCGGCTGAACCGGGAAACCGAGCTGCTCAAGCGGCAGTACGACTCCTTCGTGCGCACCCGCCAGGCCGCGACGCAAAGCTACCAAGGGTACGACGGGGCCATCGCGCAGCAGCGTCAGCAGATCGCCTCGGCCCGGGAAAAGGTGGCCGCCCTGCTGCCGCGCCAGGGGAAAATATTGGAAGCCATGGCCGTGGAGGAAATGACCAAGCGCCGGGCAAGGCTGGAACAGTTCCAGGTCACTGCGCGTTTCGCCATCGCGGACAGCTACGACCGCGCCAACAAGGCGCAGGCTCAAAAGAGGGTGGGACCATGAAGCGAATCGCATTCCTACTCCTGGCATTCCCCGCGCTTCTTGCCGGGTGCCAATCGGGCGGCGGCAGGGAGACAATCGCTCAGCTGCGCGACGTGCGGCTCGAAATCAAGGAAGAGCCCATCGAAGGGGGGCTGGACAAGGCCATGGAGGGGTACCAGCGCTTCCTGGAGCAGACGCCGGAATCGGCGCTCACTCCTGCGGCGATCCGCCGCCTCGCCGACCTGAAGGTCGAAAAGGAGTACGGCTACCTCGCCGCCGCCCAGGCCGCGCCTGCCGGAGGGGTCGCGACAGCGACGCTCAGCAAGCCGGAGCCCACCGTCTCCTCCGGGGGGGGGCAGCCCGCCCAAGGCGAGACCGAGGCGGATTTCGAGAGGAGGGCGCTTGCGGGGACGCAGACGGCCGGACCTGTGCACGAAGCGGGGAGCGAGGGACTGGAGCGGAGCGGGACGCGTGAGGCGATCGCGCTCTACCAGAAGCTCCTGGAGAAGTACCCCAACTACCAGGGGAACGACCAGGTCCTGTACCAGATGTCCCGCTCCTACGAGGAGCTCGGCGAAACCGAGCAGGCCATGGCGGTCATGCAGCGCATGGTGAAGGATTACCCGCAGTCGCGCTACATCAACGAGGTGCAGTTCCGCCGGGCCGAGTACTTCTTCACCCACAGGCAGTACCTGGAGGCGGAAGCGGTCTACCAGGGGCTGGTGGACATCGGTCCCGACACCTCCTACTACGAGCTGGCCCTGTACAAGCTGGGCTGGACCTTCTACAAGCAGGAGCTCTACGAGGAGGGGCTGCACCGGTTCATCGCCCTTTTGGACCACAAGGTCACCACGGGGTATGACTTCGCCGAGGCCAAGGACGACCTGGAGCGCAAGCGGGTCGACGACACCTTCCGGGTGGTCAGCCAGAGCTTCTCCTACCTGCACGGCGCCGCCTCGGCCGTGGAGTACTTCGAGAAAAACGGCAAGCGCGCCTACGAGGACCGCGTCTACAGCAACCTGGGTGAGTTCTACTACGAAAAGCGCCGCTACAGCGACGCGGCGGCGTCCTACAACGCCTTCGTAGGGCGCAACCCCTTCCACCGCGTGTCGCCGCAGTTCCATATGCGCGTGATCGAGATCCACATCGCCGGCGGCTTCCCCACCCTGGTGATCGAGGCGAAGAAGGAATTCGCCAAGAACTACGGTCTGAAGGCCGAGTACTGGAAGCATTTCGAACCGGCCGAGCGCCCCGAGGTGCTGGGCTTCCTGAAGACCAACTTCACCGACCTGGCCCACCACTACCACGCGCTGTACCAGGACCCCGGCCACGCCAGGGAGAAGGAGGCAAGTTTCCAGGAGGCACTGCACTGGTACGAGGAGTTCCTGGTCTCCTTCCCCAAGGAGAGCGAGTCGGCGGCGATCAACTACCAGATGGCCGACCTGCTCATGGAGAACCGCTCCTTCGCCCGGGCGGCGCGGGAATACGAGAAGACCGCCTACGACTACCCGCGCTACGACAAGTCTTCCGCCGCGGGCTACGCGGCCGTCTTCGCCTACCGGGAGCAGCTCAAAGGCGCTCGCGAGGAAGAAAAGGACACGGTCAAGCGCGAAGGGGTGCGGAGCTCGCTCAGGTTCGCCGACGCCTTCCCGGAACATGAGAAGGCGGCGATCGTGCTCGGCGCTGCAGCGGACGACCTCTACGAGCTTAAGGACTACGAGCAGGCGCTCACGGTCGGGCGCAAGCTCATCGCGACTTTCCCGGCCGCCGACAAGGAGGTGCTCAAGTCGGCCTGGGTGGTGGCGGGTCACTCCTGTTACGAACTGAAGAAATACCCCGAGGCCGAGGCTGCCTACGTCCAGGTGCTGGCCCTGGTCCCGGCCGACGACAAGAGCCGGGAAGGCTTCAACGACAACCTGGCCGCCTCGATCTACAAGCAGGGCGAACAGGCCAACGCCGCCAAGGACTACCGGGGCGCGGCGGACCACTTCCTGCGCGTCGGGCGCATGGCCGCCGGCTCCAAGATCCGGGTGAACGCCGAATACGACGCCTCCGTCGCACTGATCCAGCTCAAGGAGTGGAAAGCGGCTACCGCGGTCCTCACCGGGTTCCGGGAGCTCTTCCCGGGACATGAGCTGCAGCCGGAGGTCACCCGGAAGCTCGCCCACGTCTACAAGGAAGACGGGCAGCTCGCCCAGGCCGCCGGCGAGTACGAGCGCCTGGAGACGGAGTTCAAGGACGAGGAGGTCAGAAGGGAATCCCTCATGCTGGCGGCGGAACTGCACCAGCAGACCGGGAACAAAAAGCAGGCACTCGCCGTGTACCGCCGCTACGTCGGTTACTTCCCTGAGCCGGTCGAGGTCAACCTGGAGATGCGCAACAAGGTTTGCGAGATCCTGAAGGAGGACGACCGCAAGGCGTACCTCGACGAACTGACGGAGATGGTCGCCATCGACGCAGCAGCCGGCCCGGCGCGCACCCCGCGCACGAAATACCTGGCAGGGAAGGGCGCCCTGGTGCTCGCCGAGCAGACCTACGAGCGCTTCACCGAGGTCCGCCTGGTGAAGCCGTTCGAGACCAACCTGCGCAAGAAGAAGGAGCTGATGAAGGCGACCACCCTGGCCTTCAACAAGCTGCCGCAGTACGAGGTGGGCGAGGTGACCGCGGCGGCGACCTTCTACCTGGCGGAGATCTACGGGCACTTCAGCAAGGCGCTGACGGGCTCGGAGCGGCCGGACGACCTCAACCCGCAGGAGATGCAGGAGTACGAGATGGCCCTGGAGGAGCAGGCCTTCCCGTTCGAGGAAAAGGCGATCTCGGTACACGAGAAGAACATGGAGCTGATCTCCCTGGGCATCTACAACGACTGGATCGACAAGAGCCTGGGCAAGCTGGCCAAGCTTTTGCCGGTGCGCTACGACAAGCCTGAACTCCCCAGCGGACTCATGGCCTCCCTGGAGAGCTACAGCTATGAGATCGAGAAGCCGGCGGCGGCGCCCGTGCCCGCGGCCGGGAACCCCGTCCTGAACGACGCCACTGCACCGGCGGAGCCTGCCGCCGCGGCCGGCAATGCCGCCGAGGGGACGACGACGGTACCGGCCGGGGGGGAGCAGGGAAAGAGCGCCGGCAAGGGGACCGTCGAGGGGGGCGCGGCGGAGGGAGATGCAGCCACCGCCGCGGCACCCGCTGAAAAGAAGGAAGTCGCGCCGAAAGCGGTACCGGCCAAGGCGAAGAAATCGAAGCAGGCCGCGAAGCGGCGCGCAAAAGGAGGCAAAAAATGAAGCGATTGACGATCAGCCGTCCCGGTTTCCTGCTCCCGGCCCTTTCGCTGCTGGTTCTGGCAGGGTGCGCGATTGGCGGCCAGGCGAAGAAAGAGCCCATTGCTCCCCCGCTCCCCGTGGCCGGGAAACCGGTCCCGCAGCCTTCAGGTCCCTCGGTGAAGCGTCTGGGCGACGGCAAGGAAGGCTTCCTGATCATGGAGCCGTCCAACCTCGACGGGCAGGCGCGCGCCGATTTCGAGAAGGCGAACGAGCTCCTGAAGGCGGGCGAATACCAAAAGAGCGCGGAACTCATGGAGAAGGTGATCGCCAAGGCGCCCGGCCTCACCGCGCCCCGCATCAATGCGGCCAGCGCCTACAGCCACATGAGCAAGCCCGAACAGGCCGAGCAGCACCTGAAGGCCGCGCTGGAGGCGATCCCCGGGCACCCGGTCGCGGGGAACGAGTACGGACTGCTGTTGCGCAAGGCCGGGCGCTTCGTCGAGGCCCGCGCCGCCTACGAGAAATCCCTGGCGGCCTTCCCCGAGTACCGCCCCCTGGAAAGGAACCTGGCCATCCTCTGTGATCTCTACCTGAAGGACCTCGCCTGCGCCAAGGCGCACTACGAGGCCTACAGCAGGGCCACCCCCGACGACAAGCAGGTGAAGCTGTGGATCGCGGACCTGCAGGCCCGCACCGGGCAGGTCGCCATGAGCAAAGGGGGCGGGCAATAGGTTATGAAGCGGAAAACGTTTCCATGGATTCATCACCGTTACAA
The DNA here is from genome assembly GCF_018919385.1 of Geomonas diazotrophica. Classification (GTDB taxonomy): domain Bacteria; phylum Desulfobacterota; class Desulfuromonadia; order Geobacterales; family Geobacteraceae; genus Geomonas; species Geomonas diazotrophica. The sequence goes on from NZ_JAHLMF010000003.1 coordinate 91,107, forward strand.
GAACCCGTTTTGTTGGAATCACCGTCGTTTCAAGGAGGAGCGTATGTGGTTGAAGCTGATTTTCTGCATTTTCCTGGTGGTCTTCCCCGTCGCCATGGTTGTGGCGCAGGACGACAAGCCGGGCGGGCCGGTCACCGTCGACCCCAACGTCGACGTGGCCGCCGCCCCGCCTGCCGGCGCCGCTGATCCCGAGGCCAAGATGGTCGGCGGGATGTCCATCCTGGGCAACAAGGAGGCGCCCATGTCGCTCTTCATCGTGCCCTGGAAAACCTCCGAGCTCGGCGCCGAGACCAGCCTGGCCCGGACCCTGACCGAGCGGCAGGTGCCGGTTGACCGGGACGTCTTCCTCCGGGAGGTCGCCTTCTACGAGGTGAGCACCGGGAACAAGGTACAGGCGGCAGGCTCGCGCACCAACTGAAGGTAACCAACCGCATGCTGCGGATCAACTGACCCGAGAAGGTCAATCAGGCAAGGAGGAAGTGATGCACACGATTGTAAGGTTTTTCCAGATGGGCGGGTTCTTCATGTTCCCAATTCTGCTGGTGCTGTCGGCCGGCATCGCCATTTCCGTCGAGCGCTGGATCCATCTGAGCCGCGTCAAGAAGGAAAACCGCGAGATGTGGGAAGAGGTGCACCCGGTGCTGGCCCAGGGGGATTTTGACAAGGCCAGGGAACTGGTCTACGAGGACAACTCGGCCATCGCCCAGATGCTCTCCATGGGGCTTGCGCGCCAGGGAGCGGTCAGGCGCCGCGAGGACATAGAGATCGCCATGGAGGAGAGCCTGATGGAGATCATCCCCCAGTTGGAGAAGCGCACCCCGTACCTGGCGCTCCTCTCCAACATCGCCACCCTGTTCGGACTGCTGGGGACCATCATGGGTCTCATCACCGCCTTCACCGCCGTGGCCAGCGCAAGCCCCGCCGAGAAAGCGGCGCTGCTCGCGGCCAGCATCTCGGAGGCGATGAACTGCACCGCCTTCGGTCTCATGTCGGCGATCCCGCTGCTTTTGATCCACGCCCGCCTCAGTTCGACCACCGGGGAGATCGTGGGGAGCCTGGAGATGGTGTCGGTGAAGGCCTTGAACTCCATCTCCACCTTCAGCAAGCGCGCGTACTGAGAGATCTTCACCCCTCAATTGACAGGAGCAGGTTATGGCCAGACGTAGAAGAAGGCAGAAGGAACAACCGCACGAAGACATCATGGAGATCCTGAACCTGACTCCGATGATGGATGTCTTCACTGTTTTGGTCGTCTTTTTGCTCATCACGGCGGTCTTTACGAGTATCACCATCATGGAGTTGAGCGTCCCGACCAGCGCCGGCGCATCCGCCGCCACCCCGCCGAACTTTGCCATCGAGGTGATCGTGCGCAAGTCGGGGCTGGAGATCGCCAACGGGAAGTCCGTAGAGGCCGCCATCCCGAAGAAAAACGACAAGTACGACCTTGAGAAGCTCTCCGAGGTCATGCGCAGCCTGAAGGCGCAGTACCCGCAGAAGGAGGACGCCACGGTCCTTATGGAGCCCAAGGTCGAATACGATTACCTGGTCCAGGTCATGGACACGGTGCGGGGCGCCGAGGTGCGCACCCCCGGGAGCAAGGAGGTGGCCAGGGTCGCGCTATTTCCCAAGATATCGATAGGAGACGCACCATGAGAGAAAGCAGACGCTTGAAGCGGCTGGAGCGCAACAACAGCCGTCGCCAGGCCTTCCTGAACCTGATCCCGATGCTGGACGTGCTCTCGGTGCTGGTGTTCTTCCTGCTGTTCCATTCCTTCAACGGCGACATGCCGGAGCAGCGGCTCGCGCTCCCCACCTCCGTGGTGGAAACCAAGCCCAGGGGGACCGTGGTGGTCTCGGTCACCCCGGAGGCTGTGGTGGTGCAGGGGCAGGCCGTGGCGCGCACCGCGGACCTCTACGACGACCGCGTCGGCACGGTCCGGGAAGTCACCGAGCGGCTGGACCAGATCGAGAGCAGCCTGAAGGCCACCGGGGGGGGGACCGCCGCAGAGAACGAGACGAGGGAAGTCACCTTGTTGGCCGACAAAACCATTCCGTTCAAGGTTCTTAAAAAAATAATGACGAGCTGCACGGCTTCCGGATACGGCAAGATTTCGCTGGCCGTCATCCAGAAGGCTTCGCATGCCTAGCGGGTGCACTGTGAATACATCGTTACTGGAACAGGAATTGGCGCCGCTGAACGCGCGCATCGAGGAGGTCCGGGGGACGCTCTCGGACCTGGAGATGCAGATGCAGGTGGCGGAAGCGGAACTGGACATGTTTTCCGCGGACCGGGCGTGTTTCGACGCCTTGCGGGACGCCTGCGACGCCCTTGAACGTCTGGCGGCGCTGGAGGTGAAACAGCTCTTCTGGGGCGTGCTGCCGGAGATCCAGGATCCGGAGCCGCGCCTGTCCCGGATAAAAAGCTGCGTCGCCAGGTTCGACGACGATATCCGCGGCTCGCTGGAGAGGAAGGCGGGGCTTCGGGCGCAGATGAACCGGCGCCAGGAGGAACTGGACCTCCTGCATGAGGAGATCCACGATGCGCACGCCCGGGACGAGCGGCGCGACGAGGAGTACCTGGTCGAGCGGGAAGTCTCCCCGGTCCCGGGGCACACGCTGGTGATGCCCTGGAGCGACGACGAGGTGGTCGAGCGGCGCTACCGCCGGACCATGTGCAGCTCGATGCTGCTTGCCCTGCTCCTGGCCATCGTGGTCCTCACGGTGACCCTGCCGCCGCCGGTCCGTCCCGTGATCGCAGAGGTTCCGGAGCGGTTGGCGATGATGGTCCGCAAGGAGTACCACAAGCCGGAGCCCCCCCGCAAAGCCAAGGAAGAGAAGAAGGAAGAGAAAAAGGACGAGAAGAAGGAAGAAACGGCAGGGAAAAAAGAGGAGAAGAAGCAGTCGGTGGCGCAGGATAAACCGGCACCGGACCACCCCAGGCCGGCGGCGGTCGAGCAGGCCGCGGCGCCAAAGAAATCCCAGAACACCGGCGTTCTGGCTTTCAAGGAAAGCCTGAAGGACCTGATCGACGAGACACCGACGGCCAATCTCGGCGCGGAAGCGCGTCTGGCGAACCCGGCCAACTATGCGGCGGGACATGCCCAGGCAAGCCGGTCCCTGGTCACGATGCAGGGAGGCGGAGGCCCGAGCGGTGGCGGCTACGGCGCGGTAAGCCGCAACGTCGGCAACGGCGGCAGCGGCGGGATCGGGTCTGCCGCGGTGGGGCGCAGCGTCGGCGGAGGTGGAAGCGGCCGGCTGGGACGCGGCGACGCGGGCTTTGCGCAGGTCAAAAGCGGCATCGCAGGCCCGGGGGGCGCCAAGGAGGGACGGCCTCTCAGCTCGGGCGCACGTGCGGCCCGCACCGACGAGGAGATCCAGATACTGTTCGACCGCTACAAGGCGGCGCTCTACCGCATCTACAACACCGAGTTGCGCAAGGATCCGACCCTGCGCGGGAAGATGGTGCTGCGCATAGCCATCGAGCCCAGCGGTGCCGTTTCCGCCTGCTCGGTAGATTCCACCAACATGAACGCGGCAGCGTTCTGTGACCAGATCGTGGACAGGGTCAGAAAGTTCAACTTCGGACCCAAGGAAGGCGTGCCTAAAACGACGATCCTGTACCCGATCGACTTCCTCCCCGCGCGTTGAGACGGCGGGCACCTACATCACGACCGCAAGGAGGGCAGGGTATGGGCGTAATCATCGACACGCTGATCATTGCGCTGGGCGAACCGACCAGTTTGACCAAAGCGTTTCCTGGTTGCGAGATCAACAGGCTTACCCCGGCGGACTCCACGATACAACGGTATCGGGTCGCCCTGAAGGACGAGGATGAACAGCGCTACTTCGATTTCCTCCAGGACAACTGCATGGCCATGACCTCGAACCGCTTCTATTTCAGGATGAAAAGCGACAAATCGTTCGCAGACAGGATGAGGGTGCGCTTTGCCGGCAACTGCGGCAGGAAGTAAAACAACAGCCCGTGCAAGGGCGACAGGAGAGATAAGGATGCCTTACCGATTAACCGTCGGCGACTGTGCCGATCACCATCGACAGATGCGGCAGCCGACATGGCAGGAGGTAACGGGATGACGCTGACGGATATACTGATTTTGGACCAGGAAGAGCTGAAGCTCGTGCGCGACAAGTACATCGACTGCAAGTTGGATAAGTTGAGCCCCAGTGACAGCATGATCCAGCAATACCGCATCACCATCGACGTGGACAATGAAAACTCGTACTACAACTTCCTGCTGGACAACTGCATCGCGATGTCGTCTCACAACTTCTATTTCAGGGTTAAAGTCGACACAATATTTTTTGAAAGGATAAGGAGGAGAAGACTGGCATGACAATCACGAGAGTACTCAAGCAGATCAGCACGCTCGCCATCCTTGCGGGGACCCTTTCCCTTGCATCGGGCGTGGCCATGGCAGAAACCATCAAGGGAAGAGTCGGCGTCAGCGGCAGGATAGGATTTCAGGTCCCCGCCGACAACGAAGCGGAGTTCGGCTGGGGGAACAACAAAACGGACACAGGCTTGGTCGGAGGCGGCGGGCTCATTTACGGCATAGACGGCAACTGGGCGGCGGAAGTGGATCTCAGCCACTCGAGCTTCGACTCCGACACCGGCGATTTCGGAGTTTCCGACATCTCGCTCGGCGCACAGTACCGTTTCAGGGTCCCTGACCGCAAGGTCGTCCCCTACCTCGGAGCGGGCCTCGATATCCTGATCACCGACTACGATCCCTACGATGGGGCCTCACTCGATGTCGACACCTGCTTGGGAGCCCACGTCAAGGGCGGTGTCGATTACTTCGTCACCAGGGATCTGGCCCTTACCGCCGAGGCCAAATTCGTCCTTGCCCCCGATACCGACATCACCTACCAGGGGCTCCACACCGGCGACTTCGATCCCTCCAGCTTTTCCGGGACGATCGGCGTGCGTTATTTCTTCAATTGACGGACATCCCGTAACTGAGAGCATTTCGGAGGTACCACTATGAGACGCATCATTTTCCTGCTGGCGTTCTGCGTTTTCATCCCGACTGCCGCCTTTGCCGGCGGACTGGAGGTTTTCCTCTCCAACGTGAACGTCCAGGCCCGGGCCGATCTGCCCGGCTTTTCGCTGGGACTCAGCACCCAGTTCGGGGTGCCGGTGACCCAGGTCCAGGCGGTGATCAGGTCCGTACCCGAACCGGCGGACGCTTTCATGGTCCTGCAGCTCGGCCAGATGTCACACCGGCGGCCGGAGTCCGTACTGGCCATCTACCAGCCCAACAGGAAGAAGGGGTGGGGAGCCATCGCCAAGGAACTCGGCATCAAGCCCGGGTCGCCCGAATTCCATGCCCTGAAGAACGGGGACCTGCACTTCACCGGAGGCAGCGCCGAACGCGGAGGGGGGCGCGGCGACGGTCCCGGCAACGGTCACCGCGGCGGGCACGGCAGGGGGCACAACAAGTCTTGATTCGGCCCAGAAGTGGCGGCGTTCAGCCCCGCTGCTGTCGACCCGTTTAAGGAGACGCAATGAAAAAAGGTATCGTGACTGTAGTGGTGGTTGGCAGTTTTGCCAGCATTTGCGGCTGCAAAAAGGAGGGGCCCACGCAACGCGCCGGTAGGGAGGTCGACAAGGCGGTGGAGAAGATCGCCGGGGAACTGGGAAAAGCAGGGGACCACATGGACGAGCTTCTCAAGAAGGTGGGCCCGTAACGGGGAAGGAGCTCTCCGCCATCAATATCTGTCCGGCACCTGCAGCCGAGCGCACGTGGTGAAGAGAATAGAGTACTTGCAAGGGTGAGCGAAGCGGGTGTGTCGGCGATTTCCGGCGCACCCGCTTTCAACTTTATTATCGAGGAGCGGTCAGGTGGGACGTGGCATCAAGCCACCATGCGACGCCGAAACCAAAACGCCACGTTCACCAGAGCGATCATCACCGGCACTTCCACCAACGGTCCGATCACCGCGGCGAATGCCGCACCGGAATTGAGGCCGAACACCGCCACGGCGACGGCGATGGCCAGTTCGAAGTTGTTGCTGGCGGCCGTGAAGGCAAGCGTAGTGGTCTGGGCGTAGTCGGCACCGAGCTTCTTCCCGAGGTAGAACGAGACCAGGAACATCACCACGAAGTAGATCAGCAGGGGGATGGCGATCCTGACCACGTCGAGAGGGAGCTGCACGATGAGGCTTCCTTTCAGGCTGAACATGACCACGATGGTGAAAAGGAGCGCGACCAGGGTGATAGGGCCGATGCGGGGGACGACTTCGCGGTGGTAGCGCTCCACCCCCAGCGCCTTCACGCCGATCAGCCTGGTGATGGCGCCGGCGATGCAGGGGATGCCCAGGTAGATGAAGACGCTCTCCGCGATCTGTTTGATGCTGACCTCGACGGCGCTGCCGGCAAGACCGAAGTAGGGTGGCAGGACGGTAATGAAAAACCAGGCATAGACGCTGTAAAAGAGGACCTGGAAGATGCTGTTGAACGCCACCAGTCCGGCCGCGTACTCCGTGTTCCCCTTGGCGAGCTCGTTCCAAACGATCACCATGGCGATGCAGCGCGCCAGGCCGATCATGATGAGACCCACCAGGTACTCCGGCTTGTCCGGGAGGAAGATGACGGCGAGCGCGAACATCAGTACCGGTCCGATCACCCAGTTCTGTACCAGGGAGAGGCCGAGCACCTTCTTGTTCCTGAACACCTCGGGCATCTCCTCGTAGCGGACCTTGGCGAACGGCGGGTACATCATCAGGATGAGGCCGCAGGCGATCGGGATGTTGGTGGTGCCGACCTGGAAGCGGTTGATGAAGGACTCCACCCCCGGGACCAGGTAGCCGACGGCCACGCCCGCCGCCATGGCAGCGAAGATCCAAAGGGTAAGCCAGCGGTCCAGGAAGGAAAGTCTGCGGGAAAGATGTTCGCTCACTTGCAGCCTCCGAAGTGCTCAATAATCCAGGATTTGATCTCGTCGCGCACGCGGCGGAACTCCGGCAGGACTTCCTCTTCAGTGCCGACGCAGCGCGAGGGATCGTCAAAGCCGCGGTGGCTGCGCTCGGTGCCGCCGATGTAAAGGGGACATTTTTCGTTGGCGTCTCCGCACAAGGTCACCACGTAGTCGAAGCTCTCGCCGTCGAACTCGTCGAGGGTCTTGGACCGGTGTCCGGAGATGTCGATCCCTATCTCGGCAAGCACCTTGACCGCCAAGGGGTTGACGCGGGTCGCCTCGGTACCGGCCGAGTAGGCCTCGAACCCGCCGCCGAGGCAGTGGTTCGCCAGCCCCTCTGCCATCTGGGATCGGCAGGAGTTGTGGGTGCAGAGGAAAAGGATCTTTTTTTTGGCCATGGTTGCCTTTCCAACAGGTTTTGAGGTATCTGTGAAGCCATTTTTTTAGCGCCAAACCGGAATATAGTCAACACCAGATGCAGAGTCCTTTAATCCTGGTGTATTTCCAGCTTGTATCCAAAGCCGCGCACCGTCTTTATCAGATCTCCGGCTGCTCCCATCTTGGTGCGCAGGCGCGTTATGTGGGTGTCCACCGTTCTGCTGTCGTCGACGAAGTGGTAGCCCCATACGTCGCGTAACAGCGACTCCCGGCTCTGCACCCTGCCGATCCGCCGCGCCAGCGTCTGCAGGAGTTTGAACTCGGTTCCGGTGAAGGCGACCTCCCGGCCATTGACCGTCACCTGGTGACGCTCGACGTCGATGCTGAGCGGTCCGAGCTTCAGCGTTGACCGTGGCTCCGTTTCCCTGCGGCTGCGCCTGATCACCGCCTTTACGCGCAGCATAAGCTCCCGCGTAGAGAACGGCTTGACGACGTAGTCGTCCGCTCCCACCTCGAACCCGACCACCTTGTCGATCTCCTCTCCCTTGGCGGTAAGCATGATGACGGGAGTCTCGCAGGTTCTTTCCGACCTCTTGATGTTTTTGCAGACCTCCGTCCCTGGCATGCCGGGTATCATCAGATCCAGCAGGACGAGGTCGGGTTGGCAGTGGATGGCACTTGCGAGACCCTCGGCGCCGTCGTAGCTCACCTGGGTCTTGAAACCCTCTCTTTCCAGGTTGAAGGCAAGCAGGTCCGCGAGGTCCCGCTCATCCTCGATGATCAGTATCTTCTGCATGGCACTTCCTCTGTTCACATTAGCCGCAGCGCCCCACCTTCAGGCAGGGCGCTCCGTTCAGCACTCGATCTTGTGGTCTACTGTGCCACGTTGATGCTCTTGATGGTCTTCTCGACCTGGCTGGACCAGGTGTCGGGGAGCGGGGTGTAGTGCAGCGTGGATGTCATTTTCTCGGCCTTTTTCAACTGCCAGGTGAGGAAATCGACCAGTTTCCTCCCTTTGACCGGGTCCTTCTGGTCGCGGTACACCAAAAGCCAGGTGAGCCCGACGATGGGATAGGCGTCCTTGCCGGGCTGGTTCACCAGCGACAGGCGGTAGTCCGGTTCGGCGCCAACCTTCACCTTGACGCCCTTCATCCCCTGCACGGCGGCCGCCCTGGTGGAAAGCATGGTCGGCTTGACGAACCTGCCGGCCCTGTTCCTGAGAGCGGCTGTGTCCAGGTCGTTTTCCAACGCGTAGGCGATCTCCACGTAGCCGATACTGTACGGGACCTCCCTGATCTTCTTGACCAACGCGCTGCTCCCTTTCGCCCCTGTTCCCGCCGGCCAGGCGACGGACGTTCCCCTGCCGACCGTGCTCGCCCAGGATGGGTCCACCGAGCTCAGGTAGTCGGAGAATATGCTGGTGGTCCCGCTTGCGTCGGAGCGATGCACCACGATGATCTCTTTGCCTGGCAGCCTGAGCTGTCGGTTCTCCCTGGCGATAAGAGGGTCGTTCCACCTGGTGATCCTGCCCAGGTAGATCCCCGCGAGGGCGTGCGGCGTCAGCTTGAGCCCGGTGGCGACGCCGGGGATGTAGTAGGTGACGGCGACGGCGCCCATGACAGTTGGGATGTGCAGCAACTGGCCAGGTGCATCCTTCAGTTCCTGGTCCGAGAGAAACTTGTCCGAGGCGCCGAAGTCGACCTCGCGGGCGAGGATCTTTCTGATCCCCTCGCCGCTCCCCTGTGCCTCGTAGCTGAAACTGACGCCCGGGTCTTCGGCCTGGTAGTCCCTGAACCACTTGCTGTAGAGGGGGTGCGGGAAGGTTGCGCCGGCACCGGTGAGCGTCGTTTCCGCCTGGGCAGAACCGGATAGCGCCGAGAAGGTCAGGGCAACGACGAGGATGCCCTCAAGCATTCTTTTCAACATGTTCTGCTGTCTCCTTGATGTTTCGCGTCATATCGACCCTGTTCAGTATCATGGTTAGCAGCCGAGCCCGGCCTGCCTTTGTGGTGCGCCCCTCCTTGTCGGTCTCTCATGCCCGTACGTCGCAAAGCTTTTGTGGCACGCGGCACAGCACACTTCATTCTCCCTGGCTCTCACCCAAGGGGTCACGTTCTTGGTGTCGCACCAGTCGCAGTACCAGATATAGCTGTCTCCTACCGCCATGAGCTCCATCATCGATCTCCTTTTCTTTCTCTCTTTTTTGGTGCCCAGGGTAGCGCGCTCATGTTGCAGTCGTGTTGCAATCAGGTGAAATGAAAACGAAGAATGGGTGTTCTGCCGGTGCTGTTTCGCATGTTGATAAAGTGGCCGGCACTGTGGATTCGTTTCCGCGATGTAACATGACTGCCTCGGGACAACCGTCGCCCGGATGGGGGGCGTGACCTGTAACAGGTTGGAATCATGAGCCGCAGGAGAAGAGGGGGGCGAACTGTCGGCGGTGGGCAAGGATCGGCCGTTTTAAATTGTGACAATGCGGCCCGCGTGGATAACCCAAGCGGCGCGCCTGGCGATTGACAGGGAATTTCCCTTTGGGGATAATTCGTAAACCGGCCGAAGCGGACGGGGACGTTTTCAGAGCAGTGGGAGGATGCCATGCGCGAACGTGACTACTACGATTACGATGAAGAAGATCCCTGGGAAGGGGTGCGACTCTCAAAGGTAGCGATCCGGGCGCGGGCGACTCTCATCTTTTATACCGCGCTGGTTAGTGCGCCCTACGTCGCCCTTGTGGCACTGGGAGGTTACCTCAGCGGCCTGATGTCCCACGAGGTACTGGGAGTCACCTGTTACAACGCCATGATTTCAATCATCTTCTTCTTCGACACCCTGAGAAACGCGGCGCACGACTGCTTCGAGAGGGCCCAGGCGGAGGGGTTGGTGACCTGCAGGGAAGGTATCCCGATCATCGACCCGAGCTACCCGCACCGTCGCCTGGCCAGGCTCGCCTTCGCCATCCGTGGGCGCGTGGTGCGCGTAGTGCAGAAGTGATCGAGAGGAGGGGAGTACGGAAACACAAAAAGGCCGGTCGTAGAGACTGGCCTTTTTGATTTGGGGACGGCGACAAGATTATTTACCCGAGGACTTCTCGATCTCCCTTCCTCCGCTTTGCAGGTCTTCGCCAACCCCCTTGACGGTGTGGCAGCCAGCGAGGATCCCGATGCAGGTCAGAGCAAGGAAAGCAACAGCAGCAATTTTGCGTTTCATGGTCATTCTCCTTTTTTGGGTTGCCCAGCGATCTCGGACGTTTGCTGGTTTCCGTTAATGTTGCATGATACCCGATGCTGGAGGATTTAGCAAAGGAGCGGGCGCGGGATGTCGCGAGCGCGTAACTCGCCGCCGCATTTTTCCTTGCGATCCCAAGACCTTAGCTTGCCGTAGTCGCGGTTATCTTTAATAGGTGCCAGTTAAGCCCATGAAGACGGCAGTCAAGTGCGAGGCGGTGGCAGTCAAGCTCCTTGGAGACGCCTTCCGGACTTATGGCAGGCTGCATTTAAAAAAACGAGGTCGTAGTTAAGAAAAGTGAGACCGTTGTTAAGAAAAAGTAGGTCGTGTTTAATTTAAACATGGTCGTAGTTAATTGAAATGCACCAGCTCATTAATTACAGCTCCGTTTTTCAGGCCTGAAAAGGGTGGGACTTGACCAGGTGAAGACGTGCTTGCGGGAAAATGGGGGGTGAATAAGCGGAAGAGGGGGGCTTCGATTTAAAAAAAGGCGTGCATGGCATGAGTGAGCCCTCGCTTTTGGTTTTTGCAGACCTTCTTTTGTTTAAATACACCCCTACATTAGAAAAAGCATGCCCGCTTTATTTTAAAGCGACCCTTCCATTAGTAAATGCAGCTCTGGTGTTGCTTAGGGGGGGTGCGAAGAGGGGGAAGACGCGTGGGCCTGTTTAGCTGAGGGGCGAGCCACCAATAGGAAAACCCCGGTGGAGGCCAAAGCTCATGAGGAGAGGCGATCCGCCGGGGTACTTTGAGGTTTGAAGGGCGGTGAAAAGGTTGTGAGGGAAGAGACGACCGCTGAAACCGATTGCCTCTTAGGACGGAACCGCCTTCGGGGTCCTGCGGGCTTTCTTCCTGGTCTTATAGATGACGACGCCAGAATTTAACAGCGGCTTCATATCGCTTTCGTCGGCCAACACCGACAGGTACCGCATTATTTTGTGGATGCGCCCGTCAAGGTCCTGCCGTGCGGACTTCCGGGCCGCTATGTGCACCCGGTTTCCGGTGCGCCCCCCCTCGAACATTTCCTTGAACCAGTCGGCGCATTTCTGCAGAGTGCTCTGCGAGCCGAGTTTGTCTTCCCGCCAGCCGTTCTTGAAGATGTCCAGGGTGAACAGGACCGCGAAGAAGATGTTGATGTTCGCCAGGTACGCCGCATCGGGGCCGCTTGATTTGAACTTGAGCTCGTCCATGACTTACCTCCGTATGTTGGTGTTGTTGCCCTTCAACCCGGAGGCTTTTCAGCCAGTGTGCCAAGTCGTTCAAATTTGCAAAGTGAACTATCATGTGCGCGCTCTAACTCATATTTTGTTTTTCTACCCCGCTCCACTTGAAAACTGATTTCACCCTCTCCTGTACTTCGTCCGCACACCTCTCCACCGGAATGCACGGCAACCGCCTTTAAATATTGGTAGTTGCTAATTTTGAACAGGCGCTCAAAACTTGAACGCACCGTGAGGGGGGCTGCGGTGCGGCGCAGCAAAAAAGCCGGGCCCAAGCAATGCATCTGCGCAATGCCCGGGCCCGGCTTGGTACGGATCTATTTTATTTTGTTGTATGCATGCGGCAACATGGCTTGAGCCGCATCAGCCGCCTCAGCGACGCTGGTAATGACGCCCGGCGCCGGGGTCGCCAAGGATGTAGCCGGTCAGCGCGCCGGCCGCGCCCCCAAGTATCGCTCCTACTGCAGGGCTCCCGCCGGAAAGTCCACCGATCAAGGCCCCGCCGCCGGCGCCTATCGCGCCTCCGCTAAGCGTGCTTTGTTGCTGGCGCGACATCCCCACACATCCAAAGCTTAGCGCTGCCAGCAGCACGACTGCCAGATATCTTAAAGCTCTCATGCGCTGCCTCCTTGCCAGGCCTACGGTCCGCCTGGACCGGCGAAGGGCCGGTCGGCGATGCCTAATTTCAACTTCGGTTTGACGATCTGCGTCCAGATCACCCGCATGACCGGGATGTCACGATCGTCGGGATTGTTGCGATAGTAGCTGTCGATGTCCTGAATGATGGTTTCCATCGGGACTCCGCGAAGTCCTTCGGCCAGCTTTGCTACGAATCCCTGCCTTTTCAGCTCGGGGTGGCGTTGTATAACATTTTCCTCGATGGTCACCACGTGTCCGATCCCCCAGATGAAGGTGATCTTTGCGTCAGGCTGAAGGGCTTGCCACGTTTCACCGGTGAGCACAGGCATCTCCTTCAACTCCTTGGTGAGGTCGCCCGTTGGGTTGTCGTCAGCCGCAAGCGCGGGTCTCATGCCGGAAAGACTTGCGACGACCGATAGGACACAGCAAAAACGAAGTAATGTCTTAGCTAAGTTCATGTCCCACCTCCACTCTCGTTGATGCGTTCCAAGGGTTCATTATATCAAAGCTGCACTTTGGTAATCACGGAAATAAACTCGGGTAATCGGCTATTCCTCTCACAAAGCCCTGTTTTATTGCATGTTGCGGTATATACTTTCAAATACGGAAATGACCTCCATCCAAAGGAAAGCCCCATGAAGCAACCATCCTGGCGCACGGTTGTCTACATAATTTCAATTTTCATGCTGTTTAACATCTTTTACAGCTACATGCTGCGCGAAGCCGGACAGACAGCCCAGATCAGCTACAGCCGCTTCCGTGCCGAGCTGGCCGGCAATAACCTGAAGACGGTGAGCTTCAAGGGGACCGGCGTGCGCGGGGAATTCCTCCGCAAGATCAAAGTCGTGGAAATGGTGCAAGGTAAAGAGGTCGCTCGGGAGGTGGGCACGTTCACGACGACGATGCCTGCTGTAGCTGATCCGGGGCTGCTTGGCGAGCTTGCCTCCCACAACGTGGAGATCAGTGCCGTTTCCACTGAGTCGTCGCTGCTCGTTACGTTTCTCGTCTCCATGCTGCCCTGGATACTCATCATCGGGGTCTGGGTGTATTTTTCCCGCAATGTCAGCAAGCAAATGGGGACGGGAGGGATGTTCGGCGGCTTCGCCAAGTCAGGGGCACGGATGTACGGCGTCGGGGAAAAGGTCGATGTCACGTTTGACGACGTCGCCGGCATGGAAAACAATAAGATCGAGTTGAAGGAGGTTGTTGATTACCTGAAAAATCCGGAGCAGTTCCGCCAGATTGGCGGAAAGGTACCCAAAGGGATCCTGCTGGTAGGCCCACCCGGTACCGGCAAGACTCTGCTGGCGCGGGCGGTGGCCGGCGAGGCGGGGGTCAATTTCTTCACCATTTCAGCCTCCCAGTTCATCGAGATGTTTGTCGGGGTCGGCGCGAGCCGGGTAAGGGACCTGTTCGCGAACGCCAAGAAAGGTGCGCCAAGTATCATCTTCATCGACGAGATCGATGCCGTGGGTCGCAGCCGCGGCACGGGCCTTGGGGGCGGACACGACGAGCGGGAGCAGACACTGAACCAGCTCCTCTCGGAGATGGACGGTTTTGACCGGCACGAGGAAGTGATCGTGCTGGCGGCCACCAACCGTCCGGACGTGCTTGATCCTGCGCTGCTGCGCCCCGGCCGCTTCGACCGGCACGTGGTGATTGAGCGCCCCGACTGGCGGGACCGGGAAAAAATCCTCAAGGTACATGCGCGCAAGATCACGATGGCCGAGGGGGTCGACTTCTCAGTCATCGCCAAAGGGACCCCGGGGATGACCGGTGCAGATTTGGAAAACCTGGTGAACGAAGCGGCGATCCTGGCCTCGCGGGAGAAGGCATCCGCCGTCACCATGGCGCATCTCGAGCAGGCCAAGGACAAGCTCCTGATGGGTGGTGAACGGAAGATGGTGATAACCGAAAATGAGAAACGGATCACAGCCTACCACGAGTCGGGGCATACTCTGCTTGCCAAGCTCCTTCCGGGGACCGATCCAATTCACAAGGTCACCATAATACCTCACGGGGTCGCCTTGGGGGTCACCCAGCAGCTTCCGGAGGATGACCGCTATTATTACCCGCGAAGCTATCTGGAAAACCGCATTTGCGTGATTCTGGGGGGGAGAGCCGCCGAACGACTCGTCTTCGGTGAAGTCTCCACAGGTGCGCAGAATGACCTTAAGATGGTGACCGATCTTGCGGAAAAAATGGTTTGCCAGTGGGGGATGAGCGAGAAAATCGGGCCCGTGACCTTTACCCGTGGCGAAGAGCATCCCTTTTTGGGACGAAAGCTCGCAGAAGAGAAGGGCTTCTCGGAGGCGATGGCCTGGAAGATAGATCAGGAGATCACCGCGATCATCCGTCATAGCGAAGAGCTTGCCGACAGGGTTTTGTCTGAGAACAGGCCAGGACTGGACGCCCTGGCGGCGGCTTTACAGGAAGAAGAAACGCTGGATGGGGCACGGGTTGACGAGATTTTGCAACGGATGGGCAGTAATAACAGCTAGAATGGGGCTGATTCCCAGGAAAAGACGGGAGGATGCGTACGCCTTGGAAACAACAAAGGGGTTGCGGCTAAAAGCCGTAACCCCTTGTTTTAATGGCGGAGAGATAGGGATTCGAACCCTAGGTACCTTTCGGTACACCTGATTTCGAGTCAAGTGACGTGTTCTTTCAGTACCCACCAGCTTGTTCCATTGCCTGCCTTTTTATCTATATTTCAATTGACATAATAAATATATAGCCGTAATTTTATTTCAATGGGGTGCATGCCGTTTCATCCTAACCACGCTGTTAGAGGTTGCATGAGGGGTTGCATGAAGTCATGCAACCTCAACAGGGGGGCAAGATGTTCACCGACAAACTAATCAAAGGGCTGAAGCCGGGACCAGCAAAATACTACCGGCGGGAAGGTGAGGGCTTCACTATCCGTGTGATGCCGACCGGTGCTAAAACTTGGCTGTTCATCTACACCTTTGACGCGAAGCGGAGAGAGCTGAACCTTGGGAGTTACCCGGACGTGTCACTTGCCACAGCCAGAGAACGGCATGCAGCAGCAAAGAAACTGCTGAACAACGGGGCTGACCCCGGTGCGGTAGATCGGGAAGCCAAGATTGAGCGCACCCGCACGCCCTTTATTGCTGATTTCGTGGATGAGTACGTCAACCGATATGCCAAGGAGCATAATCGGAGCTGGAGGGAGATCGAGCGGGCCTTGAAGGCTGAAATTGTACCCAAGTGGGGGAAGCGGAAGATCATCGATATAAAGCGCCGTGATCTGGTGGTTATCCTTGACGAGATAGCCGACAGGGGAGCGCCGGTGATGGCGAACAGAGTGCTGGCCTACACACGCAAGATGTTCAGCTATGCCGTGAAGCGTGACGTTTTGGAAGCTAACCCCTTCATGGGGATGGAACGCCCGGCAAAGGAGGTGGGACGCGAGCGGGCACTTTCTGTAACGGAGATAAAGAAGCTTTGGGAGAACCTGGAAACAGCCAAGATGAGCTATAGCATACGCCGCGCCTTGAAGCTTATTCTTGTGACAGCACAGCGCCCCGGTGAAGTGGTCGGGATGCACCGGTGGGAAATCGAGGGAAATTGGTGGACGATCCCTGCCGAGCGATCCAAAAATAAACAGGCTCACCGAGTGTTTCTTACCCCTCTGGCGCTTGAACTGATTGGTGACAAGGAAGGGCACATCTTCGAATCGCCGACAGCCTCAGGCAAGTCGTATGAAGTTCGCACCATGACCCACGATATCAAGGCGAATCTACCCCATACGCCGGGAAGCAAGGTTGAAGACCGGCTGAAGATCGCACACTTTACTCCGCACGACCTACGGCGCACCGCTGCAACCTGCATGGCGGAAATGGGCATCCCCGGCGATATCCTCGATCGCGTACAGAACCACATCGCTAAACAGAAACAGGGCGTGGGTCATATCCACAACCGCTATTCCTATGACAAGGAAAAGCAACAAGCCCTTGAAGCCTGGGAGCGGAAGCTTAACAGCATCATCACCGGTTCCGCCGACGCAAAGGTGTTACCCATGAGTCGCAAGGCTGTCTCGGTAGGCTGAAAAACCTATTTCCCCAAAGACCAATACAGTGACTAAAGTGTCTAAAGGGATGATGAGCGCCTAAGGTGAAAGAGTGAGGCATTCGGTTCGGACAGTGAGTTCAAACG
Source organism: Geomonas diazotrophica (assembly GCF_018919385.1). Classification (GTDB taxonomy): domain Bacteria; phylum Desulfobacterota; class Desulfuromonadia; order Geobacterales; family Geobacteraceae; genus Geomonas; species Geomonas diazotrophica. The sequence goes on from NZ_JAHLMF010000003.1 coordinate 107,686, forward strand.
ACCTTTGAACATGCGTCACTTGCAATCTAAGTTGCACCAGCGGAGGAATTGACGATCTGCTGGCTGCCCTAATGATAATCGGGAGGGGGAAGGTGTCCAAAAAGCCAGACATGCCGCTGAACAAATATCTGGAACAGCTACGGTCTTATCGTTTTGAGTTCCTGAAGTTTGACGACGAATTTATATCCTGGAGTGAGCGGCACTACCCAGCTAGTTGCTGTAGTGACGAGTTAAAACGTTTATTGGTGATTTCAGGGTTTGACAGACTATTGCCACGAAAAAATGACGTTTACTGCGAGGCTTCTGAGCCACTAGAGTTCACTTTCAAGGTTCACAGGTACACAACATATGAAGAATTAAAAGAGGATTTGGAAGCATTTGCAAAATACGTTGAAAATGAAGTAAAAGAAAGCCTGATAAAAAATAACTACGCAATAAGACAAAGGGATTATATAAGGCATAAAAACGGAAAAATTAATTATTTTAGTGCCAATAACAATAATAGTCACTTTAGCAAATTTAAAATATGCTTACGTACGTTCGAATTATACAAAATATATAAAAATTATACTCAGGTGTGTAAAGAAATGATTTGCGAAGGAATGTATTCACCGATTGGAGAAGATTCGGCGTGTTCGAGAAGAGCATCAGTAGACTATAAAATGGCTGTCGAACTTATCCAATGTTCTCGAACTGAATGGTTTCCTTTCCCTGCTCCTACCACTGAAATCCTTGAAAAGATCAAGCAGGACACCCCGCGTTTTGTTGTACCTCTTCACGTCCAACAAGCCTTCCAGAGGCATATGCAGGACCCCATTAACCGAAAGAAAGCGCAAGAGGCACTGTCCATATTAAAAGAGCGGAATTCACGCGATAAGTAACCCCTCCTTTTGATTCCATTTCGGAAGATGTATCAAATTCCCCTTTAACATCTACAGGGGATACCTCGTTCTGTTATTCCTCGCTTTTCCCATCTCTGATAAAAGTGCCTCCATAATGTTTCATATTCACCCTATTGGAGGCATGCCATGTCCACCGAAACCCGCCGTATTTATCGTCTCAAAGAACTTCCCCGTGTAACCGGCCTCTCCCTCACCACCATCTGGAGGTTGCAGAAAACCGGCGACTTTCCTCCCCGCGTGCAGTTGTCCCCTGGGCGTGTCGGTTGTCTCGCGTCTGCGGTGGATACCTGGGTCGAATCGCGCAAGCAGGTGGCATAGGGGGGCGCGGTGGATAAACCTTTCTTCGTAAAACTTGTTACTGCTGAGTTTCTCCTTCAGGTCTTTCGAATACCGCCTGGGGAGCACGAGAACTGGTTGAGAGCCTTTGCAGACGATCTTGTTCAGGGCGAAGGCCGCACCGAGTATACGCGGTCGCTTATATCTGAGGCACAGGAGTATTCACGGAAAAAGTCGGAGAACGGGCGGAAGGGGGGGAGGCCGAAAGCTAAAAAAAGCTAAGGTCAAGCTGAGAAAAGCTAAGGTTTTTCCAGATTTGAAATAAAAAACCTCAGGATAGGCCCGGGAAAGCCATTAACATTAACAGTAGCAGTAGCATGTAACCTTGCCAGTAATTACACCTGCTTACCTGGAACTGTTTTTTACGGAGTAAGAGGAAGGGGGAGGCACAATGAAAGATCAGGTTTTATCAATATCGACGGTTAGGTGGTTCGAGGACACCCGGCCTATCCTGCGCCATGTCACCTGGGGAGAGTTTGTTGACTTTTGCCGCGTCCCTGTCATCCGAGGAGCATTACCGCTCGACATCTATCTGACTGCAGAGAAGAGCGTCAAGGATCGCCAGAAGGATGGAACAGCGATTGTCGCAGGGCGCTTCAGGAGGTCCGGCACTCGGCGGCAGAGTGACCTCGAAGCCCTTTCAATGGTGACGCTAGACTTGGACGATGGCCATTATTACTTCGATGGACTCTGTGAAGCTCTCGAAGGTTTCGAGGCGGTAATATTCACCAGCTATTCGAATTCGGCAGAAAGGCCGAAGTTGCGCGCTTACCTTCCGCTCGCCGGAGACCTTACTTGCGATATTAAGGCGACTCTTGGACGAATCATTGACTATTTCGATGAGCGTGTGGGGCACCTGGACAGCGCATCTAGGCGGCCAGGGCAGCTCTTCTACTCCCCGGCGTGCCCGCCCGGTGGCGAAAAGTTGTATAGGGTCCGTCACAGCACCGGCGTTACCCTTGACCCTGCTGACTTTTTTACGCCCTCGATGAACGACGCACCAAAGATGCTCGAAAGTACGGTATCCAAACGACCGGCCCTAAGTAGGAAACCCGGTGATGTTTACAATGCACGGGCGTCATGGGCGGATTTGCTGGAGCCTCTCGGATGGAGTCCTTTCTTCCGCAACCACTGGACAAGGCCGGGCAAGCAGCGTGGAATATCCGGTAGTGTCTTGGCCGCGGGCTTTTACGTTCACAGCAGTGCACCTGAGACGGCACCTTTCCAGTGTGGGAAATGTTACAGCCCTTTCGGTGCATATGCCTTGATACACCACAGCGGCGACCACTCAGCAGCAGCAAAAGAGCTGAGAAGACTCGCGGTAGCCTCATGAACGAGTGACTGAACGATCATGGCCCAGAAAAATAACACCGGGAGGGTGCAAAATGCTTAATAGCAACAAGCCGAGAAAAGAGACTGGTGCGTCGCGTGACGTTCACAAGAATACGCCGACGCAGGGTCAGATCTCCCCTAAGAAGGCAAAAAAGCTCGCCCAGCCGAATGCGGAAAGCCTTGATAATGACTGGCGCCGTGAATTGGAGGAAGCCCTTGATGGGCTCAATTCTCAGCAGACAAGATTCGTAATGGAGTACGTCAAGCAATGCAAAGCAGCCCCTGCCTACCGTGCGGCATATGGTGACCATCTCTCCGAGGGAACCTGTGCCGTCAACGGGCACAAGCTGCTAAGAATTACTAAGGTTAGGCGGGCTATTCGGATGGTCTCCAATTCTGTTTTCCGGGAGTTCAAGACCGACCCTGATTTCATCCTCCAGGAACTTGCCAAGATGGCTTACCACGCCAACATGGACAACTTCATGGAAATTCAGGATGACGGTAACGCCGTGGTCGATCTTTCTCTGGTAGATAGACATATGGCGACGGCCATCAAAAAGCTGCATACCGAAGAGATTCTGCTGCCTCTGGGCTGCTACGGTGCCACCGAGGATGATGGAAAAGAGCCCCGCAGGGTGCGGAAGACCATCATAGAACTGGTGGACCGCCGCGCCGTGCTGATGGACCTAGCCAAACTCCACAAGATGTTTTCCGACAATTTCTCCCCCCGTGCGGAGACCGCCAAGATCATGCAGGAGCTGCGGGCCGGGGAGATCGACACCATGGAGGCTGCGTACCGCTTCACGGAACTGGGGCTACCGCTGCCCGAGGTCATCAAGATACAGCTCACCAAGGGCATCGGGGAGGGCGACGGCGAGGAAGAGAGGGGGCAGCTAACCGACGAAGAGCTTGACCAGCGGTTTCGTGAGGCAATGGCCAGCATCCAGGCCCAGCAGACCACCTTCCTCCCGGAGCGTCATAAGCAGGTACTGGCACTCAAGGAAGACCTTAAGGCGCAGGATAGCTTTGCCCAGTCGGCAGGATAAATAGAATCAACCATAATGCCAGGGGCGCCCCGATTTATCTCCGGGTGCCCCCCCCCTCAATGTGTTTCTCAGGTAATCGTCAAGAAAACTTGCTTTTGACCGTACCCAACACGTCATGAAGGACCGACAGGGACGATTCTACTTTGGCCACCTCTTCGGGGGACAACACGATTAACCCCCTATCCAAGAACAACTTAGCGAGGTTGATGGTCAATGCATTGGCGATCTTAGCCAATGAATCAAGGCTAGGATTCACTGCCCCTCTCTCGATCTCTCCAATAAACTTGTAGCTCAGCCCTGCCTGCTCGCCCAACTCCTCCTGGCTCCATCCTTTTGCGTGCCGCAAAGAACGGATATTTTCCCCCACAAGACGTCTTAGTGCTATTGGCGCTTTCATGTGGGAACTATACGTGCTTTACATCTGGCACTAAACCCACAGTATGTGCTAATATGTATTTAATTTAACACCAATACGTTTCATTGGTGTTGTACACACCTTTCTGTGTCCGTTCCGGGAGATGGCGACAAGTATGCGATAAATCCATCTAGATATGGTCTTTTAGTAATGGAACTGAAGCGAGGAGCCTGATGCTACCCTACGAGATTCTTCAATCAGAAATTGAAAACCTTCTTGAAAAGACTCGTCAATTCTCTCAAGGCGGCGAATCTGCGTCATTCTTTGAGACGCTGACTTTCATCAAGCAGAGCCGATACCTAGCCCCGTACAACGCCTTACTAGTAAAGCAGCAACGGTCGAGTGCGACCCTTGTCATCCCAGAGGAGCGTTGGCGTAGTAAATACGGTAGGAATCTGCGCCCCGGTGTTCAGCCGATAGTAATCATGAAAATCTTCGGTCCGGTCGAGTTCGTTTACGATATTAAGGATATTGAGGGGATAGAAGAGAATCCCATCCCCGGATATAAGCCTAACTTACCAACTGAAGAAATTTGCCGCGCGCTTTTTCCAACAGAAGGAGACCTCCGAGGAATAGAGGGGCTCTACGATGATGTGGTAAGGGCATGCCGTAGGCAACGACTACAACTTGAAGAATATCCTTTGGGGATAACCCTTTCTGGTCGTGTGCGGGTGAAGGATGCACGTTTTCTAACGCCAAGAAAAGGAATCAAAGCGGAGAACCGCCTAATCAACTACGTCCTGCAAGTGAACAGCACGCACCCCCTGGAAATACGCTTTGCTGCCTTGGTGCATGAACTGGCTCATATTTTCTGCGGTCACTTGGACGAATTCCAGGATGGGATTTTCAAGAGAAAGGAGCTTTCAGATCAGGAGTTAGAGGCAGAAGCCGTATCTTATCTTTTCTGCTATCGACACGGCTTCCGCCCCAAGTCTGAACAGTATCTGGCGAGTTACCTTATCGAAGGGCGGACTCCTTCTGTTGCAGGTTTCGGCCCCATAATTGACGCACTCAAGAAGATTGAGGACATGCTGAAGCCGGTTGAAGTGCAGGCTGTTCCGACAAAGTTCAGAATTTCGGTTGGTGGCTACACTGGTTCATCGTACTGCCTGGAGCTTCGGGACGAAGCCCTGATTTACGAGGAATGTGAGTGGGCCTATGAGCCAGTGCGGACAGTAGAAATAAAAGCTGCTTTTAAAGATTGGAGGCACTTTTGGCTGGAATGCCAGAAAGTGGGGCTTTGGAGTTGGCAGTCGAAGTACGAAGGGGTTGAACTTTGCGACGGAACAGACTGGGAAATTGAAATCATTTGGGACAATAGGGAGGTCTTTTCTTGCGGAACCAATGCCTTTCCTGGAGATGATGTCTTTACCGAAACAAGCGATTACCCGCCGCCATTTAAAAAGTTTTTAGGCGCTGTGCGTAAACTTGTCGGCGGATTACCCTTTACTTGACAGCATAGCTGGGATTGGAACTCTGATACTAACTCCAGTTCAACGACCGTTCAACGACCGTTCAACGACCGTTCAACGACCGTTCAACGACCGTTCAACTACCGTTCAACTACCGTTCAACTACTGTTCAACTACTGTTCAACTACCGTTCAACTACCGTTCAACGTTTATGGTACCTCACCCCTCCAAAGTTATGGTTTTTCTTGGACGCAATAGATGTAGTTTGGCGGTATAGGACAGATAGGGTCCCACTGAAATCAGTATTGTCCCCGAAGGGGGTGGTCTGATGGAAAGAGGTCCACCGGCTTGGTAACCCGCCGGGAAGGGAAGGGCAAGCTAAGCGGAATAAATGGTTTGTTCTTGTCAAGTTTCCTATCATAGATTATCTTCTGTTGCCAGACATTCACAATTAACCTCCGCAGAGCGTATCGGCATGGACACATTCGATAAATGGCTGACGATTGAAGAGCTGGCAACCTACCTGAAGTTGAGCCGGACCAAACTTTACGGGATGGCGCAACGCGGCGAGATTCCTGCGTCGAAAATCGGTACCCAATGGCGATTTGACCGCGAAGAGATTGATCAGTGGATGAAATCGCACTCAACCGCCAGGGGCGTCTCAAAGGTATAAAAGACGCCCTTGAAGCCAAATCATGCGACGGGACCGCCATTTTGCAAGGTTCTGCGCGCTATTGAAACTCGCAGCGGCAAAACTTAATTTCGAAAACAAGGATGAAACATGACCCCAGGCAACTTTCAGCAACTCGCAAATTTTATCTGGTCCGTTGCGGATTTGCTACGAGGGCCGTACCGGCAGCCTCAGTATGAACGAGTAATGCTGCCTTTGACGGTTTTGCGCCGTTTTGACGAGGTGCTTGCTCCGACTAAAGAAACGGTGCTGAAGCGTTACGAAACGCTGAAGGACAAGGACCCGCAGCTGGTTGACCGGATACTCAATGAACTGGCAAAGGATGATGATGGCAAACCGCTCGGCTTCCACAACCACAGCCAGCTCGATTTTCGCAAACTCAAGGGGGATCCGGATTACATTGGTCGTCACCTCATGGACTACATTCGTGGCTTTTCCGAAAATATCCAGAAAATTTTCGATCGTTTCGAGTTCGAAAAGGAAATCGAAAAGCTAGAAGAAGCCAATCGCCTCTATCAGGTCATCGCCCAATTTGCTGAGATAGACCTGCATCCTCGACGTGTCGACAACATCACCATGGGGCTATTGTTCGAAGACCTGATCCGGCGCTTCAACGAGGCGGCCAATGAGACGGCTGGTGACCACTTTACTCCGCGCGAGGTCATTCGCTTGATGGTCAATCTACTGCTGGAGCCAGACACAAAAGTGCTGACTCAAAAAGGCGTCATAGTCACCATCTGCGACCCAGCCTGTGGCACAGGCGGCATGCTGGCCGAAAGCCAGAATTGGATCCGTGCTCACAACGAGCACGCCACAGTAAAGGTCTATGGCCAAGACTACAACCCTCGCTCATACGCCGTCGCCGCTTCCGACCTTTTGATTAAGGGACACCGCGACAGTCGCATTGAGTACGGCAATACCTTGACCAATGACCAGTTCGACGGAATGCGTTTCGACTACCTGCTGGCCAATCCCCCTTTTGGCGTGGACTGGAAAGGCGAAAAGAAAGAAATCGATGACTGGCCAGACTTTCGCGGTTACCGCGGGAAGCTGCCCCGAGTCAACGACGGCGCGCTGCTCTTTCTGCTCCATATGATTTCCAAGTACCAGCCGTGGCAGAAGGACCACCGAGACAAGCCTGGCTCACGGGTCGCCATAGTCTTCAACGGATCGCCACTATTCACCGGTGGAGCGGGGAGCGGCGAGAGCGAAATCCGTCGCTGGATTATTTGTCACGACTGGCTCGAAGCCATCGTCGCCCTGCCCGAGCAGATGTTCTACAACACCGGTATAGGCACCTTCGTCTGGGTGCTGAGCAACCGCAAGGAAAAACACCGCAGGGGCAAGATTCAGCTGATCGACGCCCGCGACCTTTGGACGCCCATGAAACGCAGCCTTGGCAACAAGCGCCGCTTTCTTGACGAGGCTGCTATCGATGATATTACCCGCGCGCACGGAGCGTTGACTGATTCCAAAAACAGCAAGGTTTTTGACAACGCCGATTTCGGGTACCGACGTGTAACCATCCTGCGACCGCTGCGGCTGCGCTTCCAGATCACTCAGGAGGCAAAGGATCGCTACCTAGACACCTGCCCGGATCTGCTCGACGCTGTGCTGGCAATTGAAGAGGCGCTGGGCAATGAACCGTACTACGACTGGAATAAACTCTGGATGGAGATTCAGAAGATCGTCAAGGCTCTGCCCGGTGATGTGGACGGTTGGGCACCAGGGGCAAAGGGAACGGCGCAGAAAAAACTATTCCGCGATGTCTTCACTGTAGTCGACTCCCAGGCCGCACCAGTCATCATCAAACAACACAAAATGGTGCCTTTGGAGATTGAAGCATTGTTTCCTGGCCAGACTCTGCCCGACCTCAAGCACGATGAGCTTCACGCCCTGCTTGGCTTGAAGCCCGACGGTAAAAGGAAGCATATAGAGTACGAACCTGACCCGGCACTGAAGGACTATGAGAACATACCCCTCAAGGAAGACATCGTCAGCTACGTGTTGCGTGAGGTGCGGCCATACGTAGGGGACGCCTGGATCGACCGCGAGACCCTGGACGAGCAGGACGGTGGCATCGGCAAGGTGGGCTATGAGGTGAACTTTAACCGTGAATTCTTCCAGTACCAACCACCGCGCTCGTTGAACGATATAGATAGCGACCTAGAGGAGGTGGAAAGGCGGATTACATCACTGTTGCGGGAGGTTACGGAGTGACAAGGGATACAGCTCGCCTCAAATTCATCTGCCGCCTTGGCTATGGTGATGCACTACCAAAAGATGAAGACAATTCAGGGGACATTCCCGTTTTTGGCTCGAACGGGCAGTATTCTACAACAGTTACAAGAAATACCGAAGCTCCGGCAATAGTTGTGGGACGAAAAGGATCCTATGGGAAAGTTAACTGGGCTCCTAATGGCTGCTTTGCCTCTGACACGACTTTCTTTATTGATTACCGACAGACAAGTTCAAATTTGCGATGGCTGTATTGGGCACTGCAAACACTTCGTTTGGACGAAGGTTCGCAAGAAGCTGCTGTACCTGGGTTGAACAGAGAATCGGTCTATGAACAACGAGTTCTCTGGCCTGATGCAGCAAACCAAGTTCTCATCGCCAACTACCTTGACCGCGAGACCGCGCGCATCGATGCGCTGGTGGCGGAAAAAAATCGGATGTTGGCCCTGCTCGAAGAAAAGCGGGCCTCCCTCATCATCCGCGCCGTAACCCGCGGCCTCAACCCCGACGCCCCCTTCAAATCCTCCGGACTTAACTGGCTAGGGGATATCCCGGCGCATTGGGGTATTCCACCTGTTTATGCACGTTTTGAAGTTCAGCTAGGAAAGATGCTTGATGAGAAGAAAATCAAGGGAACTCATCTCGCATCATATCTGAGAAATGCCGATGTCCAATGGGGTGTGATTAATGTTTTGAATCTTCCGGTAATGGATTTCGATGACGAAAGTCGTATTAGGTACTCTCTCAAACCTGGAGATATTTTAGTTTGTGAGGGTGGTGAAATCGGGCGTTCTGCAATTTGGAACGGCGAAATTGGTGAATGTTACTATCAAAAAGCATTGCACCGACTGCGCTCTTTGAATGGTAACGACGATGCATCATTTTTTATCTTTGTAATGCGGGCACTAGTGAGCCTATGCGTTTTTTCATCCCAAGCTTTGGCGGCCACGATACAACACCTTCCTGCGGAAAAACTAAGGAATATTCGGTATCCGTCGCCACCTCTTTCCGAGCAAAAAGCCATAGTTTCTTTCTTAAATAAAGAAATTGCATATATCGATGGGGTCAGCGAAGAGATAGATATGTCTATTCAACTGCTCAAAGAACGCCGCGCCGCGCTAATTACCGCCGTCGTCACTGGCCAGATTCCTATCGAGGAGATGACCGAATGAAACTGGAGAGCGTAACCCTCGCGAATTTTAGAGGCTTTGATCAAATTGATCTCAGGTGCGAACCTGATGTGACCGTTATCGCCGGTGTGAATGGTGTTGGAAAGTCGGCGCTTTTGGGTGCGGTCGTTAAGGCCATGTCCTTTGCCCTACCAAGGATGACACCGTCAAAGGAAAGCACCATTGGTCTTGCCGACACGGATATCAAGACCGGCAAGGAGAGCCTGGCTGTGTCTGTCGTATTGCATTGTCCCAAAGCCAATGTTCATGTGGACATCGCAAGAGTGGCAGGTATAAGCACGTCGGATGCAGAGTTGCTGACGAAGCGGCGGGATGAATTGAGATTTGCGACTCGGGAAACAAAGAAAGGGTCGAAGGAAGAACGTGACATCGAGAATGAAATCCGCCTGATTGAATGTCAACTGGCACCTGTGGAGGACGTTCCCACGGTGAGAATCCTGTCAACCGATTCAGATGATAGCCCTGAGGATGTTGTCGCCTCGTTGAAGGCGGAAGGCGCGCAGCCGTTCGCTGTCTTTTATTCGACCTCCCGCTTTCTGACCCGCCTGCCGCTTACTCTGCCCAAAACCAAGGCAATCGAGATCGCCATGGCGTACAGCAAGGCGTTGGAACAGCTGGAAGTTTCCTTGAATGACTTTGCAAACTGGTACCGTGCATTGTCGGAAGGCAGTCATCCCAAACGCCTAGCCCAGATGTCTCAGCAGCTTGAAGCGGCAATCAGCACGTTTTTGCAAGATGTAAGTGGTCTTAGGCTGCACTCGGAGCGCCCAGCCCGATTCAGCGTACAGAAAAACGGCATGACGTTTTTCCTGGACCAGCTCTCCGATGGCGAGCGCGGCCTACTGGCACTTGTCTTCGATTTGACCCGCCGTCTAGCCATCGCTAACCCTGAGAGCGACAATCCCATCGCCGAAGGCGTGGCGCTGGTGCTGATCGACGAAATCGAATTACACCTGCACCCGAAGTGGCAACGCTATGCTATCAGAAGGCTTCGGGAAGTTTTCAAGAACTGCCAATTTGTCATTACAACACACTCCCCCCAAGTGATAGGCCAAGTCAAAGCGGAAAAACTGCGGTTATTAAGCCACGACGAGTCTGGAAAAGTTGTTTTGACTCCGGTTACTCAGGCGTTTGGCATGGACAGCAGTTGGGTCTTGCAGAACATCATGGGTGTCCCTGCCCGAGATTATGAGACAGAACAAAAAATTTCCCAGATTTATGACGCGATTGACGAAGGAAAATACGGAGATGCACGCACTCTAGCCGAGGCGATCCGTTCGGAAATTGGGGATTTTCCTGATTTGCAAGAGGCCTTTGCGCTGCTTGATCGATTTGAAATATTGGGGCAAGGATGAGAAGAATCGTAAAGACGCACGCGCCGCAACAACTAACAAAGTGGCGTAATGACAATAAAGACCTCAACCATGCTTACGAAGATATGCTAGGAACCGAGGCCCATCAGGCGCTCAAGGACAAACTGCTTGAGGAGCAAGGCGGGATTTGCGCATATACGGGCAGGGCTATTGACGCTGCATCATCGCATGTTGAACATTTGAAGCCGCAAAACCAGTGTGTTGGATCCGAAGACGTGGAATACCGCAACGTCGTCGCCTGCTTTCCGGCAGACGGTGGGGACACCGCGTTCGGGTATGGCGCACCAGTTAAGGCGGGATGGTGGAATGAAGCTCTTTTTGTATCTCCTCTTTCAGAAGAGTGTGAACGCCGGTTTCGATTTACCTGGAGTGGTCATGTATATCCAAACCCTGGTGATCACCAAGGTGCCACTGAAACGATCAAAATCCTTGGACTCGATAAAGAGGGATTACGGCAGCTCAGAAAGTCACGAATCGACGGTTTTTTTGGTTTTGGTGCCCGGACTCGTGCAAAGCCACTGTCAATTGCCGATGCCAGAACAGCCTTGGCACGTGTTGATGAGTTTAATGGGAATGGCCGGTTGCAAGAGTTCTGCTTTGTGCTGAAGCAGTTGTTGCCAAAGTTCATCGAACAAGGAGGGGAGTAATGAAACAAACCAGCGAAGCCGCTTTCGAAACCGCCATTGAGGCGGCGTTGCTGGCCGACGGCTATGCCAAACTCCCCTCTAGTGGCTTTGACCGTAAACGGGCGTTATTTCCCGCCGAGGCACTCGCCTTCATCCAAAATACGCAGACAAAAAGCTGGGAGAAGCTGGAAGCCCTGCACGGGGACGAAACCGGTGAACGGGTTTTGCAGTCGATGTGCAAGTGGATGGATACCCACGGTGTGCTAGCCACCCTGCGCCACGGCTTCAAGTGTTTCGGTAAGACCTTGCGCATCGCCTTTTTCCGCCCAGCCCATGGACTCAATCCCGAGCTGGAGGCGCGCTACCGGGCCAACCGGCTGGGCCTGACGCGGCAGCTGCATTTCAGCCCGATGAACGAAAAATCACTGGATGTGGTGCTCTCAGTCAACGGCATCCCCCTGGCGACGCTGGAGCTGAAAAATCCCCTCTCCGGCCAGACGGCCGCCAGCGCCATCCATCAATACCGCCACGATCGCGACCCGCGCGAGCTGGTATTCCAGTTCACCAAGCGCACCTTGGTGCATTTCGCGGTTGATACCGAAGAGGCGCACATGACTACCCGTCTCGCTGGAACTGGCACCCATTTTCTACCGTTCAATAGGGGCGATCATGGCGGTGCGGGCAACGAGCCGGACCCGGCGGGCCGCAACTACAAAACCGCCTACTTGTGGGAAGAGGTGCTTTGCCGCGACAGCCTCCTCGACCTGATGGCGCGTTTCCTCCATCTTGATGTGCAGGAAAAAGTTACAGTTGAAGGTAAAAAGGTGCGCAAGGAAGCAATGATCTTTCCGCGCTACCACCAGTTACAGGCTGTGCGGCGGATGGTCGCAGCCGCGAGCAGCGAAGGTGTTGGGCACAACTACCTGGTTGAACACTCTGCGGGCAGCGGCAAGAGCAACACCATCGGCTGGCTCGCACACAGGCTTTCCTCGCTGCACAACGTACAGGATGAGCGTATCTTTGACAGCGTAGTGGTGATCACCGACCGGGTAGTTCTCGACCGGCAGTTGCAGAATACCATCTTCCAGTTTGATCACCGCCAGGGGGTGGTGCAGAAGATCGATGAGGATTCTCGCCAACTCGCCGAGGCGCTGGAATCGGGTGTTCCGATTATAATAACCACATTGCAGAAGTTTCCCTTTGTCTCAAGTCAATTGCTGAAATTGGCTGAGGAGCGTGGTGACGTGGGAAAAAGCTATCTGCCAACCCGCAAATACGCGGTGATAATCGACGAGGCGCACAGCTCCCAGTCGGGCGAGACGGCTACTGAACTCAAGGGGGTACTGGGCGGCGCGGAACTGCACAAAAAAGCCCAGGAGTTGGCTGAGGAAGAAGGCGAAGTCGAGCTGGAACGGCTGTTTCGGGCCATGGCCAAGCGTGGCCGCCAGCCAAATATAAGTTTCTTTGCCTTCACCGCCACACCCAAGCACAAGACCCTTGCGATTTTCGGTCGGGGCGGTGAGCCCTTCCACCGTTACACCATGCGGCAGGCCATCGAGGAAGGCTTCATCGAGGATGTGCTGAAAAACTATGTAACCTACAAGACCTATTACAAGTTGATCAAAAAAGCTGAAGACGACCCCAACGTCGAACGTAAGACGGCGGCACGTGCGCTGGCGCGTTTTATGCGCCTGCACCCGCACAATATCGGTCAGAAAACCGAGGTAATGGTCGAGCATTTCCAGCAGCACACCCGCCACAAAATAGGTGGTCACGCCAAGGCGATGGTGGTGACCGGTTCACGACTGGAGGCGGTGCGATACAAGCAGGAATTTGATCGTTACATCCAGGAGAAGGGGTATCCCATCAAGAGCCTAGTGGCGTTTTCCGGTACGGTGGAAGACGACAAGGTGCCGGAGAAGACCTATACCGAAGTGGAGATGAACGACGGGCTAAAGGAAAAGGAATTGCCGGACACCTTTGCCAATCCGGAATACCGCGTGTTGCTGGTGGCCGAAAAATACCAGACCGGATTTGATCAACCCTTGCTGCACACCATGTATGTGGACAAGCGGTTGGCGGGCATCCAGGTGGTGCAGACTCTGTCGCGACTTAACCGGACCCATCCGCTCAAGGACGATACCTTCGTTCTGGACTTCGTGAATAACCCAGACGAGATTCAGGAAGCCTTCCGCCAGTATTATGAAGGTTCGGAGATGGGAGAAGAGGTCGACCCGGATCGGCTCTATGAGGTCAAGGCTGGACTGGACGCTTCGGGCATCTATCTCGATTCCGAAGTGAACGAGTTTGCCCACATCTTCTTTGCGCCAAAGCGGCGGCAAAGCCCCGCCGACCACAAGAACATGAATGCTATCCTAGATAAAGCGGTTGCGCGGTTTGCGCACCTTCAAAACGATGAGGAAGAAGAGGCCGAGTTGTGGCGCGGCAAAATACAAGCCTTTCGTAACCTCTACAGTTTTTTGAGTCAGGTGATTCCTTATCAGGATAGCGATCTGGAGAAGCTGTTTACCTATCTACGGCACTTGGCCTTGAAGCTGCCTAAGCGCAAGAGCGGCCCGGACTACCAGTTCGATGAAGAGGTGGAGCTTGATTACTACCGGTTGCAGAAGATCAGTGAAGGCTCGATCAATCTTCAAGAAGGCTATGCAAAGCCGCTAGATGGGCCGCACGAGGTCGGTACCGGCGTGGTGCATGAAGAAAATGTACCCCTGTCGCGACTGATCGACCTCATCAACGAACGCTTCGGCGGTGAATTGACCGAGGCGGATCAACTCTTCTTTGATCAGATCGCCGAGGCAGCGAGCCAGAACGAGACCCTGCGCATGGCGGCCGAAGTAAACTCTCTTGACAAGTTCCAGCTCGTTTTCCGCCAGGTGCTGGAATCGCTATTTATCGAGCGCATGGAGCTTAACGAGGAGGTCTTTACCGATTATATGAGCAAGCCGGAGCTGCAGGGACTGGTTTCGAAATGGTTGGGAAGTCAGGTTTATGAGCGGTTTAGCGGTTTGAAGGGAAGTTGAATCGGGTTTTCCAACTATGGACCATTGCAAAAGCGCCTCAAGCGAGGCGCAAACTGAAGAATAAGGCGTGAATTGTAGGTTCCGGATGCACATAATTATACAAAAAAACCCCCACAGCCTTTGTGGCGTGGGGGTGCACGTAAGTCGACAAATTACATCAACCGGTTCAAGCAACTAATGCGAACAAGTTAGCGACAAATCTTTTATGAGTTTCAGGATCGTCCAGCCGTCGTTTCGAATCTTCAGTGGGTTTGATAGCTTCCGAAATCACTTCTGGTGGATCGGATTGTCCAAACTCTTTTTTGACGATTAAGCCAATTTTAACCTTCGTCATGTCGAGTCTCCTTAAGCGACGCTTTATAGCACACCTTTTTCTGGTTTGCAACCGAATTATGCTGATGGTGCGACTTCTAATTTGCCATATGATTCAAATATGTTGAAGAAAAGGTCGCCGATGGTCGCTAAGTAATTTAGGCAGATATCGTGGTCAAACCCGCCTTTCATGTTGTCAACACAGAGAAACCCGATAACTCGGTACTCAGCTCCGTTTTCCTCTTTATATGAGATCCTTATCGGCACAACCAGAGAGGCGTTGTAACTTTTTTTCCAATTCTTGTTTAAATTAGTGTATTCGTCTTCTTGGTTTAGGCTGTTGGAAAGGTAATAATTTTTAGGATTTACGCCTGTAAGCATATCAAATGCGGAGTTCCCGTGGATCGGGAAAACAGGTAAACGAGCATCGGCATCTTTTCGAATCCTATAAGAAACAGGATCTCGAATGAACGTTTTAACCTCCGAATCGTTAATTACGACCTTTATACAGACTGAACAATCATCCTTGGTCATGATGTCAAATAATTCTTTAATATTAGTCATGCAAAATAGCATGAATTGCTTGAATGAACTCTTAACTTCTTCAAATTGCTCCTTCGAAAGTTGGCCATTGCTTGAGGTTCTAAGCATTTCCTGACGATATTCATGGCCAATGTTATGAACTATTCTAGCAACTTTGATGCGATCATCAAACATGTCATCCATTTTGTTTTTTAGATCGGATATCTCCTTGTCTTTGCTGAATATTGTTGAATCTATATTTTTGTACTGGTCAAAATACTTTTGGCTATCCCTTATTGCAAGATAAGCTACAATCACTATTGCAGTATTGACAAGAGCCAAGATTAATACACCGGCAGATGGACCGATTTGACCTTCTGCATTAACAGAGAACCACACTGTGACTATCGCAATGATATCAGCTACTAAGCTTGTTAACGCCAAGTAGCTTTGATGCTTGCTCAGGAACTCGTTGAATTTAAAAGGCATATTTTCCCCGGTAATGGCAGTAAACTGCCAAGTCACCTAGCTCACCGCTCAACAGAACCATGCCATCTCTACCCCTTGGGGTGATGGCACATGTGCGGGTTTAGTCAATGCACGGCAGGATTAGGGTTCTCGCGGCTACGTTTACACTTTTTTATTCATTTAGTCCAATAAAAACTAAATAAAGCACTCCTGAGGGCCAAAAAACCGCACCTCTAGGAACAAACTTATTTCTTGCCGAAGGTGATCGTTTTTGGCAAAAGCTCACTCCAAAGTTCACTTAAAAGATAAGGAGGCTGCTGTCTTTAACGCAACGGCCTGTTTTTATTGGTGGAGACGGTCGGGATCGAACCGACGACCTATGCGTTGCGAAATTTTAGGGTGGCTTTCATAAAGTCTGGTGGAACGCTAATACGAGATAGCCAAGAAGTAAGAGGGGGGATTCTTGCTGCTGGGCACCAGGTCTTTTTGAATTCACTCCATTTCACCGTTAGCCAGATACTAAGGGTTGCACTAGGGGTTGCATGGGGCTCAAGATGCAACAAAGGGTTACGGCTTCTTTAGCTGTAACCCTTTGTTTTTTAATGGCGGAGAGATAGGGATTCGAACCCTAGGTACCTTTCGGTACACCTGATTTCGAGTCAGGCACCATCGACCACTCGGACATCTCTCCGGATATGCTGTTGTCAAAGGAGCGGCGCTCCTCGGAGCAGAAAGATATACCTCATTCGAAAGAGAAATTCAACCCTGTTGTGGCTCCCCGAGGTCAGTAGGTAAGGCCCGCATAAAAATCCTGCAGAAATTGCCGCTGTGTCTTGGTCAGGACGCCCCTGGTGTCTATCTCTGACAGGATGCGCCAAATGAGGCCGAGCTCGCTGTACACCCTGAGCACGGCGGTGAGCTTGTGGCGCGAATGATCTTCCGATGCTATGGTCCCCTGCAGCAGCTCCTCGGTATAGGCGGCCAGCCGGGTGATCTCGTGGTGCGTCGCCATGATGGCGTTGGGGGTTATTTCTTCAATTTGCATAGGCCCCTCTCAAAGCCGTTGAAAAAGATTGGTTGTCCTAAATTTCGGCTTAAGCTCGGAAAAGGTTTAGGGCTTTTTTCCTCTTTTTTTCTCAGCTGTTGAGGGGCTTTCTCTCCTGCTTTTTCTGTGCCCGTAAGTTTGCGAAAAAACTGGAAAGCATGCTGGAGGTTTCCTCGCCGCGCACGCCGGGGGTGAGGACGACGCTGTGGTTCAGCCGCTTGTCATCGGAGAAGTCAAACAATGACCCCGCCGCTCCCCCTTTGGGGTCGTAGCTTCCGAAGACGACGCGGTCCAGGCGCGAGAGGATTATGGCTCCCATGCACATGGTGCAGGGCTCGAGGGTAACGTAAAGGGTGGCGCCGGTGAGTCGCCAACTGGCAAGCTTTCTGGCGGCCTTGCGTATGGCGATCATCTCGGCGTGTGCGGAGGGGTCCTGCTTGCTTTCGCGCAGGTTGTGCCCCCGCGCGATCACCACGTCGTCTTTCACTATCACGGCACCGATCGGCACCTCGCCTATCGATTCGGCTTTTCTTGCCTGGTCGATCGCTTTTCCCATCCAGTAGTGGTCGTCTTTCTTCATCGTTCCTTCTTTAATAGATCCAACGGCACTCGCCTTCCCTGCTCCCCCCCTCCAGTTCTGCTGCGCCCACTGAAGGGCCTCGGCCTACAGGCGGGGGCGGTGATGCTGGCATGGAGAAAAGGGTGAAGGCCGGCGCCGGTTTTGAACGTAGAACGCCTTGGCCGTTAATGCAGTCCCTCGCCGGTGGTGGTCATGACGAGTTTGCCGTGCTTGACCCCCTTCACGCCGATAAGTTCGTCGGCGATGCGGCGTACGTCGCGGGCCTTGCCGCGCACCACCAGGACTTCGAGGCAGTTATGGGCGTCCAGGTGGACGTGCAGCGCGGAGATGATCTGGTCGTGGTGGGCGTGCTGGTGCTCGGTCAGCTTGTCGGAAAGGTCGCGCACATGGTGATTGTAGACCAGCGTGACGGTGCCGACCCCTTCTTTTTCACCTTCTTCCCAATCGAGCTCAACCTGGGCCGCCCTGATCAGGTCGCGGATCGCCTCGGAGCGGTTGGCGTACCCCTTCTGTTCGATGAGCCGGTCGAAGCTCTCCAGCAACTGGTCGTCCATGGAAATGCCGAATCTTACTGTCTCTCCCATGCATGGCTCTCCTTGAGAAAAAGTGCCTTACTATACGTGAAAGACAAAGGAGAGTCAAAACCCACCTTCGCGCTACGCGCTTCGGTGGGCAAGCCCACCCAAAGGCGCAACTACCGGAGGCGCAAAACGGAAAGACGCAGAGATGGTAAGACATCGGATTTGTCTCTTTCTCTGCGCCTTGGCGGCTTTGCGTGCAATTGGTCTTTGACTATTTGAGGTAACTGCGGATGCCGGCCTCGAAGTTGACGGGCTCGAAATGGAAGGTCCTGCGCCAACTTCCGTCGCAGGTGCTGCCCTCCACCAGCATGGCGATCTGATCGGAGGTGATGGGGAAGAAGGAAAAACCCTCGAAGAAGGGAACGACCAGCCGCATGAGCGACAGCGGATTCCTGATCTTGGCGACGTGGCTTTTCCCCAGGACCCGGCCGATGATGTCGAGAAGCTCGTTGTAGGTGTAACGGTCGGGCCCGCAGAGGTCGTACTCCTGCCCAATGGTCTCCGGCTTTTCGAGCGAGTCGACAAAGCAGCGGGCCACGTCGTCGGCGGAGATGGGCTGTAGTTGGTACTCTCCATCGCCGATCACCGGCATGGCGGGGAAGGTGCGCATGTAGCCGGCCAGCATGTTGATGAAGTCATCCTTGGGGCCGAAGATGATGGAGGGACGGAAGATGGTGTAGTCGAGCCCTGACCGGCGCACCTGTTCCTCCGCCTGGTACTTGCTTTTGAAGTAGCGGGCGGTGCTGTCGGCACTGGTTCCCAGCGCGGACATCTGCAGGTGGCGCCGGACTTTGCCTTTTTTCGCGGCGGCCAGGATGTTCCCGGTCGCCTCCACGTGCAGGCGCTGAAAGGTGACCCCGCGGCCGGAAAACTCCCTGATGATCCCGACCAGGTTGATGGTGGCATCGCAGCCGGCCACCGCTTCTTCGAAGGTTTCCGGCCGGGTGACGTCACCCACGATTTCCTCGACGTCGGGCTCGACGCTCCCCAGGCTTCTGCGGTGCACCAACAGCCTCAAGCTGTGCCCGCGGGCCAAAAGTGCCTCTCTTACATGCCCTCCCACGAACCCCGTGCCGCCTGCCAAAAAGATCAACATACGCGCCTCCAACGCATCTATTTCCCAGCCTTCAACCCCGGTCTCGGAATAGTAACAACAGCCGATAGTGTAGCAGGTGTTACTCGAATCGCCATTTAGCGAACGAAGTGTATACAAAATCTTGTGTTCAGGGCCTTCTTGTGTTAAAAAGCCTTTCACAACAAAGACTAGAGGAGACCCGCCATGGCTGAGCAAGGTGATGTCTGTTACACATTTGAAGCAGCGATCGAAATGGCCGCCCAGATGGAGAACGAGGGATTCCGCGCTTATCTTGCCGCCCTCCGCATCGTGAAGGACAAGGCGGCCCGCCAGATCATCAAGGAAGCCGCGTTCGACGAGCTGGAGCACAAGCACCAGTTGGAGAAGGCGCTGGTCGAAGGTGAGATGAAAGGGGGAGAGGGGCTGCACCGGCCCGTTCCCACCATGAACCTCGACTACGTCCTGCCGAAAAAGGAGCTCCGCCCCGATTCGACCGCACGTGACGCCATGGCCTACGCCATCCACCTCGAGAAGGGCTCCATCGACTTCTACGACCGGATGTCCCGCGGCTGCGAGGGCGCTCCCATGGCAGTCCTTTTCAAGAAAATGCTGGCGGACGAGTCCCGCCATCTCCAGGAACTGGAAGACCTGTACGAGCAGCACTTCATGACCGAGAACTAGGTCGGGTCTTTCCGCGCCGCACCGGGATACAAAAAAATCCCCTCCTTTCCGGGAGGGGATTTTTTGTTGTCTCAATTGTCAGCGTCGGAACCTTTTTTAGAGGATCTCGACAAGCTTCAGATCAAAGTTGAGCGCCTGGCCTGCGAGCGGATGGTTTGCGTCGATGGTGATGGTTTCGTTGGTCACCTCGGTCACCAGTACGTTGAAGACCTGGCCGTCCTCCTGGGTTACTTCCAACTGCTGCCCGACTTCCGGGTTAATCTCCGGGGGGAGGTCGCCGCGCGGAACCACCGCCACCATCTCTTCCATCCTGTCGCCATACGCTTCGTCCACGGGGATGTGGATGGTTTTGGATTCGCCGACGATAAGCCCTTTCACCCCCGCATCAAAACCCGGAATGACCTGGCCGGAGCCGATGATGAATTCCAGCGGACCGTGGCCGCAGCCGCAATCGTCCTCGCCGCACTCGGAGGAGTCGAACACGGTGCCGTCGTCCAGTCTCCCAGTATAATGAACCTTTACGCGGTCCCCGTCTTTAGCTTGTGCCATATTGTTCACCTCGCATTATTTTGAACACAAGCTTCAGAGATTACCAGATGACCGCAATATAATCCACCGTTTAATTGCTCCAGCCGTCTCCCGAGCGCTCGCCCGCCTTGCCGTTTCGGTTGCCTTTCTTTCCTCGGAATTTATCTTTTGTCAAATCCATCATGGAAATGGTATGTATCTACACTCGGGGGATTCATGGAGACGAAGAACAGGGCAACGCTTTTCAACGGCCTCGTGGTCGGCGTCGAGCAGATGGACGTGCTCATCGGCGATCAGGGGTGGCACACCTACCAAGTGGTCCGTCATCCCGGCGGTGCCGGCGTGCTCGCGCTGCACGACGACGGCGGCGTTACGCTGATCCGGCAACTGCGTCCCGCGGTGGATGACTTCCTGCTGGAGATCCCGGCCGGGAGGCTCGCCCCCGGAGAGGACCCGCAACTGTGCGCCGCGCGCGAATTGATGGAGGAGACGGGGCTCGTGGCGCAGAATATCGTATCCCTTGGTGTCGTCCATCCTTCGCCCGGTGTCTTCGACGAGGTGGTGCATCTCTATCTCGCCACCGGCCTTTCCCAGGGAGAGGCCGCACCGGAAGCGTACGAAGAGATTTCCTGTCAGAAGATCCCGTTTGACCAAGCCCTGTCCATGGCGATCGACGGCAGCATCACCGACGGTAAGACCATCGTGGCCCTGCTGCGCGCCCGGAGGCACCTGTCATGATACTGACCGCACGGATAGACGCGGAGCAGTCGGGTCTCAGGCTGGACGATGCCGCCAAGGCGCTCTTCCCCCAGCTCTCCAAGGGGGAGATCCGCCGGGTGATCGACTGGGGCGGCTGCAACATAAACCAGGTGCTGGTCCGGGTCGCCTCCCGTCAGGTTAAGGAGGGGGACGAGGTCGCCCTGGGGCTGATGGAGGCCGAGCGCTGCATCGACCTGGTGTACCAGAAGCACGAACTCCTGTACGAGGATAAGGATTTCCTGGCCGTGTACAAGGCGGTCGGGGTGAACAGCCAGCGCACCCCGTACCAGTTGAAGGGGACGGTGGAGTACGCGGTCGAGTGCTACATGAAGAGCATCGGTCTGCGAGACCCGTCCCGCGTAGTGCACCGCCTGGATCGCGGCACCAGCGGCGTGATGTTCTTCCCCAAGCACAAGCAGGCGGCGACGCTGATCTCGAACCTTCTCAAGGAAGGGAAGGTGCAGAAGACCTACTGGGCGTTGGTGTCGGGTTCGCCGGACCAGCAGAGCTGGAAGGTGGATGCGCCGCTGGACCGGGTCAGCAAGTTCCGTTATGGCGTGTCGCACAGGGGGAAGCCTGCGCGCACCGTGTTCAACGTCTTGGGTGAAGGGCGCGGGGTGACCGCCATCGAGGCGAAGCCGCTTACCGGACGCACTCACCAGATCCGCGTGCACTTGGCCCACTCCGGCTTTCCCATCATCGGCGACGAGAGCTACGGGGGGATTCCCGCCAGCAGGATGATGTTGCACTGCCGGGCCATGCGCTTCACCGGCCCACGCGGCAAGATCATCGAGGCGGTGGCGTCGCCCGACGCGGATTTCCTGGAGGCCGCGCCGGAAGGGGTGTTCGAGCAGCAGGGGCAGCCGACGGAATAACGCGTCCTTTTTGCCGGGGGCGCAGGGGCACGTGCTGTAGGGGCAAATAATCATTTGCCCAGCTGCCGGTGCCCCAACCGCTCTGGATGGCATGAAAGGACAAGGGACGACAGAGGAGGGCGAATGATTATTCGCCCCTACAGGAATAATCACAGCCCCGACTTGAGGGATAAAACGGAGGGTAATTATGAAGAAGAAGTTGTTACTGGTGCTGTTCCCGGTGGTGTTGCTTGTGACGGGAGCCCTGGCGGTATGGGGGGATGAGCAGAAAACGGTTCAGCCGGGCTGCGGCAACTGCGCGAAGATGCAGCAGCAGGCGCCGTGCGCCAACTGCCCCAAAGCAGCTGCCATCGAAAAGGGTGCCGCTCCTTGCGCGAACTGCCCGAAAGCGGCTGCTGCCGACCAGGGTGCCCCTTGTGCCAACTGTCCGAAACAGGGGGGAGCTACTCCTTGTGCCAACTGCCCGAAACAGGGTGCCGCCGCGCAGCCTGGTTGCGACAAGTGCGCGAAGGGTGCCGCCGCGCAGCCTGCTTGCGACAAGTGCCAGAAGCTGAAGGGTGCCGAGGCTGCTCCCGCAGCGGGTTGCCCCAAGTGTGCCAAGCTGCAGCAGGACCAGCAGCCTGCGGACCAGCCGGTCCAGAAGGAATGCTGCAAGAAGAAGGCTCTGTAAAGAGCGGTCTCGGCCTGTGGGACTTGACTAGAAGGGGGCTGGCTCTACGGAACCAGTCCCCTTTTTTACGCTGCGCCTCTCACGAAAGAGGCCACCTGCTAGTGTGCGGGTCGAAAGTCCCCTGCGCCGCAGCATCAGGATTATCCACCAGGAGCGCCCGAACCGGCGCTCCATCCCCATCCTTTAGTTTCAACGGCAGGCAGATCAATTGGTAATCTCCCGGCGGGATGTCGGCGAGGTTAACCCCTTCGATCACAGGGATGCCTCCGTTCAGAAGTATCCGGTGCACCTCGCCGTCCCCGTCCATCGGTTCCACCGAGAGATAATCGACCGCTACCAGCTTCACCTTCATGTGGTGCAGGTAGTGCGCCCCTTCCACCGTCAGCGCCGCGAAGTCGCTGCGAAACTCCTTGTCTTTCCAGAATTCCGAGTTGCCGGTCTTGATCAGCAGCCTTTCCACTCCCTTCAACTGCAGCGGTTCAAGTTCGGTGCGCCCGATCTGTTTGGCGCCGGGGATTTCCACGACCCGCGCCTGGCCGATGAGCAGGTCGAGCGGGATCTCATCAACCGTGATCCCGGCGTCGTTGAAATGGCGGGGAGGATCGATATGGGTGCCGGAGTGGCTGCCCAGCGTGATGCGGGAAACGTTGGCTTCGTCCCCCTTGGCGATGCGTTGCCAGGGCTCCACGCTAACGGCGGGGTCCCCCGGGTAGGTCGGGAGATCGGGTGACAGCGCTACGCTGATGTCGTGGATTCTCATGGGGCACCTCCCGGAACAGCTTAATGTGAAGCGGCACGGATGAAAGTATAACGCAAATCTCTGAAGCGCTCACGCAAAGCCGCAAAGGCGCAAACGAAAACCTCTTAAACAAACAGGGATGAAGGGGATGCAGGGGATAAAACCTTTCTTGGTGTTTATCCCTTTCATCCCTTTCATCCCTGTATCTTTTGGTTTCTTTGCGTCTTCGCGTGATCCGTCTTATTCGGTTTTAGTGGCGTCTACCTCGGCGATGAGCCGCTCGAGGTCGGCTTCGCTGAAGCGGTAGCGCTCGCCGCAGAATTCGCAGGTTACTTCGGCGCCGTGCTGCTCTTTGAGCATGGAGCTGAGTTCCTTCTTCCCCATCGAGATCAGCACCCGCTCGATGCGCTCCCTGCTGCAGCTGCAGGCAAACCCGATGGCGCGCTTCTCCAGGATGTCGTACTCCATGCCGGACAGGAGCAGCTCCATGATCTCTTCCGGTGTCTTCCCCCCGTGCAGCAGCTCGCTCAAGGGGGGGAGCTGCTCGATATGGTTCATCAACTCCTCCACCACCAGGGGATCTACCGGCGGTATGGCCTGGATCAGGAAACCGCCGCATGCGGTCACTTCGCCGTCCTGTTCGATGAACTCTGCGATGCCCACGGCCGACGGAATCTGCTCTGATTCCACCAGGTACAGGGCGAGGTCCTCGGCGATGCCGCTTGTGTAAAGCTGAACGGTGCCGCGGTAGGGCTCCTTGAGCCCGAGGTCCTTGGCGACGGTGAGAAAGCCCGCGCGCCCCAGGGCGTTGGGGACGTCGAGGGCGCCGTCGGGACGAAGCAGGTGCACCTGGGTGTCGCCGACGTAGCCGCGCACGCTGCCGTCGCTGTCAGCCTCGATCACGATCTTCTTCAGGGGGCCGTTACCCTCGAAACGCATGGCCACCCGCTGGCCGGTCTTCAGCATGGCTCCCATGAGCGCCCCCGCGGTAAGAGAGCGTGCCAGTGCGGCGGTAGCTGTCGGAAGCGTGCCGTGGCGCCGGCAGACTTCGCTGGCCGTGCTGGTGGTGACGCAGGTAAGGGCCCTGACGCTCCCGGACTTGGCAATGGCGCGCACCAAATAATCACTCATAGAACCACCCCCACCCTTCCTCCTATTTCACCCTGTCTAAACCAGAGCTCTTTCAATGTAATGTGATCCCAGATGCTGGTCCCCTTCACCCTGTGGGCGAACAGCTCGGCCAGGCGCGGCACCTTGCCCAGGTCGCATACCAGCAGCTCCCCCATCATGCTCAACGACGGTATCCTCTGCACCACCTTCCGGGTCAGCCAGTCGAGGTCGAGCGGCGCAACCGGGCCGAGCCTGAGGAATACGCACTTGCGCGCGGCGCTGAACTCGATTCCTTCCAGGGTGAAGCTGGCGGAAAAGGGGATGGCGAACGGGACCAGCCGTTTCTTGAGTCGGCCGGAAACGTCGCAGTAACCGTTCTCAATGACGAGCTTGAATTCCACCAGCTCATCGTCGAGCGCCTTGTCCAGGAACTCGCGCTGCAGGTACTCCTGGGTGATCCGGAATTCCCGTCGCAGCAGGAGGTCCTTGAGGCTCTGCTCCTGCACCAGCCCCATGAAGGCGGGATCGTTGAGCCGGTCCTGGATGCGGTCCTTGATCTTGTCGATGATACCCATGTCTTACACCAGCCCGGTACTGAAGTTGAACTCCGAGGCGCCCGGGACGGCAATCCCCTTGCGGAATGATTCCAGCACCCGATCGCGTTCCTGCTGCTGCAGTCCGGAGAGGTCGAGCAGGAACCTGCCACAGCCGAGCCCGCGCAGGTCGTTTCGGTACTGGGTCAGGGCGAATGGCGTCTGTGCGCTCACCACGGTCAGGTGATCCTTCACCTTCACCGAGTACAGGTCGCCCCGGTCCGAGGTGAGCGGCGCGTCGCCCTTCATGTCCTTGATGGCGATCTTCGAGGTGATCACCGGAACCGGTGCGTACAGGAGCACCCCGCGCTCGATTTTCAGGTCGCTGGAGAGAAGCTGCGCCATGTTGGCCCGGTCGTCCTCGATGTAGAGGGTGGCGCGGGACACCCCGAGCTCCTGCCAGGACAGCAGCGCCTGGCTGTTCAGCGAGAAGAGCCGGTAGTCGGTGTTAAGCTCCGCGTCGGTCCCCTTGAAGAACTGGAAATGGGACAGGTTGGTGAGCTCGAAGCGCTTGAAGCCGGCTTGCAGTATGCCCAGCACCGCGTCGCGGTAGAACGGGAGCTCCGCCTCGAAGATGATGAAGGGGAGCTGCCAAACCACCTTGTGCTCGCTCCCCTTGAGCTTGCGGGCGAACGGGCCGAACTGGTGCAGGTTGGCCTTGGAGACCGGCAGCACCACCGTGTCGACCAGGTCGCGGTGCAGCTCGTGCCACTCCTTGACGTGCTCGATCTTGACCGCCAGCTCTTCCTTGCCGCGAAACGGGGCGGGACGCTTGCCGACGAGGGCGGCGAGCGCCTTCTCCCGGTTCTGCGCGCTCCTGTCCTTGAGCGCGCCCAGCGACTGCTCGGAGAGCCAGGCGTAGAAGCGGCGCCGGATGTCCTTGAGGACGGGTGGGGGGATCATCAGCGCCGGGAAGTCCGGGGCCGACAGCGAGGTCAGGGTGAACTGGGTGTCGCCGCTCTTGGAGAACTGCGCGCGCAGCACCCCTTCCATGTCGCTGGTGCGCGAGGGTTCCAACTCACCCAGTTCGAACTCGGTCTGGAGGTCGCTGCCGAGCACCTTGGCGTCGATCTTCAGCTTCTGGTCCTGGTACGAGAGGGTGAGCCGGCAGGGGATGCTCCCCCCCTTCACCCCTTCCAGGCGCCTGAGGCAGGCGTTCTCGCTCATGGTGAAGGCGGTCTCGGAAGAGACCTTGAACACCGAGTCGCCCAGCTTGAACGGGAAGGGCGAAGGGGTGGATACCAGGGTGTTTTCCCTGGCGTTCATCACCTTCTTGCCCCCGATGTAAAGCTCCTTGATGGTGAAGGCGCGACCGGCCATGTCGCTCTTGGGCTGGACGCGGATGCGGTCGCCGACGTGCAGTGCGTCCCGGGTGTCGAAGCTGATCCGGTTGCCGCGGATCTCCCTGATGTCGCCCAGGTAGCGCCCGGTGGCTCCTTTGATGGAGGGGGTGGAGATGTCGGTCGGGTTTTGCGAGGCGAGGAAGCCTTTGGTCGGTACCCGCCCGAAGGAAAGTTTCAGGAGCTCCTTGGCCTGGGCAACCTTGGCCGCATGCTCACCCGGCGCGGCGTCGAGCACCATGCGGTAGGCGCCGATGACGCTGGCAACGTACTCCGCCGACTTCATCCTCCCCTCAATTTTCAGGGAATGGACACCCGCCTCGATGAGCTGCGGGATCATCTCGATGCTGGAGAAGTCGTTGGTGGAGAGGTAGTACCCTTCCTTACCCTTGTGCTTGTACTGGCGGCGGCAGGGCTGCGCGCAGCGCCCGCGGTTGCCGCTGTGCCCGCCCAGAAAGGAGGAAAAGAAGCATTGGCCGGAGATGGAGAAGCAGAGGGCGCCGTGGATGAAGCACTCGATTTCGGCACGGCTCGCCGCAACGATCGACTTTATCTCGTCGATGTGCAGCTCGCGGGCCAGCACCACGCGTTCGAACCCGAGCTCCTCGAGCTGGCGCACACCCAACGAGTTGTGGATGGTCATCTGCGTCGAGGCGTGCAGCGGGATGCCCGGGAAGAATTCCCGCGCCAGGCGTGCCACCGCCATGTCCTGCAGGATCACCCCGTCCACCCGCATCGCCTCCAGGGCGGCCAGGTTATCGACGAGCAGCGGCAGTTCGTTTTCCTTGACGAGGGTGTTGAGGGTGACGTAGACCTTCCTGCCGTGGGCATGGGCGTAGGTAGTCATGCGCTCCATCTGGGGGAGGGTGAAGTTCTTCGCCTTGGCGCGCGCGGAGAAATCGCGCAAACCGGCGTAGACCGCGTCGGCGCCGTTCTCCATGGCGGCGAAAAAGGCTTCCAGCGAGCCCGCGGGTGAGAGCAATTCGGGTTTATTGGTAGGGACGACGTTCGATTTTAATGACATCTGCCTAGAGTACCGGAAGGGGTGACACGGGTCAAGCGGCAAGGTCGATCCCACTTAAACGTCTGACTCAGGAAAAGAATCCCCGCTCCCACCCCCCCCCAGGGGGAGGGGCGTAGGAGCACACGTCGCTATTTAATATAGAGGCGAGCTGATAGGGGGTGGGGTTGAGGGCTACTTCTTGGGCTGGATGGGAAGGTACTTATACCTGCGCCTTTTGCTGGAGAGGTCGGCTAAAGAGTAGAGTTCGGACTGGGCGATGCTCCAGCCGGAAGCCTCTTTCTTGAGATGGACGGCCTTGGTGACGAATTCGGTGCCGGGGGTGCTGCCCTCGAAACCGAGTCGCGCCTGCACGACGGCGCTCCTGGCGCTTTTCAGCGAGACCCTTGCCTCCTGGATCTTCTCCCAGCAGCAGGCGGGCTTGCGCGGTGCGGAGGCGAGCCGGTTGGCGAACTTTTCCCTGCCGTCCTTGCCGCTGCTGGTGCGTTGGTAGAGTTCGTCATACCTGCCGTCGCGCCAGAGGTCGAGGATGGTTTCGAAGTCCTTCAGCACCTCCTGTGTGCTGGCGGACGAGGTGTCGTGGGCGGGGGCGCCGCGCCGGGCACCCTCGGAGGGCGCGGCAGCGATGGCAACGACAAGCATCAGGATCAGCAAGGGGCGCAGGACGGACATGGGTCACCTCCTCCGGTGCAAGTACCCGGAGAGCATACCGTAAAATGGATGCGGCGCCAGTAAGGGCGCTAGCCCCACCTCTCCGCCACCCGTTCACCCGTTCACCCGTTCACCCGTTCACCCGTTCACCCGTTCACCCGTTCACCCGTTCACCCGTTCACCCGTCCCTCCGTCCCTCCGTCCATCCGTCCATCCGTCCATCCGTCCATCCGTCCATCCGTCCATCCGTCCATCCGTCCATCCGTCCATCCGTCCATCCGTCCATCCGTCCATCCGCCCATCCGTAGGGGCGAATAATCATTCGCCCTGATCCTTCATCCTTGTCCAGAGGTAGCGTGTCCTTCAAGCAGCGGCGCTGGGCGAATAATTATTCGCCCCTACAGTGTCATCGCCGGGTGCTGACACTTGGGGAGAAGGGGCGGCCGGGAGGGGAACGCTAAAACCTTCCCCCCCTGGCCCCTGGTCCCCAGCCCCTGCCTTTACAGCGTCTTCTCTGCTGCTTCCGCGAACAGCTTCAGCCGGTCCATCAGGGCCTGGAACTTCTTCGGCTTCAAAGACTGCGGCCCGTCGGAAGATGCCTTCTCGGGATCGGGATGCACTTCGATGATCAGCCCGTCGGCGCCGGCGGCAACCGCGGCGTACGACATCGGCGCGATGTAGTGGTAGTTGCCGGTGCCGTGGGAAGGATCGATCACGACCGGGAGATGCGTCTTGTTCTTAAGGACCGGGATCGCGGAGAGGTCGAGGGTGTTCCTGGTGGCGGTCTCGAAGGTCCTGATGCCGCGCTCGCACAGGATGACGGACTGGTTCCCCTCGCTCATGATGTACTCGGCGCTCATCAGGAATTCCTGGATGGTCATGGACATGCCGCGCTTCAACAGGATCGGCTTGTTGATCTGGCCCACTTTCTTCAGGAGGGCGAAGTTCTGGGCGTTGCGCGCGCCGATCTGGAGCATGTCGGAGTAGGAGGCGACCAGGTCGACGGACTCGGGGTCGATGACCTCGGTTACGAAGGGGAGGCCGGTGAGGTCGCGGGCCTTGGCGAGGAGTTTGAGCCCTTCTTCTTCGAGCCCCTGGAAGGAGTAGGGGGATGTGCGGGGTTTGAAGGCGCCGCCCCTGAGCATCTGGGCGCCTGCCGCCTTTACGGCCTTGGCCGATTCGATGATCTGCTCCTCGTTCTCAACCGAACAGGGCCCGGCCATGACGATCAGTTCCTTGCCGCCGATGGCGAGGGTGTCGGAGATGCGCACGACACTCGGCTCTTTCTTCACTTCCTTGGAGGCCAGCTTGTACGGCTGCAGGATGGGGACCACGCTTTCGACCCCCTGCATCGATTCAAGCGTCTGCAGCACGCTCTTGCCACGCTCGTCGCCGACCGCGCCGATCACGTCGCGGGTGGTGCCGCGGATGATGTGCGGGGTGTAGCCGAGTTCCTTGATCCTCTTGGTGACTGCGTCCCGCTCCTTCTTTGCCGCTCCTGCCTTCATTACCACGATCATACTCGCTCTCCTTTTGGTTCCCCCAAAGCGAAAGGGCCGGAGGATTGCTCCCCCGGCCCTTAGTATGATGTTCTGGTAACCTGCTATCCGAACCGTAAGGGGGAGGAGAATCCTGCCACCCCGGCTTCGGTTCGGAATTTAGTACCTGCTACCTAAATTACACCTCTACCCGGGGCGACGGCCTAAAATAAAAGCCGTACCAAAAGTAAAAGTTAGTAAAGGTAAAGTAGCCGGTGTTGATCATGACAGCGTTAATGCCACTCGAAGGCTCTAATGTCAACAAAAAAAGTTGCACCTCGCTCACCCCGCCTCAGACCCGCTTTTCACCGGCACTTGCTTGCCCTGAATTAATTCAATGTTGTTTGACAATCAGCACCCTTTCCGCTAATTTGACCGGAATGCACGAGTGGCTGGTCAATTACGGGTTTTATTCCCTGTTTCTGCTGAGTTTCCTGGCCGCCACCCTGCTGCCGCTCGGCTCCGAGTGGCTGGTCGTGGCACTGTTGATCGGGCGGCAAAATCCTGTTGCCGTGGTCCTGGTCGCCACCGCCGGCAACTACCTCGGAGCGCTCAGCACCTACTGGATCGGCCTCTACGGCGGCGACTTCTTGAGGCGCCGGGTGCTGCGCATGGACGAGGAGGCCACGCTGAAGGCGGAGCGGTTCTACGAACGCTTCGGCTCGTGGTCGCTTCTGTTAAGCTTCCTGCCGGTGATCGGCGACCCGCTCTGCCTGGTCGGGGGGGTGCTGCAGGTCGGTTTCATCCGCTTTTCCTTCCTGGTCCTGACCGGCAAGCTGGCACGTTACGCGGCGGTCGCCTGGCTCACCCTGGAGGGGGCGGCACTCTGAAGTACGGAGGTTTGATGCTCAGCTGTACCAAGAAGGTTCTCCCCAACGGATTGCGCCTCGTTTCGGTCGAGATGCCGCACCTGCACAGCGCGGAGATTGCCATCTACATAAAAGCGGGAGGCCGCAACGACACCACCGGCAAGGCCGGTATCTCCCATTTCCTGGAGCACATGCTCTTCCGCGGCTCCAGCGAGTTCGCTTCCAACCTGGAACTTGAGATCGCCTTCGAGGCCATCGGCGGCAGCGTCAACGCGGCGACCGACGAGGAGACCACCTGCTACTTCTCCCGCGTTCATCCGGACCAGATCGCCGAGGGGATACGTCTTTTCTCCTCGATGCTTTTGACCCCGACCCTGGAAGGGCTGGAAATAGAGAAGCGGATCATCACCGAGGAGGCGCTGGAGGACATCAACGAGCGCGGCGAGGAGACCAACACCAGCAACCTCTGCAGCAGGCTGTTGTGGCCCGACCACCCGCTCGGCACTCCCACCATCGGTTACCTGGAGAGCATCAAGGGGATCACCGAAGAGGACCTGCGCCGCTATCTCGCCGACCACTACGTTCCCGGCAACGCGCTCATCGTCGCGGCGGGAAGGCATGACTCCGCGCAGTTCTTCGCCGCCTGCGAGCAGTTCTTTGCCGGCTGGAGCGGCGGCAGCGCGATACCGCCGATCCCGGCCAACCAGGTGCAGCAGGAGCCGTGTTCGGTGTTCGTCAAGGACTCGGACAGCCAGGTGAACCTGCAGATCGCCTTCCGCGGCTTTGCCCGGCAGGACAAGCGCCTCATGGGGCTCAGGCTGATCAGGCGGATTCTCTCCGGCGGCGGCAGTTCGCGGCTGCACCTGTCGCTGCGGGAGAAGCTCGGCATCGTCTACTCCGTCGACGCGTCCTTGTCGGCCTACGAGGAGACCGGTGCCTTCGCCATCGAGCTCGCCACCGCGCCGGAGAACCTGGTGCTGGCGGTTTCGGAGGTGCTGCGCGAGGTGAAGAGTCTTGCCTTCGAGGAAGTCGGGGAGGCGGAGCTGGCGCGGGTCAAAGAAGGGTACTTCTACGATCTCGAGTACAGCGCCGATTCCACCTACGAGATGCAGGTCCGTTACGGCTGGGGTGAGCTGATGTCGCTGATCAGGACCATCGACGAGGATCGGGCCGAGGCGGCCGCCGTCGGCGCCGAAGAGCTCAAGCTCACGGCGCGTACCCTGTTTGCCCCGAAGAACCTCGTAGTTGCCGCCGTCGGCCCCTGGAAGGCGCCCGCCAGGCGTGCGGTGGAGAAGCTTATCCGCGAGTACCAGAAGGGGTGGGCGGGTTTTTAAACAAAAAGGCTTTAACGCAAAGGCGCAGAGGCGCTAAGACGCAAAGGGGAGCTGAAGTCATACCTTCAAGATTTTCTTTGCGGCTCTGCGGCTTGGCGACTTTGCGTTAGGAATTTAGATTCTGGTTTTTCAGACGGAGCAAACATGAAGACGGCATTACTTTTGATGGCTCACGGCAGCAGGATCGCCGAGGCGAATAACGCGGTGCACGAGATCGCTAAACGGGTGCAGAAGATGACGCAGTTCGAGATCGTCGAGGTCTCCTTCCGGGAACAGCACCAACCCAACATCCAGCAGGGGGTGGACGCCTGCGTGGCGCAGGGTGCTGAGCGCATACTCCTGGTTCCCTACTTCCTTTACATGGGCGCACATGTCCTTGAGGACCTCCCCGAGGAGTTGGCGGAGGCGAAGAAACGCCATCCCGGCGTGGAGATGGTGCTCGGCAAACACCTGGGCGTGCACGACAAGCTCGCCGAGGTCGTGGTCGAAAGGGTGGCGGAGAGCCTGACCGAGCAGAGGTGGCACTGATGTCGGTGCACCTGCGCCCCGAGGAGATCGAGGCGGAGTCTTTCCGCATCATCGAGGAGGAACTGGGGCCGCACGATTGGAATGCGCAGATGTGGCCGCTGGTGCGCCGTGCCATCCACACCAGCGCCGATTTCGATTACGCCCGCAGCATGGTGATCACGGATCGGGCGGTGGCCGCCGGCATCGAGGCGCTCCGGGCGGGGCTGGGTGTCGTGACCGACACCACCATGATCATTTCCGGCATGAACAAGGAGCGGCTCAGCAAGTTCGGTTCGCAGCTCTCCTGCTTCGTCGCTGACCCGCAGGTGGCCAGGGAGGCCAAGGAGCTCGGGGTGACCCGCTCCATCCTCGCCATGCGTAAAGCGGCCCGAGACACAAACAACGGCATATTCGTCATCGGCAACGCCCCTACCGCCCTTTTCGAACTGATCAGGCTCGTCCGCGAGGAAGGGGTGCGCCCCAGGTTGATAGTGGGCTTGCCGGTCGGCTTCGTCGGCGCCGCCGAAAGCAAGGACGCCCTGCGGGAACTGGCGCGGGAATACCCGCAGCTGCAGTTCGTCACCACCATCGGGCGCAAGGGCGGCTCAAACGTTGCGGCCGCGGTGATGAATGCCATACTGATCCAGGCCGTCGAGGCTGGGACAGCAATCTGATTTTTGATGCCGGGGCCCGTTACCCGGCCTGCTTTCATGTAATACCTTTCAATGTTTTCGTCTTCAGATGGGATGAAATATGAGCGGGAAAGAACTCAGATACGGCTTCACCACAGGTGCCTGTGCTGCTGCCGCCGTTAAAGGCGCCTCCCAGATGCTGCGCGACCAGACCCTGGTCGACGAGGTACAGCTGACGCTGCCTTGCGGCAAGGGGGCGCGGTTCCGCATCGAGGGCGGCGTACTGCACGAAAATACTGCTTCCTGCTATGTCACCAAGGATGCCGGCGACGATCCGGACGTGACTAACGGCGCGCAGATCCACGTCACAGCGCGGGTCGACATGTTCACCAAGAACCGCATCGTGATCGAGGGAGGCGCCGGCATCGGCAAGGTGACCAAGCCGGGGCTGGCGGTTCCGGTGGGCGAGTGGGCCATCAACCCCGTCCCGCGCAGCATGATCCTCGAGGTGGTGAAGGAAGTCTTCGCCCTCCGTTGCGTACCGGCCACCCTCACCTTCACCATCAGCATCCCCAACGGGGAGGAACTGGCCAAGAAAACGCTGAACGAACGGCTGGGGATCGTCGGCGGGCTCTCCATCCTGGGGACTTCCGGGATCGTGAAGCCGATATCCACCAGGGCATGGACCGATACCGTGGACACCTCCATCGATGTTGCGCTCGCCTGCGGCTCCCGCACCGTGGTTCTCTCCACGGGACGCAGTTCGGAGATGGCGGTGCAGCGGGTTCTCAAGCTGACCGATGAATCCTTCGTGATGATGGGTGACCATTTCGGGTACTCGCTGCAGAGCTGCGCCAGGAAAGGTGTCCCCGAGGTGGTCGTGGCGGGGCAGTTCGCCAAGCTGGTGAAGATCGCCTGCGGCCACGAGCAGACCCACGTCACTTCCTCCGAACTGGACCTGGTGGCGGTGGCCTCCTGGCTCAGGGAGAACCCGGGGACCGCGCAGCTGGAAAAGCTGGCGCGGGAAGCGAACACGGCGCGTCACCTTTTGGAGGCTTCCGGCTTCGACAAGGCGCTGATCAAGCTGGTCTGCGGCAAGGTGGCAGAGGTCTGCGCCGAACTGGCGCCCTGGCTGAAGGTGCGGGTGTTCCTGGCCGGGTACCAGGGGGAGATGCTTTACTTTGACAGGTAACCGGTTCCCTCTCCCGGGGGAGAGAGTGCCCGAAGGGCGGGTGAGGGGGGGGGCCGTAATCTCGGCATCGCCTATCGCAGCGCCCTCACCCCTGCCCCTCTCCCGGGGGGAGAGGGGAGATGGACCTCTTAGTCGGAAGATTAGCTGATCGAAGGCTTTTTGACATTGTGATGAGAAAGGAGGGGGGCATGGCGGAACAAAAGATCTATTTGGTCGGCGCCGGCATCGAGGGATGGGAGGGGTTCGGCAAACAGGCACTCGAGGTGATCGACAGCGCCGAGGTCCTGGTCGGCCACAAGCGTCTGCTGGACATCTTTCCCGACTTCAAAGGGGAGAAGCGCCTCCTCGAAGACCTCTCCATCATGCTGGAGTACCTGAAGAACACGGAGAAGAAAACCGTGGTCCTCGGCTCCGGCGACCCCAACTTCTTCGGTGTCGCCCGGTTCCTGATCAGGAACCTCCCCAAAGAGCGCATCGAGATCTTTCCCAACGTCACCAGCGTGCAGTACGCCTTCGCCCGGATCAAGGAGCCCTGGGATGACGCCACCTTCGTGTCCGTGCACGGCAGGGGGATCAAGCCGGCCCTTGACCGCATCGTAGCCTCCGAGAAGATCGCCATCCTCACCGACAGCGTGAACACCCCCGCGGTCATGGCCAGGGAGCTCATCCACCGCGGCGCCGAGGGGTACGAGGCCTGGGTCTGCGAGGACCTGGGGCTTCCCACCGAGAAGTTCACCAAGACCGACGTCCGGGGGCTGGTCGACTTCAAGTGCTCGCCGCTCAACATCCTGATCCTGATCAAGACCTGGGAGCCGAATCTCGAGAACTATCCGGTAATCGGCATCCGCGACGACGAGTTCGCCACCGCGAAGAAGCTGATCACCAAGGAAGAGGTGCGTGCCATCACCCTGGGCAAGCTGCAACTGCAGGATGACCTGGTGATGTGGGATATCGGCGCCGGCAGCGGCTCGGTTTCCATCGAGGCGGGGAACCTGATGCCCAACGGGCGCATCCTCGCCCTGGAGAAGAATTCGCAGTACCTCACCTACCTCAAGGAAAACCTGAAGAAGTTCGTGGCCCGCAACGTCACCGTGATCGAGGCCTTCGCCCCCGAGGGGCTGGAAGACCTGCCCGATCCCGACCGCGTCTTCATCGGCGGCTCCGGCGGCATGCTGGAGGAGATCATCGAGGCGGTCGACAAGCGCCTCAAACCCGACGGCTTCATCGTCCTCAACGCGGTCACCCTGGATACCCTGACCAAGTCTGTGGAATTCCTGGAGGATCACGGCTACACCGTCGAAGTCACCTGCGTCAACATCTCCAAGACCCGCAGCCTCACCGACTACAAGATGTTTGCAGCTCACAACCCGGTGTACGTCATCTCCGCCTGGAAAGGGGAGGAGTAGTGGCGGTTGTCTACGCGGTAGGTGTGGGGCCGGGCGACCCGGAGCTGTTGACCAGGAAGGCGGAGCGGATCTTGAGGAGCGTGGACGTGATCTGCGCTCCCACCGGTGCGGCCGAGGGGGGAAGCTACGCCCTCTCCATCGTCGAGGAGTTCATCAACCGCAGCCGCCAGGAGGTGCTGGTCCAACTGTTCCCCATGGTGAAGGACCAGCAGGGGCTGGACCCGTTCTGGGAGGAGGCCGCCGACCAGGTGGCGCAGCGGATTGCTGCCGGCAAGGACGTCGCCTTCGTCACCATCGGCGACCCGTTTCTCTATTCGACCTACCTCTACATCCACAGGATCTTCCTCGCCAAGTATCCCGAGATAAAGATAGAAGTGGTGCCCGGCATTTCCAGCATCCTGGCCTCCTCGGCCATCTCCGGTCTGCCGCTTGGCCTTGGGGCAGAGCGCATCGCGATCCTCCCCGCCACCTATGAGAAGGACGAGCTGAAACGCACCCTGGAGGAGTTCGATACCGTGGTGCTCATGAAGGTTAACCGGGTGTTCGATTCCGTCTATGCGGCGCTCAAGGAGCTGGGGCGGGAAAAGGGGGGCGTCTTCGTGCGCCGGGTCGGTTCCGCCGAAGAAGAGGTGCATCACGACCTGGAGGCCCTGGTGGGGCAGAAGCTCGATTACCTCTCCATGCTGATCGTCAGGAAGAACCCGCTGTAGCCAAAGGCCGTTCAGGTTTTATTCCTTCAACGCAAAGGCGCGGAGGCACAGAGGTGCAAGGGTAAAGCGTGAGGGATGTGCCTGCCTTTCCCCGTTTCCGTTTTTTCTTAGCGTCTCCGCGGCTTGGCGTCTTTGCGTTAATGCTTTTTTTAAAGGTGTTTCCATGTCCCATGAGAACATAGTCCATTTTGTCGGCGCCGGTCCCGGCGACGTCGAGCTGATCACCGTGAAGGGGGCGCGCCTTCTGGGCGAGGCGGATGTTGTCGTCTATGCCGGCAGCCTCGTCGATCGCGAACTGGTGCTCACCTACGCGCCCGATGCCCGCGTCTACGATTCGGCGGGGATGGACCTCGAGCAGACCACCAAGGTTCTGGCCGAGGCGGTGCTGGCGGGGGAGCTGGTGGTGCGGTTGCACACCGGTGATCCTTCCGTCTACGGCGCCATTCAGGAGCAGATGGAAGAGCTGGACAAACTCGGCATCGGTTACGAGGTCGTGCCGGGCGTCACCAGCGCTTTCGCCGCCGCGGCCACCCTCAAGCAGGAGTTGACCCTCCCCGAGGTGTCGCAGACCGTGGTGATCACGCGCCTGGCCGGGAGGACCCCCGTACCCGAGCGGGAGCAGTTGGGCAACATCGCGCAGATCGGCGCCACCCTGGTGATCTACCTTTCCATCTCCATGATCGAGAAGGTGGTGGAGGAACTTCTCTCCGGTGCCTACACGGAGGATACCCCCGTCGCCGTGGTGGCCAAGGCTTCCTGGGCCGACGAGCAGGTGCTTACCGGGACGCTGGCGGATATCGCTGCCAAGGTAAGAGACGCCGGCATCGGCAAACAGGCGCTCATCGTGGTGGGGGACGTGCTGCGGGCGCGCAGCGAAGGGATGAAGGCGAAGTCCCTGCTCTACGACAAGGGGTTCAGCCACGGCTGCCGGGAAGGGATATTGGCTTAGAACCCGTTCTACGTTCTACGTTAAACCCGCGAAACCGTCCGCATCTGTAGGGGCGAATAATCATTCGCCCTGCAAAGTAGCCACACGGGAACCTTAGATCGCGGGCAGCGGCATCGGTGGCGGCGACCGCGGCTGGGCGAATATTTATTCGCCCCTACACCGGCATCCCCACCGTCGGGAAGCGACGTCCCCACCGTCGGGAGGCGACATCCCACCGTCGGGAAGCGACATCCCCACCGTCGGGAGGCGACATCCCACCGTCGGGAAGCGACATCCCCACCGTCGGGAAGCGACGTCCCAACCGTCATGACGGGGACGACAATAGACTTTATGCGTGTTGCCATCATCGCCATAACCGCTAACGGCGCCAAGCTAGGTGCGACGCTCAAGCGCGGACTGCAGCAGGGCACGCTCTTTGTCCTGGAGAAGCACGCCGCGGCCGACGCGGTCCCGTTCTCGGAACGGCTGCCGGCGCTGATGGCCAGGCTGTGGCCTGATTTCGACGGCTTCGTCTGCATCATGGCCACCGGCATCGTGGTTCGCTCCATCGCAGCGCTGCTGCAGGGCAAAGACCAGGACCCCGCTGTCGTGGTGGTGGACGATGCCGGGCGCTTCGCCATTTCCCTCCTTTCCGGCCATCTTGGCGGCGCCAACGCGCTTGCCGCCCGATGTGCCGACCTTACCGGCGCCACGGCGGTGATCACCACCGCGACGGACGTCAACGACCTCCCTTCTTTCGACATGCTGGCCCGTGACAACGGCTGGCGCATCGAGGACCTGTCCCGGGTCAAGGTACTGAACGCGCTGCTCCTGGAGGGGAGGACGATCGCGGTCGTCGATCCGACCGGGAAGGTGGCGAAGTACTGCGGCGGAAAGGGAAATCTCCTTTTCCTGGAAGATTTGGAGCAGGCGGCCCAAAGCGGCGCAAGCGGCGTGGTCCTGGTGACCAACAGGCTGCTGTCGTCCGGAGTCGACCTCGAACGGACCCTGGTGCTGCGCCCGGTCGACCTCTGCCTCGGCGTTGGCTGCAACCGGGGGACCACGGCCGAGGAGATCGAGGCGGTGGTGGCGCGGCACCTGGCGCAACTCTCCCTCTCCGAGCGGAGCATCAAGTGCCTGGCGAGTGCCCAGGCCAAGGGTGATGAAGTGGGGCTGCTCGCCTACGCGGACGGGAAGGCTGTTCCGCTGGTTTTCTTCAGCAGCGACGAGCTGAACGGCGTCGCGGTTCCTTCGCCCCCCTCCGAGCATGCCTTTCATGCCATCGGCGCCCGCGGTGTCGCCGAGCCGGCGGCGCTGCTGGCGTCCAACGGGGGGAGGCTGCTCCTCAACAAGGTGAAGGACGGCAACGTAACTTTGGCTGTCGCACAGCTTTCCGTAACGTAAAACGCTCCGTCCCACGCTCCTCCCCCCGGAGGGGCGGGAGACGGTCGGGGTGATGCGCTGCAGGCAATGCCCGAAACGGCAATCAAGAGATAGAGGTCCACGTTTAATGTCCAAGCTTTACGTAGTAGGAATCGGCCCCGGCGGGCTGAACCACATGACCTTCGAGGCGCGACAGGCCATCGAGGATGCCGACGTCATCGTCGGCTACCAGGCCTACCTTGACTTCATACAGCCGCTCCTTGCCGGCAAGCTCCTGTACTCTTCCGGGAT
Organism: Geomonas diazotrophica; assembly: GCF_018919385.1. Classification (GTDB taxonomy): domain Bacteria; phylum Desulfobacterota; class Desulfuromonadia; order Geobacterales; family Geobacteraceae; genus Geomonas; species Geomonas diazotrophica. Next base: position 146,568 of record NZ_JAHLMF010000003.1, read on the forward strand.
GATGCGCGAGGTGGAGCGCTGCTCCCAGGCCCTCGCCGTCGCCGCCTCGGGTAAGACGGTGGCACTTGTTTCCAGCGGCGACGCAGGGATCTACGGCATGGCCGGACTTGCCCTGGAACTGGCCGACGAGCCGGACGCGCCCTCCGGTGTCGAGGTCGTCGTGGTGCCCGGTGTCTCGGCGGTGCAGGCCGCGGCCTCGGTGCTCGGCGCGCCGCTCATGCACGACTTCGCCGTCATATCCCTCTCCGATTTGCTGACCCCGCTGGAGAAGATCCGTCAACGGCTCAGGGCTGCCGCCGAGGCGGATTTCGTGGTGGCGCTGTACAACCCGCGCAGCAAGGGGCGCACCACCCAGATCGAGGAGGCGGCTGCCATCCTGATCGCGGCGCGCGGCCCGCAGGTACCGGTCGGCATCGTCCGCAACGCCTGCCGGGACGGCGAGGAGCGCATCATCACCACGCTGGGGGAGATGCTGAATCACCCCATCGACATGTTCTCTATCGTCATCATCGGCAACGCCTCGACCCGTCTCTGCAAGGACGGCAGGATCGTCACCCCGCGCGGCTACGCTACCCGCGGCGAAAGTCAGAACCCCAACCGCAGGAAGCGGAGAGCCGGCATGGACACCGCTGCGCCGGGCGCGGACCCGCACGCGGTGATGTTCTGCGGCACCGGGTCCGACGTGGGTAAATCGGTGCTGACAGCCGGCTTCTGCCGCATCCTCAAGCGCCACGGCCTCTCGGTCGCTCCCTTCAAGTCCCAGAACATGGCGCTCAACTCGGCGGTGACCCCCGAGGGGGGCGAGATCGGGCGCGCCCAGGGCGTGCAGGCCGAGGCTTGCGGCATCCCCCCCCACACCGACATGAACCCGATCCTTTTGAAGCCCAACTCGGACACCGGCAGCCAGGTGATCGTGCAGGGCAAGGTGGTGCGCAACATGGGGGTGAAGGAGTACAACGCCTTCAAGCCCGAGGCCTTCCTGAAGGTAGAGGAGAGTTTCCAGCGACTGCGCGAGCGCTATTCCTTCATCGTCATGGAGGGGGCGGGGAGCATCGCCGAGATCAACCTGCGCGAACACGACATCGCCAACCTGAAGGTGGCTGCCATGGCGGGCGCTCCCGCGATCCTGGTGGCAGACATCGACCGGGGCGGCGTCTTCGCCCAGATAGTGGGAACCCTGGAACTGCTCACGCCGGAAGAGAAGGCGCTGGTGAAGGGGGTCATCATCAACAAGTTCCGCGGCGACGCCTCCCTGCTCGCCTCCGGGATCGAGTACGTGGAAAACCGAACCGGCGTCCCGGTCCTGGGGGTGCTCCCCTGGTTCAAGGGGCTTGCCCTCCCCGAAGAGGACAGCGTCGCCCTGCAGAAGAAACCGGCCGTGCCCAAAGAGCCGCAGTCGGGAGAGAGGCTGCGCGTGGGCGTGGTGCGCCTGCCGCGGATCTCCAACTACACCGACTTTGCGGTGCTGGAGGCGGAGCCGGATGTCGATCTGTACTACATCCATTCGCCCTGGCTGGTGGAGACCATGGACCTCGTGATCATCCCGGGGACCAAGTCCACCATCGCCGACCTCGTCTCGATTATGGAGCAGGGGATTGCCGATGCCCTCAGCCGCTTCCAGGGGGCGGTGGTCGGCATCTGTGGCGGTTACCAGATGCTCGGTGTTACCGTGAACGACCCGGACCGGGTCGAGACCAGCCTGGAAAGCGCGCAAGGGCTGGGACTGCTGGACGTGGTGACCACGATGCTGAAGGAGAAGCAGACGCACCAGGCCCAAGGGGAGCTGCTGCCGGCAGGGGAGGGGGTGGCGCCGGGATGCAGCCCCGCAATCGCAGGTTACGAGATACACATGGGCGAAAGCGTGCTCGGCAGCGGCGCGAGCCCCTTCGCGCGGATCTGCAGCCGTTCCGGGAGCGACACCGACCTGGAGGAAGGCGCCGTCTCCGCCGACGGCAGGGTTTTCGGCACCTACCTGCACGGGATCTTCGACAACCACGGCTTCCGCACCGCCTTCCTGAACCGCCTCAGGCGTCGGAAGGGGATCCCGGAGCAAGCGGAAGCGGCGCTTGCACCGGACCCGTTCGATGAACTCGCGGCGCACATGGAAAAGCACCTCGATCTGGAGCGGATCTTCCAGATCTGCGGCATCTCGCCCCTCCGGGTTCACCCTCCCCAACCCTCCCCCTCCGGGAGAGGGAGCCATGCAGCGCCGCCTGCTCAAGAGGATGGCCGGGAGCCGAACCTCCTTCCCCCGGAAGGTCGGGAGGGGGGCCCTGAAACCACTGTCGCGTGATGATGTCCATTGACGCCCATATCGCCGTAGTGCTCGGCGCCGTGCTGCTGGATCTGGTTCTCGGCGACCCGCGCGCTTTGCCTCACCCGGTGGTCGGTATCGGGGAGCTGATTTCCGCGCTCGAAGGGCCGCTGCGCCGCATGGTCCCGAACGTCCGCCTGGCGGGTGTTCTGCTGCTGGTTATCACCGTCGGCGTCAGTTACGCGCTGGCCGCATCGTTCGTCTATGCGGCGTACCTGCTCGCTCCCGCCGCGGGTTTCGTCGTCTCCCTCTACCTCGCCTGGGTTTCGCTGGCAGCTCGTTCGCTGCACCTGGAGTCCGCCAAGGTGGTGCAGGCGCTGCAAAGCGGCGACCTCCCCGCCGCCAGACTGGCGCTGTCGTACATCGTGGGACGCGAGACCGCGGAGCTGGACGAGCCCGAGATCATCCGGGGAGCGGTGGAGACCGTTGCGGAGAACACCGGCGACGGAGTCATCGCGCCGCTGTTCTACCTGCTGCTGGGCGGCCCCGCGCTGGCCATCGCCTACAAGGCGGTTAACACGCTGGACTCCATGGTGGGGTACAAGAACGAACGCTTTATCGAGTTCGGCTGGGCCTCGGCGCGCTTCGACGATCTGGCCAACTACGTGCCTGCGCGTCTGACCGGACTGCTCATGGTGCTGGCGGCTCCGTTGTGCGGTTTGAACGGCGGCGGCGCCTGGCGGATCCTGCGCAGAGACGGCAGGAACCACTCCTCGCCCAACAGCGGCTTCCCCGAGGCGGCGGCCGCCGGCGCCCTCGGCGTCAGGCTGGGCGGCGCGAACCGCTACTTCGGCAAGATCATCGAGAAGCCGACCATCGGCGACCCGCTGCTGCCGCTCTCCCGGGAGAGCTACGCCGGGGTGGTGCGGCTCATGTACGGCAGCGAGGCGCTGCTGGTGGCCGGATGGCTTGCGGCGCTGGCGCTGGTGGGGGGTATTTAACAACCTGCCGGGGCATAATCATTCGCCCCGATTTTTGCAAGACATTCGCCGCTCTTGCCGCGGCATCAAATGGGGCACGCGCGGCTGGGCAAATGATTATTTGCCCCTACAGGCGGTGTTCGCACCCCCTCTCCTGATAAGAGAGGGTAGCATCAGCCTGCTTGAGTACAGATCTGGATATCTATAGGTGTCCCACCGGGCCGCCTGCGGGCGGAAAAGGTAAGCTATGGCAATCGCACACGAACATGGAGGCAACGTCTTCGCCGTGGCCAGGAACCTCGGGCTGGCGCCGGAGCGGATCATCGACTTCTCCGCCAGCATAAATCCGCTGGGGATGGCGCCGGGGGTGCGCGAGGCGCTGACGGCGAGCCTGGACCGCCTGCTCCATTACCCGGACAAGGGAGCCGCCGAGCTGAAACAGGCGCTGGCCGCCTACCACGGTGTCGAACCGTCCCAAATCGCCGTAGCAAACGGCTCCACGGAGCTGATACACCTGCTGCCGCGCACTTTCCAGGGGAAGAAGGCCCTGGTCGTGGCGCCCGCATTCGCGGAGTACGCCCTGGCCCTGGAGCGGGCCGGGTGGCAGATCGAGTATTTCACCCTGTCCCCCGCTGACGACTTCGCCCTCGATGTGGCAGCCCTGGCGCAAAGGGTCGCCGACGGCTACGACATGCTCTTTCTTTGCAACCCGGGCAACCCCGCAGGAAACCTGCAGCCACTGCGTGAGATCGCCGGGGTCGTCGACCTCTGCCGGGAGAGCGGAACCTTCCTGGTGCTGGACGAGGCCTTCATCGATTTCTGCGAGGAGGAGTCGGCGAAGCACCTGGTAGTGCGGAACCCGCGGGCGATCCTGCTCCGCTCCATGACCAAGTTCTTCGGTATTCCCGGCTTGCGCCTGGGCTACGCCATCGCTGCTGCGGAAACGGTTGCGGAAATCGCGGCCCAGCAGGATCCCTGGAGCGTCAACACGGCGGCCCAGGTGGCCGGCATCGCCTCTCTGGCGGATCAGGATTACTGCCGCCGCACCAGGAGCTACGTCGATGAGGAGCGCGCACGACTGGCCGCCGCCCTCGCGGACGTGCCCGGTCTGAAAGTCTTCCCGGGGCGGGCCAATTATCTGCTGGTCCGGATACTGCGGGCGGGGGTGAGCGCGGGACAGTTGCGCGAGGCGTTGCTTGCCAAGGGAATGATGATTAGGGACTGCAGCAATTTCCAGGGTCTGGACGCCAGCTTCTTCAGGGTCGCGGTACGGCTCGAGGAAGAAAATGACCTGCTGCTGCGAGGATTGGCGACAGAGTTGGCCTAGGGGGCGAGAAAACGTCCCTCACCCGCCCTGCGGGCACCCTCTCCCGGAGGGAGAGGGGAGTAGCGGGAGATCATAGCTGATCGGGTTTACTGATGGCCTGGCACACGATCCCGGGAGTTCCGGGGAAAGGACAAAAAAAGAGGCCAGCCGGTTGCCCGGTTGGCCTTGTCAGTTCCTGCATTACACCATGTTGTTCCGTCGGCCTTGCGGTCGCCGCAACTAGCTGTTGGAGAGCGAGTAGAAGTCCTTGCGGCACAGCCTGATACGCTTGATCTCTTCGTTGCAGACGTAGCGGACTATGGCGTCGCGATCCCTCTCGTTGATGTGCATGAAGCGCAGGCCCGCGTTGTGGATCACCCCGTTGCCGCTCGCGATCTTGTCGACGTGCATAACCTGAGCAACCACCGGCACCACTTTCGGCTCGGGCAGCGGCAGATGGAAGGTGGCATAGACGATGTCGTCCCGCGTCATCGCCATCTCGGTCTCGGTGCGCAACCCCCCGCCGCTGATGTTGACGATCCTCGGCAGGCTGCTCTGTGTGGCCACCCGCAGACCGGCGGTGCCGCTTTCCTCAGCGGTGCCGGCGGTAACGTTGAACAGGATCACCGGGATGTCGGTGCCGAGGCGGAAGTATTCCCTCTGGTCCTCGGGGGTCACCCGGTCGGTGAAGGCCACCCGAAGGTCCTCCTCGCCGTGGTCGTCCAGCACCACCCCTTTGCAGCGATAGCTGTTGCCGCCCATGCCGACCCGGACCACCAGCGGTGCTTCGCGCCGCAGCAGCACACCCTCGGGGAGTTTCTCACGGGACAGCCTCAGACGCACCTCGGTATCGTTTATCTCGGTGACTACCGCGCCGTCATTGAAAACCGTATCCCCCGATAATGCCACTTCGACCCGCGCCTTCTGGCCCGGTTGGAAGTAGTCCTTATAGTTGTAGGTTCCGTTTTGCATGTGACGCCGCCCACCAAATGAAATAACAACAAAGGTACAGCTGCTTACAGCCTGCAATACAAACGCCAACGGTGCCCCGAGTGCCGGCGGTGCGGGCAACTAACTGATCTAGCGAAGTTGACGTGTTCGACTCTTCTAATCATGCAGCGGGTTCTGTCCGCCAAAGGCCGGAAATGCTGGGCCATATCACCGGAAGCGTTGGAATATTAACGCAAAGTGTCTTTTAATTACAATATTTTTCTTGACATCAAGGCCATGCTGGCTATCCTAAAACGAAATCATTTCTATTTAGAGGCGGGTATGGACCAGCGTCACGCAACAGCCTTGAAAGCCGCCGGCATGAAGGCGACGCCCAAGAGGCTGGCAATTCTCGAGATGCTCGAGGCGGAGCCGGGATACGCGAGCCCCGAGGAACTCTGGAAGAGGTTGAAGGACCGTTTCGACCGGCTGGGCCTTCCGACGGTGTACCGCAACCTTGAGGAACTCTCCGAAAGCGGCGTGCTCTCCAAGGTCATCCATCCGAACCGCCAGCTCTACTATTACTTCTGCAGCAACCGCGAGCACCATCACCACTTCGTCTGCCTTTCCTGCCGCAAGGTCGAGGATATCCCCTCCTGTGGCATCGAGGCGCTGGAGCATGAGGTGTCCAAGCGCAACGGTGGGAAGGTGCTCTCGCACATCCTGCAGTTGAACGGACTGTGCGGCGGTTGTGCCGACAACGAGGAAAAACGATGAAATGGCTGATGGCCTTACTTCTGGCGCTGCTCCTGGCTGTGCCGGGATGCAGCAGGGAAAAGCAGCAAACGGACGGCAAACTCCAGGTGGTGACCACCCTGTTCCCGCTCTACGACTTCGCCAGGACCATCGGCGGCGATAAGGCTCGGGTGAGCCTGCTGCTTCCTCCCGGCGTCGAGCCGCACTCCTTCGAGCCGCGTCCTGAAGATGTGGTTCGGGTGAACCGCGCCGACCTCTTCGTCTATACCAATGCGGTCATGGAGCCCTGGGGCGCCAACATCATCTCCGGTCTCGACCGGGGCAAGGTGGAGGTGGTCGAGGGGGGGAAGGGGATACCGCTGGTGCAGGGGCCGGTCTCGGACCAGCATCGCGGGGAGCACGACGCCCATGAAGGGAAGGGGGGCGACCCGCACATCTGGCTGGACTTCGACAACGCCCGCGCCATCGCCAAAAACATCCTGACAGCCTACGTCGCCCGCGATCCGGCCAACAAGGCTTATTACGAGCAGAACGCGGCGAAGCTGGACGGGCAACTGGCCGTACTGGACCAGCGTTTCAAGGAGACCCTGGCCCAATGTCCGAAGAAGGTGCTGCTGCATGGCGGGCACTACGCCTTCGGGTATCTCGCCAGGCGCTACGGCCTCAAATACATCTCCGCCTCGGCGGTGAACGCCGATGCCGAGCCCACCCCGGCCAAGCTGGCCGAACTGGTGCAGGTGATGCGCCGCGAGCACCTGAACTACGTCTACACCGAGGAGCTGCTGAGCCCCCGCATTGCCGAGACCATCGCCCGGGAGACAGGCGCCAAGGTGCTCCCGCTGCGGGCCGGGCACAACGTCACCAGGGACGAACTGCAGCGCGGTGTCAGCTTCATCTCCCTCATGGAAGAAAATCTCCAAAACCTGAAGACGGGACTGCAATGAAAGACAAGGCTCTCAGCGTCCGCAACCTCTGCGCCGGCTACCACGGCACCGAGGTGCTGCAGGACATAAGCTTCAGCGTGAACGCCGGCGACTACGTCGGGATCTGCGGCCCCAACGGCTCGGGCAAGAGCACCATGGTCAAGATCATCCTGTCGCTTCTGGCTCCGACCTCGGGAGAGGTGTCCCTGCTGGGGAGCCCGCAGGCATCCTTCCACGACTGGCACCGGATCGGTTACCTGCCGCAGGGGCTGCAGTTCTTCAACCCGAACTTTCCAGCCACGGTCGACGAGGTGGTCCGCCTGGGGCGGCTCTCCGCCAAGAAGTTCCCCAGGCGCTTCACCCGGGAGGATGCCCTGGCCGTTGAGCGGACCATGGAATGGATGGGGATCTCCCACATCAGGGGGGCCATGATCGGCGAACTATCCGGGGGGCTGCGCCAGCGGGTGCTCCTGGCCCGTGCGCTGGTGAACGAACCGGCACTGCTGGTGATGGACGAGCCGACCACCGCGCTCGACCCGGAGACCAGGGAGAGTTTCTACAAGCTGATCTTCGAGATGAACCGGGAGAGAAACTGCACCGTGCTCCTGGTCACCCACGACACGGCCACCATAGGGAAGTACGCCTCGCACCTGCTGTACCTGGACAAGAAGGTGATCTTCTACGGCAGTTTCGACGATTTCTGCAGTTCCCCCGAGATGACCGGTTTCTTCGGGGAGCACGGCCAGCACCTGGTCTGCCACCGGCATTGAGTCGCGGCATCCTGGCCGGCACCGTTGGGCGAATGATTATTCGCCCCTACGCGTGGACGCTGCCTTGGTACAACAACGAATCGCGGCATCCTGGCCGGCACCGTTGGGCGAATGATTATTCGCCCCTACACGTGGACGCTGCCTTGGTACAACAACGAATCGCGGCTTTTTGGCCGGCACCGTCGGGCGAATGATTATTCGCCCCTACGCGTGGACGCTGCCTTGGCACAACAACGAATCGCGGCATCCTGGCCGGTACCGTCGGGCGAATGGTTATTCGCCCGTGCCGTGCGGGCCTCCGCTGCATAACAACGGCTTTCCTGTAGGGGCGAATAATCATTCGCCCCGATTCTGAGGTTTTGAAATGAATCTGAACGAGATGCTCAGCTACGGCTTCATGCAGAGGGCGCTGATCGGCGGGTCGCTGATCGCCATCCTTTGCTCGGTGCTCGGGGTGTTCCTCGTGCTGCGCAGGCTCTCGCTGATCGGCGACGGCCTCGCCCACGTAACCTTCGGCAGCGTCGCCCTGGCCCTCTTTTTCCGGCTGCACTCGGTCTACATGACCCTCTCCATCATCCCGGTGGTGCTCGCCTCGGCCCTGGGGATCCTGAAGCTCTCCCAGAAGGCGCGGATCTACGGCGACGCCGCCATCGGCATGGTCTCCGCCATCGGCATCGCGACGGGGGTGCTGCTCGCCAGCGTCGCCGGCGGCTTCAACATCGACCTTTTCAGCTACCTCTTCGGCAACATCCTTTCCATCAGCTCCAGCGAACTGGGCATTGCAGCGGTCCTGTTCTGCATCGTCATCGCCGGCGTGGTCATGTTCTACAACGAGCTCTTCGCCAGCACCTTCGACGAGGAACTGGCCAAGAGTTCCGGGCTCAACACGGACCGCATCAATACGGTGCTGGTGCTGCTCACCGCCCTGACCGTGGTGCTCGCCATGAAGGTGGTGGGCATCATGCTGATCTCGGCGCTCCTCATCCTGCCGGCGGTTTCCGCCCTGCAGATCGCCAAGGGGTTCAAGACCGCCATCGTTTCGGCGGCGGGAATCGGCGTCGCTACCGTCGTCTGCGGCATATCCCTCTCCTTCGTCATGAACCTCCCCACCGGCGCCACCATCGTGCTGATCAACTTCGCGGTCTTTCTCTGCGCCTTCGCCGCCCGGAGCCTGCTGCGTCACCCCTGAACCCTGCGCCAATTTTTTGATTGTTCCGGTTAACTTTCCGGGAGCACCGCCGATAAGCACAATGGGCGGGCATTCCGCCAGTACGCAACGAGGCGGCCGGGATGATAGAGGCAAAGGGATGGGTAACCGCTAAGGTCGGGGAGAGGTACACCGGCCACAACCGGGTGCTGGGCGTGATCGCCTCGCTCCTGGTCGGGCTGGTGCTGCTCGACGTCTACCTGGTTCCCCTGCAATCCCCCTGGGGGATGTACGTCGTGCTCGCCTCCTTGGCCCTTGGGGGCTTCCTCCTGCCCACACGGCTGCTGCTGCCCGACGGCCAGCTCAAGGCGTCTTTGGAACTGGTGCTCCTTTTGATCTACCTGGTCGCCGTCTGCTGGTTCACCGGCAGGACCGACAGCCCGTTCGTGTCGGCTATCTACCTGGTCCTGATGGCCACCTCGCTCACGCTGGGGAGGCGCATCACCTACCTCATGGCGGGGCTCGCCGTCGCCTCCTATTCGTTGCTCGCCACGGGCGAGTCCCCCCCGCTTTGGAGCCAGATACCCGGTTACCTGATCCATGTCTTCCCCTTCGTCCTGATCGCCCATGTGGGTGCCATCCTTGCCGGAGAGACCGAGGCCGCCCGCGCCGAGGTGGAGCGCCTCTCGCTCACCGACGACCTCACCGAGCTCAACAACATGCGCAGTTTCGAGGCCCTCGCCCTGCAGCAGGAGAAGGTCGCGCGCCGGTACCAGGCCCCCTTCGCCATCTGCATGCTGGACGCCGACAACCTGAAGCAGATCAACGACCGCTACGGTCACCTGGCGGGGACGGAACTGATCAAGTGGACCGCCCGGGTGATCAGGTCGAACATCAGGGAGAGCGACATCGCGGCACGCTTTGGCGGGGACGAGTTCATCATCATGTACACCGACCACGACAAGGAGCAGATCCGCCCGGCGGTGGAACGGATCGTCCGCGCCATGAGTTCCTGCCCCTTCAGCTACGACGGCGACCTGATCGAATGCACCTTGTCGGCCGGCATCGCCTCCTTCCCCTGGGACGGGGACGACCTAAAGAGCGTGGTGAAGCAGGCGGACCTGGCCATGTACCGCAGCAAGCGGCTGGGGAAGAACCGGGTGTCACTGGCGGAGTCGGAGCGGGATCAGGGGGCGGAACGGGAGAAACTACAGGTACGGGGAGAAAAGCTTCGCGGCCGCGTCCCGCAGCTTGACGGGGAGCGAACGGGCGTCCATCTCGGCAAGCGTGAGCTCCCGCGATAGCGCGAGGGTGGCATGGCAGTGGTCCTCGAGCCGGGCGGCGAAGTCAAGGTCGTACACCTCGAGGTTGAACTCGAAGTTGAGCCTGAGGCTTCTGGGGTCGAGGTTGGCGCTGCCGATCAGGCTCCAGCTCCGGTCCACCACCATGAACTTGGTGTGCGCGAAGGGGGCGGGCTGGGCGTAGATGCGCACCCCCTGCTGCAGGAGCTCCCACAGGTACGAGTTGCTGGCCCACTGCAGGAAGGGGAGGTTGTTGAGCTCGGGGAGCACCAGGGTGATCTCGACGCCGCGCAGGGCCGCGGTGATCAGGGCCGAGATCAGCGGGCGGTCCGGTATGAAGTAGGGGGTCACGATGGTGACCGTGCGCCTGGCGCAGGAGAGCGCTCCCAGGATGATCCAGTTCAGCTTCCTGAAGTCCTTGTCCGGTCCGTCGCTCACTGCCCGCACCAGGGCCGTCCCCGTTTCCGCGATCTCCGGGAAGTAGCGCGCGTCGGTCAGCTGTTTTCCCTTGGCGAAGTGCCAGTCCTCAAGGAAGGTGCGCTGCAGGTCGGCCACCACGGGGCCGGTAACCTGGAAATGCAGGTCCTTCACCACGGGGGGGGGACCGGCAACCATGTGCCTGCCGCCGATGTTCATCCCGCCGGTAAAGCCGGTCCTGCCGTCGACCACCATGATCTTGCGGTGGTTGCGCAGGTTCAGGTATCCCCCAGGTCTCAGGGGGAGGAATCTCATGAACTCCACCTTTGACCCCTTCAAGAGCTCCCATGCTGTCGGAACCGAGTATTTCTCCCCCAAGCTGTCCACGATGACCCGCACCTCCACCCCGCGGTTTGCCGCGCGCGTCAGGGACCTGATGAAGCGCTTCCCGGTCTCGTCTCCGTCGAAGATGTAGGTGGAAAGATGCACCGATGATTGTGCCGCGTCGATGGCGGCGAGCATGGCGGGATACGCCTCCTCGCCGTTTTCCAGCGGCACCAGGTGGTTTCCCGGCAACAGCCTCGTGCTCACCACGCGCTCGGAAAGGTTGCGCAATTCCCTGAGGTAGGATAGTTCTCCGGGAAGCTTGGTGGGGGGGAGGTCCGCCGCCTGGGGGAGGATCAGGGCCGGGCCGGCTTCCATGTGCCAGCGCTTGGCACGGCTGTAGATCCGGTTCACCCCCATGCCCCAGTAGAAGATGGGGCCGAAGAACGGGATGGCGAGGCAGGTGAGGATCCACCCCAGGGCCGAGCGGGGGTCGCGCTTGTTGATCAGCGCGTGCCCGGCGGAGAGGACGGCCAGCGAGACCAAGGAGACCAAAAGGAGTGTGGTGAAGATGTGGTCCAGCACGTGTGCCATAAGGATGAGCCTGTCGTCAGCAAAGCATCCGGCGCAAAGCCGTCATATCATGCAAAAAGAGGGCGGCATGGCTGCCGCCCCCCGGTGGAATCTGGCAACTGCTGCGGCATGCAGGGATCAAAGCAGCGTGAAGGGCTTGGCCCTCTTGGTCCAGTCGCTGTCCGGGTACTCTTTGGAGAGCTGCTGGTAGATCTCCTTCAGCGCCGCGGGGTCGTGGCTCGAACTGAAGCGCGCCACGCCGCGCAGGTACACCGCCTCCGGTGCCGCCGCGCATTTGGGGCAGCCGTTCAAGAGAGTGCTGAACTGGATCACCGCCTCGTTGAACTGCCCGTCGTCCAAGCACGCCTTCCCCATCCCCAAGAGCACCGATCCGATCATCTCGTCGGGGGGAAGAAAGCCCACGGTGCGCTGGTGTTCACGCCCGTAGAGGTCGAGCGTGATCAGCGTCGGGGTCCAGGAGATGCGGAAGTCGCCGGTCTGGGTGTTGGAGGAGACCGGGATCCTGACCGGGACCACGTGGTCCGCGATGAAGTTCACGACCGCGTCATCGGCGAAGGTGACCTCTTCCATCTGCTTGCAGCCGATACATTGCGGGCTGAAGAATTCCAGCAGAACGGTCTTCTGTTCTGCTTTGGCCCGAGCCAGCGCTTTGCCCATGTCCGTTTCCCAAGGTATCATGGTAAACCCTCCTCCCGGTTATCATTAAACCCACGCTAAAGGGTAGCCCCTGTATTTCCGGTGTCAAGTCCCCTAACCGCTTGCAGTTTTGGGCGAAATGCATATAATGAATCCGGCCTCGCCCAGACACTCACGCCTGAAAGGAAGTACTTTGTCCAGCAAAAACCCGCGCCGCGCCGCTTTCGATATACTGCTTCGGATCGAAAAAGAGAAGTCCTTCGCAGACATCCTGATTGACCACGAACTGTCCAAGGACATGATCAAGGGGGCCGACCGCGGCCTTCTCACCGAACTGGTGTACGGCGTGCTGCGCCGGCAGGGAACCCTGGATCACATCATCGGGCAGTTCTCCAAGCAAAGAACCGACAAGCTCGAGCTCTACGTGCTGCTGCTTTTGCGCCTGGGGCTGTACCAGAGCTTCTTCCTGGACCGCGTCCCGGTGTCGGCCGCGGTGAACGAGACCGTGAAGCTCGCCAAGGAACTCGCGCCTCGGGCCTCGGGTTTCATCAACGCCATCCTGAGGAACGCGGACAGAAACCGCGACAACATCCGCTATCCGGACCGCGCCGAGAACCCGGTGGGCTACCTGGCGGTCCGCTACTCCCATCCCGCCTGGCTCACCGGGCAGTGGTGCGACCAGTTGGGCGTGGACGGTGCCGAGGAACTCGCCGCCGCCATGTCGGAGCCCCCCCCCTTCACCATCAGGACCAACACCCTGCGCGTCTCCCGCGAGGCGCTCATGGCCCGCCTGGCCGAGGAGGGGATCAACTGCAGCGAGACCCGATGGTCGCCCGACGGCATCAGGCTGAACCAGTCCGGGCTGATCTCGCGGCTACCCTCCTTCCGGGACGGGCTTTTCACCGTCCAGGACGAGTCCTCGCAACTGGCGCCGCTGTTCCTGGCGCCGGAAAAGGGTGACCGGGTGCTGGACGCCTGCGCGGCCCCCGGCGGCAAGACCACTCAGATCGCCCAGCTCATGGCGGACACCGGCGAGATCTACGCCTGCGACGTCAACCACAAGAAGCTCAGGCTGATCAAGGAGACCTGCGACCGGCTGGGGATCACGTCGGTGCGCACCTTCACCATGGACGCCACCGCGCCGTCCCCCGCGATCAAGGAGGTCACCTTCCAGAGGATCCTGGTGGACGCCCCCTGCTCGGGGCTGGGGGTGATCCGGCGCAACCCCGAAGGGAAATGGAGCAAGTCCCCGGAAGACCTGCTGCCGCAGGCCCGCACCCAGATCACCATCCTGGAGAACCTCTGCAAGTACCTGGAGAAGGAAGGGACGCTCGTCTACGCCACCTGTTCCACCAGCGTCCAGGAGAACGAGTACGTGATCGATACCTTCCTGCGCGAGCACCCCGAGTTCGTCGCCGAGGACCTGCGCACGCTCTTCCCCGAGTTCGCGCCGCTGTTCACCGAGCGCGGCTTCTTCAGGAGCTGGCCGCACCGCGACGGCATGGACGGCTTCTTCGCCGCCCGTCTCAAGAAAACGAGGTAGGAGAACCTATGAAAAAGATCGCACCATCCATACTTTCCGCCGATTTCGCACGTCTGGGCGAGGAGATCAAGGCCATCGAGACGGCAGGCGCCGACTACGTCCACATCGACGTGATGGACGGCCAGTTCGTCCCCAACATCACCATCGGCCCGCTCATCGTCGAGGCCGCGCGCCGGGTGACCACGCTGCCGCTCGACGTGCACCTGATGATCGTCGAACCGGACCGCTACATCCCCGATTTCGCCAAGGCGGGGAGCGACATCATCGTGGTGCATGCGGAGGCGACCAACCACCTGCACCGCACCATCCAGCTGATCAAGTCCTTCGGCAAGAAGGCGGGGGTCTCGCTCAACCCCGCGACCCCGCTGAACGTGCTCGACTACGTCATGGAGGAGCTGGACCTGATTCTCCTGATGACGGTGAACCCCGGCTTCGGCGGCCAGTCCTTCATCGAGGCCTGCATACCGAAGATCCAGGCGCTGCGCGCCACCATGGACCGCAGGGGGATCGAGGCGGAGCTCGAGGTGGACGGCGGGGTCAAGACCGACAACATCGCCCGCATCGCACACGCCGGCGCCGACGTCTTCGTGGCCGGCAGCGCCGTCTTCAACTCGCCGGACTACGCGGCCACCATCTCCGAACTGAAGAGGCGGGCCAAGGAGCCGGTGCTCTGATAGCGGAGAACGGGCAGGAACGGCCGGGGTCGCCGGCCGCGATCAGGGAAAGGCTGAAGGCCTCCCTTGCCGCACGCCGGCGCGCCGCCATGGAGGCGGGGCCCGTTCCCGCCGCCGTCCTGCTCCCCCTGTTCCTGAAGGACGGGGAATACCACATCCTCTTCACCAAGAGGACCACCCACCTCACCCACCACAGCGGCGAGATCTCCTTCCCGGGGGGACGCTGCGAGCCAAGCGACCGGGACAGCGCCGACACCGCCACCCGCGAGGCCTGGGAGGAGGTCGGCATCGACCCCGCCGATGTCGAGATCCTCGGGGAACTGGATGATTGCCACTCCATCCACAACTACCTGGTCACCCCCGTGGTCGGCATCTTCCCGGAAAACTACCCCCTCACCGTCAACGACGCGGAGATCGAGCGGCTCATCGAGGTGCCGCTGGCGCACTTCTCCAAGTCCGGGGTCTACCGCGTTGAATACTGGGACCACAAGGGGTTCAAGAACTACCCGATGTACTTCTACCTCTACGGCGACGACGAGATATGGGGGCTTACCGCGCGCATACTGAAGAACTTCCTGGACGTGTTGTGGGGAGTGGAGCAGGCGGGTGAGGAGTCGGAGCAGTTCTAGCGGGCTTTGGCGAGCAGGATCCTCTTCAGGTCGATGGCGAGGCGCGTGCGCTCCTTATCCAGCACGAAGCCCCGCTTGAGCACCCCCTCCTCGATCCCTTTCATGTGCAGCGCCCCCCAGGGCACCACGACGCTATCGTAGCGCTCCAGCACCCGGTCCAGGTAGCCGAGCAGCACCTGGTTGCGGCGGGTCAGGATGTCGTCCATGATCACCGCGTACATCTCCGGGGTGACGTTTTTCTCGGCCCAGCGGTTCAGGTTGGCGGCCGCGTCGACCATGGAGGGGGCCCTGCGCAGCTCTTTCCCGACATGGTCCAAAAAGAGCAGGGTCTCGGGGCGGAACGTGCTCAGGTCGGTGTCCGCGACCAGCACGTCCGGCTGGTTTGCCGCCCGTTTGGGCGCATCCAGCGATTTCTCGTCGATCACGTTTCCGTCAAAGAGGAGCTTCTCCTGCGAGGCGAGCCCGAGAAAACTCGCCACCTCCCGGTAATCGAAGTGGTTCCGCAGCACCTGTTTCCTGTCGGTCACCCCTTCCGCCAGCACCACGGTCCGCCCCTTCATCGCAACCCGCGCCACGTCCTCGTAGTACCCTTTTTCCCCGACATGCACCATTCCGGTGAGCCGCAGCGTCTTGCTGCCGCGGCGGTACACCCGCTCGGTCAGGTAGAGCCCGCGCGGCGACACCCTGATGAAGCCCGCCGTGTTGTTGAGCGCCCAGGCGTCCGCGAGGAACAGGGTGAACGTCGCCAGCAGCACGGGGAGAAGGACCAGGTTGACGGCCGTGAAGGCCAGCGTGTTCTTCGCCTCGAAGAAAGGGCCCTCGAAGCGCCAGGGGGGGAGCGTAAGCCCCGGGGCCTTGCCGTCGCGGTAGCGCGAGATCAAAAGCGGCGGGACGCCAAGCTGCAGCGCCGCCATGGCGATGGCGAAGAACTTGGAGTCTCCCAGCGCCGGGAAGAGCCAGGCGGCCAGCGGGCAGCCGAACAGGAACGCGATCAGCGGAAGAAAGAGCTTCTTGGGGAGGCGCCGGTCGATCCCCAGTGAGAAGTAGAGGGGGATAGCGAGAAGCAGGACCGAGTTGGCGACCTGCATCCTGAACATGGTGAGCGGTGCCACCGGGGCGACCAGCGCGGAGAGCTCGTCCAGTACCGAGAGGAAACCGTCGGCGAAGAACAGGATCAGAAAGAGGTTGGCGAAGTTTCTCATGGTTTCCCGGGGTTATGGTGTGGCGTGGCAGCAGGCCCGTCCCAGCGGGCAGCCGTCGCAGCAAGGTTTCTTGCGGCAGTGGCGCTTGCACTGTTCCACGATCAGCGCGTGGTACTCGTTGAACAGGGGGACCTCGTGGGGCAGGTGCTCCATGAAGAGCGAGCGCACCCGGTGGTAGTCATCCCTGTCGCTGACGATTCCCAGCCTGGAAAAGAGGCGGCGGGTGTAGGCGTCGACGACGAAGGACGGCTTTCCTCCGGCGTAGAGGAGGATGGAGTCGCAGGTCTCCGGGCCGATGCCGGGTACCCCGATCAGCTCGTCGCGCAGTTGCCGCCAGTCACCGGCGAACATCGCCTCCAGGCTCCCGTGCCGCTCGAAAAGCCACTGCACGAACCCTTTCAGCCGCACGCTCTTCACGTTGAAAAAGCCGGAGGGGCGAACCAGCTCGGCGAGCCGCTCCCGGTGTACCTCCCGGATCGCCTCCGCCGAGAGGAGCCCCTCCCGTTTCAAGTTCGCTATCGCCTTTTCTACGTTGAGCCAGTTGGTGTTCTGGGTGAGGATGGCACCGACGCAGACCTCGAAGGGGGTGTCCGCGGGCCACCAGTTGAGGGCCCCGTAGCGCCGGTACATCGTGTCGTAAATGTACAGAAGGCGGGTCTGTGTTTCGCTCGCTGCCACGGTGGTATCTCTGGTGCTGCTGCCTGCCGTTAGGGGGCGCTGCTGAGGTCCTGCGCCTCGGTTGCGTCATCTTCCAGGTATTCCCTGGAGTACCTGACGTAGTTCCCGGCAGAGCGTCCCAGCCAGGCGATCTCATTCTCGGTGAGGTCCCGCTTGTACTTCGCGGGTGCCCCGACCCAGAGGGTGCCGGGGGGGATCACGGTCCCTTCGGTGACCAGGGCGCGGGCGCCGACCAGGGCCCCCTTGCCGACCACCGCCTTGTCCATGATCATGGCCTGCATGCCGATGAAGGCGCCATCCTCGATGGTGCAGCCGTGCAGGGTGACGCTGTGCCCAACGGTGACGTCGTTGCCGATGACCAGCGGCGCGCCCGGGTCCTCGGCGTGTTTTTTGTGGGTCACGTGCAGCATGGAGAGGTCCTGGATGTTGGTGCGGTCCCCGATGCTGATCGAGTTCACGTCACCGCGCACCACGCAGTTGTACCAGATGCTCGCTTCCTTGCCGATAGTGACGTCGCCGATAACGACGGCCCCCTCCGCGATGAAGGCGGACGGGTCTATCTTCGGCTGCATCCCTTTGAAAGGGCGGATCATATCCTTCTCCTCTGTGCACTCCCTTTCCCTCGGGGGGAGTGTTTCGTCTACTTTCCCTCTCCCTCTGGAGAGGGGCGGGGTGAGGGGATCTGTTTCCTGTTTTCGTCTTGGAGGCCGGGCGTCGCCCTCACCCCCAACCCTCTCCCGGAGGGCGAGGGAAGCATCGGGCGAGGGGGGCAAGTTAGTCCCGCGGGATGGCCAGCATGCGGTCCAGGGCGCGCTTGGCGGGGATGCGGACCTCTTCCGGGACCTTGACCACGGGGGTCATGCTGACCAGCGCCTCGTGCACGTCTTCGAGCGAGGTGAGCTTCATGTTGGGACAGATGAGAGCCGGCGAGGCGAGGATGAACTCCTTCTCCGGGTTCTCGCGCTTGAGCCGCCACAGGATGCCGGCCTCGGTGCCGATGATGAAGCGCTTGGCGCTGCTTTTCTTGCAGTAGTCGTACATGCCGGTGGTCGAGCAGACGTGGTCGGCGAGCGCCACGACGGCCGGGTTGCACTCCGGGTGACAGACGAAGGGCGCGCCGGGGTTCTGCGCCTTCAGCTCCTTGACCACCTCGGGGCGAAGCCTCTCGTGGGTGGGGCAGTACCCTTCCCAGAGGTGGAATTTCTTGTCGGTGAAGCGGGCCACGTAGCTCCCCAGGTTCTTGTCCGGGGCGAAGATGATCTCCTTTTCGCTCATGGACTGGACCACCTTGAGGGCATTGGCGGAGGTGCAGCAGATGTCGCTCTCGGCCTTGACCGCGGCGGAGGAATTCACGTAGGTCACCACCGGCACGCCGGGGAGCGTGGCCTTCAGTTTCTTCAGCTCCTCGGCCGACACCATGTCGGCCATGGGGCAACCCGCGTCCAGGCGCGGGAGGAGTACGGTCTTTTCCGGTGCCAGTATCGAGGCCGATTCGGCCATGAAATGCACGCCGCAGAAGACGATCACCTCGGCGTCAGTCTTGGCGGCCTCCATGGAAAGGGCCAGCGAGTCTCCCGTTATGTCAGCGATCTCCTGCACTTCGTCGCGCATGTAGTTGTGCGCCAGGAGCACGGCTTTGCGTTCTTTGAGCAGCGATTTAATATCGGACTTTAAAGATGCCTGCGTCATGTTTGTCACCACCAAACTGTCTTTCTCATTTGAAATATATGGTAAACAGGACCGATCTTAGACAATGTTCGGGATCATGTCAAACCAATTAAGGTCCTACCTTTGCAAGCTTGACACCCGTCGGTAAAACCTCTATTATTTTTTGGACTTTTTGTATGACAAACGCGCGTTTGACGCATACCAAGCGAGGTAAATAGTATGTTCGGAATCGGGATGCCTGAACTGGTCATCATTTTGGTCATAGCACTCATCGTCATCGGCCCGCAGAAGCTGCCGGACCTGGCGAAGTCGCTGGGGAAGGGGTTGGCCGAGTTCAAGAAAGCCACCGATGACTTCAAGCAGACCATCGAGGCCGATAGCAGGACCGAAGAGGAGAAGGAGCACCTGGCCAAGCTGGCCGAGGCCAAGAAGAAGGCCGAGGAGGAGAAGGTGCGCGAGGCCGAGGAGCTCAAGGCCAAGGTCGAGGGGACCGCTGCCGCCGAACCGGCACCGGCTGCCGCGGCCACCGCGGAAGCGGAGAAGAAGGCCTAGGGGCCTCACAGACATCCGGACGCGAAAAAGGCGGGGTGACCCGCCTTTTTTCTTACCCCGAAGCCGGAATGCTCCAGCACCCGCCTTGGGCGGGCACAGGTGACGCCATGTTCAACTGGTTCAGGAAGAAGAAAGAGGCGCTGCAGTTCCCGGATAGCGCCGCCGCCTTCGCACACGCCTGCTCCATCGGCTACACGCCGCTCATCGGCGGCCTGGTTCCGGCACTGGTCGAGGAGTCGGGCGGCTTGAACCGGGACGGCGAGCGCACCTTCCTGGTCAGCCTGGCCGCCCCCGAGCGGCCGTTGCAGCTTTGGAGCTGCACCCTGAAGGGTGCGCCAGGATACCCGGAAGAGGGGGAGTTCATCGGCTTCCGGGTGGTCACCATCGCATCCGACCTCCCCGAGCCCGCCAACCTGATCGGCTACATCGCTTGCCGCCTGGAACCGAGACTGGTGCCGGGGAAGGGGTGGGCCGTGGCGCAGAACTACACCCCGGAAAACATCAAGCCCGACTTCCGCCCCATGTAGGTAAAGGCGGGCGAATGATTCTTCGCCCTACACCCTGACAACGTCAACCCCGATTTCTGCCCATGTCTCTATTTCTGAGCCAGCACCAGCTCGGCCGGGACCGGCTCGCTCTCCCAGGTGATCTCCGGGTAGAGGGACTTGTCCAGCTTGAGGTAGGTGCCGTCCACCCCCGTTTCCGCCCACCAGCATTCGTTCCCCTTCACCGGGAGCTTATCGAAAAGGTACAGGTCGTTGTTCTTGTCTCTGGCGAGGAACATGGTGCTCTCCTTTTTCCGTGGCGGCCGCAGCCGCAAACGGGAAGGCCCTCCCGCTTTGGCAGGAGGGCCTTTCGGTAATCCGTGCTTAGCTTTCGCTACTTGATCTTGAACTTGTCTCTGGCGATCTTCGCCTCTTCCGATTTCGGGTGCTCATCCACCAGCTTCTTCAGGATGTAGGCGGCGCTCTTGCTGTCCCCCAGCTCCCTGAAGGCCATCCCCTGCTTCAGCATGGCGGCCGGTGCCTTCTCCTTGTCCGGGTAGTTCTTGATGACCTCCTGGAACTCCAGCACCGCCTGCTCGTAGTTCTTCTCCTGGTAGTAGCTCTCGCCGATCCAGTACTGGGCGTTGGCGGCCAGGCTGTGTTTGGGGTACTGCACGAGGAAGCTGGCGAAGAACTCGCGGGCCTTCGCCCCCTGTCCGGCCTTCAGGGCATCCTGCCCCTGCTGGTAGAGCTGCTCGGGGGACTTGAGCGCCGCTGCCGCCTTCGCCTGCTGCTCCTCGATCCCCTTCTCCAGCTTGGTCATGCGCGCCTCGAGCGCGGCCAGCCTCTTGTTCAGGTCTTCCTTCAAAAGGGCGATGTCGTCGGCCGGTTTCTGCGCCAGGATCCGCACGTCGTCGACCTTGCCGGTCAGAAGCTGCATGTCCACCCTGGCGCTCTCCAGGGTCGCCTGCAGGTCCGCCCCACCCTTGCGGATGGAGGCCATCTCCTTTTGGTACCCCGCCATGTCCGCCTGCAGCGCCTCCAGGCTCTGCCGGTACCCGGCCAGGGACTTCTCCACCCCTTCCTTCACCTCGCCGCGGACCTCGTTCAGTCCCCGGTCGAGCGTGAAGAGACGGTTCTTGATCTCATCGTTGTCGCGGCGCACAGACTCCAGATCGCTCTGGCTGGCACAGCCGAAAAAGGTCAGCAGAACCAGCGCTCCCAGCGCCCCCCTCGTAAACCACATGACAAAACCTCCTTTAAGGCCGGTCGATAAAAAAAGGAGCCCGTAGGCTCCTTTGGGCTGCGTGGCAAACCTCACTTCACGACGACGAATTCGTCCCTTCTGTTCTTGGCCCAGGCCGCCTCGTCGTGCCCGGCGTCGACCGGCTTCTCTTCGCCGTAGCTGATGGTGCTGATCCGCTCGGAGGAGATGCCCAGGTTCACCAGGTAGTCCTTGGCTGCCTTGGCCCTTCTCTCACCCAGCGCCATGTTGTAGTCGTCCGAGCCGCGCTCGTCGCAGTTCCCCTCGATGCGGATCTTGACCGACGGCTGCTTGCTCAGGTACTCCGCGTTCCTGGTGAGGAGGTTGCGCGAGTCCTCGGAAAGGTCGGAAGAATCGAAGTTGAAGTAGATCTTCTGCAACAGGCCCTGCAGGTCGCCCGACGCCTTGGGCGTCTCGCGGGCCGGCTCCTGCGCCACCACCGGCTCGCGCACCGGGGTCTGCTCGGTGACCGGCGCCTTGGGCGCTTCAGGTCTGGCTTCCTGGGCCGGCTTGGCTGCTTCGGGGGCGGGGGCCGTGACCGGGGGAGGCGGTTCTTCCTTCACCAGGTCCTTTTTGGCGCACCCTCCCGCTACCAGCGCTCCCAAACTTAGAACAACGAGGCATCCGGCGATTCTCTTGCGCATTCCCCACTCCTTTTGATCTATGGAATATGGATATCGTGGCTTACCGATGTCCCTTGAAAAAACGAATGGAAGTATACCCACCTTTTCCAGGTTAGGCAACGGCAATGCCTCGCCGTCACCAGTTCACCGACCAGGTCGGGTGGGTGTTCAGCGCCCGGTCCGGGGATATCCTGGTCTGTCCGCTGCCGTCGGCGCGCATCAGGTACAGCCCCTCGCCGCCGTCCCGGGTCGAGCTGAAGACGATGAAGCGCCCGTCTGGGGAGTAGCGCGGATGCTCGTTGCTCCCCGCGCTGGTCAACTGGGTGTCCCCGGAACCGTCTGGGTTGATGGCGTAGATCTGGAAGCCCCCTTCCTTGCGCGCGTAGACGATGCGGTCCCCTTTGGGCGACCAGCGCGGGGTGACGTTGTAGGCCCCGTTGCTGGTGAGACGCCTGAGGTTCCCGCCGTTGGCGTCCATCACGAAGAGCTGCGGCTTGCCCAGCCGGTCGGAGACGAAGGCGATCCGGGAGCCGTCGGGAGACCAGGCGGGGGAAACGTCGATGGCGTGGTTGTTGGTGAGGCGCGCCAGGTCCTTGCCGTTCCGGCTCATCTGGTAGATCTCGGAGTTGCCGTCCTTGGAGAGGACCAGGGCGATCTTGTTTCCGTCGGGGGAGAAAACCCCCATGGCGTTCAGGCCGCTTCGGGACGATACGCGCGCCTCCTGCCCGGTGAAGAGCTCACGCCGGTACAGGTCGGGGTTCCCCTTCTTGTAGGAGGTGTAGATGAGCTCCTTGCCCGAAGGGGCGAAGTCGGGGTAGAGGTTGATCGAGCCGTTGTTGGTGAGCCGCTGCGGGTTATGCCCGTCGTAATCCATGATGAAGATCTCCTTGTTGCCGGAGGCCTTGGAGACGTAGGCGATCTTCCCGGTGAAGGGGCCCTTCGCGCCGGTCAGCACGCGCAGCACCTCGTCGGAGAAGGCGTGCCCCATGCGGCGCAGGTCCTTCAGCCGGCCGCTGTAGCGCTTGGCGACCACCTCCCGGTTCAGCACCTGGTCCACCAGGCGGCACTCGATGATGGCCGTGTCGCCTTGGACGCCGTAGGCGCTTTTCAGAAGCAGCGCGCTGCCGACCTCGTTCGGGGCGATCTCGAAGGGGCCAGCGATACCGAGGTCGAACCCGAAGAGCTCGGGGAGCTCGCGCGCCACGTCGGCGGGAATGGAGCCGGAGAGCGCGGTCGTGGGTGCAATGGCCAGCTTCATCTTCCCGGAGGTCGGGGCGGTGACGTCGAGGTAACTCTCCGCCGCGAAACCCTGCGGGCCCAGAAGCAGTAACGACAGTAGCAGAAGGATTCTTATCATCTATTTCACCCCTTCAGGCATGAAGCGGAACACGCGTTTGTACTGCGAGCGGTTGGGCGGGGGCACCAGTGTCTTGCCTGCCAACGCCACTGCCCGTTGTACGGCCTCGTCGAAGAAGGGATCCCCCGACCCCTTTTCGACGCGGTAGTCGATGCTGCCGTCGGGAGCGACCGTGATGGTGGCGATCACCTGCGGCGCCTTGGTCTGCGTGGCGATGACCTGCTTGAGGGCGTCCCTGAGCCGGGACTGCAGGTACGAGGAATAGTCGCTCCCCGCCTGGTTCCCGGTCGCCCCGGGCATCCCGGTGCGGGCGCTCCCTTTCTTCCTGAGGGCGTCGATCGCAGCGGCCTGGCGCCGCTCTTCAGCCTTTTGCTGCAGCTTGGCCATCCGTTCGTTGAAGGCCCGGTCCTCGGCCTCTTTCTGCTGCTGTTCGGTTTTGGCCTGGGATTTGACGGGCGGCGTCTTCGCTGCGGGCTTGGTCGGCAGGGCCATGGCCGGCTTGGGCGCCGCTGGGGCTGGGGCCGGCGCGGCGGGTGCCTTGGCCTCGGCCGGCGCCGGGGCTTGCGGCATGCCGCTTTGCGGCGCAGCGACCGGCAGCGTCACCATGTCGACGTAGGTGACCGGAGATTCGTCCCGACGGAACTCAGGGAGGAAGTGCCAGTTGGCGATGATCAGGAACACGACCAGGTGGCAGACGAGGGAGAGCGCCAGCATCCCCCCCGGCTTCGGGTAGTTGCGCGTTAACGCGGTCTTCATCGGCGTTGCGGGGACTCCGTCACCATGCCCAGGCGCTCCACCCCGGCTCCCTTGATCTGGGCCATGACCCGGACCACGTCGCCGTAGGGGACCGCCTGGTCAGCCTTGAGGAACACCTCGCGCTTCTCGCGGCCGGCCAGCATGGTGTTCAGCTTGTCCTTCAACTGGTCGCCCGCGACCTCGGTGGAATTGATGAAGGTTTTACCGGACTGCTCGACGGAGACCACCAGGGTGTCCTCCTTGGGCGCCAGCGACTTGGTATCCGCCTTGGGGAGGTTGACCTGGACCCCCTGCTGCATCATCGGCGCGGTGACCATGAAGATGATCAAGAGCACCAGCATGACGTCGACCAGAGGTGTGACGTTTATCTGCGACATCGTGCCGCGATCGCCGTTTTCCCTGTTGCCGAACTCCATGGTTTATCTCCCCGCGAAGTTGCGCTGTACGATGTTGAGGAATTCGGTGGAGAAGCTGTCCATCTCCGAGATGAGCACCTTGATCTTGTGCTGGAAGTGGTTGTACCCCATGACGGCCGGGATGGCGGCGACGAGGCCGATCGCGGTGGCGATGAGCGCCTCGGCGATGCCCGGGGCGACGACCGCCAGGGACGCGGAGCCGCTCTGGCCGATCTTCTCGAAGGCGGTCATGATGCCCCAGACGGTGCCGAAGAGGCCGACGAACGGTGCGGTGGCGCCGGTGGTGGCCAGGAAGGTGAGGTATTTTTCCAGCCTGGTGATTTCGATGGTGGTGGCACGGCGCAGGGCGCGGGCGATGTTGTCGACCCCGCCGAGGTCGGTGCTGACGATGTTGGGATCAGCCTTCTCCTCGACCTTCTCCTGCAGTTTCCGCAGCTCGCCGTACCCCTCCTGGAACAGGACCGTGAGGGGGGAGTGCTCGAAGCGGTCCAGTTGCGAGTTGATGGCGTCGAAGCGCTTGGCTTTCCAGAAGAACTCGAGGAAGCGCTCGGAGGCGCCGTTGGCGCGGTACACCTGCAGCAGCTTGTAGAAGATGATGCCCCAGGAGACCACCGAGAAATAGAGCAACAGTAAAAGTACCAGTTTTACGACCAGGCCGGTCGAAGCAAGCATGCCCACGTGCAACCTCCGCGGTTAGATGGAAATCAAACTGGAAAAATATGCTGAACCCTTGGGGAAGTCAACAGGAAACACGTCTTAGTAGCACTCCGGCCTTCTGTCCTGGAAGCAGTTGATGCTCTGGCGCCAGGCGGTGATCTCGGCGGGATCGAGGAGCGCGGTCGGTTCGCAGTTTTCGTACCCCCCTTCGGCCAGGAGTTCCCCCTTGGGGTTGACGATCAGGGAGGAGCCGAAGAAGTCCAGCTTCCCGATCATCCCGCAGGTGTTGGTGGCGACCACGAAGAGCTGGTTTTCGATGGCGCGGGCACGGATCAGGGTGCGCCAATGCTCCTCGCGCGGCTTGGGCCATTCCCCGGTGATCACGATGATCTCGGCGCCGTCCACCGCGAGCCTGCGGGCAAGCTCGGGGAAGCGGAGGTCGTAGCAGATGATGACCCCGATCTTGCCGACGCTCGTGTCGAGCAGACAGACGGCATCGCCGCGGTCGAGGTGCCGGTCCTCGTGCATCAGGCCGAAGAGGTGCATCTTTCGGTAGCTTCCCGCGAGCTTGCCGCGGTCGGCGACGTAGGCGGTGTTGTAGACCTTCTCGCCGTGCGGTTCCGGCAGGCTGCCGATGACGGTCATGGCGAACTCTCCGGAAAGGGCCAGGATGCGCTCCACGAGGGCCGGGGTCTGCAGGGCCAGCTGGTTCAACTGACGGTAGTCGAAGCCGCAGCTCCACATCTCCGGCAGTACCGCGAGCTCCACGCCATCTGCGGCGAGCCGGCGCAGTTTCTCGGTGACGTACGCGAGGTTCTTGTCGATGTCCCCCAGCGCTATGTTGAACTGCAGCGCGGCGGCCTTGATGCTCTTCTGCATGTCCCCTCCTGATTGAACTGGGTGCCTGCTCTAGGGCGATTGATCATGCGCCCCCTCTGCTGCGTCTTTGTCCCTTTTTGCCATTGTCAGTGACAAGGCGCCGACGGCTGGGCAAATATTTATTTGCCCCTACGGCGGTGGACGGCCATCTGCACGTAGGGGCGAATGATCATTGCCCTGTCCGATCTCCCCTTAGCGCCACCCTGGTTGACCCCTCCGCGAAGGGAAGGAAGCTGACGAAGTTCGGAGTGTAATATTCATCCCGGGGAATTTCAAGCATCTTCGTACAGTTGCGGCGCTTTTACGTGACAAGAAGAGACGGGATCTGCTAGAACGTTAGCTGGCGGGTAAAGGAGCGCTGCAGCCATGAGAGCAGGTCTATATATACACTTCCCCTTCTGCCTGAAAAAATGCCTGTACTGCGACTTCAACTCCACCGCCTGGTCGGGGGACGAACTTTCCGGGTACGTGGAGCTGTTGCTGCGCGAGATGGAGCTGCGCCACGAGGCGCTGGCGGAGCCGGTGCAGACGCCCACCCTCTACTTCGGCGGCGGTACGCCGTCGCTCATGGCGCCGGAGCTGGTGGGGCGACTGATCGAGCAGGCGGCGCTCCGCTTCGGGCTCGAAGGTGACGCCGAGGTGACCCTGGAGGCGAACCCGGGTACGCTGACACCGGAGCGGCTCTCCGGCTACCGGGCCGCCGGGGTGAACCGCCTGTCGCTGGGGATCCAGTCCTTCGAGGAGCGCCTGCTGCAGAGGCTCGGGCGGGCGCACACCGTGCCCCAGGCGCTCGCGGCCTTCGATCAGGCGCGCCGGGCGGGATTCGACAACGTGAGCATCGACCTGATGCACTCCCTCCCCGGGCAATCCCTGGACGACTGGCGCGCCGCACTCGGCCAGGGGATCGCGCTCGCCCCCGAGCACGTCTCCGCCTACGCGCTCTCCGTCGAGGAGGGCACCCCCTTCGAAAGGCTCTACGACCGGGGAGAGCTGATCCTGCCGGGGGAGGAGGAGGCCGCCCGGATGTTCGAGACCACCGCCGAGCTCCTCACCGGCGCCGGCTACCTCCATTACGAGATCTCCAACTTTGGCAGGCCCGGGCGCTTTTCCCGCCACAACCAGTCCTACTGGAGCCGGTTAAGCTACCTCGGATTCGGCTCCGGCGCGCATTCCTTCTGGAATCCCGACGGCCTGGGGCGCCGCTGGAACAACGCCGCCGACCTCGACGACTACCGCGCTGCGATCACCGCCCACCTCCTCCCCGAGCGGGAGCCGGTAGAGCTCTCCCTGGAGGACGCCGTCTCCGAGAGCTTCTTCCTGGGGCTTAGGGTGCTGACCGGGCTCGAACTTTCCCCTCTCAAGGCCGCCTTCGGCGAAGAGGCGCTGGCCGGCCGGCTGGCGCAGGTGGACGAGCTGCTGCGGGCGGGGCTCCTGGTCGCTGACGGGGAGCGCATCCGTCTCGCCGACCGCTCGGTAATCATCGCCAACAGCATCTTCTCCCGCTTTCTGTAAAACCGCTTTTATATCGCCAGAGAACCCCTTGACAAAGCAAAGGTGCATTGCTAACTTGAAGCTCGTTTAGCACTCGAACTTTTTGAGTGCTAAACGCTTTTGAGGACCAAGGCTATGGAAGAGCAACTTTCCGAACGAGGCAAACGCATCCTCGAGGCGGTCATCGAGGATTACATAACGACCGCCGAACCAGTGGGGAGCCGGACCATCACCCGCAGCCACGCGCTGGCGCTTTCGCCGGCCACCGTGCGCAACGTCATGTCCGACCTGGAGGAGATGGGGCTTTTGACCTCGCCGCACACCTCCGCCGGCCGCATCCCCACCGACAAGGCCTACCGCCTCTACGTCAATTCGATCCTGGAGGCGAAGCAGAACCTCACCGCGGGCAAGCGCGAAGAGATCCGCAGGCACTGCCGCATGGCGGGCAAGGATCCCGCCCAGGTGCTCAAGGAGGCGAGCCGGCTCCTTTCCACCACCTCGAGCTACATGGGGGTGGTGATGGCGCCGCGCATGGCGGCCAACGTCTTCCACCAGATGGAATTCGTGAAGCTGTCCAGCCACCGCATCCTGGCCATCCTGGTATCGCAGAACGGGACGGTACAGAACCGGCTTTTGGAAACGGAGGAGGAGATCCCGCAGGAGGACCTGGTCCGCATGGCCAACTACCTGAACGGGATGCTGCAGGGGCTGACCATCGCCCAGGTGCGGGAGCGGCTCTTGGCGGAGTTGCAGAGCGAGAAGGTCCGCTACGATTCGCTGATGGCGAAGGCGATCGCGCTTTCCGAGCAGACCATCAGGACCGACAGCACCGAGATCTTCCTGGAGGGGCAGGCGAACATCCTGGACCAGCCCGAATTCGCCGACGCCGCCAAGATGCGTGAGATTTTCCGGGCCTTCGAGAAGAAGAGCCTCCTTTTGGACCTGCTGGACCGCTCCATGCAGGCCGAAGGGGTGCAGATCTTCATCGGCTCCGAGTCGCCCCTGCTCAAGGTTGAGGGGATGAGCCTGGTCACCTCCACCTACCTCACCGGCAAGGACACGGTCGGGGTGCTGGGGGTCATCGGCCCGACCCGGATGGGCTACGGCCGGGTGATACCGATCGTCGATTATACGGCCAAACTGATCAGCCGCCTGCTCGAAACCGAGTAGCGCGAGAAAAGGAGAGTACAAAGGGATGGACAAGAAAAAACACGATGCGCACCAGCACGACAAGAAGGCGGAGGGGGCGCAGGACCACGTGGAGCTCGCGCAGCCGCTGTCCGATGCGGATCGGATCAAGGAACTCGAAGAAGCCCTGGCCGCCAAGGGGCTGGAGTCGGCGAGCAACTGGGACAAGTACCTGCGCGAGCGCGCCGACCTGGAGAATTACCGGAAGCGGGTGCAAAAGGAGAAGGAAGAGATCCTGAAGTACGGCAACGAGCAGATCGTCCTGGAACTTCTCCCCTCACTAGACAACCTGGAGCGTGCCATAGACCACGCCAGCGAGGATGATCCCATCGTCGAGGGGGTGAAGCTCACCCTGAACATGCTGGTCTCCACCCTGAAGAAGTTCGGCGTGACGGCGCTGGAGACTCCGCCGGGCACCCCGTTCGACCCCGCCTTTCACCAGGCGATGACCCAGGTGCCGAGCGAGGAGCAGGAGCCGAACACCATCGTGAACGTGTTCCAGAAGGGGTACCTCTTGAACGACCGGCTGCTGCGCCCGGCCATGGTCACCGTCGCCGTTAAGCCTGCGGCTTAGAGGCGGATTGAGATAAAGATCAAGATTTAGAGGGAGCTTTTACTTAGTCTTGATCTTTGTCTTTATCTTTTTTTCACCCCGCCCCTTGTTTTTTGCTGGGGGCATGACTAGCTTGCTGAGTGACAGTTACCATATGAGGAGGCAAACACATGAGTAGAGTAATAGGAATCGACCTCGGGACCACCAACTCCTGCGTCGCAGTGATGGAAGGTGGGGAGCCGGTTGTCATAGCGAACGCAGAGGGAAGCCGTACCACCCCTTCCATGATCGCTTTCGCCGAGAACGGCGAGCGGCTGGTGGGCCAGCAGGCCAAGCGCCAGGCGGTCACCAACCCCGAGAACACCCTGTACGCCATCAAGCGCCTCATCGGGCGCAAGTACGATACCGAGGCGGTCAAGAAGGACATCGCCATCTCCCCGTTCAAGATCGTCAAGGCCGATAACGCCGACGCGTGGGTCGAGGTGCGCGGTCAGAAATACTCTCCCCCCGAGATCTCGGCGATGGTGCTGATGAAGATGAAGAAGACCGCCGAGGACTACCTCGGTGAGACCGTCACCGACGCGGTCATCACCGTCCCGGCTTACTTCGACGACTCCCAGCGCCAGGCCACCAAGGACGCCGGCAAGATCGCCGGTCTGAACGTCCTGCGCATCATCAACGAGCCGACCGCGGCGGCACTCGCCTACGGCCTGGACAAGAAGAAGGACGAGAAGATCGCCGTGTTCGACCTGGGCGGCGGCACCTTCGACGTCTCCATCCTGGAACTGGGCGAAGGGGTCTTCGAGGTGAAGTCCACCAACGGCGACACCTTCCTGGGGGGCGAGGACTTCGACCAGAAGATCATCGACTACATCGCCGACGAGTTCAAGAAGGACCAGGGGATCGACCTCAGGGGCGACAAGATGGCGCTGCAGAGGCTGAAAGAGGCGGGCGAGAAGGCGAAATGCGAGCTCTCCACCTCGCTTGAGACCGACATCAACCTCCCGTTCATCACCGCCGACGCTTCCGGTCCGAAGCACCTGACCATGAAGCTGACCCGCGCCAAGCTCGAGTCCATCTGCGCCGACCTGATCGCGAAACTCGAAGGCCCCTGCCGCACGGCCCTCAGGGACGCCGGCCTCTCCGCCTCCGACATCGACGAGGTCATCCTCGTTGGGGGCATGACCCGCATGCCGATCGTGCAGAAGAAGGTGCAGGACATCTTCGGCAAGGTCCCCAACCGCGGCGTCAACCCGGACGAGGTGGTCGCCATCGGCGCAGCCATCCAGGGCGGCGTTCTGCGCGGCGACGTGAAGGACGTGCTTCTCCTCGACGTCACCCCGCTCTCCCTGGGCATCGAGACCCTGGGCGGCGTGATGACCAAGCTGATCGACAAGAACTCCACCATCCCGTGCCGCAAGTCCCAGGTGTTCTCCACCGCTGCCGACAACCAGCCGGCGGTTTCCATCCACGTCCTGCAGGGCGAGCGCGAGATGGCGGCGGACAACAAGACACTGGGCAACTTCGAGCTCTCCGGGATCCCGGCCGCGCCGCGTGGCGTGCCCCAGATCGAGGTGACCTTCGACATCGACGCCAACGGCATCGTCCACGTCTCCGCGAAAGACCTCGGCACCGGCAAGGAGCAGTCCATCCGCATCACCGCCTCCTCCGGCCTCTCCAAGGAGGAAGTGGAGAAGATGGTGCGCGACGCCGAGGCGCATGCCGCCGACGACAAGAAGAAGCGCGAGCTGATCGAGGCGAAGAACCAGGGGGACAACCTGGTTTACTCCACCGAGAAGTCCCTGAAGGAATTCGGCGACAAGATCGACGCCTCCGAGAAGCAGAAGATCGAGGAAGGGATCGCGGCCCTCAAAAAGGCGCTGGAAGGAAGCGACGCCGACGAGATCAAGAAGGCGAGCGAGACCCTGATGCAGGCCTCCCACAAGCTGGCCGAGGCGGTCTATGCCAAGGCGCAGGCCGCGGGCGCCGAGGGTGCCGAGCCGCAGGCCGAGCCGGAAGCGGGCGGAGCCGCCAAGGGCGAGAAGGTGGTCGACGCCGACTTCGAGGAAGTGAAGGATGACAAGAAGTAAGAAAGGGTTGCAAAGCGGGGCCTCTTTGGTAGAAGATGGCGCTGCATGTAGAAAATGACAACCGCAACGGGCAGCGTCTCATGAGATGGGGCGCTGCTCTTTGTGTTACGAGGGCATACTTTGGCAAACGGTGAAAAACAGGATTACTACGAACTGCTCGAGGTGAACAAAAACGCCTCCGAGACGGAGATCAAGAAGGCGTATCGGCGCCTGGCCATCAAGTACCACCCGGACAAGAACCCGGGTGACAAGAGCGCCGAGGACAAGTTCAAGGAGGTCTCCGAGGCCTACGAGGTGCTCTCCGACCCCGAGAAACGTGCGCGCTACGACCAGTTCGGGCACGCCGGCATGGGGGGCGGCGGCTTCAACGGTTCCCCCTTCGGCGGTTTCGGCGGTTCCCCCTTCGGGGACATCTTCGGCGACATCTTCGGGGAGGTGTTCGGCGGACGCCAGAAGACCTCGCGCGGCAAGCGGGGCGACGACCTGCAGTACAACCTGGAGATCAACTTCGAGGAGGCCGCTTTCGGGGTCGAGAAGAAGATCGACATTCCCTACGCCAAACGCTGCGAGACGTGCGGCGGTTCCGGCGCCAAGGCCGGCACCCAGCCGAAGACCTGCCCCACCTGCCAGGGGGCGGGCCAGATGCGGTTCCAGCAGGGCTTCTTCAGCGTTTCCAAGACCTGCTCGCACTGCAACGGCGAGGGGCGCGTGGTTGAGCATCCCTGCCCGAGCTGCCGCGGCACCGGTACGGTCCGCGACAAGAAGACCATCTCGGTAAAGGTCCCCGCAGGGGTCGAGACCGGCATCCGTCTCAAGCTCTCCGGCGAAGGGGGGCAGGGGATCAAGGGGGGCGCCAACGGCGACCTCTACGTGGCGCTCACGGTGCGCGAGCATTCCCTCTTCCGGCGCGAGGACAACGACGTCCTGTGCGAGATCCCGATCAGCTTCACCCAGGCGGCCCTTGGCTGCGAGATCGAGGTGCCCACGCTGGACGGCAAGGTGAACATGAAGATTCCCGAGGGTACCCAGTCCGGCGCCGTCTTCAGGATGCGCGGCAAGGGGGTCCCGGCGCTGCAGGGGTATGGGCGCGGCGACCACCTGGTCATCGCCAAGGTAGAGACCCCGATCAACCTGAACAAGCAGCAGCGCGAACTCCTGGAGGAGCTGGCGCGCATCAGCGGTGAGGACGTGAACCCGATGCGCAAGAACTTCTTCTCCAAGGTGATGGACATATTCACTTGATAAGAAAGCTCAACCGGTGCGCGGCGGTACTTTCGGCCATTGTTTTCCTGGTCGCCCGTCCCGCGCCGGCCCTGAGCTCCCCGGCCCAGGCGACGCTGCTTGCCGATGCCTCCTACTCGGGGGCGCTCAAGGAGCGGATTCGCGGGGCCCAAAGGCGCATCATCTGCGCCTTTTACCTTTTCAAGGCCACCGACCGCAGGGGGAACCTCCCCGCCGCGATCGCGCAGGACCTGGCGCAGGCCAGGGCACGCGGGGTGGAGGTCACCGTGATCCTGGAGGGCGAGGATTCTGTGGGGCGCGACAACCGCGCCGCCGCCGGGTACCTGGCACGCAAAGGGGTGCGGGTGCGGTTCACGCGCGACCGGCGCACCACGCATGCCAAGGCCGTGGTCATCGACGACCGTTTCGTCATAATCGGGAGCCACAATCTCTCCCACGCCGCGCTGACCAGAAACCGTGAGCTCTCGGTGCTCCTGGACGCGCCGGAACTGGCAGCGCAGGTGACGCGGTACCTCGAGGGGATCAGGTAGGGCGGACGAGTCGGATCGGGTCCGATATGGGGACAAAGGCGGGCGAATGATTATTCGCCCCTACAGGTCGCCCGGATCACGGCAGCACCTCTTTTCCAAGCATCCTGAGCCCTTGTGATCATCCCCAGTGGAGGGCTCCATCACTGTAGGGGCGAATAACCACTCGCCCAGCGCTCTCGCCTCCTATACGTTCGTTGCCATCACGAAAGCCGCAGCATCACCGTCGTCCACCTCCTTACAAGGAGTAGCAACCTTGCGTAACCGTCGGCACGTTTCACTGAAGAAGCTCTTCTCCCCCGTTCTCCTCGTTCTTCTCCTGGCACTCGGCTGCGCCGTTTCCGCCCACGCCTCCATCGCGACCTATCCGGAACTCCCGACCGGCTACACCTCCATCCGGGTCTTCGACGGACAGCAGCGCTACGTCGGGCGCATCCTCCCCACCCAGCGCTACTGGGTCTCCATCGACCGGATCCCGCTCTTTCTGCGCAAGGCACTGGTTGCCACCGAGGACGCCCGTTTCTACGAGCACGGGGGGATCGACGTGCGGGGCATCGCCCGGGCCCTGGTGAAGGACGTGGTGAAGGGCCGGCTCGCCGAGGGGGGCTCCACCATCACCCAGCAGCTGATCAAGAACAAGTTCCTGAGCGGCGAGAAGTCGATCGACCGCAAGGTGAAGGAAGTGCAGCTCGCCATGGACTTCGAGAAGAAGTACACCAAGGACCAGATCCTGGAGATGTACTTCAACGAGATCTACTTCGGCAACGGCGCCTGGGGGATCGCGCAGGCGGCGCGGCAGTACTTCGACAAGAACCCGGAAGAGCTGACCGAGGCGGAGTGCTCGCTCTTGGCGGGGGTGCCCAAGAACCCGGGGCGCTACAACCCGCTTGGGGACCAGGCCAGGGTGAGCGCGCGCCGCAGCGTCGTTCTGGCCCGCATGGTCGCGGTGAAGATGATCACGCCGCAGCAGAAACGGGCCATCGAGGCCCATCCCGCCACGGTGATCAAGCCGGGGCAGGCGCAGGGGTACCTCGACCTGGTGCGCAGACAGCTCGTGGAGCGCTACGGGGCGCACATCGTGGAGCAGGGTGGGCTGGACGTGATCTCGGCCATGGACGTGAACCTGCAAAAGCAGGCGGAGCAGGTACTGCGCGACGGCGTGAAGAAGGTGAACCCGAACCTGCAGGGCGCGCTCATCTGCATGGACCTGAAGACGGGTGACATCCTGGCCGCGGTGGGGGGCGTGGACAACGCCAAGGGGGGCTTCAACCGGGCCTTCTCGGCCAAGCGCCAGCCCGGCTCCGCCATCAAGCCGCTCATCTTCGCCGCGGCCCTGGAGCAGGGTTACACCCCGGCGAGCCTCCTGGACGACACCCCGGTAGCCTACAACAAGGGGAACGGCCAGACCTGGCGGCCGCACAACTACGAGAAGAAGAGCTTCGGCGAGGTGTCGCTTAGGCAGGCGCTGGCCCACTCCAACAACGTGATCACCGTGAAGCTGCTGGAATCGCTCGGGGTGAACAACTTCGTCACCTTCGCCGGACGCCTGGGACTTTCCCTGCGCACCCCCAACGACCTCTCCCTCGCCCTGGGTACCGACGAGGTCACCCTGAACGACCTGGTCTCCGCCTACTCCCCTCTCGCCAACGGGGGTATGCGCAGCGAGGGGCGGACCATCATCCGGGTCTACGATCGCAACCGCAAGAGCTGGAACGAGAATCCGTCGCAGGTGACCCCGGTGCTCTCTCCTTCCACCGCGTTTGTCACCACCTCCATGATGAAGGACGTCCTGACCTACGGGACCGCCAAGGGGCTGAAGAACTTCAGCCGCCAGCGCCCCGCCGCCGGAAAGACCGGCACCACCGACGACTACCGCGATGCGTGGTTCGTTGGGTACACGCCGCAGCTGATCACCGGGGTCTGGGTGGGGTACGACAAGCCGAAGCCGGGGGGAAGGGGTTTTACCGGCGGCGTGGTCTCAGCGCCGATCTGGGAGAAGTTCATGCGTAGCGCCAGCGCCGGTAAGCCCGCGCTGGACTTCACCAGGCCCGAAGGTGTGGTCACGGTCAGCATCGATCCCTCCACCGGCCAGTTGGCCACCCCCGAATGCCCGACCACAAAGGAAGAGGACTTCATCGCCGGGACAGAGCCGACCAGCTACTGCTCCAAGCACGGCGGCGACGCGATGCCGCCGGCCGCGCCGGTGCAGCCGACTCAGCCGACTCAGCCGACTCAGCCGACTCAGCCGACTCAGCCGGGTGCCTCCGTCCCCGGCAACGAGGCGCCGGCCAAGGAGCCTGCCGAGGGGGGCGAGGGGACCGACGGCGCTGCGGGAGAATTGATGCGTTAGGCGGGGGGGGCGATCTCGGAGGCGTAGTAGTGCCGGATCGGCTTCAGGTCGTTGTCCAGTTCGTACACCAGCGGCGTGCCGGTAGGGATCTCCAGGTTGATGATGTCCGAGTCCGAAACCCGGTCCAGGTACTTGATGAGGCCGCGCAGGCTGTTGCCGTGAGCTACGATGAGCGGGCGGCGGCTTTCCCGCAGGGCCGGGACGATCACCTGCTGCCAGCAGGGAAGCACCCGCTCCACGGTGTCCTGCAGGCACTCTGTCCTCGGAACCAGGTGCGGCGGGAGTGAGGCGTAACGCGGGTCGCGGCCGGGGTAGCGCTGGTCGCCCTCGCCGAGCGCGGGGGGGCGCACATGGTAACTGCGCCGCCAGAGCTTCACCTGCTCCTCCCCGTACTTCTCGGCGGTCTGCGCCTTGTTCAGTCCCTGCAGCGCGCCGTAGTGCCTCTCGTTGAGGCGCCAGTCCTTGCATTCCTCGATCCACATCAGGTCCATCTCGCGCAGGATGAGCCAGAGCGTCCCGATGGCCCGTCGCAGCACCGAGGTGAAGGCGACGTCGAAGACGAATCCCTTCTCCTTCAAAAGCCGTCCCGCGTTCCTGCTTTCCTCCTCGCCCTGCGGGGAGAGTTCCACGTCGGTCCAGCCGGTGAACAGGTTTTCCTTGTTCCAGACGCTCTCGCCATGTCGGACCAGCACCAGTTGCTGCATGAGCTCACCTCCTGTCCGCTTCCCCTCGCGCTACCTGGCGCCTCCCGCCTGCTTCGCCTCTTCGAGCTTGTCAGTTATGTTGTTCTTTATCCAGGACGGGTCCCACCACTCGATCGGATTCACCTCCTGCCCAGAGACCACCACGCCGAAATGGAGGTGGTCGCCGCCGGCAAGGCCGGTATCCCCGGTATCGCCGATGATGTCCCCCTTTTTCACCTGGTCCCCTTCCTTCACGGCGATCCGGCTCAGATGGCCGTAGAGCGACTGCAGCCCCAAGCCGTGGTCGATGATGACGCATTGACCGTAGATGCCGAGATCGTCGGCCCAGACCACCCGCCCTGCGTTCGCGGCCGGGACCTTCGAGTGCGCCAGGGAGGCCAGGTCGATCCCCAGGTGGTACTGCTCATCCACCTGTTTTCCCTTGTAGAAGTAGCTGCGCAACTGGCTGAAGGTGCCGCGCGGGGCGGAGTTGGGGAGGCGCAGGAACCCCCCTTGCCACAGCGGGGTGGGGGAGGTCTTCAACCCTGCCTGGTACAGGGTCTTTCGGTCAGCCTGCCTCACCTCCCGGTTCACCTTGAGGAAGAGCTCCTGCGGGGTCGCGGCCTGCGGGAAGCGATCCTTGAATTCGCCCGAGACCTTCTCCAGGAAAGAGTCGGTAAGCTCGATCCGGTCTCTGGGGAATGATTTCTCCAGCACGTGGTAGTAGATGCCGGTCAGCCTCTCGTTCCCCGCGCGGTCCACGGCCAGTACCTTGGGGATGAAGCGTTCCTGCAGCAGATCGCTGGGGAAGGGGAAGAGGCAGGCGTAGTAGCCGCCCGGCTGGCGGTAGGCGGGGTAGAAGCGGTCGGCGAAGAGCACGCCGGTCTTGGCGACCTCCCGGTTCACCGTGTACACCACCAGCCCGGCGCCGCCGCGGGAGACGTTGTGGGCGGTGCTGAGGACGGCGACTGCCGGGGGCTTGTTCAGGTAGTCGAAGTTGAAGGTCTGCTCGCTGCGGTTGCCGGAGCCGAAGCCGAAAATGGAGCGATCCACCGCGCGGACCTCCAGCCTGACCGGCCCTTCCTTGAGTCCCGGCTGGGCCGGGAGCCTGAAGGTCTCCGCCCCCTCCTTGATCCCGGAGGGGTACTCCCTGGTGAGGATGGGAAAGTTCTTCTGTCCCTGCACCAGGTTCACGTTCAGCGACTTGAGCCCCGAACGGTCCCGCAGTCTCAGCGTGACATCGAGCTTCGAGGAGATGGGGCCGCTTTGCCGGGAAAGGGCGAAGGCGGGGCCTGCAGTGTCCAGAAAATAATACACGCCCAACCCGAGAAGGAGCAGCAGGATCAGCATCATTGTCACGGCTGTCGTTTTCATGGCTCTCCCCCCCGGCAACTGGTCCGGCACAAGCGCTTTTGCGCGCTCGGCCGCCCGTTGCCGTCGAAAAAGATTAATCCAGGCTAAGCACCCTCGGATTTTAGCACCCGCCCCCTCGAAGTCCAGCCAGGGCGGCGCACCGGGGTGGAAGCCGGGGCGGCGAAGGCCGCTAAAAAATATTGTAGCGCTCTGTAAAAATTTCAGACAGGTGGTATATTTCTTTCAGCTAGCTAGCTGTAACTGAATGTCTCGGAAAAGGAGGTAGCTGCATCGAGGTAGCTTCCACTGAAGAGGATTCTAATTACGAAACAGCTGTACCAGCTCCGACGTTGAAAGCGTCGGGATGACCCCTGTAACGAGGGGATCGAGTAAAAAAAAGAGGCCTTGCGTATCAGTAGCGGGCCTCTTTTCTATTATGACTGTTGCGGGTGATTGTGTTACAGGTACAGCTGAAGTATATGAGCTGCAAGAACTGCAATTCTGTTATATTGGGAGAATCGGGATAGAGGTTGTCCCATAAGTACATCACATACCAAAGGAGGAATAGCTATGAAGAGGATTACAGCGGCACTACTTGCCATGGTGATGGCCATGGTCTCCCTGCAAGGTTGCTACGGCAAGATGGCGCTCACCCGCAAGGTGTACCAGGTGAACGGCGAGGTAGGCGACAAGTACCTGCGCAGCCTGGTGACCTGGGTATTCATCATCGTTCCGGTGTACGGAATTGCGGCACTGGTCGACTTCGTACTGTTCAACACCATCGAGTTCTGGAGCGGACACAACCCCGTGGCCCAGGGCGAGAAGGATTTCCAGTACAGTGAAAACGGCGACACTTTCAAGGTACACGCCCAGAAGAGCGGCGAAACCCTTCGCTACACCTTCAACCGCTACCATGGTGATACCTACCTTGACACCCTTACCATCGACTGGAACGTGAAGACCGGTAACTCTGTAGCGGCGCTGCGCGAGGGGGACAACGTGACCCAGTTCCAGGCGATGCGCGGCAAGGGCGGCGTGAAGGTAACGAGCTCGGCTCCTGCTGCTTTGAACGGGGGCGCGCAAATGACGGCTCTGTACCAGTAGGAGGGGGGGATACTCAGCGGCAGGAAGAGAGATGACAACGTTAGCGAGTTCAAACTCGATGAGGAGGCAACTGAAGCAGTATACCCGGAAAAAAAAAATTTCGACAGACTGTTTCTTTCGCATCGCCGGTGCTATGTTTGACTCAGCTAGCTAGCAAAGAGGGATCTCGGAAAAAAGGAGGTAATCAGCATCAAAGAAACTCCACCGATTCGGAATCTCACAACCTGAAGCTGTAACCTCCCGGTGCCTACGGGCACTGGCAACCACCCTTGAAAAGGGTACCCATGTAAGGCATCAAGTGAGGCCCGCCGTAACGGCGGGCCTTTTCACGTTGTGGAACCCAGCCTTGGAGTGCGGACTCTCCCGCTAAAATCTCGCCTACCTGTCCTGCAAAGGCTGCATCAGTCTCTCAGGTGACACTTGTTACAGAGGCTTCGCTGGAAGGTGGCAAAGTCGGTTGCACGCCGGTCATAAAATGTCTGTTGAATTTCAGAGGAGAGGCGGCCCAGGGAGTATTCGACGGGTGCGCCGTTGTCGGTTCCCGGGTACGTACCCTCATACACGAGGTAGGTGGACTGCATGTTCCATCTGGTACTTGCGTCCCACCCGCTGGCGTGGGCCCTGTGGCAGGACAGGCACATCACGTTTTCTTTTCCGGCAGGGCCGCTTTGTTTAAGATCGGCAGATGCGGCGATTGACTTCAGCACTGCGTAATCCCTCGTGTTCAACTCGTAAGGGACCATCGAGTTGTAGGATCTCTCGCGCTGCCCGGACAGGTCTCCCGAACGCACGTACGAGTTGTAGTTACTGGCAATACCCTCCGACAAGACGGCGCTGGCCCCAGAGGGATGGCTGTGACTGCTGTTAAGTTGGGCGTGGCAGTTGCTGCACCATTCGGACATGCCGCTCCCGTAGGCGACCCGGGTAGCGTAGGCGTTTTCTGACCGGTTGAAAACACGGGGGGCTATGGCTGCGGGTGGATCGGAGGCCATGGGGGGGGTGCCGGGGAGGCTGTTTGGCTGATATCCCCTGCCACAGAGCAGCCGGTACGTACCTACCGAGGCAGAGGCCGTCGGGTCGGGGCTGTCAGGGTAAGACCCCGAAGCCACGACCGGGGGGCCGGAGGTGCCAATTGAGCCATCGGCGCGCCGCCGGTAGTTGCCGTGAGGGTCATGGCAGCTGATGCAGGTGAGGCTTGAACTCGGATAATTGCCGCCCGGCGAGAAGCTATGGGTGCTGTCCGCCTCGTACCCGAAGTCGATCGCAACGATGTTGTGTCCGTGCCGCTCGCCGCGGCTGAACTCCGTTGCGCCGCGCGATGTCGACCACTTGTACGTTTTCTTGAGCCAGCAAAAATCTCCGGCTGGGGGGAGTTGGACACAGATGGAAAAGGAGCCCACGTCGGTTGCGATGAAGTACTTGGAGGGAAGGGCCACGCCGAGGGGGGCCTGATGGCAGATGAGGCAGGTCGACCCCGCATCCGAGCCGCGCAGTTGCGGTGGTGTGGTATGGCATCCTGTGCAGTTGCCGGTACCGCCGTTGTGGAACACTTCATCACTGGCGGTGCTTGCCACAACGTGGGAACAAAAAACCAACAGGACAAACGCGCATGACCTGGGAATTCTCATTGCATCTCCTGATTGCGGTGATTCCGGTGCGAGGACTGTCTCAGAATTCCTGTACCTACGAATCTTGCTACCTGAGGCGAGATATTCACTAACTGGTATGGTTTTGTTCCGCCGCCGTTCCACTGTTTTCGATTATTTTCCCATTACACTTCAACCTGTCAAGCACAGTGGTCTTGTCTTTGCGTTGGGGGCGGGTGGCATCTGACTGTTTTCAGATCAAGGGGCTGGAGGGCGCGGGATAGTCAAGCGGGGCGCTTGCTTGCAAGGATATGGCTGAGAGGGTGCCTTTGGGGCGCAAAAAAAACGAAGGGTTACAGTGCAAACTGCAACCCCCTGTGTGTATGGAGCCATCTATCGGAATCGAACCGACGACCTATTGATTACGAATCAATTGCTCTACCAACTGAGCTAAGATGGCCTGTTTAATGGTGTCTTCCGCCTTTTTGCACGGAGTATGAACTTTTACCGTAAATTCCTTCCCCAGTCAATCCCCTTCTGAACCGTCGCCAGCCCCGGTTGCCCCATCGAACCGGAAATGTTCGTCTGTCTCCCAGGTCACGATTCGGTAACAGTTGCATTAAAAGTTGACATAATTGGTTTTTACGATTCAAATTTCTTTGTGGTTTTGTCATATTTTCATCAAGTGTGGAGTAGTGCCATGGACTTCAGGAGAAGAAGGTCCGTGTTCTTGGCAACAAAGAGAGTTGTGCTTAGGGCACATGCGTAAAAAGGGTCCTGTTATGAATTTCCTGATCGTAGAAGACTATGTGAAGACAGCGGAACAGCTGAAAAAAGGACTTGCCGAAGTCAGCATCAACGCCGACGTTGCCGCCGACGGGGTGAAGGGGCTCGCCATGGCGAAGGAGAAGGAGTACGAGTTGATCATCCTCGACCTCATGCTCCCCGGCATCGACGGTTTCGAGGTGGTGAAGCGGCTGCGCCAGGCGGGGAAGAGCACCCCGGTGATCATGCTGACCGCGCGCGACGAGGTGCACGACCGGATCTGCGGTTTGCAGTCCGGGGCGGACGACTACCTGGTCAAGCCGTTCTCCTTCGGCGAACTCTGCGCCCGGATCCAGGCGCTGTTGCGCCGCGGCCAGGTGCTGCAGCAGGACGAGGTGCAGGTGGCGGACCTCACTGTCAACTTCTTCGCGCGCAAGGCGACCCGCTCCGGGAAGCACCTGGAGCTGACCCCCAAGGAGTTCGCGCTCCTCTCCATGCTGATACGCCGGGCCGGCGAGGTGCAGTCGCGCCTGCGTATCGCCGAGGCGGTCTGGAACCTCGGCTTCGACGCCAACCTGAAGATCGTGGACGTGAAGCTGGCGGGGCTGCGGGCCAAGGTGGACGGCCCCTTCGACAAGAAGCTGATCCACACCGTGCGCGGGGTCGGTTACGTGCTCGAGGACCGCGATGTGTGATGCCCCCCCTTCCCAGGAAGGCAGCGCCGGACGGCAGGTTCGGTCCATGGCGCACAACCTGGCCGTTTTGTACATCGTCTCCATCCTGGTAGGCTTCGCGTTGTGCGCCTCCCTCCTGTACTTGAAGCTGGTTCAGCACCTCAACGATTCCGCAACAGAACAACTGCAGACAGAGATCACCTCCGTGCGCGCCCTGGTCGGAACCCCCTCCGGCCTCAACGCCATCAAGCAGGTCATGCAGGCGGAAACGCGGGGGGAGGATGCCGCCAGCACCTGCATCCTGATGCGCATCGTGGACGGGGACGGGAGCGTTGTCGTGGACTGCCCCAACATGAGGGGAGTCATACCGGCCACCGCCTTCCCGCCGCCGGGAGACACCAGGTCGAAAAGATACAAGGCCGACGGCGGCAACTACCTGCTGAGGAGCGCTCGGCTCAGCGATCCCCTGTCCGAGGCCCAGGGATGGCGCCTGCAGATAGCGATGGATCTGACCGAGCATGATCACCTGGTCCGAACCTACCGGATCTACCTCGTTCTTTTCGGTTTCGGCGCCTTTCTCTTCGGTATCCCCAGTTCCTACATCGTGGTGAAACGCGGGCTGAGGCCTCTGAACGAACTCAGCAGCTCGATCAAGACCATAACCGGCAGCCGCCTCAACACCAGGCTCGAGGCGGCGCGCTTCCCGAGCGAGATGCATCCCGTGGTCGAGTCGGTAAACGCGATGATGGCCCGGCTGGAGAGCTCTTTCCAGAGGCTTTCGCACTATTCGGGGGACCTCGCCCACGAGCTGCGCACGCCGATCAACAACCTGATGCTGGAGGCGGAGATCGCCCTCTCTCAGGAGAGAAGCCCGCAGCAGTACCAGGAGATCATCTCCTCCAGCCTAACCGAATACGAGCGGCTGGCGGCGGTGATCGACAAGCTGCTCTTTCTGGCCCGCGCCGACAACGAGAAAAACGACCTGCTGTTCGAGAAACTGGATGCCGGGGCCGAGGTCGAGGAGGTGGTGGACTACTTCTCCGACGAGGCGAGCGCTGCCGGAATTTCCCTGGTTTCTCGTGTCGACGCCTCCTTTTGGGGGGACCGAACCCTGTTCCGCCGGGCCCTCAGCAACCTTATCAGCAACGCCCTGGCCTACACGCCTGCCGGAGGGGAGGTGACCATTTCCTCGTCCAACGGGAGTAACGGAGGGGTCGAGATTAACGTGGCCGACACCGGCTGCGGCATCTACTCCGAGCACCTCCCTTTTCTTTTCGACCGGTTCTACCGGGTCAAGTCCGGTTCGCAGCACAGCGGCACCGGCCTCGGGCTCGCCATAGTCAAGGCGATCATGGAGATGCACAACGGCGACGTCTCCGCCTTGAGCCGCCCCGGGCACGGGACCACCGTAACTCTGCACTTTCCGCAACATCCATCTTTGAAGGTGACGGCCGAGGAGAGGGGCTGACCTACGGACTAATGCACCGGCAGCGGAGCGCCGCAGCCGGTCTTTTTTTGCCAAAAACGTGGGGTGGCGGCAATACTCGGCCAAATACCATAAATTTGGTAACGATGCGGTAACGATAAGGTTTGTTTTTATTAATTACTTGAAAGGCGCGACGCTCTGCGTCCACGGGCGCGGCAATGAAAGAGGCGCCCGACT
The DNA here is from genome assembly GCF_018919385.1 of Geomonas diazotrophica. Taxonomy (GTDB): domain Bacteria; phylum Desulfobacterota; class Desulfuromonadia; order Geobacterales; family Geobacteraceae; genus Geomonas; species Geomonas diazotrophica. The sequence continues at coordinate 189,558 of NZ_JAHLMF010000003.1, forward strand.
AGAGCGGCAGGCGGATCTCCACCTCCAGCCCTCCCTCGGCAAGGTTGTGCGCGGCTATGGCGCCGCCATGCAGGGCGACGGTCTTCTCGGCGATGGCGAGCCCGATCCCGGTGCCGCCGCTTTTACGGTCGCGGGCCTCGGCAACCCGGTAGAAGGGGCGGAAGATGTCGTCGAGCTGGCCTTCCGGAACCCCCGGGCCGCAATCCCGCACCCTGATCAGCGCTTCCTCCCGCTCCCTCTCCAGCGTAATCTCGACCGCAGTTTCTTCCGCCGTGTACTTCACCGCGTTTCTCACCACGTTTTCGAGGGCGCGGCTTAAAAGTTCCCGGTTCGCCATCAGCGTCACCTGCACAGTGGAGGTGAAACGGACGTGGCGGTTCCCCGCGCAGGCCTCGAAGTCGGCGTCCCGCGCCACCTCCTCCACCAGCCGCACCAGGTCGAGCTCCCCTTTCTCGATTTCTCCCCCCTCCTCCAGCTTACTCAGGGTGAGCAGTTCGGTGATCAAAAGGTTCAGCCGGTCGCTCTCGTACTCGATCCGGTCCAGGGCGCCCGCGGCGGAATGGGGTGTCTCCTTCCGGGCGATCCCGAGCGCGACGTTCAGCCGCGCCAGCGGGGAGCGCAGCTCGTGCGAAGCGTCCCGCACCAGCTGCTTGTGGGCCAGCACCAGTTTCTCGATGCGCCCCGCCATCAGGTTGAAATCCCGCCCCAGGTCGTTCAACTCGTACCCCGTCTCCCTCGGACTCACCTGGACCCGGCTCCCAAGATCGCCGGCCGCAAGCCCCTGTGCCGCGGCACGCAGGCGGCGTACGGGGGCGGTGAGGCGCCAGGAAAGGCCGTAGCAGGCGGCAGCGCTGATCACCAGGGTGATCAACAACTGCAGCCAGAAATGCGGCGGGAGACGGAAGGGAGGGGCTCCCGGAAGGGGGGGGGCGTGGTGCGGTTCGGCTGCGGCGAGGTACTCCCTGCCGGACGGCCCCTGCACGCGGACCAGTACCGCGCGGAGCTCTCCGGGGGGCGTGCCGGCGCCGGCGAGCTGGCTGCGGACGGCGGCGACAAGCAGGGGAGGGACGCCTGGAGAGATGGGCGTGCCGTCGGCGGCAAACAGGTAAGGTCGCGCCCCCCGCTCGCTTTGCTGGCGGGCATCGACGGCGGCCGTGCTCCCTACCTTTTCGCTCAGGGCAGCAGCGGTGCTCCCGTAGATTGCGAGCGCCTGTCCCAGGACCTCCTGCTGCTGCAGCTCCATGTGCCGCCGGTGCTCGTCGCGCAGGGGGGAGAGCCGCAGGTTGAAGGCGATCAGGAAGAACACCGCACCGGAGAGGATGGTGGAGAGCCAGAACCACATGAAAAGCTTGATGAAGATGGTGCGCATGAAAACCTTGAGGCAATTGACAACGCTTGAATTGACAATTGGCGATGAAAGGCCGCCCGGTTCCGGGAGGCCGGTGACGACGGGATCCGTCCTGTTAATGGGTCAGCGGGCGCGGTTGGCGGAGGAGAAGGCGTAGATGTAGCCCACGCCGCGCACGGACTTGATGCGCTCTTCGCCTCCTGCCGCGGGCCCCAGTTTCTTCCTGAGGCTGCTGACATGGACATCGATGCTCCGGTCGAAGCTGCTGAACTCCCGACCAAGGGCCTGCCTGGTCAGCTCGTCCCGGCTCATCACGTTGCCTGCCTGGCGCACCAGCGCCTCCAGCACCGAGAACTCCAGGGAGGTGAGCTCCACGGGGGACCCGGCGCAACTCACGGTTCTCGCGCCGAGGTCGAGGCTCACGTCGCCCACCTGTAAAAGGTCGGGCCTCGGTTCGGTTCCGGCGGGGAACGTGTCGTTGCGACGCTGGATGGCACGTAGCCGCGCCACCAACTCCCGAGGGTTGAAGGGCTTGGGGAGGTAGTCGTCCGCTCCCATCTCCAGCCCCACGATGCGGTCGATCTCGTCGCCGCGCGCGGTCAGCATCAGCACCGGGACCTGCGAACTCTGCCGGATACGGCGCAGCACGTCGAATCCGTTCAAGGTCGGCAGCATCACGTCCAACACCACGAAGGCGTACTCCCGGCAGAGCGCCTTGTCCGCACCCTCGGCACCGTCATGGACCGCATCGACCGAGTAACCCTCGCTGGCCAGATAGCTTGCCAACAGTTCGCACAGCCCCGTGTCATCATCTATGATAAGTATTCTCTTCGTCATCTTCTCGATCTGACTCCAGTTTTGAGCGCAAGTATAACGGAAAACGCCGCGCGTATGCTGTTAAGAAATGTAAAGATACGCCTCCTTTCGAAAAACCTCTTCTGACAAATCCGCACATCTCTTGACCCAACTTAACGCCGAGCTGGCGTAGCATTCAGAGGCAATGGACGATCAACGGTTCCTGTTTGCCGGAGATCCCCTCTCCCGGTGGGCGAGGGGAGGATTGCCTCTCCGCGACGTTCCGTCAGAGGGGCAGGGGCGAGGTGCTATGTGCGGCGGGCGACGGGGCGCTGCCACTGGCGGTCCGTCATTCAATAAGAAAGGAGAAAGGTGATGAGAAAAAACATGATTGGCCTCGCGGCTGCGGCCACGCTCTTCGGTGCGGCTTTCGCCTGCCAGGCGATGCCGTACGGAACGGACGCGCCGCTACCGCAGGAGCGAGGGGCTTCCGACCGTCACGATCTGTTGCCGTTGCCGGAGCACCTGGCTCGGACGCTGGATTTGAGCGACGTCCAGCAGAAGCGGATCCGCTCCATCCTGGACGAGCAGCGGGGTAAGGGGTGGGCGCAGATGGACAAGGAGTTTCAGCTGCGCGAGCAGTTGCACAGTTTGGAGGTCGATGCGGAGTTCAACGAACAGGCTGTGCGGGGAGTCGCCACAGCCCTGGGCACCCTGGAGGCGGAACGTCTGGTGGCGCGTGCGAAAACCCAGGCCCGGATCAACGCGGTGCTGACGCCGCAACAGCGCGCCCTGGCCGAGAAGCTGCACCCAAGAAAGGGAGAGCTTCCCCCGCCTCCTCCTTGCGGCTGCGGGCCGGAACAAAGGGGCGATCACGGCCCCGCAACCTTCCAGGACGGGAGGTGACCGGCATGAAGCTCTCAGTGGGGATTCAGCAAGACGGGCGCGGTGACGGGCAGGGACGGCTGGATGGCAGGGTCCACTACGACGCCCACAAGACGACGCTGAACCTCTTGGGTATGACCCTCACCGAGGTGACGCTGGACGAGGAGCGGAGCAAAAAGCTGGGCTCTAAGCAGGGGGTGGTAGTGCTGCTGGCCGACCGCGATCGTGATGCCTATCTGGCAGGCGTGAGGAACGGGGACCTTGTCGCCGAAGTCAACAGCACCAGGATCACCAGGTTGCAGGACGTTAGAAGGGTGCTGAGCGAGCAAGACCCGCACGAGCCTATCTTCATGTTCCTGTGGGACGGCACGGGGTGGCGCTTCGTCAACCTCTCTTTCATCACTTCGCTGCCGTAGGGGGATGCGCACTTCCACATTTGTTCCTCATTCTGGCAGTACCATCGGCGCGCTTTCTCCACCCGCACCGACACCAGCGGGCAACTAGTTGCAGGGACGTCTCTTACCTCCTCTTCGGGGCGTCCCTTTCGGCGAGCGGCAGGTCCGGTAACCTGCCGCCCTCCACTTTTGAACAAAGGGGAAACCATGGAAACTGGAACGCGATCGATCCTTTTTGTCGACGACGATCAGAAGTATCGCCGGTTGCTGACCAGCATCGTGGCCGATTCGGGCTTCGAGATCTGCCAGGCCGGCAGTGCCGAGGAGGCCCTGGTCATCCTGGGCGGCAAAAGATTCGACTTGATGGTTACCGACTTGCTGATGCCGGGGCTGGACGGTCTGGAACTCGCCGCCTTGGCGAAGCGGCTGGACCCGGGATTGGAGATAGTCCTCGCCACCGGCGCGGTTTCGCCGGAGGTGCTGGGGGAGGCATCCAGCATCGGGATTAGGACGGTGCTCGCCAAGCCGTGCCGGGTCGAGGACATCCTGGCGGTGGTGCGGGGGGAGACTCTGCCTCCCTCGACGGCCGCAGGGGGGATTGAGTCCCGGGTGACCATGCGGATGGCGCTTGGGCGTTGACCGCCGGCTAAATCATTTGCGCATGGCCGCCGGCCGTGTGGCAAAGAAGCGGAGCCGCAAAGGCGCAAAGAGAAAGCAGGAACGTTTTTACACCGTAATGCTTTTGCAGTTCCCGTTATTGATCTTTACCTTTGCGTCTTTGCGCCTTTGCATTAAAAAATTGGTCTTGATGTTTTTGCCGTACTGTTTTTCAAAAAGAAAAGCCGCTGTCCCTTCGGGGGGGCAGCGGCTTTTTCGTGGAGCAAAGGGGGGCGAATGATTATTCGCCCCTACAGGTTTTGCGGGACGGCTAGGCGCAGGCGGCGTTGGCGCGCTCGCGCTCGGTGGCGTCGTCCATCACCTTGTAGGCGCAGAACTCGCCGCACATGGTGCAGGCGCCGTGGTCGGCGACGCCGGACTCCTCGCGCAGGCGACGCGCCTTCACCGGGTCGATGGCCAGGGCGAACTGCCCTTCCCAGTCGAGCTTCTTCCTGCAGCGCGCCATCTGGTTGTCCTTCTCGATGGCGCCCTTCACGCCCTTGACGATGTCGGCGGCGTGGGCGGCGATGCGGGACGCCATCACCCCTTCACGCACGTCCTCGACGCTGGGAAGCTTCAGGTGCTCGGACGGGGTCACGTAGCAGAGGAAGTCGGCGCCGGCCGCGGCGGCGATGGTCCCGCCGATGGCGGAGGTGATGTGGTCGTAGCCGGGGGCGATGTCGGTGACCAGCGGACCCAGCACATAGAAGGGGGCACCGTGGCACAGCCTTTTCTGCAAGAGGATATTGGCCTCGATCTGGTTCAGCGGCATGTGTCCGGGGCCTTCGATCATCACCTGCACGCCGTATTCCTGGGCGCGCTGGGTGAGCTCGCCAAGGATGATCAGCTCGTGGATCTGGGCGCGGTCGGTGGCGTCGGCCAGGCAGCCAGGGCGGAAGCCGTCTCCCAGCGACAGGGTCATGTCGTAGGCCTTGGTGATCTCGAGCAGGCGGTCGAAGTGCTCGTAGAGCGGGTTCTCCGCGTTGTTGTGCGCCATCCACTCGATGGTGAAGGCGCCGCCGCGGGAAACGACGTCCATGATGCGCCCTTCCTTGCGCATGCGCTCGACGGTGGAGCGGGTCACGCCGCAGTGCACCGTGATGAAGTCGACGCCGTCCTCGGCGTGCTTGATGACACCCTGGAAGATGTCCTCCACGGTCATCTCGACGATCGCCTTCTTGTGCTTTCTCACCGCGTCGAGCGCGGCTTGGTACAGCGGCACGGTGCCGATGCAGGCGGAAGTCTCGGCGATGACGGCGCGGCGGATCTCGTCGACCGGGCCGCCGGTGGAGAGGTCCATGATGGCGTCGGCGCCGCTGGCTACCGCCACGCGTACCTTCTCCAGCTCCTTCTCGAAATTGAGGTCGTCGGCCGAACTGCCGATGTTGGCGTTGACCTTGGTCCTCAACCCCTTGCCCACCGCGAGCGGTGTGCCGTTTACGTGCTTGTTGTTATGGCAGATGATGATGTTCCCGGCGGCGATCCCGGCGCGGATGAACTCGGCGTCGACCCCCTCGGCGAGGGCTGCCGTCTTCATCTTGTCGGTGATGATCCCCTTGCGGGCGTATTCCAGCTGGGTCATGGCTACTCCTTTTATGGCTGGTTCCTGCGCGATGAAATATTTGAATCGAGGGCAAATGATTATTTGCCCCTACAAACGAACCTACCGTAGGGGCGAAAAATCATTCGCCCGCCTTCCTGATAATGGCACCCAAAGGCGCCTATCCTACTCCCCCTGGTCTCGTGCCGCCAGGAAATGGTTCACCGGGCCGTGCCCCTTCCCAAGCGGTTGGGAATACTTGATGGCGCGGGTGACGAACAGCTTCGCCCTCAATATGGCGCTCGGAAGCGGTTCCCCCTGCGCCAGGTAGCTCGCGATGGCGGAGGCCAGGGTGCAGCCGGTGCCGTGGGTGTTGCGGGTGAGCACGCGGGGCGCGCTGAAGCGGGTGAAGCCGCTGCCGTCGAAGAGAATGTCGGTCACCACCCCTTCGGTCAGGTGTCCCCCCTTGACCAGCACGTGCCTGGCCCCCATGAGGTGCAGCGCGCGGGCGGCCAGTTCCATCCCGGCGCTGTCGGTGATGGTGAGGCCGGTGAGGGCCTCCGCCTCCGGGATGTTGGGGGTGACCAGGTAGCTGGCAGGCACGAGCCTTTTCTTCAGCACCGAGAGCGCCTCGTCCTCGAGGAGTGCCACCCCCCCCTTGGCGCTCATCACCGGGTCGAGCACCACAATTCTCATCTCGTAGGCCGTCAGCTTGTCGGCGACGATCTCGGCGTTCTCCGGCGAGCAGAGCATGCCGATCTTCACCACGTCGATGGGGATGTCCGACAGCACCGCGTCGATCTGTTCCGCCAGGAAGGCCGGGGGGGAGGGATGGATGCCGGTGACGCCACGGGTGTTCTGGGCGGTGAGGGCCGTGATGGCCGAGGCGCCGTAGCTCCCGAGGAGGGTGATGGTCTTCAGGTCCGCCTGGATGCCGGCACCGCCGCCGGAATCGCTGCCGGCGATGGTGAGCACCCCGCCGCGCGGTTGCGGTTGGGTACGGTTGAACAAAAGCGACAGCTCTGTCGCGGCCAGGCCGGGAGAGCGGGAGGAAAGTACGGCGGAAATGACCGCTATGGCGTCCGCGCCGGCATCGATCACCGGGCAGGCGTTGTCCCTGGAGATGCCGCCGATGGCGACGATGGGGATCTGCACCTGTTGCCTCAGGTGGGCCAGCGCTTCCGGGCTTTGGAGATGCTCGACATCCTTGGTATCGGTGGGGTAGAGGGAGCCGAAGCCGATGTAGTCGGCACCTGCCTCCTGGGCGGCCAGCGCCTCTTCGACCGAGTGGGTGGAGATGCCGATCAGCTTCTTCGGCCCCAGGGCGGCGCGGGCCGCGGCCGGGTCTCCGTCCTCCTGGCCCAGGTGCAATCCGTCGGCGTCGAGAGCCAGGGCAAGCTCAAGGTCGTCGTTCACGATGAACTGCGCCTGGAACTCGGCGCACAGGTGTTTCAGGTCGCTTCCCAAAGCGAGGCGCTCCTCGTAGCTGCGCACCTTGTCGCGGTACTGCAGCAGGGCGACCCCGCCGCTCCCGAGCGCCTCCCGTACCCGCGGCACCAGGCGTTCACCCTGGTCCGTGATGAGGTACAGTCCCGCCACACGCCGCTCCTTCCCGCTATGGTCCACCACGAGTCTTAACAAGGGACACCTCTAAAAGATTTAACGCAAAGACGCAGAGCCGCGAAGACGCAGAGGCAAAGCGGGAGAACCGGGTCGTTCCCCTGGTAAGCCTTTCTTGGCGTCTCTGCGCCTTCGCGTCTTCGCGTTGAGGCTTTTGGTACGAAAACAAAAAGCCGCGACGGGGGTCACGGCTCCTGGATAAAAAGGTCGGAGTACGCGCCGCTTCCCTACGCCGGTACTACCCGGATCAGGTTCAAAGGGTTCAGGATCGACCTGTCTCAGTTCTGGCGAACTCCCCTAGCTGGCTTTGCTGAGGCCGTAAACATAATGGAATCCTCTTGCAAAGTCAATCGCTTTCGGGTTTTTGCCTTTACAGTCAGGGGCTAAAGTGGTAGAAAATTCTCTGGCCGGGACCGTCCCGGCCTGATTTCATTCAGATATACCGATACGGGATTTCGCGATGGACAGTCGTCCTACGGTGGTCGAGATAGATCTCGCCGCACTCAGGCACAACTTCGGGTTGGTAAAGAGGAAGGTGCCCAAGGGGTGCGGCATCCTTGCCGTGGTCAAGGCCGACGCCTACGGCCACGGTTTCCAGTACGTCTCCGAGGAGCTGGAAAAGCTCGGGGTGGACGCCTTCGCCGTTGCCTTCCTCGCGGAAGGGGTGCAACTGCGCATGAGCGGCATCTACCGGCCGGTGCTGATCCTCGGCGGGGTTTATCCCGGCGAGGAGAGGCGCTGCATCGGGTTGAACATCTCCACCGCGCTCTATTCGCTGGAGCAGGCGGCGGCGCTCGACCAGGCGGCCCTGGAGATCAAGTGCTACCGCAAGGCGAAGATCCACCTGAAGGTCGATACCGGAATGGGGCGTCTCGGGGTTCCCTGGGACAAGGTGCCCGAATTCCTTGAGCAGCTGAAGCGGTTCAAGAACCTGGAGATGGAGGGGATCTTCTCCCACTTCGCGAGCGCCGACGAGCTCGACCAGGACGGCCTCGCCTTCACCAAACTGCAGGCCGAGCGCTTCAACGCCGCCGTGGTCGAGGCCCATCGCCAGGGATTCGATCCCCGCTACATCCACGTCGCCAACAGCGCCGCCATCCTCGCGGCCGAGCTTCCCTTCTGCAACCTGGTGCGGCCGGGGATCATCCTCTACGGCGCCGCCCCTTCCCGGGATTTCGCGGCCGAGCAGGCTTCCTTGCCCGTCATGAAGCTGAAGAGCCGGGTGGCGATGCTCAAGTGGGTGGAACCCGGGACCAGCATCAGCTACGGCAGGCGCTACGTTGCCGACAAGCGGGCCCTCATCGCCAGCGTTCCCGTGGGGTACGCCGACGGTTATTGCCGCAGTCTCACCAACAAGGGGGAGGCCCTGATCCGCGGCAAGCGGGCGCGGGTCGCCGGCACCGTCTGCATGGACTGGATCATGCTGGACGTGACCGATATCGAGGGGGTTGCCGTTGGGGACGACGTGACCCTCCTGGGACCGGACCCGATGGGCGACCGCATCAGCGCCGAGGAGTTGGCCGAGAAGGCCGGCACCATCCCCTACGAGATCATGTGCGGCATCGCCACCCGCCGCGTGCGCAGGGTGTACATCGGGTAGGGCAGTGACTGGCAAAAAACAAGGGACCAGCAAAGACAAAACAGGGACCACACCGGATTAGCAGGGGGAGCGAATGCTGGTTTTGCTAGCCCCCCAGCCCCTAGTGCCTAGCCCCGATTTTCTTCAGGAGAGGTCATGACTGACAAGGTACGGCTCACAACGATGGTGCAGGCGGCGGGTTGAGCCGCCAAACTGGGCCCGGCGGGCCTGGAAGATGCCATCCGCGACATAACCCGCTCGGACGATCCCAACCTCATCGTGGGGGTTGAGGGGGCCGAGGATGCGGGGATCTACCGCATAGGGGAGAGCCTCGCCCTGGTGGAGACCACCGACATCATCACGCCGCTCGTGGACGATCCCTTCACCTTCGGCCGCATCGCCGCGGCCAACGCCCTCTCCGACGTCTACGCCATGGGGGGAAAACCGGTGACGGCGATGAACCTCGCCTTCTTCCCGGCCTGCTCGCTCCCCACCTCGGTTTTGGCCTCCATACTCGCCGGCGGCGCCGACGCGCTCAAGGAGGCGGGCGCCTGCCTGGTCGGTGGCCATACCGTCGAGGATGACGAACTGAAGTTCGGCCTTGCCGTCACCGGCCTCATCGACCCCTCCCGCATCGTGAGAAACTGCACCGCGCGCCCCGGCGACCTCCTCGTCCTCACCAAGCCGCTCGGGACCGGCATCGTGTCGACCGCCATCAAGGCCGAGATGATCGACGACGCCCTGGCAACGGAGGCCATCGGCTGGATGACCGCGCTCAACGCCAAGGCGTGCGAGCTTATGGTCGACTGCAACGCTACCGCCGCCACCGACGTGACCGGTTTCGGTTTCATCGGGCACGCCTGCGAGATGGCGCTCGGCGCTCAGGTAACCTTCCGCATCGAACTCTCCCGCGTTCCGGTCATGTCCGGCGTCCCGGCGCTCATCGGCGACGGCATGGTTCCCGCCGGCTGCTATCGAAACCGCCAGCATTACGAATCCCACGTAACCGGCTCCGGCGGCGACGCGCTGCTGCCGCTCTTCGACCCGCAAACCTCCGGGGGACTCCTCATCTCCCTCGCCCCCGACGACGCCCGTGAATTCCTCGCCCGCGCCGGGCAGTCCGGCCTCTTCGCCGCAGCGATCGGTGAGGTCGAGCCCGCCGGGGGGAGCGCCATTGTCTTCGTCTAAGGGGCTCTCCGCCGCTTTCGACCTCGGCACCACCACCATAGCCGCGTCGCTCGTCGATCCGGCAAGCGGAGCGCGCCTGGCCGTCACCGGGGCCATGAACCCCCAGCGCCGCTGGGGCGCGGACGTCCTGGCCCGCCTCACCGCCGGGGGCGATCCCGAAACCCTGCGCGCCATGCAGGCCGCGCTGGCCGCCGAGATGGAACGCATGACCGGCGAGTTGCTGGACCAGGCCGGGGCGTCGCCTGCCGATCTCGTCCAGGTGGCCGTCGCCGGCAACCCCTCCATGGAAACCATCGCCCTCGCCTTGCCGGTAGAGTCGCTGGCCCATCCCCCCTTCCGTCCCCTTTTTTCCACCGGAAAATCCGTTGCGACCCTCGACCTCGGCTGGAGCCGCGATTACCCGTGCTACCTGCTGCCGCTTCCCGGCGGTTTCGTCGGCGGCGACCTGCTCGCCTTCCTCTTCGGCATGGCGGCAGCACCAAAGCCCGGGACCCTCTTTCTCGACGTCGGGACCAACGCCGAGATCGCCCTTTACGACGGCGAACGCTACCTCGCCACCTCGGCCGCCGCCGGTCCCGCCTTCGAGGGGGGCAACCTGAAGTGCGGCATGGCGGCCCTTCCCGGCGCGGTGAGCGGCGTGCGCATCGAAGGGGACCGGTTGAAGATCAACACCATTGCCGGTGCTCCGCCACGCGGCATCTGCGGCACCGGTGTGCTGGAGACCGTGGCCGCCCTCCTGGAAGAGGGGATCGTCGCGCCGACCGGCCGCCTCCTTCCCGCTGCCGAGATCGATTCCAACCTGGGGACCCGGGTGCAGGAGGTGAACGGCGTTCCCGCCTTCGTGCTGCATCGTGACGCGAAAAGCCTCGTCTACCTCGACCAGGAGGATATCCGGGCCCTGCAACTCGCCAAGGGGGCGATGCGCGGCGGCATGGAGATCCTCCTAGGCAAGGCGAACCTCTCCATGGACGAGGTTTCGCAAGTGGTGTTGACCGGTTCCTTCGGCGCCGTGCTCTCTCCGCATGTGCTAAAAAAGGTTGGAATTTTCAACGAAAAAATGGTAAGAATCACCGGATTTATCAAGGAGGGGGCACTGGCCGGGGTGGAGCGCGTTTTGCTCGCCGCGGGCGGCCGCGAACAGATGGAGGACCTGGCGCAAAGGGTCCGCGTCATTCCCCTTTCCGGCACACCGCTCTTCGAAAAGCACTTCCTGGCAAATATAGATTTCCCGAAACCTTAAAACTTTAGCCACGGAGAAAATCTGAGGACATCTGAGCAAGCCTGAACCATTTCTGAAGGTTTACTCGGACTTCCTCCGCTTTTCTCCGTGGCAATTTTGGTTCTAAAAAAAAGGAGCGAATCATGGCAAAGATTGGGCGCGCGCTGGTAAGCGTGTCGGAGAAGACTGGAGTGGTGGAATTTTCCCGGGCGTTGGCCGGCTACGGCGTGGAGATCCTCTCCACCGGCGGCACTGCAAAGCTGCTGCGTGAGGCAGGCATCCCGGTGAAGGACGTCTCCGAGTTCACCGGTTTCCCCGAGATGCTGGACGGCAGGGTCAAGACGCTGCACCCGAAGGTGCACGGCGGGATCCTCGGCATGCGCGAGAACCCGGCGCACGTGGCCAAGATGCAGGAGCACGGCATCGAGCCGATCGACATGGTGGTGGTGAACCTCTACCCCTTCGAGGCGACCGTGGCCAAGGAAGACTGCACCATGGAGGACGCCATCGAGAACATCGACATCGGCGGCCCGACCATGCTCCGCTCCGCGGCGAAGAACAACCGCGACGTCACCGTCATCGTCGACCACGCCGACTACCAGCTCGTTCTCGACGAGATGAAAGCCAGCGCCGGCAGCGTCTCCCGTGAGACCAACTTCCGCCTCGCCGTCAAGGTGTACCAGCACACCGCCGCCTACGACGGCGCCATCTCCAACTGGCTCGGTGCCCGCACCGGCGAAGGTGTGGCCAAGTACCCGGACACCCTGACCCTGCAGTACCAGCTGGCACAGGGAATGCGCTACGGCGAGAACCCGCACCAGTCCGGCGCCTTCTACGTCGAGAAGGGGGGCAAGGAGGCTTCCATCTCCACCGCGCGCCAGATCCAGGGCAAGGAACTCTCCTACAACAACATCGGTGACACCGACGCGGCCCTCGAGTGCGTGAAGCAGTTCGACCAGCCCGCCTGCGTCATCGTGAAGCACGCCAACCCCTGCGGCGTCGCCGTCGCCGGCAGCATCATGGAAGCCTACGACCTCGCCTACAAGACCGATCCCGAGTCCGCCTTCGGCGGCATCATCGCCTTCAACCGCGAGCTGGACGAAACCACCGCGCGCGCCATCGTGGAGCGCCAGTTCGTCGAGGTGATCATCGCTCCCAAGGTCACCGAGGCCGCCAGCGAGATCGTGGCCGCCAAGAAAAACGTCCGCCTCATGGAGTGCGGTTTCTGGCCCGAGCAGCCCGCTCCCCGTTGCGACTTCAAACGCGTGAACGGCGGCATGCTGGTGCAGGACGCCGACCTCGATCTCTTCAGCGAGCTCAAGGTGGTGACCAAGCGCGCCCCGACCGACCAGGAGATGGAGGACCTCCTCTTCACCTGGCGCGTGGCCAAGTTCGTCAAATCCAACGCCATCGTCTACGGCCGCAGCAACGCCACCGTCGGCGTGGGTGCCGGCCAGATGAGCCGCGTCAACTCCGCCCGCATCGCCGCCATCAAGGCCGAGCACGCCGGGATCCCGGTCCAGGGTGCCGTCATGGCCTCCGACGCCTTCTTCCCGTTCCGTGACGGCCTGGACAACGCCGCCAGCGTCGGCGTCACCGCCGTGATCCAGCCGGGCGGCTCCATGCGCGACGCCGAGGTCATCGCCGCCGCAGACGAGCACAACATCGCCATGGTCTTCACCGGCATGAGGCACTTCAGGCACTAAACATCAACGGACAACTGACAATGGACAATTGACAACGCTACGTCGTCTGTGTCCATTGTCGTTTGAGGACCATCCCCTCCCCCCTCCAGGGGGAGGAGGTATGAGGGAAATCCATATGAAAGTATTGGTTGTAGGCTCCGGCGGGCGCGAGCACGCGCTGGTCTGGAAGATCGCCCAATCCCCGCTGGTGACCAAGGTGTTCTGCGCACCGGGGAACCCGGGTACGGCAGGGCTGGCTGAAAACGTGGATATCGCGGTGGACGACCTCCAGGGGCTGCTCGATTTCGCCAAGAAGGAAGGGGTGGAGCTGACCGTGGTCGGGCCGGAACTGCCGCTCTCTTTGGGACTGGTCGACCTCTTCGAGGAGAACGGGCTGAAGGCTTTCGGCGCCCGCAAAAACGCCGCCATCATCGAGGCGTCCAAGGCGTTCTCCAAGGACCTGATGCAGAAGTACGACGTCCCCACCGCGGCTTACGGCGTCTTCACCGAGGTGCCGGCCGCCATCGAGTTCATTGACAGGACCGGGATCCCCATCGTGATCAAGGCTGACGGCCTTGCCGCAGGCAAAGGGGTCATCATCGCCCAGACCCGCGACGAGGCGGTGGCCGCCGTCACCGACATGCTCTCCGGCAACGCCTTCGGCGCCGCAGGTTCCCGCGTCGTCATCGAGGAGTTCCTCAAAGGGGAGGAGGCGTCCTTCCTCGCCTTCACCGACGGCGAGCGCATCATCCCGCTTGCTTCCGCCCAGGATCACAAGGCGGTCTACGACGGGGACAAGGGGCCCAACACCGGCGGCATGGGCGCCTACTCCCCGGCTCCGGTGGTCACACCCCCCATCCACGAGAAGGCCATGGCGGAAGTCATGCGCCGCACCGTGGACGGCATGAAGGCGGAAGGGCGCAGGTACCAGGGGGTTCTCTACGCAGGTCTCATGATCGACGGCGATTCCGTCAAGACCCTGGAGTTCAACGCACGTTTCGGCGATCCCGAGTGCCAGCCGCTTTTGATGCGCATGAAGTCCGATATTGTTCCCATCCTCCTTGCGGTCGCCTCCGGCAGCCTGGAAGGGGTCGAGATCGAATGGCACGATAAGGCCGCGGTCTGCGTGGTGCTGGCGGCGGAAGGCTACCCCGCCGACTACCGCAAGGGGGACGTCATCGAGGGGCTCGCAGAGGCCGGCAGGGTAGAGGACCTGGTTGTGTTCCACGCCGGGACCAAGGCTAGCGGCGACGCCATCGTTACCAACGGCGGCCGCGTCCTCGGGGTCACGGCGCTCGGCGCCACCGTGAAGGAAGCCATCGACCGCGCCTACAGCGGCGTGAAGCTCATCACCTGGCCCGGCATGCACCACAGAAAAGACATCGGCGCCAAGGCCATGAACCGGTAAACCCTATCTTTGTTCGAGGAGTTTTTATGTCCAATCCGACCGTTTTGATTCTGATGGGAAGCGATTCCGACCTGACCACCATGGAGGAGACGGCCAGGGTTCTGACCGCGTTCGGCGTCCCCTACGAGATGCACGTTTCCTCGGCTCACCGCTCACCCGCCAAAACCTCGAAGCTCACCCGCGAGGCTGAAGGGCGCGGCATCCAGGTGATCATCGCCGCTGCCGGCATGGCAGCGCACCTGGCCGGCGTCGTCGCCGCCGAGACGCCGCTGCCGGTTATCGCCGTCCCCATGCCGGGCGGCGCGCTCAACGGCGTCGACGCCCTCTATGCCATGGTGCAGATGCCGGGCGGCATGCCGGTCGCAACCATGGCCATCGGCAAGGCTGGGGCCAAGAATGCCGGGCTCCTCGCGGTGCAGATGCTCTCCCTCTCCGCCCCGGAATTGCGAGCCAAGTTCGTCGCCTACAAGGCGCAGATGGCGGAAGAGGTCGAGCAGAAGGACCAGGCGCTGCAGGCCGCAAGGCAGGGCTGATGCCCATTTGCGATTGATTTTGCTTGACAATGAGCCCTGGGTTGTATACCTTCGGGCCGTTTTCAGATCCTAAAAAAATGGAGGGAAGACTCATGAAGAAGATTTTTGCTGCAGTAGCTCTGACTCTCGCCTTTGCTGTTTCCGCAATGGCCGCAGACAGCGTCGTTTATCCGGCTAAAAACGGTAACGTCACCTTCAACCACAAGGCCCACCAGGGCAAGAACGAGTGCAAAGTCTGCCACGGCGACGGCGCTCCGGCCAAGATCGCTATCAACAAGGACGCGGCACACGGCAAAGCCTGCAAAGAGTGCCACGCTGCCAAGGGCGGCCCGACCAAGTGTGGTGACTGCCACAAGAAGTAATCTCCCTTAGGGGAATCAAATTGCAGTGTTAGGGGTAACAGGTTCGCCTGTTACCCTTTTTTTTGTTCCCTACTGTATTCGTAATTTTTGTTTTGCGCTTATTGACAATTTGTCTATAATGGCAAACCTGCTATGACAGCTGTACATAACCTTACCGGGAGACGGCCTTGACTACGACGAACAAACGAGGATTTGCACAAGAGGTTTGGGATTTTTTCTGTTCCTTGAAACTTTCCATTTTCCTGCTGATCGGCCTGGCGCTGGTATCGATCATCGGCACCGTCATCCAGCAGGGGCCGCAGCGTGAGTACCTGGCGACACTGAGCGAGACCAAAATCCGTCTGTATAGCGCCCTTGGCTTCTTTGATATGTACCACTCCTGGTGGTTCATCCTCCTGCTCTACCTGCTCACCCTTAACCTGATCTGCTGCTCCATCAAGAGGCTGCCGCGCGTCTGGAAGGTGGTTTCCGAGCCGGTACTGGTCATGGACGACGGCTTCGAGAAGTCGCTTGCCAACGTGAAGGACCTGAAGCTCAAGGGATCCAAGGAAGAGCTCAAGTCGCGCATGGAGGCGTTCCTGCGCGCCGAGTTCGCCGTCCCGGTGATCACCGAGAAGGACGGCGAGTACCACCTTTTCGCCCAGAAGAGCCCCTGGTGCCGCCTCGGCGTCTACGTGGTGCACCTCTCCATCATCGTCATCTTCGTCGGCGCCCTGATCGGCTCCTTCTTCGGTTACAAGGCCTACACCAACATCCCCGAGGGTGGCGCCATCTCCCAGGTGCAGACCCAGAGCGGCAAGATGATCCCGCTGGGCTTCGACGTGCGCTGCGAGAAGTTCTCCGTTTCCTTCTACGACACCGGTGCCCCGAAGGAGTTCAGGAGCGTGCTGACCGTGTTGGAGAACGGGCAGCCCGTGCCGGGCTTCCAGAACCGCCCCATCATCGTCAACGACCCGCTCACCTACAAGGGAATCACCTTCTACCAGTCCAGCTACGGGCAGTCCGACGAGGGGGCGCTCTACCACCTCACCGTGCGTGACCGCAAGGGGGGCGCACCGGTCAAGCTGAACGCCCGTCAGGGCGAGCGCGTCGCACTTCCGGGCGGCGCCTTCCTCTCCGTCATGGAAGCGACCATGGACGTCCGTCCCTTCATGAGGGGCTTCGACGGTCCGGGCGCACAGGTCGAGTTCACCCCGGCCGGCGGCAACCCGCAGCCGTTCGTGATCCTCTCCGACAAGTACGAGTCCTTCAACGCCCAGCACGGCGGCGACCTGCTGATCACCTTCGACGGTATGGACCAGAAGTTCTACACCGGCCTGCAGGTGGCGCACGACCCGGGCGTCTGGGTGGTATGGTTCGGCTGCTTCCTGATGGTGTTAGGTATCTGCATGGCGTTCTTCATGTCCCACAAGCGGGTGTGGGCGCGCGTCACCGATTCGGGGGTCACCCTGGGCGGTTCCGCCAGCAAGAACCCGGCAGGCTTTGAGATCTGTTTCGATGACCTGGTCGAGAAAATCGGCAAGGCTTAAAGGATAACAACCATAACTGGGGCTAGCCCCCATCGCCGCTCTAACTGAACGACCGGAGGGTAATATCGATGTCCAGTTCCATGCTTTTCAATGTGACCATGGTACTTTACATGGTCTCCACCTGCATATTCTTTGCTTTCCTTGCCTCGCGCAACAAGTCCGTCGGGCTTGCCGGTACCTACGCGGCCCTCTTTGGTTTCCTGGTCCAGGGCGCGGCCATCGGCCTGCGCTGGAAGGAGTCCTATGACCAGGGGCACGGCCACGCGCCGCTGTCCAACCTGTTCGAATCGGTGGTCTTCTTCTCCTGGACCATCGTGCTGATCTTCTTGTTCATCGACTTCAAGTACAAGTACCGCGCCATCGGCTTCTTCGTCATGCCGTTCGCCCTTTTCGGCATGGCCTGGGCACAGCTTGGCCTGGACACCGGCATCGAGCCGCTGGTCCCGGCGCTGCAGAGCAACTGGCTCATGTACCACGTCATCACCTGCTTTTTGGGCTACGCGGCCTTCGCGGTCGCCTGCGGCATCTCGATCATGTACCTGATCAGGGAATCCATGGAAAAAGGGGGCGCCGACGTACAGGCCGGCGGGCTCCTCTCCATGTTCCCGTCCATCAGGGCCTTGGACGACCTGAACTACAAGGCGATCATGATCGGCTTCCCGCTCCTTTCGCTCGGCATCATTACCGGCGCCGCCTGGGCCAACTACGCCTGGGGCACCTACTGGAGCTGGGACCCCAAGGAGACCTGGTCCCTGATCGTATGGTTCGTCTACGCGGCGTTCCTCCATGCCCGCATCACCCGCGGCTGGGTCGGGCGCAGGGCGGCCATCCTCTCCGTGATCGGCTTCGCAGCCACCATCTTCTGCTACCTGGGGGTCAACCTCTTCCTTTCCGGTCTGCACAGCTACGGTAAGTAGGTCCCCAAGGGAATCCGGTGCGACATTTTCTCCATGCATATCTTTTCGCGTTGGTCCTGTCTCTGATCTGCGTCGGCGTCACCCTTTCTCCGGGTGACGCCCTCGCGGACGCGTTTGACTGCAGTATCTGCCACAGGGATCTGGTCCGCGGGAGCGTGCCGCACAAGCCGGTTGCAGCGGGGAGGTGTCTGGACTGCCACCAGCAGTTCAACGATAACCACCCCATCGATAAGGGGAGCATGGGGTTCAAGGTCCAGAAGGAGAAGCTGTGTGCCTCCTGCCATGGGCAGCTCGTGCAGAAGGCCGTCCTGCACAAGCCGGTTGGCCTCGGCCAGTGTACTCTCTGCCACATGGCGCACAGCGCCGAAGTCAAATCGCTTTTGCAGGATCCCAGTCCCACCCTCTGTTTCCGCTGTCATCCCAAGGAGCACTTCACCGGGTCGTTCACCCACAGACCCGTTGCCGACGGTGATTGCCTCGCCTGTCACGACGCGCACCAGTCGGACAGCAAGTCCCTTCTGCGCAAGCCTGGCTCAGAGCTCTGTTTCATGTGCCACGACCGCAAGCTGGCCACAGGCAAATCCGTGCACCAACCGGTTCGAAACGGCGACTGCATCAACTGCCACCAGATCCACGGCGGCCCCTACAGAAAGCTCCTGAAGGACGATTACCCGACCCTTCTTTACAAGCCCTTCAGTCCCGAGGCCTTCCCGCTCTGCTTCCGCTGCCACGATCCCAACCTTGTTGCGGCGGAGACCACCGACAGGTTCACCAAGTTCAGAAACGGCGAGCGCAACCTGCATGCGGTTCACGTGAAGAAGGCGGCAAAAGGGCGATCCTGCAGGATATGCCACAACCCACATGCCGAACAGCAGGAGCACCTCATCTATCCCAAAGCTCCCGGGTTCGGTGCCTGGGAAATACCAATCCGCTACGAGTCAACCCCCTCCGGTGGGGGGTGCACCGTCGGCTGTCACAAAACCTTGCGCTACGACAGAGTGAAGCCTGTTGAACAGTAACAGTAAGTCTCCGGCGCCTCGCCACCCGGGGTGTAGTCTCCTCTGCCAGCCATCAACAGCCCCCCTGATGCTACCTAAATTCTCCGTCATAATACCGATAAAACCGGGGGGGGAAGTGCACGCCCTTGCAGGGCTCGCCGATACGACGTACCCCGAACACCTTTTCGAGGTCCTCATTGCCTACGGTTGCCAGCCGAGTGTGCAGAGGAACGCGGCGGCGCGAGAGGCACGGGGGGATGTCCTATACTTTCTGGACGACGACTCGGTCGTGGCGCCCGACTTTCTCCACAGGGCAGCCTGTCACTATCGGGACGAGCGTGTCGCTGCAGTCGGTGGGCCATCGCTCACTCCAGCGTCCGATTCACCCCTGCAGCGGGCCATCGGCATAGCCTTTGCCTCAGCGGTCGGTGGCGGCGGCGTCCGGAACCGGTACCGGAAGTTCGGTGCAGCACGCTACAGCAGCGATAATGAGCTGATCCTGTGCAATCTGAGCTTCAGGCGCGAGATGTTCCTGGCGCACGAAGGTCTGGACGAGCGGCTCTATCCGAACGAGGAAAACGAACTGATGGACCGGCTGCAGTGCGAAGGGCTCCAGTTGGTGCACGATCCGGAACTTGCCGTGGAGCGCAGCCAGCGTCGCACCTACCGCGCCTACGTCCGGCAGATGTACGGCTATGGGCGCGGACGGGGCGAGCAGACTCTCATATCCGGAAAGCTGAAGCCCGTTTCGCTGGCGCCTTCGCTCTTTTTGCTGTACGCACTGCTGACGCCGTTTGCTGGCGTCCCGCTTCTAGCCCTGCCGCTTTGGGCGTACCTCGTCATCGTACTGCTGGCATCGTTGCAGGGGACTTTGGCTGGAAAGGATGCCTCGCTTTTCCCGAGGCTTCTCTTTGTTTACCCGACGCTGCATCTCGTCTACGGCGCAGGGGTCATTCGCGGCTTGATCAGCCCTCGTTACCGTGGCGGGAGACAGACCCACTGGGAAGTTGAGGTCCGGCGGGTTAAGGCGTTCGAGAAAGACGTTCAAGGTTCGACGTCCGACGCTAACGGCGTCCGTCCGGATTAGTCGAGGGCAGTCCGGCGGGACGCTAACGGGCAAACCCGATCAGCGTACCTTGCAGTTGCCGCACTTGAAGTGCAGGCGACAGATCAATCAGCGTCGAATTCAGCTTCTGTAGCTGCTGGTGGCAAAGAAACCAGGACATGTGATGTTTTAAAGCGTTGAACGTTGTACGTTGAACGGCTTTTAAGGGGAGACCAGTGTGGATCTGAGCATCGTAGTTCCCATATACAACGAAGAAGATAACATCCCCATCCTGCATGAACGCCTCAGCGAGGCGCTGTTTGACACGGGGCTTGAGTACGAGCTGATCCTGGTAGACGACGGCTCCTCGGACAACTCCTACGCAGCGCTCAAGCGCCTATCCTCCAAGGACGACCGCGTCAAGGTGATTCGCCTGCGCCGCAACTTCGGCCAGACCGCCGCCATGGCCGCCGGCTTCGATTCCGCAACGGGCCGGGTGGTGGTTCCGATGGACGGCGACATGCAGAACGATCCGCTCGACATCCCGCTGCTTTTGAACAGGATCGACGAGGGGTACGACGTCGTGTCCGGCTGGCGCAAGGACCGCAAGGACACCTTCGTAAACCGGAAGCTCCCGTCCATCCTAGCCAACTCGATCATCTCCAGGATGACCGGCGTGTACCTGCACGACTACGGCTGCACCCTGAAGGCCTACCGGCGCGAGGTGCTCGACGACGTGAACCTGTACGGCGAGATGCACCGTTTCGTTCCGGCGCTCGCGCACCAGGTCGGCGCCCTGGTCACCGAGATGCCGGTCCGCCACCACGAGCGGCTGCACGGCAAGAGCAAGTACGGCATCTCCCGCACCATGAAGGTGATCCTCGATCTGATGACCGTGAAGTTCCTGCTGAGCTACTCGACCAAGCCGATCCAGCTCTTTGGCCGCTGGGGGATCTACACCCTGTGCGCGGGCACGCTGAGCGGTGCCGTCACCGTGTACATGAAGTTCTTCGAGAACACCAGCATGAACCGCAACCCGCTTCTGATCCTGACCGCGTTCCTGCTCTTCATGGGGGTCCAGTTCATCGTGCTCGGTCTCCTGGCGGAACTGAGCGCCCGCACCTATTATGAGGCGCAGGGGAAACCGATCTACAACATCAAGGAAAAGATCAACTTTGGCTGAAACTCCCCTGCGCGTACTGGTGCTGGCGCCGACCCCGTTCTTTGCGGACCGCGGCTGCCACGTCCGCATCCTCGAGGAAGCGAGGGCCGCCATGGCGTGCGGTGTGGATGTTCGGCTGGTAACCTACCACATCGGGCGCGACGTCCCCGGAGTCCCTACCGAAAGGATCGCCGGCTTTTCCTGGTATAAGAAGCTCGAAGCCGGTCCTTCCTGGGTGAAGCCTTTTCTCGATCTGCAGCTTCTGCTTAAGGCCTACCAGGTGGCGCGCGAGTTCAAGCCGCACGTCATTCACGCGCATCTCCACGAGGGGGCCTTCTTCGGTGCCTTCCTGAAGATGCTGATCCGCGTTCCCATGCTCTTCGATTGCCAGGGGAGTCTCACCGCCGAGATTACCGACCACGGCTTCGTCAAACCCGGTTCCCTATTGCAGCGCTTCTTCGCCACGTTGGAGCGCTGGATCAGCCGCAGTTCCGACTTCATCGTCACCAGCGCCAGTCCTACCGTCGAACTGCTGCTGAAGGATGGCGTGCCGAGGGACAGGGTCCGGGCCTTGATCGACGGCGTCGATACCGGCGTGTTCGCTCCGCAGCCCAAAGAAGAGATCCGCGCGCGTCTGGGGCTTCCCGAGAAGCGTCCCGTTGTTGCTTACCTCGGCCTTATGAACAGCTACCAGGGAGTGGACCTGCTGTTGGAAGCGGCCGCGTATCTGAAAGGGCAGGGGGCGAAGATCCACTACCTCATTATGGGCTTTCCCGATGCGCCGTATCGTGACAAGGCCGAGGCGATGGGTATTTCCGACATCATCACCTTTACCGGCAGGATCCCGTACGACGAAGCGCCGCTATATTTGAGTGCAGGCGACCTTGCCGTCTCCCCGAAAGTCTCCCTCACCGAAGCCAACGGCAAACTTTTCAACTACATTGCCTGTGGCCTCCCCACCGTCGTGTTCGACACACCCGTCAACCGTGAGATCCTTGGAGACTGCGCCCTCTACGTTAAATTCGGCGATGCCGTAGACTTCGCCGGAGCAATCGGCCGACTGGCCGGTGACCACGAACTTCGTGAAGACCTCGGAGCTGAAGGCCGCGAGCGGGCGGTCCAGTTGCACTCCTGGCAGGCGCGGGGTAAAGAGCTTGCCGGCATCTACCAGATGCTGAAATCCCATATCAAGTAAGGAAGATGCGGTTTGGGACTCGACTGAGATTCGACGATTTGATTTCTAATCGACGAATCCCGCTGAGATTCGACGATTTGATTTCTAATTCGACGAATCCCGCTGAGATTCGACGATTTGGTTCCAGATTCGACGAATCTCGCTAGAATTCGACGATTTGATTTCTAATTCGACGAATCTCGCTGGAATTCGACGATTTGATTTCTAATTCGACAAATCTCGCTGAAATTCGACGATTTGATTTCAGATTCGACGAATCTCGCCGAGATTTGACGATTCGATTTCAGATTCGACGAATCCTGCCCAGGTTTCCTTCTCAGGCGTTCTCTTTTCTCTGATGGCCTCAGATTTTCACCTTGTCAATGGTTTTGATGTTTGTTGTTGAAAATTGTGTGGGATTATACTACTGTTCACTCCATGAACGGTGACGATGAAAAGGTTTTAGATACTTATCGCTCTTTTCTCCTCCTCTCGGAGATCTCCGGTGACCAGCAGCTCTCGCAACGCGAGCTGGCGAAACGCCTCGGCATCGCCCTGGGACTGGTCAACTCCTACCTGAAGAACCTGGTGGCCAAAGGCTTCGTCCGGGTCAACAGCTACCCCAAAAACCGCTACGCCTACCTCCTCACCCCCAAAGGCTTCGCCGAAAAAAGCCGTCTGGCCTACCAGCACTTAAGCTATTTCTCCGGCCTCTACACGGTTGCCCGTCAGGATTACCTGAAGCTGTTCAAGTCCATGTCGGCTCACGGGGTCAAGCAGGTAGCCTTCTGCGGCATCGACGAAGTGGCCGAGATCGCCTACCTTTCGTTGAAAGAGGCGGGTATGGAACTGACGGTGGCAATGGACGCCGAGGCGGCAGGTCGCAAATTCTTCGACAAGTCGGTGGTGACCCCGGCTATCGGCCTGTTGTCGGGCAACCACAACATCGTGATCACCTCGATGAAGCGGGGCGATGCCCTGCGCGAGGAATTGCTGCGCATGGGAGTGGATACCGGACGAATCTACCAGGCAGGGAAGAGCTGATATGGCTGGCGGGACGAACACAAGCATCAAGGTCGTATTCCGAGCAGATTCCTCGGTGAACATCGGGGCCGGTCATGTCATGCGCTGCCTTACACTTGCAGCGGCCTTGCGTGACAGAGGTTGCACCGTCTCATTCATCAGCCGGGACCTTACCGGAAATATATCCGCCAACGTGGAGGCTGCCGGTTTTCGGATGTTCAGGATTCCTGCAGGTGCAAACCCCTGCCCCGACGTACCCTTTGCGCTGGATGTGCCGGCGGATGTCGCCCAGACCGCAGAGATCCTGCGGCAGGAGCAAAATGTCGACTGGCTGGTGATCGACCATTATGGTATCGATGCCACGTGGGAGACCCCATTGCGCTCCCTGGTCGGCCACATCATGGTGATTGACGACATCGCCAACCGCAAGCATGACTGTGATCTCATCCTCGATCAAAACCTCTATGAAAACATGGAATCGCGTTACGACGGACTTGTGCCGGAGAACTGCGCGAAGTTTCTGGGGCCGCGCTACGCCTTGCTCCGTGATGAGTTCGTGCAGGCACGCCGCTCTCTACGGGAGCGCGACGGCTCGGTTAAGCGGGTTCTGGTCACCTTCGGGGGGGGCGATGCCAGCAACGAGACCGCCAAGGCCCTGGAAGCGTGGCGTCTTGTCGGTCGCGAAGACGTCGTGGTCGACGTCGTCGTCGGTGCGGCGAACCCCCACCGAGAGCAGTTGAAACAGTTGTGTTCCGAACTGCCCAATGTCTCCTTCTACTGCAATGTGAGCAACATGGCCCAGATGATGTCCGAGGCCGATCTCGCCGTCGGCGCCGGCGGCAGCACCACATGGGAGAGATGCTTTCTCGGGCTTCCCTCCATCACGCTCATCGTCGCCGAAAACCAGGCCGAAACCACAGCTGCTGTTGGTCGCAGAGGGGCAACGTTGAACCTCGGCTGGTATGAGAACGTAGCGGCCGCCGACCTTGCGGCAGCTATTAAGCAGGTCATTGGAACACCGGAGGTCATGCGAGACATGATCCGCGAAAGCTTTGTATTGATGGGAGATTCCGCGTCGCCCGGAGCTGTTTTGCTAGTAGAGAGGCTGTTAAGGAAATTATGAATCAGGCATGGGTTAGCTACCTCCCCGCATTTCTAAGAAAGCGGGTGGAGGGCAGGCACGAACTTCAGAAGGTCCTCACCAACGCCGGGTGGCTTTTCGGCGACCGACTGCTCCGAATGGGAGTAGGGCTCTTCGTCGGGATCTGGATCGCGCGCTATCTCGGCCCGACCCAGTATGGTCTTTTGAGCTATGCCGCGTCGATGATTGCGGTGTTCTCGGCAGTAGCTGTGCTCGGGTTGGATGCCATTGTCGTTCGCGAAGTAGTGAAAGAACCAGAGAGAGAGCAGGAGATCCTTGGAACTGTTCTCACACTTCGCCTGCTGGCTAGCTTCATCGCATACATCTTGATGGTAGCTACTACGTTCTTACTGCGCCCTGATGACCGTCTGTCTCAGATCTTGGTCGCAATCATGGGATGGGCCATGATTTTTGGTTCCTTTGACACCATTGACCTGTGGTTTCAGTCGAAAGTTTTGTCAAAGTACGTGGTTTATGCAAAGAATACTGCATTCCTCATCGCCTCTATTGTACGGGTGGTGCTTGTTGTCACTAAAGCGCCCGTGGTTGCTTTTGCGGCGGCCAACTCATTGGAATTCGGCCTTGCAGCAGTCGGCCTCTGCTGTGTATATCGCAGCAATGGCCAGTTGATAAGCAAACTCAGAACGAGTTGGGAGCTTGCGCGAAGACTGCTGGGGGACTGCTGGCCCCTCGTCTTATCGAGTGTGGTCTTCATGGTCTATTTACGCATCGATCAGATCATGCTTGGGCAGATGGCCACCTCGCATGAACTCGGTATCTATGCCTCGGCTGTAAAAATCGCCGAAATTTGGTTCTTCATCCCGACCGCGATCGTGTCTTCGGTATTTCCCAATATCGTGCGCGCGAGGGAAGTGGACGAGAAGGAGTTTTATAACCGGCTGCAGAAACTTTACAACCTCCTTGCATTCCTGGGCTACGCCATTGCCATTCCAACCACGTTTATAGCCAGTGTGGTGGTTCACCTCTTCTATGGTGAGGCATACGCAAGCGCCGCGCCGATGCTGGTGCTCCTCATCTGGAGTGATGTTTTTGCTAACCTCGCAGTTGCCCGAAACACCTTCTTAATGGCGATGAATTGGACGCGAGTCCTCCTGGTCATGACCTTCTTGGGCGCACTGGCAAATATCGCATTGAACTTTTGGTGGGTACCGAAATACGGCGGGGTCGGGGCGGCTGCCGCCTCATTGATTTCCTATTGGTTCGCGGCACACGGCGGCTGCTTTCTTTATAAGCCGTTACGCAGGACCGGTGGCATGTTGACCCGCGCTCTGATCTATCCACGGTTCTGGTAGCTTGGCTCTGAGAACCGGTACCTCGGAGATGCTCCTAAGCTATGGCAGCAATAGGAAAGGTTCCAAAGGAGAACCCAGGAAATGTACTTGGATGAATCCATCGTAGGCCTCGCTTCGATGAAGGGGAAGAAGTTAGATTACTCCGATGTAGACCGGATACAGGATCTATTACGACAAGTGTCGGGTGAGGTTTGTCGTGCAAACGCAATACCGGACCTGCCGTTGGGCGGAATCGTCAAACCTGGAAGCTCTGTTCTCCTAAAGCCAAACTGGGTTCTTCATCAGAATTTCAGCGGCAAAGGTACTGATTGTCTCGTCACGCACCCCAATTTTGTTCTGGCGGTGTTAAGAGAGGTCTTTAGCTGCTCTCCCAAAAAGGTGGTCATAGGGGATGCGCCGGTGCAAGGTTGCATCTTCGAAAACATCGTCACGGACAGTTGGCGAAAAGAAGTCGAAAAAATCGCAACCTGTCCTTATGAAATCGTTGATTTTCGAAGAACCGTTCTTAAAGAGGGCGGGCTGACAGTTGGACAGGTAAAAGATGCCCGCTCTCAGGATAGATTTCTTCTATTTGACCTAAAAGAGGACAGTCTTCTAGAGCCGGTAAGCAAAAATAACGTAGCATTCAGAATAACCTGCTACGATCCGGATATTCTTGCTAAACGCCATCATAAAGGCAAGCATCAGTACTTGTTGTGCAAGGAACCCTTTGAGAGCGACGTAATCATCAATTTGCCCAAAGTGAAAACCCATAAGAAGGCAGGCCTGACCGCAGCATTGAAGAACTTGGTCGGCATCAATGGAAACAAGGAATACCTGCCCCATCATCGTGTCGGAAGCCTTGTAGAGGGGGGAGATTGCTACCGTCAACTCTCGCCTTTAAAAAGAATTGCAGAATATTGTCTGGATGAGGCCAATAGAAACATTGGAACTCAAACCTGTGCCAGATGGATGAAAGGGTTCGAGAAAGTAATTAAGCTCCGTTCCCGGTTCGGGGATACTGAAATCGAAGGCGGTTGGTATGGCAATGATACTGTCTGGCGGATGGCGCTAGACCTGAACAGGATTGCCCTCTACGGTAGGCTTGATGGCACTATGTCAGATGCAAAGCAAAGGCACATCTATTCCATAGCGGACGGGATCATCGGTGGCCAAGGCGAAGGGCCTCTGGCTCCGACTCCGTTGGACTTAGGGGTCTGCACCTTGGCAGCTTCGTCTGCCTACGCGGACCTAGTTCACAGTTACCTGCTAGGGTTGGATTTCAGAAAGATCCCACTGGTTAGGGAAGCTTTCGGGGATTTTCGATTCCCGTTGGTTGGGGGTGACGCGGCAACCTGCCAGGTGGCGGCACAGCAGAGGCTCTATTCGCCGATGGATGTGTCGGCCGAATTTGGACAAAGGGCGGTTCCTGCGCGGGGATGGCAAGGGCATATCGAGTTATAGCTCCTCATAGATCAAGGAGATTGGAATGTTGATTGGCATACATCCGGATCATGTATGGGGGACCAGCTTCTCCGACAGGTGGATACCGTTTTTGAAAACTCTTGATGTGGACGTCAAGATCTTGGATTTGCTTCGCCAGGACGCACTTGACCAAGTCAAGGGATGCGATGGCGTGATGTGGCGTTGGGCGCACCGGGCGCAGGACAAGCAATCCGCGAAGATGATCTTGTACGTCATCGAGAAGTATCTTAAGCTCCCAGTCTTTCCCGAAACCAAGACTTCATGGCACTTTGATGAAAAGGTGGCTCAGAAATACCTTCTGCAATCCTTGGATGTGCCGCTCCCGGATCAATGGGTCTTCTGGAGTCACGACGACGCGTCTGCATGGGCAAAGTGTCAGGCAAAGTATCCGGTGGTCTT
This sequence comes from Geomonas diazotrophica, assembly GCF_018919385.1. Classification (GTDB taxonomy): domain Bacteria; phylum Desulfobacterota; class Desulfuromonadia; order Geobacterales; family Geobacteraceae; genus Geomonas; species Geomonas diazotrophica. The sequence goes on from NZ_JAHLMF010000003.1 coordinate 216,937, forward strand.
CAAACTTTCCGTAGGCGCTGGGGCCTCGAGTGTTGCCAAGGTGGACTCTTGCGCCGAAGCTCTCTCCTTCGTAGACCGCATGTTCAAAAGGGGAATCTTCCCGATGACCATGAACGAGTTTCGTCATCGGTTCATTCCCGCAAGTCGTCGTGAGGCGAAGAAGTTTTTGTGTCGTTTCACCGATACTTTTGGTTACATCGCGATGAACCAGTATCCGCGTCTCGATTCGGAATGGTGGAAGCCGGAGATGGGCTACGCGCTATTCCAGGAATTTCTTCCCAAGAACGAGTATGACACCCGAATAACAGTCATAGGTGACAGGGCCTTCGGGTTCAGAAGATATAACCGGCCCAACGATTTCAGGGCGTCTGGCAGTGGAAACATAGATTACAATCCTGCCGGCATCGATCTGGAGATGGTGAAAATTGCCTTCGAGACCTCGAAGGCGGCAGGCTTCACGTGCATGGCCTACGATTTTCTCTACAAGGACGGGAAACCGGTGGTTTGTGAAATCAGCTACACTTTTGCCGATTATGCCATCCACTCCTGTCCGGGGCATTGGGACAGCAACCTCTGCTGGCATGATGGCCAGATGTGGCCGGAGGATGCCCAGATCATAGATTTCGTAGAGTCAATCCGCAGAGGGAAAACTACGTCATGAGGATTGGCTTTGTAACCACGGAATACGTGACGGAAGAGCAGAATTACGATGGGGGGCTGTCCAATTACCTTAGTAGGATAAGCCTTGCTTTGAAGAGCAAAGGGCACGAGCCCGTCATAGTAGTTGCATCGTCATCTAACGGAAGCTTTCGTCACAACGAAGTTGAGGTAAACAGGGTGAAGGCCCTCTGTTACAGCAAAAGGTTGATGAAGATCCTCCAAATATTCCCTGGCCTCGATTGGAAAGTAGTCAGTTGGCAGCTCAATAGGAGAATTCGAAGGCTTCATCAAGAGCAACCTTTTGATGTCGTTCAGTATGCGAGCGTCGGAGCCACGATCCTGTCGCGGCACCAAGATATTCCGTCGGTTGCGAGAATTTCGGGTAATCAGAAACTTTGGGATATCGCCTATGAGGAAGCTCCGTCCCGTAAGAAAAGTGCCTACCAGGATCTCGAAATCGCAGGTCTGGGGCGGGCTGATTCGCTGTATGGCCCGAGCAGGGTGATTGCGGATTACCTCAAGGCGAATCACGGCTTCGACGTTCAAATCATAGAGTCCCCCTTCGTGCAGGAGTGCAGTGCCTTTAACACTGACGTCTATAGCAACATCCGTTCGAGAGTTGCCGGCGACTACCTCCTGTTTTTCGGATCGTTGGGGCTCGCCAAGGGGGTCAAGACCATAGCCGACATGGCGCATGATCTCCTCGAAAAGTATCCAAAGCTGAGCATGGTCTTTGTGGGCAAGGACATGGGGTACAATGGTCAGCCTATCATGAGCTATGTGTTGGAAAGAGCCGGAGAGCATGCCGATAGAATAGTCTGGCACGACAGGGTCAAGCATGAGCAACTCTATCCTGTTATCGAAGGGGCAAAACTGGTCCTGTTGCCCTCGAGGATCGACAACTTTCCCAACTGCTGTGTCGAGGCCATGGCTTTCAAAAAAGTCGTGATCGGGACCAAAGGCGCCAGCTTTGAACAGTTGATAGATGATGGCATCAGCGGACTGTTGTCCATTCCCGACGATCCACAGAGTCTGCTTGCTGTGGTGACAAAGGCCCTGGACATGCCGGAGCAAGAGCTTCAAGAGATCGGCGAGCGATCGTCACGGCGCGCAATGGAGCTGTCACCGGAAAAGATAGTTGAGCAGTTGCTGGCGTACTATAAGGACGTAATCGAGCGCACCAAGGCCAAAGAGATCAAGGCCGGACGGGTGCAGTAGGGTGGCCGGTTTGTCAAAAACCCTGCGCGGGAAGAAGGTCGTTTTCGTCTTTGGAAGTCTCGACCTAGGCGGCGCTGAACGACGCGGGCTCCTGCTGGCGGATTACCTCCAAAAATGCACTGGGGCCGTTGTCCAGGTCATCGGGTTGAACGACACGCCCGGCCGGCTTTCTTCCCTGTGCGATCAGCTTGGCATATCCTGGTGGGGCGTCCGCTTTCATTGGGGACTCAGGCGTCGTGTTACTTCTTTTCTCAGGGCGGTTCAGGCTGTCCGCCGGGGCGAACCGGACATCGTCCTTTCCTATACTCGTGTCCCTAATTTGGTCTGTGCCTGGGGGAAAAGGTGGCTCGGAGCGAAGTTGCTTGTATGGAACCAGGCGGATGAGGGACTACTGCTGAACGGCTCCTTCGCATTTCGTGTCGCGGCTGAGGCGCCTGACTGCTTTATTTCCAATTCAATGGGGGGGCGGGCCTTCCTGATGGAAACCTACGGCATCTCCCCGGACAAGGTCAACGTGGTACCAAACGGCGTCGCAATGGCCACGCCGCGGCTGGGAAGGGCTGAGTGGCGTAGTCAGTGGGACGTCGCCTTGGAAGTACCGGTTGTCGGAATGGTCGCCAACCTCAGCGTCTACAAGGACCACGACACCTTGGTCCGTGCCTGGGGCCGGGTCATCGCTGCCGGTTGGAAGCAGCCGCCTGTTCTGGTACTCGCCGGCAGGTGTGACGGTACTGAGCAGGGGCTGAAAGCTCTGGCCCATGACTTGGGCATTTCTGAGCAGTTGAAGATCATTGGTGCAGTTGATGATGTGGCGGGCCTGCTTCAGGCACTCGATCTCTTTGTCTATTCTTCCCGAAGCGAAGGCGTCCCAAACGGCGTGCTCGAGGCAATGGCATCCGGCTTGGCGGTAGTTGGCACCGATATTCCGGGCATACGAGAGGCGGTAGGCCCGGAGGGGGTGGCATACCTGACTCCCGTAGGCGACTGCGACGCGATGGCTGACCGGATAATAGAGTTGCTGCGGGAAAAAGCAGCCAGGCAGCAGGTGGGGCAGACGCTGCGGGAGCGGGTCGAGCAGAGCTTCTCCCTTGAGGTCATGTGCCGGAGGTCGGAGGACGTGATCGCCAGTGCCTTTCGTCATTATCAAAGGAAGGATTAGCTGGGAGATGGGTAAGCATGACGGTCCTTGAGAAAGATATGATCGCGGTGCGGTTGAACACGAGCCCCTTGGTGCGCAGTGTCGCGACACTCGGATGCCTGCTCGGCAGGATGATGCCCGTTCGCAAAGGGGCTCCCCTCTTCTTTTTCTACCCCTTCTTCCACGTGGGGGGGGCGGAAAAGGTGCATGCGGCGATCGTTCGGTGTTTTGCGGGGGAACACCCCTGGGTATTTTTTACCAAGAAGTCCGCCAATGACGGATTCCTTCCCTTATTTGGAACCAAGGCACGGCTTTGTAACCTTTGGCAGCTCTTGAAGTACGGCTACCCGCTGAGTGTCGGGATTATGGCCGGGTTTATCAACAAGCACGACAAACCCATCGTCTTTGGCTGCAACAGCCTCTTTTATTATCTGCTCCTTCCCTACTTGAGGAAGGAGGCCCGTTGCATCGACCTCATCCATGCCTTCGGCGGGGGCTCGGAACATTTCAGCCTTGGAGTGGCCGAGAGGCTTGACGCACGGATTGCAATCAACGAGCGGACGGTAAACGACCTAAAGGCACAGTACCGCGCCAACGGCATGTCTGATTCATTGGAAAACCGGATTGTCTTGATCGAAAACAGTGTCGACGTGCCGGATGAACTGTCACCTAAAATGCGGGGCACGACGTTGAAGGCGCTTTACGTCGGCAGGGGGTCTGAGGAAAAAAGGGTGCATCTTGTGGGGCGGGTAGCCTCGCGTTGCCGGCAACGCGGCATCCCCGTTGATGTCGTCATCGTAGGGGATGCCCTGCAGGCCGTCGAGGAACCGGATCGCGTCAATTGCACCTTTCTTGGGGAAATATCGGATCAAGAGCAACTGCAGGCCGTGTATCGCGATGCGGACCTGCTGCTCCTTACCTCCAGCCGCGAAGGATTTCCGATGGTGATCATGGAAGCCATGGCTTTCGGAGTGGTGCCCGTCTCGACCACCGTGGGAGGAATCCCATCCCATGTCCACTCGGGAACCAACGGCTGGCTGGTCCCGGAGGCCGCGGATGAAGGGGAAATCGTGGACCGGATGTGCGAAATGGCCGCCGCCATGTGCGAAGAGCGCGACCTGCTCGAGAAGTTGTCACGAAATGCCTATTCCTATGCGAAGAAGCATTTCAGCGGGGAATCCTTTTGCGCCGCCTACCGTGGTCTTCTCTTAGGTGAAAGATGCTGATATCGATCCTCGTACCGGTGTTCAACTGGGACATATCAAGGCTGATTGCCTCACTTCTGGCAGAGATAGATACACCCGCTTTAGAGGGACTGGTCGAACTCATTGTCGTAGACGACGCATCTACCGATGCCGCGCTTCTTTCCAAAAACAACGCCTTCCTGGCCAGCAATTCCCGGCCCTGCTTAAGATATCTTCCGGCCAGGGAAAATCTTGGGCGTGCCAGGGTCCGCAACACGTTGGCGGCAGAAGCTAGCGGCCGTTTTCTGCTGTTTCTTGACTGCGATGTACTCCCCGACTCCGGCGATTTCATCGGCAAGTACCTCTTCTGTGCAGAGGCGGACAGCCATGACGTCGTATGCGGAGGAATAAGTTACCGCACGAGAGTGATGCTTGGCACCGAGTTTGACTACCACGCCTACCTTGGCAATCGCAAAGAGGTAAAATCTGCCGCTGACAGGAACAAGGAACCCTGGCGCCACATTCTCACCTCCAACATCATGGTCAGAAAAAGCGTCTTTGAGTGCACCTCTTTCGACGAGCGCTTTACCGGCTATGGATACGAAGACATCGAATGGGGGGTACGCTTATCGAGGGAGTACCGGATCCTGCACATCGATAACACGGCATCGCACCTCGGTCTGGTGTCGAAGATAACCACTTATGACAAGATGCGGGCGTCCGTACGCAACTATCTGCTTCTTAAGGAGCTCTGCCCGGGTGCTTTTCACGCCTCGACGATCAGTAAACTGGTTTCTCTTTTGACGGGCCTCAGCGAATCGTTATTGGAGAAAATCGATGTCATATTGAAGAGCATGTTCTTGAGTCAAAGTCGTAACGATGTGGCATTTTTGCTCTATCAATTTAATTTTGCAGTGTTACTAGCACTCGGAACAAAACGAGCTGCACGGCGGTAAATCTAACATGGAAGATGTGATCGCGAACCAGCAGCATAACATCGGCGATATCTGTACCCGGCAGCAGTGCCTGGCGGGGAGGGGGGGGCGCCTTGCTTTCCGCTTCATCAACGTCCAGGGGGAGCGCCAGGACTTCACCTTCCTCGACCTGGACCGGGAGAGCAGCAGGTTTGCCAACGTACTGCAGAAGCTTGGTTTTGCCGCAGGGGACGTTTTCTTCACGTTCCTTCCGAAGATGCCTGAGCAGTTCTTCTCCTTCTTGGGGGCGCTCAAACTTAACGTCATCGTGGGGACACTCTTCTCCAACTTCGGGGACGACGCACTTCTGGACCGGCTTGGAGATTCAAACGCGAAGGGCATCCTGCTCAGGAAAAGCGCGCTGAAGAAGCTCGGACGGATCCGCGAACGCCTCCCTGCGCTATCGCTGGTGCTCGTGGTCGACGCAGATGCGGACCTTGCTCCGGACATCCTCAGCTATCGCAGGCTCATGCGGGAGGCTGCACCGGAGTTCACTGCTCCGGTTACCGGCGCTGATACCCCGTCGGTTCTGCACTACACCTCGGGCTCGACCGGAAAGCCCAAAGGCGTGTTGCACCGCCACGGCAGCATTGTGCACCAAAGCCGGACGGGACGCGAAGTGCTGCAGCTTGGGGAGGAGGATACCTACTGGTGCACCGCTGACCAAGGCTGGGTAACCGGGACCTCCTATGGCATCATCGCGCCTTGGAGCCTGGGGGCCACCCAGATACACTACGGCGGCGGCTACGATGCCGGGGTGTGGTTCGACATTCTCGAACAAGAGAAAGTGACGGTGTGGTACACCGCTCCGACCGCGCTTCGCATGCTCATGCGGGAAGAGGAAAGCGTCTTCAAGGGGAGGGATTTGAACGCCTTGCGGCACGTCTTCAGTGTGGGGGAACCGCTTAACCCCGAGGTGGTCCGATGGGGGGCGGAGGTGCTGGACCGGCAGATCTACGATACCTGGTTTCAGACCGAAACCGGCGGCATCATGGTCAGCAACCGGCCGGGCCTCCCCGTGTTGCCGGGCTCGATGGGGAAACCCGTGCGGGGCGTGGAGGCGGCAATCCTCTCCGATTCAGGGGTGCCGCTTCCCGACGGCGCTCAGGGGCATCTTTGCCTGAAGCCGGGATGGGAATCTATGTTCGTGACCTACCTCAACAACGAGGCCGCATATCACTCCAAGTTCAAGAACGGCTATTACTACTCCGGGGACACCGCCTATCGCGATGGCGAGGGCTACTTCCATTTCATGGGCAGAAGCGACGACGTCATCAACACGGCAGGGCACCTGATCAGCCCGTTCGAGGTCGAAAGCGCGCTGCTGGAAATCCCTGAGGTGGCTGAATCGGGGGTCATCGGCGCGCCCGATGAACTGCTTTTTGAAAAGGTCGTCGCTTTCGTTTCGCTGCACGACGGGTGCAGCCAGTCGCCGGAGCTCGAACTCAAAATCCGGTTGCACGTGGCCAACAGGGCCTCTTCCATCGCCACCCCTCAGGAAATATTCTTCGTGGCCTCGGTGCCGAAGAACAAAAGCGGCAAGATAATGCGCCGCGTCCTGAAGGCCCGTTACCTGGGAACCGATACCGGAGACATATCAACACTGGAGGACGATGTATGACAACAATGGAGCGGCTCAATGCCATTTTCTGTGAGGTGTTTGACGATGACGATCTGGAGATTGCGCCGGAGATGACGGCCGCCGATGTGGACGGGTGGGACTCGCTGTCCCATATCAACCTCATCGTGGCCGTCGAGAGTGCGTTCAAGATCAGGTTCAACCAGCGGGAGCTGCTCACCTTCAAAAACGTCGGCGACCTTTTGCATTCCATCGAAAGCAAGATCGGGTAACGCCTCCATGCACCACGGAAGCTCAGAATGACCAAAAGCCTTAAATGTCTTTACACCGCAGTGATGCTGTTCGCCGCGTTCGTCGTTGTCGGGGGGAAGTTTCCTGCCGTCGGCAGGCTGTTTCTCCCGAAGGAGCCCACGGCGTACATCCTGGGCGACCAGTACCGGATGTGCGACCTCGACCGCTTCCGGGAAGAGATCCCGGCGGGAAAGCCCTCGGCCGCTGCCACCTTGGAAGAGGCTGACGTTCTCACTCTTGGCGACTCGTTTTTCAACAGTGCCCTTGCCTCCGATATCTTTGCCAACGAGCTCGGCCGGCGGTTGGGGGGGAAGGTGCACAACCTTGCCACCAAAGAGTTCTTCGAGCCGCAAAGCTATCCCCTGTCCTACCTGCAGCACATCGGATACCGGGGCGACCGCAAGAGGATCCTTGTTCTTGAAACCGTGGAGCGCAGCGCGCTGGAAAGGTCCGGTACCTACAACGGAGCGGGGGCGGCGGCCGGCAACGAGCTCGACGCCCTCGCCTTCAAGGTGCTCAAGAACAACGACGTCGAATACTTTTTCAAGCACAACGTGATGGTCGGGCCATTGGAGTCCCGGCTCAAGAACTTCAGGTTCAAGTACCTGAACATCGTCGACAAATCGATAGGCGCGTATTCCCTGAACCCCAACATGCTTTTCTATCAGCGTGACGTAGAGTTCAGCAGGGTGAAAAAGACTGACGCTGTCGTTGTCGCGGCTGCCAGGGACATCGCAAAGCTCTCTGCCACCCTGAAGGAACGCTACAACATTGACCTTGTGTACATGGTCATCCCGGACAAGTACTCGGTTTACCGGGGGCTGGTCAAGGGTGCGCCTTCGTATGACCGGTTCATCCCCCGCCTTTGCAGCAGGCTGACCGAGTTCGGCGTGAAGAACATCGATGTCTACACGCTCTATGAGCGCTACAACCGGCCTGGAATACCGCCCCTGTATTTTGCGAGCGACACGCACTACACCGCCCACGGCAAAGCTGTCCTCGCCGAGGCCACGGCAAACATGCTCCGTTCCACCCTTCCCGCCAGAGGAGACGGCATGAGCACGATAGCGTCTTCCGGGGAGGGCGGCAGATGAACTTCAATTCCATCGAATACCTCCTCTTCGTTCCGCTCGTGTTTCTGGCACTGCTCCTTGCCGGCGCAAGGTTTCGCTGGGTGGTGCTCCTTGCCGGGAGTTGTTACTTCTATCTCACGCTGAAGCACCTGTACCTGCTGATGGCGCTCTTTGGCGTTACCGCCGTCACCTACCTTTGCGGCATCGGCATCGAACGGTGCAAAGAGCAACGCTGGAAGCGGGCCTTCTTCTGGAGCGGCGTAGGTGCCGACCTCCTGGTGCTTGCAGGCATGAAGTATCTCCCCTTCATCGAAGGGAACCTGAACCTCCTGCTTAAGGGGGTGTCCTCGGGCCTTGCGGTTCCGGAAGGGCGCGTCCTTGTTTCCATCGGCGTCTCCTATTTCGTATTCCAGGCTGTCTCCTACCTGGTTGACGTGTATCTCGAGATGGAAAAGGCCGAGCGCCATCCGGGCTACTTCGCGCTTTACCTCGCCTTTTTCCCGAAACTGTTGCAGGGGCCCATAGAACGGGCTGGCGATCTCCTGCCGCAGCTGCGTGAGGCACAACCGTTCGACCAGGAAAACATACGGGCAGGCCTGCTCCTTTTCGGGTGGGGACTTTTCAAGAAGGCCGTTGTGGCTGACCGCCTTGCCTTGTACGTCAACACGGTCTACGGCGACGTGCATGCCTACACCGGGCTGACCCTCTGGATTGCGACGTACCTCTACGCTTTCCAGCTCTACTACGACTTCTCGGGCTACACCGACATGGCCCTGGGAACGGCTCGCATGCTAAACATCCGGCTCACGCAGAACTTCGCGACACCGTACCTGTCACGGTCGGTGGCCGAATTCTGGCGGCGCTGGCACATTTCCTTTTCCCGCTGCATTCTTGACTACATCTTCAAGCCGCTCCAGATGCAGTTCCGTGCCGGGAAGAACTGGGGGACGGCAGCTGCCCTATTGATCGCCTTCCTGGCTTCTGGGTTGTGGCATGGTGCCAGCTGGTGTTTCGTCATCTGGGGCGGGTTGCACGGCATCTACCTCGCGTCGTCTGTCTTCTACAAGCCCTGGCAGAAAAAGATGCACCGGCGCCTTGAGGTGGAAAAGTCGGGGCTGCTTAAGGTCTGGCAGACCCTCTTCACCTTCCACCTGGTCTGTTTTGCCTGGATCTTTTTCAGGGCGGCCTCGGTTTCCGATGCTTTTTACGTCGTCGCGCACCTGTTCGAAGGAAGTTCCGGGTTAGCCGACCTCTTTGCGGCTCAGGGGGCGACCGACCTCGCTATCGTCTCGGTATCGGGCGTGCTCATGCTGTCGGTCTACCTGGTGCGGGAGCGGAACTTGGCGCAAAAGGATTTTTTCCAGGCGCCACTGTGGATCCGGTGGGGAGTGTATCTCGGACTCACGGCAGGGCTGCTCTTCTTTAATATGGACAGCAACGCAGGTTTTATTTATTTTAACTTCTGATGTGGCAGGCCGGGCAGAGCACCAGGCAACTGGCAAAGGAGTGCAGGTGAAAATAGTCTTCCTGGCACCGTTCGGGATTCGCCCCAAGGGGACCGTTTTGGCTCGCATGATCCCGCTTGCCGAGGAGCTCCAGGCCCTGGGGCACGAGGTCGTGGTCATCGCCCCTCCCTACACGAACCCCGAGGACTCCGGAAAGACGGAAGTGGTACGCGGCGTGCGGCTCGTGAACGTAGAGCTTGGCCCGAGCCACAAGGTTCTTGCCGTTCCTGTGCTCGCCTGGCGCATGTTCCGCTCGGCGCTCGCGGAAAAAGCCCACCTTGTGCACCTGTTCAAGCCAAAAGGGTATGGTGGTGTCGCTGCGATGATGCACCTCGCCTTGCAAAGTCTTGGACTGAGGTTACCCCCCCTGTTCGTCGATACTGATGACTGGGAAGGCGACGGCGGCATGAACGAGTTGCATGCCTATTCGGGGCCGGAAAAACGCTTCTACCGCTTCCAGGAACGGTGGCTGCTGCGCCATGCTGTTGCGGTGACGGTGGCAAGCCGGGGCCTGGAGCATCTTTGCGTGGCCGCTGGGGCGCTGCCGGAGCGCCTGCTCTACCTCCCCAACTGCGTCCGCGAACTGGGGAAAAACGACGGGACGGTGGCGCGCGACGAGCTGGGAATCGACCGGCAGGCCCCGGTCATCCTTTTGTACACGCGTTTTTTCGAATTCAGCCAGGAGAAGCTGCATTACGTCTGCTCCGAAATCTTTGCACAGGTTCCGCAGGTGAGATTTCTGGTGGTAGGCAAGGGACGCCACGGTGAGGAGGATGCGCTGCGCTTAGCGGCACAGGAAGCCGGTTTTGCAGGCGCGCTTGTCATGGCGGGGTGGACGGAGCCGGAGCGGATACCAAAGCTTCTTGCCGCCGGCGACGTGGCCATCTATCCCTTCGCCGATACTCTGGTGAACCGGACCAAGTGTCCCGCTAAACTCACCGAACTGTTACTGGCGGAGCGGGCGGTAGTGGCCGATCGAGTCGGGCAGTTGGCCGAGTACATCCGCGACGGCGAGTCCGGCATGTTGTGCGATCCCGATCGCTGGGAGGAGATGGTGCACCATGCTGTTGGGCTGCTTTCCGACAGCGAGCGACGCCTCAAGATAGGTGCCGCGGCGCGAACGCACCTGTTGCAGAACTTCAACTGGAAGGCCGCGGCGCAGCGGCTGCAAGAGTTTTATGCCGGAGCCGCACGTCTCGCGCCGCCTCGGTGTTAGCGGCTACTTTGCCCCAATGTATTTCACTTTCGGAGCCTTGTCTTTATGAATGAACGCCGCAAAGATCTTCTTTTTCTGGCGATGCTGCTGGCCGTGCTGCTGCTTTTCTTTTCCAAGATCCTCTTTACGCACCAGATCATCCGTGCTCCGGACATCATCGCCGAGTTTTACTGGGGGGTGAGGGATTACGGGACCAGGGCCTTTCTGGACCTGTGGAAGGTCAACCTCGTCGCCGACTGGAACATCTATGTCAACAGCGGGCTCACCCTGGAAGGGGGGGGCGCGTCCGGCCAGTTACTTTTTTTGCGCAACCTCGTTTTCTGGCTTTTTCCCGCACCGGCGAACGTCGCCTGGTATATCGTGCTGCACTTTTTCTTCGCCGCCACAGGCACCTACTACCTGTGCCGACTGCTGGGCGCAGGGAGGCTGGGCGCGTTTTTGGGCGGTCTGATTTTTGTCCTGGCACCGGAGAACGCATCGCTGATCAACGCCGGTCACGTCATGAAGTTGGCTACCATTTCGTTTGTGCCGTGGGTCTTTTATTTCTTTGAAAAGGGGTTCCAGACCAGGCGCCTGGTGTATTTTCTTACTACCGCGGTAGTCCTCGCTCTCCAGTTCTTCCACACTCACTGGCAGATAGCGTATTACACCTGCCTTGCCGTGGCATGTTACGGCATCGCCAGGTCGATACTCATCCTCAGGGAGGAACAGGTAGTGGGGAAGGAATTCGCGCGCCTTCTTGGGCTTAACGTGGCACTGCTGGTATTTTTCCTGACCACCGTCGCCATTTCGCTCGCACCTTTGGCCAACTGGGCCAAAGAGACCAACCGTGGCGTCAACAGCGGTGCCAACGTCGTCGCGACCTCTGGGCAGAAGACGGCAAAAGGGGGGCTTGACCGGGAAGAGGCGATGTCGTGGTCGATGCCGCCCGAGGAAACCGCCGCATTTGTCATCCCGGGCCTTTTCGGTTTTTCACGCCAGGAGGGGGGGGATAACCCAACCAACATCGATGTCTACTACTGGGGACGGATGAACTTCACCCAGACCGTAAGCTATATGGGGCTGCTCCCGTGGTTGCTGCTGCCCCTGCCCCTTATCTTCAGGCGCGACCGGTACACATGGCTAGCACTTGCAGCCGTAGTGGTAGGTGTGCTCTTCTCGATGGGCAAGTACACCCCGTTTTACAACCTGCTCTTTGACTACTTTCCCGGCATCAATCGGTTCAGGGTGCCGAAGATGATGATGTTCATCCCGGTGCTTGGGCTGGGAGTCCTTTCCGCGCGTGCCGTCGACCTGCTGCTCGACCCGGCGCTGCGCCAGAGCCGTGAGTTCAAGCGGTACATCACGGGGGTTGCCCTTGTTCCTATTGCCCTCCTGCTGTTTTTGGTCATCGAGGTGGCTGGGGCACGCACTTGGGTGAATCTCTTTCTGGAAATGCTGGCCCAGCCCACGAGGTACCAAGCCTCCAGCGAGCAACTGGTCGCACAGCGCTGGGGGAACCTTGTGCAGGAGACGGGGATTGCCGCCGGTCTCTCCGCATTGTTCGCCGGGGCGTATTTCTTTTACTACCGTGGGCGTTTGAGTGCCCGGATGCTCATTTACCTGCTACTCGCCCTTTTCATCTGTGACGTCGGCCGAGTGAACGCCAAATTCCTGGTTCTTACCAACGAGCCCCAGCAGGTCAAGGGGGTGAAGACACCTGAAATCCAATTCCTTTCTGCCATGCCCAAGGAATACCGGGTGATCCCCATGGACGGCGACCCGATGCAGTACGCGACTGCCGGCATACCGGTGATGTTCACCTCCAATCCGGTTCAGCAGCGCCGTTGGCAGGAGTTTCTGGACAGCTTCAACTTGCTTTCCAGTATGCCGGACATCATCAACGTGAAGTACTTGTTGCTGACCAAGCAGCAGTTCGATCAGGACAAGGGGACTTTACTCGCCAAGTACCGGCCGGCTTTCACTTCCCCGGACGGAAACAGGATGATTCTAGAGAACCCCAATGTCCTGCCCAAGGCGTGGCTCACACCGGTTGCGGTCCAGGTCCCCAGCGCCACCGAAGCACTGGGCGCCCTGCAGAACCCGCAGTTCGATCTCAGGGTGGTTGCGCTGGTGGAGTCGGCCCCCCCCATCCCGATGCTGGTTCCCGGCGCCGCTCTCCCGGTGATGGGCCCCGGGCAGGTGCGCATCAACAAGTACGAGGCGGAAAAGATAGACCTCGACGCCGCGGTGTCGATGAACTCGATGCTGGTTATGGGGGAGAAGTACTACAAGGGATGGAAGGCGACGGTGGATGGCAAGCCGACCGAGATCTACCCGGTCGACCACGTGTTGCGCGGCATCTACCTGACCCCCGGCACGCACAAGGTCGAGATGGTTTTCGATCCGACGCCGTTCAAGATCGGCAAGACCCTGACCCTGGTATCCTTCGCCATCTTCGCCCTCTTCCTCGGCCGCGAGGTCTGGCTGGCGCGCAGGGCGAAAGGGGCCAGACCATAAACCGAACACTGTCACGCAAAGCCGCCAAGACGCAAAGGAAACCGGAAGTCATTGACTTTCCCCTTTGCGCCTTTGCGGCTTTGCGTGAGTAGGCATCTATGGACTCTTGAATGCAGAATCTCAACTTTGACCTGGAAACCCTGGACGAGCTCTCCGGGTACGACCTGCGCATCATACAGCCGCGACACGGGTACCGGTTCTCGGTGGACCCGCTGCTTTTGGCGGACTTCGCCGGGGTACGAAACGGTGAGTCCTGCGTGGACCTCGGGACCGGGTGCGGTGTGATCGCGCTGCTCCTCGCACGCCTCTCCGGCAACTGCTCGGTCACTGGAATCGAGTTCCAGCCGGCCATGTTCGATATCGCTGCGCGCAACGTCGCCCTGAACGGGCTCTCGGAACGGGTCGACATCGTGCAGGACGACGTGATCTCCCTGAAGACGCGCTTCCCGGTGGACAGCTTCGACCTGGTGGTCTCTAATCCTCCGTACCGCCGTCCCGGCACCGGAAAGATCAGCCCCCGCGCCGGACGCGACGAGGCCCGACACGAGACGAGCGCGACGCTGGCCGATTTCATGGCGGCGGCAAAGTATCTGGTGAAACCTTCCGGCCGCATCTGTTTCATCTACCACACCTGCCGACTGGCTGAGCTTATGGCCCAGGCGGCTCAGCAAAAGCTCGCGCCGCTGCGGCTGCGCATGGTGCACGGCAACAGCTCGATGGACGCCAGGATGTTCATGATCGAGTTGGCGAAGGGAAGAACGGGAGAGCTGAAAGTGGAGCCCCCCCTGATGGTCAGAGGTGAGGGGAGTGGTTATTCAGATGAAAAGCTGAGAATCTATAGGCTTCAACGCAAAGACGCGGAGCCGCAAAGTCGCGGAGACGAAACGGGTGCAACCCCTTAAGCCTCCTTGGCGCCTTTGCGTTAATGCTTTTAGCCTTTGTCCTGGTGTTCTTTGTCTTTACGGATGAGGCTTTCGAAGACGGCGCGGAGTTCGGGGTCGGTGACTGTTTCGGCTTGTTCCTTGATCCAGGCCTGTTCGTCCTCACTCAGCTTGCGCCGCTTCGGCGCCTGCTGGGGCTTGGCGGCCGCTGATCTGACCTTGCCCCCCTTGAGCTGGATCTCTTTTACCAACTCCTCGTCCAGGGCTTCATTCACCTTGGCGATGAGGTCTTTCTTCAGGTAGGTGAGCTGCTGCAGCCACGGGGAGCTGTCGACATGAAGGGTGAGGGTGCCTTCGCGGAAGGAGGCAGGTTGGGCGTGTAGGGCGATCTTGCTGCCGACCGCTTCGTCCCACACTTCCCAGATGCGCCCCTCTTTGAGCCGCAACTCGGCAGGGGTGCCGCGCAAAAGGGCGGTCAGGAGATCGGTGACCGGGGCCGGCCGTTTCATCTTGGGGCGTTTACTGCTCGTCTTCAACGGGGTGTCTCTTGCGGTACATCCTGCCGCCGATGATCTGCCCGAACACGGCGCTGGATATGCTGAAGGGGATGAATCCCCACCCCAGACCGGTCTTGATCCTGAAGTAGATAATGGCGGGGATGGAGATGTGGACGTAGAAGTACCAGCCGAAGGAAAACTTCGGGTAGGACTGCCTCTGGTACCCCAAGGGGATGTTGATCAACGTGGCCACTACTACGAGTGCCGCTGCGTAAAGCACGGTTTCCATGTTTACCTCTCGGGTCGGTAATACTATGGGTTTGACCTCTCTTTGTCAATGTGCTTCTATGGCGTTGCTTTGCGCTCAGTATAAGGAGTTGTTGTGATAAAAGACGGAGACTTCGTGGCCATCTTCAATTCCATCCACCGCGTGATGGAGGCGGAGCGGCTGCTCAAGGATAAACAACTCAAGATCCTGCTCATTCCGGCGCCGCGTGCGCTCGCGGCCGACTGCGGTCTGGCGATCCGGTACGCCGAGGACGTGCGGGGCGAGGTTGAAGGGACGCTTGCCGCCGCGGGGCTCTTGCCACGCGACCTGTACAGAAAAAACGGAGACAGCTTCGAGAAGATAGGAGAAGAGCAATGAACAACCTTGACGTGAGGGGGATGGCCTGCCCGCTGCCGGTCGTGCAGGTGAAGAGGGCGCTCGAGGCGGCACAGGGCGCGGAACTGCGCGTGCTGCTCGATGACGGCGCGCCGCGCGAGAACGTGAAGCGTTTCGCCCAGGGGCGCGGCTACCGGGTGCAGGAAGAACAGCTCGAAGGCGGCTTCGCCTTCACCATTACCGGCCCCGGCACCCCGACTGCACGCGAAGCGGCTCCCGCTGCTGCCGTTGCCGCAGGCCCGACGGTGATGCTGATCGGCTCGGACCGTATGGGGGACGGCCCCGAGGATCTGGGACGCCTCTTGATGAAGAACTTCATCATGACGCTTCTGGACCTGAGCGAACTGCCGGACCGGATCTTCTTCGTCAATACCGGCGTGCTGCTCGCAGTCGAGGGGTCCGAGGTGGTCGAGACGCTGAACGAGCTGGGCAACCGCGGCGTCGAGGTGCTCTCCTGCGGCATCTGCCTCGACTTCTTCAAGAAGAAGGAATCGCTCGCCGCCGGCGGGGTGACCAACATGTTCACCATCGCGGAAACCATGCTCAACGCACGCTCGGTCCTGCGGCCGTAACTGACGTTGTCACCGATAATTTCGCTTGACAATTTGCGACTATATCCACTAAAGTGACTCTCTTGCCGCGGGATACCTGTGCGCTTTTGCCGGGCCGTGCGGTTTTTTCTGGAAAATAAATACGTCATTTCGACGACTTATAGGCTTATAGATGTTCGCGACTCTTTCCGATAAACTCGACCTGGTCTTCAAGAAGCTCCGCGGGCAGGGGGTGATGACCGAGGACAACGTCAAGGATGCGTTGCGCGAGGTTCGTCTTGCGCTGCTCGAAGCCGACGTAAATTTCAAGGTCGTCAAGGATTTTGTCGAAAAGGTGCGCACGCGTGCCGTCGGCACCGAGGTGCTGCAGAGCCTTGCCCCCGGGCAGCAGGTGATCAAGATCGTCCACGACGAGCTGGTGCTCCTCATGGGCGGCAGCGAGGACAACTCGCTCGATCTTGCGGCCAAGCCGCCGGTGGCGATCATGCTGGTCGGCCTCCAGGGCGCCGGTAAGACCACCTCGTGCGGCAAGCTGGCCAAGTACCTCAAGGCGCAGCGGAAGAAGCCGCTCCTCGTCCCGGCCGACGTGTACCGCCCGGCCGCGATCGAGCAGTTGAAGGTGCTCGGCCGCCAGCTCGACATCGAGGTGTTCAACTCGCTAGCAAGCCAGAAGCCTTTGGACATCTGCCGCGAGGCGCACCGCTACGCGACCCTGAACGGTTTCGACGTCATCATCTACGATACCGCCGGCCGCCACCAGATCGATGATTACCTGATGGAGGAGCTGGAAGGTATCCGCGACGAACTCGCCCCGCGCGAGACCCTGTTCGTCGCCGACGCCATGACCGGCCAGGAAGCGGTCAACGTGGCGCAGGGGTTCAACGACCGTCTCGGCATCACCGGTGTCATCCTGACCAAGTTGGACGGCGACGCCAAAGGCGGCGCGGCGCTTTCCATCAAGGCGGTTACCGGGAAACCTGTTAAATTTGTAGGCTTGGGCGAGAAGCTCGACGCGCTGGACGTGTTCCACGCCGACCGCCTGGTCTCCCGCATCCTCGGCATGGGCGACGTCCTCACCCTGATCGAGAAGGCGCAGGCCACCTTCGACGAGAAGGAAGCCGAGCGTCTGCAGCAGAAGATGAAGAAGAGCGGTCAGTTCGACCTCGAAGACTTCAGAAGCCAGCTGCAGCAGATCAAGAAGATGGGCTCGCTCGAATCGATCATGAACCTGATCCCCGGCATGGGGAAGGCGATGAAGCAGATGCAGGGCGCCCAGCCTTCCGAGAAGGAGCTGAAACGGATCGAGGCGATCATCGACTCCATGACTCTCAAGGAGCGCGCCAACCACACCATCATTAACGGCAGCCGCCGCTTGAGGATCGCCAAGGGTAGCGGCACCAGCATACAGGAAGTGAACCAGCTCCTGAAGCGCTTCACGGAAGCTCAGAAGGTCGTCAAACAGTTGCAGAAAATGGGCCCCAAGGGATTGATGAAAGGAATGAAAGGCATGGGTAAAGGGATGCTCCCCTTTTAGGCCGCTTGCCTTTGACTATTGCACCAACTCAGATACAGTTACCAGAATCGTAAACACAATACACGCAATGGCGGATCCCAAGGATCCGAGAATACCAGGAGGAAGAAATGGCAATAAAGATCAGACTTGCACGTGCGGGCGCTAAGAAGAAACCCTTTTACCAGGTAGTGGTTGCTGACTGCCGTAGCCGCAGGGACGGACGCTTCATCGAGAACGTCGGCACCTACGACCCGAACAAGAACCCGGCGGTTTACAACCTGGAAGAAGGGAAGACTCTGGAGTGGCTCGGCAAGGGCGCTCAGCCGACCGACACGGTCAAGCAGATCCTGAAGAAGACCGGCATCTGGGAGAAGTTCGTCGCCCCTGCCGCTTAATATCTCTTAGTACCGGCCAGCCGGATATCCCACACTACAGAGGATAGCGACATGAAAGAGCTTGTTGAGACCATCGCCAGGGCACTTGTAGACGATCCGAACCAGGTGAGAGCAACCGAGGAGTTGGAAGAAGAAACCAACGTAATCAAGCTGACCGTCGCAAAAGAGGATATGGGACGTATCATAGGCAAGGAAGGTCGCACAGCTAAAGCGATCCGCACTTTGCTCAACGCTGTCTCCACAAAGGACAACAAGAAAGCCATCCTTAAGATTGTAGAGTGATAGATGTCCGGTAGTAACAAAGTATTGATTGGCAAGATCCAGGGTACGCACGGGATCAGGGGACAGTTGCGGGTCATTCCCTTTGCGGGGGATGCCTCGAGTATCTCGCAGCTAAAGAGCGTTTCCATCACGTCTCCGAAAGGGGTCATGGAGGAATTCTCCGTGGTCTCCGCCAAGCCCAACGGCAAACGGGTCATCCTGACCCTGAAGCCGTTTGACAACATCAACCAGGTGCTGCACCTGGTCGGCAGCGAGATCTACGCCGACCGGGTGGCGCTCCCGAAACTCCCCGATGACGAGTTCTACTGGTCCGACCTCCTGGGGCTCCAGGTTGTTACGTCGGATGGGGAAGAGCTGGGAGAGCTGGTCGACATCATCGAAACCGGCAGCAACGACGTCTACGTGGTCAAACACGACGGGCGCGAGGTACTCATCCCCGCACTCGAGGACGTCGTATTGTCTGTTGACCTGGCAGCAGGTCGCATGACGGTCTCTCTTCCCGAGGGGCTGCTCGATCTATGAAATTCGACATCCTGACCCTGTTCCCGGCTATGTTCGAGGGACCGCTGACCGAGAGCATCCTGAAGCGCGCTAGCGACAAGGGGCTCATCGAGATCGGCCTGCACAACATCCGCGACTGGGCCTTGGACAAGCACGCCACCGCCGATGACTCCCCTTACGGTGGGGGCGCCGGGATGGTGATGAAGGTCGAGCCGCTCTCGGGCGCCATCGAGGCGGTCAAGGAAAAACGGCCGGGTTCTAAGGTGATCCTCACCACACCGGGGGGGCGCCCTTTCACCCACCAGGTGGCGCAGGAGCTTTCCCGCGAGGAAGGGCTCATCATCATCTGCGGCCGCTACGAAGGGGTCGACGAGCGGGTGCGCACCCTGTTCGTGGATGACGAGATCTCCCTGGGGGATTTCGTGTTGACCGGCGGGGAGATCGCCGCCATGGTGATCGTCGACGCTGTGTCCCGGCTGGTGCCGGGGGTGCTGGGGCACGAAGAGTCGGCCCAGTACGATTCGTTTGCAGACGGGCTTTTGGAGTACCCGCAGTACACCAGGCCTCCCGAATTCAGGGGCGAGAAGGTTCCCGACATCCTCCTTTCCGGCAACCATGCCGAAATCGCCAAGTGGCGCAGGAAGGAGCAGATCAGGAGAACGCTCGCCTC
This sequence comes from Geomonas diazotrophica, assembly GCF_018919385.1. Classification (GTDB taxonomy): domain Bacteria; phylum Desulfobacterota; class Desulfuromonadia; order Geobacterales; family Geobacteraceae; genus Geomonas; species Geomonas diazotrophica. The sequence continues at coordinate 236,228 of NZ_JAHLMF010000003.1, forward strand.
CCGTCCCGAGCTCCTCGACGGGATCGAGTGGAGCAAGCAGGACAAGAAACTTCTGAAAGAGCTGGGGCTGGACCCCAACGTGAAGGCGAAGCCGGCGAAATTGTCCGCCGACGAGTCCACCGAAACTTCAGTGAAGGTGGAAGCCTTGGCGAAGGCGGACCTGTCCACCGAAGCTTTAGCGAAGGCGGAAGGTGGAAGCGCATGACCTCGGCAGCTAACTTCAGCCTGGCGCTGATCCACTTCCCGGTGTACGACAAGCACAAGGACGTGGTTGCGACCTCGGTAACCAACCTGGACATCCACGACATGGCGCGGTTGACGCGGACCTTCGGTCTGGCCCGCTACTACATCGTGACCCCGGTCGTGGAGCAGATCAAGCTCGTTGAGAAGGTGCGGGAGCACTGGCTCACCGGCTGGGGTTCCACCTACAACCCCAAGCGGAAGATGGCGCTTGAGACGCTGCAGTGTGAAGAGTCGCTGGAGTCGACCATCGCGGACATCGAGAGCCGTAACGGACGCAGGCCCAAGGTGGTCGTGACCGGCGCCTCAGGCAGACCCAACAGCGTGACGTTCGCAGAGCTGAAGGGGCTCATCGACGCCGATCCCGAGCAGCCCTATCTGCTGCTTCTGGGAACCGGTTGGGGGCTCATCGAGCAGGTGTTCAACAAGAGCGATCTGGTGCTGGAGCCGATCAAGGGAGCGGGTGATTACAACCACCTCTCGGTACGCTCCGCGGCATCGATCATGCTGGACAGGCTTTTCGGGCGCTAGGCGCCAAATGGATAGATTGGTAGTCGAGTAACGCAGGTCAACTGTCAGTATTAAGTCTTATGGCTAGAGGTTCCAGATAAGGGAGGAAGTACCAAATGAACAAGATTGACATGATTGAAATGGCACAGATGAAGAAGAACATCCCGGTTTTCGTTCCGGGCGACACCATCAAGGTGCAGGTTAAGATCGTCGAGGGTGACAAGAGCCGTATCCAGGCTTTCCAGGGCGTGTGCCTTGGCCGTCAGAACGGCGGCATTCGTGAGTCCTTCACCGTGAGGAAGATCTCCAACGGCGTCGGCGTGGAGAGGGTGTTCCCGCTGCACTCCCCGTCCATCGAGGCGATCGAGGTGGTGACCCGCGGCCAGGTCCGTCGTGCGAAGCTGTACTACCTGCGCAAGCTGCGCGGCAAGGCTTCCAGGATCAAGGAAAGAAAATACGTCGCCGGCCAGTAACAGGCTCGCAGTCGAAAAAGCCCCGGTCCGGCGACCGGGGCTTTTTTTGTTCACCCCGAAAGCGCAAAACCGTCAGCCACGGAGAAAATCGGAGAAAATCGGAGAGAGGCGAAAGACGTTAGGGGTAACCCAAAAGCTTCGCTTCTGTTTGGGTTTCTCAGAAGTTCTCAGATTTTCTCCGTGGCCAATGGTTCAGGTTTTACCATGACCGGTCTTTTCCCCGACAACCCGGACGCTCCCATCGACATGCTGGCACTGGAAGGGCAGGTGCTGCGGCGCGGCTACGCTCGCATCGCCGGCGTGGACGAGGCCGGGCGCGGTCCTCTGGCGGGTCCGGTGGTCGCTGCCGCAGTCATCCTCCCCACGGGCATGCTTCTCCCCGGGGTGAACGACTCGAAGCAACTCACCGAGGAGAAACGGGAAGAGCTCTTCGACGTCATCTACCGCGAGGCCCTGGCTGTGGGCGTCGGCATCGGGGATCATGCCCTGGTGGACCGCATCAACATCCTCCAGGCCACGCTCTCCGCGATGGGCGACGCCGTGCGTGCCCTGAGCGTCGCCCCCGACTTCCTCCTCATCGACGGCATCTCCAGCGTTCCCATGAACATCCCGCAGCGCACGGTGAAAAAGGGGGACTCTTTGAGCCTTTCCATCGCCGCCGCTTCCATCATCGCCAAGGTCACCCGGGATCGCATGATGGTGCAGTACGACGCCCAGTTTCCCGGTTACGGCTTCGCCAGCCACAAGGGGTACGGCGCCGCCTCGCATCTCGCCGCCATCGCGGAACTGGGGCCCTGCCCGATCCACCGCAAGAGCTTCAGCGGCGTCAAGGAACACTGCCCCGCCGAGCCGGGTGCAGCCCCCTGCGAGCCTTCTACCGGACTTTTCTCCTTCTAGCTGACTATTTTCCAGCCTTCGCTATCAGGTCACTGTACTTGCTGTTACACTGTTGTCTTGTTCACCGGGCGGCACTATCACTGCGGGGGGCGGCTATGCCAGTCAACAAAAGCAACGGTTCTGTCGGCGGCACCGGCGAATCCATCGCAGCCACCTACCTGAAAGGGCAGGGTTTCAAGATAGTCGAGTGCAACTTCCGCTGTCCCTGCGGGGAGATCGATATCGTCGCCCGTGACGGACGCACCATCGTCTTCATCGAGGTGAAGTGCCGCAAGAACGACAATTACGGGCCGCCTCAGCTCGCGGTGACGCCCTTCAAGCAGCGTCAGATTTCCAAGGCGGCGCTGGTCTGGCTCTCCAGGAAGAAGCTCTACGATGCCGAGGCGCGCTTCGACGTGGTCGCCATCGTGCTGCACGACCACGACCTGCCGGACATCGACCATATCCGTAACGCCTTCGATCTCGCCTACTAGAGCGGGTGCAGATTCCTTCTCATTCCCTATTCCCGGGAGAGAATCCCCTCTCCCAGGGGAAGAGGGAGGAGATCCCTGAGCATCCCCGCTCATCCCGGGAGAGGGAGAAGCCATCGCTACCGCACTGTAGGGGCGGATAATCATTCGCCCTGCTTAAAAGAACCACCAAGGAGGAACGTACATGCAGGTTGTTGCAGCGATCTACCGTCTGGCCATCTCCCTCTGGCTCGGAGGGGCCGCCCTCTTCACCTTCGTGCTCACACCGATCCTGTTCCGCTCCGAGAGCCGGGACGTCGCGGCTCGCATTGTGGGGCTCTTTTTCCCAGGCTACTTCCGCTGGGGTGTCGCCTGCGGCGTCATCGCTATCATCTGCCGCGTGGTCATGGCCGGCAAGGGTACGGTCCTCGCGGCCGCCATCATCGCCGTCATGCTGACGCTCTCCTCGATTCAGGCCTTCTACATCGAGCCGAAGGCCGCCGAGATCAAGAAGCAGATCCCTTCATTTGAAACGACCCCGAAGGAAGATCCCATGCGCCGCCAGTTCTCCAAGCTGCACGGTGTCTCCGCCGTCTGCAACCTCTCGGTGATCGCCGGCGGGGTCGTCCTCGTCATACTGCTCTAGCCGCTGTCCTCGCTCGCCGTCACTTCCTCCCCACGAAGGGGAGGGGGGCGGGGAGGGGTACGCCAACTCTCATGAAGCATTCAGGTTTACAAAGCCTCTTTCGCTGTGCTAGTAATGAGAAAAAAATTGCGGAGAAGCTCATGGATTTTACCGTTGCCCTGGCCCAGATAAAGCCTAAGCTGGGCTGCCTGGACGACAACATGGCCCTCGCCGAGGCCGCCATCGAGAAGGGTGTCGCCGCCGGCGCCGACCTGGTCGTATTCCCCGAGTTGGCCCTCACCGGCTACTTCCTGAAGGACTTGGTGCCCGAAGTCGCGCTGCGCCTGGATTCTCCCCAGATGGAGAAGCTGAAGAAACTTTCCGAGCGCATCTCGATAGCCATCGGCTTCGTCGAGGTGTCGACCGATTTCCGTTTCTTCAACTCCGCGGTCTACCTCGAGGGGGGCGAGATACGCCACGTGCACCGCAAGGTCTATCTGCCGACCTACGGCCTCTTCGACGAGCAGCGCTACATGGCCCGCGGGGAACGCTTCCGCGCCTTCGACACCCGCTTTGGCCGCATCGGGATGCTGATCTGCGAGGACATGTGGCACCTCTCCGCCCCCTACATCCTGGCGATGGACGGCGCCATGACCCTGATCTGCCTCTCCTCCAGCCCCGGCCGCGGGGTGACCGAGTCCGAGGGGCTGGGCTCCGCTGCCGCATGGCAGAAGCTGACCACCACGACCGCCATGTTCCTCAACTGCCGGGTCTTTTACTGCAACCGCGTCGGCTACGAGGACGGTATCAACTTCTGGGGGGGCTCCGAGGCGATCTCTCCCTCCGGCGAGATGACCGACCGGGGCGCGATCCTCGAAGAGGACTTCGTGCTGGCCAAGGTGGATGGCGGCGCCCTCAGGCGCGAGCGGATCTTCTCCCCGATGATGCGGGACGAGAACCTAGCCATCACCGTGAAAGAGTTAAAACGCATCGACAGGGAGAAAGGCTGCTAATGGGCGGGTTGACTGTAAATACGAAGCTGTTGCGCCAGATCCTGGTCGGGTTCGTGCGCGACGAGGTGTACAAGGTCGGCGTGCGCAAGGGGGTGCTCGGGCTCTCCGGCGGGATCGACTCAGCGCTGGTCGCCTACATCGCGGCCGAGGCGCTCGGGCCCGAGAACGTGCATGCCTACTGCATGCCGTACCGGACCAGCAACCCCGAGAGCGAGGCCCACGCCAGGCTGGTCGCCGAGAGCCTGGGGATAAACTTCAAGGTCATCGAGATCACCCCGATGATCGACGCGTACTTCACCCTGACCCCGGATGCCGACAACATGCGGCGCGGCAACAAGATGGCCCGCGAGCGCATGACCATCCTGTACGACCATTCCGCGGCCGTCGGCGGGCTCGTGCTCGGGACCAGCAACAAGACCGAGTTGCTTCTTGGGTACGGCACGCTGCACGGCGACATGGCGAGCGCGCTGAACCCGATCGGGGACATCTACAAGAGCCAGGTCTGGGCGCTTTCCGAGGCGATGGAGGTGCCGCGCGAGGTGATCGAGAAGAAGCCCTCCGCCGACCTCTGGGCCGGGCAGACCGACGAGCAGGAGTTGGGCTTCACCTACCGGGAGGCCGACGAACTCCTGTACCGGATGGTGGACCAGCGCATGAGCCGGGAGGAGCTGGTGGCCGCCGGTTTCGACGCGCAGTTCATCGACAACGTGCACAAGAAGGTGCAGGGGTCGCACTTCAAGCGCCGTCTCCCCATCATCGCCAAGGTCTCCAACCGCACCATCGATCGTGACTTCCGCTACGCGCGGGATTGGGGGAAATAGAACCTATTCTACGTTCTACGTTCTATGTTCTACGTAAACCCGAGAGGCTTTAAACACAGAACATAGAACGTAGAACATAGAACGGCTTCTTGCCGTTATGCCCGGAACTCTTTACATAGTAGCCACGCCGATCGGCAACCTCGAGGACATCACGCTGCGCGCCTTGCGCATCCTCAAGGAGGTCGACCTGGTCGCCGCCGAGGACACGCGCCACTCGCGCAAGCTCCTCACCCACTTCGGCATCTCCAAGCCGCTCACCTCCTATTTCGACCACAACAAGGAACTGAAGGGGGACCAGATCCTGGACCGGCTGCGCGAGGGGCTAAGCGTCGCCTTGATCACGGACGCGGGCACTCCCTGCATCTCCGACCCCGGCTATCAGCTCGTGCGCGACGCGGTGGCCTGCGGCATCTCGGTGGTTCCCATTCCCGGCGCCTGCGCCGCCATCACCGCGCTCTCCGCCTCGGGCCTTCCCACCGACTACTTCAGCTTCGCCGGCTTCCTTCCCAACAAGCAGGGGAAGAGGCGCGAGAGGCTGCAGGCGCTCGCTGGGGAGCGGGCCGTGCTGATCTTCTATGAATCTCCCAAGCGCCTGCTGGCGACCCTCGAGGACATGCTGGAGACGCTCGGCGACCGCGAGGTGGTGGTGGCGCGGGAGCTGACCAAGATGTTCGAGGAGTTTCTGCGTGGCACCCTCTCGGGGCTCATCGAAGAGGTGCGCGGGCGGGAGGTCCGGGGCGAGGTCGCCATACTGGTGACCCCCGCGCAGGAGCCGGAGTCGAATGCCGGCCCGGGGATGGAGGAGTTGCTGCAAAAGTACCTGGCGTCGGACGAGATGTCCCTGAAGGATGCGGTGAAGCGGGTGACTCTGGAAACCGGGCTCCACAAGAGCGCGGTCTACGCGGAGGCGCTGAGGATCAAGGGGTAGGTAGGATGAGCGGCAAGCCTTCCTCCCTCTCCCTCCGGGAGAGGGGCGGGGTGAGGGGCCTCTTTCTCTGCGGAGAAGGCTGGGCCGAAACGGCATCTCCCTCACCCGGCCTTCGCCCCCCCTCTCCCGGTGGGCGAGGGTGCAAGGGGTGAACCTTAACAAACGAGATGGGGCGAACGGTGATTCGCCCCATCTTTTTTTTTCTAGCAGAGTCGGCTGCCGTTGGGGACCGGGCGCTCCGGGGCGGCGAGCACGATGTCGCCGTTATCGTCTGCAAACCCGGTGATGAGCACCTCGGAGAAGAAGCGCCCGATCTGCTTTCTGGGGAAGTTGCACACCCCGAGCACCTGCCTCCCCACCAGCTCCTCACGCGTGTAGTGCTTCGTGATCTGGGCGCTCGACCTTCTCACCCCGGCCTCGCCGAAATCGACCACCAGCTTGTAGGCGGGCTTTCTCGCCTCGGGGAATTCCTCCACCTCCAGCACGGTTCCCACCCTGATCTCCACCTGCTCGAAATCGTTCCAGGTTATCTCTGCCATGTCAGTTGCCCCTGCTCGCGAAGAAGCGCTTGAAGGCTGATACGGTGCGCTCCACGCCGGCGCCGTCCACGTCCAGGTGGGTGACCAAGCGGATCACCTCGCCTCCCCCGATCAGGATCCCCTCGGCGGCCAGGGCCTTGCACAGTTGCGGGGCGGTTCCCGCCGGGGGGGTGACGAAGAGGATGTTGGTGCGCGCCGGGGTCACCAGGAGCTCGTCGATGTGACCCAGCCCGCTGGAGAGGAGCTCCGCGTTCTCGTGGTCCTTTGCCAGCCGTTCCACGTTGTGCTGCAGGGCGTGGATGCCCGCTGCCGCCAGGATCCCCGCCTGCCTCATGCCTCCGCCGGCCACCTTGCGCCAGCGGTGTGCCCGCCCGATCAGCTCGGCGCTGCCGCAAAGGACGGAGCCGACCGGCGCGCCGAGCCCCTTGGAAAGGCAGACCGACACGGAATCGAAATGCCGGGCGATCTCCCCCACCGGAACCCCGAGATAGACCGCGGCGTTGAAGACGCGTGCGCCGTCCAGGTGCATGGCGAGCCCCAATTCACTGGCCACGCCGGCCGCTTCCTCGAGGTAGGGGAGGGGGAGCACCCGTCCCCCCTGGGTGTTCTCCAGGCAAAGGAGTCGGGTCACGGCGTGGTGATGGTCCGCCGGCTTGACGGCGCGGCGCACCCGGTCCAGGCTCAGCGTCCCGTCTTCCTCGAAGTCCAGGGGCTGGGGCTGGACGCCGCCGAAGATGGCGCCCCCCCCGCCTTCCCAGCGGTAGATATGGGCGTCCTGCCCGGCGATGTACTCGTCGCCGCGCCCGCAGTGGGAAAGGAGCGCGGTCAGGTTGCTCATGGTGCCGCTGGGGACGAAGATGGCCTTCTCCTTGCCAAGGAGCTCGGCCGCCATCGCCTCCAGCCTGTTCACCGTCGGGTCCTCTCCGTAAACGTCGTCGCCCACCTCGGCGGCTGCCATCACGCGGCGCATGGCCTCCGACGGGCGTGTTACCGTGTCGCTTCTCAGGTCTACTGTCTTCATCTGCTCCTCTGCGTCTGGCTTATTGGAGGTCCACCGTTTTTCCACTCTTCGTTTCTGCGTTAGGGGTTGCGGCTATTTATTCGGCGCGGAACCTGTTCTCCCAGACCTTGTCCCCGGGGGTGACGCCGACCCCGTGGGCGGGGTTGGCGGCCAGGTGCCGCAGAATGATGAACACGGTCTCGACTTCTTCCGGACGTGCCAGGGTCATGGCCATGTCCGTGCAGGTGAAGTCGCGGTTGGGCTGGCGCCGCAGCATCTCCAGGATCTCCCCCTGCAGCTTCAGCACGCTGCCGGCGGCCTTCTTGCCCGCCTCCACCCCCGGCTGGTGGTACGCGTTCACGTTGATGAGCGACGCGTACAGGCCGACTGCCCGCTCGTAGAGCGCGATCAGCGCGCCGACGGTCGCGGGAGAGATTTCGCGGACGGTGATAGTAACCGATTCGCGCTCCTTTTCATAGAGGGCAGACCTGGTTCCCTGGAAAAAGCCGGAGAGGTAGTCTCCCGAGGTGGCTCCCGGCTCGACCAGCATGGACGCCCCTTCCCGGTCCTTAAGTATCTCGATGAAGGTGACGAAGAAGTTGGGAACCCCTTCGCGCAGCTGCTGCACGTAGGCGTGCTGGTCGGTGGAGCCCTTGTTGCCGTAAACCGTGATTCCCTGCAGCACCCTGTTCCCGTCCCGGTCCAGTTCCTTGCCGAGCGACTCCATGATGAGCTGCTGCAGGTAGCGGGAAAAAAGGATCAGCCGGTCTTTGTAGGGGAGGAGCACCATGTCGCGCTTCCCCTTGCCGCCGGTGGCGTGGAACCAGGAAAGGGCGAGCAGCGCCGCGGGGTTCTCCCTCGTCACGCGGCTGCGGGTCGCCTGGTCGCAGCTCCTCGCGCCGGCCAGGAGCTGGTCTATGTCGATCCCCTGCAGCGCTGCCGGGAGGAGGCCGACCGCCGAGGTCACCGAGGTGCGGCCGCCGACCCAGTCCCACATGGGGAGCATGCCCAGCCACCCCTCCTGCGAGGCGGTGCGGTCGAGCTCGCTGTCACTGCCGGTCACGGCGACCGCGTGGCCCGCGAAATTAAGTCCGGCCTTCTCGAACGCCTGGCGCGCCTCCAGCATGCCGTTGCGGGTCTCCTTGGTGCCGCCGCTTTTGGAGATCACCACGGCCAGCGTCCGTGGGAGCCCCGTGCCGATCTCGGCCAGCACCTTGTCCATCCCGTCGGGATCGGTGTTGTCGAAGAAAAACACTTTCATGCGGTCCTTTGCCCCCCCGAGGCTGTCCGCCACGAACTGGGGGCCGAGGGCGGAGCCGCCGATCCCGACGATCAACAGGTTCTCGAAGCGGTGTCCGTCGGGAGCCGCGATGTTGCCCTGGTGCACGGAGGAGGCGAAGGCCTTCACCGAGGCGAGCGTGGCCTGGATCTCCTCGGCGAGTTCCGGTGTCGGCGCCAGTTCCGGCGCCCTGAGCCAGTAGTGCCCCACCATGCGCTGCTCGTCGGGGTTCGCCACCGCCCCCGCTTCCAGTTCGGCCATTTCCTCGAAGGCCTTCTGCAGGCGCGGTTCCATCTCCTCCAGATAGGAGTCGGGAAAGTTCATGCGGCTGGTATCGACGGTTAGGTCCAGTTCGGAATGGTGGTAGAGCCGGTTCTTGTAGCGCTCCCAAAGCTGCAGCTTTTGCATGTACCCTCCTGCTTTGATTAGGGTGTTGCCCGCTTCGTTCTCATGTGTGTCGGGGCATGATAACACAGATTAAATTTTATTCAAGTACGAGGGCGGGCGGCGCTTGGGGGGGGAGGGACCTCCCACGCGAGGTATTATATTGCACAGCCGGAGTGGTCGATGTGCAACATGTGAACAAGGTTTTCAGCAGAGCGCCGGGGCGGCCGTTGCCGCCTCGGGGGTGGAGTCGCGCAGAATCCGGCACTTGGCGCACCAAGGCGTCGGCCCGCGGAATTGGTACGGCAGTTGAATCGGAAAGGGTGCCATCAAGAAGAACAGGGAGCGCGGTCCGGGCTCCTGATTCGATACCGCGACTGGGAGGTGGGACATGGTTAGCAATCATAGAGGGGCCTGTACGGCGGGAGACGGGTTCGGCGCGATGGAGGTGGTGCTGGTCAAACGGCAACAGCCTCCTGACGCGCAACGTGTCGCCGTGGTGTTGACCGTGGCCTACGATCCGGATGTCTGGCGGCTGGTGAACGAGGATATGGACGAGATCGCATCCAACTTGATGAGGGTGAGAAACATGAACAAGGACAGCAAAATGCACGTCGACGAGAGCGCACAGCTCTTCCAGAGAAGCCTGCAACCGTTTTTCGCCCTGATCTCGGCGACCTCGAAGGAGCACGTCATGGACAAACTCTCGGTCTCGCTCAGGAAGGCGCTGCTGCTCATGGCCATGGAGCGCTACGGCTGTAACCGGGAGAAAATGTGCCGGGCCCTGGGGTTGACCAAGGCGAAACTCGAAAAGGAAATGAAGCTCTGCGGCCTGGTGAACCAGGAACAGCGCGCAGCCTGAACGAAGGGGGCGGGACCGTCCCGGTCCCGCCCTTTCTTCGCCGTCTCCGCACCCCCCTCCCCGCCCGTTTTCCCTGCTTCCGCCTCATCTTTGCAGACGAAATGCCTTGAATAATGAATACGGATTTGTTAGAGTGCTGCGTCGTTTCCCATTAAAATTTCCAGCCCGGCTGGTGCAAAAAAACGGCGCGATTTCGTGCCGTTAATATTTTCTAAGTGTAAGACAGCCCTAGTGCGAGTCGCAGAACCGAGGCCTTATTATGGATGCAGCGCTTGCCCTGATCGGGGAAGATCTAAAAAACGTGGAACTGCAGTTCAAGAAGGATCTGCAGTCGGATGTCCCGCTCATTCGCAAGGTGGGCGAGTACGTGCTTTCCAGCGGCGGGAAGAGGATACGCCCGGCGCTGGTGCTTCTGGCGGCCAAGCTCTGTGGCTACCAGGGGAGCCGCAGCGTGCCGCTTGCCAGCGTGGTGGAATTCATCCACACCGCCACCCTTTTGCATGACGACGTTGTGGACAACGCCAACCTGCGCCGCGGCCTGGCCTCCGCCAACACCCTCTGGGGGAACGAAGCCTCGGTTCTCGTCGGCGACTTCCTCTTCTCCAAGTCCTTCTCGCTCATGGTGACCGACGGCGACCTGGGCATCCTCAAGGTACTCGCCGACGCCACCACCATGATCGCGGAAGGGGAAGTGCTGCAGCTGGTCTGCACCAGTGACCTGGAGATCACTGTGGAGCGCTACATCGAAGTGGTGCGCAGCAAGACCGCCATCCTGCTGTCGGCGGCCTGCGAGGTCGGCGCCATCCTCGGCGGCGTGGATCCGGAACTCAGGCAGGCGGTTGCGGACTACGGCATGGACCTCGGCATAGCCTTCCAGCTCATGGACGACACCCTGGACTACACCGCCAGCGAGGAGCAGTTCGGCAAGAGCATCGGGCATGACCTCGAGGAGGGGAAGATCACGCTGCCCTTGATCCATACCCTGAAGCAGTGCAGCGAGGCGGAGCGCGATTTCATCGCTTCGGTCGTGGAGAAGGACCTGCTCTCGGACGAGGACTTCGGCCAGGTGCTGGCCTTGGTGCAACGCTACGGCGGCATCGAGCACACCGTCGCCTCGGCCGGGGAGCATGTCGCCCTTTGCAAGAAACACCTGGAGAAATTCCCGGCCTCGGTCGCCAGGGAGGCCCTTGCCGACCTTGCCGACTACGTGGTTACCCGGGTCAAATAACCGCCCCGGGATCCCTTCCCGCCATTTAGCGGCTTTGACGCCAAAATTTCGGGAAAAAGCAGACTCTACTCCTTTTCTCCCATCCTTAATGAGCGTCAGTTATTCGGCGCTCATTTGTTTTCTTCAAGAAGGATGGGGCTTTCCGCATTTCCTATCCCGTTACGCCCGGGCTTCCCTCCCCTTGGTGCATTTCTTGCTGTTAGATCCATGTCTTCATATTTAGTGTTATGGGTTCCGGGGGGAGATGTGGACGAAGAAATGCTGTTGCACTCGTCTGAACTGGAAGTGAACGGAGAGCTTTTTAGCATAAACATCTTCTGCAGCGCCGCCGGGCGCTTCTTCGCCAAGACCTGCCTGGGCGAGGACGATTTCATCATCACCGACGGCCCCTCGCTGCCGGAGACGCTGAAACGGCACGAAGACCTGCTGCCTCTGGCCGTCGGCACCCGCGAACTGACCCAAAGCTACTTCGGCGGGCCCCGCAGACCCCGGGGGCGTCGCACCTAGCGTACACGGTTCCGTGGAGCAGACCCCGCCCGGCGCCGATGCCGGGCCAATCGTGGCACCGCCCGGTTCCGGCGGCGCCAGCCGTCCCCTTTTTCCCTCGATTTTCCCCCCCGCTTCCTTTCTTGCTTCCCTCTGGCACCATCAGCTCTTCTCATGTGGGGCCCGCTGCTAATCCGCAACCGGCTGCCTCCGCGATCCGCATCGCTCGCGCCTTCGGTCTTCGCCGCCCTGCAGAGCCGGGTGCCGCGAGATTGGGCTCATTATAAAAAGGGTTGCCCTCGTTCGGTAAATCGGTTAAAAATTTACCTGTCTCCTTATACGACCCCTTTCGTCCTCATCCGGGAAACCATGCCCCCAAAGATACTGATCATAGATGACGACAGCTCGCTCAGACGCGTGCTCGAGTACAACCTGCAGCAGGAAGGGTACGACGTCTACACCGCCGCCGACGGCTCGACGGGTCTGCAGCTTTTCGAGGAGAAGTCCCCCCAACTTGTGATCACCGACCTGAAGATGCCGGGGATCACCGGGTTCGAGGTCCTCTCCACGGTCAAGGAGCGTGCCCCCTCGACCGTGGTCATCGTCCTGACCGCCTTCGGCGCCATCGACACCGCCGTCGAGGCGATGAAGCTCGGCGCTTTTCATTACCTCACCAAGCCCTTCAACAGGGAAGAGCTGAAGGTCACCGTGCTGAAGGGGCTCCAGTTGCAGGGGCTCTCCGAAGAAAACCGCCTGCTCAAGGAGGAGCTTTCCGGCCGCACCGAATTCAAGAGCATCGTCGGCACCTCCCGCGCCATGGAGGGGGTTTTTTCCGTGGTGCGCAAGGTAGCGGATACCGAGGCGACCGTCCTGATCACCGGGGAATCCGGGACCGGCAAGGAACTGGTGGCGCGGGCGATCCATTCCGGCAGTTCCCGCCGGGCCGCTCCCTTCGTGGCGGTCAATTGCGCCGCCATACCGAGGGATCTCCTCGAGAGCGAACTCTTCGGCCACGTCAAGGGCGCCTTCACCGGCGCCATCCGTGACAAGGAAGGGAAGTTCCAGCTCGCAGACGGCGGCACCATCTTCCTGGACGAGGTGGGGGATCTCCCCCTCGAATTGCAGCCGAAGCTGTTGCGGGTCTTGCAGGAGCGGGTGGTCGAACCGGTGGGGGGGACCTCGCTGCAGAAGATCGATCTCAGGGTGGTGGCGGCTACCAACGCCGACCTCGAGCGCTGGATCGCGGAAGGGAAGTTCCGCGAGGACCTCTACTACCGGCTCTCGGTGATCCCGGTCCAGCTCCCGCCGCTGCGCGAAAGGGTGGAGGACGTGCCGCTTTTGATCCGCTATTTCTGCGGCAAGTTCGGCGCCGAAGCGGTGACGTTCTCGAAGGAGGCGCTGCAGAGGCTGCAGGAGTATGCCTGGCCGGGAAACGTGCGCGAGCTGGAGAACACGGTGGAGCGCCTGCTCATCATGCGCGAGGGGGACCAGATCGGGGTGGACGAACTCCCCGCCAAGATCGCGGCCGCGGCACCTGCTCCCGAGGGGGGGGTGCTCAGGCTCCCCGCCGGCGGTTATTCGCTGGAACAGCTCGAGATGGAGGTGGTCCTGGAGGCGCTCAACCGCTGCGACTGGAACCAGACCGCCGCGGCGCGCTTCCTGCGCATCCCGCGCCACACCCTGATCTACAGGATGGAAAAGTACAATATCTCGCAACCGGGGAGGAAATGATGAAACGTTTGATCGCAGCCTTGCTGCTGATAGCTGCGCTGGCCGCCGCGGGGTGCGCAAAGAAAGCAGCCGAGGCACCTGCCGTGGAGGGAAATCCCGCCCCGGATTTCACCCTGAAGGACCTCTCCGGTAAGCCGGTGCAGCTCTCCACCCTGAAGGGTAAACTGGTGCTGGTCAACTTCTGGGCCACCTGGTGCCCCCCCTGCCGCGAGGAGATCCCGTCCATGGTGAAGCTAAACCAGGCGATGCAGGGCAAGAACTTCCAGATGCTGGCGGTTTCCATCGATGAGGGGGGCAAGACCGCCGTCGAGGATTTCTTCAAGCGCGGCGGCGTCACGCTCCCCGCCCTGCTCGACACCGACGGCCAGGTCGCCAGGCGCTACGGCACCACCGGCGTCCCCGAGACCTTCGTGGTCGATCCCAAGGGGGTGATCAGGAAGAAGGTGGTGGGGGGGCTGGACTGGAGCCATCCCGAGGTGATGCAGGCCCTGCAGCAGCTGATGGCCGACAAGTGATACCGTAATCGCCCCTGAAGTCGCTGGGGCGCAACCGCTAAACGCCAGGAGGAAAGTATGGAAACGAACAACATCAGCATGATCGGCGCTTTCGTGGCGGGGCTGCTGTCGTTTCTCTCCCCTTGCGTGCTGCCGCTCATCCCCTCCTACATCACCTACATCACCGGGCTTTCCTTCGCCGACCTGAACGCCGAACACCCAAGCCACAAGGTGCGGCAGCAGACCATCATCCACTCCCTGCTCTTCATCGCCGGCTTCACCTGCGTCTTCGTCCTCCTGGGCGCCTCGGCCACCCTGGTCGGGGATTTCCTGCACGAGCACAAGACGGCCATCCGGCGCGTGGGGGGGATACTGATCGTCATCTTCGGTATCCACGTCTCGGGACTGTTCGACATCACCATGCTGCTCGGGGAGAAGAAGCTGACCCTGCATCGCAAGCCGGCGGGCTACCTGGGGAGTTTCGTGGTGGGGGTGGTCTTCGCCGCCGGCTGGACCCCCTGCATCGGACCGATCCTCGCCACCATCCTGGCCGTCGCCGCCACGGAAGGGCGCGGGGTCTGGCTCCTTTTGTCCTACTCGATGGGGCTCGCCATACCGTTCTTCATCGCCTCCCTCGCGCTGCACCAGTTCCTGCTCTTCTTCCGCCGCTTCAAGCGGCATATACGGCTTTTCGAGATCATCACCGGAGGGTTCATGGTCGTGGTGGGGATCCTGATCTTCACCAACTCGATGGTGCTGATCAGCAGGTACACCAGCGCCTGGTTCGGCGAGTAGGTACGTCGGGGGGAGTCCGTGGAGGAGATCGCGCTCACCATCCAGCTCTGCGTGTCCGACCTCGGGACCACCGAGGCCTTTTATGCGGGGATTCTCGGGCTGCCGCTGCAGCGCCCGGTCACCGTGCTGGGGGCGCCGGAGCACCTGCTCCTGGAGACCGAGTTGTGTCAGGTCATCTTCGTGGAGGATGCGGCGGTGGGGCAGCTGCACCCCATACTGCAGGCGCGCCTGGAGGGTTTCCCGCGCGGGGTGGGTATGACGCTGCACCTCGTGGTCGAGGGGATCGAGGAGATCTACCAGGAGCTTCTGGAAGAGGACCTGGAGATTCTCTACCCCCTGGAGCGCAAGCCCTACGGCACGTGGGAGCTCTGGTGCTTCGATCCCGACGGCTACCTCGTGGTGCTCGAGGAGCCGGTCGACTAGCGGGTCAGGGGGCGCTGATGGTGAAGAGGGCGCTTTCCTCGCCGTTTTGGTTCACCACCTGCAGGGTGATCTCCTTAAGGGTCGGGTCGTAGGGGAACCTCAGGTAGGTGATCTGGTTGCAACCGCCGTACACGAGCTGCTCCCTCTCGCCCACCAGCTGTTTCCCTGTGGCGAGCCTCTTGCCGTCCACGACCAGCACCGAATTCTGCTGGAAGTTCCTCCCGCTCACGATCAATTCGTAGTAGTTCACGAATTCCCTCCCCACTGACACGTTCGCTATCTCGGGTTTTGCGTCGATGAAGAGCGCCAGCGCCGTGGAGAGGGCATCGGCCGGGTTTCTCACCTGGACCTGGTGCATCCCCGCGGGGAGCGTCGGTGTGGTGAATGCGAGCATGACCGGGGAGATGAAGCGGGTGGTGACCACGGCGCCGTCCAGTATGACGCGGGTGCCGTTTCTGAAGTTGGCCCCGTTGACCAGCACCTCGCGTTCCCTGCCGGTGGCGCAGCTGGTGACCGTGTCGGGGATGAGGGAGGAGACGACCGGCTTCTGCGCCTGCAGCACGAAGTTGAAGGGGCGGGTGGTGGCGCCGTCCTCCCGTTTCAGGAACAGGGCGTAGGCGCCCGGGGGGAGCTCGGGGATTTCGAAGGTCATGATGCGCCCCCCCACCGCCTGGGCCGGGATCTCGCGGCTCCCGAGCACGACGCGGGTGGCGGAGGTGAACCCGGTACCGTTCAGGGTCACCGTCGTTCCCGGCTCGCCCTGGGCGGGGAGGATGCTCAGTACGCCCAGTGGTGCCTGCCGGCCGGAGTCAGCCGCCGGGGGGGGGGTCTGCTGGGCGGGCGCCACTGCGGCGCAGAGCAGAAGAAGCAGCAAGGTTATGGCGAAGTTGCGGGGCATGGGACTCCCTCCCTAGAAGCTTCATGTGATATCGGCAGCCTGAAGGCCGGGAGCCATTTTCGGCCCTGGCCGATCAGTTGTCAATAGTAAGAGCGAGCCACCCCCCCGCGGCCAGGAAGATGAAGTTGGTGGCCCAGGCGGCGACCATGGGGGGGAGCAGGCCGACCTGCCCGACCGAGATGATGACGGAGTTGATGATCACGTAAAGAAAACCGACCCCGATCGAGAGCCCCACGCCGAATGCGATGCCGCTCGACCTCCCGCCGCGCAAGGCGAAAGGGATGCCTAAAAAGGCCATGACGGCGCAGCCGAAGGGGAGCGAGATCCTGCTGTGGAACTGGGTGATGTAGCGGGTGGCGTCGTATCCACCGGCCTGGATCTTCTTGCAGTAGCTGTTGAGCTGCCGCAGGGTCATGCTGTCCGAGTATTTTCCCAGCACCTTCAGGTCGGCCGGCTTCAGTTTCAGGGGAAGCGCCAGTTCCGGGTACTTCCGGGTCTGGACCACCTCGCCGTCCCGGAAATCCCGCACCGTCACCTGTTGGAAGCTCCAGCCGCCCGGCCCCAGCTGTCCGAGGGAAGCGTCCGCCCGCCGGAGCGGCAGACCGGTCTTTGGCTGCACCTCCCAGAGCGTCACCCCCTTGAGCTGGTTCTGGCTCGGCTCGAACAGGCTCGCCCGCAGCACGGTCTCCCCTTCCCGGTACCAGATGTTGTGCTGACGGAAGTACATGGAGGGACTCTTTTTCTGGATCAGCACCTCCTGGATGTAGAGGCGCTGGGCGTAACTCTTCGGGATCACGAACTCCCCAAGCATCAGGACCACCAGGCTCATCAGCAAGGAGATGGCGAGGATGGGGGCGCTTATGCGCACCAGGCTGACGCCGCAACTGCGCATGGCGGTAAGCTCGGAGCTGAGCGAGAAGGCGCCCAGTGTGAGCAGGGTCGCCATCAGCACCGCAAGCGGCGCGGAATCGTTGATCATCTCCGGGACCTTGGTGATGAAGAACAGGGCCAGGTGTTTCCACGAGGCGCCCGTGCGGGTGAAACGGCCGATCTTCTCCATGAAATCGACCACGAGGTAGATGGTGACGAAGGAACCGAGGCAAAGCCCGAGCATCCTAAGGTACGCCTTGGCCACGTAGCGGGTCAGGATCCTCATCCCTTCGCCCCCTTCGGAACACGGGCCTGGACCGCTTCCTTGGCTCGCTGGTACAGCGCGGTCAGCGGCAGTGGTTCCTCCGCCGAAGTTTTCATGAACAGGTAGCCTCCGCCCAGCAGGAACAACAGGTTCGGCCCCCAGCCGGAGAGGAGCGGCGGCAGGATGGACTTCTCACCCAGGGTGTCGAAGCCGGAAAGGGCGATGTAGTAGCAGAGGATCACGGCAATGCTGAGCGAGAAGCCGGAGGCCTTGCCGGAACGGCGGTTCTGGATCCCAAGCGGCACCCCCACGAAGGTGAACACGATGCAGGAAAAGGGAAGGGCCAGCCGGCTGTGCAGCTCCAGGCGGCGCGCCAGCACGTCCTTCTTGGGGGCCCCCGCAGGAGGGTGGCGCAGTTCCTCGATGGTCATCTCGCTCGCCTTCTTGGGCCCCTTGGGGGCGGGGTCGGTCAGGGCCACCCGCAGGATGTACTCCTGGAACTGGACCATCCGGTATCCGGCGCCTTCCTCGCTGCGGTGGATCGAGCCGTTTTTGAGCTGGAACTCCATCGAGTGGCTGCGCGGGTCGGAGAAGAGCGAGCCGGTGGCCGCGAAGATGGTGGTGGGGGTCTTGGGGTCGCGCTCGTCGTGGACGATCACCCCCGTCATATTCTGGGCCTTGGCGTCCAGCCCGTCGGCGTAGATCACCATGTCCGGGAAGGCGTTGTTGAAGACCTTCTCCTTGATGGAGACGCCGGCGCTGCTCTGGGCTATGTCCATCATCAGCTTCTTGAAGGAGCTATTGCCCCAGGGGACGGCGTAAATCGTGACCCAGAGGCAGCCCAGGGTCGCCAGCGCGGAGAAGAGCAGGGGCGGGGGGAGCAGTCCGTACAGGCTGATGCCGCAGCTCTTCATGGCGGTCACCTCGCTGTCGCCGGAGAGGCGCCCGAAGGCGAGCAGTATGGAGAGGAGCAGGGCCATCGGGATGGTGAAGAGCCAGAAGGAGGGGAGCAGGTAGCTCACCATGCGCAGGACGTCGGTGAAGGGGACCCCCTTCTCGACCACCATCTCGGCCAACCTCAGGAAACGCCCCATCAGGAGGACGAAGGTGAAGGTCACCATGCCTACCAGGAAAGGGGGGGGTATCTCGTTGAAAATGTAGCGGTACAGGGTCTTTTTCATGAATTGCCGATCTTACATGAGATGGCTGGGGAAGTAAAGGAGGGACAGAGTCAACTACCCCTTGACCTCCGTTTTCATTTTGGGTACAAAGGTGGGCATGGAAAACAAAGACATCATCAGGAAAGCGCTGCTGTTTTCGGGTCTGGAAGAGGAGTACCTGGTCGAGCTCGCCGAGATCGCGGTACGGCGCCCCTTCGCCAAGGGGGAGACGCTGTTCACCGAGGGGGAGAAGGCGGAAGGGTTCTACCTGCTCGCCTCGGGTGCGTTGAAGCTCTGCAAGATCTCGCCCGACGGGCGCGAGAAGGTGCTGCACATGGTGCACCCGGTGGAGACCTTCGCCGAGGCCGCCTTCTTCGGGGACGGCAAGTACCCCGCCGAGGCGCGCGGCGTGGAGAGGGGAGAGGTCATCTTCTTCCCGCGCGGCTCCTTCATGGGGCTCTTGGAGCGCAACCCGCGCTTCTCCATGAACCTGATCGCCTCGCTCTCGCTTTTGCTGCGGCGCTTCGCCCGGCAGATCGAGGAGCTCTCCTTCGCCGACGCCCCGTCCCGGCTCGCCTCCTACCTCCTGGACCTGGCCGCGCGCAAGAGCACCAGTTACCAGGGGAAGACCTACCTGGAGCTGGACATGCGCAAGGGCGAACTCGCCTCGCGCCTGGGCACAGTCAGCGAAACCCTCTCCCGCACCTTCAAGAAGATGAAGGACGAGGGGGTCATCGAGTTGGACGGCAACAAGGTGACCATCATGCAGATGGAGAAGCTGAAGATGATAGCCGGGAAGTAGACCCCGCGCAGAACCCAATAGAGATGGATGATAAGGGCCCCAGGTTAAGACCGCGGGGCCCTTTCTGTTAATGGTACCCTCTCCCCTTTTTCCGTCGCCCCGTCTCCCGAATTCGGACTCCTTTTCGCGTCGCACCACGCCAACGCTTGCGCCACCTGCACCTCCACGTCGACGTGCGGGGGGCGCAACCAATTGAAACCAAATTGTTAATTAATATTTTCAACTAAATTGGCCGATTGCACTTGCTTTGGCCGAAGTGGCTGCTATACTTTTGCCGTTTCGTCCTGTCATATAAATGAGCTGCATCCGGAGGGAGCTTGGATTGGGAATGCTGTTGGAGTAGGGATCAGATCGAGCCCGAGAATTGCCCGTACATAGGCGAGGGGGAAGAAGACCTGTTGGTTTCCCAGCGCCGCAGGATCGTGGAGAAGTGCGTTGAGTGCCCCCGCTTCAAGAACGACCTGGCCCGCATGAAGGGGGCGGGTTACCCGCTTTCGGACGTACTCCCGTACATACTGACCGAGTTCCAGGAACAAAAGACCCAGATGGGGGCCATGCTGAGTTTTTTGAACAGCAAGACCCGCGAGATCAAGTTCCTGCGCGAGGTAGGCCTCGTGCTGCAGACCTCGCTCGACCTGGACGAGGTCCTTTCCATAGCCATGACCGCCATCACCGCCGGCAAGGGGTTCGGCATGAACCGCGCCTTTTTGCTGATGACGGACAAGGACCGGCGCCACATCCGCGGTTACCTGGGCGTCGGGCCCAGGGACTACGAGGAGGCCTGGCGCACCTGGGAGGACATTGGCCGCAGCAACTTCACCCTGAGGCAGCTGGCGCGGGATTTCCAGAAGACCAAGCTGAGCTCGGAGAAGGTGAAGTTCCACGACATCCTGAACCAGCTCACCGTCCCCCTGGCCGACCAGGGGCACATCTTCAACCGGGCCCTCACGGGCAAAAAGCCGATCCTCGTGGAGAACGCGCTCAACAACCCCGACCTGGACCGTGGCCTGGCCCGCATCCTCGGGGTCGACACCTTCCTGGTCATGCCGCTCATCTCCAGGAACCGCCGCATCGGCGTCATCATTGCCGACAACTGCATAACGCACAAGCCGATCACCCTGCAGGACATGCAGTCCTTGGAGACCTTCGCCTTCCCGGTCGCCTTCGCGCTGGAGCGTGCCTCCCTTTACGAGCGTCTGCAGGAGGAGGTGGCCAAACAGAAGGCCGCCAACGTGAAGCTGCGCGAGCAGCAGGAGCTGATCGTGAAGATGGAGAAGATGGCGCTGGTGGGTAAGATCACCTCGAGCATCGCCCACTCCATCAGGAACCCGCTCATGGTCATCGGTGGCTTCGCCAGGACCCTTTTGAAGGCGACCCCGGAAAAGGACGAGAAGCGCGGCTTCCTGGAGTCGATCGTGCGCGAGACCCGGCAGCTTGAGGATGTTCTGAGCGAGGTGCTGGATTACTCCGAGTCTCTGTTCCCGGTCACCGACTTCTGGGATCTGAACGAGCTGGTGGGGAAGGCGATGGGCGAGCTGGAGGGGGCGCTGGAACAGGCGGGGGTGCGCTCCCGGATGGAGCTCGCCCCGGAGCTCCCCATGGTGCGCATCGACTACAAGCAGATCAGCTACTGCCTGAAGACCATCACGACCACGGCGCTTGCGGCAATGGAGCCGGGGGGGGAACTGCGCATCGAGAGCGTTTTGGACGGCGACGGGGTGCTGTTGCGCATAAGCGACGACGGCAAGTCGCTCACCCAGACCGCGCAGGAGGCGCTCACCGCCCCGTTTTTCCAGACCCAGGAGCTCGGGGAGGGGGTGGGGCTTTCGCTGTGCAAGTCCATCCTGGAGAGGCAGGGAAATTCTTTATCGATACTGAGCCGTCCCGGGGGCGGCAACACGTACAGCATCAGGCTCTTGACCAGAAAGGAGAACATCTGAAATGGCAAAACTGCTGGTGGTTGACGACGAGGCGAATATCAGGCTGCTGTACGCGCAGGAGCTGAGCGACGAGGGGTACCAGGTGGTGACGGCCGGCAGCGCCCTGGAGGCGGTGGAGAAGCTGGAGTCGGAAAGCTTCGACCTTGCCGTGATCGACATAAAGCTGAAGAACGAAAGCGGCATCGAGCTTTTGCAGCGCATCGTCAAGGAGCGCCACACCATTCCGGTGATCCTTTGCACCGCCTTTTCCTGTTACAAGGACGACTTCTCGGCCTGGCTGGCCGACGGCTACGTGGTGAAGTCGAGCGATATGCGGGAGCTGAAGGACGAGATCGCCCGGGTCCTCGCCAAGCGGCAGCGGGGCACGTACGTCTGAAAGGCAGATAAAGATTGAGATAAAGACTAAGTTTTTAGGTATGAAAACTTGGTCAGGCCCCGGCCGTCCTTGATCTCAGTCCCAGGTTTAATCTTAATCTTAGTCTTAATCTTAGTCTTAATCTCAATCTGATCCTTGGAGGCTGCAACTATGAAGGCAGTGATTATGGCGGGTGGTTTTGGTACCCGGATGCAACCGCTTACCTGCAACATCCCGAAGCCGATGGTTCCGCTTATGAACCGTCCGATCATGCTGCACATCGTCGAACTGCTGAAGAAATACGGCGTCACCGATCTGGTCATGCTCCTGTACCACCAGCCCAGCGTGATCAAGAACTTCTTCCGCGACGGCGCCGACCTGGGGGTGAGGATCACCTACGTGACGCCCCTGGAGGATATGGGCACGGCCGGCGCGGTGAAGTGCGCCGAAAAATACCTGGACGAGCGTTTCCTGATCATCAGCGGCGACCTGCTGACCGATTTCAACCTGCAGAAGGTGATCGACTTCCACCAGGCGAACAAGGCTTTGGCAACCATCACCCTCACCTCGGTCAAGGACCCGCTGCAGTTCGGCGTGGTGATCACGGACAAGGAGAAGCGCATCACCCAGTTCCTGGAGAAGCCGGGGTGGGGCGAGGTGATATCCGATACCATCAACACCGGCATCTACGTCCTCGAGCCGGAGATCTTCAAGTACATCCCGGAGGGTGAGAACTTCGACTTCTCCCAGGACCTGTTCCCCCTCCTTTTGAAGAAGAAGGCGGCGCTGTTCGGTTTCCCGGTCAAAGGGTACTGGAGAGACATCGGCAACACCGATTCCTATCGCGAGGCGCACCACGACATTCTCAAGGGGAAGGTGAGCGTCAAGGTGGACGAGCCCCGGCGGGAGATGGCGGGGGTCGATCTGCGGGTCGGGGTGGACGTGAGGCTGGGCGAGGGGACCCTGGTGGAGGGGACGGTCGTCGTGGGGGACAACTCCCAGATCCAGGGGGGGGCGGAGATCAGGGACAGCGTGATCGGCCGCAACTGCATCATCGAGCCGGGGGTCAAGCTGACCCGGGCGGTGGTCTGGGACAACGCCTACATCAAGAAGGGAGCCAAGATCAACGACTGCGTCATCTGCAACAACGTGAGCGTCGGCACCGCGACCGTGATGGAAGAGGGAGGGGTGATAGCGGACGACACCGCCATCGGCGAGGAAAGCTACATCAAGCGGGACGTGAAGATCTGGCCCAGAAAGCTTATCGAGGCAGGCTCCACCGTCACCGGCAACCTGATCTGGGGGGAGCGCTGGAAGAAGTCCCTGTTCGAGGGGGAGATGATCAAGGGGCTCACCAACATCGAGCTCACCCCCGAGTTCGTCGCGAAACTTGGCTGCGCCTACGGCACCTCCCTCCCCAAGGGGAGCCACGTCCTGGTCGGCCGCGACACGACCCTCTCCTCGCGCATGCTGAAGCGGAGCTTCCTGGGGGGGATCCTCTCCGCCGGCGTCAACGTGCGCGACATCAGGATGGTGTCGCTGCCGGTGTTGCGCTACAAGCTGCGCACCTTCGGCGAGGTGGGCGGGGTGCACTTTCGCCAGTCGCTCGAGGACCCCGCCACCACCGAGATCGTCTTTCTGGACGCGGACGGACTCGACTTCTCCTCCTCCATGGGTAAGAACATCGAGCGCATCTTCTACAAGGAGAACTTCCGGCGCGCGCACCACATGGAGCCGGGGGGGATCACCGAGCTGCCGCAGGTGATGGATTTCTATCGCGAGGGGTTCTTCCGGGGGCTGGACCAGCAGCTCATCAGGAGCTCCAAGGCCAAGGTGGTGGTCGATTTCAACCACTCGCCGGCCGGCCAGATCCTCCCCCAGATCCTGAACGACCTGGGGTGCGAGGTGATCGGGCTCAACACCTACCTGGACGAGCAGCGCGGTTCGAAGACGGTGGACGAGAAGCCGAACTCCCTGCAGCAGCTGGCCAAGATCGTGATGACGCTGGAGGCGCGGGCCGGATTCTGGCTCGATCCCACGGTCGAGGAGGTGGTGCTGGTGGACGAGACCGGCAAGATCTACCAGCCGGAGGAGTTCCTTGCGCTCATGACGTCGCTCATGCTGAAGAGCGGCTCCAGGGGCGCCTTCGCGGTCCCGGTGTCGGCCCCCTCGGTGATCGAGGAGATCGCCAACGAGAACGGCAGCTCGGTGCGCCGTACCAAGAGCATGGACCGCTCCATGATCGAGGCGGCCATCTCATCCGAGGTGGTCATGGCCGGCTCCATGACCGGGCGCTTCGCCTTCCCCAAGTTCCAGGCCGCCTTCGACGGCATGTTCACCATCGCCAAGACCATCGAGCTCTCCAGCGCCGCCGGGGTGCCGCTGTCCCGCGTCTTGAAGGATGTCCCCAAGAGTTCCTTCCTGCAGGGGAAGGTCCCCTGCGTCTGGGAGAAGAAGGGGGGGGTCATGCGCAAGATGAGCGAAGACAGCCTGGACAAGGAGGCCTCCTTCATCGACGGCATCAAGGTCTCCTTCGGCAACGACTGGGTGCTGGTGCTCCCCGACCAGTACCAGCCGGTGATCCACGTGGTGGCCGAGGCCAAGGACCCGAAGACGGCGCAGAAGCTTCTGGAGGATTACATGCAGAAGGTGCAGCGCTGGAAGAAGGAGCTGGCCCAGTAGCGGGCGCCGCGGCTTGGGCCGCGTCAAGGGGATAGGATGAGCGAACCACTGTACCTCACGCTGCTTTGGCACATGCACCAGCCCTTCTACAAGGATCCGGTCCGGGGGGAGTACCTGCTCCCCTGGGCCTACCTCCATGCGGTGAAGGACTACTACGACATGCCGGCCATCGTCGCTGAGAGCCCCGGTGCCAAGGTGGTCTTCAACCTGGTCCCCTCGCTTTTGGAGCAGATCCTCGACTACGCCTCGGGGGAGGCGGTCGACCCCTATCTCTGCCTCGCGCGGAAGGCCCCGGCCGACCTGGACCACGCGGAGCGGCTCTTTCTCCTGGAGAACTTCTTCTCCGCCAACAAGCGGCGCATGATCGAGCCCTACCCGCGCTACCTGGAGCTGTACTGGATGGCGGGGGACGGCGCCCCCGGGACGGCCGCATCACGGGTGGCACTCTTCGGGGAGCGGGACCTGCTCGACCTGCAGGTCTGGTTCTACCTCGCCTGGACCGGGGTGGCGGCCCGCCGGCGCTTCCCCGTGTTCGGCGAACTGATCCGCAAGGGACAGGGGTTTGATGCCGCGGACAAGGCCCTGCTGTTCGACACCCAGCGCGAGCTGATCTCCGAGATCATCCCGCTGTACCGCAGGCTGCACCAGGAGGGGAAGGTCGAGCTTTCGGTGACCCCGTATTTTCACCCGATACTGCCGCTTTTGTGCGACTCGCGCATAGCGCGGGTGGCGCTCCCCGCTGCGAAGCTGCCCAAGATCGACATCCGCTACCCGGAGGACGCGCGGGGGCAGGTGGCCCACGGCATCGAGAGCTTCGAGAGGTTGTTCGGCTTCAGGCCGCGCGGGATGTGGCCCCCGGAGGGGTCGGTGAGCGACGAGGCACTCGGGATCATGTCCCGGGAGGGGCTCTGCTGGACCGCCTCCGACGAGCGGGTGCTGGCCCAGACCCTTCCTGCAGGGTTGGGGGGGGAGCGGGAAGCGCTCTACCACCCCTATCTGTTCCAGCAGGGGGGAGAGGAGATCGCCCTGTTCTTCCGGGACCAGGTGCTCTCGGACCAGATCGGCTTCACCTATTCCCAGTGGGAGGCGGAGCGTGCCGTCACGGACTTCGTGGGGCGGGTCAAGGAGATCCGGCAGCAGTGCCGTTCCCCCCGCGTGGTGCCGGTGATTCTGGACGGGGAGAACGCCTGGGAGCACTACCACGACAACGGGCTTCCCTTCCTCTCAAGGCTATACGCTGCGCTGGCGCAGACACCGGGAGTGGAGCCCGCCACCTTCTCGGAGGTGCTGGAGCGGGTCTCGGAGCGGCGGGTGCTGCGGCACGTGCATCCCGGCTCCTGGATCAACGCCGACTACGGCATCTGGATCGGGCATCCCGAGGAGAACCTGGGGTGGGAATACCTCGCCAAGGCGAGGGAGGCCGCGGTCCACAAGAGCCCCGAGGTGGCACAGCTTCTCTCCGGGGGGACCAGCAGCGACGAGTCGGCCCGGCGTGCCTGCAAGGCCCTCTACGCCGCACAGGGGAGCGACTGGTTCTGGTGGTACGGCGACGATCATTTCTCCCCCCACTCCGGCCACTTCGATCTGCTGTTCCGCAGCCACCTGATCAACGTGTACCAGCTGCTGGCACTGGAGGTCCCCGGGGAGCTGCTCGAGCCGATCAAGAAGCAGCGTCCCGCCGGCTTCGTCCGGGGGCCGGCACGGCTGATCACACCATGCTTGAACGCGGCCGCCGACGACTACTTCGAGTGGCTCGCGGCGGGATTGTACGATCTGACCCGGCAGGGGGGGGCGATGCACGCCGCTGAGACGGGGTTGCAATCGTTTTACTACGGCTATGATCTGGACTACTTCTATTTCAGGATCGACGGAGCACAGTCGCTGGAGAAGCTGCTGCAGCCAGGCGACCGCCTCTCCCTGCACCTAATGGGGGGGCGCGAATACCGCATCGAGATGCAGGCCGGGGACGGCGAGGGGGAACTTCAGCTTCTGAAGGAGGGGCGGTGGCAGCCTTCCGGGGGGGTGGGGCGCTACTGGGTCGACCGCAGCGCGCAGCTGCGCATCCCGCTCTCGGCCCTGCGGCTCGCCCCCGGGGACAGGCTCTGCTGCTACCTTACCCACTCCCGCGGGGCGAATCTGCTCGGCCGCTGGCCGACCGAGGCGCCGCTCCCCCTCGCCTATGCGGGACCCTGTCTCGGGATGGAGCAGGGGGCGCTCAAGGACCTTCCCTCCTTGGAGCCCGACCCATCTTAAATTTTTCTTTTGCAAAAAAACTTTACCCGCGGGCAGTCTTAATCTAGAATGTGCCTATAATTCCAGGGTGTTAGAGGCTTTACATGAAGATTTTGTTTGTTGCGTCAGAGGTCACTCCCTTCGCCAAGACCGGAGGTCTGGCGGATGTCGCCGGCGCACTCCCGAAGACTCTTAAAACGCTCGGTCATGACGTGAGGATCATGATGCCCTTCTACTCGGTGGTCGAGCGGGGGGGGATGGCGGTCCGCAAGGGACGCAAGAGCGCGTCGGTCATGGTGGACGGCGTCGAGAAGAAGGGGTTCCTGCGCCAGGCTTCGCTCGGGGAGATCCCGGTTTACCTCATCGAGAACAAGGAGTACTTCGCCCGTGAAGAACTCTACGGCACCCCCAGCGGCGATTATCCCGACAACGCCCAACGCTTCTCCTTCTTCTGCCGCTGCGTCCTCGAGCTGTTGAAGAAGATGGACTTCCGGCCGGACATCATCCACTGCCACGATTGGCAGACCGCGCTGATCCCCCATTACCTGAAGCACGAGAGGAAGAACGATCCCTTCTTCGCAAGGACCGGGGTCATCTTCACCATTCACAACCTGGCCTACCAGGGGCTCTTCCCCAAGGAGGAGCTCCCGACCATGGGGCTCTCCAGGGAGTGCTTCAACATCGACGGGCTGGAATTCTACGGCAAGGTGAACCTCCTGAAGGGGGGCATCCTCACCGCCGACCTGGTGACCACCGTCTCCGAGGCCTACTGCCGCGAGATCCGGACGCCGGAGATGGGATGCGGCCTGCACGGTGTGCTGCAGACCAGAAAGGACGACCTGGTCGGCATCCTCAACGGGCTCGACTACGAGGAATGGAACCCCGCCATGGACCGGGAGATCATGAAGAACTACAGCCATGCCTCCCTCTCGGGGAAGATGGTCGACAAGATCGGGCTGCAGCGGCTCATGGGGCTTGCCAGCGCCCCGGAGGTCCCGGTCTTCGGCATGGTCTCGCGCATGGTGGCCCAGAAGGGGTTCGACCTGATCGCGGAGCTCCTGCCGATGATCGCCAAGGCCCCGATGCAGCTCGTTTTGCTGGGCAACGGCGAGGAGCGCTACGTGAAGGCCTTCAACGACATCAAGGCCTCCGGCGCCCGTAACATCGCCTTCGCCAGCGGCTTCGACCATTCCCTGGCCCCCAAGATCTACGCCGGAAGCGACATGTTCCTGATGCCTTCCTTCTTCGAGCCGTGCGGGCTGGGGCAGCTGATCGCCATGCGCTACGGCACCGTCCCGGTGGTGCGCAGGACCGGCGGGCTCGCCGACAGCGTCTTCGATCCCCGGGACAACGACAAGGCGCCCAACGGTTTCGTCTTCGACGAGTACAGCGCGGAGGCGCTCTGGGAGGCCATGAACCGGGCGCTGACCGCATACCAGGACAAGGCGTTCTGGAAGAAGCTGATGCGCCGCGGCATGAGCAGCGACTATTCCTGGCAGAACTCGGTGCACAAGTATCTTGAGCTGTATCGCAAGGCCTTGCTGCGCAAGGGAGGGGAGGCGTAACCCGTGGAACACGAAGATCTCGACGAACTCGCCGGTGAGATCCGGAGGCTCATAGAAAGCAACAAGGAATTTCTGAAGCGTGTTGTCGAGGAGGACTACGACGACGAGGAAGAGGCGGAGGGGGAGGACGAAAGCCCGGAGGACCCGGAGGATTTCGAAGAGTTGTAGTTAAGGCCGCGTGCGGGTGCTGAATAAAGAAGGCGGCGCCGAGAGTTGATCTCGGGCGCCGCCTTTTTGTTGTCCGCCGTTACCTAGCGGGGGGCTGTTCCGGGACGATATCGCCCGAGGTGATGGGGGGCGGACCGGCCGGTGCAGCAGGTGCTGCCGGTTGGGGAACCGGTGCTGCCGGTGCTGCAGGCGCCACACCCTGCGGGGCTGCCGAAACAGGAGCGGCAGGGGGTGGAGCGATAGGAGCGGCGGCGGCCGGCGGAGTGTAGTAGACCGGTGCGCTCACCGGAGCGGGCAGGGTCTCCTTTTCCTTCTCCTTGGCGCCGAAGAGCGGCTTGTAGGTCTGCAGCAGCGCGAGCATCTCGTCGAACTGTTTTACGTACAGGGTGGAGACCTCGGGGGCGTTGGCGACGGATGAGGGCTCGCTCTTGGCGAAGGCGGCGTTCACGCCGGCCACCGTCTTGAACTTCACGTCGACCTTCTCCGTCAGGTTCGCCGCCGCCTCGTCGAAATCCGGGTACTGCAGCGAGAAGAACATCGGGTAGGACGGCGACTCACGCCGGAAGTTCGGGTATTCCCAGATGGTGTTCCCTTCCCTGTCCAGCATCACCGCGGACATGGTGAGGTAGTTGAAGTCCGTCTCGAGGTAGGAAAGGAAGTTGCTCGAGAAGACCTTCCCCGGCTTGGTCAGGCCGCTCACCGTCACGAACAGGACGGCGTCCAGGCCGTTCTCGGTCATGAGTTGTTTCAGGTCGTCCTTTTTGAAGAAGTACTTGTTGTAGACGATGCGGGCGTCGTCGCGTTTCTCGCGGTTCCAGACCAGGGAGCTGAAGAGCCGGTCCGGTTCCGCCGTAACAGGGCGCACGGCGTAGAATATGCCGGTGCTCCTGATCCTCGCGATCAGTTCCTTCTCGTTCTTCAGGTTGTAGCTGCGCACGATGGAAACGATCGACGCCTTCTCCGGGTGCCTGATGTCGCTCTCCGCGTCGGTGAAGAAGGGGGCCACCCCGATGGTGCGCACCCTCTTCTCGAGGGTGTCCTGGGGGATGTTGTAGTAGTTGTGGGCGCAGCCGAAAAGGGCGCCGGTCGCCACCATGAGCAGGGCAAGTCTGAACAAGATCCTCATCTGTTGAAGCCTCCTGTAAAGGATTCTAACTCTCCGCCGTCTTATACCAGAAGCTCGGCCGGAGCGCTACAGTTATTGCTCCCCTTCCAGCATGATGAAGCCCACCTGCCTGCCGGTGTCCCCTTCGTCGCGGCGGTAGGAGAAGAAGAGTTCCTGGTTGCAGCAGACGCAGTGCTCGCTCACCTGGATCTGGTCGGCGCTAAGACCGGCGTCCAGGAGCAGCTGGCGGTTGGCCTTGCCCAGGTCGAGCATCCACTTCCCTTCCCCCTGCGCGGTGGCGCAGAGATCCCAGGCCATGCCTGCCTGCTTGAAGGCGTCGCGTACCGGGGCGTCCACCTCGTAGCAGCAGGCCCCGATGTGGGGACCGATCGCGGCACGGATGTTCTTCTTGTTGCAGCCGAACAGGTTCACCAGCGCCTCGACGCCCTTGGCGCCGATGTTGCCCGCGGTTCCCTGCCACCCGGCGTGGAGCGCGGCCACCACGTTCTGCACCGGGTCGTGCAGCAGGATGGGGACGCAGTCTGCGACGCAGACGGCGATCATGATGCCGGGCTGGTTGGTGACGATCCCGTCGCACTCCAGTTTCAGGAAGTGGGACAGTTCCGGGTTGGGTGCGTCGATCACCAGGAGGTCGGTCCCGTGCACCTGGCTCACGGTGAGGAAGCGGTCCAGGGTCGCGCCCAGGCTGCGGGCGAGCAGGCTGCGGTTCCCTTCGACGTTGTGCGAGGAGTCCAGGGTGTTGCTCCCCAGGTTCAGCGAGTTGTATGGGGGGCGCGACACACCTTCGTGGCGCGTGGTGAAGCCGGCGACGGCGCCGCCTGCGGCGAGCCGCGGTTTCAGGTACTGGATCTTTCCTGCTTTCTGCATTTCCATGAATGACACCTCTTGTGTATATGGGGGGTGGCTATGGTTGGGGGGGGCGGATTTTCCAGCCCCAGGCCCCGGTCCCTAGCCCCTGTTTTTCTCTTCCAGGTAGTCGATGATGCCGGCCATGTCGGGGGGGAGCTCCGTGTCGAACTCCAAGTACTCTCCAGTGACCGGGTGGAGGAAACCGAGGGTCTTGGCGTGCAGTGCCTGGCGCCCCATCGCCCTGATCATCTGCTTGAGTACAGGGTCCTTCAACTGGGACAGCCGGCTGCCGCCGCCGTAGACCTCGTCGGCCAAAAGCGGGTGTCCCGCCTCGGAGAGGTGCACCCTGATCTGGTGCGTGCGCCCGGTCTCCAGCTTCAGGCGCACCAGGGTGATGCCGGGGTACCGCGCCTCGACGCGCCAGTGGGTGATGGCGTTCTTGCCGTGCCGTGCCGTGCCCGACATCTTCTTGCGCTCCACGGGGTGGCGTCCGATCACGGACTCGATGCGTCCCCTCTCCTCCTTGGGGCTACCGTACACCAGCGCGAGGTAGATCCGCTTGATGCTGTGCACCTTGAACTGGTCGGCGAGGCCGTTGTGGGCCCGATCGCTCTTGGCGACCACCAGGGTTCCCGAGGTGTCCTTGTCGATGCGGTGCACGATGCCCGGCCGCAACTCCCCCCCGATTCCCGAGAGGTCCTTGCAGTGGGCCAGCAGCGCGTTCACAAGCGTTCCCTCGGCGTTGCCCGCACCGGGATGCACGACCATTCCCGCCCCCTTGTTCACCACGACGATGTCGCTGTCCTCGTAAAGGATTTCGAGCGGGATCTCTTCCGGTTGCGGTTGGGCGGGTGCCGGCGGCGGGATGGTCACGGTGACCGTCTCGCCCCCCTTGAGCTTGAGCGATGGCTTTTGCTGTTGCCCGTTCACCGTGGCATGGCCGGTTTCGATGAGCCTGAGGGCGGCGGAGCGGGTAAGTTCGGCGACGCTGCGGGAAATGAAGCTGTCCAGCCGTTCGGGGTCGGCGCCACAGGGGAAGATGAGTTCAATGGGTTCCATCTACGTTGGGTTCTCCTGGGAGAGGGCACTCCCGTAAAAAAAGCGCGGGCGCGTTTCTGAAAGGAAGCGCGCCCGGGACCTGTCTAGTGTTGAAGTTGTACTGCTTACCAGATGTTGGATTCGATCTTCCCTGCCCGCTTTATCAGTACGTCGACCACGGCTATATCGAAGATGTTGGATTCCGCCAGTTCTTTGCTCACCCGGGACTGGAAGTGTTCCCTTCCTTCTGCCAGTTGGTCGTTGAGGAGCTCGAAGATGTTATCTTCCTTTATTCCCTGCTCAACCTTCTCGCGGTTGTAAAGGGCGACATCCGATACGATGGCCCTGGCCAGCCTTCTGGCCTGATCCTGGTTTTCTATGAGACTCATCGATCACTCCCTGGCGGTCAAATATCAGGGGACACTATACGCAGTTTTCAATCAAGATTCTATCTTAATTTTAAGGCGAAATAGATGTTCGCGTTTCCGCGTCTCACCAGGAGCGCCACCGCACCCCGGTTGTTCGCGTCCTTCATCGCCTTTTGGTACTCCGCGAGGTTACGGACTTTCTTCTGGTTCACCGACACGATCACGTCGCCGCGCTGGATGCCGCTCTCCTCGGCGATGCCGCCGGGTTCGAGGTCGCTTACCACGACACCGGTGATGCCGCGCCGCCGCATTTCGGGGCCCAGTTCCTCGACGGAGAGTCCGAGCAATCCTGCCTCGCGCTCGGGTCTTTGCATCTGCGACTGCACCGGGGCGCTCTCCGCCGGGGCCGTGGTGACTAAAACCTTGAGCTCTCTGCCGTCGCGGTACAGGGTGATTTCGACCTTTTTGCCGATGGGGGTCTCCCCGACCAGGCGCTGCAATTGGCGCACGTCCTTGACGCTCGCTCCGTTAAAGCCGGTGATGATGTCACCCTGCATGATGCTCGCCTTGGAGGCGGGGCCGCCGGGGACCACGTCGTTCACCAGGGCCCCGCCGGCCTTGGGCAAAGCGAAGGATTTGGCCATCTCCTCGGTCACGGACTGGATCGAGACGCCGAGCCACCCGCGGCTGACGTTGCCCTTGCTGATCAGTTGGGTGACTACCTGCTTGGCCATGTTGACCGGTATCGCGAAGCCGATCCCCTGTCCGGCTGCAACGATGGCGGTGTTGATTCCGATCACCTCGCCGTAGATGTTGAGCAGCGGCCCGCCGGAGTTGCCCGGGTTAATGGATGCATCGGTCTGGATGAAGTCCTCGTAGGTTTCAATCCCCATGTTGGACCTGCCGGTAGCGGAGACCACGCCGACCGTCACGGTGCGGTCCAGGCCGAAGGGGTTGCCGATGGCGATGGCCCATTGTCCGACCTGCAACTTGCTGGAATCGCCCAGAACTGCGGCCGGCAGCGGTTCCTTCGCGTTGATCTTGATGACGGCTATGTCCGTCTTGGGGTCGGAGCCGATCACCTTTCCGGTATAGACGCTTTCGTTGGAAAGCTTCACCTGGATGGTTTCCGCATCGCGGACAACGTGGTCGTTGGTGACGATATAGCCTTCATTGTTCAGTATGAAGCCGGAGCCGAGGCTGCTCTCCCTTTTGTATTGGGGGCGACCCGTGTCGCCGAAGA
This sequence comes from Geomonas diazotrophica, assembly GCF_018919385.1. Classification (GTDB taxonomy): domain Bacteria; phylum Desulfobacterota; class Desulfuromonadia; order Geobacterales; family Geobacteraceae; genus Geomonas; species Geomonas diazotrophica. Next base: position 268,966 of record NZ_JAHLMF010000003.1, read on the forward strand.
AATCTTCGAAGAAGGGAGAGCCTTCGAAAAACGGCCGGACCAGTTTTTTCTTGCCGATGGTGGAGATGTTTACTACGGAAGGGGTTACCTTCTTCACCAGGGTCGTAAAGGCTTGCTGGGTGTTCAGTATGTCTTTGGGTACTTCCTGAACCGGAGCCGGGACAGATTCTTTTCGATCCGATTCATAGAGCAGAGCTCCCTCTTTCTTTTTGCAGGAAGACAGGACTGTGGAAAGGATCAGGAAGATAACGAGTAGTCGGACGCTTTTCATTTGTCGCTCCTTTAAATGAAAGGCTCAGAAGGAAGAAAAAAGCGTAGCCAAAAACTGGATTGATGTCAACCCTTTCGGTAGATTCAGGGGGTCTCTCGCCATTGTGTAAATACCCCTTGACGGCAGATGGGTATTTGAATATATATGCAGAGACGGGGGTGCTTCGTGCAAGAGAAGATCAAGCAGGAAATAAGAGAGATGAAGCTGGGTGAGAAGGTGCGTGGACTGCGCCAGGAACAACGGCTCACCCTCCAGGCCCTGGCCGACATGACTGGGCTGTCCAAGCCGCTCCTGTCGCAGATCGAGAACGACCAGGTGACCCCGCCCATTGCCACCCTCCTAAAGATCGCTAAAGGGCTCAAGGTGGGGATTCACTACTTCTTCGAGGAGGCGGGGGATCGGCAGAAGTTCATGCTGACCCGTGGGGATCAGTCTCCGCTTGGCAGTCAGCGCCGCCCCGGCAAGGACGCGGTGCAGCAGGGGTATATGTATAAGCCTCTTGCCCCCGGCATGCGTCAGAAAAAGGTGGAGCCTTTCCTGATCGAGTTCGAGCAGCGCGAATGGGACAGCAGCCTCTTCTACAGTCACGAAGGGGTCGAGTTCCTCTACCTGCTAGATGGCGAGCTGGAGTTCCACTATGCAGACGAGGTGATGCGACTCTACCCCGGCGACAGCATCTACTATGAATCCTCCGAACCTCACGGTTACGTCTCGGTCGGCGAGGTCCGTGCCCGCGCTGTGGCAGTTCTGTACACCAAGAGCTA
>NZ_JAHLMF010000030.1 GCF_018919385.1 Geomonas diazotrophica
CGCACCTGTACGTATTGCCTTCCGCAGACCCAAAAGCGTCGGCGCCCTGGAATACAATTATTTCGCGGCTCAATGGCTGGCCTACTCGCACCCCTGTCAACGCTTCGCGCCGCACCTCACGGTGCACCGCGCATGACTCGGAGACAGCATGGTTTGCTAAACCTTTACTGTCGGAGACTTTCACTCCTTACTCCTTGCCGGTCTCCCGGCGCACTGGGTCACCATTGGACGCCGATACTGGGTCAAAATTCGAAGCCCATCCACACACCACAGGCTGACCGACGCTTTCACCCCCACAGTCAAACCCCGTGCTTGAATACAACAATGATGATTTTGTAAACCTTCTGCTTTAGATTTTAGAAACTCTGCCGATGAAACAGGTAGCAAGGAAGGAATGTTGAATATTTTAAATTGAGCAATTCTACCCAGGAAGGAGGTTTTTTTTCATGAATGAGGAAGGATTGTCGGAGACATGTCAGTATTTGACCTTCAACCTGGAAGATGAGGTATTTGCTCTGGACATCGGCAAGGTCCGGGAGGTGCTGGATTTTACAACAGTCACTAAAGTGCCGCAGACTCCCGACTTCATGCGCGGTGTGATCAATCTGCGCGGCAGCGTCCTGCCGGTGGTGGACCTCAGGCTGAGGTTCGGCATGGCCGAGACGGAGAAGACGGTGAACACCTGCGTCATAATCACCGAAGTGCGGTTGGACAGCGAAACCGTGGTGCTCGGCTGTATGGCCGACTCGGTACAGGAGGTGATGGATCTGGAACCTGATCAGATCGAGCATCCGCCGCGCATAGGCACGAAACTCAACACCGACTTCATTCGGGGGATGGGGAAGCGCAATGATCAGTTCATCATGATCCTGAATATCGATAAGATTTTTTCAAAAGAAGAACTCACAACTGTACAGGGTAGTGAAGACGAAACGAACATGCTTACCGATGTCGCTTAACACCCGAGCAGAAATCTAATTAAATCAAAAATAGGATATGTTTCCCATGAACTGGTTCAACAATCTGAAGGTGCGTACAAGACTATTATCCGCGTTCCTGTTAATGTCTGCTATCACTGCAACTGTCGGTTTCGTCGGCATTAGGAATATGTCGGTAATCAATGAAAAAGCCGATCAGATGTATGAAAGAGAACTGCTTGGGGTTGCCCATATCAAAGAAGCCAGTATCAACTTACTGCGCATGGTCAGGGCCGAAAAGAACCTACTTTTGGCCGCTACTGAGGCGGAACGGAAAAAGTTTGTTCAACTGCACGAGGAAGCCGGAAAAAAGGTAGTCGAGGATATCGAAAAGGCCAAGCCCCTTTTTCACTCCGAAAAGGGGAAGGAACTCATGGCCAACGTCACCAAGGAATGGCAGGAATACCTGCCGGTCAGTAAACAGATCATGGAGATGGCTTCGAATGAAAATCTGCAAAAGGCCAGAGCTTCTGTGGACATGTCGAATGGTGTCGGACGGGAGAAGGTAACGGCTCTCAATAAGTCGATTGAAGAAGCAACCGTTCTCAAGGAAACCAACGCCAAAAGTATTGCCGGCCAGACGCAGGAGCTCTACAAAGAGAGCCGCCTCTATATGATCTTTCTCGTCGTCGGTAGTGTTGTTTTTGGCATCATCATAGGCATCTTCATCACCGTTGGGCTCAACAGGCAACTCGGGGGGGAGCCGGGCTACATCGCTAACATCGCGGAAAGGGTCGCAAACGGCGACCTGACAGTTCAATTCGCATCCAACCAGAAGACGGAAACCGGTGTTAATGCCGCTATGAAGCATATGGTTGAGAAACTTAAAGAAGTAATTGCAGATGTGACCAGCGCAGCCGATAACGTTGCGGCTGGAAGCCAGGAACTCTCATCCAGCTCGGAGCAAATGTCTCAGGGGGCGAGCGAACAGGCAGCGGCTGCAGAGGAAGCCTCTTCAAGCATGGAGCAGATGGCGGCCAATATCAGACAGAACGCCGACAATGCGATGCAAACGGAAAAGATGGCAATTAAATCAGCAGCGGACGCCAAGGAAGGTGGCAACGCGGTCCAGGAAACCGTCCATGCGATGAAAGAGATAGCCGGCAAGATTAACATAATCGAAGAGATTGCCCGACAGACGAACCTCCTGGCCCTGAACGCTGCGATAGAAGCGGCCCGTGCCGGTGAGCACGGCAAAGGGTTCGCTGTGGTTGCAAGTGAGGTGAGAAAACTTGCGGAAAGAAGTCAGAAAGCTGCGGCGGAAATTAGCGAACTATCTTCCAGCAGCGTAGATGTTGCGGAAAAGGCGGGCGAGCTGTTGGCTAAAATGGTGCCTGACATCCAGAAGACCGCCGAGCTGGTGCAGGAGATCAGCGCGGGGAGCAAGGAGCAGGATACCGGTGCAGAGCAGATTAACAAGGCGATCCAACAACTGGATCAGGTCATCCAGCAAAACGCCAGCGCCTCGGAAGAAATAGCTTCCACCTCAGAGGAGCTCACTTCCCAGGCAGAGCAGCTACAGAACACGGTCGCCTTTTTCAAGGTGGACGAGAATGGAACGAGGAAGGTTGCCAAAGCAAAAACGGGGATGACCCATCAGATCGCTCATGCCAAGGGGATTGGCGGCTACACCAAAAAGTTAGACAAAGCAGTGACTGCCAAGGGCGCTGGTACTGAACTGTGGTTGGGAGACGGTGACCTCGATAGCCAATTCGCACAATATTAGCATCATAGCGGTTTCAAACTGAACCTGCTTGCCCCCTGCCCATCCCAGAGTAGGGGGCTTTCTTATGTGGCCATCAGTCAAGTTTTTTCAAAGATCGAGAGGTGATAACCTTCTCGTAGGGCATCTTTTAACGGAGGATGCCTTTTCTTATTCGCGCCAGATTCGCGCCAAGTACCGATCCGGTACCTAGAGAAGGTTCGCCATTTTTTGTCGGCCACCTGATGTGGCAAAGCCCGCTTCGCGACTCCTCACTTTAAGCCATGGACGTACGGTACATCCTCTGTTTGACATTTAGACGCCACAGTATGATTGCCAAGCGTCGTGCCACAGCTGCTATTGCTTTCTGAGCGATCCCGGTTTTACCAAGTAGCCGTCGATAAGCCGAAAGCAAAAAAAACGGCCCATCAAAAGCCGAAAGCAAAAAAAAACGGGGCTTGTCCGCCACTGCGTTGCAGTTGTCGATCGGCATCCAACTTTAACCCACCATCGGCATCTTGAGCCCCCCCTCAATCTGTAAAGCCTCAATATTTCATAGGGGGTGGGTCACCCTTGCACGCCGATACTGGGTTAAAATTCGAAGCCGATCCACAATAAACGGTACCTGATACTGTCCTGAGGCTTGTGGATGGATCTTAGAACGCCTAAAAAGACTTATTTTCTGATGTTCCCCCCCGTAGCATCGCGCGTTTTCAACTGACAGATTCCACTCGATCTGAGCTGTGGACGCCGCCCACCAACAAACTTCTTGATACCACTTCACCTGGCGCCAAACCATAGCTGATTGAATGGCGCTTACGCGCCACGTTCCCTCCTTAGTGCACGCAAGCAAAGGGAGGCGATCCACACGTTGCCTCCCTTCTATCCCTTGACTTGCACCCGAAACAAGGGCAGTCGGCTCGTTATGATAACTTGCTCTTTAAAAATTCCAGCCCCTTATCCAGAAATCCTCCTTCAGGAACGACGCCATCTGGCGTAATTTTATCTACAATATCTGGCAACTGCTCTGAAAGCATGGCTGTCACTTCTTCAGTTGACATCCCTGCCTTGGCTGCTAGATTCTGGATTCTTTCGCTCCCTACCCCTTCTTCAATTTGTTCGGGAGAAATTGGCGTATTCTGCCCTGTTCCGATCCATGAAGAAATGGTGTCTCCGAGTCCCTTCTGCTGGAACGATTGGACCAGCCCGCTCAATCCGCCCCCTTCTTTATCTGTGAGAATATCCATAACCCCCTTGAGGAGCGCCGAGCTCTCTCCACCGGATTCGCTTGACTTGCCAAGAACCTTGCCTACGACGTCGTCAAATATTCCCATGGCAACCTCCTTGTTCGCTGCTACATGTGATTAATTCACTGCAGCTACTTCCCCCCCTGCTTGGACTCCCGGTAACCCGCTTTAATTGCCTCTGACTCCGTCATGTAGGTCCCCTGTTTAGTTTTGCCGTACCATGTGCTACCGGATTTGTGATAAATTTTCGAATCCGGATTCACCCAGACCATGCCGCTGCCTGCTGGAGGCTGAACCTGTTTTACAGCTTTTGCCGCTGCCGGGTTAGCAGGTACGGATGCCTTGGGGACCGAGACTTTCGGTACCACAACCGGTGCCGCCACAGGAGTCGTGCCAACTGCCACAAAGGGCTGTATCTTTTCAATGACCTTGGAGGACAGTCCAGCTTTGGAGAGATCGGCTGCCGAGGTATACGGCCTGCCATCGATGATTTTTTTAGCCGTTACTGCGCCGACACCAGGCAGTTTCTCTAACTCCGCCTGCGAAGCACTGTTGATATCAACCTTGGCTCCTAAAACCGCGGGTTTCGTAGAGGTCTTTGTCTTTGCCGCCGTTTTTGCCTTATCCACGGCCTTTGCCTTATCCATGGTCTTGATGGCGTCGTCGGCACTGGCGCCCACCAGGGAAACCCCAATGGCGAGCAGCACAGCAACTGCGAACAACACCCCATTCAACAGAAAACGCCTCATGTCACACCTCCTTCATGCTTAAGCCAGATGAACCTGCCTGAAGTCAAATCTTGCCCGTGACGAGTCACTTCTTTTTTCCCGCCTTGGCAGCAGCCTTGACATCGATTGTGGTGGCTTTCATTGTGTACATGACAGTGACCTTGCTTCCAACCTGCAGATTGCCGGTCACCTTGGCATCCTTGTCCCGGGCGATTTCCCACTTTTCTTTACCCTTCTGGACCACGATCATGTCATCTTTCACCTCTAACACCGGACCGGTCACTTGGTAGGTCTTGGTCGTGCCAGCGAACACCGTTACAGCGGTAAGCAGAGCTACTCCTATCAACGCGGCGATCAGTCTCATGTCCATCCTCCTTAGGGTAATAAGTTAAAAACAACTTTAAAAATTACCAGCCAACAGGTGTAAGTCAAGCTCTTACCATCCCATTGATGGTCTTGAAAATTATTCGCTCCGCCGTACACTTTCCTCGTTAATTCGCTGTAGCGGAGTATGCTCAGCGGCAAAGGCCTCAGGAACCTGGCAACCTATTGACGAAACGCGGGCAATCACCTTAGCGGAGGTACGTATGGACAACATGGGTCAATACCAACAGCTTGCAGTCACTTACGCCACCGAATTGGGGACCAAGGTCATCGCCGTAATTATTTTCTGGTTGGTTGGCCGCTGGTTGATTGGACTAGTGGGGCGCATGCTTCAGGGAGTTTTGGAGAAGCAAAAAGTCGATGCTACCCTAATGCGCTACATCGGCAATTTCGTGGCCGTCACGCTGAACATCATCTTAGTTGTCGCCATACTTGGTTACTGCGGAATCCAGACCACCACCTTTGCGGCGTTGGTGGCTGGTATAGGTATCGCGATCGGCGCTGCTTGGGGTGGGCTACTCTCGAACCTTGCAGCAGGGATCTTTCTCGTAGTGTTGCATCCCTTCAAAGTCGGTGATTTCGTAACTGCTGGCGGGGTGACTGGCACAGTTAAAGAGATCGGACTTTTCGTTACCGCCATCAACACCCCAGACAATGTCTTGACTATGGTTGGCAATGGCAAAGTTTTCAGCGACAACATCCAGAACTACACTGCAAATCCGTTTAGGAGGGTTGAATTGAAATGCCAACTGGCCGGCAGTGCCGATCACGTTGCAGCCATGCAGCTACTACGGAACAAACTGGCAACAGTTCCCAACGTGTTATCGCAACCGCCGGTGGAGGTCGAAATTTTGGAGTTCACCTTGATTGGACCCGTGTTGGCAGTTCGACCATTCTGCCACAACGACAATTACTGGCAGGTTTATTTCGACGGCAACCGTACTATCCGTGAGAGCCTTTCTGCAGCCGGGTTCCCTGCTCCAATGCCAGCACAGATGGTGCTAGTGAATTCAATAAACAGCCCAACGACATAAACAAGCAGGAGACCAACCTCGACACAAAGGATACTTACGATAAGTGCTGAATAGTAATGGCTGGAGGTGGACCGCTTTGGGAGTGCATCTACAACACAGTGACCTCAGATTTAGAGGCAAGGGGGGGCAGAAAGGTATGCTCTTCCACCTTGGGGGAGGGGCAGCAGATTAACCAGCACGGGGATGGCCCTCTGAAACAACCCTTCATTTTCAAGAGAAACCTTGTATCCAGCTCGTGAAGGAGCATCCATCAAAGGCTTGATACATGTACGAGGTGACGAAACTGAAAATAGATAAGGCCGCAAAAGCGGCCTTATCAAGCATTCACGCGGTTAATTTTTGTAGAGTAGCCCCACTCGTTTAATCATTTAACCACCGGCACTGTCGCATCTTTTACAGCGTTCGCATCAGCCTTAGCTTTTTCCTTTACTCCTTTTGCATCAGCTTTGGCCTTGGCTTTTGCGTCTTTTGCCTCTTTGGTTTTCGCTTCTTTGGCTTCTTTAGCCTTTGCAACTGCATCAGCTTTTGCCTTTGCTTTTGCAGATTTTACCTCATCAGCCTTGGCTTTTGCATCAGCTTTTGCCTTCCCTTTAGCTACTTTCGCATCGTTAGCTTTTGCGGTAGCTGCATCTGCACCCTTCTGAACATCGCCAGCAGCCTTGTTTACAGCAGCAGGTACATAAGACGGATTGGTAGCTTCAGCAGCGAACGCTACAGCAGTAAAGGACACGGCGACCAGGGTGGCAACTATTGCAGACAAGACTTTCTTCATGGGTAACACCTCCAGATGATTTTGCTAACGTATTTAACGCTGCAGCCAAATATCATAATACTTGCAATTTGCTAAACCGCTAATACTCATTCTGATTTTACTCAGCCAACCTAGGATACATGTAATACCGAGTACACTACCTTCTGCAAAATGTCATTCTTCATCTACTGAAACTTTTTTTGACATCAAAAACAATAGTCGCACCTAATTAATCTTCATGGCGATCATGTTTCTTATGTTTTTTATGCTTTTTGAGACCTTGATGTTTGCCATTATCTGAGTGCTCAGCAACCACTTTTTCTTTTACAATCACGCGGTCTCGCTCAACAACTCTTACAGGTTGAGGTTGAGGAGAGCCCACCTGTACTTGTACCCCAGGAGTACTGACGCCAACATTGACACCAGCAATAGCAAAACTTGCGGTTGCTCCAACCAGGACAATGCCACCAATCATTTTTTTCAACGTAGGTTCTCCTTGTGACTATCGTTAAAATGTTGCACTCGCGTAAGAGTCTTAATTGTTACCACTGTTCTCAGCCCGAGCCTTCTCGTTAGGAGTAATCTCTAGTTGCACACGGCGGTTTAATGCGCGATTCGCATCAGTATCGTTGGGTACTGCGGGGCGGCTTGAGCCATACCCTATCGCAGTCATTCGAGCACTGGGCACTCCGTTTGAGACTAAAAAGTCACGAACGTGATCTGCCCGCCTTTGACTCAAAGGCTGGTTGATGGCGTCGGTCCCGCTAGAATCAGTATGCCCCTGGATAATTATGGTGGTTTCTGACTTCGCCAAGGTAGCCGCAGCCTTGGCCAGCGAGTCTTTAGCTGCCGGTTTGAGGTCAGCCTTGCCTGTATCAAACAATATCCCCGACGGCAGCGCTACAAACACCTTGTCCCCGTCCCTTACTACCTCGGCTTCAGGCATACTCTTTTTCAGTGCAGCCGCCTGCCGGTCCATGTAGTTGCCGATACCGCCTCCGACGATCGCGCCGGTAAGGCCACCGATTGCTGCATTCCGTCCTCGATGTGACTTCCCACCAACCAGTGCACCCACACCCGCACCAAGTGCAGCGCCACCGAGCGATCCGATAGCGGTCTTCTGCCACTCGGTGCTACCGTCAGGGTTTGTCGCGCAACCACTAGCCAAAATTGCAACGAGGGCGCACCCAATGATGATTCTGCCTAACGCCTTTGTTTTCATGCTCTTTCTCCTTCGGGTTACATTAGTATGCAGATGCAAGAGGCTTGTTATCGCTAGTATCAGAACATAATTGCACATTTACATTCAATTAACGGTTACCCTTTAGTAAATCCCTGATTTCAGCAAGCAGAATCTCTTCTCGTGTTGGTGCAGGTGGCAACTCTGGTGCCGCTGCTTCTTTTTTCTTCACTGTATTTATCGCCTTGACTGCCGCGAAAATTGCAAACGCGATTATGGTAAAGTCTATGAGGGTTTGTATAAACTTGCCATAGCTGATCAGCACAGGAGGCTTTTTGTCAACCCCCTCCTTCACAATGATGGACAGTTGGGAAAAATCAACTCCCCCCAGCATGACTCCGATTGGCGGCATAATAACGTCACCGACAAAGGACGACACTATTTTGGCAAATGCTGCACCAATGATGATACCCACCGCCATATCGACAACGTTACCTTTTACAGCAAACTCCTTAAATTCTTTGACAATGCTCATGTTGATGCCCTCCGTGAGGATTACGAGTTAGGCCCCACCCGCCAGAGCGGCCAGATGGGGATTGGTGTAAGACGTCGTAGTTGTCATAGCTCCTCTCAAGGAGATGAAGGGGGCAACATAGGATTTGTCGACCCCACGGGAACAGTATCCCTGTTTTCGTTTTGATTTCTGGCAAGCTGCATCTACTCATTGCTGGATCCGAGAAAGCGGTAAATCGCACCACCAGCTACCGCCCCGACAATTGGGGCAATCCAAAAGAGCCACAGTTGCGAAATGGCCCATCCTCCGACGAATATAGCAACCCCCGTGCTGCGTGCTGGGTTTACCGATGTGTTGGTGATTGGAATGCTGATGAGGTGGATCAAGGTAAGCCCCAAGCCGATGGCAATCGGCGCAAATCCCTGTGGTGCACGTTTGTCAGTTGCTCCCATGATGATAAACAGGAACATCATGGTCATGACAATCTCTGTGATGAGTCCAGCGAACATCGAGTACCCGCCGGGGGAATGCTCCCCATAGCCATTTGAAGCGAAGCCCGCAGCAACATCAAACCCCATTTTTCCGCTCGCAATCAGGAAAAGTACTGCCGCACCAGCGATTCCCCCGAGCACCTGAACAATGATGTACGGCACAAGGTCTTTAGCAGGGAAACGTCCTCCTGCAAAGAGACCAATGGAAACCGCCGGGTTCAGATGACAACCCGAAATATGTCCAATAGCGAATGCCATCGTGAGGACCGTCAATCCGAAAGCCAGAGCGACGCCATGTAACCCAATCCCAACATTCGGGAAAGCAGCCGCGAGTACCGCACTACCACAGCCACCAAGAACCAACCAGAATGTACCGATGAACTCAGCGCAGAGTCTCTTTGACATTGTGATTCTCCTTCCAGGTAAGAGTGCGATGAAACATGAGAAATCATAGCAAAACACCCTCCTAGAAAAAATTCCAAAAGGGTGTTTGCTTGTTAGCGTCGGTAGCAATGATTACTAATTGTTGTTACAGGTGAAGTTGGATTCAATACGACGATTCTGTGCTTTCCCTGCTTTGGTCTTGTTGCTGGCGATGGGCTTTGTAGGACCATATCCAACAGCTTTGATTCGCTCAGGAGCGATCCCGAATTCTTTGACAAGATAATTACGTATCGTATCTGCGCGTCGCTGAGAGAGTTTCATGTTAAGTGCTTTGGGGCCAACATTGTCAGTGTGTCCCTCAATCACCCCCGTGGCTTTGGGAAACTCGTTCAAAAAGTCAGCCAGAGTTTTCAATTCATTGCGATACTGGGGCTTGAGATCGGCCTTGTTAGTATCGAACTGGACGTTTATGACTGCAGGGCTGCACAGTTTAGGAGCAGGAGCAGGAGCTACCACTACTGGAGCGGGTGCGATTACCGCAACTCTTGCTGCGCTCTTAGCAGTGCCGCCAGCGCCATTGCAAGTCAGGGTGTACGCAGCATTGTCAGTGGGGGCAATCGTCATAGTGCCCTGAGGCTGAACAGAGCCAATTTCAGGCTGAATTTCGCAGTTGGTAGCATTGTTCGAACTCCACGTCAAGGTCGCTGTTTCACCTTTGGTGATCGAGTTCGGGGCAACCGTCATATTGACAGAAGGAGCCGGAGGCACCGGCACTGGGACAGGAGCAACTACCGGAGCCGGAACTGGCTTTTGCACAGGAGCAGGCTCAACAACCGGTTCGGGCACAGGGGCCGGAGCCGCCACTGGTGCAGAAGCGGTCTTGCCCCCAAACAAGAAGGTCAGACCCGCTGTGTATTCCCAGTTGTACTTGGGACTGTCAGGGCTCTCCAGTAAGAACAGCTGACGAGCATCAGCGCGCAGAGCTACCGAGTCGGTCACAAAGTACTTGACCCCACCGCCGGCATTGATAGTCGCATCGGTGGTTCTGTCGCTGATTTTAAGCCCTTCACGGCCGTGCCCATAGGTAATTCCCCCGCCGCCCACGGCAAGGTACGGTACCAGCGGCCCTTCAGGGAGGAAGTTGTAGAGGATGTCCAAGCGATAGGACAGTGCGTTGACACTCCTGTCATTGCGCGTTCCTTCGGTCGCAAGGTAATCAGCGACGGCTTCGACCCCCCAGTTCTTTGTCAGGTCGTACCCCAGACGCAGCCCGAAGACAGGGGCGGTTTTCAGGTGCTGCTCACCATCAAAGGTGTAACCACCGGCAAACGGAGAAATAGAGAACGCCCCCTCTCGCTCTCCAGCGATTGCGGCAGTCGCCACAGTCAGCACTGCAGCGCAGGCAAACATCGATGAAACAATCTTTTTCATACACCCTCCTTTGAACAAATTAGAGACCTACAAGCTCAAACGCCATGCGGCGTCGAACATCACCTAAAGACCATAACAAACCTCCGCCCCAAAAGCAACTATCATTAATGCACAACTATGTGTGGCCCATTTTGTCTATCGGAATCCAATTTCAACCCACCATCGACAATTATGAGACCTACCCGCAATCTAGTAACGGAAAAATATTTCACAGAGTGTGGGCAACCCGGAACGCCAATACTGTGTTAAAATTCGAAGCCGACCCACAAGCTGAAGGGGGCGAAGACTTTGGATGCTAAGCTATAGCAAGGGTTGGGCTTGAGGTAGTCGGTGATGATGTCGCTTACGAACATGTACTTGAGCTTGATGGCGCTTGGCCTACTTCTACTGGTCCAAACAATGTGTCGATGGTCATAGTGCTTCCTCCAATGTTTTTAATGTTTAATACTGACGACGTGAAATACTGACCTTAGATGTCTACTTTTCACCATGTGATTCGAGCAACTCCACCTCCATATGTTTGCTCCAGATATATAGCGTAACCAGAAAGCGAATTCAAGTCACAAGAGATAAATTTTAGACGTAATTACAGTAAGTTAGAAAGATGCGCAGAAAACGTGCAAGTTGCAAAAGTACCTATTTTTGCGACACAACCAAAACATTTATCCACAGATTATTGGGATTTTTCCACAGGCACAGTTGAAAGGTGTTGCAATTGTCACGTTACAATACAATAATTAGATTGAAGACAATGTGATAGTACCAGCGGTGGATCGCCTGCTCAATGCAACAAAGCAGAAGGCAAGTGAATGCTTTGAAGCAAGAAGATGATGGGGGCAATTGTCTACAGCTTTATGCACCGGCTGCTGATATACATACAACACAAATTTTTGAGCGTTTAACTCAACAACGAGGCTCTTATGAAACAGGACGAATCTGCCGGACCTAAAACGATACTTCTTGTTGATGACGAGGCCCAAATGAGGTCCTTGCTCTATACCCTCCTTACTAATTATGGTTACAACGTCATACAGGCGGTTGATGGACAGGATGCGCTAGATAAGTTCGAGCTAAACCAGCAGTGTATCAATTTGGTTGTAACTGACATCGTCATGCCTAGAATGGATGGTATCTCTAGCTTTAAAGAAATGAGCAAGAGAAATGCATCAGTTCGCGTACTTTATATGAGCGGATATATTCCAGAGCGGCCACTTCCGGAAGGCGTTAGTATCCTCCTAAAGCCATTCTCTCCTCTAGACTTTCTTCAAGCGGTTCACTCCATCCTTGGCGACTAGACCAAATTTCATTTTTTCACCTCAGGTGCTCAATCAGCTTCATGGTTGTAAATCGGATTCCAATTTTAACTCACCTTCCTCCTGCCGGGTGCTCGGCGGGGGAAGATTTGCCTTTTTCCTGCTCAGGCGTGTCGATCGGCATCCAACTTTAACCCACCATCGGCATCTTGAGACCCACCCCCTCAATCTGTAAAGCCTCAATATTTCACAGGGGGATTACGGTAGGAATGCTCCTCACGGAGCACCCCCCGCACAGATCCCGGCGAGCGCGATTTACGCACCGGGCTCCCACCTTGGGTGTTTGACGGCGAAACGAACTCTTGGCCATGGATGAAGGATACGCGGAGCAGGTAACCAAGCCGAAGCTATCCGCAGAATTCGTCGC
>NZ_JAHLMF010000031.1 GCF_018919385.1 Geomonas diazotrophica
CGGATAGTGCGGCCTTCATCAACGACTAACTTGATTGCTTCTTGTTTAAACTCTGAATCGTACTTTCGATTCGATCTCATGACACACCCTCCTGGCTCGTTAGGATATATGGTGTGTCCTCAAAAGTGAAGATAGCTCATTTTATCGTTTTTATCGCTTTCATCCCTTTTATCCCTTTTATCCCTGTTGTCTTGCTTTTTGTCCCAGCTCAGGCGAGGGGCAACCGAGGTGGTACCCCTGTGCGTAGTCGATGCCGACGCTTTGCACCGCCTCCAGGATTTCCTCCGATTCGATGTATTCGGCGATGGTGCTGATGTTGAACTCCTTGGCGAGGATGGCGAGCGTCTTCACGAAGGCCATGTCCCGGTAGTCGTTGAGCATGTTCCTCACGAAGACCCCCTCGATCTTCACGTAATCGATGGGGAACTGCCGTATGTACTGGAACGAGGAAAAACCCGACCCGAAATCGTCGATGGCGAACTTGAACCCCTGGGACTTCAGGTCGTAGACGAACTTCTCCAAAAGGGTCAGGTTCTTCACCGTCTCCCGCTCGGTCAACTCGAAGACCACCCTGCTGCGGTCGATGTGGTACCTGTCCGCGAGGGCGATGATGTTGGGCAGGAACTCGCTCAGGATCATCGACTTCGGGGAAAGGTTCACGAAGAGGTTCCCCTGGTACACCTGCTCTTCGACGGTGGCGAAGGCCTTCTCAAGGAGGATCGCGTCGAGCCTCCCCACGATGCCGAGGCTCTCGGCGGTTTCGATGAAGTCGCTGGCGGCGATCACCTCGCCGTTCACCTCGATGCGGCAGAGCACCTCGCAGCACTCGGGCTGGCCCGGTCCGAGCGCGACGATGGGCTGGAAATACGGCATGACCCTGCGCCCGTCGACCGCTTCCTGCACCATCCTCGCCTTTTCCCCGACCATCCGGAACACCTCGACGACGTCCTCGGCGGTGGGGATGCTGACCCGGTTTTTCCCCTCCCCCTTCGCCTTGTAGGTCATGTTGTCTGCGAACAGGAACAGGTCCTTTTCCGTCACCGCGTGCAGCGGGAAGAGAGCGAGTCCGATGGAGGCGGTGGCCCTGGCCTTTGCCGCATCCGGGGTGGTCACGTAGAGGTCCTCGGTGATGTTCCTGATCCTCGCGGCCACCAGGGCCGCCTGCTCCTCGTCCGCCTCGGGAAGCAGGATCACGAACTCGTCCCCGCCGTAGCGTGCGAAGATGTCCCCCTTGCGCAGGGCCTGCTGGACCGCCGCGGCAAAGGCGGCGAGGTAGCGGTCGCCGATGGAGTGCCCCCAGGTGTCGTTGATGTGCTTGAAGTTGTCCAGGTCTATCACGAGCAGCGCGAAGCTGTAGCCGTGACGGTCGGCCCGGCCGATCTCGTAGGAGATCAGCTCCCAGAACACCCGCTGGTTGAAGAGGTTGGTGAGGGGGTCGCGGGTGGCGTAGTACTCGAGGTCCTTGGTGTACTTGTGGATCGCCTTGATGGAGCCGATCACGTTCAGGAGCGTGGTCAGGATGCTGTCGATCACCAGGCAGCGGGTCGAGTTCCACGCCGACTCGGACTGGACCCCGATCCCCACCACGCCGCCGATCTGCGGGGAATCGAGGATCAGCGACTTGGTCTGCAGGTCCAGGGTGCCCTGCTCCAGGACCAGCTCGGTATGGTCGGATGCGATATTGTGGATCACCTGCAGGGTGGAGCTCTCCGCCAGGCGGGCGTTTTCGCTGCGTATCTTGCGCAACACCTCCAGCTCGACCCGCTTCCTGGTTTCCTCGCTTGGCCGGGCGCGCCAGAAGACCTCGATGTCGTAGAGCTCCTCGCCGACCTGGAAGATGCAGAACAGCATGTAGGCGTCCACCACCTGGTTGATCTCGAGGAGGAGGCAGGCGACGTGCTCCTTCCAGTCCCGGATCACCTCGGACGTGATGATGAACTTCTCCAGCATCCGGATCTCCAGCTCCAGGATCTCCTTGTCCACCGACACCGCCCGTATCTTATCCACCAGTTTCGAGACCTCGCCGAAGATCCGGTCCAGCTCGGTGAAGCCGGGGGCCACGTCGGAGAACTCGAGGCGGGTCAGGTCGCGGATGCTGTTCACCTGGATCACCTTGTCACCGAGCTCGTTGATGGAAGGGACCACCCGGGCGCTTACCAGGCGCGCGATGAAAAGGGCCATCAGCACCGGGATGGGGGAAAGCAAGAGGAAGAGTAAGAACAGTTTGTGCCGTGCCTGCCGCAGCATCGGCCCGATATCCTGACGCACCTTCAGCGCGCCGAGCAGGGTTCCGGTGCGGGCGTTGCCGTGACAGCCGAGGCAGTTTTCAGCGGCGAAGAGAGGAAAGATCGCCTCTACCACCCGCCCCTCGCCCCGCTCGAGGACGGTGCCGCTTTGGAACACCTGCTCCACGCCCGGATCCGGGGGAAGCTCGACCCGCCCGTAAAGCGCCTCTACGACCGGCGTGCGGTACAGCTCGACCGAGTGGCTCCCAAGCGCACCGGTCCCGCTCGGCATGTTGTAGAGGCTCAGGAGTTCCTGCCGGGTGGCCCCTTTCCCCATCAGCAGGGGAATCGAGTGCTGGAACTGCTGCGCCTGGTCGTAGGCGAGCCTCGTGGCGCTGCGTTTGACGGTGTCGAGGTAGACCAGCGAGGAGATGCCGAGGACGGAAGCGAAGCTGATGAAGGAGACGGCGAGGGACGATGCCAGGATGAAGGTTCTCAGGGAGAGCCGGAGACCGCGGCTGACCTCGGTGGTTGATGCGCAGGACTGCAGCTCCGGGACTTCACAATTTTCTTCGATGGCGATACAGGATACGTTTTCCAATTTAAACAGGACCTTTTTTGTCTTATTTGAAACTGGAAAGGTTTATATCACGCGACTTGGCTCATAGCAAGAAATTCCTATATTCAGCAATCATGCTAAGTGGATATCTCAAAAGAGTTGCGACGTTCCGCAATTTTTGCGGGTCCACAAGCCGCCGCACGCCCCCGCCCCCCCCTTTGCGAAGGGGGGACAGGGGGGATTTGCCTCGGTTCAGGTTCTCCGCACGTAAGCGCCCAGCCCCGCGTCGAAGCACAAGGCCGGGCGCCACGAACTCTTTCCACCGCGGAGTTCCTTACGGCGTCTTGACGATCTTGGTGAAGAGGTAGTCGTTGGCGGCCACCGGCGTGTGGCAGCCGAAGCACTCGGCGACGAAGCTTTTATCCTTGCCGTAAGGCTGCAAATTGTTGCCGACGAAGCGGGCGAAGCCCCACCCTCCCGTGTCCTTGTATTTCTTGGCATCCTTCACCATGAACTCGACTTGCACGAAATCGCCCGGCTCGGTAGCCACGGGGAACGACGGGTGTTTCTCCGCCTTCCAAGCCACCTTGGCCAGGACAGTGCCATCAGGGAGCGGTTTGGTTCCGGCTTTCAAGGCTGCCACAGCGATCTCGTTCCCGGTTATGATCCGGATCTGCCCCTTGTCCTCCCGGTAGGAGGGACCGACTACCTTCCAGGACATATAGTCGGGATAGAGGGCGATGCCGTTGGGAGCGATCGGACGGTCCGCTGCCGTGACCGAACCGGCTACCGACAGGGCCACGACACAGGCAAGCAACTTTTTCCTCATAGCTTCCTCCTTCATGCAAGATGATCAGCGTGCACCTGACACAGGTGATCAAGTTGGACCGGACCCGGCAGACACAGGCGACTTGGAAACAATAGCAAAAAGTTGTCCC
Source organism: Geomonas diazotrophica (assembly GCF_018919385.1). GTDB lineage: Bacteria > Desulfobacterota > Desulfuromonadia > Geobacterales > Geobacteraceae > Geomonas > Geomonas diazotrophica. The sequence continues at coordinate 3,723 of NZ_JAHLMF010000031.1, forward strand.
GCGTAAAGAAGACGCAGTCGAATCAGCTTGCGCATGACACAGTGACGGCCGTTTCCGCGAGGATTCCTGAGTTGATCCAGCCGGGCTATCTCTTCGCCGGGTCGCGCTCTGCGTCGCAAGTTGAGCGTATTTTGCTCAAGGTGCTAAAATACGAAGATACATTCGCACCTGAACTCGATTGGTGCGGGATAACGAGGTGCACCATGGCTGACACGACACTCCGCGACCGGGCATCCGGCGCCATCATGGGCGCGTTCATAGGGGATGCCATTGGGCTCGGCCCCCATTGGTACTACGATCTAACCGAGTTGCATAAAGACTACGGCGAATGGATCAGCGGCTACACCGACCCGCGCCCCGGGCGCTACCATGAAGGGCTCAAGGCGGGGGAATTGTCCCAGGCGGGACTCATCCTCAAACTGCTTCTGGAATCGCTGGTTCACTGCGGCAAATACGACCAGTCCGACTTCTGCCGCCGCATGGACGAGGAATTGCTGCCGCTTCTGGACGGGACTCCGATGAGCGGGCCGGGAGGCTACACAAGCCAGTCCATCCGGGAATTGTGGCGCCGACGGGTGGAACAGCAGCTCCCCTGGGGGCAAACCGGCGGGCACGCCGACACCACCGAAGCGGTCGAACGAACACTGGCCCTTGCCGTGCGCTATGCGCTGGACCCGGCCCGGCTCGCAGTCACCATCGCCGACAATGCCGCCCTCACCCAGAACGACGCCACCATCCTATCGATGACCGTAGCCTACGGCGCCGTACTGGGACAACTGGTCCAGGGGAAAGCGCTGGACGCCAAGCTCTCGGGACGGCTGATGAAGCTGGTCCATGACGGCGCCCTCCCCTTCCATGCCGTCACAGGCGACGATCTGCAGCCGCCCCGCGCCGGAGCCCCGGACCCGCCGCGCGCTGGTAAGTTCGCCTCGCCCGATGCGCTGCTGACCCCTTCCTACATGGCAGCGGCCGCCGCCGATCCGGAGATACGCATCGAGCCCGCCTGGAAGGTCTCCATCGTCTACGGCATGCCCTGCGCCATCTACCACCAACTTCCCGCCGCTTATTACCTGGCGGCGCGTTTTAAGGACGACTTCGAGTCCGCCCTGCTGCACGCCGTCAACGGCGGCGGCCAAAACCAGGCGCGCGCCATACTGACCGGAGCGCTGGTTGGGGCGCAGGTGGGGCTGTCGCAGATTCCGCAACGCTTTCTGGACGGCCTCACCGATTGCACCACACTGTGCAGCCTCGCAGCCAGGCTGGCCGCGGACGCGAACGGTCCTGATCGGACCTGAGGGGTGAAACCATGAAAACGACCACCTGTGCCGAACTGAAGGAACTGTTGTCCTCCGGCGCCCTCGTCATCGACGTCATGACGCCCGAAGATTACGCCGCCTGCCATCTGGCAGGCGCACAGAACGCCTGCATCTACGAGATGGTGTTCCTGGACCGCATCGCGGAGCTCGTTCCCGACCGTAACACCGAGCTGATCCTGTACGACGCGACCGGGAGCAGGCTCACCGCCGAGGTCGCGCGGGACCGCCTGTTACAGGCGGGATATCGAAACGTTTCGGTCCTGGAAGGAGGGCTCGCGGCCCTGAAAGCGGCGGGACTCCCCGTCGAGACCGGGACGGACCCATGCCCCGAGGCGGGCGTCGCGCATGGCAGTTACTCGATCGACAAGGAAAAAAGTTCCCTCGAATGGATCGGGCGCAACCTGAACAACCGCCACCACGGCACCATCGACGTGCAGGGGGGTGAGCTGGTCATGAGCGACGGCAGGCTGGTTTCCGGGTCCATCGTGCTGGACATGACCAGCATTCAGAACCGCGACCTGCAGGACCCGTACTGGCTCGAACTCCTGGTGCGGCACCTGAAGTCGGAGGACTTCTTCGCCGTCGAGCGCTTCCCCACCGCCTCGTTCCGGCTCACCCGCTGGGAGCCCGAAAGTACTGGAGCGCCCGAGGCGCCCGAAGGAACCGCCATCGGGGAACTCACCATCAGGGGGGTCACCCGTCCGGTGGGCTTCCCCGCCATAGTGGCGCCCCAGGAAGACGGCAGCATCAAGGCGCATGCACACCTCGACATCGACCGAACCCTCTGGGACGCCGGGTACGGCTCGGGAAAGCTCTTCGAGCGCCTCGGCATGCATCTCGTGCACGACCTGGTCACGCTGGAGCTGTTCGTCCTGGCGGTTAAGAAATGATAGGGAAGGAAGGAATAGCGAAGGGGGGACAGGGAGGACAGGGGGGACTTGCCTCGGCAAAATCAGCTCGTAGTTGCCCTGTTACTGCGCGTCACGAGGATCGCTGAACGAGTCATCCGCTTCGGCACCCCGAACCCCGTTGCAGCTGCACAGCTTGCAGCCGCCCGCATCGGCGCAGGGGCGATGCACCACGTTGTACAGCACGAAAAGGATGGTCCCCATGAGCACGGCGGCCAGGAGGTTGGTTCCGCCCAGGACGTCCTCGACCTGGAAGACATGTCCCGCCAGCGATACCCCGCGTATGTCCGAGGCCGCTGCGGCGAGTTTCCCAAGCCCGAAATAGAGGATGGCGCCCAGGGCGACAGCCGTTAACGCGTTCATGCCCTTGGTAACCATGTAATGGCAGGAGAAGGCGGCGCGACGCTCCGCCAGGCAGATGATGGCACCGGTGGCGATGGAAAAACCGGCGCTGGGAAGAACGAGGTATTGGACCAGTTCGATGGTCGACTGGTTGAGGACGGCCGCCTCGACCCTTTGGGAAGACGTCGTGTAGATGTGGAGCAGGTAGAGAAGAGAGGCGCCGCTTCCAGCGAGGATTGCGGAGGAGAGCATGTGGGCCTGTTTGAGGGCCGCTTGCATGGCGGCGTACAATCGCAGAGAACGCATCATGGCATCCCTAAACGCCGTCGCGCCACCTCGCGTGTCGACGGCTGCAGAACCGCAGGCCCGGTCCGGGCCCCATGTAATTCGATTCTTCGCGTACGGGAATTGCCTGGATGCATCGGAATGTGCAGGTTCCCTCTCGCCCTTCCGATAGCGTATACACTATTTTCTTTAATAAGTAAACAGCAAAGGCTCCGAGCCGGGAGGTGGCATGTCCCGGCCGGAGCCTTTGACGCTTTTGCAGCGGCCGCACCGGCTATTTCAGCGGCAGATAGATGTCGGTCACGAGCTCGTGTTCGGCGACGTCCGGAACCAGGTTCAGGTAGTGGAAGAAGATCGGGAAGTCCCGCAGCTCCTCCCCGCTTTGGGGGAACCAGTCGCGGCAGAGGGGATAGATGGTGTCGCCGATCCGGTCATGGCATCCGAGATGGCGCACAACCGCGCAGCGGCCGCCCGGGATCACGCCGTTTTCTACCCCCTGCGGGTTCTCCGGCACCGGTTCCGACACCGTGCCGCAGATGTCGAAGCGGAACCGTTCGGGCTCGGTCACCGCGGGATCGTCGTAGGCGATGCCGAGGGTAAGCGCCTGCTTCACCGGCGAAAGCCCGCTCTCTTTGCGCCATTCGATGAACTTCAGCGCCGAATCGTTCAGCTTCTCCGGCGCGCCGCGGTGGGCCAGGACGGCGATCCGGGTCTCGGGGAACTCCACGATTTTTACTTCCATGTCTTCTCTCCTTTGCATGGGCGGCGGCCGGAAGCGTTCCTTCCAGGGCTGCCATTTCGGTGATTTTCTGAATTGAGAGGGGGACTGGCCGAACACCTGCCTGAAGGCGCGGGAGAAGGCCTCGGGACTCTCGAAGCCAGCGTCCAGGGCAATATCGATGATCCGCTCCTCGCGGCGGTAGCAGAGCCGGTACGAGGCGTGCTTCAGCCGCATTTGCCGGATGAAGGCGAAGACCCCCATGCCGGTGTAGAGCGTGAACTGCCGGTGGAAGTGGAATTTCGAGAAATGCGCCACCCGGCTCAGTCCCTCGACCGTCAACGGCTCGTCAAGGTGCCGCTCGATGTACCGAACGACCCTGTCGAAGCGTTGCGCGTATGCCTGTGCCTTGTCCATGTGCCTACCGTCCCCTCTCGATTCGCAGGTGATCCTACCCGAGAGTCGGAGAGAAATCCTGACCGGAATTGCTCAATGCGGCGAATATAGCACTCGTCCCCTCTTTTTGGCGCGCGAACTTCAATTTCCGGGTTTCAAAAGAAAATTTTAGGAGATGTGCACGACTTTTTGAAGTTGGAACGTCGCGGCGGAGCGTTGTCGCATTTTTTTGGTGCGAGAACTTCGATTTTAATGTTCCAAAAAATATTTTTGGAAGTTATGCACGACTTTTTGAAGTTGAAACGCCGCGTCCGAGAGTTGTCGCATTTTTTTTGTGCGAGAACTTTGATTTTAATGTTCCAAAAATTATTTTTAGAAGTTGTGCACGGCTTTTTGAAGTTGAAACGCCGCGCCCGAGAGTTGTCGCATTTTTTTTGTGCGAGAACTTTGATTTTAATGTTCCAAAAAATATTTTTGGAAGTTGTGCACGGTTTTTTGAAGTTGAAACGCCGCGCCCGAGAGTTGTCGCTTTTTTTCTGTGCGAGGACTTCAATTTTAATGTCTTGAATAATATTTTGTGAAGTTATGCACCACTTTTTGAAGTTAGAACCTGGCGATAAACTCAAGGTCCTGTCTTTGCGAAGGAGTCAGGGGGCCTTTGGCCGCTGTTGGCCACTAAGTGATGCAGGAGAACTCGAGTTCCACCCTTTACGAAGGGGGGACAGAAGGGATTTGCTTTTTGGAAGGACAAGCAGCTTCGGTCTGCCGCAAGCCGGCAGGCCGAAGCGGGGAATTGGGAAAGGTAATTACAACACGATAATCGAAACAGCCTGAGACCACGGCCCAGGCCCCTCCGGCCCATCGGTCCTCATCCTGACGTAGTACCTGTTGGCCGGCTCGAGGTTTTTGAGGATGATCTTGGCGCAACTGGCGTGGTGTCCTCCAGGGTTGTACCAGCTCGCCTCAGAAGTCGGTTCACCTTTACAGAGATTGATCAGGTACGGCCCGCCCCCCCGAACGTGACTGCCCTGGACGAGAATCCATCCCGTTTTCCCTTTCACATGTTTCACGTCGAGACGGATCTCCACATTTTGCCGGGAGGAGTGCGCCTTGCGTGAATTCTTGTGGGCGGTTTCCTTTGGCGGCAGCTTGATGGTGTGGAGGATGCTGGGATCCCTCCGGTGGATCGCGATGGTCTTCATGTAACTGACCGAGCCCAGCACGTCGAGCTCGCAAAAATCCCGCACTTTCTGGCGCTGTTCCCGGAACAGGACGTCTCCCCTGTCGGCCCCGGCGCTCAGTTCCTTCATGGCCAGCACATGCTCCCTCAACGTCTGTCCGCAACAGACGTGTGCGGGCCGGTTTTCGTTGTAGAGCGAACTGGCATCCAGGGAATCAGCGAGCTCAGTAACGGTGACGAACAACTGGGGGAAAGTCTGCTTTCGGAGATTGGTATCGACTGAATCGTACTCCTCGACCATAGTAGCCTCCCGGACCAAAGATTAGTTTTGTCCAATATAGCAAAGGCTGTAATCTCGTCAAGCGCCGAAAATTATTCCCTCATCATCCGGCCTCCCACGCTCCGGGCGGGAGGGGGATGCCCATGAACATGAAAAGGCTCCAGCCGCCGTTTTTCAACGGGCGAGGCTGAAGCCTTTTTGCAGAGGTCGTGATCGCCGGCTCCCTTCCCACCTGGGAGCCCGCCCAGATCCTCACTCCGTTTAGGTCACTGGCGGTATTTATACGTGCTACCGTCAACCCTTATCACGGCTGATATCTTGATGTTGCAATGATTCTCAATTTCTTGAATTTGTTCGATTGCATAGTCACCTATTGCGTCCTGCACCTCTTCAATTTTGAAAAACAGGCTCAAGCCATCATCAAATTCTTCATTAGTTACACCATTAGACCATTCTATGAACCTTGAGCGCTCGGCAGGTGATAGCTTCGATGCCAAGATACTAGTAAGAATTGATTTACTACCTGCCATGTCGTCCCCCTTCAAAAGTGTATTTAACTCGCCAAGCAGGACTTCAGCACCCTCAGAATAGTATATCTCTAGTGCGGCCAGTCGACCAGTTGCACAGCAGCCCCCGACAGCCAATCCCATGAGTCCCGTGAGGGGACATTGCTGAGATTTGGATATTTGAGCAAAAGGGTTGTGCCTGCAGAAACGTCATTCCGAGCGCCCCCGCGCCCCGCATGTCGAATAGGGGCAGCTACCGCAACAGCAATACCGCCCCGAGGAGAAGCAGCACTCCTCCGGAGCATTTTTCGATCCAGGGCGCGTGGCGGTCGAGGCGGCATCTTACCTTTTCGCTCCCCGCCAACCGCGCAATCGACAGATCCCAGAAGAAGACGGCGAGAACCATCCATACGCCGTAACAGGGTTGGATCGCCTGGGGCGTATCGCGGCTCACGATCACGGTGAAGAGGCTGAGATAGAAGACTGCATTTTTCGGGTTGAGGATGGCCGAGAGAAAGCCGGCTGTGAACAGCCTGCGGCGGCAGGTAGCATTGCGTTCCGCCTCATGTGAACCGGCATGCAAAAATGACCCACCTTTAGGCCAAATCGGCGTCCAAAATTGACCCACCCCAGCATCCTTCTCCATACTCTCCGGACCTGACCAGAGAGGGAGAGCCCAAAGGAGATGCT
>NZ_JAHLMF010000032.1 GCF_018919385.1 Geomonas diazotrophica
CCTTCCGCAGACCCAAAAGCGTCGGCGCCCTGGAATACAATTATTTCGCGGCTCAATGGCTGGCCTACTCGCACCCCTGTCAACGCTTCGCGCCGCACCTCACGGTGCACCGCGCATGACTCGGGGACAGCATGGTTTGCTAAACCTTTACTGTCGGAGACTTTCACTCCTTATTCCTTGCCGGTCTCCCGGCGCACTGGGTCACCATTGGACGCCGATACAGGGTCAAAATTCGAAGCAGATTCATACCTTAGCGTGTGGTTTTGTGAGAACGGCAGTGTTCCATGAGAATTGTGCGGCAGTACGTTGAGAGCGGCAGTCCTTTTTCGTCAGCCTCTGCTTGTAATTGAGCCTTTACCTCAAAGGGTAACCGTACCGGAACATTGTCTCCCAGAGGATTTTGCGATTTCGGACGACCAGCCATTACTAACACTCCATTTTTCGGCATTCCCATCTGATAAGTAAATATCACCGAAAGCCGGATTTCATGTCAATTTTAAATTTACAAAAATAGACAGTATTTCTAAATTTTTCCCTAATAAAAATAATGTTTAAAAATAGTATGTTATAGGGTTGTAGATTTGAGGCGCCAGAAGCCGACACGTATAAGTATCTATAATTGCTAGACTTCCCTAGCGATCTTTATTAGGGAAGGATTTGGGAGTCATTAGGGAAAAATGGGGGAGAGAGGAGCAATGCGTTTGAATGCGTTTGAATGCGTTTGAAACGCGTTGGAAACGAGATGTGAACGGTTGTGTAGACCGTTCACAAGTGTACGCAAGTGTTCACAGACGATAATTCCAAATTTTTCCCTAATAAAAATGATGTTTAAAAATAGGATGTTATAGGGTTATAGATTTGAGGCGCAAGGAGCCGACACGGATAAGCATCTATAAATGCTAGGTTTTCATAGTAATCTCTATTAGGGAAGGATTTGGGAGTCATTAGGGAAAAATGGGGGAGATAGAGAGAAATGCGCTCAAATGCGTCATTGCCTGCTTCATCCAACCCTCGGCAATTTAAATAATATGACCCATATGGCGCAATATTGGATTTAGCAACAAAAACGGCAACTTAAAATCATAGCGGCAAACAGCGCTCAATAAAAGTCACTTGGCGACCCAAATGCCATCATTTTGCCACGATCTCCAATTTGAGCAGGTCGGAGTATGGGCGGAGGGGGAGATCGCGGGTTTAAAGGGCGATTTTGGCATTTGGAGCCCCTTGTCCTTGTGGGAAAAAGCCACCACGGAAGTGTGGGGGCTAGGGTGGTTCAGAGTCCACCCCGAACACCTCTACCCCAACTGCCTCCTTTCCTCTCCCACAAGCGTTGCACTTACACTTCCCGGTCTTACGATCGAACACGTACCAATCGCTGGTCACCTTCCCACAGAGCTCACATTTCCCAGTCCAGTCCAACGGATGAGGAGCCGTGGGCTCCATAGCCATCGGTTCACTCTTTGCCATCCTCTTCTGCAGATTCTCCAGCACCCAGTCAAGCACGCCAGGTACAAGCTCCGCCGACCACCGCTTGAAGAACTCGCAGTCTACAGCACCCGTCGGCCAGTAGCCGCTGATACTCTGGTTATAACCGCAGTTGCTGATGTGGCGTTCCATGCCATGGTGAACGCATAGCCAGCAATGGTGCACCTCCCTTCCTTCGTTAAGGACATGCCTCAGCCACCCAAGGAAGACCTCGGGCGATAGGTTGGGAATCGCTTCAATGTAGCCGCCCTTGGCCTGCAGGTCTGGCAATACGGAGTAGCTCATCCCAGCCTGGCTGGCCGCCCCGTGCACATCCAGATGGAAGAAGAGCCCTTCCTGCGGACACATTTCTTTGAAGTCGCCTTCCGCCGGCACCATGCGGAGGTTGTAACCGTGCACGCGTTCGTCAGAGAGGGAGAGCACTCCCGAACGCAGCATCTCTACGTAATCCTCACTCTCGATCTTAACCTCGAGGATCCTCACACCGGATGTCTGCTTTTTCTCCTCGGCAGAATGGGTCACCACGACCTCAACGTAGAGCTTGTGGCCGCCCTCCCCCTGGAGAAGGATGTCCGGGATGAACTCGCCGTCCCGCTGATCGAGAAAGACCTCTGGGTATACGCGTATCAAGTCCGTCCGCTCCACTGTCCCGGGGACAGAACATGGGCCGCGCAGTATGTGCACCGCCGGCGCACCGGGTATTCGAACCAGTAGGGCTCTCCAGTGTCAAGGCAGGCACGGTAGGTGTTGTAGAAGGTGAGCTTCGCAAGGTTGTGTAGGTATGTTTCCGGGGAGCAGTCCGCGTCGTGCCGGTGACGAAAATGCCGCTGGCGAACTTCTCCCAGGACGGGCCGGAGCGCCCGGTTGCAGGATAGGCAGGTGTAGTCCTGCCCCCGGAGGACACCAGGCGCCGCGATATCGACCAATTGGCCAGCCCCATCTAGCCCGAAGCGATATTTGATCCCGCTTTCGTTCGCCATGCTATCATCTCTATAACATCAGGTTTAAGGTAGTGCAAAGAATGAAGATAGAGAGACGAGATGAAAATAGGAAAAATAGGGAAAGGCCAAAAACGCTCGGAGTTCAGACTGTACGGCTTCTGAATCAACCCTTCAAAAGTGGGCCACCTGTGGCCACGCACCTTGCAACTAGCAATATTTATTCATGGTTTTATAACAGGCGTGCAACGTAAGAAACGGTAAAAGCACGGAAATATCTCATTTTTGGTGTTAGAAAAATGAGATATTCTTAGAATGATTTAAACAGTGTGACCTACCATGGCCACACCTGGGCCACCTGCGGCCACGTTTGGGCCACGAATGGCCACGATAAATTGCAAATTGGATGCTTTCTTATAGATGGCTGGGGCAATAACGGCTACACCTGTTTTGCTGCTGTACAAGAATGTGGGAGGGGCTAGGGGAGCCGACTGGCCAGCCAGTGCACCCGTGTTTTCGGCCTTCGTAGCATGGGAAAAACAGGGGGGCGTTTTCAGCTATCGGCCCCTTCCCTGAGGACACGACAGCACCACTTTTAATATCACGGTACAATTCGGCCCCTTCACGCAGGACGCATTTTTCAGCCGGCAACGGAGGTCGGTAGGGCAGGCGTAAACGCGAGAGCAAACTTGCCTTACGCTTTTTCATAAGATCCAAGGCTTTAATCTAACACGGAAGCAAACCTGCCCTTTGCAGTGCCGGATCAGGACCGTTTTTACACATAAACACTTCCGCAAATGTTCCTTTTGTTAATAGTTGCGCAAATGTTCCCTTGCCTTTACAACCGCACCCACTTCTTTAATATATTACTTGCGCAAATGTTCCTTTTGGGCAGTGTACGTGAATGCGCTCAAATGCGCTCAAATGCGCTCAAATGCGCTCAAATGCGCTCAAATGCGTTCAAATGCGTTCAAATGCGTTCAAATGCGTTCAAATGCGTTCAAATGCGTTCAAATGCGTTCAAATGCGTCATTTTTTTTTGGGGGGGGGTAGATGTGAACGAATGTGTGTTCTCCTAGCACCTCGGCTCCCCCCCCCAACCGTCACAAAACCAGACTGGGCCCCTCCGGTCTCTTTTAGGGGGGGTAAGTCTTTAACCAAAAGGCATCGTGCCCTTTTTCCGAGACTGAACTCTTTTTCGGGTTTTTGCCACCTGGCACTAAGCCTCTCTTAAATCAAAAGGCTACGTGCCTTTTTATTTTTGGGCATCGTGCCCGACGTTTTTGAAAGGGCGCACTAAGACTCTGTTTAATGGTCTGGCATCGTGCCTTTTTTCGGGCTTTGTACCCTACAGCATTTCAGCTTTGTACCCCAACGTGTTTTGAGCTTTGTACCCAAGCGTTTTTTCAAGGGCTACTAAGGCATTTATATCATCTGAGCTTTGTACCCTATTTGAAGGGTTTTCCTTTAAGGCATTTGAAATGGGTGGGCTCCCGTACCCCGGGTTTTTTGGAGGGGTCCTTTAAGGCATTTGAAATGGATGGGCTCCCGTACCCTGATTGAGGAATTGACGCGCAGGGCCACCTCTCCCGATCGCCAGTCACAGGCCTCCTTCCCGAGCATTCTCCGTCCCCCCACAAGTCTTTTCGAAGGAACAGTGCCGGCTTTACCCCCGGCCAACCCCAACGGCACAGACCCGCGCAGGTCAACAAGCCTTCAGGAACGCACAGATCTCCACACCGAGCAGATCGCCACCCCCAACCCGCCACTTCACCATCACGGCACGACAGGAGAAGAGGACGAACAGAGAGACGAGAGGGAACGAACGACCAGGGGAGATAGTCGAAAGGCAGGGTAGAGCGAAACGTCGGCGACTTGATAGGCGCCAGAGTGGAGCGAGGGTACGGCACAGACAGAAGGCAACGGCGTCGGTAGACGCGACGTCCACAACCTTTTTCGCAAGGCACAACTACCACCACGGAGCACGATCACCTGCAGCAGGATGAAGACTCACAGCAGAGGCCGAACACACGGAAGAAGTGGAAACTAGAGATTCCCCAGCCTCACCACCTCCTGCTTTCGCAAGGAACCGGCGCTGGCTTGACCCCCTGCCCACCCCAACGGCACCGGCACGCGCACGTCCACCGAAAGGCACCAGGCCTTCCCGCTTTTGCCGACTTGCACCCACTTGCTTTCTGCTTTCGCAAGGAACCGGCCATGGCTTGTCCTCCGATGTGTTCGTAAGGCACCAGACGGCGCCGCAGGCGCCTTTTTTGTGCCCGGGAGCCCCAGACCTCCAGATCCGGTCGTAAGGCAGGGTTTTGGCCGCCTCAGCGTCATCGTTTCGCTCCTTCCTATCACCACCGGTGCGGTCTCCGCCGGGACCGTCGCACGGGGTGCAGCCGGCGCCTCACCGATCAGGTCATCCGCCCTGGTCCGCACCACCACCCAAGGTCTCACTCCCCCGGTTCTGCTCTTCGAGCCTCACCCGCTCCCCCAGGTTTCCTTCACCAGCCTCCCCCAGATCCACGCATCCTCCCCTGCTTCCCCCAGCTCGCTGCGAGCTCGCTGTCCCTCCTCTTCCTCCTCGTGCCCTCCCCGGTGGCCGTCCCTGCCGTCCCCCGGCGCTTCCGTACCTCCTCCTTTACTTCCCTCCCCCGTCGCGCTCCCGGCGCTCCGGATCCAGGTCCTCCTCAAGCTCCACACTGATTTCACCTCCGCCCGGCCTGCAGGCCGGCCTACGGCTCGGTAAGCGCTCGCCCTCCCGCTCGCGCCCCAAAACCTCAGAGCTATGGTTCTCTGGTGGTCCTGTCGGACCCCCTACGAACCATACGGCCGCGCCCGAAATTTTTCCGCTCTCCCTCTTCCTGTGCCCTTTCCCTTTTTCCGTTCTCCGGATCCTCTCTTCTTTCTCTCTCCCTTGGTCCCGGCGGCGTCGTTCCTGTGGGCTCCCCGGTTCTCCTCTGTGGACTTTGGCCGGATCCGGAGGTGGCCTACATCCCGGTCGAAAGCCAGGCCTGCAGCCAGTGCCATACCATGGTTAGGCAAGTGGGGTCACAAAGGGGGATCACGTGGGTTTTGATGATGCCGATGATGACCTCAAGGATTAGCTTTTCAAGTTTGTTTTTCATTTCTCTCGTTGCTCCTCTTTTCGGTGGGATGGCCAGGTCGTCCTGGTCGTCACTGCTAATGATTGGGTATGCCTACTCAGGCAGACAAAATTGGTCCGTTGTTAGACAGAGAGATTGTCAAGGAGCTGGTTAATCATCTCGTTCATGGATATGATAAGGTTGTAGTAGTGGATAGTGTCCTGTTGAGGTCGTTCAGTATGGCCGTTGAATTGGGGGAGGGAGCAGCAACAGGTGGTGGTGCAAGAGAGGCGAGAAAGACGGTGAGGAAGGTGAAAAACAGGGGAGGGGCAGAGAGAAGCAAAAAGCCTCCGAATCTTGTCAGACATCATGCTACCGCTGTGCGGAATGGCCTGTCTACAAACCCCACCACAGAAGCGGTAATTCTCCGGAGGATTTCAACAGGTTAAACCCGTGTGACAATTTGTAGACATTGTAATACAACGTCCATCGGAATTGGGGTATAACCCAATAATTACAGCCGTATACAGCGTCATACAAAAGCCAAAAAAAGAATTGACAAAAAACCTTGCCCTGGAAGGGCCAATTTATGAAAAACAACAGCAAGTCCAAACCTCGAAAAAACGGGTTGCTTTTCCCTTCAAAAATGGCGATTTTAGCTCCCGCAGTTTCTTATAATCACTACACGTACCGGAGCAGAAATGACCAAAAACGACCTAGTGGAAGCCATAAAAAACGGCACATCTATGACGAAGGCTGAGGCCGTCGATACATTGGAGACTCTCCTTGAAGTGATGAAAGATACCCTTGTAAGTGGCGAAGAATTGAAGGTTTCGGGTTTCGGAAAGTGGGGAGTAAAAGCCAAAAACGAAAGAGTAGGCAGAAACCCACAGACAGGTGAGATGATAACAATTGAGGGACGCAAAGTGCTCAGCTTTAAGCCCTCCCCGACCCTCAAATTAAGGGTTAATACTGGAAATAGCTAAGCAAGAACGGCTTTGCGCCTTCCTTTCCAAACCGCATCCGCACCTCCCTCCGATCCGCGGGGTTGGCCGGTTCGAGGTTGATAGTGGTCGGAGAAGTGGTCGCCCAATTCACCACTGTTCTTGCCATAAGAGTGGAGCCGACGTGGCAACCTCTTCACCATGATGGGGGGAGAGTTGTCACGATCCGCTTCGGCATGTGCAGCATGTCGCCAAGGATGTTTTTCGAGATTAGGACCTGAAAATGGCAATTATAGCAAGTGACATACACGGCGATCCAGCCGCAGCACGGGCTTTTCTCGAGCACAAACCGGCAGAGCTGCATGTTTGCTTGGGCGACCTGGTCGATGGTAGTCATAAGCCACCTTCTTTCGAAAAGGAAGCTGAGTGCCTCGACCTCTTGCTTGAATCCGACTCGGTTCTCCTTTGGGGTAACCACGACCTCGCCTACCTCCCAGAACGGCCTTGGAAAAGCTTCAGTAATTTCGATGAATTTGCTTTCCGCAAACAATTCGCTTTGGCCCGGGATCGGTTTTCCGCAGCTTATGCCATCGACGGCTGGCTATGCACGCATGCTGGGATAGCACCAGGCCTCGCTCGCCGGATGCCACAAAATATCCTGCCTATAGGTGTTGAAGCGGTGGCGAAGTGGATAAACGAAGAATTCATCCGGGAGTCCAGAGTGGAAAACATCGATGTCGAAACAAAAGAACGGCCGCGCTACGGGCACGGCTCTCTATTTAGTATCTCTGTTTCTCGTGGTGGGACAGACGGCTTTGGTGGAATTTTTTGGTTTGACGCAGAAAGGGAACAGTCACAACCATCACACCTACTGCCTCAGATTTTCGGTCATTCGCCTAACGATCGGCCCATAAAAGGGGTGAGCGTCGATCTCGTCGGTAGTGGAATCTCGGCGCCCTGGATAAACGTCGCCACCCATGAGGGATGCTGGATTTACGATACTAAAAGAGCCGAATTTGCCCGTATTTTGTAGAGCGAGGTTTGTTACCTCGGGGCCTGCCAGGCCTTCCTGGTACGACTTACTGCTCCTTCTTGAGGACCGCCAGCAGCTGCTGGGCGATTGGCAAAGCCTCCTGTTTCAATCGGTTTGCAGCCGCCACGTCCATATCCCCTTTACCCAGAGGATCAGACCAGTATTCCACGTAGTCATGGATCATCTTTTCGAGTTCTTCCGCAGTATACTTCCCCATTGTTTTTTATCTCCTTCCGGATTCGAAACTCCCACTGGTAAACCTTACGAAGGCTTTGGTTGGCTTACAATAAGTGCAGATCACTACCCTCCCATGGCTACTTTCTGCATACTCCCACCCCGGGTTATGCACAACGCCGCACTTTGCGCATTTTATATCCCCATCGATTCTTTTGCTTCGTTTGCTGATTAGGACCAGCTTCGGCTTTGTTGTTGTCCGCACCTTTTTCTTTTTGGGCAGGATTATAATGGTTTTGCCGGAGCCAACACGGTCCTCCCCAGGTTCTTTTACCCAAAAGCCCTTAACTTTTTTCATCGGGCCACCATTTTCCCGGAAAGTATCCTTTCGATCAACATGGTCCTGTTCCCACCGGTCCTTTCGTCAGCGAGCTCCTGCAGATGCTCCAGGAGCGCGGTTGGGAGTTCAAGTGTGATTTTCGTGCACGGCTGTTTGCGGGGTGGCCGGCCTCTTAGTTTTTTCCGTGGCTCTGTCGGTGGTGTCTGAGAGGCAAGTTCATCCGTTGCAGCTATCATTGACCTCTTCGGTTTACCTAGCATTAAATCACCCCTTTTAGTCCAACTCTGCCACTATTTTTTGTCTGCTTCTATCCATGCCGTAGCGACTCTTGTTTGTCAATACCTACTGGTTATATATGTATGAAAAAGATTCTATTCTACAGAGCTGTGAATTGTGGTAAACCTCGAGGAGGTCGAAGAGGATATACATTGAAAATACAGATAATTTCTGACATTCATTCCGAATTTTTTAGACCCCCTTATGACGCCGAAACGTTCCTCGCCAAACTTACAAATGGTGTGAAGAGGAGCCGGTCTGTTCTCTGCATTGCTGGCGATCTTGGGCTTTTTCACCGGCCTGAAACCTGGCAGCAAGCGCTGTGTGTTCTCGCTCGACGATACAGAGCAGTAGTCTGTGTTCCGGGGAATCACGAATACTATTACAATCGGGTTATCGGTCAGGAAAAGGCTTGGCTTGGTGGACAAGGACTCCCACAAAACGTTCATGTTCTCGTTGACGGGCGGATCGACATCGACGAGGTTGCTTTTGTTGGGGGGGTGCTCTGGACATCTTTCAGCGACGGAGCCCCCGCCGCAATGGAAGCGGCTCGCCGCGGCATGAACGATTTCCGAGTCATCCTGCATCCTGATGGATCACCACTCACTCCTGGCGAAACAGTGGCCATGCACCAGCAGGCCAAACGTTTTATCTTTCAGGAAATCCGCGAGGCGAAAACATGTGGTAATAAAGTGGTAGTTCTGACACACCATGGAATCTCGCAACAAAGCGTGCATCCGCAGTACGCCCAGGATCCGCTTACCGCTGCCTTCGTCACTAACCTGGAAGAAGAAATCAACAACACCCAACCAGATATCTGGATCCACGGCCATACACACAATTCGTTCGCTTATAAAATTGGGCGGACTAGGGTCTATTGCAATCCTTTCGGATATTTGCGTCGGGAAGAGAATCCCGATTTCGAGTACAGGCTTAAGATTGAGGTGGCCGGGGTTTGTGAGACAGCCTGATGGGCGCAATAAGCAATGTCCCGTCGATGTGGGAATTACCGGCGTCAGGCTGCCGGCCTCAGGTTCTCAAGTCCTTCGAAATAAGCCTCATC
>NZ_JAHLMF010000033.1 GCF_018919385.1 Geomonas diazotrophica
CATCAATGACTAACTTGATCGCTTCTTGCTTGAACTCTGAATCGTACTTGCGATTCGATCTCATGACACACCCTCCTGGCTCGTTAGGATATATGGTGTGTCCTCAAAAGTGAAGATAGCTCAGTCTACTACCTCCAAAGCATCCCCCACCCCGACCAGCACTACATCGGCCTCACCACCGACGTCAACGCAAGACTCTCCTCCCACAACGCCGGCCAATCCCCCCACACCTCCCAATACCGCCCCTGGAAGATCATCACCTACCATGCCTTCGCCGACGAAGCCAAAGCCGCAGCCTTCGAAAAGTATCTGAAATCCTGCTCCGGCCTTGCCTTCAGGAAAAAGCACTTCTGATTCCCGCGACGCCCCTCCCGGCCCCCTTGACTTTCGGGACAAAAGAAGCAACACTATCCGGCCGCGTCGGCGCCGCGACACTACTTACCGCCGAAGGAGCTGCATGCAGGCTAAAACCATTCTGACTAAGAAGGTTTCGACGATGAACAAAGAAGAACACGACGGGGCAGGGGAGAACGAGCCCCTTGAATCGAAGGGCTACCTGCACTACCTGAGGAAGCTGCGCGAGAAAAGCTTCATGCAGGCCACGATCTGGACCGCTGCGCTTCTGGTCGGATGTGCTGCCGTTCTTTTCGCACGTCTCATTTCCGCTTCGCAGTCCTTCTTTTTCACCTTATTTCACGGTCATTCCTATCTCATGACCGCTGCCACACCGCTGTTGTTCGTCGCTGCGACCTTGATCGTCCAGAAATTCGGACCGGAGGCTCGCGGCAGCGGCATCCCCCAGGTACTGGAAGCCATAGACCGGGCGCACGGTGACGACAAACATGAACCCCCGTGGCACAGCCCCCTGGTCTCGTTACGTACGGCAGTGGTAAAGGTGATATCGAGTTGCGTAGGCATCATTGCCGGAGCTTCGATCGGGCGCGAGGGCCCTACTGTCCAGATTTCAGCCTCTGTCTTTGCTTTTTTCGGGCGGGCGACACGGAAGGTCCTCCCCCAAGTCGATTTTCAGATCTTCCTGACGGCAGGTGCCGCGGCGGGAGTCGCGGCGGCGTTCAATGCGCCTCTCGCTGGTATTGCTTTTGCGCTGGAGGAAGTGACCGAGGGGGCGTTCGGGCGTTTTCGGGAAATGGTGATGTTAGCCGTCATCATTTCCGGTATCGCGGCGATGGCCATAGCGGGGAACTACCTCTATTTCGGTCATCCCGCAGTCACGCTTACGCCCAACCTGCTGGTTCCAGAAACGCTCATTTTCGGAGTTGTCGGAGGGATCATGGGCGGCGCATTCGCCCGGCTGCTTGCCTTCCCGGAAGTGTTCGGCCTCCCTCCTCAGCCGTGGAAGAGAGCGCTCTATTGCGGCTTTGTCTGCGCCGCAATCGGCCTGTTGACCGACGGCGCCTCGGCCGGATCGGGCTACGAAGTAACCCGTAGTTTCCTCGAAAGTTCCTCCATAGAACAGTGGCCCGCCGGACTGGGGATAGCGAAGTTCGCAACCACTGTCCTTTCCTACCTTTCCGGAATGGCCGGCGGCATCTTTTCTCCCTGTCTTTCCATCGGGGCCGGCTTCGGATTCACCGTCGCAAAACTACTCCACCTTCAGAACTTCAAGGTTTGCGGACTTCTCGGCATGGTCGGCTTCTTCTCCGGGGCCATCCAGGCACCGCTCACCGCAGTGATCATCATCATGGAGATGACCGACGAGCACACCCTCATTATTCCTTTCCTGCTGGCGGCATTTCTTTCCCGCAGAATCGGGAAGATCTTCATGCCGGTTCCGCTGTACCGGTTCCTTGCCAGCAAGAATCGGAAGGGGTGACCGCCGTTACCCCTTCCGGCAACATCCAGTTCCATCGGTTGCACACCGCGCTTTATCCCCACCATTCCTGTCTTGACACCCACGATCCCTCCCTCAGAAATAGTACAAACATCTGAAATCCCTGATTGCTTGTGCATTAGAAATCTGCTAGATTCTCCGATTGGTTAAAGGTCTCTGTTTAAAGCGCGCAGAGAAGATGAAACTAGATGCAGCTGAGAGAGTCTGGCGAAGTCCGCTAAGAGTACGATCATATCGCCCTGACCATAGAGGTACTGGTAAATGCGAAAACTTTGGCTGTTTCTGTTGACGATTTTTTGCAGCGGCTGCACGACGCACAGCGATGTGAACGGTGAGCGGTTGAAGTCCCTGCCGTATCACTATTCACAGTTCGACATGGCCTTGGCTTGGGAGATCAAGCAGGCGGGAATGGAAACGGTAGTGGAGGGAGTGGCGAAAAATCTCCGCTACGCCTTCATGGAAGGGATCGAGATCTGGGTCGCGGCAGTCGATGCAGCGGGCCAAACAAGAGCGCGCAACGTCTGCTTCGTCATCCCCCGCCAGGTAAAACAGGATGGGATCTTTCCCTTCAGCGTGAAGCTACCGGTTCCTGTGGAGCCAGGCATGCTGCTGAAGTTCACCTACAAGTACAACGGTTCGGATGGAGGTGACGGAGGCGTGAACTGGATGCAGAGTTTTGAGTGGACTGTGCCCTGACAGAGGACGGTAGCCTGACCCGAGATTCCCCATAAAATCATGGGCGTCTCTGTATCAACTATTTGAAATTACGGCAAAATGACATATTTTTCAGTATTTACTTTTTCTTTAGCGATGCCGTCGTTAGGCCCTATGCTGGTTCCAAAGAACTTTAAGGTAGTATCTTTTGTGATAGGTATTTTTTGGGTAAATATCGTACTGGCAGTTGTAGGGTCGCTTCCATCAGTAGTGTAGTAAATAGGGTGGGGCCCCCCTGCACCACTTGCATACACTTCTAGTGTTACATTTTGTGGTGAAGTGTAAGTGCCTCCTGGTGGAATAGCCCTCGTGCGAGGCCCCCAATACTCGTTGTAGCTGGTGCTTTCTCCACCACCACCGCAGCCAGATAATGTGATTAAAACCATCGCAATTGTAAGTAGATTGCGCATTTTAATCCCCCGTAGTTGCTGTTTGCATAGTTGGTGCGTGCTAATTTTTGGTAGTCGCAATCAGGTTGCCACAGTGAATAAAATTTTATCAGAAAATAGCGTTCTTTAAATGAAACTCTGATGTCATGACCGTTAACTTTGCAACATTGCAAGCCTGACCCCAGTTGTCATTTCATTTTGGAGACTTTTCATGCGAGTTTGGCACCGGTTGGCTTTTCTTGTCATCTTAATGCTCTGCGTCACAATCGGTGGGTGCGGCAGTACGGATACAGGTTCAAATCAGGGCCCTCTACCCAAGGGCGCTCCCCCTGCGCCAACCTCATCTGACCCTTGGTTTGGAACGGCAGGCAATGTCCTTATCTCCGCTCCTGGCGCATCTACGGACGGCCCTCGTCTTTTTCTCTGGATTGGCTTTAATTCCCCAGCAGAGTGGCAAAACTTCCTAAACCTGAATAGAAATATGCCAAACAGTGGCCTGATCGGCGGGCGCGTTGTGGTTGACTCTAGCGCTCCACTGGGCTTTTATTTTGATCCCAGCACAACCTCATCAGCGGAAATAGTAGCAGAAACCTTTACGACCTCACTGAGCCAAATAAGCGCAAATCCTACACAATATACTGTATATGACCGTTGGTATGTAACATCGACCGTTGAAGCAATTCGATGACATTTGATACTTAACGAGCACTTCTACAGAGTTGCTGGACAATCTGAATCGGGTGATGAATAGGATGGGGGAGTCTGGGGGCAGGCTTGCGATGTTGCAAAGTTAGTGATCAAAGACGTACCAGATTGCAAGTTTAAAAGCCTGACCCCAGATGCCCCAGTGGGGAACGTTTTATTACGAGCTATAATCCTTCCCTTGAAAGGAGCTCGAGTCATGAGAGATACCTGACAATATCGCCATCCGATAGGTTTCTAGTAACCATGGACTGTTGCAACAAACCGTCTAGATTTAGTGTTCGTCTTCGAGAGCTCTTTTTAGCTGAATGCCGGTCTACATCGAGAGTCTTTGCCTCTCGCTTACACTTATGTCTAGGAATGGCAGGAGTCACATATGATAGAGTGGCAAACTGGTAACGCATCTCAGTCAATCAAGAAGAGGTTGTTTCAATCATTGTTTGGTGAATGTGACGAGTTTGTTCTGCTTATTTAAGAAAAACAGGTAAGATATTGTATGGCTAGTTGCTATGATGATATGCTAAATGTTAATGTTTGCTATAAGTGTAGCGTCCGGTCACCTGACGATCAGGTAGCTAAAATTCCTTTTTTTATTTATCTAAATAGTGAGCTTGCTAACACCTGTGAGTATGAAGAAAGCAGTATAGGTTTCCTAGAAATATCTACATTTAAGACTGTACTAGGCATCAAATATATCTCTCGTGTGCATTTGAAAACAGGTGTACCTTTTGAAAATATTGCAGATACAGCAAGAAGTAATTGTGTGAATACCTTTGCACTGTCCTTTTTTAACTACAAACTTAATAATAAATCCAAAAAATATAATCTAACTAATTTTTTAACTGAAAAGATACTCGTAGCAGATTGTAACTTCGAATATAATACCATTTATAAATAATATTATCACAGACTACATAAACAACATGTAATGCTACACCTCCTCACAATTTGAGCAGACCCGACGAGGTGGATGTCTGGAGAAGTAAGTGAAATCATCGGCGGCGAGGGAGGCGCGAACTTGATGCAGAGGTCCGAGTGGACGGTGCCGTAACACGCTTCTCTCACTGGAATATAACGTTGATAATAAATAATTTAATCTGGGGTGAACTTCTCAGCTCCTTAAATGAATACAAAAAGTATTTCTAGTCAGATCAAAGGATGATTGTTTGCCTACCACCCGGAGAATGACAAAAAAAGAGATCCGCAGCATGAATAGGAGCCATGAACTTGGCCCTTATCGTAAAAAGACGCTCGCAGATTATCCCGTTCTTCATGCATTCCTTGCCAATGTTCTTGCCGAGGCTCAAAACCAGCTTTTGCAACGGATATCGGTGAAACTGACTCTCGGAGAGGCATGGCTTCTCAATCCGCCAGGTACCTACCAGCAAACTGATTCTGACTTCTGGTTGGAGAGAGTCGGTGCATACAGAATAGATGCATGTGACGCATCCCTTCAATGCGTCACTTTGATCGTCAGCCTGCCCCAAAAGAGAGATGTCTTCTACCCCGATGAATTTGTCATCCTTACCTCTCAATCAACCTTACAGATCTATGTGTGCGGCAAAGGAAAGTTGGCGTCCATCGATCTGGTTTGGAGCACGAAATCACCTCGTTTCGTAAGAGACTTGGCCAGGGACTTCTCTCTGGGAGGGCGCTGCGCCAGACGGAAATTGCGCGACAGTATCAGGTTCATTGGAGAGGAGCCTGATGCAACGTTCCTCGCTCCAATCACGTTCGGCCGAGCGGCAACTATACACGTAGAGTAGAATTCTCTGAGAGGAGCAGCAATGAACGTTCTGATTCACAGAGGTGCCAGCGAAATCGGCGGAACCTGCATCCAACTCTCCACGGAAAACACGACCCTCCTTCTTGACCTCGGCTTGCCTCTCTCCAACGAAAGCAATTCCATCGATGTTTCCAATCTGAAACCTGATGCAGTCTTGATCAGTCATCCGCATCAAGACCATTTCGGGCTGATCGACCTTCTTGCACCTGACATTCCGGTCTACATTGGAGAGCTCGGGAAAAGGCTGATCGACGCCACCCGGGTGCTGCTTGGCAAGGAACTACACTCGAACGATTTTCATCATTTCCAGAGCTGGCAACCTTTCCGCTTGGGCGACTTCACTGTCACGCCGTATCTGGTTGATCATTCCGCAGTCGATGCCTACGGCTTCCTCATCGAGGCTGACGGGAAGAGGATCTTCTATAGTGGGGATTTTCGTGCGCATGGCCGGAAGGCAAAACTGTTCGACAGCATGGTCGGAAAACCTCTCAAAGACATCGATCTTCTGTTCTTGGAGGGGACCATGATACAGCGAGACAATAGCGAGTTCCCGAACGAAAGCGATGTGGAAAAGAAGATTTTTGAAACAATCCGTCACCAGGAAAACATTTCTTTTCTCATCTTCTCATCCCAGAATATTGACCGGGTCGTCTCCGCCTACCGGGCATGTCTTCACGCCCGGAAGACTCTGGTGATCGACATCTACACCGCGTGGGTTCTAGAGCAACTCAAGCTCGTTTCCGATAGCACGCCAAATATGGAGTGGGACCTGGTCCGGGTGTACTCATCACACGGCCACGATGAGAAACTGAAAGAGCACCCGGACTTTTTCGGGGATTTCAGGAAGCGGGTCTATAAGTACCGGGTGACGAAGGAAGAGCTAACGGCGTCTTCAGCAGACTTTTTGTATCTTGGCAAGATGTCGTCCTTCAAGATCATAGACCTGTATCGAGGGGCGAAGCCGGTCAACGTCATCTACTCCCAGTGGCTTGGGTATCTCGCAGTATCCAACGATAATTTTTACGGAGCGGAAGCAATGGCGTCATACCGCAGCGATCCGCAGGTCCACTTCGTCTACGCTCATACCAGTGGCCATGCCACTGTAGAGGATCTGAAGGCATATGCTAAAGCGATGAATCCAAAAATGCTAGTGCCAGTGCATACGGAGCATGGGGCCCTATTCGCACAGAACTTCCAGAACGTTACTCAGATTACTGATGGTGAACGCTTCCTTTTATAACCAAAACGATCGCAAAGGAACTCAAATGCAAAATCAGAAAATTCCTACTGAAACTATTATCGAAAACAGGCTGCAATATATGGCTGCCAAGGTTGAAAGTTTGAATACAGCGGTTGATATAGTAAATTATGCGGAAAAGGATAGATATGTAAGAATCTGTGGTGCTTCACTACGTGCTGTTTCTTTACGAGATGATTATCCATTATGCGGATGTGCTAAAACTTCTTCACAAAAAGTGAACAGTATTATCGCTCATTTTGAAAAGTTTGAAAAACAATCGCAAGCTTTCCCTAAATACCTCACTCAAAAAGAAGAGCGTAGGCTTCAGAATTGGATTATCAAGGAGTCATTGAAGAAAAATAGATGCATGTTGATGCCATTAATTTTTTTAAAAAATGTTTTCGATGAGGTAAAGTTTGCACTAGATGAAGTTTCACTTGGCGACATACATCATCCGGTTTGCTCAATAGAAGGTACGACCTGGGCGAGGTGCAACGATGCAGGTCCCAATATTGTCCGGTGCGACATCCTTGCGGTTGGCAGAATAGGCTCAGAAGTGTTTCCAGTCATCGTCGAGTTAAAATCCAACAGAAGCATGACTCGGCTTACAGAGCAACTCAACAACTTCAGTGAGTTGATGATCAGGTTTGAGAAACCATTCCGACAGTTGCTCAATGCATGCACGGGCATGGAGATAACAAACTTTACCCCTAAGAAAATCATGATCTGGCCCTTGCCACCCCAAAGGGGCTCTATGCAAGCGTCGAGACATCTGATTGCGCTAAGAGGTTCAGGAATTATTGTTGGAGAGTACAACAGAGGTGTTTTTGGCTCTGATCCTGTAGCTTGGGAGAATCTCTATTTATACTGATCTCAGCGAAGATTTCGCTGATGAGCAGTACTGCTGCCCGTTTTGCCCGACCGCCAACGATGGCTCTTTTGTCTGGAACCCGGTTACGGACCAGGAGATCTGTGGTGATTGTGGCAGAGAAATGTATCTGGCCTTTGTTTGGCCGGAAAGCCGGACTGGTGTGGTTGACCTTTACCCGCCTGCGGTGCTGAAGTCGATGACCGCATCTGGCTGTTCGTTTAGGGAATGTCAGGAGCTTTATCTCGATTATGATCACCAGCCTGACTCGCCATATTCTGGAAGACGAGGAAAACTAGGGTCAGGCTTGCAATGTTGCAAAGTTAGCTATCGAGGCGCACCAGATTGCAACTTTGCAAGCATGACCCCAGGTCCCGTAATCATTACATCCTTGCACAGGAAAACTAATGCCTGTTTATCTTAGGAAAGACTCTATCAGACTGTTTGAGGCATCGGTGGAATTTTTAACCGTTGCTCTTGTATCGCTTGGACTGCCACACATTAAGGAGGTACGGGTTGAAGAAACGCGTTACGCTCCTGTGATAGGACTCATAGGCGCGTCTGTAGAACTTGCGATATCAGCTTTATATGTACAAGCATCTGGACACAAATCGATTATGACTAAAGAATTGACGTTCAAACCAGCAGGCCAGATCATGTCTGAGTTTATTGATATTCTCAACTCACCTACTCCGCAGTTGAGTTTTATCACTGCAGGTGTCCCAGAACCACACAAACATCGAGAACAAGTTGTGAGTGCCATTCGGGCTATGAAGCTCGTAGCAATAGCTAGGGCGGGTGGCTTACATTCCGGACGCGGTCCAAATAGTGTCAATCGGCTTTGAAAATTGACCCACCATCGGCGTCCAAAATTGACCCACCCCAGGTAGCAGTTTTCAGTTCTTGATTCTGGTCTTGATCCTCCAGCTATCGTTCCCGGTTTCGATGATCTC
>NZ_JAHLMF010000034.1 GCF_018919385.1 Geomonas diazotrophica
CAATGACTAACTTGATCGCTTCTTGCTTGAACTCTGAATCGTACTTGCGATTCGATCTCATGACACACCCTCCTGGCTCGTTAGGATATATGGTGTGTCCTCAAAAGTGAAGATAGCTCAGTCTTAACCAGAAGTCTGGTTTTGCCGTTATCCCTTTTATCCCCTTTATCCCTGTTAATGCCTTAGTTTTTAGTGACCGTCATGTACTTGTTCTGCTCCGGATCCCATTCCGGCGGCGCCTCGCTGGCGAGGGTGACGTCCCGGCGCAGCACCAGCCCCTTTCCCCAGCGCACCGCGTTCCTGCCGTGCTTTTCCCGCAAGAGGTCCAGCGTCTCCTGCAGGTCGCTCTCCCTTCTCGACACCTCCGCCGGCACGGCCGCGAAGAGATCCATCTGTCCCGCCTCCTCCGCCACCTGGTCGCAGCTAAGCCGCAGACTCTTCACCCGCTGCCGCCTCTTGCAGGTGACGAAGAAGAGCTCTTCCACGGCCACCAGCAACGGCAGATCCAGCGAGGTGGGCACCGGCAACACCTTCTTTCCCTGCTGCGCGACCCCGTCCGCGTACATGACCGAGAGCGTGATCTTGCGCGCCCCCTTCTGCAGGCGCCGCAACCGCAACCCGCACTCCTCCACGAGGCGCAGCAATTCCGACATCAGTATGGCGTCGTCGTTCTCCTCCTGCTCGAGGAACCCCTCCTCGACGATCTCGGTCGACAGCCGCGGCGGCTGCACCGGCGAGCGGTCGATGCCGCAGGCCCGGTCGTGCAGAAGCGGCGCGAAGGGGCCCACCGCCAGCCGAAGTTGCGGCACCGAGAGCGCCGCCACCTCTTCCACCCGTTTCAGGTTCAGATCCCGGAAGAGGAGCGTCTGCCTCGACTCCCCCACGCCCGGCAGCACCGACACCGGGAAGGGGGCGAGGAAAGGACGTTCGGCGCCGTGGAAGACGTCGTACACCCCAGGTTCCTGCATGGTGTCCGCTGCGACCCGCGAGACCAGCTTGTTCCCACCGGCCCCGGCCATCGCCTCCAGCCCCAACTGCCACGAGATCGACCTCTCAAGGCGTGCCGCCACGTCCCGCGCCGGCCCGAACAGCCTCCTCGACGCGGTCACATCCAGGAAAACCCGTCCCGCTCCCGGCTCGACCATGGGAGTGAACTCCGCCGAGAGTTCCATGAGCGCCAGGTTCCCCTTGGCCGCCAGGTGCGGATCGGGAGCTATGACGATGAGAGACGGGCAGGATCTGCGGGCGTGGTAGATCGGCGTCCCGACGTGAACCCCCTCCTCTGCGGCCTCCGGAGAGATGCACTGCAACAGTGCACGCTCCGAGTTGAGCGGAGCCACCGCCACCGGGCGCCCGCGCAGGTGCGAGTGAACCACCCGTGCCAGCGCGATGGGGAAGGCGGGCACCGTTATGTGGAGGATTTCCCTGTCCACTTTCGATAAAACCTCATGGAGCCCACCAGCACTCCCCTGATATGAAACTCGTCCTCTTCGGTCACCTCGATCGGGCTCATCGCCGAGTTGGCGGGAAGGAGCTGGATCGTGTTACCCTTGCGCAGGTACTTCTTGATGGTGATCGAGCCGTTCACCTCGGCGATCACCGTCTGGCCGTTTTCCGCGACCGACTGCGGGTGTACCGCCACGTAGTCGCCGTCCATGATCCCCATCTCAACCATGGAATCGCCGCGCACCTCGTAGACCACGTTGCCCGGTCCCGCCATGGCGGAAGGGACCTCGATGGCGTCGGCCAGTTCGTAGGCGTGCACCGGCTTCCCCGCCGCCACGATACCCACCAGTGGCAGTTCCATCCGTTCCGACGGCGCAATGGCCGATCCGGCGATTTCCGCCGCCGGATGCGCCGGAGCCGACAGTTGCAATCCTCGTTTCGCGTTCGAGCGGCGCGCCAGGTGCCCGTGTCGCTCCAGCGAGCGGAGGTAATGCTGCACCGTTCCCAGCGACTCGAAGCCGCACCCCTGCGCGATTTCCAACTGCGAAGGCTGGTACCCGTGGCGACTCACGAAATCCAGAATGAAATCAAGCACCCTCTTCTGTTTAGGTGTCATCCCCACCTCCATTCGATCATCCCTATCCTCCTGTCCTGCGGGAGAGGAGCGGGGTGATTGTCACTCGATCAGGAATGCGAGGATACTCGTAAGTTTTTCGTAAGTCAAGAGCGGCCGAATACCGAGACCCCGCATCATCATCATCATCATACCTCGGCGCCGCGGCGCCCCTGCGAGGGAAGGGGAAGATCGTGACTGGCGGAGACGTGCACTGACGGCAAACCGCAAAGAGGGATATGCTGATAAGGAAAAGCCCTGTCACCTTAAGGTGGCAGGGCGCACCTATCACCTTTGAATACCGAAGCGCCGGCTGGCATTGGATTCCTCATATCTTTACCCTTGACGCGCCCGTCTTCTTTAGGCTATCTTGCGCCACAAGCTCACATACCTAAAGTCAGATAACGACAATACTAAACCATCCGCGAGGGTGGGACGGAAAGCCTACTGGGTCTCATAGAGACAGCCGGGTCGCCGAAATATCTCAAGATATTCTGGCCCCGGCTTTTTTTGTGCCCGCGGTCGACAAAGGAGTTACCTATGAGGTGTCGCATGATGAAAGTGAACAAAATCCTGGTAGCAGCGTTGGTCTTAAGTAGCGTAGTCGCCGGAGTTTCCGGCTGCCGGAAAGAGGGGCCCGCGGAGCGTGCTGGTAAGGAAATCGACAAGTCCGTGGAGAAAGCCGGCAAGGAAATTGAGAAGGCCGGAGCCAAGCTGAACGACGCCGTTAACCAAATGAAAAAATGATGCTCAGGGCTGGTTTAGGGGAGCATGAAAGGCTGTAACCATGAGTCTTGTTGGCAACATCGAGGACCTGGGGCTTGGCGAAATCATGCAGATCGTCAGCATGAGCCGAAAGTCGGGTGTGCTGTCGCTGAAGAGCCGGGGGCGCGAGGCGCGCATCGTCTTCCATAATGGACAGGTCACCAGGGCCAGTTCCACCATGTTTCAGCAGAACATGGGGGAGCTGCTGATCCGGAGAGGGGTGATCGACCGGGGCACCCTCAACCGCGCGCTGAGCGCGCAGGCGGACGAAGGCTACCGCCAGCTTCTGGGCACCATCATGGTCGAGCGCTTCGAGGTAAGCGCCGAGGCGATCGACGCCGTGGTGCGCGAGCAGATTGAGAGGGTGGTCTATTCCCTTTTCACCTGGACCAGTGGGACTTTCGTATTCGAGATGCAGGAGGTGACCGAAGGCGTCGCCATTAGGATTGACCCGGTCCAGTTCATGCCGATACAGGGGCTCAACCCGCAGTTCCTCGCCATGGAGGGGTCCCGGATTCTGGACGAAAAGCGCCACCGGGGCGAGTTGGTTGAGGAACCGGAGGCACCGGTCGTGTCCGCGGGTTCTGCAAATCCCGGCAGGGAACCCGCAAAGATTCCAGCAACACCCGAGCCTCCGGCCCTGGCGCTGGGGGAAAGGGGGGCAGCTTCGGAAACGGTGGAGATAACTGCCTGGCTGGTGATGGCGGTCGGCGGGGCAGCTCTTTTGTACGGCATCGCGGGACTTATGAAGTACTACGGCCGCGATTGGCAGACGGTATTGTCTGAGCCGTATCTGGTTCCGGTCACGAAGTTCTCCGTCTTCATCGACCTCGGTTTCATACCGTGGACGATCACCCTCGCCAGCATCTATCTGCTCTGGGCGGCCTACCAGTTCTGGAAACTCAGGGAGGGCTCCTTGAACCGGTTGATCGAAGGCGCCTGGTCCGGTATCGCGGTTGTGGTTGTATATGAAGTCTTCGAGTTCCGCCAGTGGGTGAAACTCGCCTCCAGCAACGCCGCCTTTTCCTATTACGCCATAGGCGTCGTCGGCCTGATCTTCGGGACCGCCCTGTTGAGCACGCCCTTCGCGGGGCTCCTGTTATGCCTCAAGAGCGATTGGATGTCGCGCGAGCTGAGAAAGCCCTGCTTGGTACCTTCAGGGGCACGCCCGCTTTGACGGCCGGGGGGAGCCTGATAAGCTGTCCTGGGCTTACCTGTCCCCTCGTCGACTCCCTCCCAACCTCCACCCTGGCAATGGATTGCTAGCCGGTAAAAGGGTGAAGGTCGATAACCTTCCTGCAAGATCCGAAAAACGCCCCGGCAAAATCGCAAAACGTAATACAAACAGCGAAGTACGACCGCAGACGGGCAAAGTGCAACCGTATATTCGCAAAGTGCGACCGTACTTTCGTAAAGTACGACCCTACTTTCGCAAAGTGCGACCGTACTTTCACAAAGTACGACCCTACTTTCGCAAAGTACGACCGTACTTTCGCAAAGTACGACCCTACTTTCGCAAAGTACGACCCTACTTTCGCAAAGTGCGACCGTACTTTCGCAAAGTACGACCCTACTTTCGCAAAACACGACCCTACTTTCGTAAAGTAGGACCCTACATTCGCAGGGCCTGTAAAGAATTTTGTGTAAATGGCCTTGGTTAAGATTTTGGCAATCTGTCTTCGAAGAGGATGGCGAATCGAGCCATTGCCGCTTTCCAGTTTATGATCGGCTTCTTCCATTTCTT
>NZ_JAHLMF010000035.1 GCF_018919385.1 Geomonas diazotrophica
TAGCTTCGGCTTGGTTACCTGCTCCGCGTATCCTTCATCCATGGCCAAGAGTTCGTTTCGCCGTCAAACACCCAAGGTGGGAGCCCGGTGCGTAAATCGCGCTCGCCGGGATCTGTGCGGGGGGGGCTCCGTGAGGAGCATTCCTACCGTAATCCCCTTACGAAATATTGAGGTCTTATAGATTGAGGGGTGGGTCGCAAGATGCCGATGATGGGTCAAAATTGGAAGCCGATCAACACCATGGGAACTACCGCAGCCGACACTCCACGAGGCTCTTTCTTCTTTCAGTTTCTTCTTCCAAAGGATTGTGGTCTGTTGTCCCCGTGCGCTCGGCTCATATATCTGATAAAGTGTGTAGATTAAGATTGGTTGTGTCTAAAGTGAGCGTTAAATGCTAATTACAACGCCACTTCCGTCCGGGATCTCATCGCCATCACATATGGTGGACCGAGAGGAGGCGAAATGGATGATATAACCGAACACAGGTGTACTGACCCCTCCTTTAATCAGAGGCACATTGCAGGCTGCCATTTTTTTGATAACAGCCCGTTTGCATTGTTCAGATCAAAACTCGATGGATCGGAAATCATAAATGCGAATGATAAATTTTTCGAGCTTTTAGGGCTCGACCGTGAGGAGGTTCTTGGTAAGCCGTTCCTGTCACACTATGCAGATCCGGCACAGCGCAGTTCGATTCTCTGTACCGCTAACGAAGAAGGGCATATTGTTGATGCCGAAGTCCAATTCATACACAAAAACGGCGAGGTCCGCGACTGCCTCGCGTCAGTAACCGTATTTAGGGATGAGGGTGTCTTAGAAGGGATCCTGCTTGATGTAACTGAGAAGAAACGGACTGAAGCAGCCCTGTTGAAGACTGTCGCGCTATATCGGGATTTTGTGGAGGGCACTAGCGATCTCGTGACCCAGGTGGATGCGACGGGGCGCTTCCTCTTCGTTAACCGCAATGCTGAAAAATATTTTGGATGGTCGCCTGCGGAGTGTGTCGGAAAGTTTGCTTTCGACTTCGTGCACCCGGATGACCGCCAAAAGACGTCGTCAGCATTCCAGGAGTGGGTCCGCTCTGGTACGGAGTCGGTGACTTTCGAGAACAGGCAGCTAAGCAGGACCGGTGAGGTCTACGACATGCTCTGGACCGTAAACCTCTCCTACGAAGACAATAAGCTGAAGCAGATCAATTCAATTGCCCGCGATGTCACTATTCAGCGGCGGTTGCTGAACGAACAGGTGAAAAACCAGAAACTGGAATCACTGGGTGTCTTGGCCGGCGGAATAGCGCATGACTTCAACAACATCATGACAGGGATCATGGGGAGTATAGCCCTAGCACGAATGTCCCTGGACAGCCACGAGCGGTTGTCCGCCCTTTTGGCTCAAGCGGAAGGCGCCTGCCTGCGTGCTACAAACTTATCCAATCAGCTTCTGACTTTTGCGAAAGGTAACCGACCGGTAAAGAAATTGGTGACGGCCAAAGCCCTGGTCGAGTCTGCAATTGCGCTGGCGTTGAAGGGGGCTAAGACCAGGGGCGTGATAAATTGTGACGATGGTGTGTGGGACCTGGAGGCTGACGAAGGCCTTATGGTTCAAGTCCTGTGCAATATAATAATTAATGCTTCTCAGGCCATGCTTGGAGGGGGAGTCATCTCGATAGCCTTAGATAATGTGGTCCTCGAAAAGAACAATGAGCAATCTCTGCCGCCTGGACCTTATGTGAGATTCAGCTTTGCTGATTCCGGATGCGGTATCTCAAAAGATAGCCTCAGAAGAGTCTTCGACCCTTACTATACAACCAAGGCCACAGGGAGCGGGCTAGGTTTAGCCTCAGCTTATTCGATCGTCTGCAAGCATGATGGTCATATAGGGGTTGATTCCGAAGAAGGGGTTGGCACGACTTGCACTGTCTTGTTGCCCGCGAGCAGTTGTAAAGGCCACACTGGACAGGGCCTGGTGCCGCGAACAACGCCTGCAAAACGCCTCGACGGCCCGATCCTGGTGGTCGATGACGAAGAAATCATCAGAAATCTGGCAACGGAGACCTTGCGAAAACTCGGATACGAGGTGCAGGCCTGTAGCAGTGGTGAGCAGGCGATTGCGCTCTATCATGCGGCAATGACGGCGGAGACCTCCTTCGCGATTGTTGTCATGGACCTCACTATTCCAGGAGGCATGGGGGGAGGGGAGGCTGCCAGGCGCATCCTGGAACTCGATCCGGCGGCTGTCCTTGTAGTATCGAGTGGGTATTCCAACGATCCCATTCTTGCTGATTACGCCAGATTCGGGTTCAGCGCAGTTTTACCTAAACCCTACAGTCCTGCTGATCTTGAGGAAGTCCTGGCCGAGCTTACCCCGGCTAGTTCTTTGGATTGAGCCGACTATACACCTTGGAAAGATGCCCTTACCATAACCTTTCCAGGATTCACGCGTGCCTACTGCTGGCACCTAATCACTTTTTTGATAGAGATCCAAGCCAAGGATGCTTTCACGCAAAGCCTTGAACCTGTACGGCTTCTGAATAAATCCAGACAGTCCTTTCCCGACGAACTTCTGCGTTACTTCCAACTCACTGAACCCGCTACTCATGATCACTTTAACATTCTGATTCAGCGCCCTAACTCCCATCACCCAAAACAGACCACACCCTAGCCCCGGATACCGACAGTACCAGGCCTGACTTAAATACGACCCTCTTCACGGCCCCTTTTTCCCGTCTGAGTGACCGGGAAGCCGAGGGAATCATGGCCCGGGTCCTGTGAGAAGTATGGTAGTGGCAGACCTACGCACTGAAACTAGGGATCCCAAGCAGTCCTAGAGTTTGAGCAACTCTTCATGGCCTGAGTCTCTCAGCATAATGTTTATCCGTCGAAGGCTCTTTTCGCTCGGCTTAGTCTTTCCTGTGAGCCAAGCCCGGAGCTGCTCAAAATGGATGCCGGTTCTAGCCCCTAATCCCTCGTAGCTCAAGCCGTTGATGAACTTGTAGTAACCGAGCCTTCCGAGGGGATCTTTCGGACAGTCAAGGGGGATATAACCTAAAAAATCGATTATTTTGGGGATGAAACGCAACTCCGGCTCAACTCCGTGCTCCCAATTGTAGATTGTATCTTTTTTAACTCCGATCCTGATCGCCGTCTCGCGCTGGAGGAGGCCAAGGTCAGTACGCCTTTTCCTGATATGCTGTCCAAGTGTTTGTGGAGCCTCAATGTAGCGATCTGGTAGCATAATTGCCCGTGGAACTGAAAGTGACAGGGATGGAGAATGGTGGTGTGTAAAGGTTGCCACACCCATGCCCTTGCGGCTACCTCTCCGACCCCATCCACCAGTGCTCGTGCACGCCGCTCATGATCCACCGCTACCGCTCCCGGGTTTCCGGCCCGCTTCTGGACCGTATCGACATCCACATCGAAGTGCCGGCGGTGAAGTACCGCGACCTCGCCGACCGGGGCGAGAGCGAGAGCTCCGCGGCCATCGCGGCCAGGGTGTCGCGCTCGAGGGAGGTGCAGAAGGAGCGCTTCCTGGGGACCAGGGTCAGGAGCAACGCCCAGATGACCGCCCGGATGATCCGCAAGTTCTGTGAGCCCGACGAGGCGGGAAGCCGGATGCTCGAAGTGGTCACCGACCGCCTCGGTCTCAGTGCCAGAAGTTACACCAGGATTTTGAAGGTGGCCCGGACCATCGCCGACCTCGAGGGCGCCGAGACCATCCGCGAACACCACATCTCCGAGGCCATCCAGTACCGGAGCCTGGACCGGAAGACGTGGGCCTGTAAAGAATTTTGTGTAAATGGCCTTGGTTAAGATTTTGGCAATCTGTCTTCGAAGAGGATGGCGAATCGAGCCATTGCCGCTTTCCAGTTTATGATCGGCTTCTTCCATTTCTTCGT
>NZ_JAHLMF010000036.1 GCF_018919385.1 Geomonas diazotrophica
TGTGAACCGGCATGCAAAAATGACCCACCTTTAGGCCAAATCGGCGTCCAAAATTGACCCACCCCAGCATCCTTCTCCATACTCTCCGGACCTGACCAGAGAGGGAGAGCCCAAAGGAGATGCTGAACGTGGAAACCATCCGTAAAGTCCGTAAAGCCCATTTCGTCGACGGCAAGGGGATTCGCCAGATAGTCCGCGAGTTCCATATCGCCAGGAACACCGTGCGGGAGATCCTCCGAAGCGGCAAGACCGACCAGAAGTACGAGCGCAGCAATCGACCGCGTCCCAAGATCGGGCTGTTTGCCGAGCGGTTGTCGGGGATGCTGCAGGAAGACAGCGCCAAACCGGTCCGGCACCGCCGCAGCGCCCAGATCCTTTTTGAGCAGTTGCAGCGGGAAGGATACGAGGGCGGCTACGACGCCGTCAGGCGCTATGTGGGTGCCTGGAAAAGGTCGACGGATGCCGTGGCTCCCAAAGCCTTCATACCGCTCGAATATGATCCCGGTGACGCCTTTCAGTTCGACTGGAGCTATGAGAAGGTAGAACTGGGCGGGGTCCCGATGGAGGTAAAGATTGCGCAGTTCCGCTTGTGCCACAGCCGCAAGCCCTACTGCGTCGCCTATACCCGTGAAAGCCTGGAAATGGTGCTGGATGCCCATGTCCGCGCCTTTGAGTACTACGGCGGCCTCTGCAAACGTGGCATCTACGACAACCTCAAGACGGTCGTTAGCAAGGTGCTGATGGGTAAAGACCGCGTCTTCAACCGGCGCTTCCAGAACCTCGCCTCGTATTACCTGTTCGAGCCGGTCGCCTGCACTCCCGCTGCGGGCTGGGAGAAGGGGCAGGTCGAGAACCAGGTCGGCATGGTACGGAACCGATTCTTCGCTCAGCGCAGGCGCTTTGCCGACCTTAACGAGTTGAACGAATGGCTGGAAAGCCAATGCCGCAATCATGCGGCGACGGCGCGGCATCCGGAGCGCAAGGACAGGATCATCGATGAGGTCTTCGCCGAGGAGAAGAACCACCTGCTGACGCTGCCGGCATCGCCTTTCGACGGCTATCAGGAGAGCGTAGCCCGTGTCACATCCCAGCTTCTGATCGGTTTCGACCGCAATCGCTACAGCGTCAACGCCGTCGCAGTGGGCAAGACCGTCGTGGTACGGGCCTATGCCGATCGGATCATCGTGGTGCTCAACGAGCGGGTCGTAGCCATGCACCGGCGCCACCTTGGCCGCGACAAGGTCATCTACGACCCGTGGCACTACCTCGCGGTACTGGAGCAGAAACCAGGCGCTCTGCGTAACGGCGCTCCCTTCAAACGCTGGGACTTACCGGCATCGATTCAGGATGTCAGGGCGAGACTTGAAGGTCGCTCAGACGGCGAGCGTCAGTTTGTATCCATCTTGAGCGTCGTCCGCCGTTACAGCCTGGATGCCGTCGCAGATGCCTGCTCTCAGGCGCTCTCCGACAAAACGATAAGCGCCGATGTGATCCTCGCCATTCTGTCACGCAAACACGACGAGCCCCAACCGGACCCAGTGTCGAAAACGGCGAACTTGCCGCAGCTAACCCTATTCCCCATCGTGGACTGCCATCGCTATGACCTCCTTCTCTCAGGAGGTGCCCGTGGGACTGCGTGAGCGAATCATGGAGGCGTTGGCAACGCTCGGCCTGTACGGCATGAAGGCAACGTTTGACGAGATCATGGCCTCAGGGATCAAGACCCGGGCGACGCCGGAGAAGATCCTCTGCGACCTCTTGGAAGCGGAGGTGGCGGAGCGAAAAACCAGAAGTATCCGCTACCGCATGGGTCTGGCGAAGTTCCCTGTCGACAAGGACTTGGACCGGTTTGAGTTCTCGGACTCACCCGTGAACGAGATGCAGGTGAAACGCCTCTACGAAGGAAGCTATATCGCCGACCACACCAACATCATCATGGTCGGCGGGACCGGCTCGGGCAAGACCCATCTGGCGATAGCGATCGCCAGGCAGAGCATCCGCAATGACAAGAAGGCTCGGTTCTTCAACGTGCTGGACCTAGTTAACCAGCTTGAGCAGGAGAAGCTGGATGGCCGCGGCGGCAAGCTGGCTGAGCAACTCGCCCGGCACGACGTGGTTATCCTCGACGAACTCGGTTACCTGCCGTTCTCGAAGAACGGTGGCCAATTGCTTTTCCACCTGATCTCGAAGCTCTACGAGCGGACATCTCTGATCATCACCACTAACCTCACGTTCGGCGAATGGCCGCAGGTATTTGGGGATGGCAAGATGACCACGGCACTGCTGGACAGGGTCACTCACCACTGCGAGATCATCGAAACCGGGAACGATAGCTGGAGGATCAAGACCAGAATCAAGAACTGAAAACTGCTACCTGGGGTGGGTCAATTTTGGACGCCGATGGTGGGTCAATTTTCAAAGCCGATTGACA
>NZ_JAHLMF010000037.1 GCF_018919385.1 Geomonas diazotrophica
TTGTGTACGCCCGGCATGGGCGTGAACTTATGGGGTGTAAGTCCCCTGTACGTAGAATCCAACACCGTCGCGAGACGGCGTCAACGAAGTACTAGCCGACGGCAAGGGCGTCTCCGCGAGGAGGGGTCTGAAGGAAGCCCGAGCGCAAAGCTATGAGCCGACGAACAGAAACAGCATACAAGGCCGTCATCCGGGCAAGTCAGCACAACATGACGAAGTCCCACGGATTCAGGAGAAACGGTAAATGCTGCGGTTGTGTAGCGACAGTTCACGTTCTTATCCGGGGAGACCTGTCTCACAAGCCATCGCTTTCAGATGGCGCGACCTCTGGTAACAGTTGCCGTGATGAGGCAGGAGTCAGCAGAAGCCATAGTAGGCGCAGGACGTTGCCGTCAGCGATCCGGCAACTGGAAACAAGCCCGGGAGAGTCCGGGACGACTTACCCCGCCGAAGGGCCAAACGATGAAGAGGAGGTAAAGCCCCAATGAGCTTGCACGACACGATGAACCCGAACGGGGGAGTGCCGGTGGAGCGCGTCATTGACCAGCCAACTCCGGAGCAACACCTACTGGAGCGGATACTTGCCACAGAGAACATGGAACTGGCGTGGAAACGGGTGCGTGCCAACAAGGGCGCTCCCGGTGTCGACGGTATCACTGTCGACGACTTCCCCAACCGCTTCCGGCCGCTCTGGGCCGATATCCGTGCATCGCTTGCAACAGGTACGTACCAACCGAAGCCTGTCCTTCGCGTGGAGATTCCGAAACCCACGGGCGGATTCCGCCCGCTCGGCATCCCCACCGTGCTCGACCGGCTGATCCAGCAGTCCATTGCCCAGGTGCTCACGCCGATCTTCGATCCGGACTTCTCGGAATGGAGCTTCGGTTTCCGCCCCGGCCGTTCGGCGCATGATGCGGTTCGGCAGGTGCGGGAGTATCTGCGACAGGGCTTCCGTATTGCCGTGGATATCGACCTTGCCAAGTTCTTCGACACGGTCAACCACGACCTCCTCATGACATTCGTGGGGAGGAAGGTCCGCGACAAACGCGTCCTTGCCCTGATCGGTAGATACCTCAGAGCCGGGGTGGAGGTTGACGGGAGACTGGAAAAGACCGGCATGGGGGTTCCCCAAGGCGGCCCGCTTTCCCCGCTACTCGCCAATATCCTCCTCGATCAACTGGACAAGGAGCTTGAGAACCGTGGACACAAGTTCGTCCGGTATGCCGACGACTTCATCATTCTGGTGAAGAGCGAGCGGGCCGGCGAGCGGGTCATGACAAGCGTGAGGAGGCATCTCATGCACAAACTCAAGCTCACGGTCAACGAAGACAAGAGCCAGGTCGCCAGAAGCGACCAGATCAGCTTCCTTGGCTTCGTGTTCAAGGGAACCAAGATCCTCTGGTCGGACAAGGCGTACAAGGAGTTCCGACGCCGAGTCAAGAAGTACACCGGAAGAAGCTGGTTTGTTTCCATGGAGTACCGACTGAACAAGCTGTCCACCTACGTCCGCGGATGGATGGGATACTTCGGGATTTCCGAAGCCTACCATGATATCCCGGAGATCGACGGCTGGATCAGGCGCCGGGTGCGTCTTTGCTACTGGAAACAGTGGCGTTGGTGCCGCACCAAGATTCGGAACCTGCTCAAGCTGGGAGTCCAACTCGGTACTTCCATCCGGGCGGGTCTGAATCGCGGCGGTCCGTGGGCCATGTCCCGCAGGCTAGCCGCCCAGCACGGTATGACCAACCAGTGGCTGAAGGATCAAGGTCTCGTATCTGTCAAAGAACTGTGGGTGAAGGTCCATTACCCGGCTACGGCCCGGTAACTTCAACGAACCGCCCGGTGCGGACCCGCATGCCGGGTGGTGTGGGGGCCGGGGGGCTGAAACCCCCGGCTACCCGATTG
>NZ_JAHLMF010000038.1 GCF_018919385.1 Geomonas diazotrophica
GGGGGTGTAAAAAGGTTTGTGTAAATGGTCATTTCGGGGTAAATCCACTTACCCCAAGGAGTTGCCATGACCATTGACCTTGCTGTAATCGATGACCTACTGAAACAGTATAAGAGCCCGGAGGAGATTCTCGGGGAGAACGGACTGCTGAAGCAGTTGACCAAGGCAGTTCTTCAGCGGGCGCTCCAAGCTGAAATGACCCACCACCTGGGGCATGAAAAGAATGCTCCCGTCACAAATAAAGCGGGCAATGCACGTAACGGGACCTCTAAGAAAACGATGAAAGGTGACTTCGGCACCCTAGAGATCGAGGTCCCGCGTGACCGGGAAGCTACCTTTGAGCCAGTGATCGTTCCCAAGGGACAGACCCGCTTCGCTGGGTTCGATGACAAGATCATCTCGTTATATTCACGCGGGATGACAACACGTGAGATACAGAGCCACTTAGAGGAAATCTATGGAGTTGAAGTATCACCGACGCTGATTTCGAATGTTACCGAAGCAGTCTCCGAAGAAGTCAAAACGTGGCAAAATCGCCAACTGGAAGCTCTGTACCCTATCGTTTACATGGATGCCATTAGAGTCCGAGTTAGAGATAATGGCCACGTTGCAAACAAAGCCGTCTACCTCGCTATTGGCATCAGGCTCGATGGTGACAAAGAAGTGTTGGGAATGTGGGTCTCCGAAAACGAAGGCGCGAAGTTTTGGTTGCAGGTTGTGACCGAGCTTCGCAACCGTGGCGTCGAAGACATTTTTGTGGCCTGCGTCGATGGGCTCAAAGGATTTCCCGAGGCTATCGAGACAGTCTTCCCAAAGACCCAAGTCCAACTCTGCATCGTCCACATGGTGCGGCACTCTCTCAACTATGTCACCAGCAAACAACGCAAGGAAGTGGCAGATGATCTGAAGCTGATCTACCAGTCAACGACAGCGGAGCAGGCCGAGATGCAATTGAACGCCTTTTCCGAAAAATGGGATAAAAAACATCCCACCATAAGTCGTTCATGGCGAAGGAACTGGGAACAAATCATCCCGTTCTTCTCTTATCCACCTGAGATCAGGAAGGTTATCTACACCACAAACTTGATTGAGTCGCTGAACATGTCGCTGAGGAAGGTGACGAAGAACCGCGGCTCATTTCCAAATGACGAAGCGATGTTCAAGCTACTGTACCTGGCTTTGAACAACATCACGAAGAAATGGAAGAAGCCGATCATAAACTGGAAAGCGGCAATGGCTCGATTCGCCATCCTCTTCGAAGACAGATTGCCAAAATCTTAACCAAGGCCATTTACACAAAATTCTTTACAGGCCC
>NZ_JAHLMF010000039.1 GCF_018919385.1 Geomonas diazotrophica
AGAGGTGATAACCTTCTCGTAGGGCATCTTTCAACGGAGGATGCCTTTTCTTATTCGCGCCAGACTCACGCCGAGTACCGATCCGGTACCTAGAGAAGGTTCGCCATTTTTCGTCCGCCACCTCAGTGTGGCAAAGGGCCGATCGCGACTCCTCATTTTAAGCCATGGACGTACGGTACATCCTTTGCTCGATGCATAGGCGCCACAGGATGATTGCCAGCCGTCGAGCCACAGCAGCTATTGCCTTCTGAGCAACCCCAGTCTTGCCGAGCAGTCGATGGTAAAGGTTCTCGGCGTAACGATCCCTGCTTCTCCACATCCAAGCAGCTTCGATCAGCAGGCTGCGCAACCTTGTCTGCCCGACTGGAACAAGTCGGCCCGAAGGTGACTTATTGCCGCTTTGCCGAACAACCGGTGCAAGGCCAAGATAACTTGCCACCTCCTCGGCCCTGGTGAATCTGTCAGGGCGGAACAGCTCCATGGCAAACGTCGTAGCGACGGTTGCTCCCACGCCAGGCACGGACTGCAGACAGGCCATCCGCTTTGCCAACTCTTTCGACTTTACAAGACTCTTCAGTTGCAACTCTAACCTGCGCAGCTCTTCCTTGTGAAACGCCAGCTCGCGCAGGTAGCTTTCAAGTGTCATGAGGGCTGCCGGATCCATCGGTAGCCCCAACAACACTTCTGCCACGTCACTATGCCAATTGGTAAGCTCCTTTGGCTCTTCAATGCCAAGGAAGAGTAAATGACCTTTGATGCGTTGCTTGCAACGCCTCGCTGAATCCACAACCGCGTGGCGTCTGCGCAACAGGGTTCGACGCGCCTCTTCCTCTGCGGTTGGGACGGCTATGGGTTTGAGCATGCCTTTAGCTGCATAGTCCGCCAGCTTGAGACAGTCGAGGCGGTCACATTTTGCACCTGGTGTTACCGCACGGGGGATCTTGCTAGGAGCAGCAACAATGACAGGAATAGCTGCCTTCTTAAGCGCCCGGGCCAGGGAGAAACCCGTTGGCCCGGACTCATAAGCTACAGCTCCAATGCGGACAGGGAGGTTGTGGAGAAATTCAACTACTGATTCTGGTGCAGCCGGAGTGACCAGAGTGATAGCGCGGCCATCGGCACGTCGCACAGCGACGTGATAGCTGCGCTTGTGAACATCAACCCCCACGTAGAAAGTGTGAGATTCATACCCTGCGACAAAGTGCTCAGTTCCTGTTAGACTCTTTTTCGCCATGTTGGCCTCCCTCGTACGGTAACCTGAAGCGGCACACTTCAATGTTACCAGGATGGCCAGCATGGTATTTTTC
>NZ_JAHLMF010000004.1 GCF_018919385.1 Geomonas diazotrophica
TTAGACTCCGACAGGGCGGCAACGGCTACTTTGGCTTTGAATTCTGCGCTGTGACGGGTGCGATGTTGTGGCATTGAACCTCTCCTCTGGAAATAGGTCGGTCCATTGCTTATCACCCTGTCTCAAAAACCGCAACCACTTCAGGACATCCACTTTACAAAACCCCTTTGCACGTTGCTTTTGGGGCTTTGCGCGTTGGCTTTCCCCCTCTGCAGGCTGACTTTGTAGCTTTGCAAGCTTGCATCGGTCCTTTGCAAGCTGACATTGTCGGTACGCGACGGAAAAAAAGGGAAAGCAGGTGATCCTGGGCGGAAATCGAGAGGAGGCAAGGCCGTTCCGGCATGTTTCTTGTCCAAAGCCAGCGGTTTCCCACCGATGCAACGCTAAAAGGTCCAAAAGCAGCTGCTTTTTTGCAAAAGCACGCTTGCAAAGGTCCTCTGCAAGCGTGAAGAGCATCTAAAGCAGTCAGCAGCGCATCAATAGCGGTAGGAAAGCTCTGCACGCAGGAGCCGGTTCATCTGCGTGTCGCCGGCGCGCAGCTCGTAGTTGTGGATCCACTCCTGCCCGTAGAGAAGCAGGGCGTTCCATTCCTTGGAGAACGGGAAGGTCCAGGTGGCGCGGAGGGCGTTCTTGCGCTCGATCGCCTGCATGACGCCGGCGGCATCGAAGCGGCCGGAGGCGTCGACGGTCACGCGCCCGTAGTCGCCGCGCCTGGTGTGGAAGGCCTCGAGCGCGAGGTTGTTGCGGACCGAGAACCAGTGGCTGTAGCGCAGGAAGAAGTCCTGGGTGGCGCCCCCCTGCGAGTGTCCGATGGGCATGTTGTACCTCAGATACCCTTCCGGGAAGGTGCCGTTGGTGTAGAGGATACGGTTTCCGCGGAAATACTCGAAGCGGAGGTCGTCCCTGCCACTTTCGGTGAGACGCGGGAGGTAGAAGCCTGCGACATAGCTCTCCACTATGGGCCAGAACGAGGCGGAGTCCTCGCCCGAGAGCTCGCCGTAGAGTTCGGTGTTGCGCAACCAAGGCAGTCTCAAGCGCAGGTCGAACCCAGCCACGGTGTTGGAGTTGTCATCGCTGGTACCGCCGACGATGCCGCGGACGATGTCCCCCAGGCTGTTGTTGACGCCGGGACCGCCGACCTGCCGCCCCAGGTTGATGCCGAACTCGAGGTCATCCAGCGGCTTCATGGCCAGTTTGCCTGCAAAGAAGAAAGGCTGGCGCTCCAGTCCGTCGGTGACGGTCTTTTCGAACCGGGAGAAGATCAGGGAGTATTTCAGGTCCCATAGGTATTTCGTCTTCACCAATTCGGGGCTGGAGAGCTTGACGAGGTCGAAGTTCCTGGCGTTGTTGGTGAGGGTGATAGCGCCGCGATAGCCCGGCCCCAGCCAGTTTTCGTCCCGTCCCACCTCCAGTTCGAGCCCCTTCCCCCCCAGCTTGACATAGCCCCGGTTCAAGCGCAGGCGCGCCTCATCGGCGTCTTCTGACCAAAGCAGCATCGGTTCCACTAACGCCGAGGCATATGAGGAGACGTAGAGCGCACCGCTCGCCCTGAGGTCGACGTTGGAGCCGGCGCGATAAACCGCGCCGTCGTTGTTCTCGAAAAGAGGCGTTCCTTCAGTTCCACGCTGCTGGACCGGAGATGGATATGGATTGGCGGGCCTTAGGCCGCTGCCGATGCCGAAGACCCCGTCGTTGCCCGGGTCGTGCACGGCCCGGAAGTAGCTCCGCGGAGCACCGTCCACGTAGACATAGCGAAGTCGAGCGGCGGCAACCGGAGCGAAATCGAACGTAGGCGCCGCGTCCTCGCGGCCGTAGTAGGAGAGTTCGCGCGGCAGCAGTTCGTTCAGGCGATCGAGCAGTTCCGCGGCCAAGGCAGGCTGTCCGCCGGCGGCAGCCCGCGCTTCGGCCTCCTTGACCAGGCGTGCGGCCTCCGCCTGCGACAGGGGGCGGATACCCTTCACGTCCGAGGATATGAGCCCGAAACCGGACAACTTCTCGAGGTATGAATAAACGGGACTGTCCAGCGGGATATTCGGTGAGGAAAGCGCAAAGGCAAGACAGGGATATAAGACGACTACGCATGCCGCGACGACAATAAACTTGGACAATTTCATTCAATTCTCAATCTTTTAACAGGGATAAAAAGGATAAAAGGGATGACTACCCACACAATCTGTTGCCTAATCTTCGATATTCCAATTTAGGAGAACCGAAATTAATCAGTAACCCGACGCCAATGCCGGTGGCTTTAAGGTAATTCAGGACCTGGGCTACATGCTCGGGAGCTAAAGCTTTTACAGCCTTTAACTCTAGCAACACGGTACCCTCAACAACGACATCCGCGTAGAAATCGCCAACGTTTTTCTTGCGGTAAAAGACCTGCAGGGGAACTTGCGCCCGTGCCTGAAGACCTGCTTCTTCAAGAGCTATCAAAAGGGATCTTTCGTAAACCGACTCAAGAAAGCCGTTGCCTAATTCATTACTCACGTCAAAGCAGGCGGCTAGAATCTTCCCGGTCAAATCTTCATAAATCATCGCGGTCTCCTTAGATTCAGAAGTTGTATCGGATGATCCTAAGAAGTGCTTCGTTTTATCCCCTTTATCCCCTTTATCCCTGTAAATAGGGTTTTTCTCTAGATCTTGTTTAGGCAGCCGTCCCCTCGCTGGTGCCGGCGACGCGGAGGTTTCGGATGAAGGTGAGTTTTTGGGGCGGGAACAGGTCAGGCCTGACCCGCTGGAAGGCAAACGGCGGTGCCACGTCGAACTCGTAGCGCGGCACGAACTCAGGCACGATGCTGCGTAACGAGGCCAGCACCTCTCCCAGGTCGTGAGCCCTGGCGTGGTTGAAGAGCTGCTCGAGGTCCGCCGTGACCTTCTTCAGATCAGTCGCCACCGGCGCCATGACCCTGATCTTTTTATGGCTGGTAGGCCGGATCCCCTCACCGTCGATCAAAAGCTCCTCGAAGAGCTTCTCCCCGGGCTTGAGGCCGGTGAACTGGATCTCGATCTCCTTGTGCGGGATGAAACCGGAAAGCCTTATCAGTTCCTCGGCCAGCGAAAGTATGCGGACCGGCTCTCCCATGTCCAGAACGAAAATCTCACCCCCATGCCCGA
This sequence comes from Geomonas diazotrophica, assembly GCF_018919385.1. Lineage (GTDB taxonomy): Bacteria > Desulfobacterota > Desulfuromonadia > Geobacterales > Geobacteraceae > Geomonas > Geomonas diazotrophica. Next base: position 3,115 of record NZ_JAHLMF010000004.1, read on the forward strand.
TGCAGCCGGCTTGCATGACCAGCTGAGACGCCTCCGGAATCGTCATGAAGTAGCGCACGACATCCTTGTCTGTCACGGTGACCGGGCCGCCCTTGCGGATCTGCTCCTTGAACAGGGGTATGACGCTCCCGTTGCTCCCCAAGACATTGCCGAAACGCACCGTGGTGAACTTGGTCTGGCTCTTCGCCGCCAGCGCCTGAACGTAGATTTCGGCGCTCCTCTTGGTGGCCCCCATGACGTTGGTCGGGTTGACCGCCTTGTCCGTGGAGACCATGACGAAATTGCGCACCTTGAACTTGTGCGCCGCGTCCGCCACGATCTTCGACCCCAGCACGTTGTTGAGAACCGCCTCGGCCGGGTTGTACTCCATCATGGCCACGTGCTTGTAGGCCGCGGCATGGAACACCACCTCCGGGCCGAACTCGTCGAAGACCGTCTCGACCCGATCCTGGTTCTTCACGTCACCCACCATCGGGATGATGCGCAGGTCAGGGAAGGCGGCGGCGAGCTCCTTTTCGATGTAAAATAGCGGGGTCTCGGCGTGGTCGAACAGCACCAGTTTTGCCGGTTTGAACAGGGCGACCTGGCGGCAGATCTCGCTGCCGATGCTCCCCGCCGCGCCGGTCACCAGCACCCTTTTGTCGGTAAGGTAGTTGCGGATCGCGGTCTGGTCCAAGGCCACCGGGTCGCGCCCCAGGAGGTCCTCGATCTCCACGTCCTTGATCTGGCTCATGGAAAACTTGCCGTCGATGATGTCGGTGATCCCCGGCAGGGTCTTGAAGCGCGCCTTGGCCCGTTCGCAGTTGGTTATAACCCGGCGCATCAGCTCCGGCCCGCCGGAGGGGATGGCGAAGATGACCTCCTCGACGCTGTACTTGCGCACCAGCGCGCAAAGCCGGTCGGTCCCGCCGATAACGCGCACGCCTGAGAGCCGCATCCCCTTTTTCTCCGGGTCGTCATCCACGAAACCTATCACGTTATAGGTGGCGTCGGCCTGCTTGCGGATCTCCTTGAGCAGGAGGTTCCCAGCCTCACCCGCACCGATGATGAGCGTCCTTCTCCCCTTGTGCAGACTGGGGATCAACTGGGTTTCCCGGTAGATGCGCCAGAGCAGCCGACTGGTCGCGACCATGGAAAAGAGCAGGAACCAATCCAGGATGTAGACGGACCGAGGCAGGGCGAAAGGACCCTTCATGAAAACGAGTGCAAGGGCCGAGAGCAGCGAAGAGAGTGTCACCACCTTGAAGATCTCGTAACCGTCCTGCAGCGATGCATAGCGCCAGATGCTGCGGTACATGCCCGAGGCGATGAACATGATCGGCTTGGCCGAAAGGATTACCAGCAATCCATGCAGCAGGTTATTGAACTGCTCGGAGGGTATTTGAAAGTCAAAGCGAAGCAGGAAGGAGAGAACGAAAGCACCAGCAATGAGCACAACATCGAGGAAAAACACAAGGATTCTTCTAGTGCGGAACATGTCCCCCCCACAGCACGACAGGTCATTATGAACCTAAAGAGTCTACATTAAAACTAACATATACAACTATACCATCTGGCCTAAAAAAAGCAAACCTTAATGTAATATTTTCCGTTGGCTACTCGGACTGTCACAGCGTTAATCGTATGAGACAGTAAGAGGTGGTAGTAAAGTCCAATCCAGCCGGGAATTGCCCCGTTGCAAGCCCCAAAAAACGGAGCACGGTACCAGGACTTTATTTAAAGAGGCAAGGAGCATGTTTGTGCAGAATCAAGGGCATCAACGTCCTGCAGATATTTAGAACTCACCAACTTATGAACCGTACTCTTTAACTCGAGTGAATTCGACAGTAACTGTTCATTGGTGTACAGCGATACAGTCCTGTTGTATTTTTTCAATGAGTCAACCTCTTTACAGAACCTACCGGCCCCCACCTCAGGTGATACGCCTTCATAAACGAGGTTGAAATCCCGAGACAAAATGACCTGAGACGACCCCAATCTATGGTGTTCAGATAAAATCAATTCAGAACCGAGAGCGCCTTGACCAATTCTCGCTATCCCTCCAAATCCAAACTTTATGCTTTGGGACTTTATGCTGGAGGCCAGATACTCAACGATCCCGCAGGAAAGAAGTTCGAACATAAAATCTAATTTCAATGATAAATGGAGATCGTTAAGTCCGATGTGGATGTTTTGTATTCCATTTACTTTAACAATTTCGTTCACCCGTGCCAGAGCCTGACCAGTTTCTAACAGCAAGCACGTCTCCACCCGACCTCGCACCAGTGTGAGAAATTTATCGACCTCCACAGCATTTGTAAACATGGGGAGCATGAGGATATCGGCACCAAGTTCAATGCATCTTGTTATCTCGCCAGCCGAATCATCATGTAGCGGGTTTATCCGCACCATCAATTGTGAGGAGTTCAGCACTTTACGTATTTTTGTCACGTCCTCCAAAGTATGACGGGAAATCACACTATTCAAATGCCCCTGTCTTTCATCTTTCCCATTGATTTCCAGATCAACCATTACCTTGTGAACTCCCGCCATCTGGGCGGCACCCGCTCTAAAGGGGTCATTGGTTATATATATAAAGTCCATTAATAGCTCACAAAGTTCTTAAAAATATAATCCGATGTTTCTCGAGTCCTGACAACTGAGTACCCGCCTCCTTCAACTTTCTTTATAATTGCACAGTTAGGCAAAATAAACGGAGGTTTCATCACTATCGAGTAAGAGCCAACATTCTCGTAGACAATGAAATCTCCAACCTCCGCATAGCCTTTAACTGACTTGGAAAGGTAGTCGCTCTCTATGCATGTGAACCCTGTGACATCGAAAAACTGCGAAGCCTCACCTACATCAGTAGAAGCATCGCGGTTAAGTATCGATACTGGCAAGTTGAGCGAACGTGCGACGGGGCTGATGTTAAAGATGCTTCCGGACACGTTTACTATACGTCTGCCATTTATATTTTTAATATTGATGATTTTTGTATAGAATTTAAAAGTATCAGCAACCAAGGCAGTTCCAGGCTCGATAAAAAGCAGAGGCTTTTTGCTTTGTCCTTCAAAGGCCCGGGCAAATTTTGTACATATCACTTTTGCATAATCAGAAAAATTGGGCAGTTCGAACTTGTATGTCATCTTAAGCTTATCAGGCATGTTGCCAAAGTATCCACCGCCTATGTTGATAAAGTCAGGCGGCTCACTGAAAAGGTTTTGACACAATTCAATCATACGCTCGACTCTCACAGCATACGAAGACAAGTCACGATTAGGGAAATGGCAGTGCAGGCCAGCCAACCTCAAATTTGGTGAGTTGTTGATAGTCTGAACTGCATGTCGAAATTCCTCGCCTCCAACATCAAAACCAAAGCGCGACTGCAAGTTATCGTCAATGGGGAAATTGCATCTGATTGCAACATTTATGACGCGCGTTGACGCCTCAAGCGAGGTAGCGACTGCCATATTCAGGTCGCGGATGGAGTCCAAATTAACCAAAGCCCCGGACAAGAGTGCGGCCCGAATGGAATCAAAAGACTTGTACGGACCATTATAGACGATCCTTTCAGGCAAGACACCAAGCCTGCAGGCAAGGTTATATTCCATCTCCGATACTACTTCGGCATACCCGCCAAGCTGATCGACAAGTTTGCAGATGTCAGGGGTATAATTAGTCTTGTAAGAATATGCTATTTGAGTTTGGCCATACAATGCTTTGAAGGCATGGTCCATCCTCCTGAAATTATCTATAAACCTGCCCTCATCATAAACAAAAAAAGGATCTCCATATTGTTTACTTAGTTCCTCGGCCTCGGTCCACGCCATGTCAGTTCTCCACTCTCTTTTCGATGGTATTTTTCATAAATAATACGACATAAGGAGTTTTAAATAGAATAACTAGGTCAAGCCAGATTCCTTTTTCCAGGTATTTATCGACATACATGTTGTCTAAAATGATTTTTTCATCCCAGTTTAGATCGTTCCGTCCTGAAATCTGGGCAAGCCCAGTTATCCCAGGTTTCACCATGAACCGTTTCTTAAGAGTCTCATTGAAGTCTTTATAATCGCCGAGTTCATTGAAAACAGGAGGACGGGGTCCGACGAAAGACATGGTGCCATTGAGTACATTAATGATCTGGGGAAGTTCATCCAAGCTTGCAACCCTAAGAACCCTGCCAACCTTGGTAATTCTAGGATCATCCGAGAAACTGAAAAGCTCAGCCGGACTTTCTATCGAACCGCTTCTTAGAACATCCGTAGCATTGTGAGGGATGGGCGATCTATCAGCATGTTCGATCATGGATCGGAACTTGAGCATTTTGAAGATAACGCCGTCTTTGCCAATCCGGTCTTGAGTAAAGAGAACAGGCCCCTTCGAGTCAAGCTTGATTAGAACTGCAATCACAATAAAAACCGGCGCAAAAAAAATGAGTAGTGTCAGACCAAGTGCTATGTCAAGAATGCGTTTCGCCATATGTTAAAACCTTTCCCTTGCGGTAAGAGTGCAGCTATCAATAAACTTTCGTCAACCATCCACCATGCTGGGGACTCTTATTACTAACGACATCAAGATACAAGTCCAACATTTTTACCGTCAGCTCACCAGGTAAGCCTTGACCTACAGGCACGCGGTCAATAGAGGTAATTGGAGTCACTTCTGCTGCGCTGCCACATAGAAAAACCTCATCTGCAATATATAGTTCAGTCCTGTCGACCTCCCTCTCGCACACGCGTAAGTTCATTTCTAATGCAAGGTCCAAAATTGTATTGCGGGTGATACTTTCAAGAACAGAAGAAGTGAGCGAAGGCGTGATGAGCTGGCCATTTCTCACAATAAACAAACAGGCGCCCGCGCCCTCCGAAACCTTTCCGTTAGAAGCGAGAAATATCGGCACATCATAACCATTCCTCCGCGCTTCGAGATGACCATAACGGCCGTTTATATAATTAGCCCCGGCTTTGATCCTAGGTGGGAGACAGTTGTCACCAATGCGGTCCCAAGATGAGACACAGGCAGACAGGCCCTTCAGATTAGTAACGTCGGTCCTACTTTTGGCAATAGGAGCGATAAACATTTCGACAGGGGCTACTGAGTTCCAGCTCCCCTCGCCATCGATAAACAGCGTCATTCTGACAGCCACATCCTGTCGATAGCTATTGAAGCGGATCGTTTCTAAAAAATACTCCCGCAACTGCCCGAGAGCATACGGGCATGAAAATCCTATGAGTTTACATGAGTTAAGCAAACGGTCGAAATGCTCCTGTAGGCGGAAGGCGTATAGTTGCTGTTGCTCTTCATTCCAGTAACAACGAATCCCCTCGAAAACGTTTAAACCAAACTGTGAGGTGGGAGAAAGCACGTTGATTTTAGCGTCCGCCACCGGAACAATGCTGCCTTTAAACCAGATACCGCGATCTTCCATTTTCTTCTCCTCGTTTACACTTAAACAACCGTCGTTATATTTACCGTATGTATTTAAACGCTGATTTAATTACCCTATGAACAGAAACACTTCTTTAAGTAACCTTTTACTCGGGATCCGACATCTATGTATTCCATGATAGAATAAATCGGATTCAGTCACGAAGAGGTCAAGTGACAGAATTTGAGACTTCTTCAAGATACTTTTTCATATTCGAGTAAACAATTTCTGCGGTGAACCTTTCTTGAAAGAGGTTGATGGCATTGTTCGCCATTATCTTCAGATGTGCTGGATCGTCATAGGACAGTTCGAGTGCATCTACAAGGCTATTTACATCACCTTCTGAATAGAAAACGCCACAACCATTACTAAGCAAAAGATCGTGCAGAACCCCGGTCAGGGGAGATAACACCGGTAGACCGGCAGAAAGGTATTCGATAGGCTTGTTTGGAATCGACGCACAAAAATCTTTTGTGTTGTGATACGGAGCTAACCCCAAGTGCGCAATGCGCATTAAAGCGCATATTTCACTTGAACCAACCCAACCGGGGAAACTCACATTTGATAGTCCAGCGGCGGCTTTTTTATAATAATCAAGACGATCCCCCGCACCGCATAAAATGAAGTGGAACGCTCGCGACCCGCCGTCAAGCCTGCGGGCTGCATCGATGACCGTATCGAGATCGAACTGCCGCCCAATCGTACCGAAAAACACCACGAAAAATTGCTTTGAATCAACAGCAATCCCGTGCTCCTTCCAAAACTCGTTGGCCTCTCTCAACTCGGCATCAGTTGGTCTGCGTTCCTCATAACCAAACGGGAATTCCCGATCGAGTTCGCTGCGCGACCTGTTGGCGTACCCGAGTCCCCATTGTAGGATCTGCGGCGTCATGCTGGTCAGGGCGGTTGCATGAGAACATGCCCAACGCAGATCCCTAAAAAGCGGGGTCAAAATCAGACGCGCGAGACCTCGCGCCCAGCGTGGAGCTAAATCTACGAATATTTCCGGCCACAAGTCACGGATATCAAGTACCACTGGAATTTTCCTAGAAACAGCGTACTTCACCGCGGCGCGACTTAAATCAATAGTCGGCATGGAGCAGAGAATGACATCGGGAATTGGCTCCCTTGGTGCGAGTTCGGCAAAACGTGTAGCATGCTCACGGTGATCAAGTAACCGCGCCAGGGAAATGTTGCGCCGATATCCTCTTGAACGAAGCATCATCAAACGATATCCGTCGGAGATGGTTGTAGATACTTCATGGACTGCACGCTGCTTTTTGCGGGTGTGATCGAAAGATGAACACCACCAGACAACCTCGTGTCCGTTCTGAGACAACAGGCGGGCAAGAATTCCCGTTCGCAGCAGGCGCTCATCGTGGCCGTCCGTAGGAACGGGTTCGCCTATGGTTATGAGCCAAACACGCATCGTTTCAAATCTCCCGGAGTAACATTAAATTGCGGAAGGACCAGCAATACTAGTTGAAAAAGAAGGTCGTCAATCCTCACCCGCGCAACGTGCGCAAGCCTCGAGAAACTTTAAAACACGTTTAGATATGATACTTTCGGCAAGATCCCTTTTAGCGATAACAGGGCCGTTGGAGCGTCTCCCCAGGGAAATAACATCGGCCACTGCTTGGCCTAAAGCATGGGGGTCTCTGGCAACAATCCTCGAGGGATCTACTTCAAGGAGACGCTCAACCACATCACCAACAGCCACACTGACCACGGGTAGGCCGCATGCCATGGCTTCTTTAACGATTGTCGGACTACCTTCGTAATCACTGGTCACAATTAATGCATCGGCCGCATTTGTGTATAGGGGAACCTCTTCAGGCTTTACATTGCCGCAAAGAACTTCGAACCTGAGGTTTGGAATCCGCCTTTTGGCCTGCCAGTAGGCCGCCTCGGCTAAGTCCAAACGCTTTACTGTGCAGTGGAGCCCGGCATTAAAGAGAAGGACCGGGTCTTGATGCGTCCACCCGAGGGCTTTTCTTGCCTCGCAAGGAGAAACGGGCTGAAAACAGTCAACATCAACCCCCATAGGAACGACGACGGCACGGTTTTGTCCAAACCTCAGGCGTCCAAACAGTTCCTGGCTGACACAGATAATGCCCTTGGCTCTGCGTGCGGCAAGTTGGGAGAGAACGTGGCCAATAAAAACTCTAAGTTGATTGCCCGGGCCAGGATTGAGATCACTACCATGAAAGGTGATCACGACCGGGTAATTCGTTGAATGAGTAACCAGCCAGGCAGTCATTGTGCCATAATGAACATGAATTATGTCGGGTTTAAAGGTGCTGATCTCAGCGCGCAGCCTAAAAGAGTCGCGTAAAAGCCCAAACAAAGAGGTGCGGGAAGCAACGAAAAAGCGGCGGACGGTAGCGCCAAGTTCCTCGATCTTGTCCACCTGACGGCGGGAGAATACCATACTCATCCCTTGGCCGTTACCAGGAATCACTGTAAGTACTTTCAATGAACAGGCTCCTCGATACCATTTCGCTGAAGTTTGGAATTAATACGGGAAGCGGCCTTAAGAGATCTGAACACCTTAAGTGCCACATAAACAATAACAAAAGGAATCAGACTCATAAGGGTGGCTTTAACCGACCCCAAAATACCGTTTCTGACACTACTAATTACCAGCGCATAATAGATGCCGCCGTAGGAGAGAAGAACCAGGTCATTATTACAATACTTTCTAAATTTCTGGTATATTTTTTGGGTGATAAGGCCATAACAAAACATGAAGATAAACACTCCTACGGCGCCAAACGCCCAATACCCCTCCTGAAGAAAGAAAAAACCATACCCACCACCGATTTCGCGAACGCCGGGGTAAAAAACCTCTACGAATTGTTCATTCAGCGGAAGTGGTCTTTCATCAAAGAAAATCCTCGGCATGAATACCATGAGTTCGGTAATGATCGACCATCCATAGCTGAAATGAGTTTCTCCATCACTTATCCCCTGGATCAGTCTCATAAGATTTTCCCCGACGATAAGCTCTCCGGAGGATGACAGCTGTAAAAACTTGGCACCATATACACTAAAGTAGTCCCAAAAAACGGATAACATCTCCAATGGATTGCTAGTAACTCTGACTATGGACATAACATTCATGAACAAGTATAAGAACGAACCTATCATTATTCCGGTTCTCAGCTTAATCTCTCTCACCCTGTAATGATAATAAGCAAAGACCGTAACAGCTGCACTAATAACTAGTCCTCGCCAGCCTGACAACGTATTTACCACGAGGTAATCTACTATTATCGTGAACCCAACCAGCCTTAGAAGCCAATGTCTCTTAAACATCAGTATAGTCGCCGACGATAAAATATATGCGATAGGTATTTTTTGAGTAAAAACCTCTACAAGCCCGGCTGTACTATCTTTCATTTTTTCTACGCGAGATATAAGGGCCATCTCACCATAGGATTTGATATGCAAAAAATCAAAAAAATCGGTAAGATTAACGGCAAAGACAGCCCCCAAAACGATGCCCATTGCAATTATGCATTGCCTAATTAGTCTGTTAGACGGCAGTTTCAAATGGACTTTCGAAGATATTTCCGTCTTTACGGCTAAAATACCCAACATCAGTCCTGAAAGTCCTATCAGGCAGATTGCGTAATATTGAGTGAGGGTGTCATCACTTATATAATCTCCGTAGTATGTAGTCAAATTAGTTTCAACGTCTACAGCAGAGGCAACTGAGTATAGGAACAACAAAACGACAAAACCTATTACAGGAGACAAAAGGTCAGTTTTGTTTTTACGATGATATACAATCAAAAATATTGAAGATGTTAAAATATAATTGATAACAAAAGCGGTAAGCCTATTGATACAATGTTGATCATTGGCAAAGTAAGTGATGCACATAAATGCCATCAGCAAAAAAATAAAAGCCGTATGCAGATAAACGGAACTTTTGTCTGTCATAATCACCGCGAGGTTTTACTCCAATGGAATATTTGATATTCAAAAGCAATAGTTTGGGTCACTAGGGCAGCCTGTTTGACACCAAGCACTACCTCGTTTGAAAGGTCTATAAGATCGTGTAGGTAAGGTAACCCCAATAGAGTAGGCGCTGAACGGTGCATCACCTTGCCTGATACACTTTGCAACTGAGGTGTTACTCCTTCCGTGCAGGAACCGGTGTCTCTGCAGTACAGGGACGCGGCGGAACATCCCTGTCACGGAGAAATTTTGCAGGGACCCCTCCCCATATCTGGTTTGAAGGAACGTCGCGGGTGACAACTGCACCGGCGGCGATTATGGCCCCACGATGGATCGTTACCCCGCGCAAGACTACTACATTGGCACCTACCCAAACATTGTCCTCAATGACCGGGCGAGGAGAAATTTTTGTTGTTGAGGCAGCAGTAAATCCAGCAACAACCGCCTCAAAAGGTGAGGTTGTCCAGTGATCCGGTATATGCTCGGTAGGGCCGATCAGGACATTATAGGCTATCGAGCAGTACCTGCCGATTGTCGCAGCTGAAATATCGCCAGAATTGACATAAGTGCCGCAACCTATGCTGACGTCTCTGCCTATAACAACGTCGCCTAAAAAAGCGGCTTCTTTGACATCAGCATAGGGACTGATTCGGGCCGCTGAAGAAAGCTCGACACCATACATTGAGGCCTTAACCCATCCTACTGCGTAGTAGAGTTTCTTAGCTACGAGATTGAAAATGTTCTTGCACAGAATCAGCATTGCGGTCTCACTTTTTTGGGAAAGTCACATCTGCGGACCTTACGCATCGGCTACAACATACTGCTTGAGATACCTGAAGGTTATCGGAGTCGCCAGCGCTGTAAACGCGAGTGTCGCACAGAAACAGGAAGCTATAGTCGCGATCCCTACCAAACCGGTTATTGGCCAAGTGATCAGCAGTTTAAGTCCACCGCACAACAAAAATGAGGAGACCAACGGATAAAACAAGTCGTATGTGAACCAGTTTAAGTTCTCCCCGGGGATGATACAACGGTGTATCAAAGTAATGACGATCAAATCTTGTAGAAGGCTCACCCCAGAGAAGGTGGCCGCAGCCCCTAACAGTCCATAATGCTTTACACTTAACATAAGAAGCGGCACATAGATTACGAGGAAGGGGATAAAAATGTACAGTATCACCTTCATACGGCCAAAGGCCTGCATGATAGAATATGGCATGTAGAGAAGGCCATTGAAGGTTGCGCCAACTATCAGAACCGACATGATGACATGGCAGTGTGCCACGGTCACCGGATCCCTAATCCACAAGAATAGAATCTCTTTGGAAAAAAATACCAGCGTGGCAGATATGGGCATGACAGCCAAAGACATGAATTGGCAACCCTTGTGGTAGACCTCTGTTAGTGAAGCGACATCGTTTTTGGCTTGTAATTGGGTTAACACCGGGAAAAAAGCGCAATATATGGGGTAATAAAGCATAAAGAGACTTCCCACCACCTGCCAGGCGATACTGTAGTAACCGAACTCGGTGAGGGAAATCTGTTTGCTGAGAATGATTTTGTCCAGCTGATTGAAGAGCAGGATGACGACGGATACGAGGCTCATCCCGATCGCCAACCGCCAGACCGATCTGATCAGTTCGTACTGGAACCTTGATGCAGCACCCGTAGCAGGTAGGGAGCGCCAGAGGGCGACACCCACCGCTGCAACATTGACGATGCTCATAAAGAGCTGCCACCAGAAGAAGGCCAAGACGGGTGAGGGGGAGAAAATGACCACCACTAGCGCCCCCACACCGCGTAACGTCCACAGCGCCGCATTGATGTAGTTGAAGAGGACCTGCCGCTGCAGCCCCATCAGCCCGCCGCTGTAAAAACCGACCGGCCACTGGAACACCATGGACAGACCCATGAGGAGCACTGACTGCTTCACCACCCCGAAGGAAAGCGCCTGAGCATTCACCCATTTGGCGGCCACCACAGGGGAGAGCAGGAGCACCACACCGCACAGCACTGCGGCAAGCCCCCAGTACACGACCTCAAGCGTTCGCACCGAGTTGCGCATCATCTGTTCCTGCCCTGGAGAGGCCGAGTAACGGGCCAACTCGCGGTTGATGGACGGGCTCAGCCCCAGGTCCAGTATGGTCATGAGCGGTTGGATCGTGGCGAAGATCCCGACCAGGCCATAAGCCTCTATGCCCATGTAATTTATGTACAGAGGTACGAAGGCGACGTTGATTATGGCAGCCCAAGCCTTGCCGGCATAGTTGGCTATGACATTTCTTTTCAGCGTGCTCAATGGGAACCTTTTGGTGCCATGCCTTGGAACAGTTCGTTGAAGATCACCGCCTTCAACTTCGCTGCACGCGCAGGGTCCTTTTTGACTAGATTGTCGTTCTCTTCGGGGTCTCTGGCGAGGTTGTACAGTTCCTCCTTCGGTGTGTTCAGGGAACACACGTACTTGTATTTCCCTTCAACCACACTGACGGTACCCAGTTTAACCACCGCCTTTTGGTAGTTCTGTTCGAGATTCATGGAGAAAACTCTTTGCTCCTGGCGTTGCCCCCCCCTCAGGAGTTCCAGAAATGATTTCCCCTGCATATTGGCTGTAGCCGGAATCCCGGCTGCAGCGAGGATGGTCGGCGCTAAGTCAACCTGTTGCACGTTTTGCTCAATGCGGACGGCGTTTTTTTGCCCGGGGAGGCGCACAACGAGCGGTATGTGGATGAGCGGTTGGTTCAGCCTGTCACCGCCGTGTGACTGTTCACCCTTCTCGAATATTTCACCGTGGTCGGCAGAGACGAAGACAGCGGTGTTTTCCAGATAGCCGTCCTTTTCGAGCTTTTTGATAAAGCGCCCGAATTCGTTGTCAGTGTAGAGAATGAGTTCATCGTAGCGTGCTCTGAGGGAGTCTATCCTAAGCTGGTCTTTGGGGTCATAACACCTGCCATAGATGGAGTACTGAGAAGTCGCCGTGTCGAAAATCTTCTGCGCCAGAAAGTGGTACTTGAACTTCTCCGGCGGCAGATAAGGTGCATGCGGGGTGAAAACGTGTACCCACAGGAAGAACGGGCCGTCCTTCTTTTGGTCCAGGAATCTCGACGCCTCCTCGAAGGTCTTTTCGGGCGGGTTCATGACCTGAGTATTCCAGTCCTTGTTGCCAACCATGAAGAAGTCGTGCCACTCGGCAGGAAGTGGGGGATCGATGACTATGTAGTTCAAGAAGTACTTGAATGCGTAGTACACCACGACACCTTTCATGCTGTAGAACCAGTTGTTGATGTTACTGTCCAGCTTTAAAAGTATCGGTGTGAGAGTGTTGTAGCACCGGCCGGAGACGTAATTGGAGATATAGGGAACCGGCGCCACGTAGCTGAAGTCGGCATAGGTCCTGTTGTGCCAAGGATGCGCCGCCGGGTTCGCCACCACCGCCGCCGTCGTATAACCATTTTTCTTTAAGATGGCTGAAAGATTGTCACGACGTGCCTCTTCGGTCAGCACCATGAAATTGTTGTAAACCTTGTGCTGTGCAGGGTAGTTACTGGTGAGTATGCTGCAGATGCTCGGAGAGGTATGGTTGGAATTAGAGAACATGCGGTCAAAAACGAAGGCAGTCCTCGCAAATGTGTTTATGTTAGGGGTGGTGTCTCTTGAGTAGCCATAGAGTGACATGTCTGATGCGCTCAAGGCGTCGAACGTGATGAGAATTATGTTCTGTTTGTGCGTGGAAGGCGCTGTCACCGGCGCTGCCGGACCAGCAAACAAGGAGACCGCAGTAAACCTGACAACCAGGACGAGGACCGACACCGCCGCAAATACCGGGACTGCCTTAAAAACCCCGTCAACGATGGAAGGGATCTGCTTCAGCTTGGCTGCAAGAACAAGGTTAAAAAGCAGGAATATGCCTATCACTATGGCGTGCCGCAGAGTGTTCTGCCCAGCGGGAACCACCGTGGCCGACCAAAGGTTCAAGTAGATGAAAAAGACCAAATCCACAAAAAACCATACCGCCAGGCTGTTGGCCGTCAGCACCAGCTTTCCCAGTGTCTTGTTGAAAAAACCAAGCACCGTGCTTAATGGACCGACTACGAGGGCCGGGAATACAGCAGCCAGAGAGAGGATGAGAACCAGCAGCGACGTGTCCACGGCAATGGTAGTGAGGGTGAACGCCCCGAGGAAGGAGTCGATACGGTACAGAAAGTCGCCCGGCAGCAAAATGAACAGCAGCGCGCAACTCCAGTATTTGAAGACACGCAGTGAGTTCTGCCTTATCTCATGCATCGAGATCTTTTTCATGTTTGGCAGATACCCCCGATGGCTCGGGCGACATCCAGCACGGTTGCGACATCTGCCACACTTTCCCTCCTGCTGCCGAAGATGACCCCCGGGACCAGGGAGGCGTCGCAACAGTGGTCACCACTCCACTTTTTCAGGTTGTTTTCCAAAACCGGCCCAGCGCCGAAGGCACCGATGGCACTCTGCCAAGAGGTGCGATAACCATCGGCGAAGCCTATCACTAAGTCCGGCCCATCGGCGGCATCGATCCTCCCGTAAAGGGCCCCGGTGTCATAGCATCCTTTGACGCAGTTGACATCTCCGTCGGAAAGAGTCAACAGATCAGCTGCCAGCCTTCGTTGCAGTGCGGGAAGATCCGCAGGATCCACGATGCCTTGGCTCTCCCGTCCCTTGACGTTGAAGTAGATGCTGGTAAAGCCCACGGCGTAGGCGCTGGTGGCCGACCAGTCAACTCCCTCGAACAGCCCGCTGCAGGAGTCTACACCGTCCTTCAGTGTGAGGTATCCCTTTTCCATCAGCCAAGCATTCACATGAACCGAGCGCCGGAAGGTAGTGAAACCGTGATCGGAGCAGACCAGCAGTTGCCCCCCGGGCGCCCGCTCCATGACCTCGCCCAGGATTCGGTCCATCCAGCGGTAGTACCTGGGGATGACGTCGCCGAAGCTTTCGGCCGCATGCGCATCGTACATCGGATGGGAGCCGTCCTGCAGGCGCCAGAACATGTGCTGGATGCGGTCGGTGGTATCGAAGACACAGCCAAGAAGGCCGTTCCGGAACCGCGCGAGCTCATGCATGAGCATCGCTTCGCGCTCGGCCATCACGGCGTCGCACAACTCGACGAACTCGCTGTCAGAAAGGACGCCGTCGTTGAGCGCGTTGGTGTCCTCGGAGATGCCAAGGGTGGCGTACGGACCGATGGCCTGGGAAAGCTCTGTGGCGTACCCCGCGGGGGTGGCAATAGGGAACTCAGCGCTGGCGTAGTCCACCTGGACCGGGGTCAGGTAGAGCCTGAACTCGGGGGCGGTCTGCTGCAGCAGGAAGCGGCAGACGCCGGTCACTTTGCGGAAGAAACCGACGTCAAAGCTAAGCTCGATCCACGGGCTCCAGGAGCCCACCTGGAGCGTCACCGCCTTCCTGCCGATTTTAAGTGTGGCTTCCCGCTCGTCGAACTCGATGAACAGCGGCAGCGTCGCGGCCTTTCTCCCGATGAGTGAAGCGGTGAAAGGGCCGGCTATGTCGGTTTGGATCTTGCCGCCGCGTGGGGCCACCTCGACGATGCGCCCCTTGCTGTCGGGCGCGAGCGTTCCTTTCTCGGTGGTGTACCAGGCATAACTTCCCAGCATGCCGCGCACGTCCGGAACACCGAGTCCGGCCAGAAGTTTCCCTTCCTGAAAGGGGCGCGGTGGAAAGCCCATGGGCCACTTAAGCAGCGTACCCTGCTCCCCTCGCCGGGCCGCCTGCTCCCAGAAGGTCTCCCCCTGCACCGGGTTCACGTACTTACCGGAGTGCTGGCGGTGCAGGGACAGAAACGGTTTATAGGTGGCGGGGTCGCGGTGGATGAAGTCGAAGATGCCGTGGGCGCTGGGCGCCTTGCCGGTAGCAATCGTGGCCCACACCACCGGGCTTTGCGGCGGCGCGACGGTGGCGAGCCTGCCGTAGGAGCCCATTTGCGCCAGGCGCTCGAAATTGGGCAGGCTCCCCTCCCCCATCATGCGCTCGGTGACAACCGGGTCCATGCCGTCGACTCCCAGGAAGATGCACCCCGTCATGCCACGATCCCTGCGCCGGCCGGTACGCCGTCACACTCGATCACGAAGCGTCCAAGCTCCGGGACCACGGCGAAGGAGTCGATCACAAGGGGTGCCTCAGTACGGATGCGACAGCGTGCCATCTCGCCAATGTTGAGGCTCTCCGGGTCGAGTTCGTCATCCGGCGCGGCCGGGTCATACACCTTGAGCAGCTCGATAACCCCGGCGACCGCCTGGGTTGCGCAGCGAACCACGACGCGGCGACCGGAGACGTAGGAGTCGGCAAACCAGAAGATGGTGGCGCCGAAATCAGACACGGACCTGGGCGCCGGCTCCCCGGCGACAATCTCCCCACGCTGCGGCACCCGGTCGACATCGAGGAAGAGTCCGACGGCGTCCCCGTAACTGGCCGCTCCCACGTCCAGCGCAGGATACCTGGCGATGCCGCGCACCCGCGCTCTGCACCCTTCTGGCCAGACGGCGACCCAGTCGCCGGTGCTGAGACGGCCGGAATCGACCTTGCCGACCAGGACCGCCCCCTCCTCGTGCGGGTAGACGTCCTGCACAGCGAACCGGAAGGGACGCTCCTCGATGGGGGGAGTGTCTATGGCGTCCAGAACCTCGAGGAAGCAGGGGCCGAAGTACCAGGAGAGCCCTCCTTCCAGGGCGCGGCTGGCCACGTTCTCACCGGTCAGGGCCGAGATGGGAATGATGGCAAAGGGGGTGCCGGAAAACTCCGCGAACAGGTCGCGCACCTGGTCCGCCACCTCAAGGTACCGCTCGCGGTCGTAGCCGGTCTGGTCCAGCTTGTTGATCAGCACGCAGATCTCCTTGATGCCCACCATGGCGAGGAGTTTCGCGTGCCGCCTGGTCTGCGGGCAGATCCCCTCCACGGCATCCACCATCAACACGGCGGCGTCTGCGTAGCTCGCTCCGGTCAACATGTTGCGGATGAACTCCCGGTGCCCCGGCGCATCGATTATGACGTAGTTGCGCTGCGAGCTGGTGAAGTAGATCTGCGAGGTGTCAATGGTGATGCCGCGCTGGCGCTCCTCCTCGAAGGCGTCAAGCACGAACGCGAACTCGCTGGCCTTGCCGGCGTCGTGTGAGCTCTGCCGCATCTCGGCCAGGCGGTCCGCCTGCAGCGCTCCGGTATCGTAAAGGAGCCGGCCGATGAGGGTACTTTTGCCGTGATCGACGTGTCCGGTGATTACGATCGGGAAGGGGCGCATTACATGTACCCCAGCGAACGGAGTTTCTGCATGGTGTAGAGGTTCTCCTTGTCCTGAGCGCGTCCGGCGCGCTCCGATTCCGTGGTCAGCTGCAGCTCCTTGATGATCTCGTCGATGCTGGCGGCGGGCGAATGGACCGGCGAGCAGCAGGGAACACAGCCAATGCTGCGGTAGCGGTGCCCCTGCCGGCTCAGGTAGAGGTCGACGAGGGGGAGTTGCTCGCGCCGAATGTAGCGCCAGATGTCCAACTCGGTGAAGTGGAGGATCGGGTGTACCCGGTAGTGCTCGCTGTCGTTCAAAAACGAGTTGTACTGGTCCCACAGCTCCGCGGGCTGGTTCTCGTAATCCCACTGAAACTGGGAATCCCTGGGGGAAAAGTAGCGCTCCTTGGCCCTGATACCGTGTTCGTCGCGCCGGATGCCGAGGAGGATGGCCTGGAACCCCTCCCGGTCGATCAGCTGTTTGAGCGCATTGGTCTTCAGCTCGGTGCAGCAGTCGAGCTTCGCGCCTTTGTCGGGGCCCATGCCGCAGGCCAACTGCTCCTCGTTGCGCGCAACGATGACCTCGAACCCCCACTCCTTGGCCAGCCGATCCCGGAACTCGTACATCTCCGGGAACTTGTAGCCGGTGTCGATGTGGATCACCGGGAAGGGGATCTTGCCGAAGAATGCCTTGCGAACCAGGCAGAGGAGCGTCGTAGAATCCTTGCCGACCGACCAGAGCATGCCGGTACGCCCCTTGAATTTCTGGTAGGCTTCGCGGATCACACAGATACTTTTGCTTTCTAACGCGTCGAGGTAGTCCATAAAAACCGCCCGTCAGGCCAAGGCCCGGAAAATTGTCCGCACGCTGAGTGCGCAGATGAGGGTGCCTATGAATAGCATCATAATGCGCGGCGAGATCCTGCTGCACATGGCAGCAGCGATGGGCGCTGCAACTGCCCCTCCGGCAATCATGCCGAGTATCACTGTCCAATCAGGGGAGCGCAGCAGCAGAAACAGCGAGGCGGATTCGGCCAGTGCCACGAAGAACTTGGCGAAGTTGACCGATCCAACCGTGACCCGTCCCGCGGTCCCCCTGAGCATAAGGGTAGCGGTGACCATAGGCCCCCAGCCTCCCCCGCCGATCACGTCCACCACCCCGCCGGCCACCCCGAGGGGGAGCAACGGAATCGGCTTAGCCACCGAGGCGGCCTTCCCCAGCCCCATGAGCAGTATCCGCACCCCCATGAGGATCAGGAAGCAGGAGATCCCGGGGACCAGTACCTTGACCGGGAGCGAGGTGACGATCAGCGCTCCAGCGAGGGCTCCAGCGACCCCCCCGGCAGCAAGCTTCTTGAACAGTCCCGGATCCACGTTGCCGTACCGGTAGTGCGACAGCCCGGACAGCAGCCTGTTCACCACCTCGGAGGAATGCACGCTCACGCTGGAAACGGCCGGTGGCACCCCCATCGCCAGCAGGATAGAGGTCGAGGTGACCCCGTACCCCATGCCCATGCTGGAGCCGACCATCTGCCCCAGAAAGCCGATGCAGGCGTAGGGGAGCAGGCCGCTGGCGGTGAAGGGCCCTGGCATCTACTTCTCCGGCCTGCGGAAGATCTTACGCAACAGCTTCACCACGCCATCCCTGCAGAAAACGAAGGCAGCGGCGACGGCGGAGACTATGGGGAAGAGAACCTGAAAGACGTAGCCCCCGGTATTGGGGTCGATGTAGGCATGGGCGTCACCGCAGCTAACAGCCACAACCGTCAGGGCCAGCAATGAAATGGTCAATGCTCCACCTCTCATACACTCTCCTTTACCGCGAGCCTGACCTGCTCCGTGATGCGCAGCAGGTCAGGCTCGCCCAGATAAGGGTGCATCGGCAGGCTCATGACCCGCTCGGCGGCTGCCTCGGCTACGGGGAAGCTCTGCCTGCCCAGTCCCAGAGAGGAGAAGACCGGTTGCAGGTGCAGCGGGACCGGGTAGTGCACCGCAGTCGGGATCCCTGCGTCGGCAAGCGCCTTCTGTACTTGAGCCCGGTTTGCGACCTGCACGGTGTACTGTGCGTAGACCGAGCTGCAGCCCGGGGCTAGGTACGGTGTCACCACCGAGTCCCCCAGAAGCACGTTATACCTGGCTCCGACGCGACCGCGCTCCGTCACTTCGTCCGGGAACACCTCCAGCTTGGCCAAAAGCACCGCGGCCTGCAGGGTGTCGATGCGGCCGTTGATACCCAGCGCCGGGTGATGGTAGCGGCGGTCCTGACCATGCACGCGCACCTGGCGCATCATGGCCGCCAATTCGTCGTCATCGGTGAAGCAGGCCCCACCGTCGCCATAGCATCCCAGCGGCTTGGAAGGGAAGAAGCTGGTGCAACCGATAGTGGAGAGGGCGCAGGACCTTTTGCCCTTGTAGAGGGCGCCGAAACTCTGGCAACCATCCTCGATGACAGGGAGGCCATGTCTGCCGGCGATGGCGTTGATGGCGGCGAAGTCGGCGCACTGTCCGTACAGGCTGACCGGCAAAATGGCCTTGGTGCGGGAGGTGAGCGCCGCCTCGATTCTGGCGGGGTCCATGTTGTAGCTGCGCGGGTCGATATCCACAAACACCGGCGTCGCCCCGAGGAGTGCTATCATCTCACCGGTGGCGATGAAGGTGAAGGGCGAGGTGATCACCTCGTCGCCAGGGCCGATTCCCAACGCCATCAGAGCAATAAGCAGCGCGTCGGTGCCGCTGGCCACGGCGATGGCGTGGCGCGAGCCTGTGTAGGCCGCAAGCTTTGCCTCCAGCTCCCCCACCTCGGGTCCCATGATGTACTGGCCGTGGCAGAGGACCTCCTTCATCCGCCGCTCCAGGTCGGGCAGGATGCGCTGCTGCTGCGTTTTCAGGTCGATGAAGTCGATGGCGCTCACGTTCATGCCCCCGCCTTGAAGTTGTCATAGAATTCCTTGCCCACGGCCAGTTCCGTCGGCAACGGGGCCTCCTCGTCCAGGTCGAGGCAGCGTAGCATCTGCCCCTGCAACTGGTAGCGCAGCCCGCTCTCCGGGCAGGTCATGATCCCGGAAGCGTCTGGTGCGGTGAGCAGGTGCCCGTGCCGGCTCATCCACCCCTTCTGGCGCGCCGGCACACCGACCATGAGGGCGTAATCGGGGACATCCTTCGCCACCACGGCCCCGGCCGCGACGAAGGCGTAGCGACCGATGCCGATGCCGCAGACCACCGTGGCGTTGGCGCCGATGGAGCAGCCCCGCTTGAGCAAGGTCTTCTCGTAGAGTGAGCGCCTGAGCACCTGCGAGCGCGGGTTGGTAACATTAGTGAGGACGCAGGAGGGACCGAGGAAGACGTCGTCCTCGATCACGGTCCCCTCGTAGATGGAGACGTTATTCTGCACCTTGACGTTGGAGCCGATGACGACGCCGGAGGAGACAACGCAGTTCTGGCCGAAGCTGCAGCGTTCGCCGATCTTCGCCCCACTCATCAGGTGGCAGAAGTGCCAGATCCTGGTGCCGGCGCCGATCTCGCAGAGTTCGTCGACAAAGCTCGACTCGTGCACGAAGTAATCAGACACGCCGAGCCTCCTTGAGCTGCTGCAGGAAGTCATGCGAAGTGGAGGAAACCCCCTGCGGCTGGGCCTCCCGGATATCGTGGGCGAGCACGATGGCGGGACGCGCGTCCCTGAGGCCGAAGCCGTTCCCTTCCAGGGTGCGCTGGTAGACGACGGTGTGCAGGTCAGTGAACCCTTCCGAGAACTCAACCTCCTTGCCGTCCACGGTGATGGAGCGGAAGGTGGAAAGCCCTTGCTCGGTCGCCGCCTGGGGCAGGTCGCTGCGGTCCACGGAGAGAAACCACCGCACCCGAGCCCGCTCCAGTTCCACGAAGCCGCCGATCCTGTGACCGTCGGCATGATGCACCTCGCTTTTTTGCACCGCCCCGAAGAGCCAGATCAGAAGATCGAAAAAATGGATGCCGATGTTCGTCGCTACCCCCCCAGCCTTACTGATATTCCCTTTCCAGGAGTTGTGGTACCAGGGACCACGGGAAGTGATGTAGGTGAGTATGACGTCGTGCTTTGGTTGGCCCGGCTGGGCTTGGTGCGCTGCGACCAACGATTCCTTGAGGGCGACCAGCGAGGGGTGCACCCTAAGCTGGAGGATGGTGTTCACCTTTTTGCCGCTCTCCACCTCCATCTCCTCCAGTGCGTCCAGGTTCCAGGGGCTGAGCACCAGGGGCTTTTCGCAGATGGCATTAGCGCCGATGCGCAGAGCGAAACGGATGTGGGCGTCGTGCAGGTAGTTGGGCGAGCAGACGGAGACGTACTCGATGCGCTTGGAAGGGTCCTGGCGCCGCAGCTTCTCAACATAACGGTCGAAGCGCTCAAATTCCGTGAAGAAGGATACATCTGGAAAAAACCGGTCCAGAATCCCGACCGAATCGTTCACGTCCAGCGCCGCCACCAGCCTGTTGTTGGTTTCCTTGATAGCCTTGAGGTGGCGCGGCGCGATGTAACCGCCCACCCCGATCAACGCGAAATTCTTAGGCATAATAGCCGTCCCCTTCTGTAAGTGGTTTCGGAAGCAAAAAGTGAGTTATCAGAGTCTCCAAAATCGGATGTCGCTCTGCTCCAGTTGCTGCCTGTCGTATATGCCCTTCACGTCGATGAGAAGCGGCGCACCGTTCATCATCCCCCTCACCTCGGGAATACTCATGGAGCGGTATTCCTGGTGCGCCACGGCCACAACCACCGCGTCGCTGGGGCGCAGCTTTTCCCTGGCGACCAGTTGCACCCCGTATTCGTGAAACGCCTCGGCAGGGTCGGCCAGCGGGTCGCAGACCTGCACGGTGATGCCATACTCCTCCAGTTCGCGGATGATTTCGATCACCTTGGAGTTGCGCAGATCGGGGCAGTCCTCCTTGAAGGTCAGCCCGAGCACGGTCACCAGCGAGTCCCGCACGCTGTGTCCGGCGCGAACCATCTCCTTGACGGTACGCTGGGCGATGAACTTGCCCATACCGTCATTGATCCTCCTGCCGGAGAGGATCACCTGGGGGATGTAGCCGACTTTCTCAGCCTTATGGGTTAGGTAATAGGGGTCCACGCCGATGCAGTGTCCGCCCACAAGGCCCGGCTTGAACTTGAGGAAGTTCCATTTGGTGCCGGCAGCTTCCAGCACGTCGGTGGTGTCGATCTCAAACTTGTCGAAGATAACGGCGAGTTCGTTCATGAGGGCGATGTTGAGGTCGCGTTGGGTGTTCTCTATGACCTTGGCCGCCTCGGCCACCTTTATCGAGGAGGCGCGGTGCACTCCGGCGGTAACTACCGACTCGTACACCTTGGCCACGATGTCCAGGGTGCGGGGGTCTTGGCCGGAGACAACCTTCTTTATACTGGTGAAGGTATGCTCCTTGTCCCCCGGGTTGATCCGCTCGGGCGAGTAACCGACGGTGAAGTCCTCACCGTTTTTCAGCCCGGACACCCTTTCCAGGATCGGAAGGCACTCTTCTTCAGTGACGCCAGGGTATACCGTAGACTCGTACACCACGATGTCCCCCTTCTTGAGCGCCCGTCCCACCGTTTCCGAGGCCTTAAACACCGGGGTGAGGTCGGGGCGGTTGGCACTATCCACCGGTGTCGGCACCGCGACGATGTGGAAATCGGCGTTCGCAAGCACCTCGACCCGATCGGTGTACCTGATATCGGCGTCACGCATATGCTCGGACGACACCTCTCCCGTTCGGTCGATCCCCTGCTGCAGTTCGCGGATGCGTTCCGGATTGATGTCGAACCCTATGGTCGGGCTCTTAAGCCCGAATGCCACTGCCACCGGAAGCCCTACATATCCTAAACCAACAACTGATACTGTCCGTCCGGTCATCTGCTCCCTCTTCTCCGTAGGATGGATATATTCCACGACGTGGCACAGCCGTCCACAGCGTGCCAAAACGGGTTCACTTAAAGCGAAAGGCGTATCTTCTTATGTCGTGAAGCGTTTTGCGATCACTCTCGGGGAGGTGCTCCAGGTACTCCAGCAAGAAAGCGAGCATAATCGAAGCGAAGAAACCGACAGCGGTTATCATCACCACCAAGCGTGTGCGGGCCGGTCTACTCTTCTGTGTGGGGACTACCGCTTCATCCAGTACCTGGAGAGATGAGGCGTCCTTTGCCTCGTTTAGCTTGGCCACCTCATACTGCTTGGTCAGTTGTTCGAAAATGGCCTCCTGCGCCTTCAGGTCCCGCATCCGTCGCGCGTACTCCAGTCCTACGCCGGGAACCCTTCCTACCGCAGGGATGGCCTCTCCGTCACCGCCGTTTCCGGTAAGGGCACCGATATGGCTTTTCAGGCCGCGGATGCTACTTTGAACTGCCTTCACCTCGGGGCTCTGTTCGGTCTGTTTGCTGGTTAAAACGGCGAGTTGGACCTCTTTGCTGGCCAGTTCAGCCCTGAGCTTCGCTATCCCCTCGATGGAGGCCTTCGCCTGCGCCTCCATCTGTACCACTTTGTTGCTCTGGGAGTACGCCCTCAGACTCTCCTCGGCAGCTTTCAGATCCTTTTTCACCACGGCGAGGCGCTTCTCCAGGAAGGCCCTTTCCGTCCCGGCCTTGGAAAGGTTAAGCCGTACCGTCGTCTTGCCGAGTTCCTCTACGAAGGCATTGGCCAGCCGCGTCGCTCGCTTAGGATCCTTGTCGTCGGCTGTGATGGTAATGATGCCATCCTTGCCGGATTGGAACTTTACGGAAGTAGAGAGCTGCAGCCTGGCCAGCTCCATGGTCTTCCCCTTGAACCCATCAGCCAGCCCAGAGGAACCAATGATTGCGTCTGCAACGGAGCGGCTGCGCAGGATGCCGAGGTAAAGGTCGCTGCCGCCGCCAAGTCCGCCAGCTGCAAGTCCGGCCAGGCCACCTGCCTGCCCCAAGAGTGCGGAAATGCCACCACCCCCCTCCTTCTGGGGGGGGAGCACTCTGGCAGTGGCCGAATAGATGTTGGGGAGAGCGAGGCTGTAGCAAACTGCGGCCACCGCAGTGAGCGCAGAGATCTTTACTATGAGCATCTTACGCTTGAACACCACACGCAAAAGTTCCAGGACCCTTATCTCGTCATCTTCTAACTGTTTATCCGCTTCCATACCGTCCTTTTTTTACACGAGTTCCTCGATTACAGTCCTGCCGCCACCAACACACCGGCCATGACCGCGATGTTGCCGATGATTGTGGCGATGTCTTTCATGTTCCTTAGGTACGCCGTCTTCTCGTATTGTCGCGGCACGATGATGGTGTCGCCTGAATCGAGCGTCTTACCCCAGAAGGAGTTGTAGAACATGAACTTGGAGGAGTTTGCCTGGCTGATGACCGAGCCATCCACCTTGACTACATAGATGCTGTCCATGTCGGCATCGCCGGTCGGCCCACCGACCTGCTGCAGGTACCAGTCGATGTCGCGGCCGCGTTGGGTTACCACGGTGCTCTGGTTGTAGACGTCTCCAATCACATTGATGCCCCCTGGATCACTGGGGACGGTAAGTTGGTCGCCCCCCTGCAGCTCCAAGTCGTACATGCTCCCCTTGAGGTCGCGTAACGAGGTGATCTCCATCAGCACGCGCCCTTCGGCCTTCTTCGTTTTCAGGATCTCGATGCTGCGCATGAGGTTATCCAGAGTGGTCTTGGAACTGGCGACTTCTTCGGCGGAGGATGCCGTTTGTGAGACGTTGCTCTGCAGCTTGATGATCTGGTCCTGCGCCTTGTCGAGCGCCTCGTCCATGCGCTGCTGCTGCAACTTACGGGCGCTTTCCCTGGTGAACCGCGCCCCTTTCAGGTAAGCGAGATCGGTAAAGCCGCCGGCGCGGGCGATGACGGAACTGAGCCGCTCTCCCTTGTAAATGGGATAGGTGCCGGGGAACATGACTTCACCCTTCAAGGTGACGTAGCGCTCGGTCGCCTCTGCCCAGTTCGGGATGCGGCGCACCGTCAGTTCGTCGAAGGGCTCCAGTTTGACGTTTTCCTTGCCACCCTTGAGGGCTTGATCGAGGTTCACGGAAATCGAGTAGGAGGTGACCGAGCCGCTATCGCGCTTGACCCTGGTGATTTCGGCATTGCCCAGGTAGGCGGAGAGCTTCACGTTCCCCGCCTGCATGAGCAGGTCGCGCACGGTCATGTTCTCAAGGTAGCGGACCTGCCCAGGCTTTTGCACCTCGCCGCTTATCTTGACCACCGGCACCTCTTCCATCTGCTCCCGGGAGAAGATCTTCACCCGGTCGAACTCCTTTAGCTCAACGTCCTGGCCAGGATCCCCCTTGAGGGCTCCGGCAACGTCGAAATAGACGATCTCGGGGTGCATATCCGGCGGGTAGAGACGGATGATCTGCGCAGCTCCGGCGTGGTACTGGGGCAGGAGGTTATCGCCTTGCAACAGCGAACTCACCCTCATACCCGGCTTCAGCGCGTAGTCGCCGGGGCGCAGCACGTGACCTTCGAGCCTGACATAGCCGCGCAGCACGCTGTCAATCGGCAGGACGTTAACCAAGTCCAGGTCCTGCATCTTTATGCCGGAAATCTGTTGTTCCGCGGCGGGGCCGCTCAGGTCCAGATTGAAGTCCTTGACGACTTTCTTGTCGTGCGCCTCGACGCGGTACAACTGCACCCTCTGCAGGTACCCTGTCGGATTGGCGCCGCCGCCGAGGGCAAACAGGTCCTTCAGAGTACTCTCCCCCTTCAGCTCGTAGATGCCGGGACGCCGGACGTTGCCGACGATGCCGGCGACGCGGCCGATGACCGGGACCAGGATGGTGTCCCCCGGCTGCAACCGGATGTCCTTACCCTTGTCTCCCTTGAGGAAGAAATCGTACAGATCGACCGTCTCCACCACCTTGCCGTTGCGGTTGATCTGGATGTTGCGCAGGCTGCCGTTCTTTGTTGGCCCTTTCGCGGCTGAAAGGGCGCTGATCACGGTGGAAAGCGAACTTACGTTGTAGTCGCCGGGGGAGGCGACCTCGCCTACCACGTAAACCTTGATCAGCCTCAGCTTGTCCAGGTTCACGTTGAGCTGGAAGTCCTTGTAGATGCGTGCAACGCTCCCCTTCAACAGCGCCGGGAGTTCACCGTAGCTTACCCCGGCAACCTTGACGGCACCCACTTTGGGCAGCACGATCTCACCGCTGCGATTCACTTCGAGCTTGTGGGTACCGTTGATGCTACCCCAGAGTGTAACGATCAGACGGTCTCCCGGGCCGACGAGGTAGTCGGGCCCCACCGGAACGTCAGTCTGAGCCGCAAAGGTGTCCTTGCCACGTTTGAAGAAGTTGTAGCCGAACTGGGTCAGCTGATCCCACCCGTATGGCTGCGGCCGGGACTTGTCGATGATCACGGGGTTTTCACCCATGGCCTGTTCCAGCGCCGAGGGCTCCGCCACCGGCTGCACCGTCTTCCTGGCAGGTACCTTGGCGGTCTTCTTCTTTTCTTTTTTGTCCTTCCCTTGCGCTTTGTCCCTCTTGTCGTCGCGGATGCTCTGGCGCTCCCTGCGCGACTTGCCGTCCTGTACCTGCTTCTCTTCTTTGCCCGTCGAAGGATCAAAGAATTCCCGCTCTTCCTTGCCGCTTACTTCCCTCGGGTCTTCGGCCTGCTCTTGACTCCCTTTTGCGGGACCGGCTTCGACGGCTTCATCATCAGAGTCGCTTTCACGCACCGTGGACTTGCGGCGATAGCCCGACTGATCGCCGCCTTTGTCCTGTCGCAAGGAATCGCCGTCGGCGTCATCGGGGGTGCTGAAGTAGTCGGAAGAGACCTCTGAGGAACCTTCCTCTTTGGCGGCGGTTGGAGTCGTATTGGAGGAGGGATCCTCGGAGGTGGTGGCGGAAAAGGCGGTTGCAATGGACAAAAGCGTAAGCGTTACGACCAGAAACAGAATTCTTTTCATGCTTGGCTGTACCTCTAACTGAAGATCACGAGAAACGGGGCATCTGAAGGCACAAACTTACCAATCACCGGGTGCATCGTATATCATGCATCCCTTCAAATGTAAACGAAAACCCACTGATAAATAAAAGAGATCAGGAATCACGCCCTGCACAAATCGCTTATAAACTGGGTAGTTTTCTTAATGAAAGGCGGGAACAGCAGCAGGAGATCAGACAGTAGCTTACACCGAAAGACTAAGGCTAGTCTTTGTGACAATACCGTGACTGCCCGACGGGCAGAGCCGATCACAACTGCACCCAACAAAACAAAAGGTATTACTAATGATCAGGCTCTAGTCTATACCACTTACACAGCGCATTGTAAATGCAAAAACAACAGAAGCCAAGCATCTCCAGTCAAACCTTGAAAGACACTGTACCTCTTTTTTGGCACATGCTAGCTGAGCAGTTTTCATGCCCACTTTTCATGTATTACGCCTCAAAAAATCGTAACCGTCAAGCAGGCGGACCAGCGCCCTGGAAAGACTTTCCACCTTTTGTTCTCATTCCCAGACACTTACCGACGGAGACAGAGTGTATCAGAAAAAAAATAGAACGATACTAAGAGAGAGATTTTTTTCGTAGCAGTGGCATAGAGCATGAGGAGGGAAAGAAGAGTGAAATGCAGATAGAGGGGAAAGAGTGTCAAAGACTGAGCGAGTGACTGAAAATTGACATCATTATTCAAGTTCCGCCCTGATGGACTCCTGGGAGGGAAAGTTCACCAGCACTCCCATCCCCTTCTTCTGGAAGACCACCATGCTGCCGACCGCTACGGCGGAGGCGCCCCCTTCCCTGACCACGGTGCCGATGTCCTTGACGCTCCCGGCACCGCCGTGGGCAATCACCGGCACGGTTACGGCCTGGGCCACGGCGTGCACGAGTTCGACGTCGAACCCCGCCCAGCTCCCCTCGCGGTCGATGGAGGTGAGCAGGATCTCCCCCGCCCCCAGCGACTCGAGTTCCTGGGCCCACTCGACGGGGTTTCTCCCGGTGTTGCGTTTCCCCGCCTCGCTGTGCACCCGGTAGCGCCCGAGGAGGTCCTTCTTCACGTCGACCGAGGCGACCACGGACTGGTTCCCGAAGTGCTCGGCGAGCCTGGTCACGAACTGCGGCTGCTCCAGCGCGAAGGAGTTGAGCGCCACCTTCTCGAAGCCGATCTCGAAGATCGCCTTGGCGGTCTCGAAGTCGCGCACCCCGCCGCCGTAGCCAAGGGGCATGAAACACTCGTCGGCGATCTCGGAGAGGACCCTGAGGTTCGGGCTCCTCTTGTCGGGGGTGGCGGTTATGTCGAGGAAGAGCAGTTCGTCCACCTCCAGCTCGTTGAAGATGCGCACCGTGTTGCAGGGGTCCCCGACGTAGGTGAACTTACCGAAGCGCACCGTCTTCACGAGGCTCTCGTTTCTCAATAGAAGTACCGGTATGACTCTCGTTCTCAGCATCATAGACTCGCAAAGTTCTTAAGGAGCTGCATCCCGAACCGGTGGCTCTTCTCCGGATGGAACTGGGCGCCGTAGATGTTGTCGTGCTGCAGGGCAGCGGTGAAGTCGAGGCCGTAATGGGCCTTGAGGATCTGGTCCTTTTCGTCGTCGACGCAGACGTAGTAGGAGTGCACGAAGTAGAAGCGGACCTCGCCGGCGAGCCCGCCGGTGAGAGCGCTGTCGCGGGTGAGCTCGACCAGGTTCCACCCCATGTGGGGCACCTTGAGCCCCGGCAGCGCCGGGAAGCGTTTCGTCTGCGCGGCCACCCACCCAAGCCCCGGCCGGCTCCCCTCTTCGCTGGAGCGGGTCAGAAGCTGCATGCCGAGGCAGATCCCCAGAACCGGCACCCGCTCAACCAGGGCCTTTTGGTCGAGCACCTCCCTGAGGCCGCTCTCGTCTATGCGCAGCATGGCGTTGTCGAAGGCCCCCACCCCCGGCAGGAGGATCTTCTCGGCACGCGCTATCTGCTCCAGGTCGCCGGTGATGACGGCGGCTGCGCCGATGCGCTTGAACATGTTCCGGATGGAACCCAGGTTCCCCATGCCGTAATCCACGATGGTGATCATTTTGTCTCCTGCGCGGGGAAGCAATACTTAAGATAGAAGCTCATCCCAACCAAGTTTGCCTTCACCAAAAGTGCAAAGAACGGGCGCAGCCTTTCAAAGCGTTTCTTATATGTCGGATAGTCCTTCCACGACTTTGGCGGCTGCTGCATGATCCTCTCATACTCGTCGTCGCTCAGGCCGAGCCTTTTCTTGAAGTACGTCAACAACTCGTCCTCGATCTTCGGCGGAGTGTTGTACTCGGCCCAAGCATCCTTCCTGGACATCGCGCCCTTTCGAACCAACGCGGACAACGAATTGTTTCGGAAGTCGGCACCGAATTT
This sequence comes from Geomonas diazotrophica, assembly GCF_018919385.1. Classification (GTDB taxonomy): domain Bacteria; phylum Desulfobacterota; class Desulfuromonadia; order Geobacterales; family Geobacteraceae; genus Geomonas; species Geomonas diazotrophica. Next base: position 32,060 of record NZ_JAHLMF010000004.1, read on the forward strand.
CTGCGGGGCATAGATCCCGTGGAAGAAAGCGGTCATCCGGTTCTCAAGGTGGTGCCCCCCGTAATACTCCCAGCCGCATTTTTTCTCCAGAAAAGCTCGGGCTTCCTCCTTGCTGTACTGGATGTACCAGAACGGGCGGATCATCTTGATTCTGGCCACGCACGCTCGCCACAAAAAACGCTCGAAGGTCATAAGCGGGTACGTCTGCATCGGCACACGCCCGTACATCCTGTGTATGGACCGGATGTACTCTCCGTCAAAATAGTTCTTTCCGACAGGGGTTATGCCTTCAGCAAGAAACGAATGTCCTTCCAGAACATGCTTCACGCCATACTTGGCGGCAGCCCGGTACATCGTTTCGGCGTACCCGAGATCGGTTGACGCCTCGATTTCCGGCACGCCTGCGTAGAAGAACGCCTTGAAGATATCGTCACCTTCCTTGTTGTTGATCACATGCGTGTGGAGGTCCACGTCGAACGCGCTCAGTACCTTGCGGATGTTCTGGGTAGCTATCGCTGAGTTCCAGGTGTTGTCGTAATGTACGGCAAGCGGCCGCAGTCCCCATTCTTTCGCCATGTAAACGAGGTAGGATGAGTCGGTGCCTCCGCTTACCCCTATGATACAGTCGTATTGCTTGCCTTTGCCGGCGCTTCTGATTTCGTCGAGGATGCGGGAGAACTTCTCATTTCCCAGCGCGGTGCCGGTGCCAAACTGCTCCTTGAGGGATTCCACCTGCCGGCAATAGTTGCAGACGCCATCATCGTCAAAGCTGATGGATGAGACGCGTTCATCGTAAATGCAGCGGGAACAAATCTGTATGCCCGCCTCGTCCAGATTGGTGTTCAGAATCATGTCAACCGCCTATTTCTATTTCAACAAGTAGCTGGATGAGTTGCCAGCGACACGACAAGGAGTGCCAAACGCCTTGCTCCCGGCAGGGACGTCTGCGAGGACGAGGCTGTTTGCGCCGATGATGCATCCGTCGCCTATGGTAACGCCCTTGGCAACTATCGCATTCGGGCCTATGTAACAGTTGTTTCCTACCACGGTCTTCGCGTATTCGTACCCGCATTCGCCGCCGCTGATGGCCCATTTAACGGAGTCGTGACTGTAGATCTGCACCCCTGCCGAGATCGAACAAAATGAGCCGACCACCAATCCGCCGGAACCATCCAGCATCACACCGGGCCCGATCCATGTCTTTTCGCCAACCTTCACGTCTCCAAGGACGATGGCGCTGTCGTATATGGAGGTACCCTCGCCAAAGCCCAGCTCCCTTGCCTTTTCCCACCGGTCGACTACATAATCTGCAAAGGGAAGCGTGCGCTGCCAGCGTCCGGCGACTTCACCCCTGCGCTTGTTGTAGAGTTTCCCCAAAAGCTCAAACAGGCGTTCCAACGCCCTGGAATCGCCTTCCCCCAACAGTGCCTCCAATTCCAGGTCTTCGTGCGGTTCTCCCTTCATATCAACCTCGCTGCAAGCGGGCAATCCGCCTGCTCACCTTAAGTTCCGGATACTTTTCATAATGGCGTGCAACTATGGTATTTAGTTGCTCCGCAAATTTCACTCCCGAAAGTCTTGTTCCCGGCACCGGATTCCAGCCAGGGTCATCAGCCTCCCACTGCCTGATCAGCAGGCGTCCGTCAAAGCAGTTGACGAGGAACTCGCCGCTTTCGAAACAGGCGCTAATCACTCCTTCTTCGGCCTCTATAACGTCATCGAATGGATGGCAATTCCAGATGGTGATCACCCTTTCTTCGTGGGAGGTTTTCAGACCTGGGTAGGGTTTGCTGAGGGCCCGGCAGTGGGAGCAGATGGTGGCTTGAGGGAGGGTCCAGTCTACCCAGCCGTCCTCGGGCTTGCGCTGAGGGTAGTAGAAGCCTTCGCTCGGCTGGGGAACTCCGCGAAGAAGCGTCGACGGGTCGGCCAGCGCCCCGGCAACCATATCAGCCATGGCAAGTGCGCACCTGTAGTATGAAACCGCGATATCGTCGCCGTCTGCGTAAAAAAACGAGCGGGTTGCCAAGATGGGCCCGTCGTCTATCCCCACCGTGATCTGGAACAGGGACAGGTCGAAGCGTTTGCACCCCAGCATAAGGGCCCAATTCTGCGGCGATCGCCCCCTACCCCCGTGAATGCCGTCCGGGCTGCCGTGCCCTCCCAATACTCCGTAACGACAGCTCGCGATGAGCCACTGAGGCACCAGCCGTTGCCATCCGGCGACCCAAACCAGGTCGAAATCGATTTCCTCTATTACCTTCCTGTCCTCCGGCGCAGAGAGGCCGTAGGTCCTGACATGGCGGTACGGGATATTCCAGCGTTCGGCGAACGATGCTATGTCGATCCAGCCGCTCATCTTTACCGGGTCGGCGCTGTCAGGGTGAACACCTACGATGGCCTTGACCGGTATGCCGCGTCTCAGAAGCTCGGCGACCGCGTCAAGCCCGGTGCGAGCCGTGCAAAGGATGAGAAGTTTCGGGCAATCTTCAAACGGCATATCAGTCCCCCTCCGGAAAGATTTCCCTATGGCGACCAAGAAACGCAGCAACTTCTTCCGCCCCAAGTCCCAGTCTTTCCGCACCGGCGGTCAGCCATGCGGAAAGGGCGCCGACGTCCGATGCAGGGGTTTTCGAGGCCGGGGAGTTGCCGCCCTTGGGAATCGCTTTCGACCATTTCGCCACATTGACCATGGCCACACACAGGGCGTTGAAATGCCTCGGCAGGTTCACCGTACGGACGGGAAACCCATGAATCAACGAGTTGCGGGCGTTCGTGATCGCCCGATAGGTGGAGCCGGAGAAACCAAGCAGCCTGGACACCGGTTGGCTCGTCAGCAGTGCCAAAGCGGCGACCGGGTCCAACTGCAGCTTGTGGTCGGACAACAACGCCGCGACCTCACGAGCGGGTGCTGCCATACGCTGCAGGTACCGGCTCACCATCGTCTTGGTCAGCCGCTCAAAGCAGCGGTAGAGACCAAGAAACGCAGGCTCCCGGCGGCCGTCCAGCCAGAGCCTGAGAATTTGCTCCCCCTCCCGCGGGATCAACAAGGGAAGGCAGCTGCTGGCCTCATCGAGCCCCGACTTGTTGCATCGCCCTCCCGTTCTCAAGGAGATGCAGTAGCTTTCCCACGCACGTTTGCTGCGCAGGTCAAGGTGCTGACAGACCTTTTCGGCAGGCTCGCCGTCACGGTCGTTCCACCACTCGGGATGGGTCAAAACCTGTATTCTCAGGGGGGCTTCACTCAGAAGCTCCTCCCAGCTGCGGTGGATCCAGTAACCGTTGGAGTCAGATGTGTAACTCACCTGGCTCTGGAGTATGCCGGCATAGGCATTTCTAAGTCCCGCGTACGACGTCTGCCTGCAGGCCATCGTGAAAGGCGTCGTGTTGTGGAAGGAGAACATCTTGACGTCGCCAGAGGTCTTTTCGAACCCGAGAAGCCGGTTGAGAATCTCCAGTTCGAATCGGATTGCCCCCTCCAGTTCAGCCTCGCTGCTGATCTTGTGCCAGGCGGCATCGAAATGAAGGCCGACGTCGTGCCCCAGACCTGCTATCTCCTGCAGGACCTTCCGCGTGCCTTGTTCGAACGGACTGTAGAACTCGCCAGTCAGAAGAATCGTGTAGGTCGCGCGGATGTTGTTTTCCGCCTCGATTCTGGCCAGATCCAGAGCGGCTTTGGGCGAAATGTCAATATCATGACGGATGATGGCAAATCGTTCGGGTAAAGAATCAGGATCGTCCAGGACCTCGAAGCCGACGCACCGGTAGTTGCGGGAAGTGTGCTTCAAAAGCTTCTCGTATTCACGCAGCGTGAAACTGGCCTTTTGCCGATTCGTAACCATCTCTTTCCTCGTTACCGGGTGAACCTGCCGCTGTAGCAGGCCTCTTCCTCGTGGAAGTGCCTGGTGGACAGCCCCTGCCGCTCGACGAGTGCCAGGACCTCCTCCTTGCCGTAGCGCCTGGCGTTGCTCGGGCTGTACCAGTCGTAGTTGGTGACCACCGAGGTCTCGGGCCCGAGGTCCTCGCTCCAGAAGCACTTGATGAAGTTCCAGTACAAAAAGCGCTGGATGTCGTAGCGCCCACCCTTGATGCCCAGTGCCGGGATGTCGGGGGCGTCGAAGCTGACCTTCAACTCGGAGAGCCTTTTCCCCAGCTCGGTCAACTGCTCCGACATCTCCCACAGCTCACGCGACTCCATCTCCTTGCAGCGCAGGCGGAAGTGATCGTCCAGAAGCTCGCGCGGCAGCGCCTTCTTGCGGTAGAAGTAGCAGGCGAACTCCCCTCCCCCCTTCCTGGTGACCCTGGTCAGCTCGGCGAAGGTGAGGTCCGGGTTCTGGGTGTGCATGATCACCTGGTCGCAGCTCACGTAGTCGACCGAGCCGTCGGGAAAGGGGGTCGCGGCTATGTCGCCGCGGATGAAGAACAGGTTGGGGAGGTGGCGGTAGTTGTGCGCCGCCTGCCGCGCCGCGTCGGAGAAATCGATCCCGATTACGAGCGCCTGCGGCGCGAGCTCGGCGAACCAGGCCGCCTTGTACCCCAGGCCGCAGCCGGCGTCGAAGATCACGCTGCGTCCCTGCAAAAAGGAGGCGAGCTCCTCCTCGCCGGAGAAGCCGTAGAGGTCGAGGTACCACTTCTTCTGCATCTCGTAGAGCCTCTGCTTCTCGTCGCTTTGGTCGTAGCGCCCCCACTTGTCCGAGAAGGCGTCGTTGGTCTGCGACTGCTCGGCATCCTCGGCCGTCGCGGCGAGCGAGGCGAAGTTGGCGCCCGGCGCGAAGAGGACTCTCTCCCCCACAAGCGCCTGCAGTTTGTTGCCGAACTCTTCCCTTGTCATTTATCCTCCGCGTATTGCTTTAGCCACTGCTCCACGTTCAAAAGCGACCAGATGAACAGGCGCCGGTTCTGCCTGCCGCTCAGGTGGTCGTCGACCAGTTCGTGCACCACCTTGCGGTCCAGGTACTGGTAGATGAGGGGGTTCCCTTCCAGGAGGTTGCGGCGCACGTAGTCGATGCTCTCCCCCTTGAACCAGGAGGCGTCGGGGGCCGAGAAACCCTGTTTTTCGGCGTTGGTCACGCTGCCGGGGATGTAGCGTTCCATGGCCCTGCGCAGGATGATCTTGCCGTCGTTTGTCTTCTGGAAGTACTTCTGCTCCTTGCCCGGCTCGTTCTCGTCGATGCGCACCACCTGGTCGAGGCTTCTGAGCTTGAGCGAGACCGGGATCCTCTGGGCGAAGTCGACCAGGTCGTTGTCAAGGAAGGGGACGCGGGTCTCCAGGCTGTGGGCCATGCTGATCTTGTCCTCGACCACCAAGAGCCCGTGCAGGAAGGTCTTCGCCTCGAAGTAGAGCGAGTGGTTGATGTAGTCGGCCGGCGTCGAGAGCCGGTGCTCGTGCTTTTTGAAGACGTTTGCGAAGATGTCGCGCGTCTGCACCTCGCGCACGTCGTCCCATATCGGTTGAAAGACGCGGGTGACGTCCTTGGTCGGGATGAGCCGCTTCCAGTAGCGGAAGTACTTGTCGACGTAGTCCTCGAAGTTGTCGTTCACCACCGCGCGGTAGTAGCGCCAGGGGTACCCCCCGAAGAGCTCGTCTCCACCGGCGCCGGAGAGGACCACCTTGACGAAGCGGGAGGCGAGCTTCGCGGCGTAGTAGTTCGGGTAACTCTGCCCCACCCTCGGCTCCTCCAGATGGTAGGCGAGCGTCGGGAGGCAGCGCTCCATGTCCCCCGCCTTCAAGACCATCTCGTAGTGCTCGGTCTTGAAGAGGTAGGACATGTGCTCGGCGCGCTTGCGCTCGTCGAAGCCAAGTTCGAGGCCCGAGGCGGAGCTGAGGTCGAAGCCGCAGGTGAAGGTACTGATGTAGGGGAGCTGCGACCCCGCTACCGCGGTGATTGAGCCGGAGTCCATGCCGCCGCTCAGATAGCAGCCGACGTCGACGTCGCTGACCAGCTGCCGGTTCACGGCCTGGCAGAAGAGCCGGTTCAGCTCCTCCAGGTACTCATCCTCACTCAAGGGATGCTCCGGCTCGCCGAAGTCGTAGTCCCAGTAGCGCACCGGCTCGAGCTGGGCGACCGGGCGCCCCAGCGCGACCTTCGCCCAGCAACCCGCGGGAAACAGCTTTACCCCCTGCAGCAGGGTGCGGTCGGTGAAGATGTTCTGGAAGGTGAAGTACTCGACCAGCGCCTCGCGGTCCACCGCGGGCCTGAGCTCCGGGTGGGCGAGCAGGGCCTTTTGCTCCGAGCCGAAGAGGAGCCACCTCGATGACAGCGCGTAGTAAAGCGGCTTGATGCCGTAGCGGTCCCGGGCGAGGAACAGCTCGTGGCGGCGCTTGTCCCAGATGGCGAGGGCGAACATGCCGTTGAAACGCTCGACGCAGCGCTCCCCCCAGGCGAGATAGGCGTGGATCACCACCTCGGTGTCGGTCTTGGAGTGGAACTGGTGCCCGAGCGACTCCAGCTCGACCTTCAGCTCCCTGAAGTTGTACACCTCGCCGTTGTAGCTGATGACGTAATCGCCGCTGGCCATGGGCTGCTGCCCGGCCGGGGAGAGGTCGATGATGGCGAGGCGGCGGTGCCCAAGCCCGAGCGGCCCGTCGATGTAATGCCCTTCGCCGTCGGGGCCGCGGTGGGCTATGGCGTCGGTCATCCTGCGCAGGATGACCGGGGAGACCGGAGCCCGGTCGAAGTTCAGGATGCCGGCTATGCCGCACATATCAGGCTATTTCCTTCAGCGCCTGCACAACGTAGGCGTAGTCCTCGTCGGACATGCGGTTGTGCAGCGGGATGGCCATGGTGTGGGCGTCGCAGTCGCGCGCCCCGGGAAAGTCGTCAGGCTTGAGCCCGAAGCGGTCGCGGTAGTAGCCGAGCATGTGCACGGCGTGGGTCCCGGGGCGGGTGGCGATGCCGCGCTGCTGCAGCCGGTCCATGATCTCGTTCCTGGGAAAGGGCGCGGTTTCCGGGTCGACGTAGGTGACGTAGGCCTGCCAGGCGTGCTCGTACCCCTTCGGGACCTTGGGCGGGCGGATCCAGCCGATCTTGCCCAACTCCTCGCGGTACCAATCAGCCCAGCGGCGCCGCTCGGCGAGGAAGCCGTCCAGCTTGCCAAGCTGCACCAGTCCCACCGCACCTTGCAGGTCGGTCATCCGGTAGTTGAAGCCGAGCAGGTTGAATTCCGGCAGGAGGTAAGGTCGCGGCCCGAGGTGGCGCTGTTCCTCGGAGAGGCTCGCGCCGTGGTTTCTCAGCATGTTGGCGATCTCCGCCAGCTCGGGGTCGTTGGTGGTGAGCATCCCCCCCTCACCGGTCGTGATCGACTTGCGCGGGTGGAAGGAGAAGGCGGCGAAGTCGCCCAGTCCCCCGGCGGGGGTTCCGTGATAGGCGGCTCCGGAGGCGCAGGCGGCGTCCTCCACGACGCGCACCCCCTCGGGGAGCACTGCGCGCAGGGCGTCCATGTCGGCGGCGAGCCCGAACAGGTGCACCGGTATGATCGCCTTGGTCCGGGGGGTCAGGCGACGCTGGACGTCTTCGGCATCGATGTTGTAGGTGTCCCGCCTGACGTCGGCGAAGACCGGGGTCGCGCCGCAGTAAATGACCGCGTTGGCCGTGGCGATCCAGGTGAAGGCGGGGACGATGACCTCGTCGCCCGGGCCGATGCCGAGCGCGGCGAGGGCCAGGTGCAGTGCGGTGGTGCAGGAGGTGGTGGCGAGGGCGTGCTTGACCCGGTGCCGCTCCGCGAACCCCTTCTCGAAGGCAGCCACCTTGGGCCCCTGGGTGAGCCAGCCGCTCTCGAGCGGACCGCGGCAGGCCTGCCACTCCTCCTCCCCGGTGCAGGGGAGCGAGATCTGTATGGTGCGCTTATCGTGCGCCATGGACATCCCTCCAGGCGATCAGCTTCTTGAGCCCGTCGCGCAGCGAAAGCTTGTAGGTGAAGCCGAGGTCGGCCTGCGCGTTCTTCGGGCAACCGATCCGGTTCTGGACCAGGGCCCGGGCGTCGTCGGCGCTGTAGGGGCGGTACTCGACCTTGAGGTCGCTCTGCTTGAGTTCGAGGATCAGGTCGCACAGCTCGCGGATCGAGGTCTGCACCCCGGTCCCCACGTTGTAGAAGCGGTCGGTCGCCTTGGAGAGAAGCGCCATGACGTTGCAGCGGGCGACGTCCTCCACGTCGATGAAGTCGTAGGCCTGGGAGCCGTCGCCGTTGATCACCGGCTGCTGGTTGGCGTCGATCTTGTTGAGCATGATCGGGATGACGCCGGTGTAGACCGCGGTCTGGTCCTGGTGCGGGCCGTAGACGTTCATGTAGCGCAGCCCCACGTAGTCCAGGCCGTAGCGGTCGTGGTAGGCGCGGCACATCGCCTCGCCGGCGATCTTCGTGGCGCCGTAGAAGTTGCGGTTGTTGAAGGGGTGCTCCTCGGTCATGGGGACCTCGACCGCGTCGCCGTACACCGACGCGGAGGAGGAGTAGACCAGCTTCTTCACCTGGCTGCGCACGCACGCCTCGAGGACGTTGAAGGTCCCCTCGATGTTTACGTGGAAGGCGGTCCTCGGGAAGTCCTTGCAGTGCAAGAGCCACATGGCGGCAAGATGCACCACGTAGTCGGCCCCCTTCAGGGCGTCGTCCAAAAGGTCGACGTCGCGCACGTCACCGCCGTGCGGATAGATGGTGCAGCGGGGGTCGGCCAGGTGCGGGTCGAGATTGGACATCTTGCCGCGGGTGAAGTTGTCGTAGACCACCACGGAGCCGGCCTCGGTCTTCAGCAGTTCGCCTACGACATGGGAACCGATGAAACCTGCGCCGCCGATTACCACTACCTTGCTTCCTTTGATCTCGTTCAATGCCATCGGTTTTCCTTTTGGTGAGGGTTCGGTTTATCTGGTGAGGCGCTGCACCTGCTCCGCGATGGAAGCAAGCTGCTCCTCCGTCAGGTACGGATGCATGGGGAGGCTCATCACCCGCTCCCCGGCCGCCTCGGATACCGGGAAGTCACCCCTTTTGAGCCCGAGCCCTGCGAAGACGGGCTGCAGGTGCAGGGGGATCGGGTAGTGCACCGCGGTGGGGATACCCGCCTCGGCCAACCCTTTTTGCAGCTCCTCCCGCCGCTCCACCTGGACGGTGTACTGGGCGTAGACGGAGCCGTTGCCGGCAGCGAGGGTGGGGGTGCCGACGCATCCCTGCAGGAGCTCGCCGTAGCGCGCCCCGATGCGCCCCCGGGCGGCCACCTCGTCCTCGAAGACGTCGAGCTTGGCGAGAACGATGGCGGCCTGGAGGGTGTCCATGCGGCCGTTGATCCCCAGGGCGGGATGGTGGTACCTGCGGTCCTGCCCGTGCACGCGGATCTGGCGCATCTTCAGGGCGAGGTCATCGTCGTCGGTGAAACAGGCCCCCCCGTCGCCGTAGCAGCCAAGCGGTTTGGACGGGAAGAAGCTGGTGCAGCCGATGCTGGAGAGTGAACAGGAGCGCCGTCCGCGGTAGGTGGCCCCGAAGCTCTGGCAGGCGTCTTCGATCACCGGAAGGGCGTGTGCAGCGGCGATCTCGTTGATGGCGTCGAAGTCGGCGCACTGCCCGTAGAGGCTCACCGGCAGGATCGCCCTGGTGCGGGGGGTGATGGCCGCCTCGATCCTGGCGGGGTCGATGTTGTAGGTTGCCGGGTCAATGTCCACGAAGACCGGCGTGGCGCCCAAGAGCGCGATCATTTCACCGGTGGCTATGAAGGTGAAGGGGGAGGTGATCACCTCGTCGCCACGCCCTATCCCCAGGGCCATCAGGGCGACCAGGAGGGCATCGGTGCCGCTCGCCACCGTGACGCAGTGCCTCGTCCCAGCGTAGCCGGCCAGCTTCTCCTCGAGCTCCGCCACCTCAGGCCCCATGATGTACTGCCCGTGGGCGAGGACTTCCCTCATGCGCCGCTCCAGCTCGGGCATGATGCGCTGCTGCTGGCTCTTCAGATCGATGAATTCGAACTTGGTCACGGCCTAGTCGCCCCCTTTCAAGACATCGTAGAACTCTTTGCCCACCGCAAGCTCGGGGGGCAGCGGGGCCTCCTCGTCCAGGTCGAGGCAGCGCAGCACCCCCGGCTCGACCTCGCGGTAGCGAAGCCCGCTCTCCGGGCAGGTCATCACCCCGTCACGGTCCGGGCTCTTCAGGAGATGGCCGTGGCGGCTCATCCACCCCTTCTGCCGGGCAGGTACGCCGACCATCAGGGCGTAATCGGGGACGTCCTTGGCCACCACCGCCCCGGCCGCCACGAAGGCGTAGCGCCCGAGGGTGATGCCGCAGACTACGGTGGCGTTGGCGCCGATGGAGCAGCCTCGCTTGAGCAAAGTCTTCTCGTAGAGGGCGCGGCGCAGCACCTGGGACCTGGGGTTGGTGACGTTGGTGAGCACGCAGGAGGGACCGAGGAAGACGTCGTCCTCGATGACCGTCCCCTCGTATATGGAGACGTTGTTCTGCACCTTCACGTTGGAGCCGATCACCACACCCGGGGAGACCACGCAGTTCTGGCCGAAACTGCAGCGCTCGCCGATGGCTGCCCCGGACATGACGTGGCAGAAGTGCCAGATCTTGGTGCCGGCACCAACTTGTGCCCCTTCATCGACATAGGACGATTCGTGTACGAAGTAATCCATCTCTCCTCCTGACGGGCGGGTGCCGTCGCCGGCCTACAATCTCCAGAGCCGGATCCCGTGCGCGGCGAGTTGCTCGGCCTTGAAGATTCCTTTCACGTCGATCACGAGCGGCGAGCCGTTCATCATCCCCTTGAGCTGTTCCGGAGACATCCCCCGGTACTCCTTGTGCGCCACGGCGATCACGAGTGCCTCGGCGACCTGCAGTTTGTCGGCGGGAACGAGGGTGACCCCGTATTCGTGCCGCGCCTCGTCAGGGTCGGCCAGGGGGTCGCAGACCTGGACCTCGATGCCGTAGTCCTGGAGCTCGTGGATGATGTCGATCACCTTGGAGTTGCGCAGGTCGGGGCAGTCCTCCTTGAAGGTCAGGCCGAGCACGGTGACCCGGACCCCGAGCACGTTGTGCCCCGCACGGATCATCTCCTTCACGGTGCGCTGGGCGATGAACTTCCCCATGCCGTCGTTGATGCGCCGGCCGGCCAGGATGACCTGCGGGATGTAGCCGAGCTTCTCCGCCTTGTGGGTGAGGTAGTAGGGGTCGACCCCGATGCAATGCCCCCCCACCAGTCCGGGCTGGAACTTCAGGAAGTTCCACTTGGTCCCGGCCGCCTCCAGCACGGAGTTGGTGTCGATCCCCATGCGGTCGAAGATGAGGGCAAGCTCGTTCATAAGGGCGATGTTGAGGTCGCGCTGGGTGTTCTCGATGACCTTGGCGGCCTCGGCGACCATGATGGAGGGGGCCCGGTGCACGCCGGCGGTGACGACCGACTCGTAGACGTCCCCGACGATCTTGAGGGTCGCGGCGTCCTGGCCGGAGACCACCTTCTTGATCTTGGTGAAGGTGTGCTCCTTGTCGCCGGGGTTGATCCGTTCCGGGCTGTACCCAACGAAGAAGTCGGTGCCACAGGCAAGCCCGGAGACGCGCTCAAGGATGGGAACGCATTCGTCCTCGGTCACGCCGGGGTAGACCGTCGACTCGTACACGACGATGTCCCCCTTTTTCAGGGCCCTCCCCACCGTGTCGGACGCACGCAGCATCGGGGTGAGGTCCGGCTGATTGGCCGAGTCAACCGGAGTCGGCACCGCTACGATGTGGAAGTCGGCCTCGCTCAACACCTCTATGCTGTCGGTGAAGACGATATCGGCCTCGCGGAGCTCGCTTTCAGTCACCTCTCCGGTACGGTCGTACCCGCTTTTCAGCTCCTGGATGCGCGCGGCGTTGATGTCGAAGCCATAGGTTTTATGCACTTTGCCAAAGGCGACCGCCACCGGCAGGCCGACATAGCCCAAACCGATAACGGAGATAATACGATTGTGGTTCATCTGACATGGTCTCCTCAGCAGTGGATTTCACAACACAAAAATTCATTGAACAAAAAGTCTGCTTCCATTCAAGCTCTACGGCACCAGTACCCCGTAGGGGAGTCGATAAACAGGGGCATGTTCCGGCAGCAGCGATCCGCAGGTAGCCGTTGCGGGGGAGACGATGGCCGCCTGGTCTCCGGGCCAAGGCAGCGCACCTGCCCGAAACGACTTAAAGCAGCTTTCATGCCGGTGTTCATCTCTTGATGGAAAAAACAGGATTCAGGTACGGCAGACGGTGGGAACTCTTTGAAGCGGTGGCTGGGCCTTTTTTTTCATTGGTTCAGGCTCAGCGGGCCAGGGGTAGTGTATCAGAAAATACTCAGAAAGGAACAAGCGAAAAACAGTGGGGAAGGGACAATACGCACGAAAGCGGGGAGATCGTGTCAAAAAAGCAAAGGGATGTCCAAATGTTGACATCCCTTCGTTTCAGGCAGAGTAAGAATATATGGTCGCGCTTCAACTATTGTAACTTGATTGGCTGATCAAAAAGTTCAGGGATCCATCTAAAGGCGTTTACGATGATCCAGACTGTCTTGGAGTTACATCTCCCCCCAATCATGGAAATACCTGTCACCTTTTGGGGTGGTGTCTTAACACTCAGACGTAATACCTGGAGGTGACGCTTTCCCAGGTTCCCTGGGCCTTCAGGATCAGGTCGCAGAGCTCGCGCACCGCTCCCCAGCCGCCGCGGTTCCTGGCGACGAATTGGGCGAAGGGAAGAACCTCCTGTACGGCATCGGCGGGCGCCGCGGCGAATCCCACCCGTTTGAGCAGCGGGATGTCGATGACGTCGTCCCCCATGAAGGCGACCTGCTCGTCGGAGAGGCCGGTGGCCTCCAGCATCTGGCGGTACGGGACGAGCTTGTCCAGGGATTTCTGGTACACCTGCCCTATCCCCAGTTCCACGGCACGGTTGTAGACCACCTGCGACTCGCGTCCGGAGATGATGCCGACCTCGATGCCGGAGCGCTGCAGCATCTTGATGCCGTGACCGTCCTTCACGTTGAAGAACTTGCTCTCCACGCCGTTGGAGTCGAATATGATGCGTCCGTCGGTCAGCACGCCATCGACGTCGAGTATCAGCAACTTGATCTTCTTCAGCTTTTCTTCCATGAAAACCTCACTTAAGCCTCACGCTCACGCAAAGCCGCAAAGACGCTAAGAACTGCACAAAAAAACAAAACAAACCTGCTCACGCAAAGACGCTAAGACGCAAAGTACGGCAAAAACATTTAACAGGGATAAAAACGGATAAAAGGGATAGACAATAAAAATCGCGCAAAAACACTATGAGCACAAAATCTTTATATGGCTTTTATCCCTTTCATCCCCTTCATCCCTGTTGAGAGCTCTGAGGTTTGCTTTGCGACTTTGCGGCTTTGCGTGACAAAGCTTCTATGCTATGCCCGCCTTCAAAAGGTCGTGCAGGTGCACGATGCCGACCGGAGCGACGGCGTCATCGTCGGAGAAGACGAAAAGCGAGGTGATGGAATACTGCTCCATCTGCTGCAGGGCGCGCGCGGCCAACTCGTCGCGGCGGATCCGCTTGGGGCCCTTCTTCATCAGCGCCGATGCCGGGAGGTTTATGATGTCGAGCCCTTGTCCCAGCGCCCGGCGCAGGTCGCCGTCGGTGATCACCCCGAGCAGGGCGCCGTCTTCAGAGGTGACGCCGGTGATGCCCAGCCCCTTGGAGGTGATGGTGAAGAGCGCCTCGCGCATCAGGGTTTCGGAGCCGACCAGCGGGAGCCCCTCGCCCGAGTGCATGATGTCCTCCACCTTCAAAAGGAGCCTGCGCCCCAGCGTGCCTCCGGGGTGGAACATGGCGAAGTCCTCCGCCTTGAAGCCGCGGCTCACCAGGAGCGCCACGGCGATGGCGTCGCCCATGGCCATGGTCACGGTGGTGGATGCGGTCGGGGCGAGCCCCAGGGGGCACGCCTCCTCCTTCACCGAGATGTCGAGGAAGATATCGCCGCTTTTGGCCAGGGTGGAGTTGGGGTTGCCGGCCATGGCGATCAGGGAGCCCCCCAGACGCTTGATGATCGGGAGGATGCGCACCACCTCGTCGGTTTCGCCGGAGTTGGAGATGGCGATCACGACGTCCCCCTTCATGATCATCCCCAGGTCGCCGTGAATGCCTTCCGCTGGATGCAGGAAAAAGGCGGGGGTGCCGGTGGAGGCCATGGTGGAGGCGATCTTCTGGCCGACGAGGCCGGATTTGCCCATACCGGTGACGACGACGCGCCCGGTGGTGTTCAGTATCATCTGTACGGCTTTTTCGAAGGCCTGGTCAATCGAGGCTTCGAGGTGCAAAAGCGCCTCCGCCTCGACTCTGATCACCCGCTTTGCTTCTTCTAAAATCAAGTTCAACTCCTTTAAAAAGGGGCACGCCCGTTCGCTTCGCTCACTCAAGACGCAAAGTCGCAAAGTAAAGCAAAACCAAAAGCAAACATCATTTAAACAGGGATGAAAGGGATAAAGGGGATACAACCTAAAAGACTTTGGGGTTAAAACCAAACCTTTGGTCTTGTCCTCTTCTTTGCGTCTTGGCGTTAAGTTCGCTTTTCCGCGGTTATCTTCTTTATCCTTGCTTACCCGGCCTTGTCTTTGCGTCTTCGCGGCTTTGCGTGAGTTGCCTTTACGCTTGTTTCACGATTGCGTCGATGGCCTTCAGTTTCTTCAGAAGTGCCGGCAGGTCGTCCAGGCGCACCGAGTTAGGTCCGTCGCAAAGGGCACGCTCGGGCTCCTCATGCACTTCCATGAAGACGCCGTCCACACCGGCGGCAACCGCCGCACGGGAAAGGAACTCGACGTACTCGCGCTGCCCGCCGGACGAGGTCCCCTCGCCTCCCGGGAGCTGGACGCTGTGGGTGGCGTCGAAGATGACCGGGAAACCCGTGGAGCGCATGATGGGGAAGCTGCGCATGTCCACGACCAGGTTGTTGTAGCCGAAGCTCGCGCCGCGCTCGGTGAGAATGATGTTCTCGTTCTCGCAGGCGCGGATCTTCCCGACCACGTTCTTCATGTCCCAGGGGGCCAGGAACTGCCCCTTCTTCACGTTGACGACCTTGCCGGTCCTGGCAGCGGCGACCAGGAGGTCGGTCTGGCGGCAGAGAAAGGCGGGAATCTGCAGCACGTCCAAAACGTCCGCTGCCGGCTCCACCTGTTCGATGGAATGGATGTCGGAAAGAACCGGAACACCCAGCGATTCCTTCACCTTGGCCAGGATCCTGAGTCCCTCTTCCATCCCGGGGCCGCGAAAGGCGGTGACCGAGGTGCGGTTCGCCTTGTCGTAGGAGGCCTTGAAGATCAGCGGAATGCCGACGCCGTTGCAGATGCTCATCAGGCGTTCAGCGTGACGCAGCGTCGCCGCTTCGTTCTCTATCACGCACGGCCCCGCAACCAGCACGAGCGGCCTGTTCCCGCCAATCTTTATGTTTCCTACCGAGATCTCGCGAATCATCATCTTTCTCCTATTTGCGTCTCACGCTCGTTCGCTTTCACTCACTAAAGCCGCAAAGACGCAAAGTGAAGCAAAGCAAACCGTTTAACAGGGATCAAAGGGACAGGATAAAACGAAAAAGGATTTTGGGTCAAACCAATAATCGCTTTCCCGCTTTATCCCTTTTATCCCCTTAATCCCTGTTCAGTGGTTTGTTCTGCGTCTTTGCGTCTTTGCGTGAGGCGGTTTGCTAGCCTTTCCTTGCCTTGGTGGCACCGATGAACGCCTTGAACAGCGGGTGCGGGTTGAGCGGCTTGGACTTGAACTCGGGATGGAACTGACACCCGAGGAACCAGGGGTGGTCGGCCAGCTCGACGATCTCAACCAGGTTCCCTTCCTTGTAGATGCCGGAGATGATCAGCCCCTTTTCTTCCAGTGCGGCGCGGAAGACGTTGTTGAACTCGTAGCGATGACGGTGACGCTCGGAGATCTCGGTGGCGCCGTAGGCCTTCTGCGCGAAGGTCCCCTTGGTGAGGGAGCAGGGGTACGCACCCAGGCGCATGGTGCCGCCCTTCTTGTCGACCCCCTTCTGCTCTTCCATCAGGTGGATCACCGGGCTCTGGCAAGAGGGCTTGAACTCGCTGGAGAAGGCCTCGGGGAGCTTGCAGACGTTGCGCGCGAACTCGACGGCGGCCATCTGCATGCCGAGGCAGATGCCGAAGAAGGGGACCTTGTTGACGCGGGCGTACTCGATGGCCTTGATCTTGCCCTCGGTGCCGCGCTCGCCGAAGCCGCCCGGTACCAGGATGCCGTCCACGTCGGCTAGGTACTTCTCGGCCCCCTCCTCCTCGATCTTCTCGGAGTCGAGGTAGACCAGGGTGACGCGGCAGTCGTTGGCGATGCCACCGTGGGTGAGCGCCTCGGAGAGCGACTTGTAGGATTCCTTGAGGTCGACGTACTTGCCGACCACGGCGATGCGGACCTCGCCGCAGCCGGGGTTGGTGAGCTTGGAAACCACCTGCTGCCAGTGGGAGAGGTCCGGCGCCTTGGTCCAGATGTTGAGCTTCTCAACCACCTGGTCGTCGAGCCCTTCCAGGTTCAATGCCAGCGGCACCGCGTAGATGTGCTCGGCGTCGCGGGAGGTGATGACCGCCTTCTCCTCGACGTTGCAAAACAGGGCGATCTTCGCCTTCATGTCCTGGGGGAGCTCCTGCTCGCAGCGGCACAAAAGGATGTCCGGCTGGATGCCGATTTCGCGCAGCTCCTTGACCGAGTGCTGGGTCGGCTTGGTCTTAAGCTCCCCGGCGGTCCTGATGTAGGGGACCAGGGTGACGTGCAGGTACAGCACGTTCCCCGCGCCGCGGTCGCTCTTCAACTGGCGGATCGCCTCGAGAAACGGCAGCGACTCGATGTCGCCCACGGTGCCGCCGATCTCGACGATGGCGATGTCGCTTCCCTTGGCGTTGTCAAGGATGTTGGCCTTGATCTGGTCGGTGATGTGCGGGATGACCTGGACGGTCCCCCCCAGGTAATCGCCGCGGCGCTCCTTCTCGATGACCGAGAAGTAGACCTGCCCCGTGGTGAAGTTGCTCTTCTTGGAGAGCTTGCTGGAGGTGTAGCGCTCGTAGTGCCCGAGGTCCAGGTCGGTCTCGGCGCCGTCGTCGGTGACGAAGACCTCGCCGTGCTGGAAGGGAGACATGGTGCCCGGATCGACGTTTATGTACGGATCCAGCTTCTGGATGGTGACCCGGAGCCCCCGTGCCTCCAGCAGAGCGCCCAAAGAAGCGGCGGCGAGTCCCTTACCTATGGAGGAGACAACGCCGCCGGTAACAAAGATGAATTTTGTCTTCACTGAAAAAACCTCCAATTAACTAGATCAAGACAAAGATATAGATAGAAGTACCGCCTCTGATCTCATCCTCGCCTTGAATCTCTATCTCATTCTTAATCTCAATCTCAATCTCAATCTGCTTTTTAGCCTTTCAACTTGGCCAGGACCTTCTCCAGGTCGGCCGGGGTGTCCACGCCGATCGATTCGCACTCGGTCTCGACGATCTTGATGCGGTAGCCGTTCTCAAGAACCCGCAACTGCTCGAGCTTCTCGACCATCTCGAGGTAGCTGGGCGGAAGCGCCGCGAAGACCGGCAGGAACTCCCTGCGGTACACGTAGAGTCCCACGTGCTTGTAACATAAAAGCTTGCCGCAGCAGAAGGCATCGTCCTTCAGATCGTTCCACTTGTCGCGGAAAAACGGCAGCGGCGAACGGGAGAAATAGAGTACGTTCCCCTTCGGGTCGGCCACCACCTTCACCACGTTGGGTGACAGGAAGTCGTGCAACGTCTTGATGCGGCATTTAAGGGTCGCCATGGGGATCGAGGGATCCTCGAGCATCGGTGCGATCGCCTGGTCGATCATGGCCGGGTCGATGAGCGGCTCGTCCCCCTGCACGTTGACGATGATGTCGGCGTCGAGCCTCCCCGCCACCTCGGCCAGCCGGTCGGTCCCGGTCTCGTGTTCCACCGAGGTCATCTCCACCCGCCCGCCGAAGGCGCGCACCGCGGCGGCGATCCGCTCGTCGTCGGTCGCCACGATCACCTCGGAAACGAGGGTGGCCTTCGAAGCACGCTCATACACATGCTGCACCATGGGTTTCCCCATGATGTCCGCCAATGCCTTAGCCTCAAAACGCGTGGAAGCATACCTGGCGGGAATTACCGCGGTTATTTTCATTTGGCGTCTCAGTACGACCCGCACCGGCCGAGCCGGCGTCGTGTCCTGGTTGCGGTTGTGGTTTGGTGATTTTTATGGCTGGCTTTTGCTGCGATTTTAGCCGGTGGAGCGCAGCCTGAACCTCTGGCTCCGTCCCTTGTCTGGCGGGACGAAACAAGTTACATCAAAAGAAAGGTTCGTGTCAAGGAGTGAAATTAGAGGGATGCGCTCAGCTTGTCGGCCCACGAGAAGGTCTCCAGCTGGGCGGAGAGGAGTTGATCAAGCTCCAGTTCGCAGACATCCAACTGCTCGCTTACGGCCGGGAAGTCTGTCTGTTCCAGCAGCTCGGCCAGCACCAGCAGTGACCCCAGCTCCCCCTCGTGGTGCAGCAGCGCGCTCTTCACGTTCTCCACGAGGTTCAGCTTGCCGACCAGCTCGGCCATGGCATCCTCGAACAGCACGTCGATGAGCGAGAGTATGCCTACCATGAACCCCTGGTCGGCGAGCTCGCCGGCGCCGCGGCCGCGCGAGGCCAGGATGAGGAGTTCCATCAACTTGCCGCGCGTGGCCGCCATCTCCAGCAGCGGGCTTTGCACCCCGTTCTGGTCGTTGCAGGCGTACAGCGCGAGGGTGATCCAGCGCTTTAGCTGCTCGAGCCCGAGGACCGTCAGGGCGTGGCGCAGCGTCTTGATCCGTACCCGGAGCCCCATGGCAACGGAGTTCACCAGGCGCAGCAGGTTGTAGGTGAGCCCCGGGTTCTGCTTGAAGGTCTCCTCGATATCGGCCCAGTCGGCGTCGGACATCACCTGCTTCATGAGCTGCATCATGGTGATCTTGCCGATATCGATCTTGTTCTGCCTGAGCACCACCGGACGGGCGAAGTAGTATCCCTGGAACAGGTCGAAGCCGAGCTGCGAGCAGTATTTGTAGTGCTCCGCGTTCTCGACCTTCTCGGCCAAAAGTGTGAGCGGCCACTTCCTGAGGTTTTCCACCATTTCAGGAAGGGCGTGGGCAGGCGTCTCCAGCACGTCCACCTTGACGATGTCGACCAGGCGGTAGATGTCATGGAAGGCGGGGGAGTAGACGTGGTCGTCCAGGGCGAGGCTGAAGCCCAGGGCCTTGAGGGAGCGGCAGCGGTCGAAAACCTCCTGGTCGGCGACGATGCTTTCCAGCAGCTCGATCACCACGCGGTTCTTGGGCAGGAGCTCGACGGCGTCGCTCATCAGCACTTCGCGGGTCACGTTGAAAAACCCCTTGTGCCGGCCAAGGACGTCCTGGATGCCGAACTGGGCGAGGGCGTTGACGATGACGCTGGCGCTGGCCGCCTGCACGTCGAGGATGTTCGCCGAGAGCAGGCTCTCCGGCGAGCGGAACAGGAGCTCGAACCCCATGATCTGCTGGGTCCGGTCCAGTATGGGCTGGCGCCCCAGAAAGAACTTTTCCTCAAGCATGGCAAACCCCTAGAACCCGTTCTACGTTCTACGTTCTACGTTCTACGTTCTACGTTCTACGTGATACCTCTTGCCGATCAAGTTTCTCGGTCGATAGCGCCGTGCCCTGCCTGCTGCCTCTAACATAGAACCCAGAACGTAAAACGGCCGTTAGCAGCGTTAGTTGCAGAGCCTCAGTACCTCGCGGCTGATGGAGTCCAGGGGACGGACGTAGTCGACGCCTCCCAGCTTGATCGCCTCGTTGGGCATCCCGAAGACGATGCAGCTCGCCTCGTCCTGGGCGATGTTCAGGGCACCCGCCTGCTTCATCTCGAGCAAGCCGTGCGCGCCGTCGTCCCCCATACCGGTCATGATCACCCCTACGGCGTTCTTGCCGGCGTAGCGCGCGGCGGAGCGGAACAGCACGTCGACCGATGGGCGATGCCGCGACACCAGCGGCCCGTCCTTGACCTCGACGTAGTAACGCGCGCCGCTTCGCTTCAAAAGCAGGTGGTGGTTCCCCGGCGCGATCAGGGCCCGGCCGCGCACGACGGTGTCGTTGTTTTCCGCCTCCTTGACCGTGATCCGGCACAACCCGTCCAGCCGCTGGGAAAAGGCGCGGGTGAAACCCTCCGGCATGTGCTGCACGATAACGATGCCGGGACAGTCCGCCGGCAGCGACTCCAAGAAGGTCCGAAGCGCCTCGGTCCCGCCGGTCGAGGCGCCGACCACGACCACCTTCTCGGTGGTCTGCATCATCGCCTGGCTCTTGGGCTTTTCCATGATCACGTCGGCCGTCAGCTTGGGCGCCACCTGGTGGGTGACCGCGGAGACGCGCCGCAGCCTGGCCTGACTCGCCGCCTTCACCGCGTCGCAGATCCTCACCCGGGACTCCTCCAGGAACGCCTTGGTCCCCAGGCGCGGCTTCTGGATGATCTCCACCGCGCCGTACTCAAGGGCCTTCAGGGCGGTCTCCGATCCCTTTTCGGTGAGGCTCGAGCACATCACCACCGGGATGGGGTGCTGGCTCATGATCTTGTGCAGGAAGGTGATCCCGTCCATCCTGGGCATCTCGACGTCGAGGGTGATCACGTCGGGCACTTCCTGCCGGATCCGTTCGGCGGCGATGAAGGGATCGCCGGCGGTCGACATCACCTCGATCTGCGGGTCAGAGGAGAGGATCTCCACCATGGTCTGACGCACCACGGCCGAGTCGTCCACTATCAGTACCTTTATCTTTTTGGGCATCAACACCCCCCCGATTTTCTCATTCGCTTCAGGAGGACCTCACCGGTGTTGGAGTGGAAGATGATCTTCCTGCCGCGCTCCCCCCCGAGGTCCTGCTTGGCCACCCGGACCGTCTCGTGCGCGAGGACCCTGAGCGCCATCTCCGAGTTCTGCCGGCCGACGCTGCGCATCCTGCCGCGGGCGTCGAACATGTCGGCCCCGCCAAAGACCTTCGCCTCCAGTTCCCCGCGCAGCGCCCCCCGCTGCATCAGCCGCTCCAGCATCGCCCTGATGGCGGAATCGACGTACTTGCCGCGATACCCGTCGTGCTCGCCGCCGGAGGGATTGTCGCTGCTTGGGAGCTGGGCGTGACAGATGGCTCCCAGCCGCAGCCTGCAACTGAAGATGGTCACCGCAACGCAGGAACCGAGCAGGGTGGTCACCAGGACAGGCTCAGAGCTTACCATTATCTGGCCCGGTTTCAGAAAGACGACCTTTCCCTGCGCCGCCGGCATCACCTCGGCCTTCGGTACACCGTCGGGTAGACGCTTGCCAACGGTACGTCGAGGCCGCTCAAAGTCTCCGAGTGCCCCATAAAGATGTAGGCGCCGGGCTTCATGTGGCGGTGGAAACGCTGCAGCAGCCTCTCCTGGGTGGGGCGGTCGAAATAGATGATGACGTTGCGGCAGAAGATGATGTCCAGCTGCTCGCGCATGCCGAAGTCTTCGTCCATGAAGTTGAGGCGGCGAAAGCGCACCTTCTCGCGCAGTTCCGGGACGATGCGCACCATGCCGCTGGAGCGGTCCTTGCTGCGCAAGAGGTACTTTTTCTTTAGTTCCATCGCTACCGGCTCGACCTGGCTCTCGGTGTAGATCGCCGTCCTGGCCTTTTCCAGCACGCGCGTGGAGATGTCGGTGGCAAGGATCCTAAAGTCGAACCCCGGATTGCGCAGGGCGTATTCGGAGAGGACCATGCAAAGGGTATAGGGCTCCTCGCCGGAGGAGCATCCGGCGCTCCAGATGGAAAGGGTCGCGCCGGGATGCCTCTTCACCCAATCGGGGAGCACCGTCTGGGTCAGGTAATTGAAATGGTCCGGTTCGCGGAAGAAGTCGGTCTTGTTGGTCGTGACCATGTCCAGCATCTGCACCAGCTCTTTCTCCATCCCCTCTGCGGAGAAGAGAAAATCGCAGTAGTCGGTGAAGCTGTGCATTCCGAGACCGCGCAGCCTCTTTTGAAGACGCGCCTCCAGCATGGTTTTCTTCACCTCCGGCATCTTGATGCCGCAGGTATCGTAGATAAACCGGCTCAGCCTGCCGAAGTCGCGCGCCGACAGGGTTGCGGTGTGTTCAACGACACATGGCTCTTCCATGATAACGGACCTCGCTGCATGCATAGACGCTGCCCCTCCCCCACTTGTCAATTCTGTTCCGTCTCGACGGCCTGCACCAGCTGCGGGATATCCAGGATCAGCGCGACGGAGCCGTCCCCGAGGATGGTGGCGCCCGAGATCCCCTCGGTATCCTTGTAGGCGCGCCCGAGCGACTTGATCACGGTCTGGTGCTCGCCGATGACGTGGTCCACCACGAAGCCGACCCGCGTTCCGTTGACCTGGGTGATCACGATCTGTTCGATCTCCGGCGGCGGACCGGTGATGCGGAAGTGCTCCCTAAGCGGTATGTAGGGAACCAGGTGCTCGCGCACGTGGGCCAGGTTCCTGCCGTGCGAGCGCGCCACGTCCTCGCGGGTCAGCTCGACGCACTCGTCGACCAGGGCCAGAGGCATCATGAAGGAGTCGTTGCCGATCTTCACCAGCAGGCTCTCGATGATGGCCAGGGTGAGCGGGATCTTCACCGTGATGCAGGTCCCCTGGCCGCGCACGCTGGTGATGTCGATGCTGCCGCGCAGGGACTCGATGGCCCGCTTCACCACGTCCATGCCGACGCCGCGTCCCGAGATGGAGGAAACGGTCTTGGCCGTGGAGAAGCCGGGGGCGAAGATGAGGCCGAAGAGCTCCTTCTCCGAGAGCTCGGCACTCGCAGAGATGATGCCACGCTCGATCCCCTTGGTGCGGATCGCCTCCTTGTCCAGACCCGCCCCGTCGTCGGCTATGGTGATGAGGACGCTGTCGCCGGAGTGGACCGCCGCGAGGCGCACGGTGCCGCGCGCCGGTTTCCCGGCCGCCTCGCGCAGCTCGGGAAGCTCGATACCGTGGTCGATGCTGTTCCTGATCAGGTGCACCAGCGGGTCGTTCAACTTCTCGATCACCGTCTTGTCCAGCTCGGTCTCCTCCCCTTCCGTGGTCATCTCGATCTGCTTGCCCAGTTCTGCGGAGAGGTCGCGCACCAGGCGCTTGAACTTGCTGAAGGTGCTGCCGATGGGAAGCATGCGGATGTTGAGGGCGCTGTCGCGCAACTCGGCGGTCAGGCGCTCGACCTCTTCGGCGATCGCCATGAGCTCCGCGTCGTCGCGCTGGGCAGCGGTCTGGGACAGGCGCGCCTGCACCGTCACCATCTCGCCCACCAGGTTCACCAGGAGGTCGAGCCGCTCGGCCGGGACCCGGATGCTCGATGAGGCGTCCGCCGCCTGTTTCTCCTGGCGCACCTCCTTCACATGCTTTTGTTCCGCCAGGGCCGCCTGCACCCTCCCTTCGGGGAGGATCCCCTCGGAGATGGCGAGCTCGCCGAACCTGCGCTGCCGGGAAAGCACGGCCTTCATCTCGTCCGCGGTGATGTCCCCGCGCTCCAGGAGGATCTCGCCCAGTTTCTTGTAATCCTGCTGCTCGTCGTAGCGGTTGTGCTCCGCCACCACCTCGATCTTCAGCTCGCAGTCGTCCTCGACGAAGATGAAGATGTCGCGCACCGCGTTCTCGCCCTGGTCGGTGGTGAGGATCACTTCCCAGTAGACGTAGCACCCTTCCGGGTTCATCTCCTCCAGCGGCGGGAAGCCGTCGGTCTGTGCAACCAAGGTGCAGGTCCCGAGCTCCTTCATCTCGGCCAGGAGGTTCAAGGGGTTGGTGCCGGTGACGAAGATGTCCCGGGGCGGCACGAAGCGGATCCGGTAGGTGACGGGGTCTTTGCGCTGGGTCTCCGCCTTCTCCTGCCGCTCGGGGGTCCCCCCGTCGGCAGCGACGAAGCCGGCCAGCTCGCGCAGCCCCACGATGATCTCGGCGCTTGCCTGCAGGTCGGTTTCGGCGCCGCTGTCGGCGGCATCGAGCATGGCCCGGATCTGGTCCCGGGCGGCCAGGGTCAGGTTCACCAGTCGGCCGGTGACGTTGAGCTTGCCGTTGCGCACCATGTCGAAAACGGTTTCCACCTCGTGGGTGAAGCTCGCGATGTCGTCGAAGCCGAACATGGAGCCGGACCCCTTGATGGTGTGCATGGCACGGAACACCCTGCCGATCAGGTCCTGGTCATCGGGGCGCTCCTCAAGCTCCAGAAGCGAAGACTCCAGTTCAGCCAGGAGCTCGTATGCCTCTTCCTTGAATGCCTGCCGATGCAGATCGATCATCCCAGCACCTTCTTCACAACCGCCATCAGTTGTTCGGGTTTGAACGGCTTGACGATCCAACCGGTGGCGCCGGCCGCCTTTCCTTCCTGCTTCTTGGAGTCCTGGGATTCCGTGGTCAGCATCACGATGGGTATGAACTTGCAGCTGGCCAAGGACCTCGCCCCCTTGATCAGCCCGATGCCATCGAGGTTGGGCATGTTAAGGTCGGTGATCAGCATGTCCACCTTGGTGGTGGCCAGCTTCTGCAGCGCATCCTTGCCGTCCACGGCCTCCACCACGTCGTAGCCACCCTGCTTAAGGGTGAAGGTCACCATCTGCCGTACGCTGGCAGAATCATCCGCTGTCATTATCACTTTGGCCATTAGCTCTCTCCTCCTACCCAGATGCAACTGCAAGCTCGATCTTGCGGACACCCGGTGTGCCTTTGAAATCCGGCGCCGTTCGCCGCTTCACGGAAGGTGGCGTTGCCGCCATCGAAGACATGCAGGTTCTTGCCTCTGCGCAACGCACTCTGGTGCGCCGAGCACAATAGCTGCAGCCCGGTCAGATCGATCCCGGTCAGTGCGGAGACGTCCACCCGCACCTCCGGAGCCGCCTCGAGTGCCGCCAGGAGCGCCTCCCGGAAGTCCCGGGCCTCGCAGATGGTGACCCCGCCGGATACCTTCAGAACCTCCGTCGCCCCTTGCGGGTCTTTTACCCGTTCCAACTTCACCTCGTCCATATGGATCCTCGTCCTCGATTTAGAAAAGTTCCACGTTGCCGCCCAATTCGTCCTCGTCGGCCGCAGGTTGCCGCGGCGCGGACTGGGTGGGCATTCTCCCCCCGGTGGCGGGACCGCTCAGCGACTCGTGGATCCTGCGTTCGCTCTGCATGGTGTAGCGCTGGGCCAGTTGGTCCAGGTTCCCCCCCGAGCCGGCCGGGGCCAGCCTGCGGGCTTCGGTCGCGACGCCGGAGATGGCCCGGATCGACTCCTCCAGCACCTGGGCCACCTTGCGGTGCACCGTCATCCCCGACACCACCTGCTCGATGTCGGTGGAGAGCCGGGTCACCGCGTCGTCCATCTTGTGCAGCGAGTGCTGCAGCGTGTCGTTCACCTGCCTCAATGTCTGCACCAGGCCGGAAAGGGTCTGCACCATGCCGTGCACCTCGGACTCAAGCCCCGTGGTCTCGACACTCACCCCCTGGCTGAGCCGGTCGGTGACCGCGATGATCCCCTGCAGCGTCCCGGAGACCGCGCCGGTATGGTCGATGGCGTCGATGGAAAGCCGCTGGATGGCCTCAGCCAGGACCCCGAGCGCCGCCCCCTCGTCGCCGGTATAGGCCGACTTGATCTGGGCGTTCAGGGCGATCAGCTTGATCTCCTCGCCTATCTTTTCTATGTCGCCCACGAAATTGGCGATCTCCCCCACCGTCTCGGCGACGGTCCCCATGGCCACGCACAGCGCCTGGTTCACCTTCGAGCTCTCCAGGAGCGCGTCGGAGACCACCGAGATGTCCCTTTCCATGCCGGTGAAGAAGCTTCCCCCCGCCTGGTCCGCGATGCCGGACATGCCGCTGGTCTGGGCGGAGAGACCGGATTGCTTCCTGGCCACTTCCCTGAGGCTCTCCATGATGACCCGCACCGCGCCGTCCAGTTCGTCGGAGGCGTGCCGCAGCTGCGCTATCTGCAGCTCGCAGATGGTGGCTGTCGCGTCGGCGCCGCAGCTTCCCGCGTCGAGTCCCTCTTTGACCTCGGAAAGCGCCTCCTCGACATGCTCGATCTGCTGGCGCACGATGTCGTGGGCCTGCATGGACATGACCACGTCGCCGATGGAGCGGTACACCTCGTCGGAGACCGCGGAGACCAGCGCCACGGAGCTTGAGCAGCGCGAATTGATCTCGGTGAGGGACTGCAGGCTCTTCTTGGTCCGTGCCAGGACCTCGATTACCTTATCGTGCTGCTGGGCGCCGCTCTCGAGTACCCCGGTCAGGGTCTGCTCGATTTCCCGCGCCAGGTCGTCCTTTCTTCTCAGGATGAAGGCGGCCTTTTCGTTCACCTGGACCGATAGCTCGCCGACGTCGCTGGCAAGGGTGTCGAACCCCGCGGCGCTCTGCCCCAGCCGGGCGCTCTCGATCTTGGTGGAGATCCCCAGCATGCGCAGCACCTTGTTCACCTTCTTGAAGCCGGAGAGCGGATCGCTCACCTTCTCCAGGAGCCCGAGGATCTCGCGCAGCGTCTGGGCGCTCCCCTCGATCTCGTTCTGGGCCCGGTCCACGTAATGCCCCATGTGGTCGAGCATCTCTCCCAGGCGGTCCATGGCGCCGGTCACGTGATCGCCGGCGACCTCGCCCACCATTTCCGAGGCGAGCCCGGAGATTCCCAAGCCGCGCTGGTAGAAGTCCTGCAGCCTGCCACCGATCGCCAGGAACTCGTCTTCGGTGGTCCCCGATATCACGGCAAGCTCCGCCGCAGCCTTGGCCAGGACGCCGGACCATCCCGGCGCTAGTGCCCGTGTTTCGGATTCCCGGGCGCTGGTATCATTGCCGGCAGCTATCATAACTTTCCTTTTAACTCGTATGAGGTTGGTAAACGGCGGGCCTCTCCCGATTTTTCCACCAATGGCCCGGTTGAGTTAATTTATCGACAGGCGGGGGCAGATCTTGAAACCTTTTTCTCATGGAATCCAAAACTTCGGCAATTTAATGGGAAGTATGCGCCCTAATTGGTGTTCTTACTCCGCGGCTTCGGCCGCTTCCCCCCGAAAAAAGGCAACATCGCCGTAATCTCGGGCACTTTTGACCACAAAAAATGTTTACGGTGGAATTCCGGAAACACCCCTTAGTGAAGCGGTCACGCAAAGCACGCAAAGCACGCAAAGGTCAGGAAGAAGGCTCTTGTCGCGACCAAAAGCCTTCTTTGCATCCTTGGCGGATGCTCGGCGTTCTTCGCGCCACGCTTTTAAGGGTCGGGATTGCGGAGGAAAAAAAAGGGCGTCCAGGTGAAGGGACGCCCTTGTTGCTGCGAGGGTGGTATGGGGGGGCGAAGGCGTTCTTGCCTAGCGCCTGACGAAGATCTCGCGGGCCATGGCCGAGTCGATGGCGAATTCGGAGAACCCGACCCTGAAGATGTAGGAGGGAAACGCCTGCAGCAGGGAGATCCGGTTCCCCGGGAGCACCCCCATCGCCATCAGCTTCTGCATCTTCTTGCTGTCTTCGGTCTGGATGTAGGCGATGTCACCGTCGTCGCCCGGCTTCAGCTCGGTGAGCGGCACCACGCCCAGGTCGCCGGTTTTGCGGGCCTCCTCGCAGCACTCCCCGGGAGGGATGGGCTTGCCGTGCGGGCAGGTCGCCGGGTGGTTCAGCATGGTGCAGACCTTGCTGTCGACCCCCTCGTTCAAGAGGTGCTCGAACTGGCAGGCCTTCACATCACCGCTCTCGCCCCTGATGTTCAACACGTCCATCATCAGCCTCTCGGCGAGACGATGCCGCCTGATGGTCATGCGCCCTTCCTCGCGCCCCTCGGGGCGGAAGTAGATGCGCCCTCCCCTGATCTCCACCAGGGCGTGCGCGGAGAGCTCGTGGTAGGCGGGATCAGAGGGATCGATCTCCATCCGGTCCAGCTCGGCGTAGCCGGTTCCCTTCTCCTCCGACTCGATCCAGAGCGCCTCCAGTATCTCTTCCGCTTTATCGCTAAGCTTCATAACTTCTCCTTTTTCCCTCACTCGGGGTCATAGTTGCGGCCCACGGGCCCAGGCGCTACTCTCGATCCTTCTTGCCGAACATCTTCTTGAGCCCTTTAACGAAAGCAGGTTCCGGCGGGTTCTCATAATTGCAGCGGGGACATTTTACCATCTTGCAGCCGGATGACATCGGGCAATTTTTGCACCCCACGTTCCCTTCGCTCTCCGCAAACTCATGTCCGCAAAATCCGCACCTCATGCAAACCTCGACTAACGTACTACCTGTCCCGGAAACAAAACCGACGTAACAGGGATAAAGGGGATCAAAGGGATACCACCTGAAGCAAAAACCGGTGTCACGCCAAGACGCAAAGTCGCAAAGAAAAGACACCATCTTGGTAACTGTAGTTCTTATCCCCATTGTTGTTTTGAGCCTTTATCCCCTTTATCCCTTTTATCCCTGTTTGAATGATCTTGGGTGTCGCACCATTAGTTACAGGATGTTTGTCAAGAGCAGGAAACGGTTCAACAGCCACCCGGTGCCGAAGGCGAAGGTGGAGACGAACAGGCCGATGCCGATGGCGACCTTCCAGCCACGCTCCTTCTTCATGATCAGGAACTGCGCAACGCAGGGGATGAACAGGGTCAGCGTCACGGCGGCAACGGTAAGCTGGCGCGCATTCATGAGCCCCTTGCTCTGCAGGTCGTACAGGCCGGCGGCACCGTAATCGCGACGGAAGAAACCGAAGATGAAGGCGACGGCACTCTCCTTGGGAAGCCCAAGGGAAGCCATCACCGGCGTCATCGCCTCAATCATCTTCTCGAAGAAATGGGTGACCTTGCCCAGCCACAGGAGCACCGAGGCCAGGATGAACAGCGGCAGGATCTCCATGAAGTACCACTGCATGCGGGTGTAGGTCTTGGTCAAGACGTTGGAGAACTGCGGCAGCCGCATGGGCGGGATCTCCATGTAAAACATCGGGGTGTCGCCGGGGAGCACCTTGGCGGCGAGAAGCCCCACCAGCAGGAAGATGCCAAAGAGGCAGAGGCCCCAGACCAGGAGCGCCCCGGGGGTCTTGGCCAGAAGGGACATGATCACGCCGAGCTGCGCCGAGCAGGGAATCGCCAGCGCCAGCAGCACCGTCGCGATGACGCGC
Source organism: Geomonas diazotrophica (assembly GCF_018919385.1). Classification (GTDB taxonomy): domain Bacteria; phylum Desulfobacterota; class Desulfuromonadia; order Geobacterales; family Geobacteraceae; genus Geomonas; species Geomonas diazotrophica. Next base: position 61,160 of record NZ_JAHLMF010000004.1, read on the forward strand.
TCGCGCACCGTTTCCAGGGTACGGGTCACCATGGTGGCCATGGTGTCGCAGCCGAAACCGAGCACCATCGGGATGACGGCGCGGCCGGTGAGTCCCATGGTCTTGAAGACCCTGTCCACCAAAAGCGCCAGGCGCGGGAAGTAGCCGCTGTCCTCCAAGACCGAGAAGAAGAGGAAGAAAGTCGCGACGATGGGGAGGATGATGCCGACGGCGTAGCGAAAGCCGAGGGTGATGATGCCGTACTCGCCGACGAAGAGCTCCTGGATGATGGGCCAGGGGAGGCTACCCCTCACGACGCCGGTGATCCAGGGGTTGAAGAACCCTTCGAATCCCTTCCCCTCCAGGAGATCGACCAGGGTCCCGGCGCCGAAGACGCCGACGAACTGGTACAGGCCGAAATAGAGCACGATGAGAAGCAGCGGGATGCCGGTTGTCGGACGCACGGTCAGGCGCGAGATGCGCTCGGCCAGGGTGACCACCCGCTTCTGCGGGGTCCTGAAGGCACCGTCCAGCACCTTCTTCACGATCGCCTTGCGTTCCATGGAGAGGTCGAGGTGGAAGGATTCCCTGCGCTCGAAGCGTTTATCCCTGACCGCTGCCTCGACCAGGGCGAAGCCCTCCCCCTCGCTGGTGCGCACAAGCTCCGCCACCTCGTCGTCACCCTGCAAAAGGAGCAGCGCCAGCGACTTCTTGGAGAGGATGTACTCCCCCTTCAGGCGGCCGGCGATCTCGGCGATGTCCGCTTCCATGAGGCGGGAATATCCGAAGGGGGGGGTGCTGCTCGCGGTGGAGCCGGCGATGGCTGCCCTGATCTCAGGAACGCCGACCTTCTTGGCGGTAGCGGCACCGATCACCGGGATGCCGAGACGCTCTGACAGCAGCGGGATGTCGATCTCCAGCCCCATGCGCGCCGCCTCGTCCATGATGTTCACCACCAGCACCACCGGAAGCTCGGCCTCGATCAGCTGCAGCGTCATGGGGAGCATGCGCTCCAGGTTCCGGGCGTCGAGCACGTGCAGCACCAGGTGCGGCCGCTCGGTGAGCAGGATCTCGCGGGCGACCCGCTCCTCCTCGGTGATGGGAAGGATGGAATACATGCCCGGCGTGTCGATGATCTCAAATTCCTCGCCGTTGATGGTGGTAGTGCCGCGGGAGACCTCCACCGAGGTGCCGGGGTAGTTGGAGACGGTGACGTAAGCGCCGGTCAGGGCGTTGAAGAGTACGCTTTTGCCGACGTTGGGATTCCCGACCAGGGCCACTTTTTTGGCGCCGGTGCTGCTGACGGTGGGAGTTTCGTGACAGGAACCCTTCTTACCGAAAAATGACATGATTCTACCTACCCCTTTTTAACGTTCGTTTGCCAATGAAATGCCAATGAATGTCACTTTCATGATGGCGGGAAAAAATTTTGTGCGGCTTGATTCGGGCCTTGGCCGGTCCGGTGGCCGCGAGGGCATAAGGGCGCTAATGAGCCCTCCCTACGGCGCCGGCCGCTTCGGCTATTTCCTGCAGTTGGCGCAGAGGCCGTAAATTTCGAGGCGGTGCCGCTCGATCAGGAAGCCGCGGCTGTTGGCCACCTCGTCCTGCAGTTTTTCGATGGTTTCGTTTTCGAATTCTTCGATGTGGCCGCACCGGGTGCAGACCAGGTGGTCGTGGTGCTCCCCTTCGCTCACGTGCTCGTAACGGGTCTGGCCGTCGCCGAACTGCATCTCGCGGGCAATGCCTGCCTCCGCGAAGAGCTTCAGGGTGCGGTACACGGTGGCGTAGCCGATGTTCGGGTGCTTGGATCTGAGCTTCAGATACAACTCCTCGATGCTCAGATGCCTGTCGCTGGAAAGGAAACTGTCGAGGATGATGTCGCGCTGTTTGGTCGACTTGAGTCCCCTCTGGGACATGAAGTCGGCAAAAACTTTTTTCTTGGCTCGTTTCATGACAACCCCAATTGAAAGTGGATGTCATGATAGCGAGCGTCACTGGCACTGTCAACTCTTTTTTGGGACTGATGGAAAAGAGGCGGAGTCTGTGTCAGGCTTCGGGAAGAACATTGAAGCACAAGCATCCCGTTTACAGCCAGTGTCGCAGGGGGAGACCAACGTAGCTGCCGTTGTGAGGGCGAGGTGAAACAGATGCTCAAAGCCACGAGCGGATGACTGGTCAATGCGGATTATGTCACGCGCTCAGCGAAGTGGCACCGGCGCCCCTGCACCGACCTACTTCGCTCCGGGCTTGTTGATGATCTCGGGGGGGATGTCTTCGGGGAGCGGCTGTACCGGGCGGCCGCACTTGCGGCAGCATTCCTCGCAGCCGGTTTCCTTGCTGGTGTCCTCTTCCAGTTGCGGCTTCGTCTCCTTCTTGGCAGCCTTGCATTTCTGGCAACAGTCGCAGGCATTCTCCTGAGTCGGGCTGACCTCCACATCACGCTGATCGGGAAGGAACTTGCCGTTGCCCCGGTGCACCAGTTCACCATCTCCCGCATAAGACAGAGCGACTTGGGACAAGAGCAGCAACACGATCGCGATCGGACTCTTCTTCATATGCGGCTCCTCCGGTGGATTTCAGAATGGCGGGAACGCTAAACGTTAACATCGGCCAAATCCATGTCAAACGCCGCTTCGAAAAGGCGACGATGAAAATGGCCGGCATTCAGGCACGGTTGCTTTTCTCTGGTATACTCGCCGGATGAATAAACCCTAACAGGAGGTGTCACATGCAGAGGCGTTTGGTGGTAACAATGGCAATCTTGGCACTGGTAACCGGCGGCGTGATGGGGTGCAAGAAGAAGAGCGAAGAACAGGCTCAACCTCCACAAAGTGTCGTGTCGACCGCCAAGTCGGCAACGTCGAACGCGCCGCCGGCGCCATCCTCGACCGGCCTCACCGGGGAGCAGCTCTTCAAGCAGCATTGCGCGGTCTGCCACCCCAACGGCGGCAACACCATCACCCCATCCAAGACTTTGAGCGCCAAAGCCATGGCCGACCAAAACAAGATCACCAAACCCGAGGACATCGTCAAGGTCATGCGTAACCCCGGCCCGGGCATGAACAAGTTCGACGAGGGGATGATCTCCAACGACGACGCCAAGAAGATCGGACAATACATCCTGGCCACCTTCCCCTAATCCACATCTGCTCCAGGTGGGGGCGTCAATGCCCCCACCGAAGCCCCTCCCTTTGTGACGCGGTTCACTTCTCTTGGCACCTATGCAGTAAACCAACCTTCCGCGTCGACAGACTCGCGGCCGGCGATGGACGCTTTGCAATCCCCCGGGGCGACAGTAGAGTTGGGGAGTCAATCCTGACCGGAGTGCCGAACTGACCAAGGGGGCCGATATGGAAAAAGAGGAAAGCCTTAAGCTGGCCGCAGGGATCATGCACGACTTCGCCGTGCAAACCGGCCTGTCCGGGGAGAACAAGACTCCGCGGCGCTATCTCTGGACCGACGCCTTCGCGGTCTGTAACTTCCTGGAACTCTACCACCGCACCCAGGACGAGGAGTGGCTGGGGCTGGCCCGGCAACTGGTGGACCAAGTGCATCACACCCTGGGGCGCAACCGCCCGGACTCGGCCAGGAGCGGCTGGCTGAGCGGTCTCAGCGAAGAGGAGGGTGAACGGCATCCCACCCGTGGCGGTCTGCGCATAGGCAAGAAGACGGACGAACGCGCGCCGGACGAGCCGTTGGACGAGCGACTGGAATGGGAGCGGGACGGACAGTACTACCACTACCTGACCAAATGGATGCGTGCACTGGGCCGCATCAGCCGGATCACGGGGGAAGCCGGGTACCTGCGCTGGGGAATGGAGCTGGCGCAGACGGCACACCGGGCCTTTCGCTTCAACGCGGCGGCGGAGGGCGTTTTGGGACTTCACTGGAAGATGAGCAGCGACCTCAGGCGCTCCCTGGTTCCCTCGGTCGGGCAGCACGACCCGCTGGACGGCCTGGTGACCTGCTGCGAGCTCGTCTTTGCAGCCCGGCTGTTCCCCGACGAGGAGTTCCCGGACCTGCAGCGGGAGATCCGGGAGTTGACCGGGATGTGCCGCAACCGGGACTTCAGCACCAGCGACACCCTCGGGATCGGGAGCATGCTGGTCGATGCCTGCCGGACCGGCGAACTGATCATCAACGACGCCTTCCATGACCTCGCCCTATTCCGGCGCATGCTGAACGACGCCCTCCTCTCCCTGGAGGACCTCGGCGGGGGCTTTCTGGATCAGCAGGCCAAATACCGACTGGCGTTTCGAGAGCTCGGACTCTCGATAGGGTTGAAGGGAGCCGTACGGCTCGCCAAGCTGTTCGAGGAGTATCCGGACGTGCGGGGGGGCGAGCTGGCCTCGTGGCTGCAGCCCCGGTTCGAAGCCTTACTGTGGTTTCACAAGATGGCGGGAAAAATAGAGGCGTTCTGGATCGGAGAAAAGAGGAAGCAAACGGAGCACTGGCGGTCCCACGGCGACATCAACATGGTGATGCTCGCCACGAGCCTGGCCCCGGAGCAGTTTCTCAAAAGCGGTTGAAACTCAGACCAGCGCCGACGTAGATGGCCGGTCATCAGGGTGAGCACTGCATGGCGCCTGGGAAGGAAACTTCCACCACCGGCGCGGCCAGCCCCCCCGGCCAGCTCCCAGATCCGCTCGGGGGACCGGTGTCCCGGTATAAAGCAGCGAAGTCCCGCCACGGGTGACGCGGTACCCCACCGCCTGCGGCGGCTATTTGCCCCCCAGCGCCGCCAGCCTCTCCTGCGCCTGTTTTGCCAGCGGGCTGTCCGGGTGCTTCGTCACTATTTCCTGGTACAACTGTTTCGCGTGTTCCCGGTTGTTCTGTTTTTCCTCGAACTGGGCCGTATCGAAGAGTTCCCTCCCCTTGTCTCCGGCGCAGCCGCCAAGCGCCGCCAGCAGCAGCGCCCCCAGTACCAGTCTCTTCATCGTTGCCTCCTCCATTCCCCGTCACTCTTTCCACGCAGCATGAACATAGGCACCATTACCATTAGGAGATGACCATGTAAATATCTTTTCCTGTCCCAGGCCACATCCCCTATTCCAGTCGGCTGCACACGACCGAACGTGAGCCGACAATCGGGAGGGATCCGGCCATGGTGACGCCCTCCCCCTCCACGCTCGCCCTGCACGCTAACTGCGGCTGCGGTGACCCCGGTCACATCGCCATAAAAAATTAGAGATATATAATTCAATGGCAAAAGCCGGCATCGTGACCGTAACCGGGACCACTGCCTCTGCCCGCCGCGGCAGAGGCACAACAAGCTGCATGTGGAGGTGGCTATGAACGTGACAGAGCTGAAGAAGGTGTCCAAAATCGCATGCATCGCAGTCGTTCTGGCTTTGCTGTCTGCCTGCGGAGGAGGAGGGGGGGACCAGCCGGTCGACAAGTCCAAGTACACGGGGGCGACCGCCAGGGCAAGCATCAATACCGGCAACGCCGTAGCCTTTACCACAGATGCCTACGCTGCCGGAAGCATCGGTTCGTCGGCAAACGTTATCGGCGTCATGGTGCAGAATGAGGGAAGTCCCGACGGCAAGTTGACCACCCTTCCGGAAATCGCCGCCACCGTCCGGGGAAGCCTCGCCCAACTCTTCGCGCGAGGGGGACAGGCCACCACACTCACCGGTGTCGCAGCCAGCAGCACGGTTTACGGTGCCGTCGGGGGATCGGCCGCCGTAACCATGACCGTCAACGAAAGCACCGGCAACTTTACCGGGACCATGACCTTCAGCAGGTACCAGAACGTGAGCGACGGCCCGACCATTTCCGGGACCGTCACCATGACCGGTATCTACAGCCCGAACACCGGCCGGTACGACTCCATCACGATGGAATGCGCTCCGCTTTCCGCCACCACGGCCAAAGGGACGGCGACCATTTACGGCTCCTTCGCTTTCAGCGTCGACGCCACCAGCGAAAAACTCAAGATGTCCTGCACGGTGAGCGTCAACTCCAGTCCCAACTACTGGGTCAAGGACTGGACCTACACCTTCACGGCGGGCACGCTCACCATAACCGGCGTCTACTATCACCCGAGCTACGGGTACGTCGAGGTGACCACACCGACACCGCTAAACGTAAGCTCGATCTCGGGGGTACCGAGTTCGGGCGTGTTCCAGGCCGCCGGCGCCCACTGCTCCAAGGCGAGACTCACCTTCAGCTCGTCGGGCTCGGTGGTAACCGCTACCGGCGGAGACGGTCAGGATTGGCAGCTCTGCAACGAATAGCCGGGAGAGCTTCAAGACCCCCGGCTCACAGAGCCCCCTTCCCCGCCCCGGAAGGGGGCTTTGTTTTTCGGCTGGGAGCGACTCTGCCGGCGGCGCCGCTCCTTGAACAAACTGCTTTCATGGCCTAAAGTCATAGCTATGCCATCCGCATTGAGACATTTCCATCCGCTGATCCAGAAATGGTTCATCGAGAAAGTGGGACAGCCCACCGATGTCCAGTTGCGCGCCTGGACCGAGATCAGCCAGGAGCGCCACGTCCTGGTCACCGCGCCGACCGGCAGCGGCAAGACCCTGGCCGCCTTTTTGTGGGCCATCAACCAGCTGGTCACCGGGGCCTGGTCCTGTGGCGAAACCCGGGTGCTCTACGTCTCGCCGTTGAAGGCCCTCAACAACGACGTGCGGCGCAACCTGCTTGCTCCGCTTGCCCAGTTGCGCGACTACTTCGCCGCCCATGGGGAGGAGTTCCCCGCCATCGCCGTCCAGACCAGAAGCGGCGACACCCCGGGCGACGAGCGCCGCAGGATGCTGCGTCATCCCCCCGAGATCCTGATCACCACCCCGGAAAGCCTCAACATCCTGGTCACCTCCAAGGGAAGCAGGTCCACCCTCACCGGCGTGGTCACGGTCATCCTGGACGAGATCCATGCGGTCGCCGGCGACAAGCGTGGCACCCACCTCATCACGGCGGTGGAACGGCTGACGCTTTTAAGCGGCGAGTTCCAACGTATCGCCCTCTCGGCCACGGTGCGCCCACTGGAAACGGTGGCCGATTTCGTGGCGGGGCTGCGCCAGGTAGGGCAGCGCTACCAGCAGCGCCCGGTGGCGCTGGTACGAGGCGAGCAGGAGAAGCGCTTCGAGCTGGAGATCAGCGCGCCGGAGGCCATGCCCCCCGGCGCGGAGGGAGAATTCTGGCCCGCCTTGGTCGACAGGTTCACCGAGATCATCACCAGGCACCGTTCCACGCTCTTCTTCGCCAACAGCAGGAGGACCACCGAGAGGGTGACCCGCCTGATCAACGAGCTCTCCGGGGAGGAGCTCGCCTACTCGCACCACGGTTCGCTGTCGCGGGAGATCCGGCTCGCCGTCGAAGAGCGCCTGAAGCGGGGCGAGCTGAAGGCCATCGTGGCAACCAACTCGCTCGAGCTCGGGATCGACATCGGCAAACTGGAGAGCGTGGTGCTGATCCAGACGCCGCGCTCCATCTCCTCGGCCATCCAGCGCATCGGTCGATCCGGGCACGGCGTGGGTGAGGTGAGCAGCGGCATGCTCTTCCCCACCTACGGCATGGACTTCGTCTGCGCCGCCGTGATCGCACGTGCCATCGCCGACGGCGAAATAGAGGAACTGCACCCGGTGGAAGCCCCGCTGGACCTGCTGGCCCAGATCATTCTCGCCATGGGGCTGCCCGAGCAGTGGCACCTGGACGAGCTCTACGACTTCCTGAGATGCAGCTATCCGTACCGCAACCTGTCCCGGCGGCAGTTCGACCTGGTGATCGGCATGCTGGAAGGAAAGTACGCCGACTCCCACGTGCCGGAACTGCGCCCACGGGTGACGGTGGACCGGCTGGAGGAGACCGTCGCCACCCGCCCTGCCCTCTCCATGCTGGTCTACCTGGAAGGGGGCACCATACCGGAACGGGGCTACTTCGAGCTCCGCCTCAAGGAGACGGGGGCGAAGATCGGGGAGCTGGACGAGGAATTCGTCTGGGAAAGAAGGCTCGGGGACACCTTCGCGCTCGGGGCGCAGGTCTGGCAGATCACCGAGATCAGCCACAGCACGGTGCTGGTCGTGCCGGCCCGGAAGCCCCAGCAGATCATCCCCTTCTGGCGCGCCGAGGAGCTGGACCGAGACTTCTATTACTCCGAGAAGATCGCCGCCTTCCTGGAGTCGTGCGAAGAGCGGCTGGGGCACCCTTCAGATACGTCGCAGCAGGGGCTGGTCGAGGAGCTGATGCGGCGCCACTTCATGGACCGGGGTGCGGCGCAGGCGTTGGAAACGTATCTGAAGCTGCAAAGGGAGGCGAGCCGGGGCGCTCTCCCCCACCGCCACCACCTGCTGGTCGAGCATTTCCGCGACCCTGTCGGGGGGGCCGATACCGAGCAGATCATCCTGCACACGCTCTGGGGTAACGCCGTGAACCGCCCGTTCACCTTCGCGCTCACCGCCGCCTGGGAGAGGCGCTACGGCTACCCGTTGCAAGCCTTCTACAACAACGACGGCATCGCGCTGCTGCTCCCCCACGAAACGGACCGGCTGAACGAGATCCTGGAGCTGGTCACCCCGGATAATATCGAGCCCCTGCTCAGGGAGTCGCTGGAGGGGACCGGCTACTTCGGCGCCCGCTTCCGGGAGAACGCCGGGCGGGCGCTGCTCCTGTCCCGGAGCAACTTCAAGAGAAGGATGCCGCTCTGGCTGAACCGCCTCCGCTCCAAGAAGCTCCTCGCCTCAGTGCTGCGCTACCGCGACTTCCCGGTCCTCATGGAAACCTGGCGCTCGGCGCTTAAGGACGATTTCGACCTCGCGAACCTGAGGCGCCTTTTGGAGGAGATCCAGGACGGCACCATCGCCGTCACCCGGGTCGACACCAGGGAGGCCTCTCCCTTCGCCAAGGGGCTGATCTGGCAGCAGACCAACAAGTACGTCTACGAGGACGACACGCTCGGGGGCGGCCGGAAATCCGCCCTCGGCAGCGACTTCCTCAAGGAGCTGGCGCTATCCCCGCACCTGCGCCCGGACCTCCCTTTGGAACTGGTGCGCCAGTTCCAGGAGAAGCGGCAGCGTCTCGCCCCCGGCTACGCCCCCGATTCGGCCCGGGAACTCATCGACTGGGTGAAGGAAAGGTTGCTCGTTCCGCTGTACGAATGGCCGGAGCTGCTGCAGGCGCTGGCACGCGACGGCGGGCCCGAGGCGGAGGAGCTGCTGCCTCAGGTGGCGGAGCGGCTCGTCCTCCTGGAGTCACCCGGAGCGGACGGCCCTCTGGTAGCGGCGCTGGAGATGATACCGGAGATCGCCGAGGGGCTGGGGCGGAGCAGGGAAGAAATCGTCCTGTCCGTGCTCCCTGACCACCAGCGCCTGCCCGGGCTGCTGCAGGAGTCGCTCGACAGGCTGTGGCAGCGGAAGTCGGATGCCGGTGACGCCGCGGAGGAGGAAGAACCTGCCGCAGCGAGGCTGGTCGGTAGATGGCTCGGCTATTACGGTCCGGTGGAGGTGGCCGTCTTGCAGCGCACCCTCGGGCTTGAAGAGAACCTGCTGCGCGACGCGCTGCAGACACTTGAGGAAACCGGCGCGGTCCTGGTGGACCAGTTCACCGAGGGCGCCGCGGAGCCGCAAGTCTGCGATGCGGTGAACCTGGAGGCGCTGCTGCGCATGCTGCGCAGGTCGAGAAGGCCCGCGTTCGAGGCGCTGCCCCTCGCCCAGCTCCCCCTGTTCCTGGCGCGGTTCCAGGGGGTCGCGGAGCCGGGGAGGACCCCCGAGGAGTTGCGCGACAGGCTGGAGCAGTTGCTTGGCGCCCCGCTTCCGGCGAGTCTATGGGAGGAAGAAGTCCTCCCCGCTCGCCTCGCTCCCTACCTCGGGACCTGGCTGGACAGCCTGATGCAGACGAGCGACCTGCTCTGGTTCGGCTGCGGACCCAAGCGGCTCACCTTCGCCTTCCCGGAGGACCTCGACCTGTTCCAGGATCAGGAGGAAAGCGGGACGGGAGTGGATGTGCGCGAGCATGCCTCGCTGATTCCGGATCACAGGGGGCACTACAACCTGAGCGCCATCTGCTCCATAGCGGGTGTCACGGCGGCAACGGCAACCACGGAGCTTTGGCAGGAGGCATGGAGGGGCGACGTGAGCAACGACTCCTTCGTCGCGGTGCGCAAAGGAATCTTGAACCGCTTCGAGCTGCCGCAGGGCGACTCGGGGCATCTCCGGCATCCTGCCCACGGTCGGCCCCAAAGGCGCCTCCCCGGCAGCCGCTGGAGCCGCGTCCAGGAAGGCCCGGGCAACTGGTTCCTCCTGCCGCAACCGCAGGGGGAGACCGACGTGTTGGAAAAAGAGGAGAGGAACAAAGATCGCGTGCGGGTGCTGCTGGAGCGCTACGGCATCCTGTTCAGGGAGCTTTTGACGCGGGAGCTCCCCGCCCTGCAGTGGAGCCGGCTGTTCAGAACCCTGCGTATCATGGAGATGTCCGGCGAACTTGTTTGCGGCAACTTCTTCACGGGGATCCCAGGGCTGCAGTTCGTCACGCAGGAGACGTACCGGCTGCTGGAGCGTGGCCTGCCCCAGGATGCCATCTTCTGGCTCAACGCCGCCGACCCCGCCTCGCTCTGCGGCAGCGGCCTGGAGGGGCTGCGCGAGGAGCTTCCTTCCCGCATTCCGTCAACCCACCTGGTCTACCACGGCCCGCACCTGGTCCTCATCTCAAGACGCTACGGCAAGGAACTGGAGTTCAGGGCCGAGGCGGAGCACCCCCAGTTGGAGAGCTACCTCGCCTTGTTCAGAGCCCTGGTCGGCCGCGACTTCAACCCGTTGAAGCGCGTCACCGTGGAGCGGATCAACGGCGAGCCGGCAAAGGAATCGCCGTATGCCGAAGCTCTCAGGCGTTTCGGCTTCCAGGAATCCTACTCCGGGTTGGAATACTGGAGGCAGTACCCTTAGCGCCCTATCCTCCTCCCCCTCGCCCTCCGGGCGAGGGTGCCCGCAGGGCGGGTGAGGGAGATGCCACGAAGCCAGTTGGTTGCCTTTTGCACCGCCCTCACCCCTGCCCCTCTCCCGGAGGGCGAGGGGAACCTTGGCGGGGGAAAGCCTACAGTTCCTCTGAGCTTGCTTACGAGGTGATCGCCGCCGTAAACCCGCCGCCGTCCGCCGGCACCAGCTCCATGCTGTTTTCGATGCAGGGGATCCGATCCTCCGCGTGGTGGTTCACGTAGAGGATCTGGGTGTTGCCGGTGCGCCCCAGGTGGTCGATCAGCTTCAACACCATCTCCCGGTTCACGTCGTCCAGCCCCTGGCATGGCTCGTCCAGGATCAAAAGGTCCGGCTGTTTCACCATGGCCCGGGCCAGCAGCACCAGCCGCTGCTCCCCGTAGGAGAGATCCCGGAAAGCATGGTCCTTTCTGTGATCCATGTGCAGCAGCTTGAGCCACTCCAGCGCGATCTCCTGCTGGCGCAGGGTGTACTGGGAGTACATGCCGATGGAGTCGTACATCCCCGAGATCACCACGACCTTAACCGTCCCGCCGACCCGGTACTCCTGCTGCAGGGAAGTGGAGACCAGGCCGATGCGCTTCTTGATGTCCCAGACGCTCTCCCCGCTCCCCTTCCTGCGGCCGAACAGGCTAATGTCGTTGGCGTAGGCCTGCGGGTTGTCGCCGCTGATCAGGCTCAACAAGGTCGACTTCCCCGAACCGTTGGGGCCGCTGATCTTCCAGTGTTCCCCGGCTTTTACCGTCCAGTAGACGCCGTTTAGCACGTACTTCTCACCGTAGCGTACCGTCACGTCCTTCATCTCGATAAGCGGCTGCCCCGGAACAAGCGGCGGCGCGCCGCGCGCCGTGTCGACCTCGGGCAGAGTTTCCGGGAGGGTGTAGTGAAAGGCGTGGAAGCGGCGCAGCGCCTCCGAGTTCAGCATCTCGTCCCTGGTTCCGGACCTGAGGATGCGGCACTCCTGGAGGTAGGCGATGTGGGTCGTTTCCGGCATGATCTCGCTGAAGCGGTTCAACAGCAGCACGACCTGGATGCCGCGTTCGATGCAGCGGCTGATCAGTTGGCGCAGCACGTCGGATGATTCCCGGTCCAGCCCATCAAACGGCTCGTCCAATACCAGGAGTTCCGGTTCCTGTAACAGAGCCTTGCAGATGAGGGTCTTGCGCATCTCACCGGTAGAGAGGAACTTGATGCCGCGTTCCAGGATCTTGGTGAAGCCGAGCTCCCGTGCCAGTTCGGCCAGTCTCGTCTCGTCGGCGTCGGTCCCGGCGAGGATGAACCGGTCCACGCGGGTCCCTTCCGTCACGTAACCGAGGAAGTCCGAGTCGTCGTTGTAGCGCTCCTTTTCCAGGATCTCGTCGATCTTCTCGAAAGAGACAAACCCCGACCGGGCCGGGACGCGGCTGGTGCCGGAGGTGACCGGCAGGTCGTTGCAGAGGAGTTTTCCCAAGGCCGATTTCCCCGACCCGTTCGCCCCGACCACGGCCCAATGCTCGCCGGGGTTGATCTGCATCGTTATCCCTTCCAGGAACCTCAGTTCCGTGATCCTTGCTTTTACCTTGTCCAAAATGATTTCGACCACTTTATTTCCCTTTACACCTTAAGTGGAATAATGCCTCCCAACGGCTTCGTTGACGTCATAGCGTCACTGCGTTATGCTCGGTGCGGAGGTAAAGACATGAGCGCACTAACAAAAAGAACAACTATTTACCTTGATCCTGCCATGCATCAGGCGCTGCAGCACAAGGCCTTGGAAACATCGCGTTCCGTTTCCGATCTCGTGAACGATGCCGTCCGCAAGACCCTTGCCGAGGACGCCGAGGATTTGGCAGCTTTTCAAGAGCGGGTCAACGAACCGCTGCTGACATACGAATCTCTGCTGAAAGAACTAAAGGCCGATGGCCGTCTATAGCATCCTGCGAGGTCTACCGCTAACCAGGAACCAGGAAAAGCAATGACAACAAACAAGGGGTGAGCACGACGTGCTCACCCCTTTTCTTTGGCTTCTTCTGCCCTGATGCCGCAGACGTTATTACTTGTTCAGGAACTCGCGCCCAAACGGGGACATCGCGCGCAGGCGCGAGATGATCGGGGGGAGCGCCTCGATGACCGCGTCGATATCGTCATCGGTGGTGAACCTGGAGAGCGAGAAACGGATGGAGCCGTGAGCGCAGGTGAAGGGGACGCCCATGGCGCGCAGCACGTGGGACGGCTCCAGCGAACCGGAGGTGCAGGCGCTGCCGGAGGAGGCACAGATTCCCTTCTCCGAAAGAAGAAGCAGGATCCCCTCCCCTTCCACGAACTCCATGGCGATGGAGAGGGTGTTGGGAAGACGCTCGGTGCCGCCGCCGTTGATCCTGGTGTTGGGGATCAGCGAGGTCAGCTCGCGCTCCAGGCGGTCGCGCATCTCGCGCACGCGCCCGGCCTCGTCCGCCATGTACTGCTCGGCCAGCTGGCAGGCCTTGCCCATGGCGATTATGGAGGCGGTGTTCTCGGTGCCGGCCCTGCGGCCGCGCTCCTGGTGCCCGCCGACCAGCATCGGGCGGAACGGGGTGCCGCGCCGCACGTAGAGGACGCCGACCCCTTTGGGGGCGTGCAGCTTGTGCCCGGAGAGCGAAAGCATGTCGATGGCGGACTCGGCCATGTTCAGCTGGATCTTGCCTACCGCCTGCACCGCGTCGGTGTGGAACAGGGCGCCCTTCTTCTTCACGATCTTGGCGGCTTCCTCGATCGGGAAGATGACGCCGGTTTCGTTGTTGGCGTACATGAGGGAGACGATGGCGGTATCTTCATCGAGCGCCTTCTCCAGTTCGTTCAGATCCAGCTGCCCGTTGCCGTCCACGTTGAGTTCGGTGACGCGGTAGCCGCGCTTGGTCAGGTTGCGGCACTGGGTCAGCACCGCCGGGTGCTCGACGCGGCTGGTGATGATGTGGCGCTTCTCCGGGAAGACCTCCAGCGCCGAGCGGATGGCGGCGTTGTCGCTCTCGGTGCCGCAGGCGGTGAAGACGATTTCGTCCGGCAGGGCGCCCAAAAGGGAGGCGACACGGGCGCGGGCCTCGTCCACCTTCTTTTGCACCTGGCCGCCGAAGAAGTGCATGGAACTCGGGTTGCCGTACAGCTCGCAGAAGTAGGGACGCATCTCCTCGAAAACCCGCTCGTCCACCTTCGTGGTGGCGTTGTTGTCAAGATAGATCTCTTTCATCCCTGTACCTCCTGTACCGTGATGTCGGGGGAAACCAGTTCGCGCAGCTTCTGCTCCACGAACTTGGCGGTGTAGCCGGAGGAGGCGCAACCGGCGCAGGCCTTCCTGAAGGCGACCTGAACGTTGGAGCCGTCGATATCGATCAGCTCGAGGTCGCCGCCGTCAGCCCAAAGCTGCGGACGGATCTCGTTCTCCAGGGTCTCCTGGATCAGCTGCATCTTCCTGAGGTTGGTGAGCTTGGCCGGCTTTTCAACGGCCGCCTTCTTCTCCTCGCCCATCACCTCGGCGATGAGTTCCTTGATCTTCGGGATGCAGCCGCCGCAAGCGCCGCCAGCCTTGGTGAAGTGGGTGACCTGCTCCGCGGTGTGCAGCTTGTTGGAGGCGATCACCTTCTTCAGGAAGACGTCGGTAAGGCCGAAGCACTTGCAGACCAGCTCACCCTCGGTCTCGACATGGTCGTGGCCGTGGCCGTGGGCGGGCGCGTCGACGCCGCGGTACTGGGCGATGGCGGCTTCCAGCGCCTCCTGCCCCATGACCGAGCAGTGCATCTTCTCTTCCGGAAGCCCACCCAGGAAATCGGCGATCTGCTGGTTGGTGATCTCCAGCGCCTCGTCCAGCGTCTTGCCCTTCACCATCTCGGTCAGCGCCGACGAGGAAGCGATGGCGCTGCCGCAGCCGAAGGTCTGGAATTTGGCGTCAACGATGCGCTCTTTGTTCTCGTCCAGCTTTATAAACAGCTTAAGGGCATCGCCGCAGGCCAGGCTGCCAACCTCGCCGACCGCATCAGCATCCGTTATCTCGCCCACGTTCCTCGGGTTGAGGAAATGTTCTTTTACTTTATCGGTGTAGTCCCACATAGACCCTCCCTCCTAATTAGTCCGGTTATCATAGCGCAAAGCTTGCGAAAAGAACAACCCCTAAACGACCACAATTCACAGCAGCGCGGTAGGGTACCCGGATTTACGTAACGTTTCCGGCAGGAACTGCAATTCCCGCTCCGCTTCAAGCCTCATCGGGCCAGCGAGCAATCACGAAGCGATAACTGCGGGAATATGCGTCGAAAGTTCTGCTGCGCGAATGAGCGGCTATCACCGATGTTTCCCCGAGGGTGCCGGCAACGTGACCGGCAACTGCCACACAAAAGAGCATCTGTAATAAAATGGGACGCAGTCACCGCCAGGCTGGAAGCCCTGCGCGGAACTGCGTCCCGGATGGGACAGGTGTTTCATCATGGCTTTACGGGAAGAACCGTTCCCTCTTGCCTCCCCCCCCATCGACGCGAGGGGACGAAGCCAACAAGGAACCGGACCCGAAATAGTCGCTGTTACCCCTTGCCGAGAATGAACTCGCGGCCGGCATCCACCAGCGCCTGCAGGCGCTCTTCGCTGGACGCCTCGCAGTACAGCCGCACCACCGGCTCGGTCCCCGATTTACGGAACAGGAGCCAGCTGCCGTCTTCGAGGATGAACTTGTTGCCGTCTATGGTGATCTTCTCCTTGACCGGCTCCCCGGCAAAGCCGGCCGGCGTTGCGGCGATCCGCTCGGGGAATACCTCTTCCAGTTCCGGAGAAAGGGTGAGGTTGATCCTCTTGGTGAGGTAGCGGCCGACCTTGCTGTAAAGACGCTCCAAAAGCGCCTTGACCGGCATACCCTCGTGGGCCACCATCTCGGCCACCAGCAAGCAGGCGAGGATGCCGTCCTTCTCCGGGACGTGCCCCTTGATGGTGAGCCCGGCGCTCTCCTCGCCGCCGATGATGATCTTGTCCTGGGCGATCAGTTCGCCGACGAACTTGAAACCGACCGGCGTCTCGTAAACCTTGACGTCGTGCATCTTGGCGACGGCATCTACCAGGTGCGAGGTGGCGACCGAACGTCCGACGCCCCCTTTCATCCCCTTGACACGGACCAGGTAGTCGAGCAGCAGCGCGATGATGTAGTTCGGTTCGATGAAGGTGCCGTCGCCGTCCACGATGCCGAAGCGGTCCGCGTCGCCGTCGGTGGCGATGCCGAGGGCGATCTCCGGGTCCTGCCGCACCAGCTTGATGAAATCCTGGATGTATTTCTCGCTCGGCTCCGGCGGGAAGCCGCCGAAATAGGGGTCACGGTTGGCGTTCATCTGCACCACCTTCACCCCGTGCGCCTTGAGCGGTTCGGCCAGATACCCGCGCGCCGTTCCGTAAAGGGGGTTCACGGCGATGGTGCCGAGCTTGGCGATGACAGCGAAGTCGATCTTCTTGGCCAGGTCGTCGAGGTAGTGCTGCATCGGGTCGATCTCTACCAGGAGCCCCTTTTTCACGGCCTCGTCGATGGAGCACTCGTTGTAGCAGATCTCCCCCAGCATCTCGTTGGCACGGCGCTCGATGTCATCGGTGGTCTGCGGCAGGGCGGGTCCCCCCCAGGAGGGGGAGAACTTGATGCCGTTATACTCGGGCGGGTTGTGGCTGGCGGTGAAGTTGATGGCGCCAGCGGTCCTGCGCCGGAGAATCTCGAAGGAAATCACGGGTGTGGGGGTGTCGCGAACACAGAGGAAGGTGGTGATGCCGGAGCCGGTCAGGACACGGGCCGCCTCGCGGGCGAAGGCCTCGCCCATGAAACGGGAGTCGTAACCTACGATGATACCCTTGCCCGCCTCACCGTTGCTCTTTACGTGATCCGCAATGGCTTGGGTCACGACCTTAACATTCTCAAAGATGAAGTCCTCACACAAGATACCGCGCCAGCCGGACGTGCCGAAAGTAATCCGCTGCATAATCCCTCCAGGAGAATTGATAGTAAGGTCACCTGAATCTGGCACAACGCCCGCCTCCGATGGATAACTTATCGAAAACAAAAGTGCCAAGCAACCCGAATGAATAATTACTAGAGCTTAATCCAGTCCTTTGGGAGAGTCAAGTTTTCGCTAAAAAAGTGGGTTGACATTTTTCTTTCGAAATTGGTAGAGTGTCTCTTATCAACGATTACGAAGCAATTTGAGGAGGCTTAAACATGCAATGTCAAACCGTACTTCCTGGTGCAGAGTGCACTTTCTGGGGTAAACAGGGTTGTGTATTCACCGAAGGTTCCTGCCAGCCGATCGTGGAAAACTGCGAAGGTTGTGACAGGATCGTAGACGGCTCCATCGGGAAGGTTTGCAGCGCATACCCGGCTCCCGAGAAGAAGTGGGTCGGCGGTATCTGCAACTTCGCGTCCCACGTCAAGGTCGAGATCAAGACCGACGACGCCAAGATCAACCCGCTCAAAGCTTCCAAGAAAGCTGCAGGCGCCAAGAAGAAGAAGTAGTACACGCAGTTATCTGCTGTACCCTAAAAAGGGAGGACCGAGGTCCTCCCTTTTTTTTGCCAACTACAGATCTGGAGGTGTGCGATGCCTTTCGACTTTCTGGCCTGCCCTGCGTGCGGTGCGAAGGTGAAGGAGTACAAGAACCCGCTGCCGACGGTCGACGTGATCGTCGAGCTCCCGGAAGGAATCGTCCTGATCGAGCGCAAGAACGAGCCCCTCGGCTGGGCCATCCCCGGCGGCTTCGTGGATTACGGCGAGACGCTGGAGCAGGCCGCGGTGCGGGAGATGCAGGAAGAGATATCGGTGGAGTTGGAGGAGAAGGACCTGAGGCTGCTCGGCTGCTACTCAGATCCCGCCCGCGACAAACGCAGCCACAACATCTCGACCGTCTACGTCGCCAAGGCTATGGGCACCCCCAAGGCGGGCGATGATGCGGCAGCATTCGCCATCTTCCCCATCGATGCCCTACCCGAACCGCTCTGCTTCGACCACGCACAAATTCTGTCGGACTACCGCAGCAGGAAGGAAGCGGGAAAGATATAAAAAGGGACCTTCCTTCGGCGGAGAACGGTTGGAATTTAAAAACCGAGGTTCAAAAGGAAAAAGGAAGACATACGAGTCGGGCCTGCGTTCAAAACATTAAAATGAAAGTTGAACTCTAAAAATAATCATTCAACTTCCAAAAGCGCGTGTTCAACTTCAAAATTAAAATCTCAAACGATTAAAAAATTGCGACAGCGCCTCGAACCGACGTTTAAACTTCCAAAAAAAAAGTTGAGCACCAAAAAAAATCGCTCAACTTCAAAAACCGCGCGTTAAACTTCCAAATTAAAATTTCAAACGATTAAAAAATTGCGACAGCACCTCGGATCGATGTTTAAACTTCAAAAAAATAAGTTAAGCACCAAAAAAAAACGCTTAACTTCAAAAACTGCGCGTTAAACTTCCAAATTAAAATTTCAAACGATTAAAAAATTTCGACAGCGCCACGGACCGATGTTTAAACTTCCAAAAAGAAAGTTGAGCACCCAAAAAAATCGCTCAAGTTCAAAAAAAAGAAGTTGAGCGCCAAAAAAGTTCGCTCAACTTCTAAAACCGCACGTTGGAATCCCGCCTTCGCCCCTACTACTCGAAAAACCGCAGCACCGGCAGGCTCGGAATGAGCCCCATCTCGAACGCGTGCCGGAAGAACAGCCGCGCCCCTTCGAGGTGCGCATCGGTCAACTCGTACGAAATGGTCTGCCAGTAATCCACCAACGCCTCCTCGCTGAGCCAGCCCCGCTCCTCGCACTGAGCCGCGATCTCGGCGTAGCTTGCGTAAGCGAGTTTCTTGGCCGCGACCAGGTCACGGGCGAGTGCCGCCAGTTCGGCGCGCTTCTCCAGCGCCGCCTCGCGCTGCACAATCCAGAGGGCGAAGACGAAGGGGAGCCCGGTAAACTCGTGCCAGAGCTGTCCCAGGTCGTAAAAGAAGAACCCGGAACCGGAGGCCGCCCCTTTCAGGGCGGCGTCGCCGATAAGCAGGAGGCCGGGATACTCCTCCAGCGCCTGGTGGAGCGGCAGCGTGGTCCGTTCGAAGCTGTTACTGAAGCCGAATTTCCTGGCCAGCAGCACCTTCAACAGGTTCACCGAGGTGTCGGACTCTGCGGTGAGGCCTATGACTGCGCCATCGAGCTCCTCGACCGGAACCCGGGAGAAGAGGAACACGCTCTTCACGGGACCGATGGCGCTGATGGAGAGCTCCGGGAGCAGGCAGTACTGCTCGTGCGCCATGGCGTATTCGATCGAGGAGGACGGGCTGAGATCGATCTCTCCGGCACGCAGCATGGCGTTCAGGCGCGCCGGTACTCCATCCACAAACCGGTAGCCGGTACAGTCGAAATTGGAGGCGAGAGCGGTGAAGATGGGGGTGCAGTTCGCGTACTTGATGTGTCCTATGTTGATGGTCACGGGAAAACTCCAGGATAAGGCTGAGGCAAAAGGAAAAGGCGAGAGGATCTCTCGCCTTTTCAGGTCTATCTGAAACAACTAGCTGTTACTCTTCGGAAACGGAAACGGTGTCCTCGTACAGCTCGGCGGACATGAGAAGGTTCAGCTCCTCCGGATCGGCCATCTCGATGACGACCAGCCAGCCGGCGTCGTAGGGATCATCGTTGACGAATTCCGGCGCGGTGCCAAGTTCGGTGTTCACCTCGAGCACCGTGCCCGAAAGCGGCGCGTAGAGGTCGGCCACGGTTTTTCTCGCCTCGATGGAGCCGAACGAATCGTCCTGCTCCAGCTCATCTCCCGGCTCCGGGAGCTCGACCGAGGTGACGTTGCCCAACTCCGACTGCGCGTAGTCGGTGACCCCGATTACGGCACGGTAACCCTCGACGCGGACCCACAGGTGCTCTTTGCTGTACTTAAGCTCTTCTGGAAAGTCCATAGTTACTCCAATACCAGCCTTTCGATGAAGCCGGTGTCTATGTTCCCTTCTATGAAGTCTTTGTTGGCCATGATCCGCTTGTGGAACGGAATGGTGGTCTTGATGCCGTCCACGATGTACTCGTCAAGGGCGCGTGCCATGCGCTTGATGGCCTCTTCCCTGGTGTCGGCATGCACGATGAGCTTGGCGATCAGGGAATCGTAGTGCGGCACGACGGTGTAGTTGGTGTACACGAACGAGTCGACGCGGACGCCGAGCCCGCCCGGGGTGTGGTGGTCGGTGATCTTGCCGGGGCACGGGGTGAACTTCACCGAGTCTTCGGCGTTGATGCGGCACTCGATGGAGTGCCCCTTGATCTTGATGTCATCCTGGGTGTAGCGGAGCTTTTCGCCGTAAGCGGAGCGGATCTGCTCCTTCACGATGTCGACGCCGGTGATCATCTCGGTCACCGGGTGCTCAACCTGCACGCGGGTGTTCATCTCCATGAAGTAGAAGTTGTTGTTCTTGTCGACCAGGAACTCCATGGTCCCCACGCTCGAGTAGTTGACGGCCTTGGCAGCGGCGACCGCTGCCTCGCCCATCGCCTTCCTGAGCTCGGGGGTGGTGACGGTGGAGGGAGCCTCCTCGATCACCTTCTGGTGACGGCGCTGGATGGAGCAGTCGCGCTCGCCCAGGTGGATCACGTTGCCGTGCTTGTCGGCCAGGACCTGGATCTCGACGTGGCGCGGGTTCTCGCAGTAGCGCTCGATGTACACTTCCGGGTTGCCGAAGCCGGTCTGCGCCTCGGTCCTCGCGGTCATGAACGCGTTGGGGAGGGCCGCCGGGGAGTGCACGATCTTCATGCCGCGCCCGCCGCCGCCAGCCGTCGCCTTGATGATGACCGGGAAGCCGATCTCCTTGGCGACCTTGATCGCCTCAGTGACGTCGTGAACCCCTTCCTTGGTGCCGGGGAGGATGGGCACGCCGACCTTGATGACCGCCTGACGGGCGGAGATCTTGTCACCCATGATGCGCATGCTCTCGGCGGTGGGGCCGATGAAGGTGATGCCGCACTTCTCGCAGATCTCAGCGAACCTCGGGTTTTCCGAAAGGAAGCCGTAGCCCGGGTGGATCGCCTCCGCGTCGGTCAGTTCGGCAGCGGAGATGATGGCGTTGATGTTCAGGTAGCTGGAGAGGCTGGGAGCCGGACCGATACAGACGCTCTCGTCGGCGAGTTTCACGTGCAGCGACTCGGCGTCGGCGGTGGAGTAGACGGCGACCGTCTTGATCCCCATCTCCTTGCAGGTCCTGATGATCCGGAGGGCGATCTCCCCCCGGTTGGCTATAAGAATTTTATGAAACATGATGTCTCCAGAAACAGATTAAGATTGAGACTAAGATTAAGGATGAGGCTAAGACCAAGATCGAAGGTGAGACAGCCACAACGAGATCTTCGTCTTAATCTTTATCTTTATCTCAATCTGCCTTAAAGCTTCTCGACCACGAACAAGGCGTCGCCGTACTCGACCGGCTGCGCGTTCTCCTTGCAGATCTTGACGATCTTGCACTTGAACTCCGCCTCGATCTCGTTCATGAGTTTCATCGCCTCGACGATGCAGAGTACCTGCCCCTTCTCGACGATCTGGCCGACTTCCACGAAGGGAGCGGCGTCCGGAGCCGGAGCGCGGTAGAAGGTGCCGACGATGGGGGAGGTGATCACTTCGCCCTGCTCCTTCTCGGCAGCGGCGGGAGCAGCCGCGGCGGCGGGAGCGGCAGCCGGAGCTGCGGCGACGGGAGCGGCCGGAGCGTACTGGTAGGCGACCGGTGCCTGCATCTGGAACTGAGCGGTACCGCTGCAGCCCCTCTTGATGACCACCTTGTCATCTGCGTTCTCCAGCTCGAACTCGGTGATGTCGGTCTCCGTTACCATCTTGATCAGCATCTTCAGGTCTTTTATATCCACATCTTTCTCCTTTTCATTACGTTATTGCATGGTTAAAGGCCTTCCGAACGACGCCGGACAGGCCTGCCTACTCTCAGAGGATCATCAACTCCTTGGGAACCCTGGTGATGGGACGGCAGCAGTTCTGCTCGACCACCACGGTGTCCTCTATCCTGACGCCACCCCACCCCGGGATGTAGATCCCCGGCTCGATGGTGAAGACCATCCCCTCCTGGATGACGTGCTTGCTGCGCGGCGAGGCCGTTGGATGCTCGTGGATGTCGATGCCGACTCCATGCCCCAGGCCGTGGCCGAAATACTCCCCGTACCCCTTCCCGGCGATATGGTCGCGCGCCTTGGTGTCGAGGTCGCGGAAACTGAGGCCGGGGTGCACCGCATCCAGGGCCGCGCGCTGCGCCGCCAGGACCGTCTCGTACACCTCGCGCTGCTTCGCGTCGGGCCGGCCCAGACAGACCGTCACCGTCTCGTCGGAGCAGTAGCCGCGATAGATGGCACCGTAGTCGATGGTGACCAGCTCTCCCGCCACCAGTTTCTTCTCTGACGCGCGGCCGTGCGGCAGCGCGCCGCGCTCACCGGAGGCCACGATGAAGTCGAAGGATTTCCCTTCCGCTCCCCTCTCCCGCATGGCGACTTCCAGCATCCAGGCCACTTCGCTTTCGGTCATCCCGGGCTTCAGGCGCGCCACCGTATCCAGGAGCGATTCCGAGGCGATCGCCGCCACCCGCTCGAGGATCTCCAGCTCGCCGGCGTCCTTCACCGTCCTCAGGGCGGTCAGCTCGCTGTCGGCGGGCAGATACTCGATCTGCGGCGTCTTGGCGCAAAGCTCCTGGTAGAAAGCGACTGTGGTGGAGCCGGCTTCGAAGGCCACCCTGGTCGCGCCGCTTTGCTGCAGCCGCTCAACCAGCGCATCCATCCGGTTCGAGAACTCGATAACCTTCGCGCCCGTGACCTCGGCGCCAGCCTGTGAGGTGTAACGGGAGTCGGTGAAAAACCACCCGTCTTCTGGAGAGAGTACAAGCAGCGCCTCGCTGCCGGTGAATCCGGTAAGGTACCTGATATTGCTGAGATTCAAGACCAGCAACAGATCGGCATCCAACCGCTTCAGGCATTCTCGGGCCGCAGGGATTCTGTTACCTATCATAATTCCGTCCGTATGACAATCTTATTTTCCCAGCCGTTTGGCAAGGGCGCGCAGCCCTAAAAGGTAGCTTTCCGGGCCGAATCCACAGATCTGACCGACGGCTACCGGGGCGATGAAACTGTGGCTCCGGAAGGGCTCCCGTGCGTGCACGTTGGAGAGGTGAACCTCGACGGCGGGAAGCGCGGTCGCGGCAATGGCATCGCGGATGGCGACGCTGGTGTGGGTGTAGGCTGCGGGGTTGATCAGGATTCCCTGGCACTCCCCCATGGCCCCTTGGATGGCGTCCACCAGGGCGCCTTCGCTGTTGCTCTGCACGATCTCGAGCTCCAGCGACAGCTCCGTCGCCAGCTCTTCGAGCGCCCGGTTGATCCCGTCGAGGGTGGTGGTGCCGTAGACGCCGGGCTCCCGAACCCCCAGGAGGTTCAGGTTAGGCCCGTGCAGGACCAGGATCTTGACGGCGCTCATTGCAGCGACTCCCGGAAGCCGGGGGCCGCGCGCTTCAACAGGAAACGTGCCTTTCCGAAGTTGCCGTCGGAGGGGAGCACCAGCGCAGCGAAAAAGTCGTCGCTGATACCGCGCACGATGATGCAGCACTTCTCCGTGATAATGGAAACCTCTTCCAGTTCCCCGGTCTTGAGCACGCCGACCGTCCTCTTGATCTCCTTGAGCACCGAAGCGTACTCGATGGTCATGGTCTGCACGTCCACGCCGGTACCCTCGCGCAGGTACTCGTCGATGGCGATGCCGTCATACCCCATGATGACCCCGCCCAGGCCGCCGCTCTCCGCGACGATCTCCTTGAGAATCCCCTTAAACCCCATCTTTTCTTCTCCTTATGTTTTCCAGCCAGCGTTGCAGCGAGCTCTCCAGGTCCTCCTCGCCATGCGCCTCCTCCTGCACCTGGGGCCGCTCCAGCGGCGCCGATTCCAGCTGCGCCGGCGACTCCATCCCGGAAAAAGCGGCGGGCGCAGCTGCCTCCTCGATGCTGATGGGCACCTCCATGGCGGCCGGCCCTTCATGCGCCTCGAACGCGGCAGGCGCCGATACCGCATCTGCAACAGGTACTGCAGATGCGACCGGCGCCGAAGCAACAACAGGTGCCGCGGGAGCGGCAGTCGCTTTAGGTGCTCCAAGAGATGCGGGGGCAGCGACCGGCTCAGCCGGTGCCGGCTGTGCGGAGGCCACCTGCTGCAACTGCTGCTGTTCCACGAGCTCCTCGCAGCGGAGCCGGTACTGCGGGTTGTCAGGGTGCGCCGCAATGAGCTCGCGGTAGATGCCCATCGCCTTCTCCAGGAACCCCTGCGAAACGTAGAGTTCCGCCAGGGTCGCCGTGGTCAGCGGGTCCGGCACCGCGCCGCGCGGCTGGGACGCCACTGGAGCGGGCGCTTCGGTAAGCTCCTCCAGATCCTCGATGGCCCAGATGTCTTCCGCTGCATCGGCCGGAGGCTGGACGGCCGCCGCGGCGGGCGCGGTTCGCGGCTGCGAAGGCGCCGGTACGACCTCTGCCACCGGTTCCTCGACCAGCTCTTCCAGCTCCTCGATTATCTCCAGCTCTTCGAGCACTTCCTCCTCGGGCTCCGCTGCCAGGGACGAGGCCGGAGCAGAGGCGATGGATCCGAGGAGCGTGACGCTTTCCAGGTCCTCCGGGTCCAGCGCCAGCAGCTGTCCCAGCACCTGGCGCGCGAGCGACAGCTCGCCGAGCTCGGCGTAGAGCTGGCTCAGCACCTTCATGGCCTGGATGTGATCGGGCTTCAAGGCAATGGCCTTTTCCAGGGCCTGCCGCGCCTCCTGGGCCATCCCCTTCGCGTAACAGGCGTTGCCCAACGCGACGAACCCGAGGGCGTACTCCGGATGCGCCGTGCAACCTTTCTGCGCCACGGAGACGGCATCGTCCAAAAGGCCGAGCTTCCGGTACAGGTCGGAGAGCGGTGCGAAGCAAAGCGATTTCGCGTCCGCCGCCAGCATGTCTTCGTAACGCTGAATCTCAGTCCAAAACGATAACGCGTCCTCTACCATGTCACGCTCCTATGCGCAGATCTCCAGAAGTGCTTTGAGGTCGGTGACCCTTTCCATCTTGTAGGCGCCGATGCCGCGGTTGCAGATGAAGAGCAACCCCTTGTCGCGCACCTTCTTGTCGTGGGAGAGAGCCTCCACGTACTTTTCCGACGGGAAAGCGGGGAGCTCGGCGGGGAGCCCCAGTGCGGCGATGAGCGCTTCGATCCGATCCCGGTCGGCCTGGTTGCAGTAGCCCAGTTGCTGGGAGATCTTCGCCGCCTGAACCATGCCGATGGCGACCGCCTCGCCGTGCAGGTAGGTGGTGTATTCGGTGAGGGTCTCGACGGCGTGCCCCAGGGTGTGCCCGTAGTTCAGGACGGCGCGCACCCCCCCTTCCCTCTCGTCCACCGCCACCACCTTGGCCTTGATGGAGCAACTGCGCGCGACGGCCTGGATGAGGGCCTCCTTGTCGCGTGCCAGGAGCAGGTCGACGTTTTCCTCGAGGAATCTGAAGAAGTCGCCGTCCAGGACGGCACCGTACTTGACGATCTCGCCCAGCCCGGCACGGAACTCCCGCTCCGGCAGCGTGTCCAGGGTCATCACGTCGATCAGTACCGCCTTGGGCTGATAGAAGGCGCCGATCAGGTTCTTGCCGCGGGGGTGGTTGATGCCCGTCTTGCCCCCGACGCTTGAGTCGACCTGGGACAGGAGCGTGGTTGGGAGTTGCACGAAGGGGATGCCGCGCAGGTAGCTCGCGGCGGCGAAGCCGGCCATGTCCCCGATCACCCCGCCGCCCAGGGCAAGGATGAAGGAGCCGCGGTCGAGCGAGGCGTCGACCAGGGCGTCGTAGATCTGGTTCAGCGTGGCGCTGTTCTTGTACGCCTCACCGTCGGGGAGCGATACCAGGAGCACATGGTACCCTGCTGCCTCCATGGAGGCGCGCACGGTTTCGTAGTAAAGCGGTGCCACGGTGGTGTTGGAAACGACAGCCGCGGTTCCGGTGAGCCCGAGATCGCGGCAGAGGGTGCCGACGGTCCCCAGTATCCCGGCGCCAAGCTGAATGTCGTAGCTACGTTCTCCAAGTGCCACTTTTATCTGTTGGACGTTCACAAAGACCCCTTACAGTAATCCAGTACTTGCTCGACGACCGCGGCGATCTCCTTGCCGGTGGTATCGATCCGGACGTCGGCATCGGCGTAGAACTGCTCACGGCTATCCAGCATGGTACGGATCTTCTGCACCGATGCGTCGTCCGCCAGCAGTGGTCGCTCGCTGTCGCCGCTTACCCGCTGTGCGATGGTTTCCACACTGGCGGTCAGGTTCACGATGCGGCCGTGGCTGCGCATCACGGCCCGATTGATGGGCGCGATCACCACGCCGCCTCCGGTGGAAACCACCTGGCCCGAGCCAGTCGCCACCCGTTCCAGGGTTTTGGACTCCAGCGTCCGGAAGCAGGGCTCGCCCTCTTCGGCGAAGATCTCCTTGATGCTCCGCCCCGCCTCCTGGACGATGACCTGGTCCAGGTCGACGAAGGACCACCCCAGCCGCTGCGCCAGCACCTGCCCGACGCTGGTCTTGCCGCACCCCATGAAGCCGGTGAGAAAGATGTTTTTCAAAGGACGATCCCTCTAGACTAGGTTCCCTCTCCCCCTGGGAGAGGGTGGCCGGAGGCCGGGTGAGGGCGCCGCTCGATCGCACGGCCTGACGCTGATGCAACTCCCCTCACCCCGACCCTCTCCCAGGGGAGAGGGGGTGCTGGTATCTTTAGAATTCCCGTAGGTACTCGATGTACGACGAATAGTTCCTGGCGGTCTCGGCCACGGAGTCGCCGCCGAACTTCTCCATGAAGGCGTTGGCGATCTCGACGGCGACCACGGCCTCCGCGACCACCGAAGCAGCGGGTACGGCGCAGCAGTCGGAGCGTTCCACGGTCGCCTCGAAAGGCTCCTTGGTCAGGATGTCCACCGACTTGAGTGGCGTGTACAGGGTCGGGATCGGCTTCATGGCGCCGTACACCACGATCTCCTCGCCGTTGCTGATCCCACCCTCCAGGCCGCCGGCCCGGTTGGTGGTGCGGTAGAAGCCGGTCTTCTCGCCGCGCGCCTTGCGCTGCTCGTCGAAGTAGATCTCGTCGTGCACCAGGGATCCCGGCAGTCGCGCCGTCTCGAAGCCGGCTCCGATTTCGACCCCCTTGAATGCCTGGATGCTCATCACAGCCGCGGCCAAACGCGCGTCCAGCCTGCGGTCCCACTGCACGTGACTCCCCAGGCCCACCGGCACACCGGTCACCCTCACCTCAACGACGCCCCCCAGGGTGTCGCCGGCGGCCTTGGCTCGGTCAATGGCCTCGATCATCGCCACCTCGGCCTTGGCGTCGTAGGTGTAGACCGGCGAGGAGGCGATCGCTTCCTGCAGCGCCTTGACGGAGAGCTCGGGACGCTCCGCCTTCACCCCTCCCAACTCGACCACGCAGCCGGTCACGGCGATGCCGAACCGGGCGAGATACGCCTTGGCCACCGCCCCCACCGCGACGCGGACCGCGGTCTCGCGGGCGCTGGAGCGCTCAAGGATGTTGCGCACGTCGCTTTGGGCGTACTTCATGGCGCCGGGGAGGTCGGCGTGTCCCGGCCGGGCGCGGGTGACGCGGATGGAATCGTCGCGGTGTTCGGCGTCGACCGACATCCGGTGTTCCCAGTTCACCCAGTCGGAGTTTTCCACCACCAGGGTGATCGGGGAGCCCAAGGTCTCGCCCCAGCGTACGCCCGAGCGGATGCTGGCGCGGTCGGTCTCGATTTTCATGCGGCCGCCGCGTCCGTACCCCCCCTGCCTGCGGATGAGATCGGTGTTGATGTCGGCTTCGTTGAGCTTGAGCCCGGAGGGGACCCCTTCGATGATGGCGGTCAACTGCGGCCCGTGGGACTCCCCCGCGGTAAGGTATCTGAACATGCCTACTCCTCGTGTACTAATTCAACGCCCCGGCCGGGCTAGGGTCCGCCTGCGCGTCGCAGCGGATATTAGCAGCAAATCAGGCCACAGGCAAAACAATATGACCGGATAAACGAAAGCCAGGATCGTCCCCTGG
The DNA here is from genome assembly GCF_018919385.1 of Geomonas diazotrophica. GTDB lineage: Bacteria > Desulfobacterota > Desulfuromonadia > Geobacterales > Geobacteraceae > Geomonas > Geomonas diazotrophica. Next base: position 89,136 of record NZ_JAHLMF010000004.1, read on the forward strand.
CTTTCGCATACTTCTGGTTATGGTCGGTACGGCTACTTCGCCATGAATTTCTTCTGTGTCTCCACGGTAAGGTTCGCCTTGGTCTCAGCCGACATCATGCTGCCCGAGAAAAGGTACTGGCAGTTCTTGTCGACGTAGAAGACGACCGGTTCTTTCCTGATGCCGATCACGACTTCATAGAGGCCGGCATAGGGCTTCTCGGAGATCTGCAGCACCTCGAAATCCATCGGTACGAACTTCTTGATGGTTTCCTGTACCTGCTCCTTGGCGGGAGCCTTGGAGCAGGCGGTAAGGGTCATGGTGATGAAACAAAGAACCAGCAACTTCTTTAACATCAAAACACTCCTGAAAATCAGATTCCGCAGGCAAACCTACTGCTGCACGCTCTCTCTGGCCGGTGCCGCCACCCGCAGGTTGCGCAGGCGACGGAAGAAGGCGCCGACCGGCAGGAGCAGCAGGACCAGCGGATACTTCACCGCGAAGATGAGCGGGGTGAGCGCCCAGCGGGTCAGCATCCTCAGGAAGCCGTGCTCGTAGATGAAGTCCGCGATCGGGGGGCTGTTCTTGTAGTAGAAGCGGACGAAGGCGCGGCCGGGTTCGGACTTGAGCAGCACGTTGTCGCGGAAGTGCCTGAGCACCACGACCTGCGGATCGAGGTAGCTGCCGTATGCGGCGGTCGCGATGAAGCAGCCGCTCTTGCCGGCGGAGGAAGCCGGAGGGGTGTTGGTGCCGGTATCGCCGCCGCCGGTGGTGCCGGTGCTCCCCACCACGATGGGATCCTGGATGAAGCCCGGCCTGGTGTCGGAGTCCTGGGTCACATCGTTGTCAGTGATTGCAAAGGTGACCTTGTTGCCGCTGCGGGCGAAGGGCGTGATCTGGGTCCAGGTGCCGTTGACCACCTTGTAGAACACAGGGGATGCCGGCAGCGAGTTGTAGGTCACGTCGACGTAGACGGTGCCGTTGGGTACCACGTTGTCCAGACGGATGTTGATCGCCGAGCTGATGGTGAAATCGGTGAGGCTGACCGGCTTGGACTTGCCGATGAAGACCACGTCCCCGTCCGAATAGGCCACCGCTGTGGTCCCGGTAGTCCCGGTTGTACCGTTGACCGCCGCTACGGAACTGACGCCGAAACCGGTCAGGGTAAGCGGATAGGTCGTCAGGTTCGAGTCGGTGATGTTCAGGGTAGCGTTGTAGGCCTTGACGGCCTGCGGCGTGAACTGGATGCTGACCGGAACGGACTGCCCGCTGCCCAGGATGTAGTTCTGCTGTGTGCTTCCCTGGAAAGCGCCGGCATCGGTGCTGGAAATGGACTGGATGGTGACCGGGGTGGATCCGTTGTTTTTCAGCATCACGGTTCCAGACGTTGTGGCGCTGCCGGTCAATTTGCCACCGAAGGCGTAGGAACTGATCGGCGTACCGCTGCCGTCGGTGAAGACCACCGAGCTGGAGACGACACCGGAGTTGTTAACGGTGATGGTGAAAAGCTTGCTGACGGAAGAACCGTCGCTATCGGTCAACTGGGCGTTGAAGTCGTAGTCGCCGGCGCCCGAAGCGGTGCCGCTCAGGTAGCCGTTGGTGGTAAGGGAAATGCCCGGGGGGAGGTTACCCGAAACACTCCAGGTGTAGGGCTTGGTGCCGCCGCTACCCACCAGTTGCTGCTGATAGGTGGCGCCGGCTGTGACCGGAGGCAGCGACGAGGTGGTAATGGAGAGCGTCGGGTTCACCACGATGCTCAGGTCGCGCTTCGCGACGGCGCCGGTGCCGTCGGTCACCTGAACGGTGAACAACGAGGTACCGGGGCCGCTGGGGGTGCCGGTAAGGTCGCCGGTGCTCGGGTTCAGCAGGATGCCGGACGGCAGGAACGTGCCGGGGACGACGGACCAGGTGTACGAGGGGGTGCCCCCCACCATGGTCAGCTTCTGGGTGTAAGTGGTGCCGACGACGACGGCGGGAAGGCTCGTAGTGGTGATGAAGAGCGCCGGGTTGACGGTTATGGTCAGCGATTTCGTCGCCGTATAAGTTTTGTTGGCGACGGTGTCCGTATAGGTCGCCTTGACGGTCAGGATGTTGGCACCGGAAAGGACAGGCCCGGTGACCGGGGAGGTGATGCTGCCGTCGCTACCGAGGACGAGCCCCTGGGGCACTGCACCTACTGCCGTCCAGGTCACCTGGTCCTTGGGTAGCGTGACCCCGCCGACGGAGGCGGTCAGTTGCTCGGTATACCCCGGATTCCCCTGGGTCCAGGGAGCCAGGGAGGTGTTGTTGATGGTAAGCGAGGTAACGTTGAGGGTGAACGACTTGGTTGCCTTGTTTCCCGCGTTGTCGGTCACCGAAACGGTGAAGGTATACGTGGGAAGCGCAGCCAGATCGAGGGTACCGCTGAGGGTACCGGACCCGCTGTTAAGGGTGAGTCCCGGCGGCAGGGTACCGGAGGTAACGGTCCAGCTGCCGTAGGGAATGACCCCGCCGTTGGCGGTCAGGGCGGTGGCCGGGTAGGCCTGACCTGCCGTACCGTCAGGAAGCGCGGTGGTAGCGATGGACAGCGGTTGGGTACCGACGCCGGCGCCGGAGAGGTAGATGACTGCCTGGCCGCCGTCGGAGTTGAAGACCATCTTGTAGCCGTTGGAGGAGTTACCCGAGTAGGAACCGGAACCGGTCGGGGCAAAGCGGACCGTCATGTCCGCACTCTGGCCCGGGCTGATGGTGACCGGTTTCGGCGTGATGAAGGAAAACGGCAACGCCGGGTCCGTGATGGAGTCGATGGTCAGCTGGGTGTTGCCGTCGTTGCGGATCTTGAACTGCCAATCGGCGTACGGGGTGGCGGAAGCGATGTCGACGTTGCCGAAATCATGCGAGCCGCTCAGTACGGGGTTGCCAAGGCTGTCGGTGATGACCAGCTGCGGCAGGGCGGAGAACTCGAGGAGCTGGCCGTAGATGTCGGAATTGGTGAGCGTACGGCCGTCCTTCCAGACCACGAAGAACTTCCTGAAGTTCACGTCGCCGAAAGCGACCGCAGGGGCCAACTGGTTGCCGGTAGCCACAGTCACGATGGAGTAGCCGCCGGAAAGGTTCCCCTGCGGGTCCACGAACTGGCCGTAGAGATCGATGTTGCTCAGGTTGGCGCTCTGATTCCTGGCATCCTCCCAGACCACAAGGAAGCGCTGGTTGACGTTGTCGAATGCGGACGTGGGAGCGGTCTGGTCCCCGACGGCACTGGAGATGTTGACTCGATCACCGTAAGGGGTGCAACCGGAGAGGTCCATGAGCTGCGCTACGATGTTCTTGCCGCTGTCGGTGCCGCCGTTGTTGTCCTCCCAGGTGACCAGGAGCCGGTTGGTGTTGGGATCGACAGCCAGGGTGGGGCTGGTCGCGCTGAAGGTCTTGGTACCGAACGACATGTCGTTGATGAAACCAAGACCCTGGTTGCGGCGCAGCTTGATCTTGGTCGGAGCATCGTCTTGCGGTGTCCAGGTGAATACGGCGCTCTGGTACACGGCGGTGGTGATACCCCCAACGGTCCCCTTGGTATAGGTGATGGTGAGCTTGACGGTGTTGGTGGAGCCGCTCCAGGCCACGAACACCTCGCCGTCCACGGGGCTGTACGCGAGTTTCGGATGCGACTCGTTCACTTGCACTGCCCAAGTGTCGGTAATGTTCGAGGAGCCGTTATCGGTTATAGACGCAGTCCGGATGGTTTCCGAGACCGACTTCATGTTGGCGAGGGCGCCGGTCAGAGGGTCGACCTCGATGGTGCGGACCAGGTTGTTGTCTGCCGCCGGGACCGGGATATGGGGCACGACGATGGAGTTGATGGCACCGGCCGCGGTGTAGGTCACGTTGTTTTCCGGTACGTTGGCGTCGGTGTCGTGGATCGTGGTATCGATCCAGGCAACCACGAATTTGCCGGTCACCTCGTCGTAGATGAGGTCGGGGTCGTTCTGGTTGATGTCGACGTTGGGGGTGTGGGTGGAGATGGGGAAGTTGCCGCCGATCAGGGTACCGGTCATGCTGACGAACTGCCCGTAGATCTGTCCGTAGCCGTTGCGCGAGTCGGTCCAGACCACCAGGTACCGGCTGTTGTTGGCCGGATCGGTCGTATCGCGGTAGAAGACGACCTTGGGCTGCGACTTGTTGCCGTTGACCGCGGTGATGGCGAAATTGACGGGGTTCGCGGCCATGGTGGTCACGTTGCCCGGCACCCCCTGCCCGAGGGAGTCCGACCCCACCGAGATGGCGCCGTAGATCTGCTGGCCGCTCCTGCTGTCGACGAAGACGCTCAGGTAACGGTTATGGTTCACGGTGTCGTAGGCGACGGCAGGCTGGGACTGGTCCGTGGCGTTGCTGGTGACCTGGAAATCGGTAGCCAGGACTTTGCCCGTGGTTTTACCGCCGGTTGCCGCGGTGCCGGAAGTCTTGCCGGTTTCCCCTGAACAGCTGAGCATCACGGTGCAGATAAGCAACAGCAACGCCCAGAAAATTTTCTTGGAAAATCTCATTTCACACCCCTTCTTAGGCATCAATACATGGGACTTGTTTAGGATCTATCCGCCACGGCCAGGTTGGTCTTTGCGACGATGGTGCGTACCTTGCCGTTGCCGCCGGGTTCGGATGCTTCGAAGATGATGTCGACGTAGTACTCGAAAACGGTCGAGCTGCAAAGCGGCATCGGCAGCGTGGTGCGGTCCAGGAGGGCGATCTTCTGTGCGTCGGTGAGGATCGGAACCGAGATGGTCGCGGTGGTACCCGGAGCCACGGTCTGGGACGTGTTCAGGAAGTAGTCGGGAATGTCAGGCGTGGTGGCCCGGTTGACGGGTGTGTAGTGGACAGTGACCTTGCTGATGACCAGGTTGAGAGCGCCCGAGCTGTAAAGCTGGGTCGAGGTGAAATCGACGTCGATAGCGTCGGTCTCTATGGTCCCACCGGTAGAACCGCTCGTGGAGCAGGAGTTCCCCTTTACGACGTCGGACTCAAGTCTCGGGGTCTTCGCTACCGCCGACGCACTCACCGTGGTGAACTCGCCGACTCCCCCTCCGATATCGCCTCCGCCGCATGAGGTCAAAGCGGCCATCATACATACTCCGCACAGCAACAACGCAAACCGTTTAAACATTTGAGTCTCCTTAAAGTACAATCTTCGGCGTAATGAAGATGAGCAGTTCGGTCTTGGTCTTTTGTTTCGAGTTCGACTTAAACAGCCAGCCCAGCAACGGGATGTCGGCCAGGAACGGCACACCGGTGTCGGAGTCGGTGTCGCTGTCGACGTAGATGCCGCCGATGACGGTGGTGTCCCCGTTGGAAACGACCAGCTCGGTGGTGGCTTCCTTCTTGTTGATCGGCGGAGGGGAACCGGTGCCCGGGGAGTTGTTGCTCGCCTTGATCTTCATGCTGACGGAACCGTCTGCGGTGATGTGCGGCGTGACCTCGAGGGTAAGTGCCGCCTCAACGAACTCGGTCTTGGTCCCCTCGGCGGAGGTGGTCTGATACGGGATCGACTGTCCCTGCGAGATCTTCGCGGCCTTGTTGTTCAGGGTGACCACCTTCGGGGTGGAGATGATTTTCACCTGGCCGATGGTGGCGGCCGCCGCGATCCTCATGTCCAGCTGCACGTTGCTGGTGAGCTTGCCAAAGGACATGCCAAGGCCCAGCCCGCCGGAGCCGCTGGTGCCGGGGCCGGCCGTGGAAACGACGCCACCGAAGGCGGTCTCGACGTTGTTGATGTTGGCCACGGAGGCGGAGGCGTCCTTGTAGGAGAGACCCCACTGCACGCCGAGGTCACGTGTGAAGGTCGAGGTCGCCTCGACGATGCGGGCTTCTATCTGAACCTGCTTCTCGGGCAAGTCCAGGTTCTTCAAAAGGGCCCGCATGTCGTCCAGGGCAGGCTGGATGTCCTTGACGATGACGCGGCTCGTGCGGTCGTCCTTGGTGATGATGCCGCGCTCGCTTTTCAGGATGTTGAACTGCTGGGCGACCTCGCTGGTCGAGGCGTAGTTCACCTCGAACACGGCGGTCTTGAGCTCCATCAGGCGCTCGGAGGCCTTCTTGGCGGCCAGTTCCTCGTCGGCCTGGTTCTGCATCTTGTTACGCGGCTTGATCTGGATGATGTTCCCCTGCTGCACCATGGCGAGCCCCTTGGCGTCCAGGATCACGTCCAGTGCCTGGTCCCAGGGGACGTTGACCAGCTTGATGCTGATGGTGCCGGTGACGTCGTCGGAGATGAGGAAGTTCAGGTTGCTGACCTCGGCGATCAGCTGGAAGATCTTCCTGATGTCCGCGTCGGAGAACTCGAGGGTCACCCTCCTCCCCTTGTACACCTTCTTCAGCGCACGCTTCTCCACGTTTCCAGAGATCTCGGTCACCTGCTCCTCGGAGCGCGCCGGGGCGGCCAGTTCGTCGCCGACCTCGTTCGCCCTGGACCTGGCAACCGGGGCCTGCGGCAGTTTCGCCGCCACGGCCGGTCCGGGGTTCACGATGTCCAAGGTCAGCACGTCCCCCTTGCGGCTGGTCGTGTACTCGGGGCTGCCCTGCACCTTGACGGCGATCTTGGTCACGTACCCCCCTTTGACCTTCACCTGGTAGGGGGTAACCGAAAGGACGGGGGAGCCGAACTTGGAGGTGTCCATGGCGCGCTGCAGCGGCTTGGGCACCTGGCAGTTGCTGATGGTAAGGGTCAATCCCTGGGGTCCGCGCACCGGTTCGCCCGGCTCACAGGTCCCGTGAAGTTTCATCGATATGCGCGAAAGACCGTCGACGATCTTGAAGTCGACCGCCTCCAGCGCGCCCTTCACGTGGCGCCCCGGCGGGACTTCGGTTTTCATGGCGGCGACAGGAGCCGGTTTGACGACCGGAGCAGGAGCCGGTGCGGGAACCGGTGCTGCGGCCGGGACGGGAGCGGGCGCCACCGCCCCTTTCGCCTTCAGCTTGATCTTCACGCCGAGGTCGCTCTTGACGACCTCGAAGCCAGGAAGCCCCTCGCCGGAGGCGTCGAGCACAACGCGCACCTTGTCGGGGGTGGACCCGACCCGGGCGTTGGCGACGCCGAAGGCGCCGATGGGAATCACGTTCTGGGCCAGTGCATTCTTCACCTTGAAAAGGTCAACCACGATGCGGTCAGGCTTGGCGAGCTTGAAGGAGTTGAAGGTCTCCACGCCCCCCTGGACCGACAGCTCCACGCCGTCAGCCGTGGTGAGAACCGCGTTGAGCCGGGCTCCGGTGCCGTTCTCGGCCTCCTTTTTCGGGGCCGGGGTCACGTTGCCGGCGGCTTTTTGGGCAGGCGGTGCGGGCGGTTCCGGGACCACCGGCTTCGCATCGCTGACCTTGGCGGGCGCGTCGGCCACCAGGGTCTTCTCCTCGATGCGCGGTTCGGCGATGGGAGCCTCCTTGACCACCACCGGCTCGCTCTTCGCCTCCGCGTCGCGCGGCAGTGTGATCAGGAGCTTGTTTTTGTTGGCGGGGTCGGTGGCGACCGAGAAGTCGACGTCGCGGCTGAGCACGAGGGCAACCCGGGTCAGCACGCTCCCCCCCACCGGCTGGCGCTCCACTTCGATGCGCTTCACGCTGCCGCGGTTGACTTCGACCGACGAAGCTACCGCGCCGGGCTCGGTCTGGGAGATGTCGACGACGATCTTGGCCGGCTCCCCACCCTTGTACGAGGTATAGGTGAGCGGTTTGTCGCTGGTCAGCTCGACGCTGGAACCATCGTCTGACACCGCCACGGAGCGCAGTGTGGCAAAAGCCGCGGACTCTGCCTGACCAGGCTCATTGACGGCCGTCATTCTCTTGACGCAACCGGTAGAAACCGTCAACAGGACGATGAGTGCCATGGCATGACGAAGAATTCTGCTCTGGTACATGGTCATCTGAAACGCTCCTTACCTTTTCTTGGCCAGCGTAAGCACGATGGTTTTACTCTTGCGACCGCTCTTCTCCACGACCTCAACCGTCGAGGCGGTGATCCTGGAGATTCTGCCGTTGGCGTTGCCTATCTGCATACCCACCTTCACGACGTACCCTTTGCCGTTGGGGTCGATCACCAGGGCCTTGTTTTCCCTGAGCCCGGCGATGATCCCGGTGACCTTGAACTTGTTCACCTCGAAGCTCTGGATCGGCAGCAGGTCGGCAGGCGGAGGTCCGCTGGGCCGGGCGCCCTGGCCGGCCGGCGCGACCGGCGCCTGGGGCACCAGCAGCGGCTTGAACGGATCCTTCTTGAAGGAGACCGCGGTACCGACCTTGGCTGCGGACGAGAGCTGCTGCTGCACCGGCGGCGCAGGCTTGGGAGCGGGCGCAGGGGCCGCAGCGGCGGAGGCGGGAGGGGGAGCCGCGGGTGGCTCTTCCTTCTTGCAGCCGGCCGAAAGCGCCAGCAGCAGCATCAAAAGCGGCGTGCTATTTCGGTTTATTGGCATTCGCATTCTTGCTCTCTTTGGGATCGAGGAAACGGAAGGTGGTGGCCAGGCAGTTCACCTTGAGGACGGTGCGCCCGGCGGTTTCCTTGATGTCCATGACGTTGACGTTGGTGATGTTCACGATGCGCGGCAGCTTGCCGACCGCGACGAAGAAATCGGCCACGTTGTAGAAGGTCCCGGAAACGGAGATGTCAACCGGCACCTCGGCGTAGAACTCCTTGGGAACCTCGGGCTTGGGCCTGAACAGCAGGAAGTCGAGACCCGCCCCCTTGCCGGAGTTGGAGATGCTGGTCAAAAGCGACGGGATCTCCTTCTGGTTGGGGAGTTCGGTCAAGGCGTTGTCGAGGTCACGCTTCAACTGTTCGTACTCCGCCTTGAAACGCGGCAGGTTGTTGGCGATGCGACGGTTCTCGTCGATCTGCTTTTGCAGGTCCTGCTGCTGCGACTTGAGCGCGTCCAGCTCCTGGAGCCTTGGGCGGTGCAGCCCGTAGTACAGGCCGGCCCCCTCGAGGAGCAGCAGCAGTATCAGGAGCGCGACCTTCTCCTTGGTCGGGAGCTTCAGCAACTTCTCTATCTGTGGATCCATGGCAATGCCTCTGATTCAGCTTCTTGGTTTGAGCGCCGCCTGGTAGCGCCGCATCCTGTGCCGGCAAACCCGGCGCTACGGCTTCTGGTCCTTGATCTGGAAGGCCAGCTCGAAACGCTTGTACTTCGTCCCGGCCATTTCCGCCTGCTCGGAGACCACCAGCTCCACGTTGGTGAAGGAGCCGGAGGCCTGCAGCGTCTTCATGAACACCGCGATGAGTTCCTCGCTCATGGCACCGCCGGCGAGCGACACCGCCGACCCGTTCTCGGTGTACTTGGTGAGCCAGAGCTTGTCCGGCACGGATTCGGAAAGTGTGGCGAGCCGCGACGCCGGGCCGGTCTTGCCGCGGCGCAGGCGGTTCAGCACGTCGAGCTTCTTCTTGACGTCGGCCTGCAGCTTCTTCAGGTTGTCGATGACCCCGATCTTGGTCTTCAGTGAGGCGAGCTCGGTCTCCGAGTTCGTAATTTCGGTCTTCACCGTGTTGACCTGGCTGCGCAGGTAGATCCACCAGCCCAGCCCCACCACCAGGAGGGTCACCAGGGCGACCACCAGGATGGCGATCTGCTGGCGCATCGTTTCCTTCTTCTTGGATGCCCGTATCGGGAGGAGGTTTATCTTAATCATTTGTCTCCAGCCCTCCTCGTAGCGAGCCCCATCGCTACCGACATGAGCGGAGCGATCTCCTCAAGGTACCTCGAGTCGAACTCCTTCTCGTTCACGGTGACCCGGGCCAGCGGGTTCAGGATCTCGACCGGCAGCGCAAGTCTCTGCTGCACCGCTTCGATCAGGTGCTGCGTCTTGGCGGCACCGCCGCTCAAAAAGACCTTGGTGATGCGTTCCTCGCCGGCGGTGGAGTTGTAGAAGTCCAGGGAGCGGCGCATCTCCATGGCGATGGTGTCGTTCACCCGTTGCAGCACCTCGCTCAGGCGCGGGTCCTCGGAGTGCCCGGCCGCCAGCTTCATCTCTTCGGCCTCGCCGCTACTGATGCCGAACTGTTTCTGGATCTCCTCGGTGTAGAGGTTGCCCCCCATCTGGACGTCGCGGGTGAAAAGGGAGACCCCGTCCCTGACGATGTTCAGGTTGAAGATGCTCGCGCCGATGTTGACCAGCGCAACCACCTGGTCCGGATCGACCGGGTAGTTCAGCTCGAAGGCGTTCTGCACGGCGAAGGAGTCCACATCGACCACGACCAGCTTGAGCCCGGCCTCCGCGAACACCGAGATGTAATCGTTGATGATGTCCTTCTTGCTGGCGACCAGCAGGACGTTCATCTTGGAGGGGTCCTGCTCGTCGGGGGAAAGGATCTGGAAATCGACGTTAACGTCGTTGATGTCGAAGGGGATGTACTGCTCGGCCTCCCAGTGGATCTGGTCCTCCAGTTCTTCGACCGGCATCACCGGCAGGGAGATCTTCCGGATGATGACCGAGTTGCCCGAGATCGAGCAGACGGCTTCTTTGGCCTTGACGCCGAGGGTGCCCAAAAGCTGCTTGACCGTCTCGACGATGGAAGAGCTGTCCATCAGGGTGTTGTCGACGATCGCCTCGGCCGGCAGCGGCAGGATCCCTATCTTCACCAGCTGGAACCCCCCCTTGGCCGGGCGCAGCTGTACGAGCTTCACCGCGCTCGATCCTATGTCGACCCCTACTATGTCCTTCTTCTTGGAGAAAAGCATCGTGTGGTCCTATCGCTCCTAGTCCTGGAATACCTTGTTTTTGTCGGAGAGGGAAAACCCAAGAGCAAGCAGGATCTTGCGCTTGGTCTCCATCCTGCAGTCCTCACCCCGTTCGATCCGGTCGATGGTGATGGGCGATACCCCGGCCAGCCGTGCCAGCTCGGCCTTGCTCATCAGGCGTTCTTCCCGAAGTTTCTTGACGCTGTTCATGATCATAAGTAGGCACCGCGTGAGACAGACATTGCAAATTTTTGCACACATTCTCATCATTAAAAAGGAAAGTCAACCTTTTATTTAAAGTTATATGTAATTATATTCCAAAGACGCACTTTAACCCGTCTTTGGTGCCTACCTGTCTGCATACGGTTTTCTAATGGGTAGAATGGGGAGATGATACCAATAAAAAAACGAGATGCAATTTAGGAGCTTTTTCTGAGATTCGGGGTGAAGCACCCGCCGCAGCGGCTGGCTTCTCAGTAAGCGTACAGCACCGACAGGCGCGCCTTTTCCCGTGCCGACGGTTCCTCCCGGGCGCCCTGCACGGCAAGGTTGTACATGACCGGTACGTGCTGCGGCCGGACCACCTCGTCCTGGGCCGCAACCGCCCCTCCCGCGTCGAGCAGGTCGAAACCGCTGCGGTCGGTGTTGCCCGGGACGGTGTCGACGATCTTGGTGCTGATGCTGAACCCTTTGGCAGGCGGCACACCGGCCAGCCTAAAGGAGAGGTCCGGGGAGCTGGCGGCATCGGCCGAGGAGCGGGCAGCACTGCACTTGTTCCAGGCGCCGGAGGAGAGAAACAGCTTCTGCTTCAGACAGTCGTCCCCGCTGATGTGCAGGTCAATGACGGCGTACTCTCCTTGCAAGGTTGCGGCGTCCACCCCCTGGAAGAGCCGGGGCATGATCTCGCCGGTGAACAGCTCGAGCCCCCCCTGCGCCGCGGTGAGGGAACTGCGGTAGCGTTTCTGGCTGGCGGACACCTGGGTACCGGTCGAAACCAGGGTGAGCAGGGAGAGGGCGATCACCAGTGACAGCACGGTCAGCATCAATGCGGTTATCAGGGCCGCGCCCCGCTCACAGCCGAGGATCTGCATCGCCCCTCCCTGCTACAGGTTCTTGGGCAGCACGGAAATGGCGTACACCTTCCAGCGGTAGTTGCGCCACTCCGGACCGAAGGTTTGCTTCAGCGCCCGCTCGCTCCAGACCTGTCCCGCATCGTCCGGCAACTCCGGGTCTCCCACGACGATGACTCGCGCCGGATCCTCGACCGGAAAACTATAGGACGGGTCCTTTTTCCCCTGCTGTGCCAGGATGTAGACCCTGATCTCGCGGAGTTCCTCGCGCAGCGTCTGTGCGTTTAGCAGGGCGTCCCCCGGCTTCGGGTGGTAGTCTACCTTGCCGTCGGCATTGGTGTCGAAGTACAGCACGGCCTGCAGATCGCCGGCACAATCCAGAATCGGGTACTTGGTGGGGCTTCCTTGATGGTTGATGACCGCCTTGTAGAGGGTTCCGGTGCCCGGGCTGCAAAATGCCGACATCTTGTCGACCTTTCGGTTGATGAAGTAATCCGAGCGGTTGAAGGGAAAGCTCAGCAGCCCCCCGGCGGAGTCCTTGGGGGCGACACCGTAGACAAGGTAGTGGTCGGTCCTTTCGCGTGGGGAAAACTCGGAGGGGAAAGGGAGTTGGAAGGGGACGGTGAAATTGGTCCCGCTGGTAACCAGAACCCGGGTCGGCCTGCCGGAGACCACCTCGTTCTTCAGCACGATGACGCGGTCCTTGCCGCCGTTTTTCAGCTCCGGCTCCACCCGCGAGGGCCTGGTCACCGAACTGTAGGTAAGGTAACACCAGCTGCGGCACACCGCGCTCGCCCCCAGCGCGGTTCCCTTCAGCACCAGGTAGTCGGAACCGTTGTACCCCACATTGTCGCCGATGCGGTACGGAGTCGGCGCGTCCAGGTGCGGCGCATCGTTGTAGTTGCCGGGCCTGGCATCGGGGCAGCCGCCGGGACAGCTGGTGACCAGTTGCAGCCCCTCCTCGGCCTCCACGTAGTTGAGCCCTTTGGTGCCGCTGTAGGGTAGCCCGAAGCCGGCAAGCTCCAGGTCGGTACGAAGCAACTCCAGCCCGATCATCCCGCCTATGTCCGTTTCGGTCGATTTGCCTATGGCCTTCGAACCGGTCACGATCCTGGCGAAGGAAGCGCTTATCAGCGTCATGGTCACCGAAAAGACCACCAGGGCAACCAGCACCTCCACGAAGGTGTATCCATCCCTCCCTGCCGCCCTCATTCTCCTGCTCTCCTTGTCCTCAGTGCGTAGATCTCATGACGAAGGTTCTCCCCCCGCACCTTCCATGTCACGCTGACCGAAAGACGCTTGGTGTCGCCGCCCCCAAGCGGGCTCGCTTCCTTGCTCACGGTGTAGCTCCAAGGTGTGCCTCCCACCAGCTTCGAAGCTGTCGAGGTTCCGCCGCCGCTGATCGACCCGAACGAGAGTTTCTGCCAGCCGTGCATCTGCTCCTCCGCCACCAGCACCGCCTCCCTGTTGAGCCGGTCCCGCAGGTTGTGCCGGTAGGCCAGGTTGACCGACTGCAGCAGCCCGAGCAACCCCACCGTCAGCACCAGCATGGCCATGAGCATCTCGACCAGGGTGAAGCCGAGGTCATTTGATGGTGATGTTTTCACTGTCGCAGTCATTGCCCCTATCCCTTTTGCCGACGCTGATCCTGGTCGCCGCTATGACGATGCTGTCCACGCCACCGGCGTCCCCGGCGGGGTCCACGCAGATCGAACACCAGTCGTCCGTCACGCCGGTTTCCTTGAAGTCAATGACCGCCCCGCTGCTCCATCCGGATGCGTTGCTGTCAAGAAGGTTCGTCAGTCGAAAGACACGCACCGGCTTCACGCCGCTGTCGCCGTCGCATTGCGAGGAGTAGACCTCGAAGCGTTCGGGGTAGACCCTGACCCGGGTCCCCCTCCTCTGGCAGATCGCCTGCACCCTCGACCGCTGCAACTCCGAGAAGAGCAGGCTGATCTCGGCCTCGCCGCGAGCGCCCTTCAGGTAACGCTGGAAACGGAGCGTCGCCAGCCCGATCAACACCGACGCGATGGCAACAACGACCACCATCTCCACCAGTGAAAACCCGCGTGCTGTCATGCCCCCCCCTATGTGCGACCCTGCCGCTTTGGTTAAAATTTGAACCTTCCAATCTTAACAAACTCGGACGGAAAAAAAAGGAGCCCTCTGCACGGGAACGTCCCGGAGAGAGTAAGCGACATCCCGAAGCTTCACAGAAGGGGCGCCGCCCCTCTGCGGGAGGGGGTAAGGGGCGGGGGAGGATGGCAGGCAAAAAAAAAGACCCTCCCGGTCGGGAGGGTCTTTCGGTGCGAGGCGGCACCGGCTGCTAATAGGCGTAGAGCACCGAGAGAAGCGCCTTCTCCTTGGGGGTGGAGGCGCGCTCACCCTGCACCTCGATGCTGTAGAGCGCGGGGTTGTGCTTGGGAGCGATGCCGGAACCGACCCCGGCCACGCCGGCGCCGGAGTCGAGGTAGTCGACCCCGGTGGGGTCGGAGTTGCCGGGTATGGTATCGACCACCTTCGCGTAGATCTTGAAGTTGGTGTTCGCGGAGAGCCCCCGGAGGGTGAACTGCAGGTCGGGCACGTCCTTGGCGTTGATCGTCTTGGACAGAGATCCCCAGTCCGCGGTCGCGTTCGCCAGCTTTGTCTTCAGGCCGCTCCCGACGACGAGCCCGATATCCCCTATCCCGCCCGAACCGTAAGCGGTGAGCAGCGGGCCAATCCCGGTCGAGTAGTTCGAGAAGAGCTTGGGGATGAACTCGCGGGTGACCAGTTCGGTCCCCCCGTAGGAGGCCTCGAGGGCATTGCGGTAGTTCTTCTGGCTGCCGGAGACCTTGGTCTCCAGGAGCAGCATCTGCATCAGCGCCGCCACGATCCCCAGGCAGATCAGGGTGAACATGAGGGCCGTCACCAGCGCGATACCGTCTTCGTTGCCGATCTTTTTCATAATCGTACCGTCTCGTTATTGGATGAGGTTCTGCGGCCGCACCACGATGGAGTACAGCTTCCAACGGTAGTTCTGCCAGCCTGTCCCGATCAGGGTGGCGAGGTTGAAGGCCCTCCCCTGAAGCGTGCCGCCGAAGTTCTCCCCGACGTTGATGATGGAATCGGGATGGGTGTAGCTGGTGTCTTTGCGGCCGGTATGAGCCAGGATGTAGACCCTGATCTCCTTCAACTGCTCCCTGATATCCTGGGCGCTGCCGGTGCCAGGGAGGGTGGTCTGGTGCAGGTTGACCTCCTTGGATCCGGCCGGGCCGATACCGTAGACCACCTGCATGTCGGCCACGCAGTCAAGCAGCGGGTACTCGGTGAAACCTCCCCCCTGGTTCACCACCGCCTTGTAGAGGACGCCGGTATTGGGGGCGCAGGCCGGAGGCGGGTTGGCGGGCCGGTTGACGTAGTAGTCGGCGCGGTTGAAGGGCATCCTGGGCTCGGTGGCGGCATCCACCCCGTAGACCTCGAACATGTCGCCCGATGAGTGGGGGAGCGTGAGGCTCGTGTACTGGTTCTGCTTGAAGTAGCTGGAGAAGTTGCCTCCGTTCACCTGCAGCTGGCGCGTCGGAATCCGGTCGATGAAGGTGTTCCTGAGCACGATGACCCGCTCGGTGGCACCGGTCACGGTCTGGAAGTCGCGGGTGGCGTCCCCCCAGTTGGTGGTACTCCGGCCGCTGTCCGTGTAGGCCACCTGCACCGATTTCTTCTGCGTCCCGGTGGTGGAACTCGCCACGGAGAGCGACTTGATCACCAGGTACTGCGCCCCGCCGTTGAAGGTGGTGGAACCGCTCAACACGGCGCGCGGCACGCCGGAGCCCACCCCGGCGTCGTTGTAGGTGAGGGGACTCTGCCCGCCGGACCAGAAGGTCGCGGCCATGGCCCCGCCGGAGTCGCCGCTCACCACCTCGGTGTACTTTGCCGAAGACGGGGTGGCCTGGAAGGACCAGGGGAGGCCGTAGCCGGCATTTTGCAGGTCGGAGCGAAACATCTCCAACCCCACGACGCTGCCGATGTCGGTCTCCATCTGTTTGCTCTGCTGCCCCACCTGGGTGAGCACCGTATTGAAGCCACTGGAGGCCACGATCAACACCGAAATGAAGATGGCCATGACCACCACCAGCTCGACCAGTGTGAAGCCCCGGCTGTTTTTGAGCATAGTTACCTCACCCCTCATGGTCTGGCCACCACGGATACCACGCGGTTTTGCGAGGTCATGTTCCTGTAGGCCCACTTGACCACTACGGTGACCTGGCGCGAGGTGGACTGGGCGCTTTCCGTCCGCAGCACCTGGCTGCTGCGCTCCACCACGTAGTTCTTGTTCGCCCCCCTCACCCGCCTGGTGACGTTGGTGACGGGGTAACTGTCGGCGATGGCGTCGAAGTTCATCCCCCGGAAGTCGGCCATGTATTTCTCGCCGAGCTTGATTGCCTCGTTGCGCAATTCGTTCCTTAAGTTGTGCTGCAGGCTCACGTTGAGACACTCCAGCACCCCGAACATCCCCACGGCGATGATCACCAGGGAGACCAGCAGCTCTATCAGGGTGAAGCCGCTGTTATTTTTGATCGATGCTGGCTGGAGCACAGGCACCTCCTGTTCTTCTTTTCCCCATTTTGCTGCTCACCGCGGAGACCACGACACTGTCCATGTTCCCTGTGGTCGCGGGGGCCCCGCCGGGCTCGACACAGATGGAGCGCTCGGTGAGATTCATGATGCCGGCCGCGTCGTAGAGCACCCGGTTGGCACTGGAACTGACCACCACCGGGAAGGAGAAGCTGACCACGGAAACCGGGGGAGCTGTGCTAACGTCGGCGGGGTAGATCGTCATCTGGTTGCCGTTGAAGAGCACGAGGCGCGGGGTTTTGGTATACATCGCCTCCAGCCGAATCTCCGTGAGCTTGCTGTAGATGGTGCGCACCTCAGCCTCCACGGCGGCTTTCTTCTGCATGGCACTGAACTGCAGCATGCCGATGCCCAGCAGTATCCCGCTGATGGCCATCACCACCACCAGCTCGACTATGGTAAAGCCCTTTTCTTTCATGCCTCAGCGCTCCTGGATGTGCATGATCCGCTTCACCGGCTTGTTGGCGCTCTTGCTGACCACGGGGAAGGCGTCGGCCGGCGGCTTGCCGGTCATCGGGGTCGTGGTGCGCCGCATCAGACGCGATGCCCCGCTGCCGAAGGCCTGGGCCAGGTCGACCTCCTTGAATTCGCCTGTGGAGAGCTGGATCAGCGCCTTGCCTGCCAATGCGGCGTCGCTGGGCCTGCCGCCGGTATCGTAGCCAAGGGCCCAGAGGAAGGAGTTCCCGCCGAATCCGCAGGCATCCGAGGTCGGCTCGAAGGTGGTCACGAAGACGGTGCCGTTGGTCAGGGTGACCGCGTCGGAGACCACACGCTCGGCGCCGAAGGCGGTTGTGGAGGCGTCCAGCTGGATCTTCCAGCCGCCGGAGCCGACGCTGCTCGAGATGGAGGAGGACTGGTCGGTGACGTCCCCGAGGGCGACGGTGGTGCTGCAGCTCGCATCGTAGATGTTGCCCGGCAGGTTGCTGGTGTTGTAGCAGGGCTCCTTGACGCCGTAGATCCACCGGCGCGTCGAGTAGTCGTCGATGTCGGTGCCGGAGCGGTAATAGTACCTGCCGCTGCCGAAGTAAAGCCAGAGCTTTTTGTTCTTGCGGTCCTGGAGCCTGGCTATGGAGGTGACCACAGGGCCGGTCCCCTCGATGACCTTGCTCCAGGTCCAGTGGGCAGGGTCGGTGTCGTTGTGGGTGACGATCCTGATCACGCCGCCGTCGGTCCAGGTGGCCGGGGTGCCGGCGACCTTCTTGGTGTATCCGGCGAAGACGGCGTCATCCTGGTAGAATCCGTTGGCGCTGGAGTCCCAGCGGTCGGCGTCGATGGCACCGCCCATCATGGAGCCTGCGAACGCCTCCGCAATTTCGGTGTCGATGGCCCGGACCATCTCGCCGGTTTTCAGGTCGACCACGAAGAACTTCAGGTTCTGGTTGGAGCGCCCCTGGAACTGGTTGCCGTCGGTATCGATGGGGCCGGTGGGCCCGGATCCGAAGATGGCGAACCAGCGCCCGTTCTTGGCGCGGTCCCCTACCCTGACGATGGCCGGGCCGGTGGTGGCGAAGCCGAGGTCGTTGTCCGCCGCGCGGTTGAACTCCCACATCAGCGAGGGGTTCTTCGGGTCGCTCACGTCGAGAGCGAAATAGGTGGAGAAACCGAGCCCCTTGCTGGTATCGGAAGGGTCGGTGCGCGGCGTCGGTACGCAGTTGCTGGTGGAGGGGGTGCCGCAGCTGGACGAGGAGGCGCCGCCGATCCCCATGGACCCGATCAGGATGCTGCGCCAGGGGTTGGCGCTGCCGTCAAGCGAGTTGGCGCCGTCGACCACCGAGGTCAGCTTGGTGCAGTTCCAGTAGCTGGTGGCGTTGCAGCCGGAAACGCCGCTGGGCGCGCCGATGCTGGCATCCAGCAGGAGGGTCGGGCCGTCCACGTAGTACAGATGGTTGTATTTCGGATCGCCGAAGTATTTCAGATACGGAAGGGCCTGTTTAGGGATGTAGGCCCACATCTCCTCGCCCAGGGCAGGGTCGGAGTTGGAGAGCTTGCTCAGGGTCGCCTTCTGGGTCCCGCTCGCTGTGACGTTCAAGAGGCCGAAGTTGAAGGCATGCAGCATCCCGTCGTTGCCCCCCACGTACACCATGCCGCGATTGTGGTAGTCGCTGGACTGGATGTAGGAGGTGTACGAGGTGTCGCTGTAACCGCTGGGAGGCTGCAGGTTGTAACCGTTCAGCCTGAGGTTCGACTGGATGCGCGGCGTGGACGAGATGATGTCACCCAGGCGCCAGACCCCGGAGCTTGCCACGTTGGTGCTCTTGTTGAGGATAGAGACGGTCCTGGAGCGGTAGCCGGTCTCCTCCAGCCCGTGCACGTAGTCGATCAGGGTGGGCGCATCCGTGGTGGACACGTCCAGGTAGGACGCGAGGGTGTTGGCATTGTTCCCGCCGCCGGTATTGGGGAAGGTCGCCGACGAGAACTGGATCAGCGAAGTCCCGTTGGTCGAGGTGTAGATCTTGCGCGGCCTGGCGCCGGTGCCGGTGAGCGGGCGTTGCCACAGCGTCTTGCCGGCGCGCCAGATACTGAGCACATCGTCGCTGTCCTCCTTGGTCTCCGCGGTGTCCCCCGCCCCGTCGCCGTTGGTGTCCTGGGAGACGTAGGCATAGGTGACGTTGTCAGTAGGGTCGAAGCGGAAACTGACCACCTTGTCCGCGATCAGGTCGAAGGCGTTGTTCTGGTCGGTATCCTCCCTGATGGTGGAGCGGTTGACCTGCGGGTCGACGTAGTACCAAAGGTTCTGCATTTCACCGATCCAGCTCGCCTCTGTCTGGTTGTAGAAGACCTTCTTGGGATAGAACACCGCCTGCAGGATGTTGGCGCCGCTACCCTCGGAGTTGCTGAGGATCGACGCCGCGGTACCGGAGGAGGCGCCCGCCGCGATGCTCTCCAGGGCGGCCTTCAGCTCGGTTCTCAGTTGGGTCGGGTTGTTCGGGTTGTGCAGCGTAGTCCCGCCGTTCACCGCGGTCATGTTCATCTGCACGTATGGATCGCAGACGTTGGTCGTGCCGGTGCTGGACGGCGCGTTGTACACCACGTGGGTCTTGATGGTCTGGGCGTTCTCGCAGGCGGTGGCGCCGGTGCCGTGGCAGACCTGGCTCGGATCGAAGAGGTTGCGGTGATAGGCGAAGTAGCTCAGGTCGTGGATGTAGGGACTCCCCGCATAGCTGCCGCATACCCCGGAGGTGGAGCCGCTCTCGGCCAGCGTGTTCGGGTCCCTGAAGTAGCCGGAGCTGTCGGTGACCTTGTTCCTCATGGTGTCGTTCTTGTCCGCGGTGGATGTGCCGTCCGTGATCAGCATGACGTTGTTTTGCTGGCAGCGGAACTGGATCGGGTTGTGGTTTGTGTAGTCATCCGTACCGGTCAGGGGCTCCTGGATGGCTGCCGTCGTCGGGGTGAACTTGGTCGAGTTCAGGGTCGCGGTAGTCGCGGTGGCATCCTTGACGAAGTAGGCGATGGCGTTGTAGAAGGCCTCGGCAAAGGGGGTCCACGAGACCGCCGGGATGCCGTCGATGGTGTTGATTAAGCCGGAACTGTGGTCGCCAACGGCTGTGCCGATGTGGTCGAGCACCTTGCTGGCGTCCTTGTTGGTGGCGGCCTGGCAGGTCCCTTCGCTCAAGCTGGAGAGGCAGTCCGAGTCGGTGCTGCACATCTTGTTCTGGTTGCCGGAGCAGAACTTGGGACAAGGCATGCCGACGGTGCTGCCACACTCGGTCGCCGAGCCGTAGTTATTGAAGCTCATGACCCCAAAACGGATGCTGCTGGCGAAGTCATTGATGAGGCCGGTCGGGGCCGACGAGACCCCCACCTTTCCGTAGAAGGGGTTGTTACAGGTCTGGGGGACGCAGGTCCCCGGCGAGGTGCAGTCGGAATTGCTGGTGCAAGTGGTGGCCGGTGCGTTGGAGCAGACCTTGGTGGAGCAGTCCGCATCTGTGGAGCAGGTGGTCGTGGTCCTGCGGGAGCAGTAACCAGGTTTGCCTGCGGGGCCGACCGGGGAGCCGATGGCGCGCACCCCGGCATCCATCAGTACCGACGGGATGTTGCCGCTGGTGGGGATGACCGAGGAGGGGTCGGTCACTTCCGCGAAGTTCTGCCCCATGCAGTAGTGCAGGATCTCGTTCTTGACGCAGGTATCGCCGTCGTTCAACCACTTGTCGCTGTTGTTCCTCCAGCATTTCCCCATGAAGCCGGTGGTGTCAGAACTGGTGCCGATATAGGGCGCGACCGGAGCCGAATGGGTTGCCGCGCTGGTGCAGATGTAGTTGCCGCTGGACTCGTCGGTGAGAGCCGCCGGTGCGATCGGGGTCTTCGGGTCCGAGTAGACGTTGGCACAGGCCGTCTGCAGGGAGTTGACGCTCACACCCTGCCAGATATCACCGCCGGTCCTGATATTGTCCTTGATCTTCCAGCATGCCTGCTGGGTGTGGTTGATAGTGGCCAGCGCGTTGTCCGCGTTGGTGGTGTCCAGACAGTTCTTGGTATCGGTGCTGGCCTGACCGTAGTTGCCGTTACTCCAGTTGTAGACCGCGCACTGGCAGTCGGACTGGTTGTAGGTCCCCTCGAAGATCTCGATGCGGGTCCCCCCCCCCTGGGTGCTCGGGTCATAGTTCGGCTCGACCGCGGTGGGACCGCGGACCGCGAAGGAAAGGCCGGAGATGGCCGGCACCACCTTGACGAAACGCCGGCCGACACACCCCCTGGTCTCGCCTTGCAGCAGGCTGCTTCCGGAGACGTACTTCCCGCCGGTCAGGATCTTCTTCTCGATGTCGAATTTGGAGGCAGCAAGCCAGTTCAGGAACTTTCCGCTGGCGATGAAGGTGTCGATCACCCTGGTGGGAGGCGTTACGGTATTGTCGCCGGACATGGCTATGTAGACGTAGCTGGTCCGGTAGATGCCGGTGCCGGTGGTCGTGGGTACCCCGGTATTGATCTCCACGAACTTCCCGCCCGAATACTGGTAGACGGGATAGGTGAAGGTGCCGTCGCTGTTGAGCTTGCTGAAGTACCCCTCGTAGTCCTTGGTGTCGTCGTAGGTGTTATCGAAGCAATAGGATGAGGAGACCGTCGCGGACCCCGCCCCGGTGCCGCAGGTGTAGGTCGGGGCAGCCGATGTCGATCCCGCGATGTAGCCGAGGTCGTACATACTCGCGGAGTTGTCGATCATGAGCAACAGGTTCGGCTTGATCCCGCCGGTGATGAAGGGAGGGGTGATGCACCAGTTGTCGCCCGGATCGGCAGCGAGCGCCGCGCCGGGTAAAAGCATGGCAGTGAGGATCAGTAGCGGCAAGTTCTTGATCAAGAGCCTGTTCAGAGTCTTTCCCATTGAACACCTCGTATAGATGGGCATGAAAGCTTCAGTCGAAGTCGGACGAAAATTCACGGTCGGTTACCTCGCCAGCAGTTCCCGCATAGCGGCGGCATCCTTGTACCCTACCAAAATCTTCCCGTCTGGCAAAACCAGCGTCGGCGTCGAGACAATCCCGTTCGACTCGGCGAACTTGATGGTCTCCTCCACCGGCTTTCTGGCGTCCTTATCGGTAGCGGTGGGCAATGGCTCGCCGGCGAACGATTTCTCCAGGAGTTCCAGGGAACCCTGCGCCAGGATCACCCGCGACTTGTCGTACGCCTTGGGATGCATCTTCAGGGGGTAGAGCTTGATGTAGATGGCGAGGTCGGGCTCCAGGGCCGCCAGCTTCTTCAGCTCGACGTGGGCCTTGGCGCAGTAGGGGCACTCGGGGTCGGTGAAAACGAACAGCTTCTTTTTCCCCTTCGGGTTCCCGAGGATGAGCGCGTCGGCGGTGGTGAGGGTGGCCGGATCGAGACGCTCCTTGCGCTCCGTTTTCGCCTGCTGGGCCGAGCCCCCCACCGGCTGCCTGGAGGCGATGTCGAAGACCTGGCCGGCGATGATGTGCTTTTTGCCGTAGTCGAGATAGGCGACCCCGGTTTTGCCGGCCTGCTCGAAGGTCACCTCGTACAGCCCGCGCACCGGCGCCGGCTTCACATCCTTGACCGGCCCGATCTCCTTCAGGAGACCGCTCGCCTCCTGGAGCGTGATGGAGTGGCAGGAGGCGCAGTCCCCGCTGCATCCTTCCGACATGGCGAAGGCGGGTGCGGCAATGGCGATAGCGACCAGGGTGAAGCAGGCTGCAAAGAGACGGGTGAGATTTTTCGCGAAGGACATTCAGCTACCTCATGGGTGATTTCGTTGCTCGGGAAAGGTGAGCAACAACCGTGCCTTGGCCTCCACCGCGGCGCGGAAGCATCTGTTTCGGCGTCAATACGGTTAGTTGTGGCATACCATAGCACGGGGATACAGCAAAAAACTACGCATTTTTTTCATAGCAGAAGCACCTACCCCGCAAAAAATTGGCACCTTTTCGGTGCCGAGGTCCGCCGGGTGCTAGCCGAGGTCGTACTCCTTGAGCTTGTACAGCAGGGCCCGGTGGCTGATCTCCAGGAGCCGCGCCGCGTGGGTCCGGTTCCCCGCCGTTTGTTCCAGCGCGCGCACGATCAGTTGCCGCTCCAGCGCCTCCGCCCCCTTCTTTATCGAGAGGGAGTCGACCAAGTCCCCTCCCCTGGCCTCCAGCCCCGCTCCCCTGCGCACCGCCTCCGGCAGGCAGGCAAGCCCCAGCGTGCCACCATCGCAGAGCACCAGCCCGCGTTCGATGCAGTTCTCCAGTTCTCTCACGTTACCCGGCCAGCCGTAGCGCACCAAGGCCTGCAACGCCTCGGGCGTGGGGCGCACCCCCGGCATCCCCATGCGCTCTCCGTGCTTCTCCAGGAAGTGGTCCACCAAGAGGGGGACGTCCTCCACGCGCTCCCGCAGGGGCGGCAGGGACAGGGCGAAGACGTTGATGCGGAAATAGAGATCCTCGCGGAACCTTCCTGCCGCGACTTCCCCGGCCAGGTCCCTGCTGGTGGCGGATACCACCCTGACATCGACCTTTTGCGCGGCGGAAGCGCCGAGCCGTCGGATCTCCTCCTCCTGCAGCACCCGCAGCAGCTTGACCTGCAGCGAAAGCGGAAGCTCCCCTATCTCGTCCAGGAAAAGGGTGCCGCCGTTCGCCTCTTCGAAGAGGCCGATCTTGTCGTGGCCAGCATCGGTGAAGGCCCCCTTGACGTGCCCGAAGAGCTCGCTCTCCAGCAGGGCGGCGGGGATGGCGCCGCAGTTCACGGCGACGAAGGGGCCCTGGCGGCGCACGCCGCAGTTGTGCAGCGCCCGCGCCACGAGTTCCTTGCCCGTTCCTGACTCCCCCTGGATCAGGACGGTGGTCTTGTGCTCGGAGAGCTTCTTGACCAGCTCCATGATCTCCGCCATCCGGGCGTTTCTGCTTATGATGTCGGGGAAGGCGCGTCCCCGCACCGCGTCGCGCAGCCTGCGGTTCTCGTCCTTTAGCCGCTCCCGCTCCTCCGCCTTTTTCAGCACCAGCGAGATCTCGTCGCTGTTGAAGGGTTTGGAGATGTAATCGTAGGCACCAAGTTTCATGCACTCGATGGCATCGTCGACGGTGCCGTAGGCGGACATCATGATGATGGTGGCGCCGATGCCGGATTCGTTGCAGGCAGTCAGGAATTTTTTGCCGTCCATGACCGGCATGCGGATGTCGCACAGGATGAAGGCGTAGCCTCCCTCGCGCGCCTTGGCCAGGGCGTCCGCGCCGTCTGCGGACTGCTCCACCAGGTAACCCTGCTTTTTCAAGAGGACCTGGAGCATGTGACGCAGGTTCGCCTCGTCGTCCACCACCAGGATTTTCTTTTTCTCGCTCAAAACGTGCTCCTTGTCGGACTGGTCGGGCTGGTCGGACTGGCCGGAATGCTGAAAAAGCCGCCAACTGCCAGCAGCAAGCCCCTACCCCCTAGCCCCCTGTCCACTGGCCGGCAGCGTCAGGGTGAAGCGGCTCCCCTTCCCTAGCTCGCTCTGCACGCCGAGCCTGCCACCACAGGACTCGGCTATCCGCGCTGCGATCGCCAGCCCCAGACCGGTCCCCTTCCCGGGCTCCTTGGTGGTGAAAAACGGATCGAAAACCTTGCTCAGCAGCTCCGGAGGCATCCCCTCGCCGTTGTCCGCCACCTCGATGACCACTTCGGCTCCGGAGCGCCTCCCCTTTAGCCACAGGTTGCCCCCCTTCGGCATTGCGTCCCGCGCGTTCACGATGAGGTTGATCAGCAACTGTTCGAGCTGGTGCGGGTCGGCGTGCACTGCGGCAAGCCCGTCTTCGACCTCGACGGATACCTCGAGGTGCTTCAGCACGCCCTGGCCTGCCAGCAGTTCCACCACCTTTTCCAACAGGGTGCGTATCTCCACTTCCTCCCACTGCACACGCTTGGGACGGGCGTAATCCAAAAGCCCCCGCACGATGCGGTCGATACGCCTTGACTCCTCATCGATGCGGCGCAGGTAGTCGGACTTTTCCGGGTCGGCGGCCAGCTCATCGGCGAGGATGGTGCCGTACCCCATGATCGCGGCAAGGGGCGTGCCGATCTCGTGCGCCATCCCGGCAGCCAGGAGCCCGACGGAGGCCATCTTTTCGGAACGAACCGCCTCGTTTCTCGCCTCGACCAGCTCCTTGTTGGCCCACTTCAGCGAGGCGACCTTCTCCTCGACCTCCACCCTCTTCTCCCGAAGCGCAACCATCATGCTGTTGAACCCGTCCGAGAGCTCGGCGACCTCGGAGCTCCCCGCCACGTTGACGGAAACACCGAGATCCCCCGCGGTGATGCGACGGGTGGCCGAGAGAAGACGCTTGATGGGCGAGACCACGGTGCGGGACAGCAGGTAGGATCCGAAAACGAGGAGCAACAGGAAGTCCAGGGCGAAGTAGGCGAGGAACAGGTGCCTGGACGTGGACAGCCGATCCTGGACCGGTTGCAGCGACAGCGTGAGGCGCGCGGCCCCGACCACCTTCCCCTGCTGCACGATGGCGACGTAGCAGCGGCCGCTCGTCTTGTCCGGGGAGATCTGGAAAAAGGACCGCCCGCTGGCCAGGACAGCGAGAAGGTTGCTATCCGTATCGCTGCCGTCGGCAACCGCGTAGAGCCGCCGCCCCCCCTGGTCGACCACCACCAGCCCGGCGAAACTCCGGTCGCGTCTCAGCTGCTCGAGATACTGCACTACCTGGCTTTCGGGGTCCGGCGGGGCCAAGGGACGCGGCAGGGCCGACACGATGGCGGCCAGGAGCTGCTTGGCGTCCTCTCCCTTCTGGGCCAGGAGGTCGTTTTCGGAGGTTTTGAAGGAGATCAGAGAGAGGAGGGCCCAGGTGAGCACGAGCAGCATGCTCAGGGCGGAGAGGATGTAGAAAGTGAGGCTGAACCGGAATGGTCTCATAGCCGCCGCTTCAGCTTCCCACGTTCAGGTACCAGTTGATGATGCGCCTGCCGTAGAAGACGTACAGCACGGCGCCCCCCGCGAGGAACGGGCCGAACGGTATGGCGAGTGTGGAGTCCTTCTTGCGGATCAGCATGAGGGTGACACCTATGATCGACCCCAAAAGGGAAGACACGAAGACGATGAACAGGATCGATTTCCAGCCGAGGAAGGCCCCCATCATGGCCAGGAGCTTCACGTCGCCCCCTCCCATGCCGTCCTTCTTGGCGACGACCTGGTAGATCCAGGCGATGAGGAGCAGGCTGCCGCCTCCGGCAATGATGCCGATCAGGGAGTTGAGCCAGCCCAGCTGCGGGATGAAGAACGAGATGAGAAAGCCGAGGACGATGCCGGGCAGGGTGATGCGGTCCGGGATGATCTGGTGTTCCAGGTCGATGAAGGTGACCACGACCAGGGCGCTGCAGAATACGAAGAGCACCCCGAAGTAGAACAGACCGGTGAACAGGAACTGGACCGGGGCCCCTTCCTCGAACAGACGCTGCGGGAAGAACTTGAAGAAAAGGGCCAGGGAAAGTAGGCCGTTCAGGAGCTCGACCAGCGGGTACTGGATCGAGATGCGTGCGCCGCAGGAGCGGCACTTTCCCCCGAGCAGCAGGTAGCTCAGGATCGGGATGTTGTCGTACCAGCGGATCTGGTAGTCGCACTTGGGGCAGTGCGACGGGGGTGACACCACCGACTCGTCGTGCGGCATCCGGCAGATGCAGACGTTCAGGAAGGAGCCTACCACGGCCCCCAGCAGGAAAGCGAATACGGCGTAGATGATGTAAGGAGTCAAGGAAACCTCTTAACGGCCGTTCTAGGTTCTACGTTCTAAGTTCTACGTGAAAAGCCCTCCTAACTGCTCCTGTGACAGCGGCAAGGACAACTTAGAACATAGAACGTAGAACCGGTTTTTGGTCTACTTGAGCCTCAGGATCTTCTCCAGGCTCTCCTGGAGGAGCTTCTTCTTGTTGCCGAACTCGGCGATCTTCTCGCGCTCCTTCTCGACCACGTCGGCGGGCGCACGCTCGATGAAGCTCGGGTTCTCCAGTTTCTTGGAGAGGAACTCGATGTCCTTCTCGATCTTGGCGATCTCCTTGTTGAGACGCTTCTCTTCTTCCTCGACGTTCACGAGCCCCTTGAGCGGCACGATGATCTCGACGTCGCCTGCCACCTGCAGCGAGGCCTCGGCGGGACGCTCGATCCCCTGCCCGATGGCAAGGTCGGAAAGACGGGCGAGGCTCATCACGTAGACCTCGTTCTTCTTGAGCAGCTTGAGGCTCGACTCGGACTTGCAGTCGAGGATGGCGGCGATCTGCTTGCTCGGGGCAACTTCCATCTCGCCCCTGATGTTCCTGATCCCCTTGATGACTTCCATCACCAGTTCCATCTCGACGGCGGCGGAGGCGTAGCCCGCCCACTCCTCGCGCGGGGTCGGGAAGTCGGAGATCATGATGGAATCGGCGGCGCCTTTCTTCTTGGGCAGGGCCTGCCAGATCTCCTCGGTGATGAAGGGCATGAACGGATGCAAAAGGCGCAGGAGGTTCTCCAACACCAGCCAGAGCACGTATTTCGCCGCCGCCTGGCGCTCGGCGTCACCCTTGTAGAGATCGTCCTTGGCCAACTCGATGTACCAGTCGCAGAACTCGCTCCAGGTGAAGCGGTACAACTCGCTGGCCGCCTCGTTGAAACGGAACCCGGTCAGCGCCGAGTCCAATGAACCTGCAGCCTCGTTGAGGCGGTACAGGATCCAGCGGTCCGCGTTGGAGAGCTTGAGCGACTCGACATCGACCTGATCCGGATCGAACCCTTCCAGGTTCATCATGGCGAAACGCGATGCGTTCCAGATCTTGTTGGCGAAGTTGCGGTAGCCGGCGATCCTCTCCTCGGCGAGCTTGATGTCGCGCCCCTGCGCGGCGAAGGCAGCCAGGGTGAAGCGGAAGGCGTCGGTGCCGTAGGCGTCGATGACGGTCAGCGGATCGATCACGTTCCCCTTGGACTTGGACATCTTCTGCCCCTGCGCGTCGCGCACCAGGGCGTGGATGTAGACGTCGGTGAAGGGGACCTCGTCCATGAAGTGCAGCCCCATCATCATCATGCGGGCCACCCAGAAGAAGAGGATGTCGAAGCCGGTAACCAGGCAGGAGGTCGGGTAGAAGGCGGACAGCTCCGGGGTCTTTTCCGGCCACCCCATGGTGGAGAAGGGCCAGAGGGCCGAGGAGAACCAGGTGTCGAGCACGTCGGTTTCCTGGCGGATCTCGTCGGAGCCGCACTGGCTGCACGCGGTCGGGTCTTCCTTGGCCACGGTGATGTGACCGCAGTGGTCGCAGTACCAGGCGGGAATCCGGTGTCCCCACCAGATCTGGCGCGAGATGCACCAGTCGCGGATGTTCTCCATCCAGTCGTAGTAGGTGTTTTCCCACTGCTGCGGCACGATCTTGGTGCGCCCGTCCTTGACGGCGCCAAGGGCGCGCTCGGCAAGCGGTCCCACCTTCACGTACCACTGCAGGGACATGTACGGCTCGACGACGGTCTTGCAGCGGTAGCAGCCGCCGACGGAGAGGGCGTGATCCTGGATCTTCTCGAGAAGTCCGGCAGCCTCGAGGTCGGCCACGACCTGTTTCCTGGCGGCGAAGCGGTCCATCCCCTCGTACTGCTTGCCGGCGGCGTTCACCACGCCGGACTCGTCGAAGACGTTGATGCGGTCGAGGTTGTGCCTGAGGCCCATCTCGAAGTCGTTGAAGTCGTGCGCCGGGGTGATCTTCACCACGCCGGTGCCGAACTCGCGGTCGACGTAGTCGTCGGCGATGACCGGGATCTCGCGGTTCACCAAGGGGAGCATGACCTTCTTCCCGATCAGGTGGCTGTAGCGCTCGTCCTCGGGGTGCACGGCCACGGCGGTGTCCCCCAGCATGGTCTCGGGACGGGTGGTGGCGACCACCACGTACTCGTCGCTCCCCACCACCGGGTA
The DNA here is from genome assembly GCF_018919385.1 of Geomonas diazotrophica. Lineage (GTDB taxonomy): Bacteria > Desulfobacterota > Desulfuromonadia > Geobacterales > Geobacteraceae > Geomonas > Geomonas diazotrophica. The sequence goes on from NZ_JAHLMF010000004.1 coordinate 117,810, forward strand.
GCGCAGGTGCCAGAGGTTCCCCGCCTTGTCCTCGTGCTCGACCTCGATGTCGGAGAGCGCGGTGTGGCAGCGCGGGCACCAGTTGATCAGGCGGTTGTCGCGGTAGATCAGTTTCTCCTGGTACAGGCGCACGAACACCTCGCGCACCGCCTTGGAAAGCCCGGCGTCCATGGTGAAGCGTTCGCGCTCCCAGTCGCAGGAGGCGCCGAGACGCTTCAACTGTCCGATGATCTGCCCGCCCGACTCACCCTTCCACTGCCAGACCCGCTCGATGAACCCTTCGCGGCCCAGTTCGAAACGATCCTTCCCTTCGGCGGCGAGCTGGCGCTCGACCACGTTCTGGGTGGCGATCCCGGCGTGGTCGGTGCCCGGCATCCAGAGCACGTTGTAGCCGCTCATCCGCTTCCAGCGGCACAGGATGTCCTGCAGGGTATTGTTCAGGGCGTGCCCCATGTGCAGCACGCCGGTGATGTTCGGGGGGGGGATGACGATGGAGTAGCTCGGCTTGTCGGAGGGGACGACGGCATGGAAGTACCCCTTCCCTTCCCACTCCTGGTACCACTTCTGCTCAACGCTTTTCGGCTCGTAAACCTTTTCCAGCTCTTTGTTTGCCATCTAATCTACCTCATTTTAAAAATGCTCTAGCAGGGTTGGCCCTGCACAGCTTGAAATCTTCGTTAGCGCCTGCGCGCCAGCCCGCCCGAGGTCCCCTCCTCCCTCCGGGAGAGGGTGACCGAAGGCCGGGTGAGGGAGACGCCGCCAGGGACATCGCCTATCGCATCGCCCTCACCCCGTCCCTCTCCCGGGGGGAGAGGGTGGCTAGGCCATTAACGGTGGGAGTGCCCCAGTATGAAAAAAGGGGATCGTAAAATCCCCTGTTTCATAAGCGGATGCGCGTAAGACGTCCGCCTTAGTCGCGTACGCCGCTCTTCAGTTTTCTGATTTCTTCCTTGATGATCACCTCGGCCAGATCGGGGACCACTTCCCAGACGATTCGCTCGATCACCTCGCGGGACACCTTGGAGAGTGCGGCCACCAGTTGGTCCTCGGTCAGTTCGGCAACGGCCGCGGGCTGCGGGGCTGCGGCCTGAACGGGCGTCACTGCGGCGGGGGCCGCAAAGACGGGTTCGGGCTGTGCCGCTGCAGCAGGCGCTGCGGCCTGCGGCGCGGGTTCCTCCGCCTCGAACTCGAAGGGCTCGTACTCCGGCACCCCGAACGCCTCGGCCTCGGCCTCGGTCTCGGCCTGCGCGGGTACCGCCACCGCGGCTTCCGGCTCCTCGCTGAAAGCGAAGAACTCCTCCTCGCTGACGGTGAGCGAGGAATCAACGGCCGGCTCCTCCAGGTCGAGCGCCGGGCCGGTCTCTTCGATCTCTTCGGTTTCGTCGAAGTTGAAAATCTCTTCAGCCTCGAACTCGGACTCGTCCGCCGCCTCCGGCTCCACCACTCCGAACAGCTCGGACGGCGCCTCAACGGCAGCGGCGGGAGTCTCCTCCTCCAGCTCGAAGGCACCCCACAGGTCGTCTTCCATGCTCGCCTCGACCGGCTCCACCTGCGCGGCAGGAGCGGCGGCTGCAACCGGGGCCTCCCAGGCCGGCTCTGGCGGAGCGGCGGGGGCCTCCCAGGCGGGCTCGGTTTCGATGCCGACGCTCTCCCAGATGTCTTCCTCGGCGGCAGCCGGAGCAGCGGCGGCCGGTGCTGCGGCTACCGGGGCGGCTGCGGCCGGGGCCATGGCGTCCAGGGAGGAGAGATCGCCCCAGATTTCCTCGGCTGCGGGAGCCGGGGCTGCCGGCTGTGCCACCGGGGGAGCGGTCTTTCTGGTCTTGCCCAGTTCCAGCATCTCCTTGACCCTGTCGATCAACTGCTGCGATTCGAAGGGCTTGGAGATGGTGGCATCGGCACCGCATTCCCGCGCCTTCTCCTCGTCCAGCGGCTCGAAGGCGCCGATCAGGAGGATGATGGGGACCGCGCCGAGCACGGGGTCGCGACGGATCTCGGCGCAGACCTCGTAGCCGGTCTTGCCGGGCATCAGCGCGTCGACCAGCATCACGTCCGGCTTGGTCTCCCGCGCCTTCTCAAGGGCAGCAGTACCGTTGTCGACAACGGTCAGCTCAAACTCCTCATTGGCGAAGATGATCGCCACGACCTTCTGAATGGTGATGCTGTCATCGGCGAGGAGCAGTCTATTGCCCATCTATCCCCCCTCTACTTAGGAAGCTTACTTCAGGAGTTATTGTTGCCACGACAAATTCGAGTCGTCCGGCTGATACAGAGCTGATCCGGGAAGTGCTCACAGGATTTCTCGTGCGTAGGACAGACAGAAATGGCAGTTCGTAATCAGGCGCAAATACATCCAGTATGACACTAAAAATGGTAAAAAAAGCTAGCATAAAGGGCGTAGGGTGTCAAGGTTTTTGCCCTTTCTTATTAATCACTCGTCATTGAAACGGGCCATGTCTCCGAACTCAACGGGAATGCCGAAGATCTGGGCGGCCAGCGTCGAGATATCGCCACGCAACTTGTTGATCTCGTGCACCTTTTTGTATTCAAGACGCGAAGTGAGCAGAATGACGAAGGTGTCGGTGGCCGGGTCGATCCAGATCGACGACCCCGAGTACCCGGTGTGGCCGAAGGAGACCCGGGAGAATCCCTGCCCGCGGGGCGCGGAGAAGGGAGAGGAGATGTCCCACCCAAGCCCCCTGACCACGGTGCCGCCGCGCGAGAAGTAAGGCGCAGTCATCTGGTCCACGGTGCGCTGCGCGAGAACGCGCCTCCCCTCCAGGGTCCCGCCGGAGAGCATCATCCGGCAGAAGCGGGAGAGGTCCCGGGCGGTGGCGAAGAGCCCGGCATGCCCGGCCACGCCTCCCAACTGGCGGCAAAGGTAGTCCTGGGGTTCGCCGAAGAGGACGCGCTCGTCGCTGATCGTTCCGGAACAGCGCCCCGTCTCCTTGGGATGGAAGGCGGTGTCGGCCATCCCCAGCGGACGGTAGAAGGAGACCTGGGCGTAGAGGTCGAGCGGAGCGCCGGTGGCGCGGCGCACCAGCTCCGCGAGCAGGATGAAGTTCAGGTCGGCATAGCGGAAGCGGCTTCCCACCTCCCCCTTGAGCTTCTGGGCGGCGGCGCCCTCGATGGCGCTTTGCATGGGATTCACGCTGGAGAGCGGGATGTCGTCCAGTCCGGAGGTATGGGTCAAAAGGTTCATCACCAGGACCGCATCCTTCCCCTTCCCTGCCAGCTCCGGAAACCACCTGGTTACGGGGTCGAGCAGCGAGATCCTGCCCTCTTCCGCCAGCTTCAGGATGGAGGGGGTGGTGGCGATGACCTTGGTCAGCGAGGCGACGTCGAAGATGGCGTCGGCCGCCATGGGAGGTGCGTCGGGGAACGGGGAGAGGCGTCCGTACGCCTTCTCGAAGAGGATCTTGTCGCGGTTGCCTATGAGGACGACCCCGCCGGCGATGAGGTTGCGTCCCATCGCCTCATTCATCAGCGAGTCGATGCGGGGCTGGTCGGCGGCGCGGCAGGCGGTGGCGAGGAAGATGGCCAACAGACAGCCGCAGATACTGCTCAGCAGGGGGCGCAAGCGCACCCTAAAATACGTGTTCAATCTCAATGTGACTCTCTCGGTCCTTGCGGGGTACTGCCGTGGTTAATTCATCTTGAAGGTGACCGACTTGAGGACCTTCCCCTCGCTGTCCACCGCATCGCAGCGCCAATCGCCGGAGAGCCCCTTTTCGACCACCTTGCGGCTGTAGGTGCGCCAGTGTGCCCCCTTGACCGGCAGCTCGTATTCCGCCACTGCCTCGTCGTTTATGTACCAGATCTGCTTGATGGTGGTGTTGGTATCTTCGGGGGCCGAGAACCTGGTGAAGCAGTAGAGCGCCTTGACCGAGGTGGACGAGATGCGACGGACCGAGTCGATCGGGTTGCCTTTTACGATCTTGGTGGTGACCGCCATCTCGGTGATTTTCAGGTCGCCCGCCCACGACTGGCTCCAGCCGGCGAGGGTTGCCAACAGTACAGCGGTTGCGATCGAAACAATCGTGGTACGGCTCATTGTGCCTCCAGCAGCGTTTGCGGAGAGTGTAGATACCGGCGTTGTGCCGGTGCCGCCCCGGGCGGAAAGCGGCAGCGTCAATAGTATCAGGTCCTGTAGTCGGCGTTGATGCGGACGTAGTCGTAGGAGAGATCGCTGGTGTAGACCACGGCCTCTCCGCCGCCGATCTTGAGGTCGATGGCGACCTTGAATTCCTTTTGCTGCAGCACGCGGGTACCGGCCGCCTCGGCGTCGCCGCCGGCGAAAATGCCGCCGGTGGCCATCAGCACGTCGTCGAAGCGGATCTCCACCCGCTCCTGCTCCACCTGCGCCCCGGAGTACCCGATCGCCGCGATGATCCTGCCCCAGTTGGCGTCCTGGCCGAAGAAGGCGGTCTTGACCAGCATGGAGTTGGCGACGGCGAGCGCGGCCTTCTTGGCGTCCGCCTGGGTCGCGCCACCTTTCACCCTGATTTCGACGAACTTGGTCGCCCCCTCGCCGTCCTTCACGATCAGCTTGGCCAGGGAGAGAAGCAGGTCGTGCAGGAGAGCTGCGAAATCGGCCCCTTCCGGAGTCCCCCCCTTGATGACCGGGTTCCCCGCCGCGCCGTTGGCGAAGATGAGGGCCGTGTCGTTGGTGGAGGTGTCGTTGTCCACCGTGATGGCGTTGAAGGAACCGTCCACCGCCTGGGCGAAAGCGCTCTTCAGGAAGGCGCCATCCACCTCGGCATCGGTTACCAGGAAGGAGAGCATGGTGGCCATGTTGGGATGGATCATCCCGGCCCCCTTGGCGATTCCCCAGATGCTGTAGGGCTTGCCGCCGGCCTCGCCGCTGCGCCTCTCGATCTTCTCGAAGGTGTCCGTGGTCATGATCGCCTTGGCCACGTCGTCCAGCGTGCCATGGTCGAGGCCGTCCACCAGGGGCTGGATCCCCTTCCTGAAGCGTTCCATGGGGAGGGGCTGGCCGATGACGCCGGTCGAGGCGATCAGGAGTTCCTCGTCGGAGAGACCGAGCGCCTCGGCTGTTTTCCTGCCGCACTCGAGCGCGTCCGTCATCCCCTGTTGGCCGGTGCAGGCGTTGGCGTTGCCGCTGTTGACCAGGAGCGCGCGGCACTTGCCGTTATGCGAGCGCTGGCGCGAGATGATCACCGGTGCCGCCTGCACCTTGTTGGTGGTATAGACCGCCGCCACCTGGGCGGGGAAATCCGAAAATATCAGCGCCAGGTCGAGCCGTCCCGGCTTCTTTATGGCCGCCTCGACGGCCGAAAAGCGAAAACCTTTCATAGTTGAACCTCAGGTTTAAGGTTAAGGTTGAGGTTAAGAGAAGCTTTAAACGCGGGTTTTTCTCGACCTCAGCCTGTGAGCGAAGCGAACGGAAACCTCAACCTCGCTTTTTACTTGCCGCAGCACTTCTTGTACTTCTTGCCGCTGCCGCAGGGGCACGGCTCGTTGCGGCCGGCGCTCCGCGCACTCTTGGCGGGGGAGTGGCCCACCGCTTCTTCTTCGTTTTCCTCCACCAGGTTGAAAACCATCTTCTGCGGGCTGGGCTGCTCCAGTTCGTACTGCTCCAGGTCTTCCTCGGTCCCTACCTGCACCCAGAAGATCTTCTCCACCACTTCCTGACGGATCCTGTTCATCATGTCCATGAAGAGCTGGTAGGCCTCACGCTTGTACTCCTGCTTCGGATCCTTCTGACCGTAGCCGCGCAGGCCGATGCCTTCCTTCAGGTGGTCGATGGAAAGGAGGTGATCCTTCCACTGGGTGTCGATGACCTGGAGCATGATCACCTTGATCAGGTGATCCATGAGCTCGTCGCCGAACTCGGTCACCTTCTGGTTGAAACGATCGCGGGTGCCGCTTCTCAGCGTCTCCTCGAAGTTGACCGGGGTGATGCGGTCGAAGAGCTCCGGGGTGAGGTCGAGGTTGAAGCCGAACAGCTTGAACACGGTGTCGGTGATCCCCTGCCAGTCCCACTCGCGCGCCGGGGTGCGGTCGATCACGAAGGCCTGGACCACGTCGGTCACGGTCTCGTCCAGCATGCCGACGAAGCTCTTCCTGATCTCGTTGCCGGCGAGGATCTCCTTCCTCTGGGTGTAGATCACCTCGCGCTGCTTGTTCATGACGTCGTCGTACTCGATCAGGTGCTTCCTGATCTCGAAGTTGTGCGCCTCGACCTTTTTCTGGGCGTTCTCGATGGCCCGGGTGATCAGGCCGTGGGTGATCGCCTCCCCCTCTTCGATGCCGAGTTTGTCCATGATCATGGAGACGCGCTCGGAACCGAAGATGCGCAAAAGGTCGTCCTCGAGCGAGAGGTAGAAGCGCGAGGAGCCCGGGTCGCCCTGGCGGCCGGAACGGCCGCGCAACTGGTTGTCGATGCGGCGCGACTCGTGGCGCTCGGTGCCCAGGATGTGCAGGCCGCCCAGGGCCACCACCTCGTCGTGCTCTGCGGCGCAGATCGGCTTGTGTTTGTCGACGATGGCGTCGAACTGCTTCTTGAATACGGGGAGCACCAGTTCCTGCAGCTCCTCGAAGTCGATTTCGTCATGCTGGTCCAGATACCCGGCGACGGCGGCGGAACTCCCGGGGAAATCCCGCTCCAGTGCCTGGAGCAGTTCCTTGTCTGCCGCCCCCTCACCCTGCGCCTTGGCGAAGGCTTCCACGAAGGCCTCGGCCTTCACCTCCGGCGTGCCGCCGAACTCCTGGCGCGCCAGACCGTCGGGGTTCCCCCCAAGGACGATGTCGGTACCGCGGCCGGCCATGTTGGTGGCGATGGTGACCATCCCCTTGCGCCCGGCTTGGGCCACGATCTCGGCCTCGCGCTCATGCTGCTTCGCGTTGAGGACGAAGTGCGGGATCCCCTCGCGTTTCATAAGCTCGGCGAGCTGCTCGGACTTCTCGATGGAGATGGTGCCGACCAGGATCGGCTGCCCCTTGGCGTGCAGTTCCTTGATCTCGGCGATGACCGCGTTGAACTTCTCGCGTTCGGTCTTGTAGATCACGTCCGGGAAGTCCGGGCGCAGAAGCGGGCGGTTGGTCGGGATGACCACGACGTCCAGCTTGTAGATCTTGTGGAACTCCTCCGCCTCGGTGTCCGCGGTACCGGTCATGCCCGAGAGCCTCTCGTACATGCGGAAGTAGTTCTGGAAGGTGATGGTGGCGAGGGTCTGGTTCTCGTTCTCGATCTTCGCCCCTTCCTTGGCCTCGATGGCCTGGTGCAGGCCGTCGGACCAGCGGCGCCCCGGCATGAGGCGGCCGGTGAACTCGTCGACGATGAGGACCTCGTTGTCGCGCACCACGTAATCCACGTCGCGCTTGAACAGGGCGTGCGCCCTGAGCGCCTGCTGGGTGTGGTGCAGGATCTCCATGTTCCTCGGATCGTAGAGGTTGTCTATCTTGAGGAGCTTCTCGACCTTGAGCACCCCTTCCTCGGTCAGCGCCGCGCTCTTCGCCTTTTCGTCGACGGTGAAGTCGCCGGTGTAGGTCTTGCGCTTGCCGGAGAGGGTGTTGGCCTCGACCTCGATCACCTCGCCCTTCTTGAGCATCGGGATGATCCGGTCGATGATGTAGTACTTGTCCGTGGAGTCCTCGGTCGGACCGGAGATGATGAGCGGGGTCCTCGCCTCGTCGATGAGGATGGAGTCCACCTCGTCGACGACCGCGAAGTTGAACGGGCGCTGGACGTAGTCGGCCAGGTCGAACTTCATGTTGTCGCGCAGGTAGTCGAAGCCGAACTCGTTGTTGGTGCCGTAGGTGACGTCGGCTGCGTATGCCTCGCGGCGCTCCCAGTCCTCCAGCCCGTGCACGATCACCCCTACCGACAGCCCCAGGAATTTATGGATGCGCCCCATCCAGTCGGCGTCGCGCTTGGCCAGGTAGTCGTTGACCGTGACCACGTGCACGCCCTTGCCGGAGATGCCGTTCAGGTAGGACGGAAGAGTCGCCACCAGGGTCTTGCCCTCGCCGGTCTTCATCTCGGCGATCTTGCCGGAGTGGAGCACCATGCCGCCGATCAGCTGCACATCGAAGTGGCGCATCCCGAGCACGCGCTTGCCCGCCTCGCGGCAAACGGCGAACGCCTCGGGGAGCATGGAGTCCAGGCTCTCCCCCTTGGCATAGCGCTCTTTGAACTGGGCGGTCTTGCCGCGCAGCTCGTCGTCGGAGAGCTTGAGCATCTCGGCTTCCAGCTGGTTGATGCGATCCACAATGGGCCAGAGACGCTTCAACTCCCGCTCGTTCTTGCTCCCGACAAACTTCTTTATAAGCGCGCCAAACATCTATGAAATCTCCTTAGCCGTGAAAACAGGATAAAAAAAACAGTGTACGCTACCATAAAAGTGAGAAACCCTCAACTGAAAAGGCGCCTGCTATGGAGGGGATTCCGGGGTTTTAGGAAAAGGTGCAACAGGGGCGGAGGCGACGGCAGGGACGAATAATAATTCGTCCTGATTGTTGCAATCAACGCGGTGCATCTCTATAATGAGCCCGCCAAAGGAGCCAACAGTAGTGGAAACAACACCGTTTAGCGAAGAACTCATCGACAGTCATCTCCTGGTGGACGTCCGCACCCCCCTGGAATTCGAAGAGGACCACATCCCCGGAGCCATCAACGTCCCCCTGCTCACCAACGAGGAGCGGGTCGAGATCGGCATACTGCACAAGGAGTCCGGACCCTACGCCGCGCGCCGGCGCGGTCTCGAGCTGACCGCGCATCGCTTCCCGGAGATGGTGCGGTACATCGCCGACTCCGCCGCGGGGAGGCCCATCCTGGTCTATTGCTGGCGCGGCGGTCTGCGCAGCAAGACGGTCACCTCCATTCTCGACCTGGCCGGGTTGAAGGCCATCCAGCTGATCGGCGGCTACAAGAGCTACCGCCACGTGGTCAGCGAATACTTCACCCCCTACCTCCCCAAGACGCCGCTCATCGTGCTGCACGGCATGACCGGCATCGGCAAGACCACCTTGCTGCAGCTCCTCAAGGAGCGGGGCAACTCGGTGCTCGACCTCGAAGGTCTCGCCTGCCATCGCGGCTCCGCCTTCGGCCAGCTCGGCCTGAACCAGGATCTCACCCAGAAGCGCTTCGAGACGCTTTTGTGGGACGCCTGCCGCAAGGCTCCCGCGGGACAGCCGCTCATCCTGGAAGGGGAGAGCGAGCGCATCGGTCGCGTGTCGCTGCCCGGTGACTTCTACCAGAAGATGGCGCAGGGCATCAGGGTGTGGTGCCACGCCACACTCGAGACCAGGGTGCAGAGACTGATCGACGAGTACGGGCTCCCCGCCTACAAGGATGAGATGGGGGACGCGCTGCAGCGGATCAGAAAGAAGCTCGGGGGGAAACGGTGCGAGGAACTTGCCGGCAACCTCGAGCGCTGGGAGATGGACGAGTTCATGAAGGGGCTGGTCTGCGACTACTACGACAAGGTCTACTACAAGAACCGGACCTGGGAGGCGGACTACCAGCTCGACATGGAGGATTTCGACCATGCCGCCCAAGAACTGGAGCGTTTCCTGGCGCAGCGGTCGGCAGGGTAAGGTCGCGCCGCGATAACCGACCGACGCTGCCGCCGGCGACCAACCGAGGCGGCCGCAGACAACCACCCGAGGCGTCTACCTGTAGGGGCGAATAACCATTCGCCCTGGCGCCCACCGCGGAGCCGCATCTACCTGTAGGGGCGAATAATCATTCGCCCTGGCGCCCGCGGCGCCTCATCTCCCACCGCGGAGCAAGGTGCACCAGCGGCTGGGCAAATGATTATTTGCCCCTACCGGGAACCGCACCCCCTGATCCCTGATCCCTGCCCCCTACAGCCCCTGCCTCTTCACCCTGTACTTCACCACCAGCTCCACCGGGTGGTAGGAGAGCTTCGCCTGCCTGAGCGACTCCTCCCCGAGGTCCTGCTCGCGGTTCAAATAGGTGCAATCGGTGAACAAGAGCCGGGAAAACTCCCGGTCCAGCAGTTGGTACAACCCCTCCATGAAGAGGTCCCCCTTCTCGAAATGGCAGACCGCCGTCTCCCGGTTCAGCCTTTCCCCCAGCGCGAAGCCGCGCACCACGTCATCCACCAGGACCACAACCCCGGAAAGCCCCAGTTCGCGGTACAGCCTGAGCGCCTCCGCGGCCCCCTCGACCTCCCCCTGCACCGAGCCTCCCTGTGCCGCCCCCCGCGGCACGATCTCCGTCCTGACCCGCCCCCACTCCTCGAGCAGGGCCAGCGCACCGGGGAGATGCCCGTCATCGAGGAACTCCACCCGGTGCCGGTGCCGGTTCAGGAAGTAGTTCACCCGGTTTTTCTTCTTGTGGTACTGCTTCCCGTTTAGCTGCGCCATCTCGTCCTTCAGGTGCAGGTAATCGAAGTTGTTGCGGTCCGCAATCGCCTCTACGCCGTCCCCCCCGTCGAGATGGCGCGCGAGGAACAGGTCGTCCGCACCGTACAGGGTAAGTCCAAGGTCCAGCAACTCACGGGTCGCCGCGGCGATGTCGCCGCCGAAGGGTGGAAGGAAATAGGCGGAGCCGTCGTAGCCGCGCCCGAGCGCGACGACCGCGTCCCCCAGGTGCGTCAGCCGGTACTCGTGCACCTTGCGAAACAGGTACAGGTTCGCGAAGGTCAGCTCCGAGATGCGGGGCTGCAACTCGGCAAAGAGCCGGTCCAACAGGGGCTTGTCTTCCAGGGCGATGCCCCGGGTCTGCGGGTAGCGCGGGATCTCCATGTCTCTCTCCAGAAAAAAAACTGTCTCAGTATACTCATTTTTTTGCAGAATTGCGAAAAAATGACTGGCATTTCCCATACCGTATACGGTAGTATCGCGCTTACTCTACCGGTAGTGTTTGCAAAAAGCTGTTTGGCTAAGCTCAAAGCCAGTAATGACAGAGAGAATGCACCTCTCACTCGGATAGAGAATCAGTATGAATGTAGCAAAAAGAAAACGGATTTTCCCGGGGGAGCCGTGCAGAGATATCTCTTCGACTTCATAAAGAACCTGAAACTGCGCTGGAAGATGGTGATCCTGGTGCTCCCCCTGGTGATCATCCCCATCTTCCTGGTCGGCGGCATCATCGGCTACATCTCCACCAAACAGGCCTACCTCGGCATCACCCAGACCAGCAAGGACGACCTGCAGCACATGGCCTCCTTCACCGTCGACCTTTTGAACTCTCATTACCAGCAGTTCCAGGTCTACAAGCAGGACAAGGAAAAGACCTTTCACGAAGAGCTGAAGACGGTGAGCGAGCTGGCCTACAACGTGGTAAAAAGCCAGCACAACCTGCAGAAATCCGGGCGCACCGACGTGGCCGGCGCCATGCGCGAGGCGAGAAACGCGCTCTTGAAGGTGAACGTCGGCAAGACCGGCTACATCTACGCCATGAACAGCCGCGGCGAACTGAAGGTCCACGTGGCCCAGGAGGGCGCCAACGTCTCCGAAAGCCGGGACGAGACCGGCCGCTACTTCATCAAGGAGATGATCGAGAAGGCGCACCGCGCCAAGCCGGGAGAGGTCCTCTACATCGTCTATCCCTGGAAGAACGCAGCCTTAGGCGACAAGTCCCTCAGGAAGAAGGTGGTGGCCTACCGCTACTTCAAGGAATGGGACTGGATCATCGCCGCCGGTGGCTACCTCGAGGAGACCTACGAGGACTCGGCCTTCGAGCGCCGCTCCTTCGAGGCGCTCAAAGAGAAGATCAAGAGCAAGAAGGTGGGCAAGACCGGCTACATCTACGCCATGGACACCTCCGGCAACTTCATGATCCACCCCACCGGCGAGGGAAGGAACTTCCTCAACGCCGTGGACTTCAACGGCCAGCACTTCATCAAGGAGATGTGCGAGAGGAAAAACGGCTGGATCCGCTACCCCTGGAAGAACAAGGGGGAAGAGGCGCCGCGCATGAAGATCGTGCGCTACGAGTACTTCGAACCCTGGAACTGGATCGTCGCCGTCGGCTCCTACGAGGAGGAATTCTACCAGGAGGCTAACGCCATCAAGGGGCGCATCCTGGAAAGCATGGTGGTCCTCACCATCCTGGTCTCGGTGCTGTCGGTGTTCATGGTGCTGCTCGCCTCGCGGGTGATGACCGAGCCGATCAGCCGGATGATCGAGGTGATCCGCCAGGTCAAACAGGGACGGCTGGATGAGACCATGCCGGTCGAATCCGAGGACGAACTGGGCGAACTCGCCAACGCCTTCAACCGGATGACCAGGATCATCAAGCACAACAAGGAGCTGGAGGCCAACCTCGCCCAGCAGGGGAAGATGGCCTCGCTGGGGGTGCTCTCCTCCGGGGTCGCCCACGAGATCAACAACCCGCTGGGGGTCATCCTGGGCTACGCCGCCTACATCGAAAAGAAGCTGCCCCCGGAGGACCCCAACTACAAGTTCATCCACGAGATAAAGCGCGAAAGCAAGCGCTGCAAGAAGATCGTCCAGGACCTCCTCTCCTACGCGCGGACCCCGCAGCCGGTCCTGGAGGAGACCGACATCAACGACCTCCTGGAACAGATCGTAGACTTCGCCGCGAACCACACCGACATGCACCATGTCAGCGTGAAGAAGAGCTTCGACCGCAGCCTGCCGCCTATCATGGTGGACGGCGACCAGCTGCGCCAGGTGGCCATCAACCTGATCCTCAACGCCGGGGCCGCCATGCAGAAGGGGGGAGAGCTGGTGGTGAGCACCGAGCCCGGCGGCGAGGAGTGGGTGAGCCTCAAGTTCCGCGACAACGGCGCCGGGATCTCCCCCGAGCACATGGAGAAGATCTTCGAGCCGTTCTTCACCACCAAGGTGAAGGGGACGGGGCTGGGACTCGCCATCACCAAGCAGATCGTGGAGCAGCATCACGGCAAGATCGGCATAGAGAGCGAGATCGGCGCCGGAACCACGGTCGAGGTGCGCCTCCCCCTGAAAAGGGAAGAGTACTACTAAACAAAACTGCCCGCCCTGCGCGGTTGACGGAGTAGGTCCATGACCAAGAAACGAGTGATGCTGGTAGACAACGAGGAGGGACTCTGCCGGATGATGGAGGCGGTCCTCTCGGACAACGGCTACGCGGTCTCCGCGTTCACCAGGAGCTTCGAGGCCGCCGAGAGCTTCCAGGCCGGCCAGTGGGACCTTTTGGTCACCGACATCAAGATGCCCGGGATGGACGGGCTGGAGCTTTTGCAGCGGGTGAAGCAGAAGGACCCCGCCATACCGGTCATCATGGTGACCGCCTATGCCACCGTGGAGATGTCCATCCAGGCCCTGAGGAAAGGGGCCTACGACATGCTCACCAAGCCCTTCGAGCCCGAGGAGCTCCTGTACCGGGTCAAGAACGCGCTGCAGCACACACGCCTCATGGAGGAGAACCGCGAGCTGCGCGAGGAGCTGGTGGGGCGCTTCAACTTCGGCAACATCATCGGCGCCTCCACCGCGCTCAAGGAGGTGCTGGAGCGGGTGGAGAAGCTTGCCGTGCGCGACACCTCGGTGCTCATCACCGGCGAGTCCGGGACGGGGAAGGAGCTGATCGCCCAGGCGGTGCACTACAACTCCCCCAGGAAGGAGAAGAAGTTCGTCGCCATCAACTGCGGCGCCCTCCCCGCCTCCCTCCTGGAGAGCGAGCTCTTCGGCTACAAGAAGGGGGCCTTCACCGGCGCCACCGAGAACCGGCGCGGCCTGTTGGAGACCGCCGACGGGGGGACCCTGTTTTTGGACGAGGTGGGCAACCTCCCCATGACGGTGCAAAAGACCCTGCTGCGCTTTCTCCAGGAACAAGAGTTCAACCGACTGGGGGACCCCACCCCCACCAAGGTCGACGTCCGCCTCCTGTCGGCCACCAACGCCGACATGAAACAGGCGGTGAAGGCCGGGGAGTTCCGCGAGGACCTCTACTACCGCCTGAACGTGGTCAACCTCCACCTCCCGCCGCTACGGGAAAGAAGGGACGACATCGCCCTGCTGGCGGCGCACTTCATCTCGCTGCAGAACTCGAAGTTCGGCACCCACATCAAGGGGCTCACCCATGACGCCATGGAGGCCGCCGTGGAGTTTTCCTGGCCGGGCAACATCCGGCAGCTCAAAAACGTGATCGAGGCGTGCATCGCCATGGAGAGCAGCGACTACATCACCCTGCCGGTGCTCTCCCAGTTCATCGAGGTGGTCCCCACCGAAACCGCCGGGGAGGCGATCGCCGAGGAGGGTGAATACTCCAAGGCGCTGATGCGCTTCGAGACCGAGTACCTGAGGGGGCTTTTGCGCAAGAACCAGGGGAACGTGGAGGCCGCCGCCAAGGAAGCGGGCACCAACATGGCCACCATCTACCGAAAGATCAAGAAATACGGCATCAGGAAGGACGAGTACAACATCTGAGCCGGTCGGCCGCAGGGACGGCCCCTTTTGCAGCATTGCAAAAAAGGGGGCTGCCCCACTTGCAGGCTTGCAAATTCAGCCCCCCCACCCGCTTCACGCACGCCAACCACCCGTTTTCACGCAGCTTTAAACCGGCACCCCCGAATACCGGCCGCGCGGGAAACGTTAACTCCCGCTGCGCCACCCGTTAATCTTTCTTTGCGATTTTGCGAAAGCCCCCCCTCTCTCCTCCGGCCAACCGCTCCCCGTCAGCGCGCCAACCATTTGAAATTACGTATATATCATGCTAATAAGTCGGTAAACGGCAAATTGGTACGCCAGTTGCTAACACTGTTTACGTCACCCTTTCTTTACGTAGTAAAAGGTATGAGGTCATATGCAGGAAGCTACGGTCTGCCCCTTCTTCGGCAAAAACGATGATTACTGCGACGTGGGCTGCGGGTACATCTCGCCGCACGACGTCAAGCAGATCATCACCTTCTGCAGCTGCCGTTACAGGGAGTGCCTCAAATACCAGGAGCTGTCCGACCGGGTGCCGGCCGGGCAACTCGATTCCCACCTCTGCCTGGTGTAGCCGACGGGTGAAACCGGGCGGGGGCGAATCAAACACTGCAGGGCTGCATTTTCATGGAAAAGGAGAACGGCGATGAGTGAAAAAGAACTTGAACTGCTCTCGAGGCTTGAGGAGTTGGAGCGGCATACCTGGCGCAACTCAGCGATCCTGCGCGCCGTCGCCATGGTAGCCTTCACCGCCATGATCGGAATCGTGATCGCCTCCGGCGTGGTCGGCGGCGGGCGCGGCAGCCACTGGTCCGGGCCGGCCTGGAACACCATGTGGCTCTACGGCCTTTTCGCCGCCAACGCGGTCTCCATGTTCTGGACCACCCACAAGGAATAACAGCGCCTGGCGCCGATTAGGAGGAACGTCACATGCCGATGAGACTGTCAAACGTGATTCTTCTTTTAGTCGTCGTCGTCCTCTGCGCGACCTTTTCGCTGCGGATTTTCCAGGGGCTCGACGAGATGATGGGGGACCAGTACTGGGTGGTGGACACCGCACAGGGCGACCATGGCTGGTACGGCATGGGACTCCTCCCTTACGTGAAGAAGATCCCCAAGGAAGTGGTACAGGCGGTCAACACCGACCCGGACAGCGACGAGAAGTACATCATCTACGCGCAAAACGGGGACTTCGCCGGCAACTCGGTGTACGGCATCTGCCTGGGCATCCCGCTCATCATGTACCTGATCTGGTTCGCCTTCATCCTCGGCTTTCCGGACCGTATCGACCCGTACCTGCTGCCGCGGCGCATCTTCACCCTGACGGTGATCATCATGTGCTCGGTGATCGTTAACCTGTTCCTGATGCGGATCGCCGCCGACTTCGCCCGCGACCCCATGTCCCGCATCGCCAACGTGGCCGGCAACCACGCCTCGCTTTTGTTCCACAACGCGGGGATCTGGTTCGCCATCCTCTTCTCCGCGCTTGGGACGCCGAACCACTCCATGCGCGAGACCGCCGCTCCGGACAGCCGCAACTGGCAGACCCAGGCCAACGAGAAGTTCAACTGGATGTTCGTGCTGCTCTTCGCGGTCACCATCCTCGAGGTGGCCCTGGTCAAGAACAAGCTTGCCCTTCCCGACGCCGCGGTTGACTACTCGGTCTGGATCATCCTGGTGGTAATATTCATGAGGATGTTCGGCTTCTCCCCCAAGTATTGGGTGAAGCGCGGACGCGGCATCGCTATCATGTTCGCCGGGACCCTGATCACCCTCCCCGTCTTCTACCTCTTGGAACGGGCCACCGGGACCCTGGGCGCCGGCTTCGCCTCCCCCATCCTGAGCAAAGCCCTGGGGCCTGAGAACGCGAACATCGGGCTCTCCCTGATGGTTTCCATCTACCTCATCTTCTGGATGGAGTTCGCTGCCGCGATAAGGATGAACGGACCGTCGCGCCGACTGTCAATGGAGAAATAAGCCACGCTACTTCGCGAAATCCATCAGTTCCATGAGGGAAAGCCGACTCAGGCTTTCCCTTTCTTTTTGCAACCGTCGTTGCGATTTACAGTATATATAAAACGCCGTCACATATTATTCCCTATTTAACCCGCTACCGATCCCACCATATCCAGAAATCTCCCCTCACATACCAGCCTTTCACATCACCATCGTCGCCCCTTATCGGTAATCCCTGTCATTAGCAGCTGCATCAACCGAATCTGAAAGCCGTACGCCCCCCCCCCCCGCCCCGTCTCTAAGCTGTCTGCCCTTAGGAAAAGCAGGCGATCCGCTACGGAATACTGCCGCTGCCGACCCGGCGTGCAACGAGAATGAGTAACCAGAATGTCTGACACAATTATGCGACAGCGTTTGAGCGGTTGACAAAACACCACCACGAAACCCCTCAAAAACGGCGTCCCGCCGCCGCCACCGAACAATAATAAAAAATAATTTACCGTACCCTTTTCTTTTTTACGGTGTCATTTAAAATAGTTGCAGCTAACCAGATGATAAAACTAGCCACATCCGGAACGTCATTTTCTTTAGAACGCTGTTTATTTTTATTGTACATTTGAAAATCATGTGATACAACATTCTCACGTATACGGAAATTTCGGAGACGGTTGGAAAGAGGCAGAGACGAACCGACGGGCAAACCGAATCAAACATTCCTTATAATACAGTGACTTGCAAAGCAGCGCTTCTAAACAGAACGCTTTAACAATTTTCAGCAAAACAACACCGACAGTTTTAGAAACAAAATTTGCGAAAACGGGAAAGGGGGATTTATCGGGAACTGAAACCAGAGGGGCGGGACGCCGCCGCAACGCATCTTACTGAGAAAGGAGTGACAACCATGGCAGAAAGACAGTACGACTGGAAAGCTATCGCAAAAAATCCCAAGTTCGTGGAGCTACATCACAAGAAGACGGCCTTCCTTTTCGGATGGTGGATTTTCTCCTGTGTGTACTATTTCCTGCTTCCCATCGGGGCGGCCTACACACCGGGAATCTTCAAGGTCAAGATCATTGGCGTAATCAATTTCGGGTACATCTTCGCACTCTCCCAGTTCTTCGTCTCCTGGGGGATTGCACTCTACTACTCGCACGTCGCCAACAAGGACTTTGACCGGTTGACCAGGGAACTGATCGACGAATTACATCTCTAGGAAGGGAGGACAGGACATGACCATCAAGAAGATATTCATAGCAGCCACCTTGGCCCTCTCGGTAGCCGCAGCAGCCTACGCTGAAGAGCAGAAGGCCCCGGCAGCCGGCGCGGCGCCTGCGATGAGCGCCCCGGCAGCCCAGGGAGCACCGGCCGCGACCGCAGCGGCACCAGCACCCAACGCGGCCGCTTCCGTGGCCACCCCTGCCCCCGCGGCACCCGCACCGGTCAAGAAGGAACTGAAGGCCAACAAGACCATCACCATCGGCATGTTCATGATCATCATCGCCATTACCATGGGGGTCGTGGTATGGGCCGCCAAGCAGACCAAGTCCGCAGCCGACTTCTACGCTGCGGGCGGCGGCATCACCGGCACCCAGAACGGCTGGGCCATCGCCGGCGACTACATGTCTGCGGCGTCCTTCCTGGGTATTTCCGGCCTCATCTCGCTCTACGGCTATGACGGCTTCATGTACTCGGTCGGCTGGCTGGTGGCCTACATCACCGTGCTCCTGATCGTGGCGGAACCGTGCCGCAACGCGGGCAAGTACACCCTGGGGGACATCCTCTCCTTCCGTACCTCGCCCAAGCCGGTGCGCGCCTTCGCCGCCATTTCCACCGTCGCCGTTTCCACCTTCTACCTCACCGCGCAAATGGTTGGTGCAGGCAAGCTGATGGCGCTTCTGATCGGCATCCCCTACAAGATGTCCATCATCGGCGTCGGCGTGCTCATGGTCGGCTACGTCGTCTTCGGCGGCATGGTCGCCACCACCTGGGTACAGATCATCAAGGCGGGCCTGCTCATGTCGGGCGCCTTCCTGCTCTCCTTCCTGGTCATGATCAAGTCAGGCTTCAACCCGATCGGCTTCTTCAACACCATCGTGAGCAGCCCTGAGATCCAGGACCACGTTTCCAAGCTGGTGCTGAAAGACGGTGTCATCCTTTCCGGCATGGACGCCGGCCAGCGCTTCCTCGAGCCCGGCCTGTACCTCAAGAACCCGCTCGACCAGATCTCCCTGGGTATGGCCCTCGTGCTCGGCACCGCCGGCATGCCGCACATCCTGATGCGCTTCTTCACCGTGCCGACCGCACAGGCCGCACGTAAGTCTGTCATCATCGCGATGTTCATCATCGGCGGTTTCTACGTCCTGACCACCCTGCTCGGCTTCGGCGCCGCCATCCACCTGACCCCGCAGGGGATCACCTCGGTCGACCCGGGCGGCAACATGGCTACCCTGATGCTGGCACAGCAGATGGGCGCCGACATCGCACCGATCATCGGCGACCTCTTCCTCGCCTTCCTGTGCGCCGTCGCCTTCGCCACCATCCTCGCCGTGGTCTCCGGCCTGGTACTGGCGGCCTCCGCTGCCATCGCACACGACATCTACGTGAACGTGATCAAGGACGGCCACGCCGACCAGCACGAGCAGGTCTTCGCAGCCCGCGCCACGTCCTTCGTGGTAGGCGCCTGCGGCATTCTGATCGGTATCGCCGCCGAGAAGCAGAACGTCGCCCACCTGGTGGCGCTGGCCTTCGCGGTCGCCGCCTCCGGCAACCTCCCGGTCGTTGTCCTCTCCCTCTTCTGGAGGAAGTTCAACACCGCCGGCGTCATCTCCGGCCTCGTGGTCGGCACCGTAGCCTCCATCGCCCTGGTGATGGTATCCCCCAACATGACCTACCCGAAAGTGATCGCCGAAGGCGCCAAGAAGGTGGTCGTGGCCATGGAGAAGAAGCAGGCGGCACTCCCCGCCGGCCAGAGCCTCTCCGAGAAAGACGCCAAGGCGCTTGCCAAGGCGAAGGTTGACGCACAGCAGACCGGCACCTCCATGGTCGGCCTGGAGAAGCCGCTCTTCACCCTGAAGAACCCGGGCATCATCTCCATCCCGCTGGGCTTCATGGCCGCCATCCTGGGCGCCCTGGCCTTCCCGAGCAGGCGCTCCGAGGAGATGTTCGACGAGGTCTACGTCCGCCAGAACACCGGTTTGGGTATGGCCAAGGCCGTCGAGCACTAGCACGCAGCACAGCAGCAGCATGGAATTGGGGAAGGGAAACCTTCCCCAATTTTTTTGTCCAGCGCCCCGTTCTTTCCTCCCCTTCTGGGCCCGGGTCCCAGCAAAAAAGTCAAGAAAACGCCCCTCTTAGCAGCAAAACAGTTTTACATCCCCGTATTTTTCTGTAGAATCAACGCCACGAGCAGATTGAAAAGAGGTGGCCGCGCATGCCCCATCAGATCTACCCACCCGAGTCAAGCGACGGGGAACTCCTCTCGGAGTTGCTGGGGGAGGTGCACGCCTATCTTCCGCTTTTGGACCGGAACGAGGGGAAGAGGCTTTTGGAGGGGCTCCTCTGGCAGAGCTCGGAGGAGCTCGGCAAGCTGCGCCTGTACTCGGGACGTGAAGAGACGATCATCGACCGGGTGCGGACAGAGACCGACTACCCGGCGCTGCTGAAGCTCCACGAGGAGCTGAACCTCCTGGAGATGGAGCGTTTCCTCAACTTCTACTCGGTAACCGCCCTGCACGAGAACTGCACTTGGTACCGCGACGCCCTGGCCGGGCGCGCGCTGGAACTGGTGGCGGCGGAGATGCCCTCCCCCCCGCCGGTCCCCTTCGCCCTGGTCAGCATGGGGAGCGACGGTCGCGAGGAGCAGACCCTCATCACCGACCAGGACTACCTCATCGTCTACAGCGACGACGGGGGCGCGGAGGCCGACGCTTACTTCCAGGAGTACAGCCGCATACTGGTGGAGCGGCTGGCCGAAATCGGCTTCAAGAAGTGCACCGGCGGCATCATGCCCATAAACGACAACTGGCGCGGTTCCCTGTCGCAGTGGCAGCGCCGGCTGCACGCCATCGTGCGCTACGAGACCGAGGACTACGGCAAGAACATGATGGACCTGATCGTCCTCTCCGACGCCCGCTTCGTCGCCGGCGACGCGGAGCTGGCCGGCAGGCTGGTGTCACTGATCCGCTCCCTTTTGCAGGACTACTTCATGGCCCTTTGGGGCATGGCCAAGGCGGCCACCGAGATGAAGCTGGCGCTTGGTTTCCTGAAGCGGTTCTGGACCGAGGGAAGCGGCGAGCACAAGGGCTCCTTCAACCTGAAGCTCTTGGCCTGGGCCCCCCTGGTGATGAACGTGCGCATACTGGCCATCAACCAGGGCATTCCGGCCACCTCCACGGTGCAAAGGATCGAACTTCTCGAGAAGGAGCACAGCTTCTCCGCCAACATGGCGCGCGGGCTCGTCGCCGCCTACCGCATCCTCACCAAGCACCGCATCCTGCTCCAGATCAAGGTGATCAAGGGGATCCAGAACGACGCCTACTACCTCAACCCCTACTCTCTTCCCAGCGACGAGAGGGAACGCATGAGGCAGGCGCTGCTCCTCATCGAGGATTTGCAAAAGACCATCCACACCAACTTCTCCATTGTCTAGGAGCGAGGTTGCGGTCCCCCCCGGGCTCTCCCGCCCGGGCGCCGTTAGCGGAGGAGACATGAGCCGACCCGAAAAGCCCTACAAGGTAAACCTGTTGCGCCCCAAGGAGGGGCACATGCGGGACGAGGTGCGCATCATCCTCGCCATCCTCTTCGGCTGGGGAGTCTGCACCTTCGGTTTCCAATTCCTGGTCTACGCCTGCCGGGGCACCGGCGCCGGCAGCCTCCTGACCCGGCTCACCCTGTTCAACCTGCCGCTGCACTTTTGGTTCACCGGGCAGTTCCTCCCCCTGTGGTTCATCGTCCTGTGCGTCATCTTCAACATCTACGTGGACCGGATCACCGAGTACCACAGCCGCCGGAGAGACAGAAGCTATGAATGACTCGTCCTGGTCCATCTTCGTCGTTCTGCTGGTGCTGCTTTCCTTCATCCTGGTCGGCCTCAGGCAAAAGTCGCGCGAGAGCCAGGAGTACGGCTTCGGCGGCCGTTACACCGGCAGGATCGGCGGAGGTGCTGCCATCGCCAGCAACTGGATGAGCGCCGCGAGCCTCATGGGACTGGCCGGCATCATCTACCTGCGGGGCTACCAGGGGCTCGCCTACGTGATCGGCTGGACCGGGGGGTACGTCCTCCTGCTGGTGCTGCTGGCCAGCCAGATCCGCCGCTTCGGCAAGTTCACCACCCCCGAGTTCGTGGGCGAGCGTTACGGTTCCCCGGCCGCGAGGCTCTTGGCCGCGGTGATCGCCATCGCCATCTCGGTGATCTACTGCGTGGCCCAGTTCAAGGGGATCGGGCTCATCTTCGCCTTCATGTTCGGCATCGGCTACGAGCAGGGGGTGACCTACGGGGCCCTCGCCGTGGTCTCCTACCTGGTGGTCTCCGGCGCGCTCGGGGTCCCGCGCAACCAGCAGCTGCAGTACTTGGTCATCTGCGTCGCGTTCATCGTCCCGCTCATGTGGCTGGCCCGCAAGCTCGGCTACTTCTGGCTGCTGCCGCAGTTCGGCTACGGCCGGGCCCTGACCGACCTGGCCCGGGAGTTCCGCATAGACTTCACCCTCCCCTTCGCCGGGGACTCGCTCTTCGAATGGTGCGCGCTCTGCTTCACCCTCATGGTGGGGACCGGCGGGCTCCCCCACGTGCTGTCGCGCTTCTACACCGTACCCAACGTCCGTGACGCCCGCTGGAGCGTGGTATGGGGGCTCTTCTTCATCGCCCTCATCTACTGGTCCGCCCCCGCCTTCGCCGTTTTCGGCAGGCTCCTCGAGGCGCGCCAGGGGATCGCCTTCACCCCGGTGACGGCCCGCGCCTCGGCCGACGTGATAGCCTTGAAGACCGCACTCATGGCCGGGCTACCGGGATGGCTGGTGGGGGTGCTGGCCGCCGGCGCTCTGTCGGCCGCCTTCTTCACCGTCGCTGGGCTGTTGATGACCGGGGCCGCCTCCATCTCCCACGACATCTACTACAGCTTCATGAACCCAAAGGCCAGCGAGAGGGCGCGCATGCAGGTGGCCAAGGGGGGAACCCTGGTGCTGGCCGCGCTGGTACTCCTGGTGGCACTGAACCCGCCCGGCCTGATCGCCGAGATCACCGCGGTCGCCTTCGCATTGGCGGGGAACACCATCTTCCCTTTGTTCCTGTTGGGGATCTGGTGGGACCGGGCCAACCGTTACGGTGCCATCGCCGGCATGTTCACCGGCGTCCTCTGTACCGTCGCCCAGCCGCTTTTGGGGGGCGTGCTCCCGGCCCTCGCCTCCTACTTCCCGGTCACCGCCTCGGCCCTTTGCGGCGCACCGCTGGTCATCTGTGTCATGATCGCCGTCTCGCTGGCGACCCCCGCCCCGCCCGAGGAGATGAGGCGTTTCCTGGAGCAGGAGGTGCACGGGCATCTGGACTAACAACGAGAGGACCTTCTAAGCTCTAAGTTCTATGTTCTATGTTGAGGGTTATTCGTTGTCGGCGGCGTAGATGCGGCAGCCGCGCGGCACCATGAGAGGTTTTAACGTAGAACATAGAACATAGAACGTAAAAAGTACGTAGAACCTGTTTTGGAGCTTTTATGCCCATGCTTTTGGGAACCAAGGGAGACGACATCCTCAAGTGGCGCGCCAGCACCGAGCTGGTGCAGAGCCTCAAGAAGCGCCTGGAGGGCAAGTGGGGGAGCAGTTCCTCGCGCGAGGCGGAAGCCTTCCTCGGCACGCTGATCGACACGTTCAAGGAGGAGTTGGCCTACGAGGGGCAGCTCGACGAGGAACTGGCGGCGCTCAACCTTGCGATAGCAGAGGCACCCGTCCCCGCGGCACTGGTGCCGCTCCAGGCGCGCTACCGGGAACTGGTCTCCGCCCATTTCCGGCGCCGCAACTCCCCCCTCGCCCTGTGCGGCGCCTGCAACGCCCTGCACGACATGGTGCTGCAACGGACGGCACAACTGGCCGAGGAGCGCATGCGCGACCTGGGACAGGGAACGGCGCCGGTCTACGCCCTGCTGGTCTCCGGGGACCGCGGCCGTGGCGAGCAGACCCTCTACGGCCGCAACCGCTACCTCCTGCTGCACCAGCTCGACTCGCAGCGCTTCTACCTGTTCGGCCGCCAGCTCACCCAGGCGCTCCACGAGGCGGGGCTGCTCGCCGAAGGGGAGACCCCCTGGCACGGCTCCCTCTCCGAGTGGCGCTCCCTGTTGAAAAACGGCGACCGCGGTCAGCCCCCTCCCCCCGAACTGGAGCCGGTGCTCCCCTTCGCCGCCGCGCAGAAGCAGACGGCGCAGCCGCTTCCCGAGTGGCGCTGGCGCCTGGAGTCGATGGCCGACCTCTGCCACGTCGCCGGCTTCGAACCGCTTGCCGAACAGGCGATGAGCGCTGCGGCCGCCGCCCTCAGGGAGCAGCGCGGGCGCGATCCATTCTTCCAGCTGGCGCGCCGGGTGATCAACCTGCCGCTCGCCCTCGGGCACTTCGGTCGCTGGCGGCTGGAACGCGGCGGGGAACACCAGGGGGAGATCGACATCGAGACGCTGGGGCTCTCCCCCCTGGTGCAGTTGGTCCGCATCCTGGCGCTGCAGGCGGAGGTGCACGAAGGGGGGACACTCGAGCGGGTTCGTCAGCTCTTGTACCGGGGGGCGCTGGACGTGGAGCTGGCCGAGCGGCTTTTGAAGGCGCTGCAGTGCCTGATGCAGTTGAGGATCGAGGGTGAGATCCGCAGCGAAGGGGCGACAGCCTTCGCCAATCCGGAGGAGTTCAGCACGGCGCTGGACGAACGCCTCAGGGCCGCACTGGAGGCGGTGCTCAGCCTGCAGAAGATCGCCTACCAGAGACTGGTGGGACAGGTATAGGACCGGGCATGCGCATATCCATCTCCGCAGGAACGCTGTTCACCTTCCCCCTCCCCAAGGCCTTCGCCATGGCCCGGGAAGCCGGTTTCGACGGCATGGAACTGGTGATCAACCAGGAGTTCCAGAAGGTGAACGCGCGGCGGCTGGTGAAAGAGCTCGCGCAGATCATGCCGATCTTCTCGATCCACGCCCCTTTCCTGCAGCTGGACGGCTGGGGGAGCCCGGTCGACTCTTTGAAACGTTGTGTGGAGATCGCCGCGGACTGCGGCATCGGGCTGGTGAACTTCCATCCCCCCTCCTGGCTGGGACTGGAGTTCGCGTACTGGCGCTGGCTGTACCGGATGCAGGACTTCCAGAAGGAGATCGGGGGGAACCAGGTGGCGGTCACCCTGGAGAACATGCCCTGGACCGGCAAGTACCGGATCAACGGTTACATCCTCTCCGACACCCAGAAGCTGATCGAGTTCCTCCAGGAGAGGAACCTCTACCTCACCTTCGACTGCACCCACATGGGGAGCGGGCGGGCAAACTTCATCAACGACTTCTACCTCTGCTACAACAGCGGCCGGATCAGGAACATCCACTTCTCCGACTACGGGCACGGCCGGCAGCACCTGCTGCCGGGGCACGGCATCCTGCCGCTCACCCGCTTCTTGAACCACCTGCGCAACACCGCCTACAACGACATCCTGACCCTGGAGCTTTCCCCCCACGAGTTCCCCAAGGGGGAGGGGATCATCCTGGAAAGCCTCAAGGAGATCCTCGCCTACCTGAGGCAGGAGACCGCCAAGACTACCCTCTGACCACGTAGACCGAGCACTTGGCGTCCCGCACCACCTTGTGCGACACGCTCCCCAGAAGCTTCCGCTTCAAAAACCCCTTGCCGGTGCTCCCGATCACGATGACGTCGATCTCCTCCTTCTGCGAGAACCGGATCAGCTCGTCGGCGGGATCCCCGTACACCACCGCGGTCTCAAGCGGCACCTCCAGTTCGGCGGCGAGTTTCTCCACGACGTAGAAGATGCGCTCCTTGAGCTCGCTCCACTGGTCCTGCTCGGTTATGGGGCGCGCGGGGACGAAATCGGTGAAGGTGTTGCGCGGCGCGTTGGGGAGCACCAGGAGCCCGTAGACCTTGCTCTTAAACTGGCTCGGGATGCCCGCCGCGAAGCGAACCGCCTCCTCGGCGGCCTTGTCCGACAGCGGCGACCCGTCGATGGCCACCAGGATCTTCTTGCGCAGGTTGAGCATCTTTCCTCCGGAGTGCGGATGGGGGGTGAAAGGCTGCACAACTATATAACATCGCCGTGCTTTTTCCTACAGGATTTTAAGGAGCTGAAGCGTGTCGCGGGTGCGGGTAGGCGGGAAAAAAGTTCACAGCACCGGCTCGGCCTTTCCCGCCCGCTCCAGTAGGGACTCGATCTCGTCGTGTATGAGACCGTTGGTGGCCAGGATGCGGTGGTCGTCGATCCGGTGCGGCTCCCCCATGTGGTTGGTCACCGTCCCCCCCGCCTCCCTGACCAACAGCGCCCCGGCGGCCACGTCCCAGGGTTTCAGTTTGCACTCCCAGTAGCCGTCAAGCCTCCCCGCCGCCACGTAGGCCAGGTCGAGCGCCGCGGCCCCGGCCCGGCGCACCCCGCGCGCCGCGAGCTGCAGCTCGAAGAAGTTGCGGAAGTTGTTCTCGTTGCCGCGCGCGGCGTCATAGGGAAAGCCGGTGGCGATCAGGGACTGCCTCAGGGGCGCGCGGGAGGAGACGCGGATGGGGGCTCCGTTCAAGAAGGCCCCCCTCCCGAGTGTTGTCGTGAACAGTTCGTCCATCATGCAGTGGTAGATCACCCCGAGGGTGAGCTCGCCTTCCCGCTCCAGGGCGATGGAAACGCAGAACCAGGGGAAGCCGTGGGCGTAATTCGTGGTGCCGTCCAGCGGGTCGATGATCCAGCGCCAGGCGGGGTCGCCGTCGGCGTAGAGGTTCTCTTCTGCCAGGAAGCTGTGGCCGGGAAAGGCGCTCCGGATCCGGTTCACGATCATCTCCTCGCAGGCCCGGTCCACCTCGGTCACGATGTCGACCTCACCCTTGAAGGAGAAGGTGAAATCCCCCCAGAGTCTCTGCTTCTGGAGAGCCCCCGCCTCGCGTGCGGCCGAGACCGCAACCTCGAGCATCTGCTGCAGCCCGACCTCACTGGACATCAGTTTCCTCCAGAAGTTCCTGCATCTCCTCGAGCAGAGTGAAGTGGATCTCGTCCTCCTCGGCCATGGTCTGGAACATCTCGCGCTCCCAGGGGTGCAGCGCCTCGCGGGCCAGTTCGGAGCAGGTTCGCGCCGAAAGCGCCTCGAACCGCATGGCGTTCCGGTACACCCCGAGGTCGCCCCGGTAGCGGGAGAGTTCCTGGGCCGAGAGCCGGCGCAGGATGCTCCTCGCCCCCTCCAGCGTGGCGGATTGGCGGAGGTCCACCCTTCCCCCCTCCCTAAGCGCCCGTAGCGCCCCCGCGTGACGCAGCTCGTCGTCGCTGAACATCCTGAAGATGGTGGAGAGCCCCGCCACCCCCGCCTCGGCGCTGCAGCGCTCGTAGTACCCTATGCCGTCCCCTTCCTTCCGGAGCACCATGTCCCTGGAATCCATATCTCCCTCCCGAGATGTCTTTTTCTGGCTGGAAAACATTAACAGGAAATCTCTATATTTCAAAAGGGTAGACGTTTTTTTCCCGACGCGGAAAGGCCCAACAAGAAAAGGGGGACCTCGCGGTCCCCCCTCTCGTCGCATGCTGTGCTGTCTGTGCTAGTTGTATGCGGTCTCGGAGTGCTGGGTCTGGTCGAGGCCCATGATCTCGTCTTCCTTCTCGACGCGCAGGCCGATGGTCTTGTGCAGGACGAAGGCGATCACCAGGGTCACCACCACCGCGTAGGCGCCTGCCGCGCCGACGGCGATCAGCTGGGTGACGAACTGCTTCATGTTGCCGGAGGTGAGGCCGGTGGCGCCGACGGTGGCGAAGACGCCGGTCAGGATGGCGCCGGTGGTGCCGCCCACGCCGTGCACGCCAAAGGCATCCAGGGAGTCGTCGTACTTGAGCTTCGCCTTGAGCAGCACGCCGCCGTAGCAGACCAGGCCACCGGCTACGCCCATGAGCAGGGCTGCACCAGGCTGTACGAAACCGGCAGCGGGGGTGATCACGACCAGGCCGGCCACCACGCCGGAGCCGAAGCCCAGGGCGGAAGGCTTGCCGGCATGGATCCACTCGGCGATCATCCAGGTCAGGCCGGCAGCGGCCGGTGCGATGGTGGTGGTCATGAAGGCGAGGCCGGCCAAGCCGCCCGCCGCGTCGGAGCAGCCGGCGCCCACGATGGCGGAACCCGCGTTGAAACCGAACCAGCCGAACCAGAGCAGACCGACGCCGAGCAGGGTCAGCGGCAGGTTATGCGGAGCCATGCGCTCAGTCGGGAAGCCGTGACGCTTGCCGAGGAAGAAGAGAACCACCAGTGCCGAGATACCGGAAGAGAGGTGAACGACGGTGCCGCCTGCGAAGTCGAGTGCGCCCATCTTGAAGAGCCAGCCGTCGGACATCCAGACCCAGTGTGCCAGCGGATCGTAGACCAGGGTGGTCCAGAGCAGTACGAACAGGCAGTAGGCGGAGAACTTGATCCTCTCGGCCAGGGCACCCGAGATCAGGGCCACGGTGATGATGGCGAACATGGCCTGGTACATGGCGAACACGTACTCGGGGATGGCGCCCGGCTCGGTCGGGACGTTCTGGAACAGCGCGTAGATCGCGTTGCCGTCCTTGAAGGTGATCAGCCCGTTCATAAGGGCCTTGCTGAAGTCGCCCACCAGGCCGTGCCCCATGTCGGGACCGAAGGCGAGAGAGTAGCCGATGATGGCCCACTGCACGCCGACGATGCCCATGGCCACCAGGGAGTGCATCATGGTGGAGAGGACGTTTTTCTGGCGGACCATGCCGCCGTAGAACAGGGCGAGGCCCGGGGTCATGAAGAGGACCATTGCCGCGGAGACCAGCATCCAGGCGGTGTCGCCGGTGTTGAGGACCGGGGCGACGTTTTTGGCTGCGGGGGCGGCGGCCGGTGCTGCGGCCGGAGCAGGTGCCGCGGCGGGGGTAGCGGCCGCCGGGGCTGCGGTGGCGGTAGCGGCAGCCGGTGCCGCGGCGGAATCGGCCGCCTTCTCCTCGGCTATGGCGAGGACCGGTACCAGCATCAGGCTGGCCAGGAGGGCCAGCTTCCCGAGTTTCATGGTGAGGCAGCTGGAAGCGGGCTTAGCTGCATCCTTTACCTTTTTAATGTCACGCATCATAACACTCTCCGTTGATCGTATTTATGGGTTTGGATTGAAAGAACCTGAAGTCCTAGATCGCCTCGTCGCCCTTCTCGCCGGTCCTGATGCGGACCGCCTCTTCCAGCGACAGGATGAAGATCTTGCCATCGCCGATCCTGCCGGTCTTGGCGGTGTCTTCGATGGTGGTTACGGCTTTTGCCGCGAGCTCGTCGGCCACCACAATTTCCAATTTCACCTTGGGTATGAAGTCCACGACGTACTCTGCGCCACGGTACAGTTCGGTGTGCCCTTTCTGGCGCCCGTACCCCTTCACCTCGCTCACGGTGATCCCCTCGATTCCGATCTCGTTGAGGGCGTCCTTCACCTCGTCCAGCTTGAACGGCTTGATGATTGCTTCTATCAGCTTCATCACTTGCCTCCTTTGTTAGTAATGGCGGTGGATTTGTCGTTTGCACACTGCGTGCATCACAGGTCTTGCAGAACATTCGGCAGGCCGGTTTGATCGGCTTGCAGACATAGCATCCATCGGTTCCAGGTTTCACCCTCTTTTCAGGCCCCTGAAGGCTTCGATGCCCTTGCCTTTTGTTCAACTTTGAATAAACAGATCTTTGCAGCCTTGAAAACAGTCCCCCTTTCCCAATAATGATGCCCTCCACCACGACCTGCACCATTGCCTAAACGGGCGGGAAAGCCTTCTGCGGCACACCCTCGTGCCGTGTAACCATCCCATAGCACAGGCTGTGCCAGCACGCACAACGCCACGCAACACATCTAAATTTCAGACATTTCAGACGCCACGGCGTAAACGCGGCCATGCAGCGGTCACTTATTGCGGCAGGGATGATCATTTTTTAGGCAAGGAAAAGGAAGGGAGACAGAGGCGGGACGACTGGCCAGCGGGGCGGCGGAATCAGCAGCCGGAATCGGTGGCGGCAGGATCGGTAGCGACAGGATCGGTAGCGACAGGATCGGTAGCGACAGGATCGGTAGCGACAGGATCGGTAGCGGCAGGATCGGTGGCGGCAGGAGCGGCGACGACATGATCGCCGACGGGGGGGAGGAACAGGCGGGGGAACTCCTCGGGTCGCATCGGCTTGCTGAACAGATACCCCTGGTACATGTCGCAGCGGTTCCTGGTGAGGAATTCGAGCTGCGCCTGGGTCTCGACCCCTTCCGCGATCACCTGCAGTTTCAGGGTGTGCGCCATTTCTATGGTGGCCAGGGTGATCGCCGCATCGTCGGGATCGCTGGTGATGTCGTTGATGAAGGTCCGGTCGATCTTCAGCACGTCGAGCGGGAACCGCTTGAGGTAGGAAAGCGAGGAGAAACCGGTGCCGAAGTCGTCTATGGCAAGACGCACCCCCATCCCCTTGAGGGCCTGGAGGGTCTTAACCGTCCGCTCGGTATGCGCCATGAGCACCCCTTCGGTGAGCTCCAGCTCCAGGAGGCCGGGATCGAGGCCGCTCCGCTCGAGGACGGCGGTGACCATGTCCAGCAGCTCGTTCTTCAAGAACTGCTGCCCCGAGATGTTGACCGCGATGGTGACCGGCGGCAGCCCCTGGTCGATCCAGAGCTTGTGCTGGCGGCAGGCCTCTCTCATCACCCATTGGTCGATCTGGATCACCAGCCCGATCTCCTCGGCCAGCGGCAGGAAGCGCCCCGGCTCGACCACCCCCAGCTCCTTGCTGTTCCAGCGCACCAGGGCCTCGATCCCCACCACCTCGCCGGTCCGGCAGCTCACCTGGGGCTGGTAGTACACCTGGAACTCCTCCTCCTTGAGGGCCTTGTGCAGCTGGCTCTCCAGGATGATCCGCTCCAGCGCCTTTGCGTTCATGGACTCGTCGTAGATCTGGTAGCCGTTTCTCCCCTGCTCCTTGGCCTGGTACATGGCGCCGTCCGCGTTCCTGATCAGGTCGCTCGCCGTGGTCGCGTCGAAGGGGTAGAGGCTGATGCCGATGCTGGTGGAGACGAAGACCTCCTGCCCCTCCAGCGAGTAGGGAACCGAGACCGCGTCCAGAATGCGCCGGGCGACCTTGGCCACGTCCTGAAAATGCTCGATGTCCGAAAGCATGATGGTGAACTCGTCCCCGCCCAGGCGCGAGACCAGCGAGGGGGGACAGTCGTCCTCGGCGCGGGCCAGGCAGTCGCTTCTGCGCACGCAGCGCAGCAGGCGGTCGGCGACGTCCTGCAGCAGCCGGTCCCCCACCCCGTGTCCCAGGGTGTCGTTGACGAGCTTGAAGCGGTCCAGGTCGAGGAACAGCACGGCCAGCATGCGGTCGTTGCGGTTGGCGAAGACCAGCGCCTGCTCCAGCTGCTGCTGGAAGAAGCGGCGGTTGGGGAGCCCGGTCAGGGCGTCGTAGTAGGCCAAAAGGCGGATCTGCTCCTCGGCCCGCTTGCGCTCGGTGATGTCCTGGATGGTGCCGGTAAGGCAGACGGCCTCACCCTCCTCGTCCAGCACGGTCACCAGCTCGGCGTGCAGGGTCCGCTCCCCCCCGTCCAGGGTGATGCGGTAATCGA
Organism: Geomonas diazotrophica; assembly: GCF_018919385.1. GTDB lineage: Bacteria > Desulfobacterota > Desulfuromonadia > Geobacterales > Geobacteraceae > Geomonas > Geomonas diazotrophica. The sequence continues at coordinate 148,896 of NZ_JAHLMF010000004.1, forward strand.
AACTCAGGGGAGCGCGCTGGGCAATGGCGTCGTCGATGGAGCCCTGCACGAAGGCGCGGTCCTGGTGGTGCACCGGGTCGAGTATGGGGTTTCCGTCGCGGTGGCTGGGATCGATGCAGCAGATGCTGTACACCTCTTCCGAGCAGCGGATCTCTCCGGTGGTGAGGTCCCACTCCCAGGAGCCGATGTGGGCGAGGCTTTGGGCATGGGCGAGGCCGGCCCGGCTCTCCCTGAGCTGCTCAAGGGCGCTGCTTGCCCGCAGCATGTAGCTCACCCGGTAACCCAGGATGTGCCAGTTGATCGGCTTGGTGATGAAGTCGGTGGCGCCGACCTCGTAGGCGCAGTCGATGGATTCCAGGTCATCCAGACCGGTCATCATCAGCACCGGCGTGTCGCGCCCCCACTCGGTGCGCCGGATGGCGCTGCAGACGGAAAAGCCGTCCACGCCGGGGAGCATCACGTCCAGGAGCACGAGGTCGGGGGCATGGGCGACGAATTCCTCCAGCGCCTGCTCGCCGGTCTCTGCGTCGCGCACCGCGAACCCAGAGTTCTCCAGGGTCTCCCGGGCCAGCAGACGCACTGCCTGGTCGTCGTCCACCACCATGACCAGCGGGGTGGCGCGCTTGGACTTCCTGGTCAGCATAACGGCCCTCCCCTCAAGGCGTCGCGCACCAGCCGGTACTCCTCCTCGACCTGGTGCAGCAGCGGCAGCGCCCCTTCCGTGGACCCCGCCCGCCCCAGACTCTCAAGTTCCATGCAGACCCCGGCCAGGCGCAGGGCGCCCAGGTTGGCGCTGCTGGACTTGAAGCTGTGCGCGGCCGCCTTGAGTTTCTCCGCGTCCCCACCCGACTCGGCCTCGCGCATGGTCTGCAGCAGCGCCGGGGTGCTGGCCAGGTACAGGTCCACCACCTTGCGCAGGATCTCCACCCCGCGGTTGCCGGGGAGGGTGCGGATCATCTCCAGGGCGCCGCTCATCTTGTCGTGCGAGATCACCTCCAGCGGCTCGTCGGTAGCCGCCTCCCCATCGGTCGCCGGGGCCGGTGCCGTCCCGTCCAGCAGCCGTTCCATCGTCTTGGCGATCTGGTCGCACGTGAAGGGCTTGGAGAGATAATCGTCCGCGCCAGCCTCCAGGCAAGCCACCCGGTCACCCGGCATGGCGTAGGCGGTAAGCGCGACGATGGGGACCCGGTCACCGCTCCCCTGCTCCCACGCCCTGATCCGCCTGGTCGCCTCGAGGCCGTCCAGGACCGGCATCTGGCAGTCCATGAAGACCACGTCGTAGCGGTTTTGCTGCACCTCGCTCACGGCGGCGGCGCCATCCTCCACCACCTTGACCCGGCACCCCAGGCTTTCCAGCATCCCCCTCCCGACCTCCTGGTTCACCGCGTTGTCCTCCACGAGGAGCACCTGGCGCTGGCGCGGTGCAGGGGCACCGCAGCACCCTGCCGCCAGACGATCTTCGTCATCCATACCCAGCGCCGCCATCAGCGCGCGGTACAGCCCCTCCTGCTGCAGCGGCCGCCTGGGGAACGTGGTCGCCTGCAGCTCGGCCAGGCGCGGGTCCGCGGCCTGCTCCTCCCGCTCGGTCAGGAGCAGGATCCGGATCGTGCGTCCGGCGGGTACGGTGCGGATGGTGGCGGCAAGCTCCACCCCGTCGGTGCCGGCCAGGCGGTGGTCCAGGATGGCTACGTCGAAGGGGGCTGTCACGATGCGGCAAAACGCATCGGGGGCATCTGCAACGCATTCCAGGTCCATACCCCAGGAATCAAGCTGTTCCCCGATCCCGTCCCGGGTCTCTTCGTCGTCGCTGGCCAAAAGCACCCGTTTGTCGCGCAGCGCCGTGCAGCAGCGCTCTGGGCGTGGGGTCTCCTCATGAACCTCGAGCCGGGCGGTGAAACTGAAGCGGGAGCCTCGCCCCGGCTCGCTCTCCAACTCCAGGGCGCCCCCCATCAGCTCGGTCAGCTGCCGGGCGATGGCCAGCCCCAGCCCGGTGCCGCCGTACTTGCGGGTCATGGATTCGTCCCCCTGGGTGAACTGGTTGAAGATGCGCTGCTGCGCCTCGGGGGCGATGCCGATGCCGGTGTCCGCGACGCTGACGCGAACCACGGCCGGGGGCTCCGCGACCGCCAGGGAGAGGCGTACCGACCCCTTCAAGGTGAACTTCACGGCGTTCCCCAGCAGGTTCACCATCACCTGGCGCAGCCTCCCCGGGTCCCCCGTAAAGGTGCGCGGCAGTCCCGGCTCCAGCTCCAGGGCGAGCTCCAGCCCCTTCCGGGCCGCGTCCTCGGCGCAGATGGCGATCGCGTCGGAGGCGAGCTGGTGCAGGTCGAAGGGGATCTGCTCCAGCTCCATGCGTCCCGCCTCGATCTTGGAGAAGTCGAGGATGTTGTTGATGATGGAGAGGAGCGCCTCCCCGGAGCGTCGCACCGTGTCCACGTAGCGGGTCTGCTCCCTGGTCAGGTCGGTCCCCAAAAGGAGCTCGGTCATGCCGAGCACGCCGTACATCGGGGTCCTGATCTCGTGGCTCATCTGCGCCAGAAAATCCGACTTGGCTCGGCTGGCCGACTGGGCGCTCTGCATCGCTTCCCGCACGCTCTCAAGGCTCGCCTCCAACTGCCGGTTCACCTCCGACAGTTCCAGGGTCCGTTCCGCCACCTCCATCTCCAATTCCTCAGAGTGCAGCGCGAGGCGCTCGTCCCGGATCGAGATCTCGGCCAGCATGTTGTTGAAGCAGGCGAACAGGACCGCCAGCTCGTCTTCGCCGGCGCGCTCCACCCTGACCCGGTAATCCTGGCTCCTGGAGACGATCTCCATCTTCCTGCTCAGGTCGCGGATCGGCTCGGATATGATCCAGTCTATGCGCTGGGAGAGGAGCGCGGCTACCCCCGCCGAGCCGAGCAGGGCCAGGGTGAGCTGCAAGGAGGCGAAGAGAGACAGCGTGGAGTCCGGGAGTGCGGGGGATACAGCGGGGGAATGGTAGCAGATGAAGCTTAGAGTGAGAGACAGGAGCAGCAGCGTGTTGCAGCCGAGGAGAAGCGTGATCAGTCTGGATTTGAGCGAGCTTTTTCCCGGCCACGAAAGCTTCACGGCACCTCCTTCGTCGCGTTCCGGAGGGGGAATTGACCGGCCGGAGCCCCCGCGGGGGCGCGGTCTCGTGATGCCCGGAAGGCAAACGTTAGAACTTTACAATACAGGGTCGGGATTTCAAGGCAGGCGGGCGGCCGTTGCGAGGGAGATGAAGTTGGCCAGGATGGCGCGGGAGGCGGCGTTGAACTCCGTTTCGGCGGAGATAAAGCCGGAGAGGTAGTCTGCGCGGGGAGTGAACAGGCCGTCCCAGCCATCGACGATGGCGCGGTCGACCTCGGGGTGGAACTGGACCCCGTAGACGCTGCCGGGAAGCCGGAAGGCCTGGGCCGGGCAGGCACCGGATGAGGCGAGTAGCGTGCCCCCCGGCGGAACGGTGAAACTGTCACCGTGGAGCTGGAAGGTTACGAAGGGGGTGGGAACCCCGGCGAAGAGCGGGTCGGCGCTACCCTCGCCGTTCAGTTCCACGCGGCAGATCCCCATCTCGCCGTGGCATGAGGGGGAGCTCACCACCCCGCCGGTCGCGTGGGAGAGGAGCTGCCCCCCAAGGCAGATACCGAGAAGGGGCGTCCCGGCCTTGATGGCGGCTTCGATGAACTCCAGCACGCGGGCCAGGTGCGGGTGCTCAACCGTGTCGTGCACCCCCATCTCCCCGCCGAGCACCACGATCCCCGCAAGCGTCGCCGGGTCGGGGAAGGGCTCGGCAGCGTAGGCGGCCAGGCACCGGTAGGGATGCCCCGACTCCTCGAGGATCCCGACGAGTCCGCCTGCCGGGCAGTGCGGGTCGTTTTGCACGATCAGGAACATGGAATCTCCTTGTCTTTATCTAAAAGCGCCCCCCCTCCCCCCTTCTGGGAGGGTGCCCGAAGGGCGGGTGGAGGACGCCACGAAGCTGCAGAGGGGGGGGGAGAGGAGATGAAGGCCTGCTGCGACAGCTCGGTTTGCGGTTCTCCCCTTATTTCTTGACCGTGATCCGTCCCCCCTCACCAAAGACCAGCGGCGACTCCGGGAAATCCGCGGCGGAAAGCATGCGCATCAGGCGCAGGGCGCGGCGCTTGGGGTCGGGCTTAGGACCCGTGTAGCGGAACTGCCGGAAGGAATCTATGCTCCCCCCGACGAAGGAGCCATCGGCTGCGAGCTCCACGGTGAGCAGCGGCGCGTAGCCGCTCTCGCCGGCGACGCTCACCCCGCCGTAGGTGGCGAAGTTCCCCAGGCTGTAGGCGATGAGCCTGCCCCGGTACAACTCCAGGGCGCGCGGCACGTGCGGCCCGTGGGCGAGCACCAGGTCGGCGCCCCGCTCCACCGCCTCATGGGCGAAGCGGACCAGGTCGCCGCGCGGCTCGTCCAGGAAGCGCTCCTGGCCCGGCGCCACGTGCAGCGCCCCCCTCCCCTCGGCACCGGCGTGGATGGAGAGGATGACCAGGTCGTAGTCGCGGGCGACGCGCTCTATCTCCTGCAGGGGCTGTGCCGGGAAGACGATGGAGCGCGGCGGCGGCCCGTAGGAGAGCGCGATCACGGCGACGCGCACCCCGTGCAGGTCGAAGCGGGCGATCTCCCCCTTCTTGCTGGAAAACTGCAACCCCGCCCCGGAAAGCGCCTGCCTGGTCGCCTCCAGACCGGCCCGCCCGAAATCGACGGCGTGGTTGTTGGCCAGGGAAAGCACCGAGAGTCCGGCATCTTTCAGGTTCTGCGCGTAGGAGGGGGGGGTGCGGAACAGGTAGCGGCGCCCGGCCAGCGGCTCCTTGGTCGGCGTTTGCTCGCTGCACAGAGGCCCTTCCAGGTTCCCCAGGGCGATGTCGGCGTGGCGCAGGTAGGGAGCGACCGCGGCGAAGAGGTCCCGCCCCCCGCGGGGCGGGAGCTTGGCTGTCGGGAAGTCGCTCCCCATCATGATGTCCCCCACGGCCGCCACGGTGACGGTCGGGGCAGAGAAGGCCGGTACAGGCAGGAGCAGCAGAAAAAGGACGAGCGCGCGCCGGAAGGGGAAGACATTTGCGGTGACACGGGCGAAGTGGGACAGGGCGAGCTTCCTTTCTTGCCTATTAAGGGTGCAGATCGGCCGTATTTTTAGGCGGTGTTCGTCGTGTCCGAGGAGGAAGCAGGAGAGGGCGAATGATTATTCGCCCCTACAGCCCCCTCGAAGGCGCCCCCCCTACCCCATTAGGCGTTCTTTCGCAAAAGCCCCTCGGCGAGCACCTCGACCACGTCCCTCACCCGGACCTGGCCCGCCCCCTTGTCCTTGAGGCCGTCCTCCATCATGGTCATGCAGTACGGGCAGGCGACGCAGATGGTGTCCGGCTTCTGGGCGAGCAGCTCGTCGACGCGGGCGTGGTTCACCCTCTCGCCGGTGAACTCCTCCATCCACATGCGCCCGCCGCCGGCACCGCAGCAAAACGAGTTCCTGCCGTGGCGCTCCGTCTCGACGGGAGCGACGCCGGTGGCCGCCTGGACCAGGGTGCGCGGCGCCTCGAAGATGTCGTTGTGGCGCCCGAGGTAGCAGGGGTCGTGGTAGGCGATCTTCCCGAGGCTGTCGTCCTTCTTGTCCAGCTTGATGCGCCCGCTCCGGATCAGGTCCGCGATCAGCTCGCTCTGGTGCACCACCTCGAGCTCCAGCCCGTACTGGCGGTAGTCGTTCTTCAAGGTGGTAAGGCAGTGCGGGCAGAGGGTGATCACCTTGGTCACCCCGCGCTGGCGGAAGAGCTCCACGTTCTCCAGGGCCATCTTCTCGAACAGGTACTCGTTGCCGAGCCTCCTCAGGGAATCGCCGCAGCACTTCTCGTCCTTGCCCAGGATCCCCCAGGAGATCCCCGCCGCGTTCAGCACGGTGGCGAGCGCCACGGTGACCTGCTTGGCGCGGGAGTCAAAGGAACCGGCGCACCCGACGTAGAGAAGGTACTCCGTCTCGCCGGCCACGAAGGGCTTGACCGGCAGGGTGGAGACCCACTTGGCGCGCTCGCCCGGGGCGATGCCCCAGGGGTTGGAGCGCTGCTCCATGTTCTCGAACAGGTTCAGGAGCTCCTCGGGGAAGCGGGACTCGGTCTCCACCAGGTGGCGCCGCATCTTGACGATCTTGGGCATCTGCTCGATCAGCACCGGACAGGCCTCCATGCAGGCGCCGCAGGTGGTGCAGGACCAGATGGCGTCCTCGGTGTTGGTCCCCTCACCCTCGGCGCCGATGAGCGGCAGGGTGCCGCTTCTCCCCTCCCGGAGCGCGTCGCCGTTCTCCAGGAGGTTGGTCTTGATGGCGTGCACGATCTGGCGCGGGTTCAAGGCCTTGCCGGTAATGGTGGCCGGGCAGGCGGCCTGGCAGCGGCCGCACTCGGTGCAGGTGAAGGAGTCGAAGAGGTCCTTCCAGGTGAAGCGCTCCACGGTTCCCACCCCGTAGACCGCCCCCTTCTCGAACTTCTCGCGGGGCTGGGTCGCGGGCCAGGCGAGAGCCCCGAAGTAGCAGTTGGGGATCGCGGTCAGGATGTGCATGTGCTTCGAGTGCGGCAAGAAACAGATGAAGGCGAAGAGCACGAAGGCGTGCAGCCACCAGGAGACGTTGCGCAGCGCCGGGATGAGGTCGGGGTGCGAGCTCAGCCAGGAGCCGACCAGCGAGGAGACCGGCATGGCCGACGGGTCCTCCATCCCCAGCGCGATCAGCGAGCCGTGCAGCCCGAAGTAGGCCAGCATCAAGAGCGCGATGAAGGAGAGGATCAGGAAGGCCTCCGGGCTTCTCCCCTTCACGTAGAGGCTGTCCAGGTGGGGGGGCTTCACCACCAGGCGCCTGATGAAGGAGAAGGCGATGGCGAAGAGCGTGAGCAGCGACACCGCGTCGAAGGCGAGCAGGAGCGCCCGGTGCACCCCTTCGGGGAGCAGGGCGAGGCTCACCGACGGGAACACCCCGTTCACCAGGAACTCGCCGTTGGCAAGCGCCAGGATCATAAAGGACCAGAAGATCACGAAGTGGTTCAGGCCGAAGGGCTTTCTCAGCACGCGCAACTGGGCGAAGGCGTACAGGAACATCTCGGCGAGACGACGAGCCGGCTGGTCCAGCCTCTCTTCGGGCTGGCCGTAGCAGAGCAGCGAGAAGCGGCGGTACACGCTCCAGCAGAAAAAGAGGAGCGAGGCGACCAGGAGCGTCGTGAAGATAGCGGTTTGCGGCATCATAGGTGTACCTCGTTTGGTGTGCGGCGCTGCCGCGCAACTGGGTCTCTGGGGTTGATCACGCCTTGGAGCGGGCGGCCTTGAGCGCCCTGAGCTTGTTGGTCAGCGCCGGGATGATCTTGAACAGGTCGCCCACGATGCCGTAGCTCGCCACCTCGAAGATGGGGGCCTCGGCGTCGCGGTTGATGGCGATCACCACGTCGGAATCCTGCATGCCGACCAGGTGCTGGATCGCGCCGGAGATGCCGCAGGCGATGTAGACCTTCGGGCGCACCGTCTTGCCGGTCTGCCCCACCTGCCGGTCCGGGGGCATCCAGCCGGCGTCGACGGCGCTCCTCGAGGCGCCCACCACGCCGCCCAGAACGTCGGCCAGCTCCTGGAGCATGGCGAAGTTCTCCTTGGCCATCATGCCGCGCCCGCCGGAGACGATGAACTCGGCCCCGGCGATGTCCACCTTGGAGCCGCCGCCGTCCATGAGGATGTCCAGCACCTTGACCAGGACCTGGTCCTCGACCACCGGTACCGGCTCCCGGACGATCTCCCCTTTGGCCTGGGGGTCGAACTCGGGCATGGGCATCACGTGCGGACGCACCGTGGACATCTGGGGGCGGAACTTGTCGCAGACGATGGTGGCCATGATGTTGCCGCCGAAGGCAGGGCGGGTCTGCATCAGGTTCCCCTTGTCGTCGATGGAGAGCCCGGTGCAGTCCGCGGTGAGCCCGGTGGCGAGCACGGTGGCGACCACGCCGGCCAAGTCGCGCCCGAGACCGGTGGCGCCCATCAGGATCACCTCCGGCTTGTACTTCTCGACCAGGGCGCAAAGGCTCTTCTGGTACGCCTCGGTGCGGTAGTGGCGCAGTACCGGCGCGTCCATGAGGTAGACCTTCTCCGCACCGTAGCCGAAGGCCTGGTCGCAGAGCTTCTCCACCCCCTCGCCCATAACCACGGCGCAAAGCGGGCACTTCCTCGCCTGTGCCAGCTCCTTTCCTTTTCCCAAAAGTTCCCAGGAGACCTTGGCGGCCTCCCCCTCGGTCTGCTCCACGAAGACCCACACCCCGGAATAGGCGGCAAGCTTCTTCTTGAGCGCGGCCTCCTCGGCGTCCTCCTCCGAGAGCTCGGCGCCTGCGGAAGAGGCTGCCAGCTCCTGCAGGATGCGCAGCTCCTCCGGGGTGAAGGCCATCTCGATCGCCTGTACCGGGCAGACCTTGACGCACTTGACGCAGCCGATGCAGCGGGAGGCGTCGATGATCGGCTCCCCCGCGTCGTTCATCTGGATGGCGTCGACCGGGCAGGCGCTCTGGCAGCGGGCCCCGCAGGCGATGCACTTGTTTTCCAGCAGCCTTGCCTTGCCGCGCGGTTTCTTGGGTGGTTTCACAGCATCGGTCATTGCTTTTCCCTTGGTGATTTAGATTAGAGAGCCAGGAGATCCTTCTCCAGCATCTTGTCGATGAGCAGCTGCGCCGCCCCTTCCGGGTCGTGCGCCCCGTCCCCCAGCATCTCCCCCTTGGCCCGCTCGGGCGAGAAGATGCGGCTCACCCAGGTGGGGGAGCCCTTGAGGCCGATGCCGTTCACGTCGAGCTGCAGCACCTTGTTGTCCCAGACCTCGACCTGGGCGTCGGCCGACTCGAGACGCATGGCCACGGTCGGGTAGCGCGGGCGGTTCAGCTCGCGCACCACGGTGAGAAGCACCGGCAGCGGGGCCTCCACGTGCTCGTGGCGCCCTTCCAGCTTGCGGCTCACCCGGATCTTCTTGCCGGAGAGGTCGAGCTCGTCGACCCTGTCCACCAGGGTGAGCTGGGAGAAGTTGAGCCGGGTGGCGATGCCGGGGCCGACCTGGGCGGTGTCCCCGTCGATGGTCTGCTTGCCGCAGATCACCACACCCACCTCCTCTTCCTTTGCCAGCTTCTCGATGGCGGCAGCCAGCACCTTGCTGGTGGCCAGCGTGTCGGCGCCGCCGAAGCTGCGGTCGGAGAGGAGCACGGCGCGGTCCACACCCTGGGCCAGCGCCTTTCTGAGCGTCGCCTCGGCGTTGGGGGGGCCCATGGAGATGGCGGCCACGCGGCAGCCGAAGCGGTCCTTGAAGCGGAGCGCCTCCTCGACAGCATGGGTATCGTAGGGGTTGACGATGAAGGGGACACCCTCGCGGATCAGGGTGTTGGTGACGGGATCGATCTGTACCTGGGTTGTATCGGGAACCTGCTTTACGCATACCACTACGAGCATAGGGACCTCGGGTGTTTTGATGCCTTCAGGGTACTAGAGAATTGGGAAAAAAAGTTGACCTAGGTCAAGGAGCGGATGTTTACGGAAGGGTCCGGGGGAGTTAGCTGAGTCACGGTGCCCGGTCGCCCCCCCAAACCCCTTGCTTTTTACCTGATGATCTTCTACCATCACGCGAGTTCAGGTGGCCACTACACACCCGGAACAAGCGGGTGGAGATACATGTCCAACAGATACATCGAAAAAAACTTCCTCTACCTGCTGGCGCTGTCACTGCTGTTCCACGTAGCGGTATATCTAGTTATCATGATAATCCCCCCGGAACAACCCAAAACGGCACCGGAACCTACCATGGTTGACCTGACCGACCTGCCGGACCTGACGCCGCAACCGCAGCCGCAGCCCCCCAGGGAAAAACCGGAGCCCAAGCCCGAGATCAGGCGGTACGCGGAAAAACAGCAGCGTGTTGTCAAGGAGATGGCGCCGAAGGGGCGGGACGAGATGGACCGGATGCTGCCGAAAACGCGGCCGCTGCCGCAGTCGAGCCGCCCGGCGCCGGCGCAGAGGGTGCCGGTACCGCCTCAGGCGGCGCAGCCGACCCAGGAGCCGCTGCCCCCAGGTCAGGGGATCTTCAAGCCCAAGACGGCCCAGGTCCCCGACCGCGCCAAGCTCTTTCCCAGCGCCACCAGGATGGCGCGCCTGGAGGAGAGCTACCGGGAGAAGTACCGCAGCGAGGTCGAGGAGGGGGACACCCGCTTCCTCAACACCGACGACATCATGTTCGGCTCGTTTTTACGCCGCCTGGAGACGGCGATCTACGGGGTGTGGCACTACCCGCAGGCGGCCCTCGTGCGCGGCATCGAAGGGACCACGCCGGTCCGGATCACCTTCAACCGCAGGGGCGAAATCGTCCGCGTCGACATGCTGGAAAGCTCGGGGAGCAAGATCCTCGACGACGAGGTGCTGCGCACCCTGAACGCCCTGGGGCCGATCGGCTCCTTCCCCAAGGGGTACACCGGCGAAACCTTCAAGCTGATCGCCTTCTTCCACTACGGCAGCGGCAGCGGCAGGCTGCACTAGCAGGAAAGCCGCTGCCTCAAAAACGCCTCGAAATCCCCGTTGAACTCGTCGCGCTTGAGCGCCATGTCCACCGTCGCCTTCAAAAAGCCCAGCTTGTCGCCGCAGTCGTGGCGCACGCCGTCGAAACGGCAGCCGTAGATCGGCTCCTTGCGCGATAGCGTCTTGATGGCGTCGGTCAACTGGATCTCTCCCCCCTTGCCCGGTTCCTGGTTCTCCAGGATCGGGAAGATCCCCGGCGTCAGGATATAGCGGCCGATGATGGCCAGGTCCGAGGGAGCCTCCGCGACCGGCGGTTTCTCCACCAGGTCCAGCACCTCGAAGGCGCGGTTGGAGAGGTGGTTCGCCTTGACGCAGCCGTAGGAAGAGATGGTCTCGATGGGGACCTGCTCCAGGGCGAGCACCGGCGAGCGGTAGCTCTCGTAGGTCTGCAGCAGCTGGGCCAGGCAGGGTTCCTGGGCGTCGATGATGTCATCCCCCAGAAGGACGGCGAACGGCTCGTCCCCCACGAAGTCCTTGGCGCAGAGGATGGCGTGGCCAAGCCCCAGCGCCTCCTTCTGCCTCACGAAGAAGATGTTGGCCATCTCCGCGATCTCGCGCACCTGTTGAAGTTCGTGGTCCTTACCCTTCTCGTAGAGAAGCGACTCAAGCTCAAAGGAGATATCGAAGTGGTCCTCGATCGCCCTCTTGCCGCGGCCGGTGACGAAGAGGATCTGTTCGATCCCCGAGGCTACCGCCTCCTCCACCACGTACTGCACCAGCGGCTTGTCGATGAGCGGCAGCATCTCCTTGGGGGTGGACTTGGTGGCCGGCAGGAACCTGGTGCCCAGGCCCGCGACTGGAAAGACCGCCTTCTTAACGCGCATAGCGAACTCCTTGGTCACATAGAAGAAATAGTTGCAGCGGACCTGCACCCGCTATGTATCCCGCGACGCCGCTTCCCTTCCCCTTCGGAAAGGATGTGCCCGGCACGGGACCGTTCATCCTGTAGGGGCGAATAATCATTCGCCCGCCTTTGCTCCCCCTCCCCTTGCGGCAGATTGTGCCGAAACGGTCCGAGGTGCCACGAAGCGCCGCACCTGCCCCAGCGTCCCCCCCTTTGCGAAGGGGGGACAGGGGGGATTTGCTTTTAAGCCTTTTAAGCGCCTACATCCCTCTCTTGGCCGACTCCAGCGTGTTCTGCAACAGCATGGTGATGGTCATCGGCCCCACGCCGCCGGGGACCGGGGTGATGGCCGAGGCGCGCTCGCTGGCAGCCGCGTACTCCACGTCCCCCACCAGCTTCTTCTCGCCCACGCGGTTCACGCCGACGTCGATGACCACCGCCCCCTCCTTGATCCAGGAGCCCTTGATCATCTCGGGAACGCCCACCGCCGCGATGACGACGTCGGCCTGGGCCACCTTGCCGGCGAGATCGCGGGTCTTTGAGTGGCACAGGGTCACCGTGGCATTTTGCTGCAGGCACATGAAGGCGACCGGCTTGCCCACGATGTTGGAGCGCCCGACCACGACCACTTCCTTGCCGGAGAGCTCGACTCCCGCCTCCTTGAGCATCACCATGACGCCGTAGGGGGTGCAGGGCTGGAAGAGCGGCTTGCCGATCACCAGGCGCCCCACGTTGTAGGGGTGGAAGCCGTCGGCATCCTTATCCGGAGAGATCGCCTCCAGGACGCGCTCGGTGTTGATCTGTTTGGGGAGCGGCAGCTGCACCAGGATGCCGTGGATCTTGGGGTCCGCGTTCAGCTTCTCGATCAGCGCCAGAAGCTCCGCCTCGCCGGTCTCGGCCGGGAGCTTGTACTCGTCCGAGAAGATCCCCACATCGGCGCATGCCTTCTCCTTCATGGAGACGTAGACCTTGCTGGCCGGGTCCTCCCCCACCAGTACCACGGCGAGACCGGGGACGATCCCCTTTTCCTTGAGTCGAGCAGCCTCTGCGCTGATCTCAGCGCGGATCTTCGCCGCGATGGCCTTCCCGTCGATGATTTTCGCCATTAACGTGCACCCCTTTTTTCACTGGAATATGCAGGCGCGGTGCGGGCGCGCGGCCCCACCGGCGTCAGGTTTTAAGCTGTCGATAATAAGTAAAGAGAGATTTTTTGTAAAGGACTTTGCCGGAAAAACGGGACAAAAAAAGCCCCCCGCGAACGGGGGGCTGGTGGGTCTGGATCAGGAGGCCGAGGGGCAGCCGGCGCAGCTTCCGCCGGAGGGGCAGGAAGGTGCCGCCTTGGAGCCGCCGTAACCGTCTCCGTACCATCCTCCCCCTTTCAGCGAAAAGCCGGACTGGGAGATCAGCTTCTCGACCGGGCCGCCGCAGGCGGGGCACTCGGAAGCGGGCGCGTCGGAGAACTTCTGGCGCAACTCAAAGGTATTATTGCAGCTTTTGCATTGATACTCGTAAAGTGGCATTTCTCTACTACCTCCTAATAAACTGTGACACCGGCCAAAAGACGGCTAAGGGCAGAATTAATATAAGGACCCGGCACCATATTTGTCAAGGGGCAAGCTGGAGGCTCTGGGAAATTGCGAAGAGCAGGCGCGAGCGGTAGATGATGCCGACCACCTTCTTGCCGTCCACGACCGGCACCCTCTGGAAGCGGTGGGTGAGGAAGAGACGGGCCACGTCGCTTACGCTGGCGTCCTGGGTTACCGAGATGGGCTGGTGTTCCATGATGGCGGAGATGGGAAGATCCTTGATGCGGTCGCACAGGGAGCCGAAGAAAGCGGGGTCGGATTTTCCTTCCGGCGCGCCGTCCATGATGGCCGTGATGATGCTGAGGGGCGTCAGGATCCCGGCCAGCCCTCCCCTGTCGTTGACCACGATCAGGCCCGGCGCCGCGTTCAGAAAACTCTCGTCGCCGAAGTTGCTCTTCATGATCCGGACCGCCTCTGCCACCGTGGTCCTGGTGGTGATGGACGGCACGTCCGTTACCATAATGTCTTTCGCCTTCATGGATGCTCCTTGTTTATTTTGAATAGGGAGAGAAGATCATCCTGCTCCACCCCCTCCACCCTCACTACCTTGTGCCGGGACTTGGCCCCGGACTTGATGCTCACCTTGGACTTGGCGATGCCGAGGCTCTTGGCGATCAGCTCGACGCACTGCTTGTTGGCCGCGTCGTCCACCGGCGGCGAGGTGAGCCTGACGCGCAGCTCGCCGTCCTTGGGGCCGCAGATCTCGCTGCGCGAGGCGCGCGGCTGCACGTGCACCGTAAAGAGAAACCCCTCCGGCGTCTGCGTTACCCTTACCTCCTCGCTCATTTATCCAGAGCGAGCAGCTTGTAGTAGGTGTCCAGGAGGTTCTTGAAGCCGGACTCGAACTGGAGCTTGTCCCGTTTGAGATCCTGGATCTGGTTGTTCAACTGCACCAGCTTGTTCTCGGCGTCGGCGATGATGCGCTCCCCCTTGAGCTCCGCCTCGGAGATCATGAGGTGCGCCTCCTTCTGGGCGTTGGCCTTCATCTCCTCGGTGATGCGCTGGGCCGCCAGCATGGTCTCGCGCAACTGCACCTCGCGGGCCTCCATCTCGGCCATCGCGGTGGCGTTGCGGTTGAGGCGCTCCTTCAGGTCGTTGTTCTCCCTCATGAGCTCTTCCATCTCGCCGGCCACCATCTGCAGGAAGGCGTCGACATCCTCGGGGTCGAGCCCCCCGAGCATCTTGCCCTTGAACTGCTGTTGCTGGATGTCCATCGGAGTTATTTTCACAGAGTGCCTCCTCCCTTGAGCTGGTTGCTGAAGATCATAAGGTAGGTGTAGGCGGTATCGAAGACGATGATCTGCACCAGGTAGATGAGGGCGAAGAGGACCAGCGGCGAGAGGTCGAGCATCCCGGTGTTGGGCATGTAGCGGCGGATGCGGCGCAGTGCGGGCTCGGTCACGCGGTAGATGAAGCTGACGATGGGGTTGTAGGGGTCGGCGTTGACCCAGGAGATGATGACGCTGGCGAGCAGGATGTACTTGTAGATGGTTAACAGACCGCTGGCCAACTCGACAATCTTCGCAAGGGCCAAGAGGATGTTGGCAAGCAGGATCATTTATCCCCCTCTGAGCATGGTGGTAAAGCAAGCCAAGCTATACAGAAATCACGATGGTTTGTCAAGCTTCCCGGGTACAGTGGGCGCATCGCAACTATCGGCAAAGAAAGAACTTTTATGATGAGGCAACAAATTAAGGGGACGCTTGTGCGGGTATTGCCGGCGGCGGGGTGGGGGCGCATATTCAATATTACATATTGACTAAAAGTTGGCGATGCTTTACAAACGTGCGAACAGTAAATGAGGAAGCACCACCGTCGCTGGTGGGCGGCCTGGTCTTCAAAACCAGTGAGGGGGGTGAGAAACTTCCCTGGTGGGTTCGATTCCCATGTGCTTCCGCCATTATCTTTCCGCATCATTTTCGGTAGGGGCGAATAAACATTCGTCCCTTCTTTCGTATGGGGTAACAAGGGGAGGCCCATATGATCATAAGTTTCATCGAGAATCTTATGAACTTATGGGCGGCCCTCTGGCTCCCGGGAGGCGCTGTTACGCTCTACATCTTCAACCGCAGGTACATCTCCTCGACCTTGTCTCTGGCCCAGGGCGTCCTTCTTAGGAACTTGAGGCTGGAGGAAATGCTGGGGGTGTGGGTAAAACAGCGAATGTCGATCCGCCTTCCCAGCTCTTCCCAGCCAAGTTCCTCCACCAATTCGGTGAGAATCATCTTCAAAGTGACGCCGTGGAGCGGATCGGTCGGCGATTGAGTGGTCATCGTTTCTTCCTGTGGCTGTTAGCTGCAAGTCTGAACAAGGGGCGTGCTGTTGATATGGCCCATTTGCTCAAATAAGTCAACGGAATCAGTCGGCTCAGGGTAGAGCCATGATGAGGAGACGGTAGTGGGGTTGGAAGAGAAACAGAGACAGTTCAATGCAGCCATGGAGTTGTATAACACACGGAAGGGTTATAAGCGTTTCGGCCTGTTGGTTTCGTTCGCCAACGTGAGCCTGCAGACCTGGCTAGTCTGGTGCATCCTGCCGCTGCCCATAGGCATCGCCGGAGAGCTGACCGCACTACTGGTCGCGTGGATTCTTGCCGACTTTCTGAATGGCCTGGTGCATCTGTTCATGGACCACAATGATGACTACGACTCGCTCTACGGACCGCTGATCGCCAGTTTTCACCTGCACCACAAGATGCCTCGTTACGGGCAGAAGTGTTTGCCGGCTGTCTACTTCCTCGAGTCCGGCTCCAAAATCTGGCTTGTCCCCTGCCTGGCTTTACTGGCGGTAGCAGCAGGATTCTTTCGGCTACATCCGCTGTTATTTCATACCCTCGTCTATGCCGGAATCCTTTCCTCCGTGGCTGAGGTCTCCCACTACCTCTGCCACAACTCGATGTCGCCCGCCGTGGTTTTCCTGGGCAACTGCCGAATTCTCCTGTCCAAGCGGCATCACGCTATTCACCACATGCAGGACAACGTGAACTACGCATTCCTGAACGGCGTCACAGATCCTGTCATAAACCTCATAGCCGCCAGATTTCCCCAGGGGTACAAGCACAACACCGACCTCCATTACGCCACCTATTCAGGCGAAACCGGCTCGCACCAGTGACACAAGGGCAGATGACAAGCGTAAGCCGCACCCTTATTTACGTTTATCGCCTTATGCGTAAATAGCGTCAAACCACTTCAGCTGACCGTTAAGCGACCGGGACATTCCAGGGCAACGGCTCAAAAGTGCCTCACCTCACCCTCCTCCGGGTCTTCACACAAGACCGACGGATGCAACGACTGACGAAAACCCGTTGCCTAGGAACATTAGCCACTATGAGGACTGCTGATTAAACGAAAAAACAAAAAAGAAATGGTACCTTACGTGTGACAACTTCTAAATCGCCATTTATATCTCGTAAATCACTATTTATCTTATACAAGTCCCAGCTCATAACTTCTACATCGTGATTTACAACTTCTGAATACTGGTTGATAAGTTGTAAATCCCAATTTATAACTTATCAATAACGGTTTACAACTTATATATCGCGAGTGAGAAGTTATACATCCCGATTGATAACTTCTCACTCACGATGCATAAGTTATGCATCGCGGTTTAGAAAAAGTATATCGGGGCTTATAAATCAGGGAGCGCGGTTCGGAACTTTCAAATAGCTGCTTACAAAACACCACCCGCAGATGACAACTTATACACAGCTATTTAGAAGATATAACTCGCGGTTTACAAGTTGTGCATCGTAATGGACGGATTATCTGGAGCAGGAAAGAGGGCTTAGGCGGGTGACAGCCCGCGGCTGTCAGGCATTAAGGAGAGTAATAAAGGCTTGCAACGAAAATCCTCCGGGGTGCCTGGCTGCACCACGGAGGATTTTTTGTTAGGGCTTGGCCCTTGACCTGGAAATGGTGAGCCGGATCAGGTCGGCGTACCGCCCTCCTCCCCTTCCTTTGCGGCACGCGCTGCACTGAGAGCTGCGTTAGCGGCCTTGGTCCTTGCGCGCCCCCTTTTCTCTTTGGCGAGGGTGAACCCCGAGGCGAGAAGGATTTCAGGATTGCGCACAGCAGCCATTTCCAGGATGGAGGCGACCTCGTCCAGGTTGAGGACCAGTTGTGCCTGAAGAAGCTCGCGTTCCGCAATCACCACCCTGCTCCCCAGCATCGACTCGTGATACACCGCATCGTGCTTGGCCGATGCGGCAAGATAGTATTCCACCAGGGTCGGATGCACCCCCCAGAACGAATCCGGAAACCTGGTCTTGTCAGCCAGGGAACTCACTACCCCCTGGTTGAACTCATGAAACTTCGTTGGCGGCATGTTGTGATAGTCCCGAACAATTCTGGAGCCCACGTCGCACCTCCTTTCCTTCGCCTGAGCGCAAGGCTTAACCTTAATTTATTTTAATAATTTCCCTGCCCCCATCAGATTACAACCTGGAGCAAGTAAAGCAAGCGCCCGGTGGCCAGATAATTCATTTCCACCGTCTCCCGGCCATCATAGGGATACTGGCCGCGATCGCCGTGCCCCAATCAGTCCTCGTTCAGAATGTGTCTCACGAGGTGCTGGCACTTTGGAAACTCACGAGCAAGAAGTCGAAGTTGTTTCGTTTCCAGGCGATTTTTCCCACGGGTCGACGCATCTACTGGAAACGCTGATACAAGCGGAGCCATCACTGGGAAAAGATCAGCACGCTGTAGGGCCCCAGAGAAACTGTGGCGTGACAGGGGAGTCCGTCGCACTCGCCCGTTTCGGCACCGGCGTCGCTGCTCGGATGATCAGAGAAGGCTTCGCTGTACCCCTGCCAATCGCTGTTGAAGCGCAACCTCCAGATCCCTTCGGCCGGAAAGCCGACAACGTATCCCTCCTGCGGTTCTCTGAAGAAATTGGCGACCACAACGACGTCGTCTCCAGCTCCTCCCTGGTCCCAGCGGTGGAAGGCGATGACCTTGGCCTCCTCGTTCAAGTGGTGCACTTGGGTGAACTGCCCGCACAGGCCGCGGGTGAAACCGGCGCGGTTGAGTCGCAGATGGATAAGGTCCCGGTAGAGCCGGACGATGCCGCAGAACTCGTCGCGCTGATCCCAGTCCAGCGGGACCGTGTCGCGGAACCATTCCCCTTCGAGAAACTCCTGCCCCTGGAACAGCATCGGTATGCCGGGAGCCGTAAAGACTAGGGCGGCGGCCAGGGTAGAGCGTTTCTGGGCGTACCATCCCTTGGGGTCCCCGGGATTTATCTCCTGAGGCACGCGGGCCTTGCCGTTGGCCACCTCGTCGTGGCTTTCGCTGTAGATGACCCGATCGAAGGCGTCGTCGTTGTAGCGGTAACAAATGGCGTCCCGGACGGAGGCAAGCGAGCGTGCTTGGTCATCGGGGGTTATCACCGCCTGGCGTATGGGATGCACGAACATGGCGTCCCACTGCGATCCGAAGCCGGCGCCCCCGGCACCCACGGCCTTGGTGAGCCAGCTGTTGTTCTGCAGATCCTCGGCTATGGTGATACGGCCGGGGAACTGCTGGGCGACCTGTTCGTTCAGCCACTGCAAAAGACTCCACCCCTCCGGAAGGTCGTTTTCTGTCGACCCGTCGACACTCCTGATGAACTGGGTGCAGTCGTAGCGCAACCCGTCCACATGGTATTCCTTAAGCCACATGAACACGTTGTCGGATATGAACTGGCGCACCTCGCCCTGGCCGTAATTGGGGCGTGTCTCCCCCCATGGGGTGTGGGACCGGCCGTCGTTGTAGAAGTAGATGCCGCCCAGCCCGTTTTCGGACCAGCCGTCGAACTGCCACAGATCGAGATCGTTTGGGCCCAGGTGGTTGTACACCACGTCGAGGATCACCGCGACCCCTTGGCTATGGGCACGTTTGACGAAACGTTTGAAGGCCAGAGGGCCTCCGTAGCTCAGTTCGACGGAGAAGATATGGGCAGGGTTGTACCCCCAGGACCGGTCGCCGGCAAACTCGCCCACCGGCATGATCTGGATGGCATTGACTCCCAGTTTTTTCAGATGCCCCAGGCGGGCCGCGATCGAGTCGAACTGGGCAGCCGCGTTGTCATCCTCCTGGTCATTGAAAGTCCCGACATGCAGCTCGTAGATGACCAACTCGTTCCAGGGAGCCAGGTGGAAGTCGTCGCCCCAGTCAAAGCTCGGATCGTGGACCACTGCATCGCCAGTGGAACCGGTCACCTCGCGGGCATAGGGGTCGATGCGCTTGAGCTCCCCCTTTTCGGTAGTGAGCAGGAACTTGTAGGCGTCGCCGACTTTGGCCCCAGGCACATCGGCAAACCAGTTGCCGTTCTCCTCGGCCTGCAGGGGGTTCTTGGCGCCATCCCAGTCATTGAACGTCCCGATGACCGATACCCGAGTGGCATGCGGGGCCCAGACGCGGAATCCGACTCCCCCAGCGTGCGGGGTTGCCCCCATCCCCCCGCCCCTATCCCCTTTGAGCTCTTTCTCCTTGACAGTGATCTCTTTGCTCATGGTCACAGTCCTCCGGCAGCCCTATCTGAGCAGCCCACTTCGCGTACCAGGAAACCAGGCTCCACTCACCCAGAAGCCATCAAAGGCCACAAGGCCGCAAGAATGCCGGTGGTAGTCATGGTTCTTCCTTTATGGGACGATACACCTTTATGTGACGGAAAACCTCTTCCCTGCCGAGTTTCCCAAACTTCAGAAATCCTCTGTCCAAAATCTTCATTGCCCATCTCCTTAATGGTGATTTCATCCTGGTTTAGCCAGCGCAGGAGGCCGGATTCCTCTTAATTTGCTACTAGCGTGCCGAGTTAATCCAAGCAACCTTGAGAACACAAGAGTCTGAATGCACGAGGAATAATTGGAGGGGCAAGGATGAGTGCGGGGAGAAACCGCAAGGGGTACCCGTCATTTATGGCATAACCGCCATATGCGGTGGGTATGGCTTGGTACGCCCCAGGTCGCCGTTGCGCAGGTATTCGGGTATTTTAAAAAACGGGAGCAAGCCACAGCCGCGGACCATCTCTGGCGCACTAACGGCCCTGCCTTCCCCCCCCCTGTTGCGGCCCTATAGATAAAAGCATGACCTCGAGCTGAAACAAAGGACAACCTGTGACACGATCGATGTGGGTGTCAGACCCGACGCCGGCAGCTACAACTGCTCGGATCCCGAAATGGAGGTGGATAATAGCAGCGGAAAGGCTCTTCCTGCAGAAGAGTACCCCGTCCCGACGCGGGCGTGACTCGGCCGAACTGGAGACCGCAGTGGAACGATGCTGAAGCGACCTGCCACATATCAAAGTTCCGCCACATGTGGCGGCCGCCCACCTTTTGCCGGGCATCCCGTGGCTTCACTCGGCAGCTAACGATCAGCTATGACAGGTTATTATTACGGCCGTACTCGAATCCGGCAATTGGCTTGCCAATTGCAAATAAAGGGTACCGCAGCGTATTCAAACCGTTTATTAAAAGGAGACGACATCATGCTAAAACTGCAGCGTATCTTGAGGCTACTGGTTTGTGCCGGGCTGGTAACAACGTCCTTTGGCTGTGCGTCCACCAGGACCCATGAAAGCCCCGGCGAGTACGTCGACAACACAGTCATCACAACCAAGGTAAAAGCAGCCATCTTCAACGAGTCTTCGCTGAAAACCATGCAGATAAGCGTCAAGACCTACAAGGATGAGGTTCAATTAAGCGGTTTCGTTGATTCGGCAGAAAGCGTTGCCAAGGCGGGAGAAATCGCCAGGCGCGTTCCTGGCGTCGGGTCTGTAAAAAATAACCTGTTAGTAAAATAGCCGCCGGGACAGTAATTCCCCGGGCAGGTTGCAAATCTTGACCTTGAGAACCGATACAGGCTAAGGCTGACGCAGTCAGACCTGGGGAGGTTAGTATGCTTTGGACTATATGCGCGATCTTGATAGTACTTTGGCTGGTTGGGCTGGTTACCTCCTATACCATGGGTGGCCTGATTCACATTCTTCTCGTGATTGCCATCATTGTAGTAGTGGTACAGCTCATCCAGGGACGCAGATCCATTTAGGACGCACCCCCCATAAGCCAGTAAGGGCTGCGCTCCCTTTCTGACAGGGGGCGGTCCAAAGGTGCGAGGTACCCTTCCTTGTCGGGCATGACAGACAAGGAGGGGTACGAGGCGCCAGGGAGGTAACATGAGGGTTTCAAGCACCATTATCGCGGCGGTGTGCATGATATTACTGGTCAATGCTGGAGCCTGCCTGGCCATCGACCAATCGATTTGTACTCCCGGCGAGATCGCCTACTATCCTGGCGGGCAATTGAAATCCTGCACACTGAAGGATGATGTCATCGTAAGTGGCGTTAAATGCAAGCAGTATGCGTCCGTCACCCTGTATCAGTCAGGAACCCTTCAAAGTTGCGTCACAAGCGACTATTTCAATTACGGAGATATTACCTGCAACCAGTACGGCCTGGTCAGTTTCCATGCAAACGGCAAACTGGACACCTGCAATCTTTCCAAATCGCTGACCATCGACGGCAAGACCTGCGCCGCATTCGAAAACATCTCGCTTTTCGAAAACGGGAAACTGAAGTCCTGCAGCGCCCCTCATTGACCGGCGCCGGCCACCTGTGACAGGAGGCGGGAAGAGGCCGTAGCGTAGCGCTCCGGAACCGTTACAGCAAGCGCAGGAACCGATCGATAAACCACTCCCCCACCCTGTGGACAAGGGACCTTCTTTCCCCCTCTTCAAGCAGAATCGGCTTGGAACCGGCCAGATCCTTTGGAAACATATGCCTTGAGTGCGAGGTCCTTGTTAAGACAACCGCATTCACCTCGTCATTGCTTAACAGGCTCAGGTAGTCCAAGTAGTTGCCCCCCGTGGACGATACTCCTTCTATAACCTTAGCTTCACTCGTAAAAAGGAGTTGCTGGGCCCGCCCCTGCCTTAAAAAGTCCCCAATAATGCTACCGTTGTGGGTGCCAGCTTGGAATCGGTGACGCCGGACCTCCGACCCCGGGTGCACGTTAACCTACGGGATCAGGTCCTATGCAAGGAGCCGATGGGGAACCTACATGCCGAAGCATGTCGCTTTATAAGAATATGTGCATAAAACTGAATTTATATTAAAAGGGAAAATGCAGCCGATCCTTGAGTAGGGAACGAGTCACAGAGTGCAGCCACCTTAAGTATAACTGTCATATGTAGCAGCATAAAATTTTGGCATTAGTCATATACGGAAATGGGTGTTATCATAAAATGCGAATCCAAAAACCATCCTACTATTTAATGTACACAAACAAATGTTAGATTTGTTTTAATAATTTAAACATCTGTGTAAATTTTTGCCCTGAGTATTGGGACACAAGAGGTGACAGATGGGCATTGACAAAAACAAAGGCCTTTTGAATACGATCGCCAAAAAACGCCCCACCGGACAGCACCGGTTAAGTGCCCAATCGGTTGCATCGCCCCCGCTGACAAAGGAGGCGATGCTGAGGCTTGTTCAGCAGCTTGAAATCCACCAGATCGAACTTGAATCGCAGAACGAGGAGTTGCGCCGGGCCAGAGAAGCGCTTGAGGTCTCGCGCAACAGCTACGCAGAACTCTACGACTTTGCCCCCGCAGGCTATTTCACCTTCGATGTCAACGGGGTGATTCGGCAGGTAAACCTTACCGGCGCCAATCTATTGGGGGTGGAACGGCACCTGCTGGTAGACACGCCCTTCACCCGGTATATCGCCGACGCACAAGGAAGGGAGCTTTTCCCCCGGCACCTGGCAAATGTCGCCCAGAATTCGAGTCTACAGCAGTGTGAAATCAGGCTCAAAGGGAAAGGCGATTCTATCGTCTACACCCAGTTTCGCAGCGTCAGGGTCGACGACAGCAGCAGCTCGCATATCCGTATCTTTTGCTCGGTGGTTGACGGTACCATTGCCAGGCGCCTGAAGGAGGACCTGCAAAAGTCTCATGACAATTTCGAGTCAACCGTGTCGGAGAGGACCGGAGAACTGGCGAGGGCAAATCAGATGCTCGCACGGGAAGTTGAGGAACGCAAGAAGACGGAGGAGTCGCTCCAAGATGCCTGTTCCGAGATAAAGCGTCTGAAGGACCGGCTCCAGGCCGAAAACATCTACCTGCAGCAAGAGGTTGCCCGGCAGTACAACAGCTGCGAGATTATCGGACAAAGCGAAGCCCTTTCGCAGGTAATGGCCCGTATAGAACAGGTAGCCCCCATGGATGCGACGGTTCTCCTGCAGGGCGAGACCGGTACCGGCAAGGGAATGGCGGCGCGGGCCATCCACAGAAGCTCTGCCCGCAGAGAGCGCCCCATGATAACGGTCAACTGCACTACGCTGCCGGCTACCCTTGTAGAGAGCGAGCTTTTCGGGCGGGAAAAGGGGGCTTTCACTGGGGCTTTTGCAAGGCAGATCGGGCGCTTCGAACTGGCCGACGGCGGCACCATATTCCTTGACGAAATCGGCGATTTGCCGCTTGAGTTGCAAAGCAAACTGCTCAGGGTCATCCAGGACGGGGAGTTCGAGCGATTGGGCGCCAACCATACCATTAAGACCGATGTACGTATCATCGCGGCTACCAACCGAAATCTGGAACAGGAAATCCGGACCGGCAGGTTCCGGGAAGACCTCTACTACCGGCTCAACGTATTTCCGATCTCGATGCCACCACTTAGGCAGCGCAGTGAAGACATACCGCTGCTGGTTGATTTTTTCCTCGCCAAGTTCAACAAGAAAATCGGCAGGGAGATCACAACCGTACCGAGTGAGACCATGCGTACCTTGCAGAAATACCACTGGCCCGGCAACGTGCGGGAATTGGAGAGTGTAATCGAGCGGGCGGTAATCACAAGCCAAGGGAGCACGCTGCAGGTACTGGACCAGTTCAACAATTTCCGCATGAAAGAGGATGCAGCAAATAACACAGGGCAGACATCGAATGAAGAGAGGGAGGGGGGGGAAGATATCAAAACCCTCGTCGATCTGGAACGCGACTACATCCTCGGTGTGCTGCTGAAAACAGGTTGGCGCATCGAGGGAGCCAGTGGCGCGGCAGGGATACTCGGACTCAATGCCAGCACCCTGCGCGCCCGTATGCGGAAATTCGGAATCATCCGTAAATAGTTGGCAACTTCATGGCTTATGCTTCGATTCTTGATCGCGCTTTAACTTCCTGCAGCCTTCTATCAGTGCAATTTTCTGGGTCTCGATGGCTGCCTCACAGGAACGTTCATCTTCGGCGGTCAATGGCGCTGTACCGTTTCTCGACTCAAGCAGGTTTTCTATATTAGACTCGATCCCTCGTACGAACCCGATGAATTCTCTATATTGTCTTTCTTTGATGTCTTCTGTCTTGTCCTTGATGCTGATATCCATGGCAGTCTCCTTTTATTGGTATTCCTGGTCCTACGCCTTGCGTTTCGTGCCGGCGCAGTATGAATTGTCGAGGTAGCGGGACAGGTTGGCGAACCCGCCCTGGATTGCCGGCTCAGGGGATAGGGGAGCGATATATGTGACAGTCGTTGGGCAGGCAAACAGTTGATCCTTCACTGGTCACGCCTGTACTGGCGCAGGATGCCGAATTTCCGCATCCGTGCCCGAAGCGTGCTGGGATTAAGCCCGAGGAGTACGGCCGCTCCGCGATCCCCCTCGATGCGCCAACCTGTTTTTTGCAGCACGTTGAAGATGTAGCCACGTTCCAGTTCGGCAAGTGCCTTGATCTCCATCTCCCCAGTACGAATGATGCCGGACTTTTCCCAAACCTGCAGTTCGCCCCCATGGCCGGTGATCAACGCCCGCTCGATGATGTTCTCGAGCTCCCTGACGTTTCCGGGCCAGTGGTAAGACTGCAGGTCGCCTAGTGTAGCGCTGGAGACGCTTGCTGCCTTCTTGCCGATTTGCCCGTAGTGTTTGGCAAGGAAATGATCTACGAGCAGCGGGATGTCTTCTTTGCGCTTCCGAAGGGGGGGGATGGTGATGGGAAATGCGCTGAGGCGGCAGAACAGGTCCCCCCGAAACCTGCCAGCCCGAACCTCCGGCTCCAAGTCCCGGTTGCTTGCCACAATGACCCGCACATCGACCTTTATGGTGCGAGGGCTGTCCATACGCTGGAGTTCCCCGTCCTGGATGAGTCGGAGCAGTCTCCCCTGCAGTTCCGGTGACAGTTCGGCGATCTCTTCAAGGAGTATCGTGCTTGCATCGGCCAGCTCGAAACGCCCGATCTGCCGCCCCTCGGCTCCGGCACACTCTCCACTCTCCCACCCGAAGAGCTCGCATTCGACCAGGTTCGGAGGCAGTGCCGCTAGGTTGACCGTGACCATAGGCCGGTCCCTGCGAGAGCTTTTGTTGTGGATGGCGTGTGCCGCTACTCTCTTCCCCGTGCCGGCCTCTCCAATCAGCAGCACCGTCGTATTCAGGAAAGCTGCCTGTTCGACCCTCCGCAGGAGCTGCAAAATGGCGTTGCTTCTACCAATGACCTCGCCGAAGTTATACGTCTTGGCTATCTCCTGCTGCATGTATCTGTTCTCGGCCTGAAATCTGTCTTTCAAGCGCTTTATCTCCGCATAGGCGCCAAGGAGTGATCCCTCCGCCCTCTTGCGTTCCTCTATCTCCTGGGTCAGCTGCATATTCGCCCGGGCCAGGTCGTTGAGTCGTCTGTCCACCTCCATCCACCTCCACCCCCTCTCCGCTTCCCGTCAGGGAGGATTTCGCAACATGCGTGCCAGACAAAGCCGCCTGTGATGGAGGGTTCAAGCTGCCGATTAAACAGGGAAAAACCAGAGAAGGGATTCGGTGGGAGAGATAAGGCGTCGAGGGGAATCCGTCAGGTTTACCATAACTGCTACATATGACGGAGAGCCTTATGGCAGATGTTGGCGGGTGAGACCGATAAGGGGTGAAATCTTCAGCGGTAGCGGAAGCAATTGGCTTGACTTCGATCCTGAACCCAGCGCGCCGCTGGGAGATTAACCAACTGCCAAATTATAACGAACTCCCTGCTGCAACAAGCTTCTCAAGCCTCGCAATTTCCTCGCGCAAACCCGCCTCCAGGGCCTTGGCAGCGGTGATATCGGAAAAGGTGATCACCACCCCGTCGATTACCTCCTCCATGGTGCGGTAAGGCATGATGCGCACCAGATACCACCCCCCGTCGGCGGTGGCAATCTGCCTCTCAGAAAAGACCAGAGTCCGCAGTACCTCCTCCGCCTCCTCGATGATCTCAGGATAGTGCAGGTGGCTCACGATGTCACCCAGAGGACGCCCCACGTCACCCGGGATCAGCTTGAAAAGTTTATTGACCCCCTTGGTAAAGCGCCGGATGCGGAATTCGTTGTCCAGGAAGATGGTAGCTATTTCCGTGGAGTTCAAAAGATTCCTCATGTCGTTGTTTATCCGCGCGAGCTCGTCCATCTTCGACTGCTGCTCGGCGTTCACCGTCTGCAGCTCTTCGTTTAATGACTGCATCTCCTCCTTGGACGTGGTCAGCTCCTCGTTGGTGGACTGGAGCTCTTCGTTGGTGGATTGAAGCTCTTCGTTGGCTGACTTCAGCTCTTCTTGCGAGGACTGCATCTCCTCGCAGGTGGTCTGCAGCCTTCCCCGCAACTGCTGGAGTTCCTGCTCCAACTCGAGAACCCTGGCGTGATCGGATAGAGAGCCCTTGGCCCTAGTCGACCGTTTCCCCCCTGGAGTTGTAGCCTGGTCGATAAAAACGATCATCACCATCCCACTGAGCACCTCCGGCTCTTCTATGGCCCGGACGGTGACGTCAACGGTCTGCGTACTGCCCCCCTCAGCGATCTTGACCCCCTTGAGGATAACGGCCTCCTTTTGCCGGAGTGCCTTCTCGAACGCGATCCTCAGATCATAACTGAGTCCTTCGCGCGCCATGGCGAAGATATTCCAACCTTCACTCACATCCGCTTGATGGGCGCCTGGTCATACAAAGGTTCTCTTGGCGAAGAAGGCAAGCACTGCTATATTGAGAGAATAATTATCAACTGTTAAGCTTATTTTATTTTCATCACTGCGTCATGCAGGATGGTTCTGATCTCACCCAGGACCTGCTCAGTCCCCACTTTCAGATCCTCCCATTCGTCATCGCTTGCAACCGCAATCCTCTGCAACCGTTCACTTGCATCATCGTACTTGCGCTGCAAAGCCGCGATGGCTTGATGGTAATCCGAACTGGACTCCGCGGTGGCGGCGCTCGCCACCTTGTCCTTTAGCCGGTCGATCTGGTTATTCCATTCCACCATCTGCGCCGAGAGTTTCTCCACATACTCTTTTTGCTTGTCCATGTGTACCTCCTCCCACGCTGCCATACTGAACAAACCAGGTATTTCTTACTTTAAGAAGCTCTGAGGTACAACTAACGTGCCAGTTAAAACTCCTGACGTCTTAGAAGCTAAGACCTTGATATACTGCATATCCGCGAACTTTACCAATCACTGAGCACGGTAGCCGCCCAACAAATCTGTCGTATTTGGCGGTGCCGCAACATATGGAGGCCTGCCGGCGTAACGCGCGAGTTGCCATTGGCTGGGTCTCAAAAGAACCGGGATACCTTCTACCGCTAAGATAGCCGTAGGCCGTCATATGTCCCAGTTATGTCAAACATGACGGATCAGTTACGCCTGGATTTCGGCACCATCCCGACCCCCTTTCCAAATAGTCCCCTCATTTCAGATGATTTCGCTCTCGCTCTCCCTCGGGTCGTCTCTGGCGTGAAAGTTGCGAAGTCCCCTCTCAGCAGCAGACCAGTGAATTGTGATCTCACAAGGGAGAAGCTATGCAATCAGTCAGGATATCAGTCGACTTGTTTACAGCGCTCACCGGGGCACTGTTAACCATCAGTCCCATGACTTCGAGAGCGGCAGAACATGCACCAAATGCTTACGGTGAACCGTCTGCAACGTATGCCCCGGAACAAGTCTTCACCCCGGACGTCGGTGTAGCGGCCTGGAGTGATCTGTCGGTGGAAAGCGATGTCGTGAGGCACGCGAAAGAAAGGATCCCACATGGAGGTTCCGAACAAGACGATCTCTCCGGAGCGCTGCTGGAGGAAATGGTCAAAATGGACCAGGGCCAGCCTGTAAAAAGACCATGACCACTGAGCCGCAGCCGCTCCCGGAAAGGACATCATATGCGCATGGAAACTGAGACGCTCGGAAAGGGCCAAAAGCAGATACATGGAGACCGGGTGCCTAATGAAGTGAAAAGCCAGCAGGGCGGAGCCTCGCCATGGCGCCGCCCTGCGCAGGACCAGATCCGCGCTCTCCCCCCTGAGAATGAGCTCCCCCTGAGCCACGCCGATCAGCCGCGCGTGCAGCAGGAGTTGCAACTCATGACCGAGGCCAATAGCGATCTGGAGGCATTCAACGCCACCATTGCCCACGACCTCTGCTCAGCGATTACGGCCATCAGTGGCTATTGCCAGCTGCTCAGCGAGATTTGCCGGAACCAGCTCGATGACCAGGGGAAGGCATACCTCGAGTGCATCTATGATGCGACACGGGACACGAAACAGCTCATCGCGTCCTTGCTCAACTTTTCACGCGTCAGCCGCATCGAGTTGAGCCGGGAAAAAGTAAACTTGAGCGAGATGGCAAAAGTGGTGGCGAAGCAGCTGAGGCTCTCGTCACCGGCGCGGAGGGTCACCTTCCGAATCGCCCCGGGAATCAGCGTTGAAGGCGACCCTGGACTTTGTCGCAGCGTCCTGGACAACCTCATCGGCAACGCCTGGAAGCATAGCATCGGTCGTAAAACGACAGTCATAGAGTTCGGCACGATCCCAATGGCAGGGCAGACGGCCTATTTCGTCCGGGACAATGGGCCGGGATTTGACATGGCGTTTGCGGACCGGCTCTTTGTCCGTTTCCAGCGCCTGCCCGGGACCACCGCTGAGGGACACGGCATCGGCCTTGCCACCGTCGACAGAATCGTCAGACGCTACGGCGGCCGGGTCTGGGCCGAGAGCAAACCCGGGGAAGGCGCGACCTTCTTTTTCACCATGGGATGACCTGCTGACAACGGATGGTATTTGCATGACCAAGTCTCCAAAGGTCAGGTATCCCAGCTGCTACCGTTGAGACGGGAAATTCGAGCTTGAAAGGAGAGGCCATCATGTTAAAACCGCGTCGCGTTTTGAGACTTATCGCCTGCTTCGCACTGCTAAGCGCATGCCCGGCATACGCTGGTGCGCAGAACCAGGAAAGCACGGGTCAGTATGTCGACGACTCGGTGATCACGGCCAAGGTGAAGAGCGCCATATTCGGCGACCCCACGCTTAAATTGCTGCAGATAAAGGTAACAACCTACAAGGGTGTAGTTCAGTTGAGCGGGTTCGTCGATTCGAAGCAGAGTGCCGACAAGGCAGGGGAAGTCGCACGGGAGGTCAAGGGCGTCGTGTCTGTGCAAAACGACCTTATCGTGAAATAGCCGTTCATCTCGCTCGACAAAGGAAGACCTGCTCCGGCGGGTCTTCTCGGTTTTTACCACTCGAACGGGTAGCGGGCGCGCACTGCGCCGCAGGGAGGATCTCATGCTTTGGACAATTTGTCTGATTCTGATAGTTCTGTGGCTTGCGGGGATGGTTACCTCGTACACTATGGGGGGCCTGATCCATATCCTGCTGGTCATAGCCATAATCGTCTTGCTGGTGCGCGTCATCCAGGGGCGCAGGGTCCTTTGACCCATGCCGTTGACCATCGAGCCCGAGGAAAGCAGCCTGGTAAGGACCGCCACAGGGCCTATTTCGATGAAGAGTTGGAACGGCTGGCCCAGAGCGCTATGTTTCCCATGACCCTGGTGATGGCGGACGTCAACGAAACTGAAAGGTTTCAATGACGCACTGGGGCATGCAGCGGGAGACGAGCTGATAAAGATGGCGGCCCGGGTCATCAGGAGCGCCTTCCGTACCAAGGACATCGTTTCTCGGATCGGAGGAGACGAGTTTGCAGTAATCCTGCCGCAGACGGCAACCAGTGTGGCCAGGGAAACCGTCCGCCGGAGCATGAGTTGCCCGGAGGTCGCGAATGGCCAGGTGAGCATCGCCTTCGGCATAGCCACCGCAAAAGACAGGGATCAGCTTCGGGACACCTTGAAGCTCAGTGACGAGAGGATGTATCGCGAAAAGTCGGAGCAGAAACGATCGCAGCCAGAAGGCCCTGAAGACCAGGGAGGAGGGGGAACGCCATGAATGTTTTCGATTGCGCCATAAAGATGGAAGAGGACGCGAGGGGTTACTACCAGCAGCTGGCAGAGTCGGCCGGCACTGAGGAACTGAAGAATCTCTTCACCCTGCTGGCCCAGGCCGAGCAGGAACACCACGATGCCTTGGTGGAGCTGAAGGCGGGGATCAACTCAAGAAAATCGCAATTCGAGGCCTTGCGGGAGGCGGCGTGCCTCTTTAAACCCCTGCTCGCCAAGCGCGAACAGATGGCAGCGCTAAAAAAGGACCCGGACGCCTATCAGATGGTCACCCGCCAGGAGCAAAAATCGATAACATTCTACGAGGAGCTGGCTGCGCAGACAAAGGACGACGAGGCGCGCAAGATCGTTCTAAGTATCGCCGACGAGGAACGCAGGCACCTGAGCATCGTCGAAAATATCTATTCCTTCGTCGAGTCGCCCAAGAACTTCCTTGCCTGGGGCGAGTTTAGTAACATCCAGGAATACTGAGAGGTAAAAAGCCCCCTGATTCGGATTTCTCGGATTAGTACCGAAAGGCAGCCTTCGCTACAAAGCAAATATATCCATTATGACCTGGGCCCCTCCAGAGGGGCCCCCGCAATGGTGAAGCGCCAGTTTGTGGCGCTTTCTGCAACCCATTACGGATACTGTCAAATATGACAGTTTTCGCAGGCAGCAAGTCTTTGGCGAAGCACTCCCGGCACTGCATCACCCTGCAGAATCAGCCAGTTGATAACCACGCCCCGTTAAAACCAGCTGGCACGTTAGTTGCGACCTTCTCTGGGGAGGCGGTATCAAAGAGTGCTGACAACCAAGGGTGGCGGCAACCGGGCGGAAAATTGCGGAACCACCGTGCCAGAATGTTTGCAACTGGGTCATTGAGCAGGAAGTACACCAGCAGAGGTCGACAATGGAATCCGAACGGGGAAAAGAGAGACCGGACCGGACAAAGGATGAGACCCGGCGA
Organism: Geomonas diazotrophica; assembly: GCF_018919385.1. Lineage (GTDB taxonomy): Bacteria > Desulfobacterota > Desulfuromonadia > Geobacterales > Geobacteraceae > Geomonas > Geomonas diazotrophica. The sequence continues at coordinate 180,036 of NZ_JAHLMF010000004.1, forward strand.
CTCCTTCATGAACTGCAGGTGCGTCAGGTGGAACTTGACGTGCAGAACGCGGAGCTGCGCCATACAAGGGATGAGCTCGAGGCGACGCTTGATAAGTTTACCGACCTCTACGATTTTGCCCCGATCGGATATTTCACCCTGGACCGCCAGGGGGCAATCCGCGCCGTTAACCTTAGTGGTGCCAGTCTCCTAGGCATCGAGCGCAGCGACCTTTTGGGAAGACTTTTCCTGGAATTTGTCCCCGCAAAGGCCCGCCCTGGCTTCTCCGAATTCCTCGGGAGGGTGTTCGACTTGCAGAAGAAGGAATCCTTGGAGACGGCGCTTAACCCGCAAGGGGATGCTCCTCTCTTTGTGCACATAGATGCCGCGCTCTGCGGTTCGGGGCTCGAGTGCCGCTGTGCCGTTTCGGACATCTCTGAGAAGAAGCAGGTCACCGACGCCCTGGCGAAGAGCGAGGAGCAGTACCGTGCCATAGTAAGCAACATAAACGAGTACGTCTACAGTGCCAGCTTCGAAAACAACGCCCTGGTGTCGACCTACCACAGTCCCAAGTGCGTCGACATCACCGGCTATTCCCCGGAGGAATACGCACGTGACCCCCACTTGTGGCTTTCCATGGTTCATGAAAATGACCGGGAACTAGTCCTTCGTTTTCTTGATGCCGTTTATGCCGGCAAAAAACCCGAGCCGATCAGGCACCGCATCCGGCACAAAAATGGCAGCGAACGGTGGATTCTGAACAGTTGTACGGTACAGAGGACGGAAAGCGAGGGGGTTGCCACGATTACACGGCTGGACGGCTTCATCCTCGACATCACCGAGTTGAAGCTCGCAGAGGAGAGCATATTTTTCCTTGCCTACCACGATCCGCTCACCGGGCTTCCCAACCGCAGCACGCTGTATAAGCGGATAACTCAGTTGATGACGGTAGCGAGGAGAACAGGCAAAGGCATAGCCTTGCTGTTTCTGGATATCGATGGTTTCAAGAAGGTAAACGACTCACTGGGCCACGATGTTGGAGACCGGGTCCTCCAGTCGGTTGCAAGGCGCCTGAAGGAATGCACGCGATACTGCGACATCGTGTCGCGGCTTGGGGGAGACGAGTTCGTCATCATGCTCTGGGATTGCGGGGCCGCGGAGGCTACAGTTGTGGCAAATAAAATCATCACTTCAGGTTTCAGCGTCCCGGAGGTCAGTGCCCCCCTTAACGCCAGCATCGGCATAAGCCTGTTCCCCCAGGACGGTACGGACTACCTCACACTGCTAAAGCACGCCGATGTCGCGATGTACCACGCCAAGAAATCCGGCGGCAAGAAGCATCAGTTCTTTACCCGCAGGTTAAACGAGCACGCCCGCGAGCGGTTCATCATGGAGGCCGATTTGCGGCACGCAGTGGAGCGAAGCGAGTTCGTGCTGTACTACCAGCCGAAGGTCGACCTCACCACCGGAAAATCCAGAAGCATGGAGGCGCTGATCCGCTGGCAGCATCCCGTCAGGGGGTTCACCCTGCCTGGCAATTTCATCGGCATAGCGGAGGAAACCGGGCTTCTTACCCCGATCAGCAAATGGACCATACGGACCGTCTGCCGGCAGCTACGCCAGTGGAGGCAGCAGGGGATCGGCCCTCTTTCTGTGGCGATAAACCTTTCAGCAACCTTCTTCCAGCAGGCAGACTGCGAGGAAATCATCGAGTCGGCCCTGTATGAAACAGGGGTGCCGCCCGAATGCCTGGAGCTGGAGCTGACCGAAGCCACCCTTATGAACGATCCGGACAGGGTCCTAGGGAGCATGGCCGCCATGAAAGCGCTTGGGGTGCAACTGTCCATCGACGATTTCGGGATGGGCTATTCCTGTCTCAATTATCTGAAGAAGCTCCCGATCGACAAGCTGAAGATCGACCAGTCCTTCATTCATAATATAGCTTTCGATACCGACAACATGGCGGTGGTTCGCGCCATCATGAGCATAGGTCGGAGCATGCAGCTCAAGGTAATAGCGGAAGGAGTGGAGAACGCCTCGCAACTCGCCTGGCTTCAGGCGGAGGGGAGCGAGGAAGCGCAGGGATTCTACTTCAGCCGCCCGATGTCGGTGAACGGGCTAACCCCTCTCCTCAAGCAGGGGGCCAACTACCTGCACAACCCGCGCGGCAAGCAGAGAATCAGGGAGTCGGAAATCCCCCGCTAGCTCCTGTCCTGCCCCCTCTTCTGCAGCATCGCGGTTAAGCGGTCGCCACTGTCCAACCGTTTTATCGACTATTATGGGCCTCGCTTTCCTCCTGGGAGCGAGGCTCCTTTTTATTCGGTGCCGCTTTCTGCCGCAACGCGTTCCGTCATATATGGCGACAAATACAACCGGATTCCGGGTGATGCCCGTTCTCCTCTTCCTCCGCCGGGTATGGATTCGCCCCCGCGGTGCCGCGATATGGCACTCGAGACAGAATGCCCCAGTAGGCAGTCGGGAAAATATTGACAGAAACGACAAATAGTACTACATAGCCGTTGGCCGTGCGACAAGACAGAGACAGTCGAATTGCTCGCACCAAACTCGCACCAAACTCGCACCAAACTTCCACCCAAAAGCCTGAATTTGGGTAATCCTTACCGGTCTGATGCGGACTCTGAAAGGCCTTTTTTCCATACCTAGCCCACAGAAAGAGGTCATTGCGATGAGTTCACGCTTGGTTGCCGTCACCTGCCCGTCGTGCGGGTTGAGCAAATCCGTCCCCTTTGACCAATGCCCGCCCGACGCGACGGTCACCAACTGTCCCAAGTGCAAAACAACCTTCGTCTTTTCCAGGGACGCAGCCTCGCTGCAAGCGCCGCCCCCCCTGGAGCAGGCCGCTCCCCCCAAGGCGGCAGGCACAACCGAGGCATCTGCTCCCCGGCAATGTCCCAAGTGCGGCTACGAGAGGAAGGAGTCCGACGCCGTCTTCGATGCCGCGTCCTGTCCCAAGTGTCACGTGGTCTATGCCAAGTGCACCGCTCCCGAGGTATCGGCAGCTGCCGCGAAAATTTCCGGCATCGTCCGCCCCGTCAACGCCGGCACCCTCATCTACCACCGCGAACACACCCTCTTCACCATCCACGCCGTGGTCGCCCTCATCTACTGGGTGGGCCTGGTCTTCGTTACCAAAGGCGCCTTTCTGTTCGCACTCCCCGCCCTCCTGGTCGCACTGCTGGTCGGCCAGTCCGCGCTGATAGCCCATCTCAAAGGGAACGGGATCAAGCTCTCCCCCACCCAGTTCCCGGACCTCTACGACCGGCACGTCCGCTGCTGCAAGGCCCTGGGGCTCGCCGACTATCCCGACGCCTACCTGATCAACGGCAGCGGTTTCCTCAACGCCTTCGCCACCAGGTTCCTGGGGAGGAACTTCGTGGTGCTGTTCTCCAACACCATCCAGGCCATGTCCGACCGTCCCGACGCCATCAACTTCTACATCGGACACGAGCTGGGACACATAAAGCAAAAGCACCTGCAGTGGGCCCCCTTTATCTGGCCGGTGAGCCTTCTTCCCCTGGTAGGCGCCGCCTACTCCCGCGCCCGCGAGTACACCTGCGACCAGTTCGGCCGGGCCTGCTGCGACAGTACCGAAAGCGCCTTGAAGGGGCTGATCGCCCTCTCCGCCGGGGAGAAGCTCTGGTCCGAGGTGAACATCGACGCCTACCTGGAGCAGACCGCGCACAGCAGCGGCTTCTGGATGTCGCTCCACGAGCTCATCTCCGACTACCCCTGGCTGGTCAAAAGGGCCGCCCGGATCAACAACCCGTTCGTCGCTCCCCCTCCGCGCAGCCTTTTCGCCTGGATCTTCGCCCTCTTCATGCCGCGCATGGGTGTAGGCGGCTCCGCCGCCGGCGTGCTCGTCACCGTGGCTATCATAGGGATCCTCGCCGCGATAGCCGTCCCCCAATTCGCAGCCTACAAGGCCAAGGCCCAAAACGCGCAGATGCGATCCATGCAGATGAACGTCCCTCCCCTGGGCAAGATGGCACCGAGGCAACCGTGAGTTCTGTTTGCGTTGAAACCACCCTAAAAAAAATGTAAAGTCCTCAGGAACCATAGAAATCGCAGTTGCTGTGGAAAAGGAGCCTGCCGTGCCTGAAGATATCCGCTGGAAACAGCGCTTCAACAATTACCTGAGGGCGTTGAAGACCTTGACAGAGGCAGTGCAGCTAGCGAATGAGCGCCAACTGACCAAGCTGGAAGAACAGGGAATGGTCCAAGGTTTCGAGTTCACCCACGAACTTGCCTGGAATGTTCTGAAAGATTATCTGAGCGAGAAAGGAATCATCGGCCTCATTGGCTCCAAGGACGCGACAAGAGAAGCATTCAAGAACGGGCTCATTGAAGATGGCACCGCGTGGATGGACATGATCAAGGCCCGCAATCTCAGCTCCCACACTTACAATCCTGAAACAGCAGAGGAGATCGTAGAAAGCGTACTTACCCGCTTTTACCCCCAGTTCGAGCTGATGGCGAAGAAGTTCACGGCGTTGGCAACAGACGAGGACGATTGATGCCCTTTGGCTTGAGCGATGACACTATCGAAAAGATCTGCGATGTCTTAAGCCATCATGCTGGCGTTAAAAAGGCAGTCCTGTACGGATCGCGGGCTAAGGGCAATTTCAAGCCTGGGTCAGACATAGACCTCACCCTTTACGGCGCACTCCTCACTACATTCGATCTCGGCTCGATTGCGGAAGAGCTTGATGACCTTTTGTTGCCCTACAAGATAGACCTCTCCCTGTTTGCCCGATTGGACCATACCGAGCTTAAGAAGCATATTGAACGGGTCGGCGTGGTGTTTTATCAACGGCCATCCTAACGTTTCCCGTACAGCCAAAGGAGTTCCCCATGCGTTACATCAATACCGACAAGATACTTGCCGCCCAGCTCACCACTCCGGCCGAAAATCCCCTCGTCGGCGACGACACGCGCCTCATCGACGTCTGGTTTGACGGCAGCGCGGTACGAAAGCAACTGTTCAAGAAGGTGCACAAGACCGAGCAGGAAGCGATGGCCCAGGAGCTCGAGAAGAGGGGTTTCATCCGCTCCGGCAACCTCCTGATCAACCCGAAAGCCGTTCTCTTCGCCGAAATGGAGCATGAGATCGTCGGCGGCCTCGTCACCATCGGCTACCAGGACAACGGCAAGCCGGTCGAGCTAAAGATGGATACCCAGGCCTTCAAGAACCTGTGCGAGCGGCTGGGGAATTAGGAGAGTCCGCTAGTCCGAAGGAACTGCAACTTTGAGGGCGTACCGTCATGAAGACACAGTACTACGCGGCGGCCAGTCTCGACGGATTCATTGCCACCGAAGACGATTCGTTGGACTGGCTTTTTCCCTTAGGCAATGTGGACGACACCAGCTATCCCGGATTTATCGCTGAGGTCGGCGCACTGGCGATGGGTTCAGCAACCTACGAATGGATGCTGCATCATGCCGACAAGGTGGCCCTCGAGACGGGGGCAGCGTGGCCGTACACCCAGCCAGTCTGGATATTTTCCAGCAGGGCGCTCCCGACCATCAAGGGAGCCAACATCCACTTCGTCCATGGCGACGTCCGGCCTGTTCATGCCGAAATGATCAAAGCGGCCGGCTCAAAGAACATCTGGATTGTAGGCGGAGGTGATTTAGCCGGTCAGTTCTACGATGCCGGGCTACTGGACGAGATAATCGTGCAAGTCGGTTCGGTCACGTTGGGAAAGGGTAAGCCGCTCTTCCCGCGTCGCTTAGTCACCCCCCCTTTGACTTTGGTATCTGTGCAGCAGTTCGGCTCAGGCTTCGCCGAGTTGCGGTACCAGGTCCCGAAGTGTGTCACATAAGGCTCTTCCTTTTACCTCACCACACTCACAGGCAAATGCCGGCTCTGTCACAGGCTGTTCCTGCGCCCATCAGATTCACACTGCCCACAGATTTAGCTTGAACAATAACATCGCATCCATTAAATTGGGCTTACCATCTTACCCAAGCATCCATCTCCCGATTAAGTTGCAGGCATCATGCGCTTACTGCTTACCATCATCTTCCTCTGCCTTGCGGTGCCTGCCCTTGCCGCAAATGATCGCCTGGTAAAGATTGAGACCAGGCCAGGGGTGTTCGTTCCCTTCTATTACATGAAACGCGAAGGAGCCAAGGCGACCGTCCTCTTGTTGACCGGAGGCAGCGGCGGCATCGCGGTAAAGAACGGCATCCCCACCTCCAACAACTTCCTGGTCAGAAGCAGGGACCTCTTCGCGGCCAACGGCTTCAACGTCGTCGTGGTCGGCAAGCCTTCCGACCACGACGATCTTGACGGAACCTTCCGAACCAGCCCGGAGCATGCCGAAGACCTGAGGCGGGTGATCGCCTTCGCGAAAGGCGATGCCGGTTCCCCCGTCTGGGTCATCGGGACCAGCATGGGGACTATTTCAGCCGCGGCACTGGCCACCGTCGCCGGCAAGGACGAGATAAACGGCATCGTGTTGACCTCCAGCGTCACCCGCAAAAAGGTTGGCGCCCTCCCCCAACAAAAGCTCGAACTGATAAAGCAGCCCGTACTGGTCGTGCATCATCAATCCGATGAGTGCAAGATCTGCGTCCCAGGCGACCTCCCCCAGATCATCCAGCAGATGAAAAACGCCCCCATCAAAAAGGAAGTCTACGTAAGCGGCGGCACCACCCCGACCGGGGACCCGTGCCAGGCGCTGCACCGGCATGGCTTCATCGGAGTAGAGAAAGAGGTCGTGGACCTTATTTCCGATTGGATCAAGAATCCAAAACCATAAGAGGCTGCAAAGGGAGTCACCTTATGATACGCCGTGAAGGAATAGCTATGGTGGATGTGAACGCATTCGATGCTGTTCAGGCGGGCTTGAACTGTGACCATCCGGAAGTCTGGCTGTTCCTACTGCGCGCCCTGAGTAAGGGACAGCCCGTCTCCCGTAAGAGCATAGCGGAGGCACTTGCGATGTCCCTACCCGACGTCGAAGTGGCGTTGGGGACTTTTGCAGATACCGTGTACGACGACAACGGAGACATAGTGGCCTGCGGCCTCTCGCTTCTTCCAACGCCGCACTCTTTTAAGGTTTGCGGCAAGGAGTTGTACACCTGGTGCGCCCTGGATGCTCTGATGTATCCCAGGGCACTGGACCAAGTGGTGCAGGTTGAATCGCGCTGCCCCGTCACGGGGAGTCGGGTTTGTTTGACGGTGGGTCCAACCGGAGTGAGCTACGTGTCACCGGCTGAAGTTGTCCTTTCCATGGTGATACCTGGAAAGAAGGGTGGCTGTTGCAATGTCCGTAGCAGTTTTTGCAGCGGGGTTCATTTCATCAGCTCAGAGGAAGCTGCCGCCACCTGGATGTCGCAACATCCTGACGCGTTCATTTTGTCAGTCCCTAAGGCATGGCAACTGGGAAATACAGTAGTGCAGCGAAGATTGGAAGGAGCCGCCGGCGTAACCGGTCACGATTGATTCTAATGCCGGCGAAGCGTTTGGGAATGAGGGGACCGGATGAAACTTAACATCACCACAACAACCATGCTTTGGCCTTTGATTGTTAGTTGCCTCCTCCTCGGCGGTTGCATCACATCCAGGGAAGAGTTCAACAAGGATCTCGACGCCATCGTCGAGAAGCCCGCGTCATTACACCAGTTGGTAACCGGCCCCGATCCCGATGGCGATATGTCAAGGCTCTACCGAGATCTGCTGCTCGATGACGCCGTACGAAAAGCCGTTTATGACGAGGCGGTGAAACAGGGGGTTAATTGGTCGACGGACAGGATGTTGGCTACTAACTGGTACAATACCCTCCATAGCCGCGGTCTCTCAAACTTGCCTCTCGCGCAGAAGCAGGCTATTCTCCGTGAAGTCAGCGGCGTGTTGAAAAGGCTGGACGACAACAGTTGCAACCCCCGCTCGTTTAAAATCGACGTAACGACCCTTCCTCCGGCGGAACGCAGGCGTTTCCTAGATTTTTTTGAATCAGCTATAAAGTTGGGAGCGACTTGCGAGGCACCCATCAAAGAGCCGAGCAAGGCTGAAATGATGGTGGCGATTGTAGCCTTAATTGCAAAGGGAAAAGAAAAGTATTCCGATCACGAGCTAGTTGAGATAATAACCCCCTTGTCAGAGCCGAAAGACGCAGTAAAGGGCGGGAAATGCAAATCCTTTGAGAAAATACTGGAGGCGCTACTTGAGCTGGACCCAAAGTATCAGCAGACTTTACTTGGCTTCATGAAGTAATCCCGCCCGACAGCAGGATCCTCGCTGAAAAGCCAGTCGGGGCCGAGCGGGACGCTGACCAGGTGGGAGAGGAACGGAAAAGCACCCCGATCCAAAGATACACCCGGGTGCCTGGAAGGCGGGTGACGCGTGTAAGATTATAAGACCATGAAAAACTTATATTCTTATGCATGTCCCCTTGGCTTGCGGCTAAAAAATCCAGTCGGGATGACGACAAAACGCCCCCGTCCAGAGATGGACGGGGGCGTCAACGTTTCGCAGCTAAAACTGTTCTTACAAGGACCTGATGCACACCGGCAGGCACCAGGGACCGCGGCCGTTGGAGGAGAGGATGCTGGCACGGATCCAGTACAGCTTGCCGGGCTCCCTGCCGGGAATGGAAATCTTCGAGGCCAGGGGAAAGTCATCTACATCTATCCATGTAGGATTTGTTGTCGGATCCTGATCGGTGATCTGTACCCGGTAGCTCTTGGCACCCGGGTACCTGATGATCTTGCCCAATAAGATCCCCGACTCCTTACCATGGCTAACCGTGAATTCCGGGGAAGGCGGAGGACCGGTAACGGTTTTCTTCACCTGCAGCGGACGAACCTTGAACCCCGCCCTCTGCAGAGCGTTGCGGTCGCTTTCGACAGCAAGTTCGACATACTTGCCGATCCTGGCCATCCGCTTCTTAGCCAACTCGTGAAACTCGTCCCTTTCCTTCACCATCGCCACATCATGGTTTTGCGCTCGGGCTATCGCGGCCTCTAAAAAATCCGCGTCCTCGCCCAACCCTTCGATCGACCTCAACCACGGTGGCCACGGCTTTAGGTTGGGGTGATCATGATTGAGCAGCATGACCTTGACGGTCCGCAGCATCTCCGCCGTCTCCTGGGGAGAAGAGCCGTATTGAGGGGCTAGCACTGTTTGCATAATTCCTCCTGGCTGGTGAAATCTCGTCTCCAGGAGAAGCATACATGAAACGAATCAAATTACAACAAACTAATTTTTTGTTTAGGCTTTCGAACAACATGCCACGCTTCGCTACCGGCCGCTGCAAAAGCCGGCCGGGTATGGATAAGGGCGGGCAATTCGCGCTGAGGCGGTCGGTCTTCTTGACCATCTTTGCCGCCCCCTTATCGGGCCCGCGAAAGAGTTGTGCAAGCATCGGCTATTTCTTTGCAAACATTGCGGATTGTTTCGCAAACTTCCCGCGAAAATTAAACTTTTCAACACACTGAAATAATATGAGTTTTAGGAAGATCGACAAAGGGTTGGTCAAAGTTGACGAATAGTTTGGCAAGGTTTCGGGAAAGTTTAACAAACTTCAGGCGAACCTATTAAAGGGTCCTGCCGAGTGGGCGAAGTCCGGCAGGATCCTTTTCAAACCTTCGCGCAGGCGTGTCGACATCCGCTGGAGGTGTATCAAAATCGGCGAATAGCGTCGCAAAGATCGCCCGCCGGTGTGAAAGGCTTATCGAATCCTGATCAAACTCTGCCCCTCGCTCGTCGACCTTCGGACGGGGTTTGGCAACATCTGCCGAAAGGTGCTCGAGGAATTTCTCCAATAAAGGTCAGCCACTTATCCGCCGAGTTGTGCGGCACCGATGCTGACTGCCCAGTCCACTCCCTCCCAATGTCCGGCCTCCAGCCAGTAAAACGTGAACCTTGCCTGTTTTCCTTCGGTTAGCGACCCGGTCGCCAGATCTGCTGAGTGAATCCCCAGCCCGGTATCGTTGGTTCGTATTTCCTGGGACGTGTTCCACTCATCAGGACTCCAGCGAATGACAGCGGGCGCCAGCGTCTCGATGCGCAGAATCTTGCCGGCTGGCAAGGAATGAATTTTGTGGTTGAAGCGCCACACCAGGCAAAAGGCCTCGGTATTTTCCGTCAGGTAACGGGCCACTGGCTGGGGCGGTATATCGAAGACCCGTCCGTCATTCAGTGAGCGGAGGAGCTTCAGGTATTCGGCGTGTGCCCAAACAAGCGGCATGGCCGAACCGGATGGCCGGCCGAAAAAAAGCTCCCGGTCCGGCAGGTCCGGCGCGTCCCAGATCTGCTCCGATAAAAGCCCGTCAGCGCTGGCAAAGGATTCTAAGGCTGCCTGAAGCCGCTTTGCCTCTTGCACCCGGCCTGCCGCCAGTTCGAAGTGGGCACGTTCGCCGGTCAGAAGCGGCCACACCCGGCCGATCCCGGTGCCATCAAAAGGTTCGCCATCTTCATGTTCGCCGTAGCCGTCACCATTGTACCGGTGCCAGATCGGGCCCTGCGGCGCCTCAACCTTGAGCAGCGCATCTACGACCTTGACCGTGTCCCGAATACGCGGGTCATCTGCTGCACGCAATCCGAATCGAACCAGTGCCAGGGCATCGGGGCTTACCAGGTGGCAGACAGGGCTTTCGGCCTGGTCCGTTGTCACGTTTTTTACAGCTATGCTCTCCAGGAACCGCGAAACACCCTCTTCTTTCACAATCGGCGCGATCCGGACGTAGTACCCAGCGACATCGTACTTGCGACACCAATCGGTGCCGCTCACGAACATCCAGCGATCAATCGATGCATGCCAGACATCGGCGGTCTCGCGCAGGTACCTTGCGATGCCAGGTTCATGGTGCAGATCGGCCAGGTCTGCCGCAGCCAGCAGCGCTGCGATTTCGGCGGCCACCGTGAACGGCGAATAGCCGGGATCTTCCTCCCACCGGTCCTGCGGGCTCACCGGTCCGTTGCGGACCAGGTAGGCGGCAGCCTGTCGCACCATCGGCCAGAACCTGGCCACGTCGGCGGTGTCCAGAGCCTTCTCGCGCCGGGCCAGGTCAACGAGCAGAACCGGCAGGGCTGTCTCGTCCATCTGGATGCCGTTCCAGTAGGGCGAACCGTCCAGCCACATGTTCTGGGCCCAGTGTCCGTCCGCCTCCTGGGTTGCCTGCAGATAGCAGAGCACACGGCGGACCTCCCCATGGGCGCCGGCAGCCAGGAGCCCCCCCGCCGACTCGGCCAAGTCGCGCGGCCAGGCGAGGTGATAGCCGCCCAGATCGTTATCCCCCTTGCTGAATCCCCACGGGATGGAAAGGCTCGCGATTATTCCGCCGGGGAAATTGAAGGCCTCGTGTGCGCGCACGACGGCCGTGCTGGTCCGGTAAAGATTTTGTCCATTGTCCGATCGGTTCTTGTCGAGTTGCAGCAGAGTCGCCTGCCACCCGCTCCACTGCCGAACATACTTCGATTGTGCTGCTTCGAAGCCGTCCTGGAGTGTTGCGCGGGCGCGGTTTCCGGCTTCAGCTGCGTTACGCCCAAACCCCAAGGCCAGCACGAATTCTCCTCCGCCAGCTTGCAGGTCGACCTCTGCCGTCAGGGCGACATTGCCGTTTTCGGCCCGCGTGTAGTCCCATGCCATCTGTTGGTGAGAGGTGATGTCCTGCCAGCCGTCTGAGAATCCAACGAAGCCCACGGAGCGCTTCATCCATGGAACTGAACAGGCTAGCGCCAGCGCATTTCCGTCCCGTTCGGCGAACAACATGGGCTGGCCTTTATACTCGCCAATCCAGGCCGTATTGCCGGCACCGTGATTGCCCAGGTGCGGCGCGAGCAGCACATAGAGTCGATAATCGGAGACCTGCCCCTTTTGGGCAACGAATCGGGTTTGTTGCAAGACGGTGTCCCGCTGCGGGTCAGCCAAAATCTTCTTCTCGATCCGGTAGCGACCAAGCCTGCACGTGTTGAACAGATGGAACGCAGGCACCCCCTTGGCCAGCCAGCGGAGTTCGCTGGTAGTGTCTCGCTTTTCCTCGGAAAGGAACTCTGCTCCGTCAGTGACGATCAACCCCATGTCGCGTACACAGGCCTGATCAATGCGAGGGTAATAGATCTCGTTAAAAATCCCGTGGCTCAGGGTAAACCAGACCCGGCTCTTGTCGCTCAGTGCGGTGCCCATACCCGACTTGGCACTGGAGGTCCAGCGCGCTGGAATTCCGGGCCAGCCCGGTGCATGTCCATCTGGCGCATCCATAACGCCTCCTGTTTCTGGGTTTCGTGCCTATTCCCCGCTAACCGCCCTGGGCGAAGTCGGGATAATCAGTCATGCCCCCATCCACGAAGACCGTGCGACCGGTCACGTAGGACGCGACGTCGGAGACCAGTACCACCACCATGCGGGCTACTTCCTCCGGATCGCCGAGCCGCCTCAAGGGAATCTTCTTAATCAAGTCATGCAGGTTCGCCGGATCGCTCCAAACGGAGCGGTTGATCGCAGTCTTGACCGCCCCGGGTGCAACCGACAACACCCGTATTCCGTGAGGAGCAGCCTCCTGGGCAAGGGTCTTGGTCAGCATGCTGATGGCAGCCTTACTGGTGGTATAGGCGCTATAGCCGGACCAGGCGATTTCTTCATGCACCGAGCTGATGTTTAGGATGACCCCGCTTTCCTGCGGCACCATCCGCTGCAGGGCTTCGCGCGCACAATAGAAGGCTCCCATCAGATTCACCTCGATCACTTCTCGCCATGTTTCAATACCGGTCTCCCATCCCAGAGCGCGACCACCATCAATGCCCGCATTGTTGACCAGTATATCAATCCCCCCCCAGGCAGCATCGATCCTTTGGAACATTTTCGCGACAGCCTCAGGGTTTGTAACGTCGGCTTTGATCGTAATGGCAACGCCGTGTTGCGACTGTATCCGTTGCGCGAGCGATTGCGCGACTTCGGGATGTGCAACGTAGTTGATCGCAACCCGCGCGCCCGCATCGGCAAGGCATAGTGAAATTGCCTCACCGATGCCGGAATTGCCGCCGGTGACAAGGGCACGCTTGCCGTCAAGCCTGATATTCATGGCACTCCTCCTCTTTGTGCAACGAATCAACCCTTCCAGCGAAAAACCCCGTATCGGTCGTGCCCAAAGTGGTAGAGCTTTGCGACCTCAACAGTGAGCCAAGCCGCCCCGGAAAACCGGTAAAAAGCTACGCCTAGAACAGCACCCAGCAATGGGCCCAACCAGTAAATCCACCAGCCATGCCAAGCGCCGGAGATCACCGCTGGGCCAAGGCTGCGGGCCGGATTAGTGCTAGTGCCGGAGATTGGCGCTTCCATGAAAACCATGGCGGCATACAAAATTGGAAATAAAGCAGGTGTGAAAGGCCGCAGTCGACGACGCCCGAGGAAGAAGAATAGCCCAACAATGAGGGCGCAAGTAGTGGCCACTTCTCCAAGCAATACCCAGAAGGCCCCGTAACCCGCACCGGGCAGGGTAGCACCGAACGCCACGCTGCGTCCCATCTCCCCCCACGCCATTAAGGGTAGCGCCCCGACCACTGCGCCGGTGAGCTGCGACAGTATATAGCCCAAAACATGACGAGCTCTCAGGGTGCCCATTAGCCAGAATGCCAGGGTGACAACCGGGTTGATGTGCGCTCCGCTTTCTTTGCCGAGCGGAGAGAGAGCAATCAGGGCACCGGTGGTGCCGAACAGAAAGCCTGTGACAAGCCGACGCCAACCTGCGCTCGGAACGAGTTGAACCATGGGGCTGTCTTGGCCAAAGGCCAGGATCACAATCGACAACCCAACTGCAACAAGCAACGCCGTGCCTATAAACTCCGCACCGAATAGCAGCCACGGAATAGGTCGATCATGCGTATCCATCCTGTTCCTTCTTTCCAGGCACATAAGGTGCGATATCGCTTTGATCTCATGCCGTCTCTGCTTTCCATCGTTAAACTTGAGTACAGGATAGCACTGGACAGGGCTATGTAAATCCGTTTTGAGACAGGGAGATGAGACAAGACAGTAGTAGGACGGTGAAACTGAGGGGGGGGAATTGAGAGGGGTCAGGTCTGGGCCCAGACCTGACCCCGGTATGCCCGGTACGCTTTTAAGACCTGGCGCGGATCAGAAACAGGGGATCAGGGCTGCGATGTTGCCGGCGCCGGCTGATTGGCCTTCAACCATGCGACGAAACGCTCCCTGTTCCTTCTCGACAAGATGCGTGAAAACTTCTCCTGGTCGTAGAGATAGAGACAGTGCCTGATCGAGGTGTAGGCGCTGAAGGTCCTCTCCGGGTTTTCCGCGAGCACGTGGTCGCGATACTCCCTGACGACCTTCAGGTTCTCGTTCAGACACCTGTGCAGTTCAGCCTTTTGCAGGGTGCTGTTTTGCTCCAATATGTCCTGGACGAAATCATCCACCTTCTCGTCGTCGAACACGAAGTCACGGAAAAAGTGCCCGGCAATGGGCAAGAAGTTGAAGGCGTTCACCGTCCTCGTGCCTGCGGTAACCGCCTGGCCCGGCGCGTCCGGTTCAATCTGCGTCACCGTCGCCTGCTGCATCAGGTCGGAGGTCGCGTTCCGGATCTCTTTAAACTCACGGTCGGCGAGCTCGAAAAGGGCGGCGAGCACGTTGATCCTGCGCTTCAGATCCACCGGGATCGACTTCTTGTACTTGATCTTGTGGTCCAGCATGCTCCAGGCGTCCTGGATCAGGGACCGAATCTGCACCTCGAAGCAGAGATCAGCCGGCGGCAGGTTCCTGGTGACATAAACCACCTCGGGGTCCAGGGCCAGGTCCATGTGCAGCCCCTTGTAGCCGAAGGAGTCTTCCGTACTCTCCACGGCGGAAGTCTTGTCGGTGACGTTTAGTATCTTGAAGTTGCGCTGCAGCAGCTCCGACACCACCGGCACCTCGTCTTCATAGAGGCAGACGATCCGCACGCCTATCAGGTCCGAGATGAAGTCCCTGATTTGGTAAGGCTGCTCGTCGGCCTCGAGTTTCCCTTGGTATTTGCGCTGGAACTTTTTTATGCACTCCTCTTTGTCCTTGACGCGCCCCTCGACCTTGGTGGTCGCCCCCGCTCCAGTCTGACTGACCAGGCTCCTGACGATGTCGACAAAGGAGTCCTTCGCCGCAATCAACAGCTTCTCGTTGGTCTCGTAGTATTTCCTGAAAAGTACTTTTTCCCGCTCAAAATCATGGGATGCCATATTTGAATTCCTTATGCCTCAAGAGCCGGAGTTCCTCCGTAGCCAGGGGTTCAGCGTCTTATCGGCTCTTGCGTATTCGCTCCTGCTCACGAATAGCACAGGCGGGCCCTTTCAAAAAGAGAATTCGGTCGAAAAGGATCGGGATCAGGCCGGGAAATGGACAAACGTTGGCGGGAAATTAAAACTGTCGGCGAAGAATTCGAAGAGCCACCTAAGGAAAAAGGAAGCGACTGGGACACTCGACTAAACGGCTCAAAAATGCCTCTCCTCAACCTCCTCCTGGGCTTTGTGGTGTTTCGCAGGGGGCTTCCAGAAGCTGGCCTGCCAGTTGTCCACCCCGTTTTCCCGCGCCACCCACGGAGGAAGACCGACCTTGAAATGCCGGGAGAGCGCGTTGACGTAGGGCTCGTACATGAGGCGCAACTCGGCAAGGTTCTGTTCCAGGACGTCCCTCTCCTTCAGCGTGTGGCCGCTGCGGCGAAGAATGTCGCAGATTTCGTCCAGCTTCGCCGACGGGAGCCGGTCAGCCCCTTGCCGCGGCTGGGTCTTGAACACGAGCGCCAGATCGACTACCGCATGGCGCGACATGGCAAAGGTGAGCTCCGCCTGGCGGTTGCAGGTTCCCTCCACCCCCGCCATGATCAGGGCGCAGGTGTCCAAAATCGCTGTAAGCGCGGTCAGCCAGGACTGGTTGTCGTGTTGGGAACGGAAATAGGCGAGCACAGGATAGGAAAGATGCCCCTCGAGAAACTCCGCGGACCAGCGCTCCCATTCGTGCAGCAGCTCGCGAAGCGATTCCGCCCCTCCGTGATGGCTGTGTCTGCGCAGCATCTCCGAAGCGGTGGGAGGTGAGCCGGCCCGGGCGTCGAGCAGGGAGATGCTCACCTCGCGTCGGGCGAAGGACTGGTTCAGAGCCGGCAGGTAGCTGATGACAAGGGCCAGGAAAGCGAACCCCATTCCCGATTCGACCACCACCAGCAGGCGTCCCAGGCTCGTTTTGGGCACCACGTCGCCGATGCCGAGGGTGAAGAAGGTGGTGCCGCTCAGGTAGAGGTCACTTATCAGTTCGGTGCCGCCGTCGCGATACAAAAGCCAGGAACCGCCCCAGTGGATGAGCGCGAAACCGGCGATCAGCACCGCCGCCCAGAGGCTCAAAAGAAGCAGCAGCGACAGCGGGCCGAAGTAGCTCAACCAGGTTTCCCGGCGCTTGGCCGGAACGAAGTTGTGGATGAGCCACGTCCAGGGACGCCAACTGCTGCGGTAGAAGACCCGCGTGATGCGGAAGCGGCGGGTCACCCGGCGCGGCAGGATGATGGTCTCGAATCCCTCCCAAAGCACCAGGAGCACCAGCACAGCCCCAAGAATCATCGCCACAATCGCCATAACCTTCCTCTCGCCCCACAGTCCGCGCTGCCGTTCACTCTCATAGCAGTATAACCCAGAACCATTGGCCACGGAGAAAATCTGAGGACTTCTGAGAAAAGCGGAAATCAAAAACAAAAAAAGAGGGGTTTCCCCCTCAAAGTGTCGTGCGGTTCTCAGATTTTCTCAGATTATCTCCGTGGCTAAGCGGTTTTTCCGTTTCGGGAGTCTACGCCACACATGCCTCCTGGCTCACCGGCAGCCTTACCTTGAAGATGGTACCGGCGCCGGGGGTACTTTCCACGGCGATCTCGCCGCTGTGCTTCCTGATGATGTCGTAACTGATCGACAGCCCAAGGCCGGTACCCTTGCCAACGTCCTTGGTGGTGAAAAAGGGTTCGAAGATCCGGTTGATGATCTCCTGGGGGATCCCCTTGCCGGTGTCGCTTACCGAGACGAAGACGTCCTCACCGTCGCTCCAGGTTCGGACCACGATCTCCCCGGAACTCTCTATGGCCTGCGAGGCGTTGATCAACAGGTTGAGAAACACCTGGTTGAGCTGCTGCGGGTAACAGCAGACTGGGGGGAGTACCCCGAACTCCCGCCTCAAGGTGGCGACGTACTTGATCTCGTTCCAGGCGATGTTGATGGTGGTCTCGAGGCATTCGTTCAGATCGACCCGCGAGTATTGAACCTGGTCCACCCGGGAGAAGTTCTTCAGGCTCTGGACAATGTGCTGCACCCGCCCTCCCCCTTCCAGGGATTCCGCAATCAGTTGTTTGCCGTCATCGAGGATGTGATCGATCTTTAGCTGCTTTCGGGTTTGGGAGAGCGCATCGGAGCCGGCGTCGTCGCCTCCTTTCCTGATGGCCTCGTCCTGGGCTGCGATGAATTCCTCCAGGCGTTGCAGGTATTTCCCGAGCGTGGACAGGTTGCTGGTGACGAACCCCATGGGGTTGTTGATCTCGTGGGCGACGCCGGCGGCAAGTTGTCCGATGGAGGCCATCTTCTCCTGCTGGGTGAGGTAGTTGTCCTTCTCCCGGTTCTTCGCCACCTCTTCCTGCACCCTGGACTCCAGGGTCAGATTCAAATCTTCGAGTTCCCGGGCACGTTCCTGCAACGCTTCCTTGGCCACGGTCAGCTCTCTCACCCGTTCCGAGATGGCGCGAGACATCATGTTGAAGGCCGCCCCCAGCCGCCCCACATCGTCTTGCCCCTCCCGCACCGGCGCCGGTGTCAGGTTGCCATTGGCAACCTCCAGGCTTGCCTTGGTGAGGGTGACCAGGTGCCGGGTCAGCCAGTACCCGAGCAGGGTCAGTATCACCGTGGAAAGAAGCACCTCGATAATGGCGATGGTCCCGCCCTGAAGCAACAGGAGGTGCCGCGCGGAAACGATCTGCGAGAGATCCAGGCCGAAGTGGAGGGTTCCCAGGGGCTGTCCCGTCTGGGCAATGGGGACCAGCACGTCGTAGCGCGGAGCCTGGGTCCCCTGGAACAACTCGAACCGTACACTGGGGGGAGGAAGGGCTTGGTCACGCCCCCAGCCGCTGGAAGCGACCCGCCTCCCTGCGCTGTCCAGGATCACGATGTACTTGACCCCGCCGGCACGCCGACTCTCGTCGATGACGGCCTGAACGGTGGCGAAATCCTGCTGTGCAAGGGGTGCGGTAAGGGCGGCAATGAGGACCGGCGACATCTGCTCGGCCTGCCACAGGGCCTGCTTGGTCATCGCACCGTGCAGAAGCCGTAAGCTGTTGAACACCATCACGAACAACATCAGAATTTCGATGCCGATGGCAAGCATCAACAGGCGCCCCCGCACCGTTGACCAGGGAGCGAGCGCTCTCATCTTTCTTCTTTTTTCAGCAGCCTTTTGACCTCGGCAGCATAGTGGTCCATACCTTCCAGTTCCCCATGGTGGAGCTTTCGGTAGCCGCCAAGCTTGTTGGTGTCGAAATAGCGTTTTCCCTCCGCCGTCTCCGCAAAGCCCCAAAGCGCTGCATTGATCGCCTTTTCACGAGCGGACCAGCGCTGGTTCAGCAGGTAGACCCTGCCGGCAAGGGGAGCGCTTTGGGCGATGATGCGCAACTGCCCTTGCACCTCCGGGCGCAGCTTCTGGAAGTTGGCCAGCGACGTGAAGCCGGCAGCGGCTTCACCGGTCAACAGTAACTGCGCCACGCTGTCCGAGGCGCTGACGAATTTCACCGGCAGCGAGGCAACGTGATTTTCGGCGAGCCAGTGCTCCCCCCAGAGGGTTACCAGCGATGCCGCGCTGAGCCCGAGGACCTTCTTCCCTTTCAGGTCCGCCGGCTTGGTTACGTCGCTGTTTCGGGGGACTATGGTGACCGCCTTGAAGTCGGCCTTGTAGGTGAGTTGCGGCAGGTAGCCGGCGTCGACTTGCAGCAGCCGCGCCTGGTGACCGGTGGTGATGGCGAGGTCGTACTTCTGGGCCAAGGCGCGCCGGGCGAATTCGTCGAAGTCGGGTGCGGTAACCACCTCCACCGGCATGTTCAGGCTCTTGCTGAGGTAAAGCCGCAACGGCTGGTACATCTCGAGAATCACCCTGGCACTGGTGTGGGGAGCTACCCCGATCACGAAAGCCCCTTGGGCAGAGGCGACCCCGGGGAAAAGCGCCAGAATCAATACCAAGCCAAAGAAACGGATTATGCTCCTCATCACTCCTCCTTGCTAACATGCCCGCTGCTTGTGATTGCCCGCTTGATGCACCACGAGAGAGACGGGACCCGGCATCTCAAACAATGCGGAAAAGCCGCTCATGTTCTTTGCTACTCGTTGACCGTATCGGTGCAGGCGGCAGAAACTTGAATGGGTTGCCGTGGAGGATGTGGGGGAATGCGGAGACAGCGAACCACTCTAATGGAAACGCCCGCTGGTCAGCACCAGCGGGCGTTTCTATGCTTTTGTCACTTCGGGCTTCACCTAAACTACCTCCGCCCACCATACGGGCCGCGCCCATAATGGCCGTAATAGTCATCGTAATAATATCCGTGGTGCCCGTAATAACCGTCCACCGGCACGATAATGCAGGCAGAGAGCAGTGAGGATAGCACCACTATTCCAACCAGGTACCGGACTCTCGTTTTCATCTCTGGACTCCTTTTCACCGGGACATGTCGTCTCTCCCTTTGATTATAAAGAGATTGAGGTGAAAAGTGGAAAAAGCCCGTCCGGTAACACCGGCGGGCCTTTCTCTTTGGAAACTCAAGGAACAAATATCTGCGTCAGGCACCTGCTTTGCCTTTTGCTATCACCGCTTCCAGGGAGGTGGTCGGCCTGCCGATCAGGGAGCTCAGCTGATGACTGCCGTCGAAGAGGCCGCCCTTGGCGGCGCCGCTGTCGGAGTCGGCCAGAAGCGCTGCGAGGGGTTCAGG
Source organism: Geomonas diazotrophica (assembly GCF_018919385.1). Classification (GTDB taxonomy): domain Bacteria; phylum Desulfobacterota; class Desulfuromonadia; order Geobacterales; family Geobacteraceae; genus Geomonas; species Geomonas diazotrophica. Next base: position 199,959 of record NZ_JAHLMF010000004.1, read on the forward strand.
AAGTCCGACCGATACGAGGAGTTGTTTGTACTCGAGCTCGGGAAGGTTCACGTAGTTGACCGGCTTGCCATACTGGCGGGATATCTCCGCAGCGAACTCGGTGAGGGTGTAGGTGGTGTCACCGGCCAGTTCGTAGACCCGTCCCCGATGCCCTTCCGAGGTGAGCACGGCGACGGCCGCTTCCGCGTAATCGGCGCGGGCGGCGGATGCAATCCGGCCATCTCCGGCGGAACCGTAGAAGGAGCCGTGTTCGACGGCTGGAGCAATGCTGGCAGCGTAGTTCTCGGTGTACCAGCCATTACGCAGGATAACGAAGGGGATGCTCGATTCGCGGATCAGCGTTTCGGTGGCGAGATGCTCGGCGGCCAGGCCGAGCGGAGAGCTGTCGGCGCGCAGCAGGCTGGTGTAGGCCAGGAGCTTCACGCCAGCCTTTTTCGCCGCTTCGATAACGGTGCGGTGCTGGCTGACGCGCTGCCCGACTTCGCTGGAGGAGATCAGCAGCAGCTTCTCGGCACCGGCAAGGGCGGATGCCCAGGTCTCGGGGGAGTTGTAGTCGGCCTGGCGCACATGCACCCCGAGAGAGGAGAGGTCCTTGGCCTTGTCGGGGTTGCGCACGGCGGCGACGATGCGGGAAGCGGGAACCTTCTTGAGCAGCGATGCGATGGCGAGGCGTCCTAACTGTCCGGTTGCTCCGGTAATGACGATCATGTGACTATCTCCTTTATGTCTGCGTTGGATCTATGTTACAGGTGGAGCATAGCAACAACGATTACAAAAAGTAAGTACGCACAAAAAGGTAAGTGTCATGAGTGAGCCGGAAGTAGTGAGCCTGTCGGACCAGATGCGCCGCGGGGAGCTGTTCTGCGTGCAGTGTCCGTCCCGGGAAATACTGAAGCATGTGACCAGTCAGTGGGGAGTTCTCGTGCTGGTTGCCCTGATGGAAAAGACGCACCGTTTCAGCGAGTTGCGGCGCAAGGTGGGCGGGGTGAGTGAAAAGATGCTGGCGCAGACGCTCCAATACCTGGAGAGGGACGGCTTTGTCGACCGGGTCTCCTTCCCGGTGGTGCCGCCCCACGTGGAATACTCGCTGACCCCGCTGGGGAGGGCCATCGGCGAGAAAGTCGAGTCGCTGGCCGACTGGATCGAAAGCAACCTGCCGAGCATCATGGCCGTTCAGAAGACAGTGCCCCCGGAAGTCGTCGAATAACAGACGAAGGGGGCGAAGGGGCTTCCGCTTGGGTTTTCACCCGCCCAGGGTGAAGTAGAAGGTGGCACCCTTGCCCACCGTACCCTCGCCCCAGATCCTGCCGCCGTGGCGCTCGACGATCTGGTGCGAGGTGGCAAGCCCTATCCCCATTCCGTCGAATTCGGAGCCGTGCAGCCGCTCGAAGGGCTTGAAAAGCTTGCCCTGGTAGCTCATGTCGAAGCCGGCGCCGTTGTCGGTCACGAAGAAGGCTTCTTCGCCGGAGGCGGTGGACTTGCCCACGGCGATCCTCGGGAAAGGGGTCTTGGAGGTGTACTTCCAGGCGTTTCCCAACAGGTTGCCCAAAAGCTGGTTGATCAGGTGGGCGTCTCCATGGACGGTGAGCCCGGGCTCTACCTCCTGGCATACCAGACGATGCGGCTCGGTTTCCTGCAGCATCTGCAGGATGGCGGCCGCGGCGGCACTGAGGTCGACGGGTTCAGGCAGGATGGGTGCCCGCGCCACCTTCGAGAGTTCCAGCAGGTGGTCGATGAGCGCCCCCATCTGGTTGGCGGCGCCCCTCATCCGGTCCAGATAGGTACGGGCCTCGTACGGCAGCGCCTGCCCGTACTCCTCGATGAGGATCGAACTGTAGCTGCTTATGTGCCGCAAGGGCGCCCTGAGGTCGTGCGACACCGAGTAGCTGAAGGACTCGCGCTCCCGGATGGCCGCCTGCAGGTCGGCGGTGCGCTGGCTGACCCGCTGCTCGAGAAACTCGTTGGCCTGTTTCAGCTCCTCCGTCTTGGCGAGCAGCCTGTTCTGCATCTGCTTTTGCTGGGCGACGTCCCAGGTGAGGTCGGCGAAGAGGGTGACGGTACGGACGTCGGCTTCGGTGTAGTCGGTGGCCTTGTTGCCGACGCCGAGGATGGCGACCACCTCCCCGTTCCTTTTGACCGGCATCACCAGGATGCGCACGACCGGGGCGTGCCCGGCGGGGAGCCCTTTGCGGTGGGGGAGACTTTCGTAGTCGTTGTAGATGGTGGCTTTGCCCAAATGAAGGCAATCGACCCAGACGCCGGCCTGGTCGATACTGTAGTGGCGATCCCGATCCTCGATGCCGCAGAACCTCTGCAAGGTGTTGGTGGACCAGGCTCTCAGTTCCACGCTTTTGCTCGCGGCATCGAAAAGGTGATAGAAGCCGATGCTGCTTTCGGTCAGCCTTTCCACCTCGTCGAGCGCTTCCACCATGAGCTCTTCCAGGGTATGCGCATCGGCGTACTGCATCAGGTTGATGCGGGAGAGATGGATGTCGTTGAGCCGTTTATGACAGGAGATGTCGTGCATGGTCACGAAGACCTGGTACGGCGAGGACTCCCCGGGGTGGAACATAGGGATGGCGTTCAGGTTGAACCAGCAGAAATGTCTTTTTTGCGGGTTGAAGACGCCGGCTACGAAGTCGAGCACGGGACGGCCGCTTTTGAGGGCGACCATGGAGGGGTGCAGCTCGGGAGGAAGTTCGGACCCGTCCTCCGCGATGACGCGCCAGTCCGGGTTCATCGAGGTCCGCCCCAGGAACTCGTCGCGCGTCAGGCCGAACATCTCCAGGGCGGCCGGGTTGACATCGGTCAGGGCGCCGTCAGCCGACTGGAAGAAGGCGCCCTGGGCCATCCGGTCGAACAGGGCGTGGTACTTGGCTGCATCGTCTCCCATTGCGATCCCTTCCGGATGAGGTTGCCGCGAAACCGGTGCAGGCTATCACATTAACGGGAGATAAAAAAGATTTTTAACGCGGCGTTGGCAAATAACCCGTTTTCAGGGGCGCAGCCCCTCCGCCACGACCTCAGCCAGTTCTTTCACCCTCACCCCGCCCCCCTGCAGGTCCTTCAGGCCGTCCTCCATCATGGTGAGGCAGTAGGGACAGCTGACGCAGATGGTGTCCGGTTTCTGCCGCAGCGCCTCCCTCACCCGGTTCAGGTTTATCCTCTCCCCTTCCTGCTCCTCCTGCCACATCCGCCCCCCTCCCGCCCCGCAGCAGAAGGAGCGTTCCGTGTTGCGGTCGAACTCTGCGGGTGCGGCGCCGGTAACGGCCTGCAGGGCATGCCGGGGGGCGTCGTAGACGTCGTTGTGCCGCCCCAGGTAGCAGGAGTCGTGAAAGAGCAGCCGCCCCAGGTCGGAAACCTGCTTCTTCAGCTGCAACCGCCCAGCGGCGAGGAGTGCGGCTATCAGTTCCGAGTGGTGCACCACTTCCAGTTCGACGCCGTACTGGCGATAATCGTTCTTGAGTGCGGAGAAGCAGTGAGGGCACTGGGTGACGATTTTCCTCACCCCGCGCTCGGCGAAGAGGCTGACGTTATCGCGCGCGGTCCGGTCGAAGACGTACTCGTTGCCCAGACGGCGCAGGCTGTCGCCGCAGCAGCGCTCATCCTTGCCCAAGGTGCCCCAGGAGACGCCGGCGGCGTCCAGGATCGTGGCCAGGGCAACCGTCACCTGCTTCTGCCGCGCATCGAAGGCTCCCGCGCAGCCGACGTAGAGCAGGTATTCGGTCTTACCCGCTTCGAACGGCCTGACCTCAAGGGCTGAGTGCCACTTGGTCCTCTCGGTGGGGGCGATCCCCCAGGGGTTGCTCCTCGCCTCGATGTTTTCGAAGAAGGTGGCCAACTCCTCCGGGAAGGCGGACTTCATCTGCACCAGGTGGCGGCGCATCTTGACGATCTTGGGCATGTGCTCGATGAGCACCGGGCAGACGTTCATGCAGGCCCCGCAGGTGGTGCAGGCCCAGATGCCCGGTTCGGTAGCGCTCCCCTCCCCTGCCGCTCCGATGAGCGGCAGCGCGGGCTCCTCCCCGGCCCGCAGAGCGGCGCCGTTGGCCAGGAGGTTGGTCTTCACGGCATGGATCACGGCGCGCGGGTTGAGCGACTTTCCCGTTGCGGCAGCGGGGCAGGCCTCCTGGCAGCGGCCGCACTCGGTGCAGGAAAAGGAATCGAAGAGATCCTTCCAGGTGAACTGGTCCACCCGCCCGACGCCGAAGCTCATCCCCCTGGCGAACTCCTCGCGGGGCTGCGTGTTGGGGCGCTCCCGGCCGGCAAGGAAACAGTTGGGGATGGCGGTCAGGATGTGCATGTGCTTGCTCCGGGGGAGGTAGGCGAGAAAGGAGAGGAGCGCGAGGGCGTGCAGCCACCAGGACCAGGTCGCCAGCGCCGAGGGATCGGCCGCCAGCGCCACCGGCAGGTGTCGCGCGATGAAGGCGGAGACCGGCATGGCGGCGGGATCCTCGCTCCCCATGGCGATCCTCGCTGCGTGCAGGCCGAAGTAGGCCAGCATGAGCAGGGCGATCAGGGAGAGGATCAGGAACGCCTCCGGGCTGCGCGCCTTGACGTAGTCGCTGCTCAGGGAGGGTTCGGGGAAGAAGAGCCTGCGGGCGCAGGCGATGAGGACGCAGGCCAGGCTCAGGAGGGAGACCAGGTCGAAGAGCAGAAGCAGGGCGTGGTGGAGCGGCGCCGGGAGCACGGCGAAGGTTGCCTGCGGCAAAAGGCCGCTCGCCAGGAACTCGGCGTTGGCGACGGCGAGGATGATGAAGGACCAGAAGATGACGAAGTGGTTCAGGCCGAAGGGTTTGCCCAGCACCCTCTGCTGTCCGAAGGCGAGCCGGAACATCCGTAGGCAGCGCGCACCCGGCGCATCGAGGCGCTCCTCGGGACGCCCGAGGGCCACGAGGCTGAACCGCCGGCAGCAGCCGAGGACGAAGACGGAGGCGGAGAGAAGCAGGAGTACGGCGAAGAGTTTCGGGTTCGGGGACATGGTCAATCCTTTAGATGCACAAAGGCTTTAACGCAAAGGCGCGGAGCCGCAGAGACGCAAGGAAAAAACTTATGAGGGGTAACCCTTTACTTCTTTGCGCCTTCGCGCCTTGGCGCCTTTGCGTTGGGGCTTTTTTGTTTGGTCTTTTAGCCGTTGCTGCAGACGGCCGTTTCCGGCGCCTTCTGCTTCAGGCTCCGCAGCCGCTCGGTGAGGGCCGGGACGACTTCGAACAAATCTCCCACGATGCCGAGATGGGCGACTTCGAAGATGGGGGCCTCGGGGTCACGGTTAATGGCGATGATCACGTCGGAGTCCTGCATCCCGACCAGGTGCTGAATGGCGCCGCTGATGCCGCAGGCGATGTAGATCTTGGGACGCACCGTCTTTCCGGTCTGCCCCACCTGCCGCTCGTGCGGCATCCACCCGGCGTCGACGGCGCTGCGCGAGGCGCCGACCACGCCGCCCAGCTCGTCAGCCAACTCCTGCAGCAGCACGAAGTTCTCCTTCCCCATCATGCCGCGCCCGCCGGAGACGATGAACTCGGCGCCGGCGACATCGACCTGGTCCTTGCTCCGGTCCGAGACAATTTCCAGCACCTTGGTGAGGATCTCTTCTTCCCGCACCTTGCTGCGCACCCTGATCACGGTGCCGCTGCTCCCGGCGACTCGCTCGGGCAGCGCCATGACGTGGGGACGGACCGTCGCCATCTGGGGCCGGAACTTGTCGCACATGATGGTGGCCATGATGTTGCCGCCGAAGGCGGGACGGGTCTGCATGAGGTTGCGGCGCTCGTCGATGCCAAGCCCGGTGCAGTCGGCGGTGAGCCCGGTGCCGACCACGGTCGCCACGGCTCCGGCCAAGTCCCGTCCCAGCCCGGTCGCTCCCATGAGCACGATCTCGGGGCGGTAGCTCTCGATCAGCCGGCAGACCGCCTTCAGGTATGCCTCGGTGCGGTAGTGCCGGAACACCGGCTCGTCGACGAGGTAGGCCTGGTCGGCCCCGTAGCAGAAGGATTCGTAACAGAGCTCCTCGACCCGCGAGCCCACCACCACGGCGGAGAGAGGCACCCCCAGGGCGTCGGCCAGCTCCCTTCCCTTCCCTATCAGCTCCCAGGAGACCCGGGCCGGCTCTCCTTCGGTCTGCTCGACGAAGACCCAGACACCGCGATAGGCGGCGAGTCTTTCGGAAAGGGCCCGCGCCTCCGGATCGACTTCCTCCTCGCCTCCGGCGCGTTCCCCGGCCAGTTGCTCCAGGATGCGCCGCTCTCCCGCCGTGAAGACGATCTCCAGCGCCTGGGCCGGGCAGACCTTGACGCACTTCACGCAGCCTATGCAGCTCGCGGCAACGATCTCGGGCTCGCCGCCGTCGGTCATCTCGACGGCGTTGACCGGACAGGCGCTTTGGCAGCGCCCACCGCAGGCGATACACCTTCCTTCCAAAAGCCGCGCCTTCCCTCGCGGCCTCTTCGTCCCTCCCTGCGCCTCGCTCATCACCTGGGCTCCCTATACGACGAGCAGATCCCTGCTCAAAAGTTTGTCGACCAGCAGGTCGGCGGCTCCTGCCGGGTCGGCGGCGCCATCGCCCACGATCTCCCCTTTCTGCCTTTCCGGGGAGAAGATGCGGCTCACCCAGGTCGGGGAGCCTTTCAGGCCGATCCCTTCCTGGTCCAGCTGCAGCTCCCGGTTGCTCCAGACCTGCACCGTCGCCTCCGCGGACTCCAGCCGCATGGGGACGGTCGGGTAGCGCGGGCGGTTCAGTTCGCGCACCACGGTGAGCAGCACCGGTAATGGTGCCTCCACGGTCTCGTGGCGCCCTTCCAGTTTGCGCCGCACCGTGATCCTCCCCAGCAGGGGATCGAGCTTCTCGATCCGGTCCACCAGGGTGAGCTGGGTGTAGCCGAGCCTGGTGGCGATACCGGGGCCCACCTGGGCCGTGTCGCCGTCGATGGTCTGCTTGCCGCAGATGACGATCCCCACTTTTTCCCGCAGGTTCAGCCTCCCGATCGCCTCGGAGAGCACCCGGCTGGTGGCCAGGGTGTCCGCCCCGCCGAAGACGCGGTCGGAGAGGAGGATGGCCTCATCCACCCCGAGGGCCAGCGCCTTCTTGAGGGTGGCCTCGGCATTTGGGGGCCCCATGGAAAGTGCCGCGACTCTGAAGCCGAAGCGGTCCTTCAGCCTGAGGGCCTCTTCCAGGGCGTGGGCGTCGTAGGGGTTGACGATGAAGGGGATCCCTTCGCGCACCAGGGTGTTGGTCACCGGGTCGATCTGTACCTGGGTTGTGTCCGGCACCTGTTTGATGCAGGCTACGACTAGCATTGCCAGCTCCGTTGACGTTGACGTAAAATGCAAAACCTGGTCAAAAAAATTTCTACTTGTTCTTGATCCCCGGCCGGATACGTCCACATCCCCTCTCCCGGAGGGAGAGGGGACTAATGGAAGATCATCGCCTATGAGGAAATAGTTTTGGGTTACACCGGTTTTACCTTGGGAATGAAGATCTGTCCCGGATCGAGCACCTCGTGGATGAAGTGCAGCTCCTCCCTGGTGGGAGGGAGGGTCTCGCCGCTCACCCGCGTGATGTCGAGGTCGAACTGGCACATGTCCCGGATCTGCTCGGGAGAGTTGCCGGCGTGGCAGGTGTCGAGGTAGATCCGGCCGCTCTCGTCGTCGAAACGGAACACCCCGAGCGTGGAGATCACCGCCGAGGGGCCGCCGCGGTAGGCAGCGCCGTAGAGCTCGCGCCGGTGCACCGTCTCGCCTCCCGGCCACTTGCGCACCCGCCACCCGGGGCTCGTGATGTAGCTCACCTGCTCGGTGAAGCGGCGCTTCTCGTGCACCATGATGAACACGGTGCGCCTGGCGAAGGAGTTGATGTCGGGGTTGCCGCCGCTGCCGGTCAGGCGCAGTTCGGGGTTCAGGTAGTCGCCGATGCAGGTGGTGTTCACGTTGCCGTACTGGTCCACCTCGGCCCCTCCCAGAAAGCCGAGGTCGACGTAGCCGCGCTGCGCGATGCTGAAGGCGTCGTGCAGCCCCGAGGAGCGCGAGGCGCCCATCTCGCAGCGGGCGTCGCCTACCGAGGTGGGGATCTCGGGGGGGCGGCCGTCGAGCGTCCCCGCCTCGAAGATCAGCTTGAGGTTGGGCGCATGGGTCTTCTGCGCCAGCATGATGGCCACCATGGGGAGCCCGGTGCCGGCGAAGACGATCTCGTTGTCCTGCACCTCGCGGGAGGCGGCGCAGCAGAGGAGGTCGGCCAGCCCGTATTCTTCCGGTTTTGCGAACTCTTTGTCCATGTCACTGCCCCCTTTTCACGCCGGTGCTGTACTTGAGCGCGGTGTTCGCCTTCAGGTTCAGCATCTTCGGCCAGCCGAGTTTTTCCAGGTAGGCCAGGTGATCCAGGCCATGGATCCACTCCTTGGCGAAGTCGTCGAAACCTTCCTGGGTCCTGGTCCCGGCGTAGAAATCCTTCAAAAACGCGCCGTCCACGTCGTAGCGGCCGAACATGCCGGTTGGGTGGGCGCCGAAGGGGACCTCGAGGATGTGATCCACCTCGAAGCTGGTGATGGTGTTCAGGTCGCTCTCGCGCCGCAGGTACTCCTCCGGGACGATCTCCTCCGCCATGACGATGGTGACGTCGGCCGCCCTGGCCACCTCGGGGTCGGAGTAGAACTGGCCGTTCACCCGCACCGTCCCCTCCTCCCCCACCTGCTGGACGCAGAGGATGGCCACGTCCACCTTGGCCGCCGGGACCAGCACCTGCGCGCCCGCGCCGTAGAAGGGGTCCTCGGTGAAGCGGTACTTGTGGCTCGGGATGCGCTTGCCGTCGCGAAGCCCCGCGTTCCCCAGCGTGTCGTAGGCGGGGTTGTGGATGTCGGTGCCGAGCGAGGTCTGGGTCACGGCGTAGGGGGCGCCCGAGGCGGCCGCGCTGAAGCGGAAGAGCATCTCGGCGTGGCTGTAATCCTCGACCAGGATCTCCTTGTTGCCGACCTTCCTGGAGAGGTTCGCGCCGTACTTGCCGTAGAGCTCGTGGCCGACCCAGCACGACTCCCAGATGTCGACGCAACCGGCGCCGACCAGGAACTCGGTCTGCGGCCCGCCGTTCACCTCGATGAGGTGGAGCCCCTTCCTCCCCTGCCTGATCAGCTCGTAGACGAGCGCGAAGGGGCGCCGCCAGATGGTGAAGCCGGAAAAAGTCAGGCTGGAGCCGTTCTTCACGATCTCGGCCGCCTGCTGCAACGTGATCCGCTTGCCGCTACTCATGCGTCCCTCCTAAAGGCAGATTAAGACTAAGACAGAGATTAAGTTTTGGGGTAAGCAAGGGATCTTCTTAATCTTAATCTCTGTCTCAATCTGATTCGTTCAGCTGAGGTTCTTCAGAATCTCCCGTGCGATGATGAGCCGCTGGATCTCGCTGGTTCCTTCGTAGATCGAGGTGATCCTGACGTCGCGGGCGTATCGCTCGACCGGGAAGTCCGCGGTGTAGCCATACCCTCCCAGCATCTGCACCGCGTCGTAGCAGGCGCGGTTGGCAGCCTCGGTGGCAAAGAGTTTGGCCATGGACGCCTCCTTGGCGAAGGGACGGCCGCTCTCCTTGCGGAAGGCGGCGTTCATGAGCAGCAGGCGCGCCGCCTCCAGTTCGGTGTAGCTGTCGGCGATCTTCCACTGGATGGCCTGGAAGCTGCTGATCTTCTGCCCGAACTGCACCCGCTCGGCGCTGTACCTGGTCGCGTAGTCCATGGCGGCGAGGCCGACCCCAAGCGCCAGGGAGCCGATACCGATCCTCCCCCCGCCCAGCTCTGCGACGGCGATCCGGAAACCGTCGTTCAACTTCCCCATCAGCGCGTCCTTCGGGATGCGGCAGTTGTCGAAGACAAGTTCGTTGGTCGCCGAGGCGTGCTGCCCGGTCTTCTCCTCCTGCTTGCCGATCACGAGGCCCGGCGTCCCCTGCTCCACCAGGAAGCAGCTGATCCCCTTCCCTTTGGGGGCCTCCCTGTCGGTCACGGCCCAGACCACGAAGACCCCGGCGTAGGGCGCGCTGGTGATGAATATCTTGGAGCCGTTCAGCACCCAGCTGTCACCGTCGAGGAGCGCGGTGGTGGTCATGCCGGCGGGGTCCGAACCGGCGCCGGTCTCGGTGAGGGCGAAGCTCCCTGCGGCGTAGGCACCGGAACAGATGCGCGGGATGTACTTCTCCTTTTGCTCCTGCGATCCGATGGCCTGGATCACCTCGCAGACCATGTTGTTCACCGAGACGGTCACCGCGGTGGAGGCGCAGGCACGGGCGATCTCGGTCATGGCGACGCTGAAGGCGACCACGCCCGCCTCGGAACCGCCATACTCCCCCTGGACGTTCAGCCCCATGAAGCCAAGCTCCGCCAGCTTCTTCAGGTTGGCGAGGAACGCGGGGCGGTCCCCCTCCCGGTCCAGCTTCGCCGCGAGCGGTTCCAGCTCGGAACGGGCGAAGTTGCGGGCGGTTTCCTGTATCAGCTTCTGCTCTTCGGTCAGATCGAGAAACATCGGTGTCTCCCCTTGGTTACCTGCTCAGGCAGGATCGGTTACTGGTTCATCTCGCGCACTTGGCGGTGAAGGCGGGGACGAACTGCATCACGTCCGCCACCACGAGGACGTCGGCGATCTCGCCGATCGGGGCGTCCTTGTCCTTGTTGATGGCAACGATGAAGTCGGCCTTCTTCATACCCGCCAGGTGCTGGATGGCGCCGCTGATGCCGCAGGCGACGTAGAGCTTGGGGCTCACCGTCTGCCCGGTGGTTCCCACCTGGTGGCTGTGATCGACCCAGCCGGCGTCGACCACCGGGCGGCTCGCGCCGAGTTCGCCCCCGAGGGCACTGGCCAGGGCGGCGATGACCGGGACGTTGTCCTTCTTGCCCACGCCACGGCCGGCGCTCACGATGACCTCGGCCTTACTGAGGTCGACCCCCTTCTGTTCGGCGGCCTCGTAGCCCACGAACTCGATGGCGGAGGCGGTCCCCGACAGCTCCAGCCGTTCCGGCTGCGGCGTACCCTGCGGCTCGCCGGACGGGGTGAAGGCACCCGCCTGGATGGTGAGGACGCAGCGGCCGCTTTTGGGCGTCACGGTCCGGCGCAGCTTCGCGTTGCAGGCATTCACCTCGTAGGCACCCTCGTTGAGCGCCACAATCTCGGAGACTTGGCCCGCCTTTAAAGCGACGGCGACGCGCGGGGCGAGGTCCCAGCCGTAGGAGGAATGGACGAAGACGATGCAGTCCGGGTTTTCCTTCTCGACGGCCTGCAGCACCAGTTGCTTGTGCTGGTCGGGGTTGTACTCGCCGTATTTGGCGGCATCGGCCAGGTAAAGCGTGCCGTCATATTTCGGGAGTTCGCTATCGCTCCCCACCAGCAGCATCACGCTGTCGGCGCCGAGGCGGTCGGCGAAGGCCTTGAGTTCGTAGGTGGTGTCGAGGAGCTTCCCCTGGCGGTATTCCCCTATCAGTAACGCTTTCATGGTCTCCTCCTATCTGAGCACCGCGGTCTTTTCCTTCAAGATCCCCATGAGCCGGTCCACCTGGGCACCGATCTCCCCTTCCAGCACGAGGCCGCCCCCCTTCTTGGCCGGAGGGTAGATCGCCGCGGTGGCGGTCAACTCGGCCTCCCCGGTGAGCTCGGCCGCCGTCAGGGAGGCGATCTCCTTCTTCTTCGCCTTCATGATGTTGGGGAGCGTCGGGTAGCGCGGGGTGTTGAGCCCCAGTTGGCAGGTGACCAGCGCCGGGAGCTTCAGCTTGGCCACTCCCTTGATCCCACCTTCCAGCTCTCTCTTGACGGTGATGGTGCCGCCGTCGTAGCTGAAGCCGACCAGGGTGGTGGCGCAGGAGACGCCGAGGAGCTCCGCCACGATGACGCCGACCTGCGCCGAACCCCGGTCCTGGGACTGCATCCCGGTGAAGATCAGGTCGAAACCTTCCCCCTTGGCGTAGCTCGCGATCATCGAGGCGATCTGCCAGGGATCTTTCTGGTAGTACCTGTCGTCCCGGATGTGGACGGCGCGGTCCCCACCCATGGCAAGGGCCTTCTTGATCGCCTCCACCGTCCGCTCGGGGCCGATGGAGAGGACCGTGATCTCGGGCTCACCGCCCAGCTGCTCCTTGAGCTGCACCGCCTGCTCCACCGCGTACTCGTCGTATTCGTTCATGCGGAAGGCGAGATCGCTCTCGTCGTACCAGGTCTTTTCACCGTTGGGCCTGAAGCGGGACTCCATGTCCGGCACCTGTTTGATGCATACCAGTATCTTCATAGCTTCCTCCTCTGAATTCTTTGCAGCGTCATGCCGACACGCCTTCCGCAGCCGCCAGCCGCTGCTCTTCCGGCGGCGCCGACTCCTTTCTCCCGGACGCCTCGGCCAGCGAGACCACCGCGGCCAGGCTCACTTCCCTTTCCGGCGTCCCGAAGTTCACCGGCATGGCCAGCCGTTCCACCACGACTTCGGCCAGGTCACGCACCGCCAGCTTCCCTTCGCAGTCGCCGGTCTTGATGCCGTCCTCGAACATGGTCAGGCAGAAGGGACAGTTGGAGACGATCAGCGGCGCACCGGTCGCCTCGGCCATCCGGACCCGCTGCACGTTGATCCGGCTCCCCAGCTTTTCCTCGGCAAGGATCCGGCCGCCGCCGGCGCCGCAGCAGAAACTCTCCAGCCCCGACCTCTGCATCTCGTTGATCCTGCCACCGGCGACGTGCAGCACGTTGCGCGGCTGCTCCATGATCCCCTGGTAGCGCCCGAGGTAGCAGGAGTCGTGGTAGGTGTAGTCGAACTGGTGCGGAGCAAGGGCGAGCGTCCCGTCCCCGATCAGCCGGTCGATGAAGACGGTGTAGTGTTCGACCTCGATGTCGAGCCCGAGGTCGCGGTAGTCGCGCCCCAGGGTGTTGAGACAGTGCGGGCAGGTGGTGACGATCTTTTTGACCCCGTATCCCTTGATCAGCTCGATGTTCTCCTGCGCGGTCATCTGGTAGAGGTACTCGTTGCCCAGCTTGCGCAGCGGTTCGCCGCAGCAGCGCTCCTCCTTGCCCAGGATGCCGACGCTCACCCCGGCCGCGTTGCAGATCTTCACGAAGCTCTTGGCGACCTCCTGGTTTCTCTTGTCGAAGGAGGCGTAGCAGCCAACGAAGTAGAGGATGTCCGCCTCCTCCCCTTCAGATAGGTGCCGTACCGCGAGACCGTCGGACCATTTGCCGCGCTCGGCGTAGGCCATGCCGAAGGGGTTGCCGTTCACCTCGACGTTGTTGGCCGCGACCATGACCTCCTCGCCGGGGAACTCCCCCTGCATGAGGACAAGGTTGCGCCTCATCTCGATCACCTTGTTGACGTGCTCCACCTGCGCCGGGCAGATCTCCTGGCAGGAGCGGCAGGTGGTGCAGGACCAGAGGGCGTCCCGTCCCACCGTCTCGATCAGGTCCGCCTGCGGCGCAGTACACGCGGTCTCGCCTATCTGCTGCACCACCTGCATGGGCGAGAGCGGCTTCTCGGTGTTGAAGGCGGGACAGCGGTCCTGGCACCTCTTGCAGCTGGTGCAGGCGTCGGCATCGAAGATGTCCTTCCAGGTGAGGTCGGCAACCTTGTCCACCCCGAAATGCTCCACCCCTTCCGCCTCCAGGTCGATGGTGTCGATGCTCCCCTTTGGCCGGAGATCAACGAAGAGATAGTTGGCGGGGGTGGTGATCAGGTGACGGAACTTGGTCCAGGGGATGGCGGCGATGAAGCCGGTGACCAGCAGGAAGTGGCACCACCACCAGAGCCGGTGCAGCTCCTTGAGGGACTGGAGGTCGAGCGCGGCGAACTGGCCGGCGACCATGAGCCCTATGGGCGAGAAGCGGGCCAGCTCCGGATTCTGGTGCAACTCGGTGGCGGCCATGCGCGCGCCTTCGGCGAAAAAGCCGGTGACGATTATGGCGGAAAGCAGGCCGTGCATCAGGTAATCGTCGCGGGTGATCTTGAGCCCTTCCGGCCGGGCCACGAAGCGACGCAGCGCGAGACCGAAGAGGGTGACGAGCGCGGCCAGCCCGGCCAGGTCCAGCACCAGCGAGTAAGCCTTGTAGAAGGCGCCGGTGAGGATGACGACACCGAAGAGCGGCTGCGAGAAATCGGCCTGGGCCATGACCAGGAGCGTCCCGATGAAGAGGACGGCGAAACCCCAGAAAAAGAGCGCGTGCGGGATCCCCGGGCCGGCGACGCGCAGCACCCTGACCTGGCCGAACAGGTTCGTCGCCGTCAGCGCGATCCGTTCACGGAGGTTGTCCATGCGGTTCAGGGGCCTCCCCTGCCGGTAGACCTCGATCCGCTTCCAGCACCCGTAGGCACAGGCCGCGAAGGCCATAAGGGTGAGCAGGTACATCGGGAGCACCACGCCGTGCCCTACGTTCCAATAGATTTCCCTGGTAGCTTCCATGAAGTCACTCCTGCTTGTTAACCGATCGATGCCGATGCCCCCTCCCGGCCTCCCCCTCGGGGGGAGGAGCAGGCGGGTGTCACGAGACGGCGCCGTTAGGAGAGCAGTATCTTCGAGATGACCACCCGCTGTACCTCGTTGGTCCCCTCGTAGATCTCGGTGATCTTGGCGTCGCGGAACATGCGCTCCACCTCGTAGTCGCAGATGAAGCCGTAGCCGCCGTGGATCTGGATCGCCTCCTTGGTGACGTAGGTTGCCGCCTCGGAAGCGAGCATCTTGCACATGGCCGACTCCGCCGTGTAGTTCTTCTTGGCGTCCTTGAGGCAGGCGGCCTTGTAGGTCATCAGCTTGCTGGTCTCGATGCGGGTGTACATGTCGGCCAGCTTGAACTGGACCGCCTGCAGCTCGCAGATGGGATGGTCGAACTGCTTGCGCTCCTTGGAGTAGGCGAGGGCCCGCTCGAAGGCGCCCTCGGCGATGCCGAGCGCCTGGGAGGCGATGCCGATGCGCCCGCCGTTCAGGGTGTCCATGGCGATCTTGAAACCCTGCCCTTCCTGCCCCAGGAGGTTCTCCGCCGGGATGCGCACGCTGTCCAGCGCGAAGGCGGTGGTGTAGCTGCCGCGAATGCCGAGCTTTTTCTCATTCTTGAGGATCTCGACCCCCGGTGAGTTGAGGTCGATGATGAAGGCGGAGACGCCCCTGTGCTTGAGGCTCTTGTCGGAGGTGGCGAAGAGGACGCCGGTGCCGCGATAGCCGCCGTTGGTGATGAAGATCTTGGAGCCGTTGATGACGAACTCGTCCCCCTCGCGCCGGTAGGTGGTCGAGATGGCCCCGGCGTCGCTGCCGGCATCGGGCTCGGTGAGGAGGAAGCAGCCGATCACCTTGCCGGTGTTCAGCGCCGGGAGCCACTTCTTCTTCTGCGCCTCGGTGCCGAAGGTGTAGATCGGGCCGCAGGCCAGGGAGGTGTGGGCCGAGATAAGTACGCCGCTGGAGCCGCAGGCCTTGGAGACCTCCTCGACCACGATGGCGTAGGAGAGCATGTCGAGGCCGGCGCCGTCGTACTCCTCGGGGAGGTAGCTCCCCAGAAAGCCCATCTCCGCCATCTTGTTGACCAGCGAGTCCGGGATCATGTGCTCCTCGTCGATCTGCATCGCGATCGGCTTGATCTCCTTCTCCACGAACTCGCGCACCGAATCCCTCAATACCTTGTGGTCCTGGCTCAATTCGAAATCCATTGCATCCTCCCTTTTGGTTACCTGTTTAGAGAACGACTCGTAACGGTTATTCCCCCTCTCCCTCTGGGAGAGGGGCAGGGGTGAGGGATCGCGACCCAGCAATTGCCCTGCAATCAGCAGCGCCCTCACCCGGCCTTCGGCCACCCTCTCCCGGAGGGAGAGGGAACGTGACCGCTCCCCGCTATTTCCCCTGGAACTGCGCCTTGCGCTTCTCCACGAAGGCGCCCATGCCTTCCTTCTGGTCCTCGGTGGCGAAGAGAACCCCGAAGAGGGAACTCTCGTAGCGGAAGCCGTCTTCTTTGGTCATGTTGAGCCCGTTGACGATGGCGTTCTTTGCGTACCCGACACCCAAGCTGCCGTTCTTCGCGATCTCCCGCGCCAGCTCCAGGGCCTTCGCCGCAAGCTCGGCCTGGGCGACCACCTCGTTGACCACGCCCCAGGCGAGGGCTTTCTGGGCGTTGATCATCCTGCCGCTATAGACCAGCTCCTTGGCCCGGTTGGGACCGATGAGACGGGAGAGGTTCTGGGTGCCGCCGAAGCCGGGGATGATGCCCAGGGTGACCTCGGGGAAACCGAGCTTGGCGTTGTCGGAGGCGTAGATAACGTCGCAGGCGAGCGCCAGTTCGAGGCCGCCCCCCAGGGCGTAGCCGTTGACCGCTGCGATCACGGGCTTGCTCATCTTCTCCATGAAGAGCATGACCCGCTGCCCCTGGAGGGCGAAACGGTGCCCCTCGAAGGAGGTCATGTCCGCCATTTCCTTGATGTCCGCGCCGGCGACGAAGGCCTTTTCTCCCGCACCGGTGAGGATCACCACCCGCACGGCGGGGTCCTGCTCCAGTTTGTAGAGGGTGCACTCCAACTCGCCAAGGACCTGGCTGTTCAGCGCGTTCAGGCTCGCCGGCCGGTTCACGGTGACCGTCGCCACTCCCTCGACGATCTCGCAGAGGATGTTCTGGTTTTCCATGATGATCGCTCCCCGGGCCTAGCCCTGATAGTCGTAGAATCCCTTCCCTGACTTCTTCCCCAGGTAACCGGCGTTGACCATGTTCACCAGGAGCGGACAGGGACGGTACTTGGGATCCTTGAAGCCGTCGTGCAGGACGTTGCAGATGGCGAGCACGGTGTCGAGGCCGATGAAATCGGCGAGGACCAGCGGCCCCATGGGCTGGTTGGTGCCGAGCTTCATCCCCTTGTCGATGTCCTCCGCCGAGGCAATCCCCTCGTAGAGCGCGAAGATCGCCTCGTTGATCATCGGGATCAGCACCCGGTTGACGATGAAGCCGGGGTAGTCCTTGGCGACCGCCATCTCCTTGCCGAGCCGCGCGACCAGGGCGCCGATGGCCTGGAAGGTCTCCTCGCTGGTACCCAGCCCCCGGATCACCTCGACCAACTGCATGATAGGCACCGGGTTCATGAAGTGCATGCCGATCACCTTGTCCGGCCGCCTGGTGCAGGCCGCGATGCGGGTGATGGAGATGGAGGATGTGTTGGAAGCCAAGATGGCGTTCTCCGCAACGATCTCGTCCAGCTTCTTGAACAGCTCGAACTTGAGGTTCTCGTTCTCCGTCGCAGCCTCCACCACCAGGTCGCAGGGTGCGAAGTCCTTGAGCTCCTTGGTGGCGGTGATGCGGGCCATGATCCCTTCGATGCTGGTGGTGAAGATCACCCCCTTCCTGGCCTGCCGCTCCAGGTTCTGCTCGATCGATTTGAGCGCCTTGTCAAGCTGAGCCTGGGAGATGTCGTAGAGCAGGACCTGATACGCGTGCTGGGCGAAGACGTGGGCGATGCCGCTTCCCATCTGCCCTGCCCCTATGACGCCTACTACCTTGAACATGTGAACCTCCTGTGGAAAGTTTGGATTCTGGAAATGCGGGATCAGACCCTCTCGAACAGTACCGCGACCGCCTCGCCTCCGCCGATGCAGAGCGTTGCCAAGCCGTAGCGGGCCTGGCGCCGGTGCAGCTCGCGGACCAGCGTCGCGGCCAGCCTGCCGCCGCTGGCGCCGATGGGATGGCCGATGGCGCAGGCGCCGCCGTTCACGTTCACCTTTTCCGGGTCGAGGGCGAGGTCCTTGATGGCGATCATGGCCACCGTGGCGAAGGCCTCGTTGATTTCGAAGAGGTCGATGTCGGAGGTCTTCAACCCCGC
The DNA here is from genome assembly GCF_018919385.1 of Geomonas diazotrophica. GTDB lineage: Bacteria > Desulfobacterota > Desulfuromonadia > Geobacterales > Geobacteraceae > Geomonas > Geomonas diazotrophica. Next base: position 217,732 of record NZ_JAHLMF010000004.1, read on the forward strand.
CTTGGCGCAGGCGACCTCGATGGCGCCCACCGGGGCCTCGGTGTAGCGCTCGGGGTGGAGGCTGCAGGTGGCGTGGGCCACGATGCGCGCCTTGGGCTTCAGGTTCAGGCGCTTCACCGCGTCGGCGCCGGCCAGCAGGGAAAACGCCGCGCCGTCGTTGATGGTCGAGGCGTTGGCCGCCGTGATGGTGCCGTCCTTTTTGAAGACCGGCTTCAGGGTGGTGAGCTTGCCGAAGTCGACCTTGAAGGGCTCCTCGTCCTCGGCCACCGTCACCTCGCCGCCGCGAACCTTTTTCAGCACCGGCACGATCTCGTCCCTGAAGATGCCGCCCCGGATCGCCTCCTGTGCCCTTGTGTAGGAGCGGCTGGCGAACTGATCCTGGGCTTCGCGGGAGAGTGAGTGGCGGTGAGCGGCCTCCTCGGCAATGTCCCCCATGTGCCGCCCGGAATAGGGATCCTGCAGGCCGTCGTAGATCATCAGATCGATGAGCTCACCGTGCCCCATGCGGTAGCCGTAGCGGGCCTTCTTCAGCACGAAAGGGGCGAGCGACATGTTCTCCATCCCCCCGGCGATGACCACTTCGGAATCGCCCAGCATGATGGAGCCTGCGCCGAGCATGATCGACTTCAAACCGCTGCCGCAGACCTTGTTGATGGTCATCGCGTGGGCGGAGTCGGGGATGCCCGCGTAGCGCATGGCCTGGCGGGCGGGAGCCTGCCCCACCCCGGCGCTGAGCACCTGCCCCGCGATGACTTCGTCGACCTGGGCCGGGTTGAGGTCGGTTCGCTCCAGGAGCGCCTTTATCACGGTGCCCCCCAATACGGGCGCCTCCACCTCCGAGAGGGAGCCGCCAAAGGAGCCAAATGGGGTTCTCAGTGATTCCACAACGAAGACGTCTTGCATGATTTCCCTCCCGCGGTTGTTTGTGTTGTGTAGAACTTTATCTATCGTTTACGTAAAAGTCAAGCAAAAGTATAACAGGATTATAAACAGGCGGAATCATTTTAACACATCATTGGCTCCACCGCAGCGGGACGCGGGACAGGCGGGACGTTACATGCCATAACCCATCAACAATACGCACTTAACGAATGGAGGCCACAAAAAAGGGGCTCGCTTTCACGAGCCCCACATTAAAACAAAAATTGTTTTCGGGTTCACACGCAGACGATATCGTCCGCCAGATCGGTCAGTTTCACCCCGCCTTCCCGGGCCACGGCAAACGTGTTTTCGATACCGACCACGCCGAGACCGGGGAGAACGAACTTGGGCTCGATGGCGACGGTCTGCCCCTCCTGCAGCGGCGACTTGAACCCCTGGGCCAGCACCGGGAACTCGTCCAGTTCGAGCCCCACGCCATGCCCCACGAACTTGGCGTTCTCGCCGGGCGCACCCATGAAGTTGCGCGCCAGCCCCGCGCTCTCGGCAATCCCGGCGGCCTGGGCGAAAAGCTCCTCGCACACCGCGCCGGGCTTCAGGTTCTCGGCCAGGTGCTGCTGGATCTGCAGCGAGGTGGCGAAGGCGCGCTCCAGCTCGGGTGCCAGTCTCCCCACCACGAACATGCGGGTCATGTCGACGATGTAGCCGTTGAAGACCCCGGTGTAGTCCACCAGCACCGGTACGTTCGCCTGGATGGTGTCGGTCGAGGCGCCGTGGGGAGAGGCGTTGGAGAGCCCCCGGCCGGTGACCGCGCCGTCGAAGAAACCGGGATTGCCGGCGCCGGAGCTGACGGCGAGCCCCTGGAACAGCTCCTGGTTGTAGGCGCGCATCCGGACATACCCTTCGCCCCCCGCCTTCCTCAGCCGGTATTCGAACTCGGCGGCGAGGTCCAGCTCGCGCATCCCCTCCTTCAGGAAACCGGGGATCTCTTTGAATACGCCGCAAAGCCGCGCCCCGCTTTCGCGCATCCGCTCCAGCTCCAGTTTCGACTTCACGCTGCGCAGCTCCCGGTTCAGGGAGGAGATGTCGACGAACTCCACCCCGGGCAGGAGCCTGGTGTAGTACTGGTATTGCTGCACCGGCGCCACGTCGAAGGTGAAGCCGATCCGCTTCACCTGGGGGGGAAACAGGGAGGGAAACTCCTTGCTGGAAGGAAAGGGGCGCGTGTCGTCGATGACGCTCTCCCCTTGGGCGCGGAAGTAGCTCTTGCGCACCATCAGGCGCGGCTTTCCCTCGGCGGGAACGAAGAGCACCGAGTTCTGGCGCGTGCCGGAAAAATAATAGATATCGATGGGATAGATAAAGAGGGCGGCATCCACCCCTTTCTCCTTCAGCCCGTCCTGCAGCCTGGCTATCCTTTGCTCCGATTCGGTCCTGGTCAGCATGCCTTCCCCCAGTCGTTGTGATAGGCGATCTCCGCCAGCTCCTTGCGCGGCCGCGCCTTGGGTTCCTGGTCCGGGTAACCCAGGGGCGTCACCCCGACCACCCGTATCCCTGCCGGGATGCCCAGCGACTCCTTCAGGGTCGGTTCGTCGAAGAGCCCCATCCAGCAGGTCCCGAGCCCCAGCCCGTGGGCCGCAAGGCAGATGTGCTCAAACGCTATCGCCGTGTCGGCCACGTAATACTCGATCCCGTTCTCCACCCCGGACTGGGCCGGGTCGGCACAGACCACGATGGTCACCGGCGCCTGTGCCAGTGCCTTCTTGCCCGGGTTGTCATCGGGAAAGGCGTCCAAAAGCGCGTTCCGCTTACCGGCGGCGGAAAGGACCAGGAAGCGCCAGCACTGCATGTTCTTCCAGGAAGGCGCCAGGCGCCCCGCATCGAGCACCTGGCTCACCTTGTCCCACTCGACCGGGGTGTCCCGGTACTTCCTGATGCTTCTCCTGTCGTTTATCGCTTGAAACACGTCCATGTTTTTCTCCTCTTCGTCTCCAACTCGATAGCGAAGGCGCCCCCCTCCCTACCCCTCCGGGGGAGGGAGACGCCTGGACCGGGCGTGCCATTCGGCCCACATGGTGCGCCTGTGGCCGGGCTCCTCCGTGCCGACCCGGGCAGCTCCGCGCTACATGTTGCGCCGGTACTCCCCTCCCACCTCGTAGAGCGCCCTGGTGATCTGCCCCAGCGAGGCGCACTGCACCGTTTCCATCAGCTCGGCAAAGATGTTGCCGCCGGCCACCGCCGCCTCCTGGAGCCGCTTCAGGGCGAGGGGCGCCTCATCCTTGTGCCGTTCCTGGAATGCGCGCAGGTTCCGGATCTGCTGTTCCTTCTCCTCCACGGTGGCGCGGGCCAGCTCCCCGGGGATCTGGTACCCCTCTTCGCCGGCGCGCGGGTTGAGGAAGGTGTTGACCCCGACGATGGGGAGCTCTCCGGAATGCTTCCTGGCCTCGTAGAGCATGGATTCGTCCTGGATCCTGCTGCGCTGGTACTGGGTCTCCATGGCGCCCAGCACCCCGCCGCGCTGGTCGATCCTCTCGAACTCGGCAAGGACCGCCTCCTCCACCAGGTCGGTGAGCTCGTCGATGATGAAAGCGCCCTGGAGCGGGTTCTCGTTCCTGGCGAGCCCGAGCTCCTTGGTGATGATCATCTGCACCGCCATGGCGCGGCGCACCGACGCCTCGGAGGGGGTGGTGACCGCCTCGTCGTAGGCGTTGGTGTGCAGCGAGTTGCAGTTGTCGTAGAGGGCCATCAGTGCCTGCAGCGTGGTGCGGATGTCGTTGAAATCCATCTCCTGGGCGTGCAGCGAGCGGCCGCTGGTCTGGATATGGTACTTGAGCTTTTGACTGCGGTCGTTGGCGCCGTACTTCTCCCGCATCACCACCGCCCAGATGCGCCGCGCCACCCGGCCGATCACCGTGTACTCCGGGTCGAGGCCGTTGCTGAAGAAGTAGGAGAGGTTCGGGGCGAAATCGTCGATATTCATGCCGCGCGAGAGGTAGTACTCGACGTAGGTGAAGCCGTTGGACAGGGTGAAAGCGAGCTGCGAGATCGGGTTCGCCCCGGCCTCGGCGATGTGGTAGCCGCTGATGGAGACCGAGTAGTAGTTACGCACCTGCTGCTCGATGAAGTACTGCTGGATGTCCCCCATCATCCTGAGCGCGAATTCCGTGGAGAAGATGCAGGTGTTCTGCCCCTGGTCCTCCTTGAGGATGTCCGCCTGGACGGTGCCGCGCACGGTCTGCAGGGTGCGGGCTTTCAGCTCGGCATACTCCGCGGGCGACGGCTCGCGCCCCTGCGCGTTTTTGAACTGCTCCAGCTGCTGCCTGATGGCCGCGTTGAAGAAGAAGGCGAGCATGATCGGCGCCGGCCCATTGATAGTGATGGAAACGCTGGTCGAGGGGGCGCAGAGGTCGAAGCCGGCGTAGAGCTTCTCCATGTCCTCGACGGTGCAGATGGAAACCCCGCTCTCCCCTACCTTGCCGTAGATGTCGGGGGGGTAATCCGGGTCCTCGCCGTAGAGGGTTACGCTGTCGAAGGCCGTGGAAAGGCGCTTGGCGCCGTCGTCCTGGCACAGGTAATGGAAGCGCCTGTTGGTCCGCTCCGGGGTCCCCTCCCCGGCGAACTGCCGCTTGGGGTCCTCCTCCACGCGCTTGAAGGGGAACACCCCCGCCGTGTAGGGGAAGAAGCCGGGGAGGTTCTCCTGCATGGACCACTTGACGATCTCCCCCCAGTCCTCGTAGTCGGGGAGAGAGACCTTAGGGATCCGGGTCCCGGATAGGGATGTGGTGTAGAGTTCGGTGCGGATCTCCTTGTCGCGTACCTTGGTGACTTGGACGTCCTGGCGGTAGCACTCCTTGAGCCCCTTCCAGCCGTCGATGATGCGGCGCGGCTCTTCCTGCAGCCTGGCGGAGAAAGAACCGATCAGCTGCTCCAGTTCGGCGATGGTCCCCTCACTCTTCACCTCTTTCCTGGCCCCGGAGAGCTGGAACAGGGTCCGTGCCACGGCCGCCTGCTCCTCGACTCCCTTGCGGTAGCCGCGCACGGCCTGGACGATCTCGCCCAGGTAGTGCACCCGGTCCGGCGGGATGATGTACTGCTTCAGGCTCTCGCGCTCGGCGATCTGCAGGCGCGACTGCCATCCGCTCTCCTTCTTCTCGTTGACCCGGTCCAAGAGGGCACGGTACAGCACGTTGGTGCCGGGGTCGTTGAACTGCGAGGCGATGGTGCCGTAGACCGGGATCTCCGTGTCCGGGATGTCGAAGAGGTTCCGGTTGCGGCGGTACTGCTTGCGCACGTTACGCAGCGCGTCCTCGGCCCCCTTGCGCTCGAACTTGTTGAGCGCCACCAGGTCGGCGAAGTCCAGCATGTCGATCTTCTCGAGCTGGGTGGGGGCGCCGAATTCGCAGGTCATCACGTAGAGCGACACGTCGCAGATCTCCACCACCCCGGCGTCCCCCTGCCCGATCCCGGAGGTCTCCACGATGACCAGGTCGAAGCCCGAGGCACGCACCACGTCGATGGCGTCCCGTATCGCCGCCGAGAGTTCGGAGCGGGAATCGCGGGTGGCCAGGGAGCGCATGTAGATCCGGTCGCTGTTGATGGAGTTCATCCTGATCCGGTCCCCCAGGAGCGCGCCGCCTGTGCGCTGCCGCGAGGGGTCCACCGCCAGGATCGCCACGCTCTTCTCCGGAAAATCCCTGACGAAGCGGCGCACCAGCTCGTCGGTGAGCGAGCTCTTCCCGGCGCCGCCGGTCCCGGTGATCCCGACCACGGGGACGTCGCGCCCCATGCCCCGGATCCGCTCCCGTACCGCCCCGTACCCCTCGCTTTGGTCGTGGACCGCCTGCTCGGCGAGTGTGATCAGGGTGTTGACCGCGCGGATGTCCCGCTCCTTGAGCCGATCGATCTCCCGGTCCGTGTCGCGCTCGGGGCTGAAGTCGCACAGCTCCAGCATGTGGTTTATCATCCCCTGCAGCCCCATGCGCCTGCCGTCCTCGGGGGAGAAGATCTTGCTCACCCCGTACTCCTCGATCTCGCGGATCTCCTCCGGGACGATGACCCCGCCCCCCCCTCCGAACACCTTGATGTGGTCGGCGCCGCGCTCCTTGAGCAGGTCGCAGATGTACTTGAAGAACGGGACATGCCCTCCCTGGTAGCAGCTCACCGCGATGCCCTGCGCGTCCTCCTGGATGGCGGCGGTGACGATGACGTCCACGGAGCGGTTGTGTCCCAGGTGGATCACCTCCGCGCCCGAGGACTGGAGCATCCGCCTGATGATGTTGGTGGCGGCATCGTGCCCGTCGAAGAGACTGGTCGCCGTGACGAAACGGATCTTGTGTCTGGAGCGATAAGGCTCCGCAGCGGCTATGTGCATGTCGTTTCTCCTTGTAACGTGGTCTTTACGGCTGCCCGGGGTTCAAGGTGAACTCCCAGGCGCACCAGAACTCATCGGGGTGCGGGTCGGGCGGACAGGCGATGCAGCGGGTCGCGATGCGGGAATCGACGGTCCGGGCGAACTCGGAGTATTCGACGATCCCGACCGATTTGCAGGGGTGGTCCGGGAGTCCCTTGCGCTTTCGGGCCGACTGCACCCGGCAGTCGAGCATCCGGAACACGGCCCGGGAGTCGGTCACCTCGATGCTTTCCTGCAGGTTCAGCCTGGCGTAGAAGCGGTGCTTCAAGCACTCCACCAGGGCGGGGATGCCTCCGCCGGACTTGATGGAGAGCCGCTCCATGATCCTCTTGGCCTCGATGACCGTGAAGAGCCGCCAGGCGTCGGTGTCGATGTCCACCGCCACCTCCATGCCGTACTTCTTCTCCAGGGACTGGAACCAGACCCCGTCGTGGGCGAGCCAGTTCTTGGCGTCGTCGACGATGATCCTCACCAGCTCCTCCTTGCTGAGCGAGTAGAGGAGCCGGACCCCCTCGTCTCCCTCCGGCTGCGAAACGGCCGCGATCTCCTGCAGGTTGTTAACGTGTGTCACGGTTGCACCTCCTTGATGAGTTTGCTCGGCGCCAGTCGCGGCTGTTCCATTACACAACTCGCATGCAAGCGAGTCCTTCCCCCTCCCTGTCCCTCCCCCTCCGGGGGAGGGAACGCTGTGTGGACGCCCCCTCCCCTTGGAAGAGGGAGGGAACGCTGTGGTGGACGCCCCTTCCCCCGGGAGGGGGGAGGCCGGGAGGGGGACAGGTTTGGCAAACGGCTAATGATCGGCGGCGCTGGTGATGCCGATGCCGGTATTCTGGCGCACGTCGATCTCGTCGAACATCTCCTCGGCACGGCGCTCCCGGAACAGGAGACAGCCAAAGACGGCGGCCAGGAAGCCGAGCGGGACCGAGACGATCCCCGGGTTCTTGAGCGGGAAGATCGGGGCGTCCAGGCCGACCATGGACTTGCCGTCCTTGTTCTTCACGTACTCCGTCCGCGATTTCTCCAGGGCCTGCACCTCCTTCTCGGCCAGCACCGTCCCCCCGGCCTGCTTCTTCTCGAGGGTTTCCACCACCTTCTTGGCGTCGGCAGCGATCTTTTTCGGATAGGTCATCACCGGCGAAACCATGACCAGTGTCAGGGCGGAGATGGTACCTACCACCAGGCCGGAAACGATCCCCGCCGTGTTGAACTTGCGCCAGAACAGGGACAACATGATGACCGGGAAGTTGCCGGACGCGGCGACCGCGAAGGCCAGCGCCACCAGGGCCACCACGTTCTCCTTCTCCGCCATGAGCCCCATCACGATGGCCGAGGTTCCCACGAAGAGCGAGGTGATCCGGGCCACCTTCACCTGCAGTTGTTGATCCGCCTTGCCGTCCTTGATGATGTTCACGTAGACGTCGTGGGCGATGGCTGCGGAGGCGGCGAGCACCAGGCCGGAGACCACGGCGAGGATGGTGGCGAAGGCGACCGCGCAGATGAAGGCGAGGAAGATGTCGCCGCCGAGGCTCCCCGCGCCGCCGCCCATATGCTGGGCCAGGAGCAGGGTCGCCATGTTGCCTCCCTTGTCCACGGCGGAGATCGCCTGCGGGGTGAGGTAGAGCGCGGCGCCGAAGCCGATCACGCTGATCATGAAGAAGAAGCTGGAGTTGAGGAACAGGGCCACGATGATGGACTTCCTGGCATCCTTCGCGCTCGGGACCGTGAAGAAGCGCATCAGGATGTGGGGCAGGCCGGCAGCGCCCAGCGCCCAGGCGAGGCCCAGGGAGATCTGGTCCAGGGGGTTCTTCAGGAACAGGCCCGGCTCCAGGAACCGCTGGCCGTAGTCGACCCCGGGTTTGGCGATCACGTCCTTCAACACGTTCATGCGCACGTGCTCCTGGATGGCGCCGTTACTGACCACGTCGGTGAAGAAGCGGACCGGGTTGAAGCCGGCCTTGATGGCAACCAGCAGGCAGAGGACGGTGGTTGCGCCCATCAGCAGGGATGCCTTGATGATCTGCACCCAGGTGGTCGCCTTCATGCCGCCGAAGACCACGTAGGCCACCATCAGCGCGCCGACGCCGATAACGGAGACGCGGTACGGGATGTTCAGCAGCATCTGCATCAGTTTGCCCGCGCCCACCATCTGGGCGATCAGGTAGAAGATGGAGACGGTAACGGTCGACAGCGCGGCGACGCCGCGCACCACCTTGGGCGAACTCCTGAAGCAGAGGATGTCGCCTAATGTGTACTTGCCGGCGTTGCGGCAGGGCTCGGCGATGACCAGGAGGATGGCGATGAAGGAGAACATCGGTCCCACCGCGTACATGAAGCCGTCGATGCCGTAGAGGGAGATGAGCCCCGACATCCCCAGGAACGAGGCGGCCGACATGTAGTCTCCGGCGATGGCCCAGCCGTTCTGGAAGCCGGTGATCCCGCCGCCGGCGGTGTAGAAGTCCGAGGCGGTCTGGGTCTTCTTGGCCGCCCAGATCACGACGCCCATGGTGACGGCGATGATGAGGGCGAACATGCCGATGGTGATGCCGCGGTTGGGGGTGATCTTGGCCGGTGCGGCGCCCCCCTTGGCCGGTGCGACCGCGGCCTTGGCGGCGACACTCGCGGCGGGAGCCGCGACCTGAGAAGCTGCGGCGCTGGCGGGTGCGGCTGCCGGTGAGACTGCGGCGGCGGGTGCGGCGACCTGGGGAGCTGCGGCGGTGGCGGAAGCCTCGGCACACACGGCGGCCGCGCCGAACATCGATAGCGACAGTGCTACGGTTAAAGCGGCGATCCTCTTTTTCATACCTGGTCCCCCTCTTTGTTTGATGGACGCATCTATTGCAAAGCTTCCAGGAGCTGCTTGGTGAGCCGGTCAAAGGTCTTGTTGGCCACGTGGGCGTAATAGATCGCCACCCCGATGGCCATGACGAACTGGGACAGGATGAAAAGGTAGCCGAAGTTGATGGGGCCGATGACCTTGATCCTGAAGGCCTCGGGGAAGTAGCCGGAGATGACCGGGAGCAGGAGGTAGTAGATGGTCGAGATGATCCACCAGGTGAAGAGGAAGTTCCGTTTTTTGCGTTTCAGCTCGATGAACTTGCTGTGGTTGGCGATTGCTTCCCATTGCTGTTTGTCCGACATGGCCGTCACTCCTTCTGTTAGGGTTACCAGCGACTGGAAGCGGGGCCGCCGCTTCCTTGTTCATCCCCCGGCCTGTGCCAAGGGGGCCAATAGCTCCAGGTGAGGGTCGCATTCAGGGGCGGGCGTAGCCGAACCTGGCGGAGAGGAGTTCTGCGCTCAGGCGCAGGGAAGGGATGATCTCCTGCTCCAACCGGTCCCCCAGCAGCCGGAACGAGGGCCCGATCAGCATCAGGGCGCCCACCACCTTGCCGGCGTAGTCACGGACCGCCACCGCCACGGTTACCACCCCGTCCCCCATGCCGCTGCACTCCACGGCGACCCCGTCCTCCCTGATCTGCTCCAGCTCGACCCGCAGGACGGCGAGGTCCGGGTGCTCCCCCCTGCCGCCGCGCCACCTCCGGCCGATCTGCTCCAACAGGTCCCACGAATCGATGGCACGCATCACCTTGCCGGCGGCGTTGGCGAAGAAGGGGAAGCGCCGTCCGACCAGCTCCCCCCGCTCCTGCCGCGAGGGATCCACCATATCCAGCAGCAGCACCTCGTCCCCGTTGGGGATCGCCATGTAGATCGCCTCGTTGTGCCGGCGGGCGAGGGCTTCCAGTACCGGGCGGGCATCTTTCAGGATGGTCACCTTCAGATCGTCGTCGTGCTCGGACAGGAGCGGGCGGACTATCGGGGCGAGCACCCTGCTGTTGCGGGCGTTTTGCAGCAGGGTCCGGGCCAGTTTCCTGGCGCGGCTCTCGTCGTACTTCCCGCTCTGGATCGCACACTGCACCAGCCCCTTGTCCTCCAGAAGCGCCAACAGAAGCCGGGTACGGTACGGCGTGATCCCCGCCTCGCGCGCCAGCGCCGATAACGAATACCCCTTGCCCCGGGCCGCCACTATCTCGAGGAGCTCGACCGCCTTCTGCAACTCGTCACTGGACAGCTCTCCTTTGTCCCTTTGCATCCGTCCACCCTCTCTGGTTCAGCTTAGTTCCAGTTGTCGATCTTCATGGTCCCTTTCTCCGCGAGGTGCTGCTGCATCTTGAACACCTTGAAGAGCAGGTGCGGTTCGTGCCCCACGTTGAGCTCGCAGCACTCGCGCTTGGCCCTTTCGTAGTACTCCTGCATCAGCGGCTTGTAGTCGGGGTGGACGCAGTTGTTGATGATGGTTTTGGCGCGCTCCCGGGGGGAGAGCCCCCGCAGGTCCGCGAGCCCCTGCTCGGTGACCAGGACGTCCAGGTCGTGCTCGGTATGGTCGACATGGGGCGCCATGGGGACCACGCAGGTGATGCCGGTGGGATCGGTCTTCGAGGGGCGCGTCGACGGGGTGTGCATGATGGAGAGGTAGGCGTTTCTCAAAAAGTCGCCGGAGCCGCCGATGCCGTTGATCATCCGGGTCCCGCCGACCAGGGTGGAGTTGGCGTGGCCGTAGATGTCGAACTCGACCGGGGTGTTCATGGCGATCACCCCGAGGCGGCGGATCGGTTCGGGGTTGTTGCTGATCTGCATCGGGCGCAGCACGACCTTCTGGACGTAGAAATCCCAGTTGTCGTAGAGCCGCTTGAAGCCGTTCTCGGAGAGGGAGAGCGAGGTGGAAGAGGCGAAGTCGAGCTTCCCGGAATCGAAGAAGTCCAGCATGGTGTCCTGGATCACCTCGGTCCAGACCTTCACGTTGGAGAAGGGACCTTTGACCATGCCGCCTACCACCGCGTTGGCTATGTTGCCAACGCCCGACTGCAGCGGCAGGAGGTTTTTCGGCAGGCGCCCGGCCTTCACCTCGAACTGGAAGAAGTCGAGGATGTGGGCGGCGATCTGCTCCGAGGTCTCGTCGGGGTCGGAAAGGGCGCGCCCCTTGTCCGGCAGGCGCGACTCCACGATGGCGAGGATCTTGTCCGGGTCGCAGGGGACGTAGGGGGAGCCGATCCGGTCGTCGACCCTGCTGATCAGGTACGGTTTCTTGTAGGGAGGGCGCTCGGTCATGACGATGTCATGGATCCCCTCGAAGGAGGGAATGGCGGTGTTGATCTCGATGATGAGCTTGTCGGAGTGCTGGATCACCTCGGTGGCGCAGCCGATGGAGCCCCCGAGGATGATGCTGCCGTCCTCGGTGATGCCGCTCGCCTCGATGAGACCCAGGTCGAAGCCGCCCCCCCTCTCCTTGGTGTAGAAACCGTAGGCGAGGTCCTGGGCGTAGAGGGAGAGGTGCTTGTCCCCCATGCGCACTGTCCCGTTGTTCACCTGCTTTTGCACCACCTTCCCGGTCTGGTAGGGCCAGCGCTTGTCGGTCATCAAAAGCGACGCCCAGCGGTCCTCGATCTCGGCCCCGATGGAGGCGCCGATGAAGAGGTTGAAGCGCATCTTCCCCTGGAGGTTGTGCTTCTCCACGTAATCGGCCAGGGCGGCCGGCACCACCTTGGGATAGCCGACCGGGGTGAAGCCGGACCAACCGAGGTCCATGCCGTTGCGGAAAAAGGGGATGGTCTCCTCGGCTGTCATGATTCTCGAATGCAGGCTCGTCTTTCGGATCCTCTTGTGCAGCTCGCTCATTTCAACCTCCGTTATTTAATGAAAGAGACACAGGCGATTAGCCAGATTTAGCATTTGCATTAAGCATCTAAATAATTACGCAATTTACCGGACCAGATTAAGCAGAACATTAGTTTGAATCTGTAAATAAGCCCCTGGAAATTCTCGGGAGGTATAATGCGAATGGTGCGCCTCCAAGTGCACCCCAAGGCACGAGCCCGCCAAACCAACGACTACCGATTTGACGCCTAGGGCAAATTCACACGAAAGTTGTTTTTCTCAACAGGGGATCAACATCTGCAAGTCGCTATTTTAACGCGACTAAACACCAGGAGGACCGGATTGCGGTAAAAAAGGTACCAGTCGTTTACGTTAATGTCAACGATAAATAAAACGGAATTATACGAAAGTTTATTTTTTGTTCCAGGACGCCCACTTCTGCCCGGTTTCCCGGCTCGGAGTATTGGTTGACAAAACCCGGTGCTTGGCTGAGAATGTGGAAATTTACGTAAAGGTGAAACGGATGACCAACGAGCAGAGAGAAGGCGAGACCATCGTATCTATAAGCGACCTGGCGAAGGATTTGGGGCTGACAACGAGGACCCTGCGCTACTGGGAAGAGGTGGGGATCGTAGAATCGGTGGAGCGGCAGGACGGCGCCACCAGGGGGTACACCCCCTACTATGTCAGAAGAATAAAGTTCATCATGAAGCTCAAAGAGTTGGGGCTGACCATCAAGGAGATGCAGGATCTCTATGCCGCGTACGGCGACGCCAAGCAGACGGAGAAGATGATCCCGCGTCTCATCGAGACCCTCGACCAGCATGTCGCCAAGGTGGATGAAAAAATGGCGCAGCTGGCGTCGCTACGACAGGACATCGTGGGGTATCGGCAGAAGATGATGAAGCAGTTCGCCATATTCAGCGCAGCCGAGCGATAAGGGGAACCCTTCCTACGTGGAAGTAAGACACCGCCACACGTCGCCGCAATCCCCTCCCCCCTGCGAGAGGTCATGGTGAGGGGCTTTGAGCCCCCTCTCCCGGGGCAAGAAGGCGGGACTCCCGCTACCTGTCCTGCAGCGTTTCCTTCAGTTTCCTCCCCAGCGACTGCAGGTCGAACGGCTTCTGGATGAAATGCCTCCCCTCGTCCACCACACCGCGCTGGGCCACGAGATCCCTGGTGTAACCGGACATGAAGAGCACCTTCAGGCCGGGACGGAAAGCCTCGATGGCGTCAACCATCTCCTTGCCGTTCATCCCCGGCATGACGACGTCGGTTAGGATGACGTCGATGCGCGTTCCCCCGTCCCTGCAGATCGTGATGGCCTCGTCGGCGCCGGAGGCATGGATCACCGTGTACCCCAGGTCCCTCAGGGCGCGCAGCGTCATCTTGCGAACCAGGGCATCGTCTTCGACCAGCAGCACCGTCCCGGAGCCGACAAGGGACGCCTCGAATTCCGCGCTCTCCCCGACCGCGGCGGCACCGGCGAACCTGGGGAAGTTGATCTGGAAGATGGTTCCCTGCCCCGGCTCGCTGTACACGTTGATGAAGCCGTTGTGCTGCCGCACGATCCCGTACACCGTGGCAAGCCCAAGCCCCGTCCCCTTCCCCACTTCCTTGGTCGTAAAGAAAGGCTCGAAGATGCGATCGATGGTGTCGCGGTCCATGCCGCAGCCGGTATCGCTCACCGAAAGCTGCACGTAGTCGCCGGGAGAGGCGTCGAGGTGGTACTGGCTGTAACTGCTGTCCACGGTAACGTTGGCCGTCGCCACGGTGAGCACCCCTCCGTTTTCCATGGCGTCGCGGGCGTTGACGGCCAGGTTGACCAGGATCTGGTCCAACTGGGTCGTGTCGGCGTTGACCTGCCAGAGGTCGGCGGCGGGGCTGAAGGTCATCTTGATGTCCTCGCCGATCAGCCGCCCCAGCGTCTTCTGCATCTCGGCGAAGTGCTCGTTTAGGTTCACTTCCCGCGGCGCGATCACCTCGTTGCGCGAGAAGGCCAGCAGTTGGCGGGTGATGTCGCTGGAGCGCTTGGCGGCGTGGATGATCTGGTCCAGGTCCTGCCAGAGGGGGCTCCCTTCCTGTGCGTCGCGCAGCGCCAGCTGGGCGCACCCCAGGATGACGCTCAGCATGTTGTTGAAGTCATGCGCCACGCCGCCCGCAAGACGCCCGATGGACTCCATCTTCTGAGACTGGAACAGCTGGGCTTCCAGCAGCTTGCGCTCGGTGATGTCCTCCTTCACCGCCAGGTAGTGGGTGATGGCGCCGTTTCGGTCCCGGATGGGGGAAATGGTGGCGTGCTCGGAAAAAAGCTCCCCGTTTTTCTTCTTGTTGAGAAACTCCCCCTCCCACACCTTGCCGCTCGTGATGGTCTGCCAGAGCGTCCCGGACTCCTCCGGCGCCGCTTTCCCCGACTTCAGGAAGCGCGGGTTCCTGCCGACGACCTCCTCCAGCGTGTACCCCGTCAACTGGACGAACTTCGGGTTCACGAACTCGATGCGGCCCGAGGTGTCGGTGATGACGATGGAGACCGGGCTCTGCTCGACCACCTGGGAGAGCTTGCGCAGGGAGTCCTCGTCCCGCTTGCGCTCGGTGATGTCCTGCATGATGCCGTCGATGTAGGCGAGCACGCCGCTGTCGTCGAAGGTGGGGCGGGTGCTCAGGTTGACCCAGATCTTGCTGCCGTCGTTGCGGTAGAATTCCACCTCGAAATTCTTCACGTTTTGCCGCTGGATCATCATGGCGTACAGCTCGTCGCGTCGTTTCGGGTCGACGTAGAGCTGCGGCCCGATATCCACCACGTTCTCCAGCACCTCTTCCGGGGTCTGGTAGCCGAGGATGGCGGCGGTTGCGAAGTTGCAGCTGAGAAACTTCCCCTCCGGGGTGGTCTGGAAGATCCCCTCCATGGCGTTTTCGAAGATGCCGCGGTACTTGGCCTCGGCGAGCCGCTCCTGCTCCAGCGCCTTCTTCATGCCGGCATAGTGGATCAGGTTCTCGATGGCCGAGGAGAGAAGCCCCTGCAGGTTGCCGATGCCGAACAGGGCCTCCTCGCTGTCGCTGACCCTGCGGTTGAACTCGGCGTTTTCCTCGGAGTTCCCCACCGCCACGAGGACCGGGGGATCGGACGGGTTCCCCAGCGCACAAAGGAGATATTCGTTCATCAGGAGCTTGGCGCGGTACTCGGAGAGCGCGTGCTGGCGGGAGCGCTCCGTGCAGATGCGGTAGTTTTCCCCGGCGAAGAGCGGGGAGAGGAAGGGGGCCTTCCTGGGGATGCTGAGGGAGCAAACGGCGCGTTCTTCCTCAAGATCGTAGTAGCCGTCGCAGGCGCAGACCGCATAGGCGGCGCCGTCGTCGCTTTTGTGGAAGAAGAGCACCCGCTCGTAGTTGAGGCTGTTGATGACGTAGCCGGCGGCGAGCTCGAAGATGGCGGTCAGCTCGGTGCAGGTGGAAAGCTTGCGGCTCAGGTCGTAGAGCTCGCTGTACTCCTTGACCTGGGCGTCGAGCTTCTCCTGGTAGTCGTAGAGCCTGCTCTCGGCCTTGACCAGCCTTTTCACCTGCTCCGACAGGATCTCGTTCTCCCGGCGCAGCTTCTCCAACTCGGCTTCCGGCGGCATGTCTTTTCCTGGTTCGCTCATACGCTGCGTTCTTTCGGCTTCAGTACACCACGGTGACCACTGAGGTGAAGTTGTGGAAGCAGTTGTACTTCCGGATCGGCCCGATCTCGCCGTAGGTGTAGAACCCGAGCCACGGCACCTTTTCCCCGAGGTCGCGCTGCAGCGACCTGACCAGTTCCATGCGCTCCTGCTCCTTGAACACCACCCTCCCCCGCCCCATGCATTCGAACTGCAGCACGAACTTGGGCGGGTCGCCGCAGAGCTGCTCCTTGATCTGGCGCGGTATGGAGCGCAGCCCGTTCATCATAAGCTCCTTGTCGCGGCGCACGATCCAGAGCTCGGTCCCCTCGCTGACGTCGGACTGGATGGTGACGGACCCCTCGTGCTCGTCCTTGTCCGTTATGTAACGGATGAAGTATTCCTCGTACCCCTGGCGCAGGTGTTCGGGGGTCTTGAAGCCCAGGCAGAGGTTCAGGGTGGCCTTGTTCCACTTGATGGCCCACTCCTCGTCGAGGTATTCCTTGAGGACCTCCAGGGCCGACACACCGTCGATCTCGTAGATGATGTTCCCCTTGCAGCGGGTTATGGTCCGCTTGGTGCCCACCGGGACGCAGCCGTGGTTGATCCCCCAGGCGACCTGCCCCTTGCCCGACATGACCACGCAGCAGGCCCCGTCACTGAGCACCTCGTCGTCGTGGTACTGGTAGGTCTTGCGGGAGGCCCAGTTGTCGGCTGCAAGCCCGCCGAAGATCGGGAGCCGCGCCGACGGGGAGAGGACCCCCTCGAAGGCCGCCACGAAGGGATCGAAGTCGAACCCAAGCCCGTCCGCCAACAGGAAGAAGGCGCGGCTGTCGGAAGCCATGAGCGGTGCGATCTTCGCCGCCAGCCGCTCGCCGGCGAGGTCGCCGGGCTCACCTATCCCCGATATCGAAGCGATCCCGAAGCGGATTTCGTCGGAGGCGACCGCCATGACCCCTACGGCGAAGTTGGTTTCGGCAACCTCCTCCTGTGCGATGATCCCTTCCCCCGAGCATCCGCACAGCGGTGCCCCGGAGGTCGCCTCCCGGATCGCGGCGATCAGCCTCTGCTGGTGGTACCCCACCGTGGCGAAAACCATCACGAAATCCGGCTTGGCGATTCCCGCCCGCTCCAGCGCGGTCCGGGCCGCCTCGTGCCCCGCCTCGACCGGGTTCTTCCGCATGCTGAACCCTATTCCTACCGACGTCCCCATCACATCCTCCTACCGCAGGGGTAAAGGCATAAAACGTTTCAGAACTGGTGCCCCAATCCCAGGTGCAGCGCGACGTCCGGCGATGCGCCGACGATGACGTCCTCGGAAAGGGCGATGTCCAGGGTGGTGCGCGACGAGAGAGCGACGGTCCCGCCGAAGATGAGCTGCATCCCCCCGGAGTTCAACTCCGAGAATTCGCTGTCCCTGTAGAAGGCGCTGTGCCCGGAGAGCTGGGCCTTCAGCGCGAAGCTGTCGGCCGGAGACCAGCCAGAGCCCAGGGTGCCGAAGCCGACCAGGTTCCGCCGCTGCTCCTTCAGCACCTGCCCGTCCGACATGGCGAGGCCGCCGGCGGCCGCGAAGACGGCAGCGTGCCCCCATTTGCCGGGCAGGGCGTAATCGCTGCTGCCGGTGAGCCACAAGGCGAGGTCGGTGCTGCCGCTGCCGGTCAGGCGGGAACTGCTTCCTGTGGGCGCCTTGAGGCTCCCCCGCAGCGCCAGGGCGACCGGGTTCTCGCCACCGTCGTGGTAAAGCTGCCACCCCCCGGTGAACCTCAGGTCGCCGATACCCAAGCCGGCTTGGTCCATCTCCAGGCGCTGGCGACCGTCCTTCGCGTACGCGAAGCGGAGCTGCCCCTTGGGAGCGTTGGGCCTTTGCCCTTGGGGGAGTCCGAAGAACTCGTGCCAGTCCTCGATGAAACCGTCGAAGATCCCGCCATTGTAGGCGACGAACGGCACGTCCACCCCAAGCTCCAGACTCCGGCCGACGCCGTAGCGAAGGGCGAGGGTGATTCGTTCCCCCTCGCCGTCCAGAAGGAGCGCCTCACGTGTCGTCTCCCGCTTCAGGTAGCTGTTCGCCACATCGACGGCAACCAGCGTACAGCCCTTTCCCGACGGTTGAACCACGGCGCTTTCGGCAGCCGGAAGCCCGTAGATCTGGACCAGGGGACTCTGGTTGAAGGTATGGAAAGGGGTGATCGCCAACGGCTCTGCACGGCAGGGGCGACCGGCAAAAGCCACCAGTACCACCACGGTGAACAACATGGTCCTTATCGACAGCTCTCTGGTCAGGGAGAAGAGTCGGCTAGTCATAGAGAGTCCAGTGAACAGCTTGATATGTATGCAGTGCAACAGATGGTACATGAGCTTTGGGGCAATGGCAAACTAATGTGTCACAGCTCTACCGTCCCCGTCAACCGTTGCGGTTTCTGCCAATGCCCGCCCCTGAGACGCAAAAAGGCTGTCCGCTGCCGGACAGCCCTTCTCGATACTCACCCGCGCCAGGCACGGGGATTAGTGATACTGCTCCCTTTCCTCAATATTTGACGACAACTCCGACACTTTTCCCTCGGCGTAGTCGCGCCCCTTGGCTAGGTTCCTGTTCAGTTTGTCCTGGACTTCCTCGGTCAGCCCTTTCATCTTGGCGATGGCATCGCCGGTCACGTCGGAAACCTTCTCCCTCATATCGTGCCCGGTCTTCGGGGCGTAGAGCAGGGCAAGCCCGGCACCTACCAATGCCCCGGCAGAAAAGCTGACCACCTCGGCCGTCGTGCTCGCATGTCTTCTCATGATGTCCTCCTTTGCCACGGTCTGCTAGACCCTGCGGGTCTTGTGGGTGTACCAGTAGCTCCCCAGAGCCGCCCCGAGGCTCGTTGCCAACCCGCGCCAGGCGACCTTGCCCCCTTCCCTGGGGGTGCCGCCTTTTTCCGAGGCCCTTTTGCCCCCCAAGAACGCCTTGGCGGCAGTCGCTGCCAACGCCCACCCCGACACCGGCGTGCTCTCCGCACTTACTTTCCCGCCGCCGAACCTGCGCATCAATAGCCATAACGCGCTCGCCCCGGCCGCCCGGGCCACAGCCGCGCCCGGGTGCACCTCGATGGCCGGTTTGCGCGCCGTCCTCACGGTTACCCGCTCGCGCACCCGCCTGCTCCCCAACAACATCAGCAGCGCGCCCCCACCGACCAGCGAAACCTGCACCGAGGTCCGCTGGGCCAGATCGAGGGCTTTGGCGATTCCCTGCCAGGCGAACAGCTTCGCCTTACGCATCCCCTGGCGCTTCAGGTAGCGGGGGGAGAGTCTCTGCTCGAGGGTCTGCACCGTGTGCGTTATATCGCTTTCCGTATGCCGGATTTGCTCGCGGATCCTCTCCGGCGACTGCTCGTCAACCTTAACGTTTTCGCCCATTGTACCGCCTCCTTCAAAGCCCCCACCGTCTGTTCGGGCTTGGCATCCATCTCCCTGACGTCCTTGCCGCCTTTCAGGACCAGGACCGCTCCGATGGCGATCAAGCCTGCAGCCACCAAAAGCGCCGCCCCCCAGGCGGGCATCACGGTGGCAAGCCCCAGCACAACGGCCGCCAGGAGCACCAGGAACCCCGTGTAGATGAGCACCCCGCCTACCCCTATCGCGGCGGTGTCCTTGGCAACCTCCACCACCTTCTCTTTCATTTCCACCGTGAACAGGTCCAATTCCTGCCGGAAAAGCAGACGCACTTCCCCGGCCAGCTCGGACACCAGTTCGCCAATAGTCCTTTCACCCTTATCCGCCATGGCAGCCTCCTTTCGCCGCAGGAAGATCCTCGGGGTTCCCCCCAACACGCAAATCTTTGTACAAATTAATGTTAAGGAGTTTACCCTTTAATTGCAAGGTTATTGGCGGGAAGGCGCGGGGGTGCAAGAAGGCCCGAGGAGAAAGGGATCGGGGCGCTCCCTGAGGGGAGTGCGACGCACAACCGGCCAGAAGGATGGACTGTCCGGGGCAGCGGTCATGGTAATGGTAGCAATGGAAAAAGGGGGCGCACTGTGTTACTGTCGCCCCCCGTCAGCCGTATACACAATTTGCTGGAATATTTTCCCCAACTGGTTCACAATTAGAAAAACTCAATCAACACCACTGTCACAACTTTCATTGTTATGCAAGGAGAAGGAGCGTGTCATGAGTACCAAAAGAGAGTTTACAGCCTATACCCCCGACGAGTTGAGGGAGCTATATAAGGAGAATCCCGCCATGTTCGACGAACTGGCGGATGAAGCTTTGAAGAAAGCGTGCCGGGCGAGGACCCCGGAGAAGACCCTGAAGCTCCAGCAGATGCAGTGGTCGATGACCATGCAGATGCGCAGGGCAAGCAGCAACCTCGGGCGGATGCACGTCATGGAAAACATCTTTTACACCCAGGTCTACGGCAAGAACGGCCAGCTTGAGAAACTGGTCGACAGCTGCAACACCCTGCTGCGCGCCATAGGCAAGAAGCAGCAGATCATGGGAAAGGAAGAGGAGAGCGTCAAGCTGCGCAGGGTTTGACGGTGCTCTAACCCCGCCAAAAAAAGGAGCCGCAAAGCCTCAATATCCAGAGGCTCTTGCGGCTCCTTGTCTTTCCCCCTCCCCGCTCACCCCGGCTGTTGCGGCAGTAGTCCCGGCAGTTGCCCCCCCCAAGCCTCAGGCAGGGTCCGCCGCCGCATTACCTGCCGGCGCAGCAGTCGGCGAAGAAGCAATCCAAAGCGGCGATCCAGCCCTCCCTGGTCTCATCGGCTACAAAGCTCGCCTCGAAGCTGTTGCGCGCCAAGAGGTACGCCTCCCTCGCACCGAGTTCGGGGAGCGCCGCGAAGGTCGCCGTGAAATTGTCGTTGAGATACCCCCCGAAGTAGGCGGGATCGTCCGAGTTGATGGTGGCGACGATCCCCTCTGCCAGAAGCCTGCCGAGGTTGTGCAGGCCCAGCTCCGGAAACACCGCCAGCTTGACGTTCGAAAGCGGGCACACCGTCAGCGCGACCCGCTCCGCCGCGAGCCGGGCGACCAGCTCCGGGTCCTCCAGGCAGCGCACGCCGTGGTCGATCCTTTCCGCATGCAACAGGTCGAGGGCGTCGCGAATGTACTGTGCCGGCCCCTCCTCGCCGGCGTGGGCCACCAGCCGGAGCCCCAGTTCGCGGCAGCGGCCGAAAACTGCGGCGAATTTCTCCGGGGGATTGCCGCGCTCGCCGCTGTCCAGTCCGACGCCGATGAACTTGTCCCGAAACGGCAGCGCCTGCTCGAGGGTGGCAAGGGCGTCCTCCTCGCTTAGGTGGCGCAAAAAGCAGAGGATCAGGGAGGCGGAAAGGCCAAGTTCCTCGCGCCCCCGCTGGACCGCGCGGTAAAGGCCGTTGACGACCGTTGCCATGGGCACGCCCCTGGCCGTGTGGGTCTGGGGGTCGAAAAAGATCTCGGTGTGAACCACGTTGTCAGCCTTGGCCCGGGCGAGGTAGTTCCAGGCCATGTCGAAGAAATCCTCTTCCGTCTGCAGCACGCCGGCGCCGGCGTAGTAGATGTCGAGAAAACTCTGCAGGTCGGTGAAGGCATATGCCGCGCGCAGCGCCTCGACCGACGGATAGGGGAGCTCGATGCCGTTTTTTTGGGCCAATCGGAAGATCAGCTCCGGTTCCAGGGAGCCTTCGATGTGGATGTGCAGCTCCGCCTTAGGCATGCGGCGCAGGATGGAGGCCAGCTCCTGACGTGGGATCGAATCCAGGTTCATACTCACTCCGTATCGGTTCTTTTTGTTACGCCCGAAGGCGCGGACCGGAGATATTGCCACAACCGTACATGCACGACAAACACCTTTCGCGCCTTGCGCAATTATAAAAAATCAACCGCTCCACCTGCAATGAAATGCCGAGCCTCTGGCACCCCCATTACTGGACCAGGAAGACGGTGTTTTGGGGGTTATCGTCCTTTGACATGCATTTTAAACTATTATACATTGCCGGTTAATTTGGTAAGGTCCATTCACAACCGTCTCAGGCGCGAAATGCATCTCGCGTTCCAGGAAACACGGAGTTGCCCCGCTTGACATCCTTCAGGTTGCAGCGGATCCGCGAGGGCCGCCGCTTCACTTAACCCTTTTTTAACCATAGTGGCAACGCGGTGAGATCGCCTCGCCGGTGCCCGAGGGGCCTGGAGACGGGCACCTCGCCGTTCCTCTCTCAAGAATCGCGCCGTTGTGCCGAAACTATCCATACGGGCGCGTTTTTTCACCTGTCGCCCCTGGTTCCGACAATGGGACCGCACGGGAAGCGGAGTTGCCTCCCCATGGAGAAAGCGATGTCCAGGGTTTTCTTTCTTAGCAGCCTGCTATGCATGCTGGTCGGCGTCTGCCTGCTGGGCACCGTGACAGGTGCCACCTGCGCCGAGACGCCCCTCGGGAAGAAAATCCTGATCCTCAATTCCTACCATTCGGGGTACAAGGGATCCGACGACGCCGTGGAAGGGTTTCGCGCGACGCTGCTAAAGGCACTGCCGGACACCGAGATTCAGGTCGAGTACCTGGACTCGAAAAACAACAGCGGCAAGGAATTCGACGCCAAAGTCATCGATCTGCTCAGGTTCAAATATCAAAAACGCCACTTCGACCTGATTTTCTCCACCGACGACTATGCCTTCAACATCATCGAACGGCACAGGGAAGACCTCTTCGGCGCCACCCCGGTGGTCTTTTGCGGCACCAACTCATTCGACCGCTCCAGGCTTTCCGGCCGGCACGGCATCATCGGCATCGACGAGCGCCCAAGCTTCAAGGCCACCCTCGACCTCATCTTCGACCTTCATCCCGCGACCAAGGAGATCGTCGTCATCCGCGACGACTCCGTTACCGGCCAGTTGAACGACATGGAGTTCCGCAAGGCCGCGGAGCAGTTGCAGGATAAAGCCACCTTCTCCGACTGGGCCGGGCTGCGACTGGACCAATTCATCAGTCGGGTCAAGCAGCTGCACCCCGGCAGCGTCATCCTCTATTTCGCTTCCTTTGTGCAAGACGAAAATGGCGACCGGGTCTCCAGCAACGAGGCTCTGCGCAGAATCTCCACCGTCAGTCCGGTCCCGGTGTACGGCGGCTGGGAATTCAACCTGGGCGAAGGAATCGTCGGCGGGCGGTTATTGAACCTTCACGAACACGGTGCCGCAGCGGCGGCGTTGGCCGTGCGGGTGCTTAAGGGCGAGTCCATAGACGCCCTCCCCCCCGTCACGCCGAGCCCAAACAAGGACATGTTCGACTATAACGAGCTGCGGCGCTTCGGGATCGCACAGGGGAAACTGCCGACCGACAGCATCATCGTCAACCAGCCCCCGGGCTACCTCTACAGTCACCGGGTCGAGATACTCTCCACCATATCGGTTCTGCTTCTGCTGGCCCTCACCATGAGCTTCACCAAGCTGATCAACAGCCGGAAGAACCTCCAAATCCACAGGGACGCCCTGGTGCAGCGCAACGAGGAACTGGAACAGGCCCTGTCCAAGGTGAAGGTGCTGGAGGGAATCATTCCCGTCTGCATGTACTGCAAGAAGGTAAGAAAGGACGAAAAAAGCTGGCAGCAGATGGAGTCCTACATATCCCAGCATACCGAAGCCCAGTTCAGCCACGGCATCTGCCCGACCTGCTTCGACGACAATTTCTCCGGCAAAAAGCCCAAGCAGTTGTAGGGACGGCGACCTCACCGGTGGTCAGTACGGTGAGTCGCGAGCGTCCCCCTCCCCCCTGAAGAGAACACTTCCCAAAAGCCCCGCGAGCAGGGCATTTCTTCGTACCCCCGTCCCCCAAAGGAGCCATCGCATCATCGGCAAACGGCTTGATGGAAACGTTCTCGATATTTCGGACGGAGCCGGCAGGGATGCGTCAAGATACCAAGAATTCCCTCTCACGAAACAGAGAAAAGGAGGATGTACTTGCCGCGCAACCAGCGCGGAAAAGACTATGAAGCATGTACTTTGATATGATATACGAATCGGTAACCACTGGGCATGCCAAAGATTGGATCAATCGCGCCCGCGACCCGATTGATCGGCGCCTGGTAAGCAAGGGCAGTCGATGCTGTATCAGAAGGAGAGTTTATGTTGTCGCGGCTCCGAAAAGGTCGCTGGTTTTCTATCGGCACGGGAAGCATCCTGATACTGGCGTCGTGGCTCACGGACAGCTTTCTCGATGCGGTGGTGTTTTCCGAAGGCAGCTTCGTTCAGCAGCTTCTGCACCCCGAGGCGCAGGAACTGACCTACCGCCTCCAAACCATCCTGTTTCTGCTGATTTTCATGACCTGTGCCTGGCGCAAGTCAAGAAGCGAGCAGGAAGCCACCTCGGCACTGGAAGATACCGTGGCCAAGCTGGCCCTGGAAAAAAGCCGCACGGAAGCCATCCTCGCCAGTGTGCCTGACGCGGTGACGGTCCAGGACCGGGACTTCAGGATCCTATACCAGAACCCCCCGGCCAGACAGTTCAAGGGAGAGCACCTGGGACAGCCCTGCTACAGCGCCTACCACGACCGCGATACCGTCTGCCCCGGCTGCGTCGTCAACGAATGCTTCCTCGACGGGCTGCCACACCGGCAGGAGTCAACCCATGTTATCGACGGTCAGACACGTCACATCGAGACGGCGGCCGCCCCGCTGATGGATGCCACCGGTGCCGTCACCGCTGCCATCGAACTCGTACGCGACGTCACCGAGCGAAAGACCAAAGAGATCATGCAGAAGCAGCACTCAGCTGCCATAGAAGCATCCATCGACGGCATCGCCTTGTTGAACCCTGACGGCGAATACCTCTACCTGAACAAGGCGCACGCGGCCATCTACGGCTACCCGTCGCAGCAGGAACTGATCGGCCGTACCTGGAAGAAGCTGTACACCGACGAGGAGCGCCAACGGCTGGAGCCGCTCATCTATGGTGCATTCCAGAAAGGGGACGGCTGGCGCGGCCAGGCGACCGGGCTCAAGAAGGACGGGTCCCTGTTCCCTCAGGAGATATCCCTTTCGCGTCTGGAGGATGGAGGCATCATCTGCGTGGTGCGGGACACCTCCGAGCGCCAGGAATCGGAGGAGGCGATCCGGAAATTGAACGGGAGCCTGCGTCAGCAGACCCTCGAGCTGCAGGCCACCAACCGAGAGCTGGAGGCTTTCAGCTATTCGCTGTCGCACGACCTGCGCACGCCGCTTACCACCGTCTACGGGGCCGGACAGGCCCTTGCCGACATCTACCGCGACCAACTGGACGAAACCGGCCAATGCCTCTTGAACGCCATCCATACCGGATGCGAGAACATGGAGGAGTTCATCGAGGCGATGCTGGTGCTGTTTCGGGTAACAAGAACGGAACTGAGTTGCGAGGAGGTGGACCTGGGCCGCATGGCGGATGACATTATCGCAGAACTGCGGTCGTACGACGTGGAACGCTCACTGAAATGGCAAAACGCTGCAGGTATGACCGCTTGGTGCGACCCCCATCTTGCCCGCGTTCTGTTGCAGAACCTGCTGGGCAACGCCTGGAAGTACACCTCCAGGAACGAACACACCTGCATCGAGTTCGGGCAGAGGATGCGCGACGGGGTGCGCGAGTTCTTCGTGCGCGACAACGGCATCGGCTTCGAGATGAGCGAAGCCGACAAGATCTTCAAGCCTTTCCAGCGCCTGCGCCCCTCAAGCGACTATCCCGGCACCGGGGTCGGGCTCGCCACCGTGTTCCGGATCGTCGACCGGCACGGCGGTGAGGTGCGCGCGGAGGGCGAGGTTGGCAAGGGCGCCTGCTTCTACTTCACCCTGCCAGGGCAGCAGCATCACATCTGAAAAGGTCGCATCCGCACACAACCGCCCGCGACCTCCCTCTTCCGCCTGGGGGACTCATGCCTTCTGCCAACCGGGGCAAAGATCGCCGCGTCTTTTGGGTCAGGCGTATCTTTCTACTCTCCTCGCAAATCATTCTTTACCGATTTGATGTATTTGCCGAAGTCTCGATCTTTCTTCCTCTTTTCAGCATATGACATCTGGTAGAACTCGGACTCCGCTTTCAGTTTTGTATAGTTCTTGTAGTGCTCTTCATCGACTTCACCGGCACTCAGCGCATCCAGGACCGCACAGCCCGGCTCGCTCGTGTGGGTGCAGTCGCGGTAGCGGCAACTGGATGCAAGGGCCTCTATGTCGACAAAGCTTCTACCTATGCCATTTTCCACACCAATGATGCCAAACTCCCGCATCCCCGGGTTATCGATTACCAGCGCACCGTTTCCCAGAAGTATCAGTTCCCGGCGTACCGTCGTATGTTTTCCTTCGCCGGTGGCGCTCAAGCCTTGAGTTTCCAGGCTACCCCCGCCGATCAGTTCGTTGATGATGGTGCTTTTGCCGACTCCGGACGACCCTACGAAGCAGTACGTCATGCCCGGCAACAAATTTCGCTTCAGCTCGTCGATCCCTTCTCCGGTCATATTGCTCAGGGGCAGCACCGGCGCGGTGATACCGGCAGCACGTATCTGAGAAAGCTGGGCCGTCAGCACGTCAGGTTCAACGAGGTCTGTTTTGGTAAGAAGCACGCAAGGGGTTGCGCCACCTTCCATAATCATAACCAGGTAGCGTTCCAACCGATTCAGATTGAAATCATAGTGACAGGACTGGACGACGATCACGTAATCGATATTTGCCGCGATCATCTGCGATTCGTTGACCCCGCCGACGGCTTTGCGGCACAGACTGGTTCTGCGGTCCAGCACGGTGTGAATAAGCCCGAAGTCATCATTGAGTCCCTTCTCGACGCAGACCCAGTCTCCCACGCACGGCAACACTTCCGGCCGCCGGTGATGGTGCAGGTAACTGTCGGACAGCTTGGCCCGGAAGGTCCCCGTGTCGTTCAGGAGCAAGAGTTGATCGCGGTCCACCGCCGCCACGCGGGCCACCGTCTCAATCGACTCCCCCTGCAGTGCCGCGAGCCGCTCGAACCTTTCGTTCCACCCCAACTTTTCAAGTTCCGATTGCTTGTTTGACATTTCTTTCACCTTGAGAACAGCCATCGCTGAACAAGTCTCGTATAGCGAGGCATCACCACGTAGACCATAAGGAAAACGACCAGTCCGGTTACGGCCAATGTAGCCAATAAACGGTTATCTTGAATGCCAAGGTAGTGCAGAGTTGGATGAACGACCAATGGCATACCTAACGCCAGAGGGAAAATGGCTGACCATGTAACCAGAAACTGTTTCCAGCGCACCGGTATCCTGGCTTTCGCGCCCACCGGGGTAAACCAGAAATCCAGCCCGCTACTGATAAAAAAATCGTCGCCGGTTACTAACAGAGGCCGAACCTTTTCTATCAAACGGACGCGAGTCGGGGATTCCATCCATTCACGCAAATGCGCCTCAGTATCGAACCGAATGATGACGGTATAAGTTTCTGTCAACCCTGGTATCGGACGAACAATGTGCCAGTCCAAATGCCCCTGTGAAGCCTTGCAAAGAGGCGCAATTTCCTCAAGCCACTTTTCGTAATCTGTCTGCTTGTTTTCGCGCAACCTGTGAGTAATAACTACCGTCGCGCCCTCGTTGTTTTTTGTATCAGCAGTTGGCATTGTGCTCATGGTATTGCCCTCTCGTCGTTACTACTCCCAACGTGCCAAGACACAGCAGCGGCGCGAAGTTTTTCGCGCCGACGGTGTGCCACCGCGAGTTGGTGCTCATGCTATTTAGATTAATCCTTGGCGAAAATACCGACATCAACCTTACCGGCATCAATCATCTGCCAGAGTTCGATGGAGCTGTCAATAAAGCCCCTTAAAACAATTGATTTGTCGATAGCAACAATTCTTCCATGCCTGTAAAAAAACAGGTCTTCGCCTGTTGAATCAAGAACAATGCCATTCAACGGTGACTTAATTGCACTTATTGATAATTCATTGACCGGACTTCTTGTCAAACAAGCGCGAAGCTGGTGTGCTTCATCATGTCTATTCACGTAATTTATATTGGTGAGTGGATTACGATGTGTATGTACGCATTTCAGGGTTTCCGACAACCCCTTGCCGGAAACCTCGTCAATTATGGAAAACACAGGAAGCCACTTCGGGAGTTCCGGCCTAAGATGAATCACTGTCTGCCATGTCCCGAACCGACCGGTGGGAAGGACGAGAGTAAATATGGTTACGAAAAAATTTCCGTATTTCCCGCTATAGATTTCTCCAATTGTCGGGGAGTTGAATCGCGATCCGTCGAACATGGATTGCAGGCACGAGCAAGATGTTGCATTCAAATAACGCCCAAACTGATTCAGACTAATCCTCTTAAGTCCACATTCTGAAACTGCTTTTTCAATATTACTAGCTGACTTGGGTGCCAAGAAAATAATAGCCGTGGTAAAGGTGGCTAGAATCAGCATACCACTTGCAAATGGATTTAGATCCTTCAGCCAGTCCATCAAAGTTCCTCAAAATTTCTTTTCATCACGACAACGCATCACCGCGGCATCAGCGCAAACACGCCCCAGCCCAGGTATTCACGCGTGTAAGCGGCGTAGCGCTCGGGTCCCGAGGTCAGTTGGGCCCGGACCTCTTTGACTAACTCGTCTTCGGGATTTGCCTCAAGCCATCGGCGCATGGTGAGCCATTTGGCCGCCTCGTATCTGTCCCAGCTGTCTTGGTCAGCCAGGACCATTTCAACGACGTCGTAGCCAAGGTGGCCGAAAGACGCGAGAAGTTCCGGAAGCAGGAGAAAGTCGGAGATCGAGTTGGCAAGACACCCCTTGGCGACATCTTCCGTTGGCGGTAACTGCCGCCAGTAGGGCTCGCCGACGAGGATGATCCCTCCGGTGCGCAGGCTCCGCGCCAGAAGCTCGATAGTGCCGGCGACACCACCGGCGATCCAAGTGGCACCGACACAGGCTGCCACACTGACCTTCTCGTCAGAGACATAACCGGCAGCATCGCCATGGATGAACCTGACTCGATCGGCAACGCCGAGTTC
Source organism: Geomonas diazotrophica (assembly GCF_018919385.1). Lineage (GTDB taxonomy): Bacteria > Desulfobacterota > Desulfuromonadia > Geobacterales > Geobacteraceae > Geomonas > Geomonas diazotrophica. The sequence goes on from NZ_JAHLMF010000004.1 coordinate 246,243, forward strand.
TACAGCACGAAGTTTCGCTTGCTCAGTGAACAACTGGCTCATGTCGATGCCGGTACCGATGACGCCGTGATCGCGTGCCCAGGTGCACAGCATCTCCCCCGAACCACTGCCGAGGTCGAGCACTCGAGCCCCCGCTTCCAGACGCAGCGCTGCGCCAAGAGTGGTAAGCTTTTCGGGTGTGATCGGGTTGTGGATGCGGTGAGCACTCTCAGTGATATTGAATATCCGTGGAATGTCCATTGTGGGAAACGTCCTTTCTAGTCGGAATAGATTTGATTACGTCCCTAGTCTCAAGGCGTCAGCGGAGGCAGCTGTCGCCGCTGGCTGCGTGTCACTCTTTATAATCAGCTGGCTTGCAGGATGGCACTACGTCATAGCCAAGATAGTAATATTCGTGCCACTGCCTTTTCGACTTTAGGTCCTCTCCAGCCCACACAGTCAAATGCAGCCCTTCATTGCTGGTGCATGAACGGAAAGACTCAGCGGCTCCATCACCGTCGAGATCAACTCTGACCTTATCTTTTACAATCTTGAAGCCGTCACTGAACCCGACAACTGCAATTGATGGCTCAAAATATTCACCTTCTGCCGCTGGGAACGAGTAAAACGAAGCGCCTGCTGGGGGATCGGGATTTCTTGAACAGCTTGCCTTGAGTTTCTTGAGAATCTTCTTCTCCACAACCTTCTGCTGATTTCCGGCAATCACCAGCTTTATCTTCTGGTTTTCTCGTATGTACGGATTGCGTATGGTCAGACATCCGCCACTTGTCGGAGTGACCTCAGCGATACCAATTTGAGAGCTGTAGTTGAAATTATTCTTTTTCTCATCTGCAAGCGCTGAGGTGTTCACGGTAATTAGAGCGACTGCGACAAGCGATGCCACTTTTCGCATGTTTATCTCCATTTCGTTGGTCAACGGACCGGACTTTACCGGCGGCGTCAGCCGTCTGATGACGAAAAAACAGACCATATATCAGGAAGAGGTGCTTGGGTCTTAGGTATGAGCGTGCGAGAGTTGCAAAGCCTGCCCCCCCGTTTTTCCCTTGGAACTTCACTTCGGCGTTTTGATGGTTGGTGGGTTGCCTCTCTGTTTTCTTCGACGTTCAAATTTGACGTAATTGCTACAAACTTATTTACGTGCATCTTTAATGTACATGGCGGTTCCGTCTTTTCTCATTTCCACATCAAATAATTCGCATGCTCTTATTAAGTCGCCAAGTTTCTTATAGCCGTAGTTTATAGATGAGAACGAGCTGTTGTTTGATATGTAGTGGCCTACTCTGCTCAAATGAGCCCATCCATCATCCTCTGATGTTTGCTCAACAGCAGTTCTGAGCAACTTTACTAATGCAGTATCGTTTCTGAGTTCATTTCGATTTTTTTTAACTGGCTGTTTATGATTTTCCGATATTTCTTCCTTCTGAGCTACGAGATTTTCTGTGTAAATAAATGTAGAACAGGCATCTACAAATGGCTGAGGAGTCTTTGTTTCACCAAAACCATAAACCGGTAAACCGCTTTCCAGTATTCTCAACACTAAAGGAGTAAAATCACTGTCGCTAGTCATTAACGCAAATGCATCGACATTTTTACTGTAAAGGAGATCCATTGCATCAATAATCATTGCAGCATCAGTTGCATTTTTCCCTTTTGTATACGCGAACTGTTGCATAGGTCTAATTGCATGAGGGTGCAATCTATCTATCCAACCAGATAAGGACTGGTTTTTCCAGTCTCCATGCGCATGACGGACATTAACCATGCCGTGTTTTGCGAGTTCTTCTAATACACCTTCTATTGAATTATGGCTGACATTGTCGCAATCGATAAGAAGAGCAATTCTTTTCCGTTCAGGCACGTTTCCCTCCTAAATTCACAACGTCTCCAATCAGCCTCCACGGTGCCAGGTATTAAAAAACCACATTTTTCATACACAACCTTATAATTCTAGACCTGGCACACCCCCTCCCTCAATTGGACCATCTTATTCTTCCATATACTGCTCCAGCGCCTCCGGCGAAAACCCCCTCATTGTCTTGCTTCCGACGATTATCAGTGGAACGCCACTGCCGGGGTATTTTTCCGCCCGCTCTTTGGCCGCGCTGTCTTTTTGGACATCGTACTTCACGTAAGGGTAATTCTTCTTTTTCATATAACTCTCGGCATCTCTGCAGACAGGGCAATAGGACGCCCAATAGATCTCAATGGTGCCAGTGAAGCGCTTTGGTCCCGCTTGCGCCTGTTGTTTACCTCCCGACTTCCGGACAGATGCAGCGGGCGAGGATGATCCCATCACGCTGACTGCAGGAGCGTCATCCAAGCGTACCACCTTGGAGCGGTACTTTTTGGGCACTTTACCCAAATCGTCGACATAGGCGGGCACCCCCTTTGAATCCCTGTAGCTAAAGATTTCGCAGCGGGAAACATCGGGTGTAGTCGACAGCAGCAGTGCCAACAATATCCATAACAGGGGCCGCATTCCGAAAACCATTCTTACATTCATGTTTTCCCTCCAGACATTACATCAAAGCTGAGACGCACCAGCGAGGAAGCGTCCGTGGGCCGCCGAGTTGTTGGTGTTTTTACCTGCCTTTAATGACTTTTGCTACAGGCTGATTCAACACCAGCTTTTTACCTTTATAAACTTCGATCTCTCCGGGCGGCGTGTCCGCGTCTCCGATCACCCATACAAAGCATCGATAGAGTACATCGCCACTCTTAAAATCATAATGGTGGTTCCCACCACTCCCGTCGAATATCAAAGTACCATTTCGTAGAACCAAGTCCGGCATTTCTGAGGTTTTCTTCCGAACCGGCCAAACGGCATATCTGAATTTATCGTCAGTGATTTGATCTATGCGAATTCGATACTTGGCAGTTTCCCACTCCAGGACAGGTCGTTTAAAATCACGCAGGCTGCCATGCAATTGTTTTTTGTCAGCTTCGATTAAATCAGCACGCTTACGCTTTCCCTTTTCTGTCTGATAATTGATTGCCGTTATTCTTCCGTCCTCGTCAAGCCACAACGAGCCGTTTTGAAACATAAAGCCTCTCCCCCCCATTTCTGACCAGTCGGCTGAAGCTCTAGAGGTTGAGATCGCTTTCAATATATTTTCGTCGAGGATTTCGTCGTAAGCGTCCAGAAATTGTTTCGGGCTGTCTATGTTTGGAAGGGGAACCCTCCGCTGTAGCGGGTACGAAACTGAATTAGCTAAAGCCTTTCGATCCTTACTGGCTACAACTTGTATGAATTTTTTGACCGTACTTTCAAAACTCGGTTCAGCACTCCAAAGAGGGCAGGAAAAGGAAAGGGTTATTGCACACGCGAAAATTGCTGCTGTAATCAATTTCATTCTTATCCTCACCAACGGCCGGCGGGGGAGCGGCGGAGCCGTTTCACTCTTTCCGGCTTTCACGAACTCTCATCAACCGCAGAGACCGTCTCCGCCTGTTATGGTTGGCATCCTTACCTGAATATCGGCATCTGGGGACCTTGGGAACCTGGGGACGCCCATGATTTCATGCTTTTCTTCTGAGGGCATGGCAATTTCATGGGCGTCCCCCTGCCCTTTACTTTACATTCTCCAGGTAGTGGTCTATCGCCTGTGCGGAAAAGCCCGAGATCTTGTTGGAGCCAATAATGATGAGCGGCACGCCGCGGCCTCCCAGCTCCTTGTGTCGCCGGTCGGCGGCGGCGTCTTTCTCGATGTCATACGCGACGTAAGGAACGCCCTTACTGTCCAGGTAAGCACGGGCCTTTTTGCAGTAACCGCACCATGAGGTGACGTACAATTCGACGGTGCCGTTGAACTGCTGCTTCGGCGGGGTCTGCTTTTCCGAAGGGACGGAAGCGGTCTTGCGCGGAGGGGTCTTGGCGGCCGGCTGCTGAGTTGGCGCAGGGTCGAAATCGGCGTCGGTGTAAGTTTTAACTTTTTTCTTCTTTTTCGATGCCGGCGGAGGAGTGTCCTTAAACGTCACGGCGCCGGTATCGTCGATCCATTTGTACATCTCCGCATGAATGACGAGAGGGAACGCAAGCAACACTGCAAACATGGCAACTAATGACCGCATCATCATTTTTTCTCCTGTTATAACGGGGTGCCCAGTTGACCCGGCGCATTTATCGCGACCGGGTCAACTGGCCTTGTTGGAGCTTCCTTTTCTGTCCTTTGTTCGCCTCTCCATGCCAAGCCAGTGTCCACACACGTGTTAGGGATTTGGCCGACTCTTGTCTAAAAATGGTGGGATTTGATCCTTATTTCTACCCTAACGCTAGCAAAAAATTTAAACCACCAAAGGTGAGAACGGTTGCCAACATCGCAATAAAGCCCTGAATGAACCAGAAACGAAAAGGATGTGCGGAGCGCGCAACCACTAACCCTCCAAATTTGTCACGGATTTCTCCAGTACTAAAATTCCATGCCACTGCTAGCCACAGAATGCTGGCAGTGCTTATCAGTGCCGAACCAATAGCGAGCTTTTGGAATTTCCCGCCTGTAACAAATATTGCAACAAACGAGAATGCTAATAAAATTACTGCCACTACAACGAGCATTGCTCTCAAATTTGAACGGTGAAACATCTTAATCTCCAACTACTTATTGGCAATCACTTAGGATGCCGCCCCTAGTCACATTTGCCTGTCCATTTGTATCTCATGGTACCTTCATTTTCAGGAGCGTAACCCCAAAAACATCCTGATATCTGGGTAATTTGAGATTTCTTGCTTTGGACCCTATCTCCGATTAGATGGTATTCGTCCCAATTATTTCGCGTAGGTATCATTAGGGGCACTGGCACAGGGAAAAATACAGCTATGTATGGCATAACTCCAGTCCAGCCTAGTCCATTGTTATAAAAATATACTTCTTCGGTTTCTGCAATTTTTTCAATTTTAGTCGGTGTTCCGTGCCGACGTAAAAGATCATCCTTGGTAAGGTAAGAGGTTTGATCGGTGAGAACGGTTTTTGAGCTAAACACTCCAACACCTGCTCCATAACAACCATTTAAAAGCAGACATACGACAATAATGAGTAATAATTTCATCGATTCCTCTTCCTGCGCCAACGGGGCGCCCGGTTGACCCGCAAGCCCTGCATTCATGGGCTGACGGCGTCAAACCGGTTGATTTGGACGTCACTAATTTCCCATATTCAAGGGCAGACCTTTTAGCTTCTCCATTGTGCAATGAACCAGCCCGTTGACAAGGTGTGTAACCGACGTACAGTCGGTAACATGCAACCGCAAACGTACAGCTCGATATGGAGGTAAACCATGCGCTGGTCAGGTTCGGGTATTGTCATTACTGTCTTGGCACTGATAGCAGGCGGCTGTGGCAGCAACAACTTTCTCGTGTATAAGGATGGCAGCAACTTTTTCATCACTAGAAACTGCGAGGCACGGCAACGCCTGCTCTGCGATTCCGGCGATATCGGGCGCATCGTTGCCGGGTCAGCGCTTCCCCAATCGCTGCAAGACCGGATCAAAGAGGCGATATGTGCGCCGGGCGTGACGAAGACCAACATGCACGAAATCCTGGCTGAAATGACCGAAGAGCAGCTTTCCTCACTCAAACAGTCCTTCCGCGACAACAGCTACGAAATTAACAAACCGATCGATGCATGAGCGTAAGGGCCTGGTGTCCGGGTGACGCCAACGGAGCGTGGCAGTGGCGAAGCGCCAGCGGAGACCGGCTGCCGCCGCGTGGTTAGACGTTTTTCAATTATTTTCGGAGATCAGTGTCTTTGCGCCTTTAAGGTCGTTCTTCTTTGCTTTAGGCTGCATGCTAGGATTACCAGGGTATTTCTTGCCATTAAACCGAATCATTACTTGCCCTGCTTTAGCGCCACCACCGGCAACAAATACAGACAGCGTGTGCCATCCTTTTTTCTTTTCTGTCAGCAGAAGAATCGGTTCTCTAGTAATGGTGCTTGAGGAGACAAGCTTGAACCCACCGGCCACTCCTTGGAAAATCACAAAAGAGCATCCTCCTGATCCGCAGTACTGGTTATCGGTAATGAGGACTACTGCATCATCGATTCCATCATCATTCAGATCGGCAAAGGCATGTTTGAAGGTCGGAGCCGTAGATTCCTCCGTCCATGCTTTTATTGCCTTTTCCAGTGCAGGGACATCGCCAGCGAGCGCAGGCGTTGCTGACACAAAAAGAAGTGCCCCTAAAAGGTAGGGCGTCATTTTTCTCATTTTTGTTTTTTCTCCTTCATGTCTAACGGGTCGCGGCGTGACCTGCGCAGCGGTTTCTTGCCGCGCCAGCGTCTACGCCGGTGTTGGCTGTCTCAATCGTAACATTTCATTGCCGCCCTTTTGAAACTCGTAGGCTACCCGCTCGACGCGCACCTCATACCCTTCAGATGCCAGTATGGATACCGCTGCATCGACATGCCGAGACCGCACGGATCCGAGTTCCATGATCGGGAAAACCCTCGCCTCACGCGCAACACGACAAAGCTCGCGCAGGGACAGAAGGTGAAACGTGAGATCAAGGTGCTCACTGTAGAGGAACAGGAAGTGGGAGCAGAGGGCAAGATCAAACGCATCGTCAGCAAAGGGGAGTGTCGGGAGCGCCCCGTTGATATACCTCCCATCTACTGTTCCTGCCAAATAGTCCGCAAGGAAATCGTTCATCGCACTTGTTCGGATGCGTCCCAGTTCTTCTACCGAGGCAATGCGCTGCCAGACAAATTCATGCCGGTTCTGTCGGGTCTGTTCCATCACGGTATCGTAGGTTTCGGCTATGCGATGGGCAATATCATCTGCCGTGAACTGGTAGATCGGGTCTACAGAAACAACAGAACCACCTCTTTTAGTAAGGACGCAATTAAAGCTTGCCGGTCCGTCGCCACAGCCGACGATCTTCTTTGCAAGGTCTTCGTCGCTTAGTGCAAACATGGTGACGTATTCGTCAAATGAACGCCCCCATGGCACCACATTTTTGAGACTGAAACTCATGTAATTCCTTTGGGTTAAGTTTACGCAGCCAACAGGACTTGGGTTCACCGGTGCCGCGTCTTTGCGGCAACCGAGTGAAACCCATGGTTGGCATTTTCAGTTTTCCACTTTCAAGGGCTGACCCCTCTTTCTTGCCTCAGAGTCAGCGATCGAAAAACCCGTTACAACATGCGGGCGAAGAGGTGCGCAAACCACTCACGCATCCTCGAGGCCCATGGCCTCTTTTCCCATTCTTCCTCTTTGATCGGGTCGGATTCGGCGAGGTCCCGGGTGAACATTTTCTTCATTTCAGTCGCGAAATCGCTGCTCACGATGACAGTATTTATCTCGAAGTTGTTGTAAAAGCTCAAAAAATCAAGATTGGTAGAGCCGACGGTCGCCCAGACGCCGTCGATAACCGCGGTTTTTGCATGCAGGATGGCATTGCGCCGTTCATAGAGTTTAACGCCCGCCTCCAGCAGTTCGTCGTAATAGTATCGCCCTGCATAGAGGGCCATGCTCTGGTCGCTGATTTTCGGCAGGAGGATCTTGACGTCCACGCCGCTTCGCGCGGCATCGCGGAGAGCCTCGATCATCTGCCGATCGGGGATGAAATACGAGGACGTCAGGTGGATCGATTTTTCGGCGAAGGCGACGGCGGAGACATACATGATGAAGGTGGTCCTCCCCGCTTCGCCGGGCCTGCTCTTGATGACCTGCACCAGGTTCTTCCCCGCTTCCTTCTGCTCAGGGAAGTACTCCTTTTCGTTCAGCGCCGGCCCCTTCTGTGCTTCCCAGGCATGGAGAAATATCTTCTGGAATTCGGAAACGGCCGGGCCTTCTACCAGAATGTCCGTGTCGCGCCAGGGGATGACGAGCGGTCCCTTTCCTTCGCCGGAAAACTTGCTCGAATAAACCTGGCTGATGTTGACGCCGCCGGTAATCGCCAGCTTGCCGTCCACGACAAGTATCTTGCGGTGGTCCCGCAGGATCAGCCGCCATTTCTTGGCTGTTTTCAGCGGATTCACCGGGTTGAATTCTACGACGTTGACCCCTTTGTCCCTCAGACGCTTGAAAAAAGAGGCGGGCGTTTGCATGCTGCCAACGCTATCGTAGATGAGATTCACCCGGACCCCTTCCTCCCGCTTCCGAATCAGCAGGTCCGCTAGCCTGCGCCCCATTTCGTCGTCCTCGAAAATAAATGTTTCCATGTTTACCGAATGCCGGGCGCCCCCTATCGCCCTGAACATGGCGTCAATCGTGGCAGGCCCGTCAACGAGGAGATTTACACTGTTCCCCTTGATGAGGGGGCTGCCGCTCACCGCTTCGTTCACCGCGACCTGGCGCTCCAGGATTTCCGTCGGACCGGCCGCACGCTTCAGGCGGTCCATGATGTCGCTGCTCTGCTTCGGGGAGAGCACGCCATGGATCGAGGCTATCCGCGGGGGGGTGCCGTCGGATGGGACCCTGTCCATGAATACGGACGCCTTGGGGAGGGCTGCGCATCCGGATGCGAATATGACGCAAGCTATCAAAATGAACGATACGGCCAGTCGCATAGTGGGTCACGATTAAAACGGTAGTCGCTGAATTTCGTCAACGGCTGAGAGCTGACCGGCTGTTATTTGGGCAGGTCCAGCGCTTAGTTGAACGACACTTTGTAGTCAGGGAGTGCAGTCTCTCTCTATAGCCGCTTCTAAATAGTTCATGTAACTCTCGAGGATTATTGCTGCAATTTTTCTTGCTTGTTCGAGTTCGTTTATATTTGCGTCGCGTAAGACTCCGGGATTCTGCCCTCTGTGGCGGCCTTGAGTAAAAGGTTCGTTGTTAGCTAGACGACCAAGCATGTTCCATTCATCCTTTGTAATTCCCAACGTAGCTTTAGCTTTTGAATCGTTCTTAAATCTCTTTGCAGCTGCATCACGAATCTCATAAAGGTGTACCAATTCGTTTTTTGGGTCTGATACTGAAGCGCTGTAGCTTCTCAGCATTTGGTCCAGCGTGGGATCATTCCCCCTGAATCTGGCAGCTAAATCGGCGAGTTTTTTCTTCTTATTCACCCTATCTTGTTTTGTATTCGAAACTATATTTCCATCTGGGTCCCGCACTATTAAATCTACCTTACCCATTGATGCAACACAAACCAATGAGTCATCAACCTGCAGATAATGATTTTTACCCCCATCTATTCGAAGATCATATCTAGACGGTTTCGACAGTTTGTACCGTTCATGCGTCATAACCTGCACGGCCATAAATCTTGATTCTAAATCTTCATTTATTATGCTTATAAGTCGATCGACGTTTTCGAAACTTTCCGGGCCGAGCCTCACTTCGGCGAGTCCAGAATCTATTACCAACTCAAAACCCTCTCCTTCAATTGTGATTTTATCCTCGAAATACTCCTTTGGCTCAAAATTCCATTCAATAACAATTTCCTTAATCATGCTTATTTCCCTTTGTTCAACGCCTGGACAGTGGCCGGGCGTGGTTTTACCGCGATCCGGTCCACTGGCCTTGTTGGGCTCTAAACTGTCTATATGTCAATGGCTCAAACTATCCATGTTATTTTTTTTGTGAGGGTGTAGAAACAGATGGCTTTGTTCCAAATCTAACAGGTTGTCCATCTAATGTTGCAGGTTCTCCACCGATTGTAACAGATTCACCATTATCATAAAGAATTGGAGTGCCATCATCGTATAACATTACATTCGTATTTGTATTTGACGTTTTTGCGCCAACTCCACTTATATTTACAACTGCGTTAGAGAAGCCATGTGCTGTCAGGTTTTCTTTATAGACTTTTACCTTGTCAGATGCATTTTTGATCTTAGAGTCAAGGTCAGTTATTTTTTTGTTTAATTCATTCTTTGTATTAACTAGTATTTTTGCGTCTTGAGAGCCCTCTTTTGACAACTTGGAATATTTTGATTTGACTACCTCTAGCTCGGCTATAGCAGCATCTCTTTCCTTTTTGGTGTTGCTAATTTCTTTGCTAGCAATATGGAGATCAGTCGCTGATTTTCTTACAACTTTTATTACTTCTCGCTGACTATTAATGAACTTGTTGAGTTTTGGGTTTTCTCCATTGTCAAAAGCTTCCATCAAATCCAACTTTCGTTGCCATAAATCGACATTTGGTGTATCAGTTGAAGCTAAATATGCTTTGAATATCTCAAGAGATAAGGCCCTGTCCAGGCGATTTCGTTCAGGCAGTCTTATCGTGAAATAAACAATCACTAAGCCGATGATGTTCAATATGGCAATGACAGTGTTTACCACGTTCAGTGAAAAGATTTTGTTTTCACTTCTCTTTTCCATCAGGTCATTCCTCTCAAAAATCCGCCAACGGGTTGCGGGTGAGCGGCGGAGCGATCTTGCTCTCGCTGGCTTCTGTCGCTTCTACTGGCTCGCGCAGTCCGTCTCTACCCGTTGTGGTTGGGATCGCTCTTGTGCCTCAGTTATTCGTGCGCTGCCTAGTCAAAAAATCTAAAATGAACAATCCGGCCATACCTTTTACCAAATAGGTACGAATAACACATCAAAAGAGAAAAAAAGAGGTTAAATAACAAAAATATCCTGTCGCTTTTAATCTCTAAAAATGCGTCCCTAGTAATTTGTACAATTGCGGTGAGCATGATTAAGATGAATAATGATCTGGCCGGCACTTTATATCTTTCTTTTTTAGTGATGATACCTTCCATTTCATCAGTCCATTTCAAAAAAATGTAATTAAACGACAAAATTATCATAATCGGGATGTACAGATGAAGGGATAGGTCTGGGCTGTACCCGAAAAAGGAGAGCGAGTAAAAGGTTGCTGACACAAAAAAAATGAATATGTAAAACCCAGCAAGAATCTTCTTCATTTTATTTCCGTCCAACGGTGGTGAGGCGCACCGGCGAAGCGTAGCGAAGTCGGAGTGCCGCCGAGTTGTTGAGCCTCATACGATCTTTTTCAATCACTGGTATTAAAATTGGCGATACCTATACTGAATCCTGAAGCAATAACAACCCTTAACTTGCCGAATCGGTCCAGATCATTAAATCTTGTCTTAACTTTATTGAGGACTTCCTGCCGAATTCGTTCCTTTTCCATTTTGTTTTCATAAGTGGCTAATGGAACATAGATAACAACAGCCAACGATACAGCCTTTCCATTAAAGATATTGGTTCTGACTTGAGGAACGTCATACTCCACTTCTAGTGACTTTTGAATTTCAGTCAACTTTGCCATGTCTCCTGAAAGACCGGACGTAAACTTCAATAAGCCCCAGATGCAAGCTCCAGCAAAAAAACAAGACCCTACGCTTAAGATGACCATGGCGCGCTTCACCTTAGCGGAATCCTCCATTTGGTCCAATGCCTCATTGTCAAAGCAATCCTTGTAGACGACCACGCTGTCAGCGGCTATATCATGCAAGCCACGTTTTAGAGGGTGGAGCGGGATCATCAGGAAACAAGCAAAGAAGGACCAGATAATTACTAAAAGATACACTGACCCTACTGCCATCATCGTGGACTGCGGAAGGTGATTGATGAGGCTGCCATATAGCCCGTTGTAAAATATGAATGAAACGACCAAATATCGTAGGAATGATTTCCCGAAACTCAAATACTGTCCGTCTCGACGCAGGACCTGAATACCAAGTAAACGTTTTCCGGGGGTCTGACCGCCTCCAAGGCGGGTATGCATAAGTCCGTAATAAAGGAAACTGCAGACCAGTCCAATCCATATGGCATGCATTCCCATAGCGCTAAATGTGTATCGGAATAGATATCCGATACCGTAACCAGGGATTCCCAAGATTAGTGCGTCCAGAAAGTCCGCAAAGAATCGTCGCCAAAAACCGACGACTATTTTGGAAGATTTTGTCATCTTTGTGTTCTCCCTTTTGGGCCAACGCCGTAAGGTGACCATCCCCCCTTCCCTTCCCTGCAGAGAGACGTCGGACCACCTATAATAACTTTCATTTGTCGAAACAAATCAATCGCAATATATAGAGATCCTGCATACATGTCAAAGGCGAAGTGATGAATGGTTGTGTAGGCGCCGAAGGGGGGGTGTAAAAAGGTTTGTGTAAATGGTCATTTCGGGGTAAATCCACTTACCCCAAGGAGTTGCCATGACCATTGACCTTGCTGTAATCGATGACCTACTGAAACAGTATAAGAGCCCGGAG
>NZ_JAHLMF010000040.1 GCF_018919385.1 Geomonas diazotrophica
TGAGGTGGCCGGGGTTTGTGAGACAGCCTGATGGGCGCAATAAGCAATGTCCCGTCGATGTGGGAATTACCGGCGTCAGGCTGCCGGCCTCAGGTTCTCAAGTCCTTCGAAATAAGCCTCATCCGGGGTCTTCTTGTCAAGTGCAGTGTGGCGCCGCTTGACGTTGTAGAAGGTGAACCAAGTCGTGAGGTCAGCGGAAAGCTCTGCCCCCGACTCGTATGACTTCAGGTAGATGCGTTCGTACTTCAAGCTGCGCCAGAGCCGTTCGATGAAGATGTTGTCCTTGAAGCGCCCCTTGCCGTCCATACTGATCTTGATGTTCCAGGCCTTGAGAACGGAGGTGAACGCTTCACTTGTGAACTGGCAGCCCTGGTCGGTGTTGAAAATCTCCGGCGCTCCGTACTTGAACAGCGCCTCCTTCAGTGCTTCGACGCAGAACCTGGTGTCCAGCGTGTTTGATAGCCGCCATGACAGAACCTTTCTGGTTGCCCAGTCCATGACGGCTATCAGGTACATGAACCCCTTATGCATTGGGATATAGGTGATGTCGGTTGCCCAGACCTTGTTGGGGCGGTCAATCGTCATGCCGCGCAGCAGGTACGGATATACCGGGTGTTTCGGCTGCCGCTTGCTGGTCCCGGGCTTGGGAGCCAAAGATTCGATGCCCATGGTGAGCATCAAGCGCCTGACCCGATCACGGCCGACCCGCTCTTCCGGCGTAGTAAGTTGGCCAGCCAAAGAACGACTGCCCATCCAGGGGTGTTCCAGGTAGAGCTCATCGATCCGGCGCATAAGCTCCAGATCTCCCATTCTCGTACCAGTAGCAGGACCGCGATAGTAGCTGGCCCGTGGTACGTCCAGGAGTTCACAGCGGCGTTCAACCGAGACTTCCGGATGACCTGCGGCGATCACCTTTTGTTTCTGCGCCCGGCTAAGCTCAGCCCGGGCAGATTGGACAAAAAATCGTTCTCAACCTTGAGTTTGCCGATCTGGCGGTGCAACTCGTCAATCTCGGCGTCATGGTTGACCTCTTTCTTCTTTGCCTTCCCGAAGACGTCTGAGGCCCTTTCAAGCAGTTCTTGCTTCCAACGGGTAATTTGTGCGGGATGCACTCCATACTCGGTGGCGAGTTCAGCAAGAGTCTTAGACTCCGACAGGGCGGCAACGGCTACTTTGGCTTTGAATTCTGCGCTGTGACGGGTGCGATGTTGTGGCATTGAACCTCTCCTCTGGAAATAGGTCGGTCCATTGCTTATCACCCTGTCTCAAAAACCGCAACCACTTCA
>NZ_JAHLMF010000041.1 GCF_018919385.1 Geomonas diazotrophica
CCCCCCGCACAGATCCCGGCGAGCGCGATTTACGCACCGGGCTCCCACCTTGGGTGTTTGACGGCGAAACGAACTCTTGGCCATGGATGAAGGATACGCGGAGCAGGTAACCAAGCCGAAGCTATCCGCAGAATTCGTCGCCATGTAGTGTGATCCTTTTGACTGCGACGCCTAAGCGTTCGTCGCCAGAGGTTGACTACGTGGTTCCGAAATGCCACTTATGCTCTTCATATTGGTTGGAACTGCATGGTACGCAAAGTAGCCTATTACAACTTGACGTAGCCACTTCCCCTGCTCGGGGATGGACAGGTGCATCCGTCGTCGTAACTCCGCTTTGATTTCCTGCAGCTTGGTACGCATCCGGTCTCGGCGTGTTTTCCGATGAAGCAGGAATTTGCCTTGCAAGGAGCGTCCACAGATGTGGGTGAATCCTAGGAAGTTGAAGGTCTCCGGCTTGCCAAGACCTCGTCCAGATCGATCCTCGGCCGCAAAGCGCCCGAATTCGATCAGACGAGTCTTGTCCGGATGTAACGACAGTGCAAACTCCTCCATCCGCTGCCGCATGTCTGCAAGAAAGCGTTTGGCGTCCGCCTCGTGTTCAAAGCCGACAACAAAATCGTCGGCATAGCGCACTAAGATGACATTTCCTCTGGCATGGTGCTTTCTCCACCATTCTGCCCAGAGATCGAAGACGTAGTGGAGGTAAACGTTTGCCAGTAAAGGTGAAACTACTGCCCCTTGTGGCGTGCCTACCTCCGTTGCGGTTACTTCTCCGTCCTCCTCCTTCACCCCAGCCTTAAGCCATTTGCGTATCAAACGGATTATGCGGGGATCACCGATGCGGTGTTCAACGAAACGGATAAGCCAAGCATGGCTGACCGTGTCAAAGAACCTGGATACATCGGCATCCAGTACCCAGTTCACTTTCATACAGGTTATACCAACCGTAAGCGCGTCCAGCGCATCATGCTGACCACGCCCAGGCCGAAACCCATAAGAAAACCCCAGGAAGTCTTCCTCATAGATTGCATTAAGCACTTCCACAACAGCACGCTGGACTATCTTGTCTTCCAGTGCCGCTATCCCAAGTGGACGTTGCCGCCCATCTGGCTTCGGTATGTATTTCCGCCGAGATGGAAGCGCCCGATATGCACCCCGGTGAACGCGAGCATGCAGATCCATCAGGTTGGCTTCAAGGTGTTGCTCGTAATCTTCCCATGTCACCCCATCAACCCCGGGTGCCGCATCCCGTTTCAACCAGGAGAAGGATTCCCTGAGCAGTT
>NZ_JAHLMF010000042.1 GCF_018919385.1 Geomonas diazotrophica
TTTGGCCTATCTTCGCAATAGAGGACACGTTAGAAACCCTTATGCTGCCATCTTCAACTCCTGGTGCTCGAACTCTTCGGGGGAGCAGTAGCCGATGGCAGAGTGAAGCCTCTTGCGATTGTAAAAACCTTCGATGTAGCAAAAAATCCGGCTTTGAGCCTCCTGCCGGGTCTTGAAGGAACAGTGGTAGACCAACTCTCTCTTCAGCGTTGAGAAGAAAGTCTCCGTTACAGCGTTATCGTAGCAGCATCCTGTGCCACTCATGCTTTGCACGCCGCCAGCTTTGCTGACCGTGGCACCGAAGCGCTTACTGCAGTACTGCGAACCGCGATCGCTGTGGAAGACGAAGCCTCCTTCTGGCCGCCGCTTCATTGCTGCATTGGCAAAAGCCGTCACAACCAGGTCGTCTGTCATTCGGTCGCTCATACTCCAGCCAACGATCCGGCGGGAGAACAGATCTAGCACCACTGCCAGGTACAACCAGCCCTGAGCAGTCTCGATATACGTGATGTCACCAGTCCAGACCCGATTAGGGGCTGGAGCCGAGAACTGGCGCTGTAAAAGGTTTGGCGCGACAGGCCGTTTGTGATCCGAGTTCGTGGTGACTTTGAACCGCCGCTTAGTCTTCACTCGCAGATCATTTTCACGCATCAGGCGCCAGACACGGTTCTTTCCAACGTACTGTTGTTGCTTTCGCAGCTCTTTGAGTACTCGTACTGCACCGTACGTCTCGTCGCTGTCGTGAAAGGCTTTTTTGATAGCTGGCAGCAGTGCCTGATCTTCACGCTGCCGCTTGGTTATCCGGCCGGCTGCGTGGGCGTAATACCAACTCCGAGTCACTCCAAGAACTCGGCACATCTCCTGAACTCCGAATTCGGAGCGGTGCTCGGTTATGAACCCGAATATCGATTCGGATCCGTCGAGAAGATGGCCACTGCTTTTTTTAGGATTTCACGCTCGCGGAGTAGCCTCTCGTTCTCTTTACGCAGGTGCTTCAGTTCGGCTTCAACTGATGCATGGTGAACTTTTACAGGATCTTGTTGGTCCCGATGTTTCTGGACCCACCCTTTGAGAACCCCATGGGTGATCCCTAGGCTGCTCTCTACCTCACGGATAGTGCGGCCTTCATCAACGACTAACTTGATTGCTTCTTGTTTAAACTCTGAATCGTACTTTCGATTCGATCTCATGACACACCCTCCTGGCTCGTTAGGATATATGGTGTGTCCTCAAAAGTGAAGATAGCTCA
>NZ_JAHLMF010000043.1 GCF_018919385.1 Geomonas diazotrophica
GTCCTTCATCGCCTCTCTCTGCCTAGGCATCCACCGTACGCCCTTAGTAGCTTGACCATAAAAAAACTGTAAATGATCTCACTGCCATGCATACTTCCCGAAACGACTTACGTCATTTCGGTTGTTACCTACATTCACTACTATGCAATTGTCAAAGAACGAATCTAGCTGCCCGCCTTCGCCGAGGCTTCGGTGGGCATTTTTCCGCTTGCGCGGGAAAAATGGTGGAGGTGAACGGGATCGAACCGATGACCCCCTGCGTGCAAGGCAGGTGCTCTCCCAGCTGAGCTACACCCCCATTTTAAATCGATGGTGATGGCGACTGGATAATCCCCCGTAGCCTTGGCGGAGGGGGATGGTGGGCCTAGGTGGACTCGAACCACCGACCTCACGATTATCAGTCGTGTGCTCTAGCCAGCTGAGCTACAGGCCCGTACCAATCAGTGATGAATACTCAATCACTAAAAATCGTGCCTGGCAGTCATCGCTAACCATTCATCTCTAAGAGTTAAAAGAACAAAAAACCTCGATTCAGCCGAGGCTTGGACTTTCAAAACTAAATAGTAGACAGTATTTGCGAATTGACCTGGATAACCATGACCAGCATCTTACGTGACTCGAGGTCACTGGCTGGTTAGGCTCCTTAGAAAGGAGGTGATCCAGCCGCAGGTTCCCCTACGGCTACCTTGTTACGACTTCACCCCAGTCACCGGCCATTCCTTAGGACGCTGCCTCCCTTGCGGGTTAGCTCACGCACTTCGGGACCAACC
>NZ_JAHLMF010000044.1 GCF_018919385.1 Geomonas diazotrophica
TTCTTTCTTTCCTTTGCTGTCTGCCGTACACGGTTTAGCCCCTGGGACACGCTTTCCCGGCTCGGTGTCCGGCACGTGCGGTTCCTCCCCGTGTTTCCCTTGGCCTCCCCCCTTGGCTCCATCGACTCCGCGCCTGCCGGTGCAGACTTGTTCGCCGACTTCACAGCTACTATGGGGGAGTCTGACTTCTCTTGATCGTGTATCATCGGCTACGGCTCCTCACCTTCCCGATGCAGGCCACTCCATAGGTGGAGTGGTCAACCAAGAGATCTCCCGGTTCCCGAACAAAGAGCGTACGCGCATGCCAGGGTCTACGACCACGCAGGGCCGTCCAGGCACTCGCATTATCGCACCTGTACGTATTGCCTTCCGCAGACCCAAAAGCGTCGGCGCCCTGGAATACAATTATTTCGCGGCTCAATGGCTGGCCTACTCGCACCCCTGTCAACGCTTCGCGCCGCACCTCACGGTGCACCGCGCATGACTCGG
>NZ_JAHLMF010000045.1 GCF_018919385.1 Geomonas diazotrophica
TGAGCTAACCCGCAAGGGAGGCAGCGTCCTAAGGAATGGCCGGTGACTGGGGTGAAGTCGTAACAAGGTAGCCGTAGGGGAACCTGCGGCTGGATCACCTCCTTTCTAAGGAGCCTAACCAGCCTGTGGCTTCGGCCACGTAAGATGCTGGTCATGGTTATCCAGGTCAATTCGCAAATACTGTCTACTATTTAGTTTTGAAGGACCAAGCCCGCGAGGCATTTGCCTCTCGGTCTTTTTGTTCTCTACAATTTCAAGATGAATGGTTAGCGATGACTGCCAGGCTCACGACGAGTGCATCGTCGTTACTGATTGGGGCCTGTAGCTCAGCTGGCTAGAGCACACGACTGATAATCGTGAGGTCGGTGGTTCGAGTCCACCTAGGCCCACCATTTTCATCGAGTACCCATTTTGAAAATGGGGGTGTAGCTCAGCTGGGAGAGCACCTGCCTTGCACGCAGGGGGTCATCGGTTCGATCCCGTTCACCTCCACCATTTTTTCCGCGCAAGCGGAAAAATGCCCACCGAAGCCGCCGTAGCGTAAGCGAAGGCGTTTGGCGTAGGCGGGCATTAAAACCGTTCTTTGACAATTGCATAGTAGTGAATGTAGGTAGCAACCGAAATGACGTAAGTCGTTTCGGGAAGTATGCATGGCAGTGAGATCATTTACAGTTTTTTTATGGTCAAGCTACTAAGGGCGT
>NZ_JAHLMF010000046.1 GCF_018919385.1 Geomonas diazotrophica
GGGCACTCAAACTTCGGCGCTGTTCTACATTTCCCATATTGCCGGCTGTCTCCCAGCCTACGCTGCCAGAACAGGAACCAGGGATTACAAAGACGCCATTCTCTCACTTGGCAAGGACTTATACGAACACTGGAGCAGAAGAGACTTCGACAAGGAATTCATCAAACGCTCCATCAAGCTTGGTCACACCGTTGAAGCCGGGGAGGGTTGCCATGAGTAGCCCCGAAGTGCTGACGGTTGAGCAGTTCGCAGAAAAGATGATGGTGTCCCGTACCACCGTATTCGGCTGGTTGAAAAGTGGGGTTTTAAAGGAAGGCATCCACTACATCCGACTAGGCCGAATCCTCCGCTTCTGCTGGCGGGAGGGCCTTTTCTTCCAAGGCCAGCAGAAGCCGCACCCGGAGGATGAAGGCCACGCAGCTCCGCCACCGGTGCCACGGAGTGAGCACGATTCACAGCGAGGCGCAGCCTCGGTCCCAGGCCCGGGGTTGACTTTCGGCAGGGGCGCAGCCCCGGCCATGAATCTCGACTATTGAACATTAGAGGAAATGCCGCTATTCTCCACGACGGACTTAGACACACTGAAGGGAGGGTAACGCCATGAGGACATAACATGAAAATCAAGAAAGGCACTATCAGCATCGACGCACCCGCAAGGGGAACAGGCAGCATAAAACGGCGCAAGGAATCGAAAAAGCTCTACGTAGACTTCTACTACTTCGGGCAACGCATCACCAGGTCAACAGAGCTGGATGACACCCCGGCCAATGAACGCCGTGTTCGTGATTTCCTTGACCGGATTCACCAGCG
>NZ_JAHLMF010000047.1 GCF_018919385.1 Geomonas diazotrophica
AGATTTGACGCTTCCTGAATGCAGTCTTCAGGGTTTGCTTGTCCTGGCCGAGAACGAAGGAGCATTTGACGTTGATGTAATCGCTGTTGATGTCCTCTTTCTTCAATCCTCCCATTTCGGAAGGGATCATGCCGGTCAGGATCATGAACTCGGCAATCGGCTGATAGAAAGAGGGGAGGTGATCCAGGAACCGGAGCCATTCATCGAACCGAATGACAACGTGCTCTTTCTTCTCAGTCTTTGGCAGCCTTTTTTTCAGGTTGTCAAAGGGGCTTTTCAGTACCCAGCGGTAATGGTCACAGGCATCGTTCCAGATCGCCCTGAACGGCATCAGAATATTCATCTTCCGGGCCGTGGAAAGTGGCTTTCCTTTGTTCTTCCCGCGAGTGCATAGCAGGGAGTCGGCAAACTTGAAAACCGTGGTGCTGGTGATCTGGTAAAAGGAGACGTTTTTGAAGTGAGGGAGGATCTTCGTCTCGATAGCTTCCCGGTAGTCGTTCCGCTTCGTCGGTGAGCTGAAGGAGGGGAAGATAGTATCCATCCATTCCTTCACGTATTCACCGAAAAGAACCTGGTGCGGTTCCGGTCGGTACTCCCTGCCTTCCAACATGGTGAAGTGGGCCTTTTCCTGCTCAGAGGCGCCAGGGAAGGCGTCTGCAAAGCGGAAAGTGCCATCTTCAATCCGCTGGTGAATCCGGTCAAGGAAATCACGAACACGGCGTTCATTGGCCGGGGTGTCATCCAGCTCTGTTGACCTGGTGATGCGTTGCCCGAAGTAGTAGAAGTCTACGTAGAGCTTTTTCGATT
>NZ_JAHLMF010000048.1 GCF_018919385.1 Geomonas diazotrophica
TTCCCATACACCTCATAGACCATCTGTTTCGAAGCATGGCCCATTAGCTTGACGAGTCTTAGCGGGTTGATCCCGACCAGGAGGCTCCATGCTGCGAAGGAGTGTCGCGCCGAGTAGGAAGTGAAATAGGTGATCCCGGCAGCGTCAACGGCCTTTTTCCATACTTTGCAGAACCGAGAGCTGTTGAATCGTGCGCCGTCCTCCATAGTGAAGACGTAAGGAGATTCGGAGCGGTTCAGGATTACGTCGAGGCGTTGTCTCAGCGCCTTGGTAATGAAGATTTGACGCTTCCTGAATGCAGTCTTCAGGGTTTGCTTGTCCTGG
>NZ_JAHLMF010000049.1 GCF_018919385.1 Geomonas diazotrophica
CCGGCAGGCGCGGAGTCGATGGAGCCAAGGGGGGAGGCCAAGGGAAACACGGGGAGGAACCGCACGTGCCGGACACCGAGCCGGGAAAGCGTGTCCCAGGGGCTAAACCGTGTACGGCAGACAGCAAAGGAAAGAAAGAAGGAACGGTTCACAGCTCTGTATCATCATTTAACCGTTGAAACTGCTCAGGGAATCCTTCTCCTGGTTGAAACGGGATGCGGCACCCGGGGTTGATGGGGTGACATGGGAAGATTACGAGCAACACCTTGAAGCCAACCTGATGGATCTGCATGCTCGCGTTCACCGGGGTGCATATC
>NZ_JAHLMF010000005.1 GCF_018919385.1 Geomonas diazotrophica
TTTTACAATCGCAAGAGGCTACACTCTGCCATTGGCTATTGCTCCCCAGAAGAGTTCGAGCAGCAGGAGTTGAAGATGGCAGCATAAGGGTTTCTAACGTGTCCTCTATTGCGAAGATAGGCCATAGGTCACTTCGCCTACCGCGACGCCCTCACCCCAACCCTCTCCCAACGGGAGAGGGAGTGAACGACACCCTCACCCCAACCCTCTCCCATGGGGAGAGGGAGTGAACGATGCCCAGATGAACGGAAAAAGAATGTCTGATAAAAAACGTGTAGTTGTGGCTATGAGCGGCGGCGTCGATTCTTCGGTGACCGCCGCTCTTCTCAAGGAACAGGGATACGACGTCATGGGGGTCTCGCTGCAGCTTTACGAGCGCCCCGAACAGACGCCGTCCGGCGGAAAGACCTGCTGCTCTCTCACCGACGTGATGGACGCCGCCCGAGTCGCCAAGCGCCTGGGGATCCCCTTCCAGGTGGTTGACCTGCGCCAGCGCTTCCAGGAGCTGGTGATCAACGATTTCATCTCCGAGTACAAGGCGGGACGGACCCCGAACCCCTGCGCCCGCTGCAACGAGAGGATCAAGTTCGGCCTGCTCCTCGAGATGACCGCCTCCTTCGACGCCGACCTCCTCGCCACCGGCCACTACGCCCGCATCGAGGCCGATGCCACCGGGATCTACCGGTTGCGCAAGGGGCACGATCCCCGCAAAGACCAGACCTATTTCCTGTTCGGGATGAACCAGCGGCAACTCGCCCGCACCATCTTCCCGGTGGGTCACCTTGAGAAGCCCGAGGTGCGGCAGCTCGCCACGCGCTTCAACCTGCCGGTGGCACAGAAGCAGGAAAGCCAGGAGATCTGCTTCATCCCCGACAACGACTACGTCCGTTTCCTGGAAGACAGCGGCGTCGCCCCGCGCCCCGGGGAGATCGTGGACCGCGACGGCAACATCCTTGGGCGCCACGACGGCATCCACCGCTTCACCGTGGGACAACGGCGTGGCCTGGGCATCGCCTGGAAAAAACCGCTCTACGTGACCGGAATCGACACCGCAAACGCGCAGGTGGTGGTCGGCCCGAAAGAAGAGCTGCAAACGAGCCACCTTTTCGCTGACCAGCTTACCTGGACCGACACGCCCATCACCGGCAGCTTCCGCGGCAGCTGCAGCATCCGTTACCGCCAGCAACCGGTACCGTGCCGCGCCGAGCTGTGCCAGGACGGCAGGCTGCGGGTGGAATTCGACACCCCGCAGGGAGGGGTCACGCCGGGACAGGCAGCGGTGCTCTACGACGGGGACTCCGTAGTCGGAGGGGGCTGGATCCTCTAGGCGGTTGCCGCCGCTCAGCCCAGGCGGCGGAAGGACGAGGCCTTGATCACGGCGTAGACCTCGTTTCGCGCCTGGATGGCCAGATCGTCTGCCGCCTGCACCACCACCTCCGCGATCAGCGTTTCGTGCCCGCAGCGCAGTTCCACACCCACCTTGTTACCCGAGGGGAAGGTATCCATGACGGTGCACTTCAGGAGGTTGCGGGCACTGACCGCCTCCGGATGCCTGGTGAACAGGATGATGTCCCTCGACGAGAGCTCGAACACCGCCATCGGCTCGTCGTCCCCCGCCGAAACGAAGAGTTCCTCCATCCCCCACCGGTACACGTACAGCCCACCCATCTTGCGCAGTTTCTCCACCTGCAACAGGTTGATGTAGCCCACCTGGCTCTGCCCCATCCGATCCCGGGCCAGCTGTTCCGGCGTGGTCTGTCCGAGCACCCTCCCCCCAGCCATGGCGAGCACTTGGTCGGTGAGAAGCCGAATCTCGAGCAGAGAATGAGAAATGAAAAGATAGGGGATCCGGAACTTTTCGCTGGCGCGTTTCAAGTAGTGGATGACCTGCAGCTTGAGACCGTCGTCAAGCGCGGACAAGGACTCGTCCATGAGCAGCAGGCGCGGGTTGGCAAGGATGGCCCGCCCCAGCGCGACCCTCTGCTTCTCCCCTCCCGAAAGCCGGTTCACCCCACGGTCGAGTAGGCCGTCCAACTTGAGGACCGAAACAAGCGCCTTCACGTCGATCTGCCGGTGCCGGACCGGGCAGCGCCGGTAACCGTAGAGGAGGTTCGACTCCACGCTGAGATGCGGGAACAGGCAGCTGTCCTGGAACACGATAGACACCCTGCGCTGCTGCGGAGGGAGATCGATGCCGCGCTCGCTGCTGAAGAGGCATTCTCCGTCGAGCACGATCTCACCCTCGTCAGGCTCGATAAGTCCGGCGATCAGGCTGACCAGGGTCGACTTGCCGCTTCCCGAGACGCCAAACACGCCAACCTGCTCCCCGGCCACGGTAAAGTCGGTCTTCAGATCGAAGGCACCGGCGAAATTCTTGGAAACCTCCACGCGCAGTTCCATCATTGCCTCCTGGCCAGTTTCCTGGTGAGGCTCTCGTGAACCAGGAGCACCAGTACCGAAATGGAGATGGCGACGCCGCAAAGGACCAGCGCGGCCTCCTCGCCCCCCGGCGACCCCGCATAATCGTAGATGGCCAGAGGGATGGTCCGGGTGACGCCGGGGATGTTCCCGGCGACGATGATGGTCGCCCCGAACTCGCCCATGCTGCGTGCGAACATCAGCGACGAGCCGGCAACGATGCCGGTGCGGGACAGCGGAAGGATCACGGTCACCAGCGAGTCCAGGGGTCCGGCCCCGAGCGTGCGCGAGGCCTGGATCAGGCGACCGTCGATGGACTCCATGGCAAGGCGGATGGAGCGCACCAGCAGGGGGAAACCGACCAAGGCGGAAGCGAGCACGGCCGCCTTCCAGGTGAAAATCAGGCGCATCCCCAGCGGCTCCAAGAGGGGAGCGAGCCAACCGTTTTTCCCAAGGGCGACCAGGAGCAGGTACCCCATGACCACGGGGGGCAAGGTGAGCGGGAGGTTGACCATGACCTCGAGGAGCACCTTGGCCCTGAACTTGAAAAAGGTCATCAGGTAGGCGTAGAGAAAGCCGAAGGGGAGGCTGACCAGCGTTGCGGTGAACGCGACCTTGATGGAGAGGACTATGGCATCGATATCGGGACTGCTCAGGGCGGGCATGGGGTCACCTCTCTGTGATGCCCTCCCGTAGCAGGTTCCATTCCAGATACGGTAAACGCCGCAAGTCGCACAACCACGGCGCTTCCGATCTGAGCCGCGGCACGGAGACAGCAGAGGTCCGGGATGAAAATGCTGAAATTTAGGGCACACAGGCCGCGCCGCAGGCAGGGCAATAAAAAAGGGCGGCCCTCGCAACGGCCGCCCTCCCCTTTCCTGTCTGTAGATGTCCAGGCTAGCCGGCCACCTTGAACTGATCCATGATCCGCTCCAGGTCCTTCACGCAGACGGTGAGCTGTGAAGCCTGCTCGGCGCAGTGGTGCGAACCTTCGGCGGTGCTTTGCACCAGGTCCGTGATCTGCCTGATGTTGCCGCTGATCATGCCGGTGGTGGCGGTCTGTTCCTCGGCGGCCTGTGCGATCTGAACGATCTCGCCGGCGACGACGTTCACTTGGTCCAGGATCTCGCGCAGCGCCGTGCTCGACTTGGTCGCCTCGCTGGTGCCGGCTTCCACCTCGTGCACCCCCTCCTCCATGGCGACCACGACCCCTCTGGTTTCCTGCTGGATGGTCTTGATCATGTCGCCGATCTCGCGGGTCGCCTTGGTGGTCCGCTCGGCGAGCGCCCGCACCTCGTCGGCTACAACAGCAAAGCCGCGCCCCTGTTCGCCGGCGCGGGCCGCCTCGATGGCTGCATTCAGCGCCAGGAGGTTGGTCTGGTCAGCGATATCCTCTATGGTGCCGATGATCTGGCCGATCTGGTCGCTGCGCTGCCCCAACTGCTCCACGGTCCCCGAAAGCCCCTTGACCCGCTCCGCAATCTGCTCCATCACCGTAATCGTGCCCGCGACCACGGCGACGCCGGTCTCGGCGATGCTGCTGGTACAACGCGAGTTCTCCGCGGCATGCTGGCAGTTGCGGGATATCTCGTGCGAGGTGGCCGCCATCTCTTCGCTCGCGGTGGCCATAGTGACCGATTCGCCGGCGGCATGCCCGGCGTTACTTGCGATCTGCTCCGATGCAACCGAAAGCTGGTCCGCCGCGCCGACCAGGGTTGCTGAAGTGGCGTGGAGCTGCCGCATCACCTCGCTGAACCTTTCCACCATGGTCTTGAGGCTGATCATCATGCTCCTGACACTGCCGCCCCCCTGGACCGAGACCTCGACTGAAAGGTCCCCCGTCGCGATGCGGTCCATTACGGAGGTACAGGCGACGAAGGTGTTGTGGATATTTTTGATGATGAAGGCACTCAAAACGACG
Organism: Geomonas diazotrophica; assembly: GCF_018919385.1. GTDB lineage: Bacteria > Desulfobacterota > Desulfuromonadia > Geobacterales > Geobacteraceae > Geomonas > Geomonas diazotrophica. The sequence goes on from NZ_JAHLMF010000005.1 coordinate 4,340, forward strand.
CAGCCGAGGATGACGGCGAGGCAGAGCGCCACGAGCAGCATGGTGGAGCGGCTAAGTTCCTCCCCGGTGCTCTTTTCCAGCGCGGCCCCGTTGGCGTTGGTTACGCTGACGAGCTTGTCGATGCTGGCCCGGTGCTGTTCATAGAGTGCCGAGAGGGTCGTTAAGGACTGGTTGGCCTTGGCCTGATCCGCGGCCAGGAGCGCAGGGAAGAACTCGGCCTGGGCAACCTGGTAGAACTGCGCGGCGGGACGGTAGGATGCGCCTACCATCAGCTGTTTTTCCTCCCCGTCTTTGAGCTCCTTGCCCCAATAGGCGTGGCGCTCGTCGTACTCCCCTTTCAGCTTTTTGAACGAATCCTGCAGCGACCTGATCCTGCCCTGATCGGTCTCCCGCGCTGCCTGGAGCACCACCAGGTACGACTCGATGATGTATTCCGGCGGGGGGAGGATATCCGCCACCAGGTCCTTTCCCTGCACGAGCTCGTTGTAGATCGGCCCGTTCACCTTCACCCGGTTGATGATGGAGTACGCGGTAACGGAAACGAAAGCAAGACCTATGACGCAGACAAGGGCGAGGAAAACGATCTGCTGCAGCACGCTGAAACGGGAGATGGAGGATTGCCTCATCGCACACCTCAATAAGGGGGTAATCAATGGTAACCCTACCTGTATCGGCATCGCTGCACACAGCTTTAGCGCTAAGAAGGTGCAGGCGGCATCGGCCGCGGCGATCTGATTGGGGGAGACTGCTTGGGGAGGAGAGTGGGGTAGCGGGCCGGGGAAGATCAGGCGCCGTTGGCCAGATGGGTGCCGCGCAGCAGGTCGCGGCTCTCTTGTTCGCCCAGCACCGACTCGACCACGGCGTACCCCGCCACCAGCATGTCCCAAAGATGCTCACCGCGATGGGCATCGGTACCAAGGCATGAGTACAAGCCGTGCCGCAGGAACAGCAGGGCGCGTTCGCGCACCTCGTAGCCGTAATAGCCGGCAAAGCTCCCGAGGTTCCCCTGGAACCTGCAGCCGAGCCGCTTGAGCGCCACGATTTCCGAATCCCCCATCTGGTGCTCGGGCTCCTTGCTGAACACCAGGGAAAGCGCGGCCCGGAACCCGCCTCCCGCTGTTGCCGGGTCAAAGGCGGCACAGCGCTCCGGGTGTGCTATCAACGGGGCAAGGCCGTGCCGGGAAAAGGTTTGCACCATGGGGCGCAGCAGCTCGGTGCCTGCATGAAAAGGGACTTCCACGAGCAGGTACCGCGAAGTTCCCGCCCTCAGTGCTCCCGGCAGCATTTCCGGAAGGTACTGGTCCAGGTAGTGCTCGTTGCCGGGTACCAGGCGCAGGGGGATGCCCTCCTCGTCGAGCCGGCGCTGCATGATGTGTACGGCGCGAATGACGCGGGCGGGTTCGTTCTCATAACCGCCGCGAATGAGATGCGGCGTACAATGAACCGTGGCAAAGCCGAAGCTGCAGAGTGTGCGCGCCATATCGAGCGACTCTCTCAGGTCCACGGCGCCGTCATCGAGTGCGGGCAGCAGATGGCAGTGATAATCGATGAAGTCGGAACTCATGAAACATTCTGTAACACCTGTGTGCCGTCAAGTCAAAGCCCCGCAACATTACAATACTCTCACAGACACGTCTTCGCCGCTCACTGACCCTATCCCCCGCCTTGCCATCAGCAACGACCCCTGTAGAATTATCACTTGTGCAAGGAGGTACTGTGGAGAAGACCTTCCTGAAAACGTCGCGGCTGAACCAGTTCCTGGAGACCTTGCGCCTCTTCGGCGAGTTGCACGGCCCCACCGTCTCCGAAAGCGGAGTGCACCGCTTCTCGCAGCTGCACGACCCCGCGGAGCTGCAGCTCGACTACCGCCGCACCCAGATCCCCCCCAAGAAATACCTGCTCCCCTTCAGGGAGGAGATCCTCCACTACGCCTCGGGCAGCTACAGTGAGGGATATGCCGGCGCCGGCGACCTCGTCCTGTTCGGCGTCCACAGCTGCGACCTGGAAGGGATCGCGTACCTGGACCGCGTTTTCCTCGCCGAACCCGTCGACACCGGCTACGCGACGCGCAGGTCACGCCTGACCCTGATCGGTATCTCCTGCGAACCTGACGATTTCTGTTTTTGCACGGAAGGAATGGAGTCTTCCTCCTGCGACCTCTTCCTGGACGCCGTGGCAGACGGTTTCCGCCTGAGCAGTCACAGCGCCAGGGGAACGGCACTCCTCACCGCGGCAGAGCAGCTTCTGGAAGAGGGGCCGCCTCCGGCTCCACGCCCTTCGGGGCCCCGTCTCCTGCCGCAGGACCCGCAACTCCGTTTTTCGGAGCACCCGCTCTGGCGGAGGTTCGCCTCCACCTGTGTCTCCTGCGGGGCCTGCTCGGTCTGCTGTCCCACCTGCTACTGCTTCGACGTGCGCGAGTATCCTTCCCTTTCCGGAGGCGGCACGCGGATCAGGGAGTGGGACAACTGCCTGTTCGCCAGCCACGGCGAGGTCGCGGGTGCCAACTTCCGCCCGGACCGTCTGGACCGGCTGCGCTACCGCTTCCTGCACAAGTACTGCGGCTTCACCCCGCTGCAGGGGATCACCTCCTGCGTCGGCTGCGGGCGCTGCAAGGAGGTCTGCCCGGTGGGCATCGACCTGCGCGAACTGACCGCGCCACCCGAGCGGGAGGAACGATGAAAAAGGCCCAGCACACGCCCCACATCCCCTTCGCCGCGCGCCTGCTCGAGCGCAGGGACCTCTCGGAAGATACCACCCTGTTCCGCATAGCCCCCGAGGAGGGGGCACTCGCCGAACTCTCCTCATTCGTTCCCGGGCAGTTCGTGCAGCTATCGGTGCCGGGAGCCGGGGAAATCCCGATCTCGCCGGCGGACCTCCCCGCGCCTGACGGCACCCTGGAACTGTGCGTGCGCCGCGTAGGCCACGTCACGGAACTGCTCCACAAACAGCAGACCGGGGCCAGGTTGGGGATCCGCGGTCCCTTCGGAAGCGGTTTCCCGCTACGGGAAATGGCCGGCCGGCCGGTCCTGCTCCTGGCCGGGGGACTGGGGATCGCGCCGCTTCGTTCGCTCCTCATGCACCTTTTACGGCAAAGAAGCAGCTACGGCGAAGTCACCCTCATGTACGGCGCCAAGCAGCCCCGGCTCATGCTGTTCAGGGAGGAGTTGACAGCCCTAGCCGCCACGGGCGGGCTGCGGCTCTACCTGACCGTGGACTTCGCGCCGGAGACCTCGGAGGGCGAATACTCCTGCGCGATCGGCCTGCTGCCGGACCTCCTGAAGGGATTCCGCTTCGATGCCGTCAACACCTATGCCGCGGTCTGCGGTCCCCCTCCCCTGTACCGCTGCCTGGTCACCGACCTCGAGCGCGCGGGCGTTGCGGCCGAGCGCATCCTGCTCAGCCTGGAGCGCAGGATGCGTTGCGGTATTGGACGCTGCTGCCACTGCGCCCTGGGGCAGAAACTTTGCTGCGTGGACGGGCCCGTGTTCCGGGCCAGCGAACTCAAAGGGATACCGGAGGCGTTGTGAGACGAATGAAACTCGCCATAACCGGGCTCACGGCTTGCTCGGGGTGCCAGCTCACCCTGTTGAACTGCGAGGATGAGCTCCCCGAACTGCTGGGGCACTGCGAACTCGTCTACTTCCCCCTCGCGGAAAGCGGCAACGTGCTCGATGTGCAGTTTGACGCCGCCATCGTGGAGGGGGCCGTCTCCACCCCCAAGGACCTGGAGCTTCTGTTCAAGCTCAGAAACGCCAGCACACACCTGGTCGCCTACGGCACCTGCGCGCTCTTTGGCGGCGTCGCCGCCATGAACAACAGGGTCAGCACGAGACGGGAGCTGCTGCGGTCAGTATTCGGCGCCGGGGAGAAACTGCCGGAGAGCTTCCCGCCCGTTCCCCTGGCCAACTTCGTCAGCGTGGACGCGGCCGTCACCGGCTGCCCGCCGGAGAAGCAGGAGATCATGGAGCTTGTGGTCGCCCTGGCGGCGGGAACCCTCCCCCCTGCACGGTCCTACCCGGTCTGTACCGAGTGCCGCAGCCACGAAAACCTCTGCCTGCTGCTGGAAAAAAGGGAACTCTGCCTTGGTCCCGTGGTGCAGGGTGGCTGCAACGCTCGCTGCCCGGCCACCGGCATCGTCTGCGAGGGGTGCCGCGGACCGGTGCGCGAGGCCAACGTTGCCCAGGAGCTGGAACTCCTCCTGGAGCGAGGGTTCGGCAGGGACGAGATCGAACGCAGGATGAGCCGTTTCAAACCGGAGTGGGACTATGGGAAGCGTAGTTGAGATAGCGCCTCTGACCAGGCTGGAAGGTCACGGCAGCGTCCGGGTGTACCGGGAGGGACGCCGGGTGGAGCGGGTCGAGCTGCAGTTCATCGATTCGCCTCGCCTCTTCGAGGCGCTTCTTTTGGGGAAGAGCTTTGCCGAGGTGCCGGAAATCATCTGCCGCATCTGCGCGCTCTGTTCCACGGTGCACAAGGTGACCGCGCTCCTCGCGGTGGAGGACGCCTTCGGGGTCGAGGTCTCCGAGGTGACCGCCCTCACGCGGGAGCTCATGCTGCAGGCAGGGATGATCCAGGACCACGCCCTGCACCTGTACTGCCTGGTGCTGCCCGACCTTTTGGGGGTGCGTGGCGTGGCCGAACTGGCCCGGGTGGCTCCGGACCTTTTGAAAACAGGGCTGGCGATCAAGAAGGTTGGCAACCAGATTACGGAAACGGCGGGAGGACGGCTCATCCATCCGGTCAACATCCGGCTCGGGGGGCTAGGGCGCAGTCTGACCCGGAACGAACTGGCGAGGCTTAGGGACGAGCTGCAAAAGGTGCTGCCGGCGGCGCAGGAGGCGCATCGGCTCTTCAACACCCCCTTCCCTTTCCCCGAGCTTCCCACACCTGACTTCCTCGTCCTGCAACCGGCTGAACACCCGCTGGGGGCGCAGGCTTGCAGCATGGTCGGCCGCGCATCGTTCCCGCTGCGGGATTACCGGCAGCACATAGAGGAAACGGTCCTTGACTACTCCAACGCCAAGCTCTCCAGGGTGCACGGCAAGGAGGCCACCGTGGGCGCCCTGGCCCGGCTCAACCTCCACCCCGACCTGGAAGGGGGCGCCGGCGCGTTGTTCAAATCCCACAAGCAGGAACTGGTGGGGAAGGACATGCGGGGCAACAACCTGGCCCAAGCCATCGAAATGTACCACGCCACCGAGCGGGCGCTGCGCCTGATCGACCGCCTCATCGAACTGGGACCGCGGCAGGAGGAAACGGCCGCGCCTTCACCCCGCGCAGCGACGGGTTGCGCTGCCTGCGAGGCTCCCCGCGGGGTCCTGATCCACAGCTACTCGTTCGACTCGCAAGGGATCTGCACCATGGCCGACGTCATCACCCCCACCGCCCTGAACCAGGGGGCCCTGGCCCGCGACCTGCTGGCTTTGGCCCGCGGCATGGAAGGGGAAGAGACCAACCGTATGACAACGGCGCTGGAGCGGCTCATCCGCTGCTACGATCCCTGCATCTCCTGCTCCGTTCACGTGCTGTCACTCTAGCAGCATCCCACGTGGGTGCTACGCCACAGGACCTGACATTCATCGTGCACCTCACTGCTGCAACGTTCGTTGCTACTTGCGCCTTGCACTCCCATAAAAATCAAGGGCAACTGTCATACCAACAACCGGTGAAAGTGGTCAGACAGGCATTGGTCGAATCTCACTCAAAGAGGCAAAGCCGGCGAAATGACAGCCGCTTTACCCATTAGCAAAACCGACAAAAAGTGCTATTTATCAGCATCTTAGATCAGATGAAATTAATCTCATGTCAGTCTTGACAGTCATAAAGGGATTGCTAAACTTGGGTCAAGCTTACGCATGTGAATGCGAGCGGCTCTGGAATACTCGTTGCGCATCCGTTTGGGTCCCTGACTACCTTTATTATCAAGATGTCCCTGGTTTCAGTCGTGGTGAGCAAGCCCTCAACAAGGCAGAGGGAAGCCTGAAGCGTCTCACCGGGGTATGTTGCGACACTGGTCAGTAATCCATGCCCCCCGTAGCGGTATTCCGGAGCGAATTAAAAAATTGGCGTTACTCGGGACAACGCTGAAAGCGACTTATCTCATCCGCCAGGCGGCTGCGCTTGAAAAAGGGAAGCCGACCGGTACGCGCTGCGGGGACGCACCGACCACGCAGCACCGGCCGTGAAGCTTTACCGACGGATTGGTAGAAAGTGCCCCGATGCAACGCCAATGCAGGGAAAAGGCCCATGGTCAAACATGGGCCTTTTTTAGTGCCAGCCCCCCTTGTCCAGGGGTACACGCCCTGAACAACGGGCATGGAGCTCGAGAACGGATGGGCTTTCATCTAAGTAGCTATATTGTTGGGATAAAAAATGTCACACATCTTCCACAATTGCTGTGGAAAACTCTGTGGGTAACGTGGGGTGGAGGGGAAAAAATCGACGTGACGATCGCTAATGATAGCGTTTTGCCTACTTTTTAAGCAGCGGGATTGAGCGCAGCAAAAAGGGCGCGGCCAACGCCACGCCCTTACCCGCCCGCATCCCGACCAGGCTCAAGCTCCCCTCGCCCTCCGGGAGAGGGGCGGGGGTGAAGGGCCCAGTCCTTTGTCAAAGGAAGCAGCTACCCCTTCAGTCCGGCCTCCAGGTTGGGGTAGAGCAGCGTGATCCCGAGTTCTTTCAGAATCTTGCTGCTGTCGACGATGCGTCCCTCTGAGAAGTATGAGATCATGAGCGGGGTCATTACCTGCCGCGCCTCGGCCAAGGTAACCTGCCTGGGCCTGGGGAGCCCCAGCCTGTCGGCTGCGGCGTTGAAGTACGCCGTCATGGTGCTCGGAGCCCCGTCGCTCACGTTGAAGACCGCCCCGTCCTTACCCCGCTCGAGCGCAGCCAGGCAGATGCGGGATAGGTCGTCGGCGTGGATCCTGTTGCTGGGGAGCGCCTCCTGTTCCCGGAGCACCGGCTGCCCGGTGGTGAGTTGGGTGACCGGCAGGCGGTCGGCCGCGTAGATGGCGGTCACCCTGAGTACGACCACGGCAACTCCGCGCTCGCGCCCCCAGGCCTGCAGAAGACGCTCGGCGTGCAGGCGCCTTTTGCCGCGTGCGGTCTGGGGAACCGGCTCAGTCTCCTCGGTCACCACCTCGCTCCCCCCGCCGTAGACGCCGCTGGTGCTGATGTAGACCACCTTGGCGGGCTCGTCCCCCGCGGCGATGCCGGACAGGAAGTTGCGCATCCTGGTGTCTTCTATGCCGCCTCCCGGCGGCGGTGCGAGGTAGATCACACCCGCGCCACGGGTGGGAAGACCGCGCAAGGTATCAGGCTCGTCCAGGTTTCCCGTTTGGTGCCGTACCCCGGACAGCGGGGCTTCACCCCTGTTGAAGGTGCAGACGTCCATCCCCCGCGCGAGTGCCAGTGCGGCCACCCGACGGCCGACGGCACCGCAGCCTACGATCAGTAATGGTTCCATGTAGAGCCCCCTTTGGCACGTGATTCTCCTGCAGCAGCCGCTGCAGCCCTCCCTTTCTACCAGAAACCCCGCCGCGGTGTCAGCAAAAAACCCGCCCCCCCTTGCCCGGTCCGGCTACCGTTTTGTAAATATGTTTTAATATGCTATGGTTTTGCTTTCTCGGAGAAACGGCATGAAATACCGCGCGGTCACCTGCATAGCACTGCTGCTGTTCACCGGACTGGCCACCGGGGCGCTGATGCCCACGCCGCCGACGATCCAGATAGAACAGGAGGAGTACTTGGAAGCTGACGACTGGTTCCAGGCCGGCGTCGAGCTGAACAGCGAGGGGAACTACCGCGAGGCAACCGAGGCCTTCAGCAGGAGCGTCGCCCTCGCCCCGAGCAACGCTCTGGCCTGGCTCAACCTTGGAACGACCCAGGCCTTGAGCGGCGACTACACCCGCGGTATCGACTCCCTCAAGAAATCGGTACAGCTGGATCCTTCATTGGCTCTTGCCTATTCCAACCTCGGCGAGGTCTGTTTCAGGGCGGACCGATACGATGAAGCCGTCGAAGCCTATACCATCTTACTGAAGCTGTGGCCGGGCAATGCCAATGCACTGTACAAGCTCGGACTGTCACATCTGCTGCTCGACGAAACGGAGAAGGCACAGGGAGACTACCTTTCTTTGAAAATAGTGGACCCGGAACTGGCAGAAAAGCTGCGTCATGCGATAATTCAGGGTGCCGGCAATTGAGGGAGGGCACCATGCGTTATTCGCCTTTGCTTACCGATCTGTACGAACTCACCATGCTGGCGGGATACCTGGACCAGGGCATGCACGAGCGTCCCGCCGCCTTCGACCTCTTCTTTCGCCACAACCCGTTCCATGGCGGTTACGCGGTGTTCGCCGGGCTCGACACCGCCTTGTCCTACCTCGAAGAACTCTCGTTCAATGACGAAGAGCTCGGCTACCTGGAGAGTCTCAATATCTTCAAACCCGCCTTTCTCTCCTATCTCTCGAATTTCAGCTTCAGGGGAAGCATCACGGCGCCCCCCGAGGGAACGGTGGTCTTCGGAAGGGAGCCGCTCCTCACCGTCGAGGGAGGGCTCGCCGAGGCGCAGTTCGTTGAGACGGCACTTTTGAACATCATCAACTTCCAGACCCTGGCCGCCACCAAGGCGGCCCGCATCAAGCTCGCCGCCGGCGACGCCACCGTGCTCGAATTCGGGCTGCGTCGGGCCCAGGGGCCGGACGGCGGGCTGTCCGGTGCCAGGGCCGCCTACATCGGCGGGGTGCGCTCCACCAGCAACGTGCTTGCCGGCATGCGCTACGGCATCCCCGTGCGCGGCACCCATGCCCACAGCTGGATCATGGCATTCCCGGACGAGCTCAGCGCGTTCCGCTGCTACGCCAAGGAATTCCCCGACAGCTGCATCCTCCTGATCGACACCTACGACACCTTGAAATGCGGACTCCCCAACGCGCTCATCGTGGCCCGCGAACTGAAGGAGCAGGGCCACGACTTGGTCGGCGTGCGCATCGACTCGGGCGATCTCGCCTACCTCTCCCGCCAGGTGCGCGCAGCCTTCGACGAGGCCGGCTTCACCAAGGTGAAAATCGTCGCATCAAACGAGCTGGACGAAAACGTGATCGACTCGATGCGCCGGGAGGGGAGCAGGATCGACATCTACGGAGTCGGCACCCGCCTGGCCACCTGCGCCGGCGAGGGAGGAGGCGCCCTGGGGGGGGTCTACAAGCTGGTGCTCATGGACGGGGAACCGAAGCTCAAACTGACCAGCGACCTGGCCAAGGCGACGCTGCCCGGCCGCAAGAAGGTGCTGCGCGCGGTGGCACCGGACGGTTCCTTCATCCTGGACCTGATCGCGCTGCAGGACGAGGAGATCCTCCCTGGAACAGTGGTCTTCGACCCGGCCAATCCGGTGCAGCACGTCCGGATTCCGGAAAAGGCGCGCCTGGTCGACCTGCGGCGCAAGGTGATGGAAAAGGGCAAAAGGTGCGTCCCGACGCCGGACCTCGAGAGCTGCGCCGACCTGGCCGCGGAACAGCTGAAACTGCTGCCCGAAGGTAGCCTCCGCCTGGTCAACCCGCACACCTACAAGGTTTCCATCAGTTCCGGCGTCAACACGCTGCGTCTGAAGCTGATGAACCGGATCCAGAACAAATACCGCAGCTAACGCCGGGGGGGCACGAGAGCGGCCCGTCACCGGCAAAGGAGGCTCGCGATGCTACGCAGAGGCGCCCTTCTCGTGGTTGATGTACAGCTCGACTTCTGCCCTGGGGGCGCACTCGCGGTCCCGGAGGGGGACCAGGTGGTGCCGCCGCTCAACCGTTATCTCGAACTCTTCAAACAGAGTAGCGCGCCGGTCTTCGCTTCCCGGGACTGGCACCCGGCGCAGAGCAAGCACTTCAAGGAACAGGGGGGGGTCTGGCCGCCCCACTGCGTCCAGGGGTCGGCCGGCGCGGAGTTCCATCCCGGGTTGCTGCTCCCGGAGGGGACCATCGTCATCTCCAAGGGGATGTCCAGCTGGGACAACGGCTATTCCGCGCTCCAGGGGGTCACCGAAAACGGGACCCCGTTCGCGATGCTGCTGCGGCGCATGGAAATGGACCGGCTCTACGTCGGGGGGCTGGCTACCGATTACTGCGTGAAGGAGTCCGTACTGGAGGCGCTCAAGGAGGGTTTCGCGGTGACGGTGCTTACTGACGCCATACGCGGGGTCGAGGTGGAGCCCGGGGATTCGGAGCGCGCGCTGCAAGAGATGTGGGGAGCGGGAGCCGAGCAGGCCACCTTCGCGTCGGTCCGCGGCGACCTGCAGGCAAAAGTCGCCTCCCGCCCCCCTTCCAGAACCGACTGAACAGGCATTTCGCCCTACCTTTTTATACCTGCGCCATACAAAAATATGCTCCCGGCAAAATTCCATAACGAGGGGGCATTTTTTTTTGACAGCGGGTTGGAAACGCGCTAGATTACGGCACATTAAAAACTGCTAGCGCGGAGCCTACGATGATTAAGACCAACAATCTCAAGGTAAAAAGCATCACCCCCATAATTGCACCGACCGATCTGAGGCAGGTCTTTCCGATCTCGGAGCAGTCCAGTACCTGCGTGAGCGAAAGCCGCGCGGCGATCTCCAATATACTGAGGGGCGCGGACAAGCGGCTCATGGTGGTGGTCGGCCCCTGCTCCATCCACGACCCCAAGGGCGCCCTGGAGTATGCCGAGAAGCTGGCCGCCCTCTCCAAGGAAGTTTCCGAGGAACTCCTCTTGATCATGCGCGTCTATTTCGAGAAACCGCGCACCACCGTCGGCTGGAAGGGGCTCATCAACGACCCCGGCATGGACGGGACCCACCTCATCTCCAAGGGGCTCGGCATTGCCCGCGGACTTTTGTGCAAGGTGACCGAGATGGGGCTCCCCGTCGCGACCGAGATGCTCGATCCCATCACCCCCGAATACCTGGCCGATCTCCTCTCCTGGGGTGCCATCGGCGCGAGGACCACGGAGTCCCAGACCCACCGCGAGATGGCCAGCGGCCTCTCCTTCCCCATCGGGTTCAAAAACGGCACCGACGGCAACCTGCAGATCGCCATCGACGCCATGAAGGCCGCGCTGCATTCGCACAGCTTCCTGGGCATCAACCGTGACGGCCTCACCTCCATCATCCAGACCACCGGCAACCCGGACGTGCACATGGTGCTGCGTGGCGGCAACAAAAAGCCGAACTACTCGCCGGAGGACATCGCCAAGTCCGAGGAGATGCTCGCCAAGGCCGGGCTGAACCCGACCCTGATGGTTGATTGCAGCCACGGCAACTCGGAGAAGAAATACGAGCGCCAGCCCGAGGTGCTGAATAGCGTCGTCGACCAGATCGTGGCCGGCAACCGCTCCATCTCCGGCGTCATGATCGAGAGCTACCTGAAGGAGGGGAACCAGCCGATGCCGAAGAACCTCGCCGAGCTCACCTACGGCGTCTCCATCACCGACAGCTGCATCAGTTGGGAGACCACGGAAAAGGCGCTGCGCGAAGCGCACCGGAGGCTGAAGGCCTGCGGCGGGAGGAAGCTCGCCTAACCCGGAACAGGGAGGACGTCGAGGTAACGACACCGTAGGGGCGAATAATTATTCGCCCAGCGCAGGTGCCCCCAGGATGTCTCCCAGGTATCAACCGCCGTGGTGGCACGAATAAGGGGCGAACGGTTACTCGCCCCTAAACAGAATTTGCAGTATCAAACAATGAAAAAGACCCCCGAGCTTGCGCCGGGGGCCTTTTCTTTTCCTGCTCTTCTATCCTGCCTTACTTCGCGGTGATCAGGTAGAGCGGCTTCACGAAGGTCGCCTCGGTGGCTTTCCTTACCTCTTCCACGACGTCCGCGGGGACGGCGGAGTCGAGCGACAGGATGACCATCGCCTCCCCCTTCTTCTCACGACGCCCCAGGTTCATGGCGGCGATGTTGATCTCGTGCTTGCCGAGAATGGTGCCGATCTTGCCGATGATGCCCGGACGGTCACCGTACGCCATGAGCAGCATGTGCTCCTCCGGACGGAAGTCCATCTGGTAGTCGCGCAGCTTGACGATGCGGGGAACCCCCTCGAACACGGTGCCGGAGATCAGGCGCTTCTCGCCCGGCCCCTCGATGGTTATCGTGATCAGGTTGGAGAAGTCCTCGGAGTTCTTGGTCTTCACCTCTTCGACCACGGTGCCCATGCTGTCGGCCACGAGCTGCGCGTTCACCATGTTCACTTCCTGCTCCACCCTGCGGTTCAACAGGGAAGCGAGGCCGCAGACGGTGATCGGGGTGCAGTCGTACTGCGCCAGGCCGCCGGTGTAGGTGAAGGTGATTTTGTTCAGGTTGGTGTCGACCAGCTGGATGATGAAGTCCGCCAGCACGTTCACCAGGTTCAGGTAGGGACGCATCTGCCCCATGAGGGAGGCGTCGAACTTGGGGATGTTGATGGCGTTCTCGATGGGCTGCTCGTCCATGTAGCGCAGGATTTCCTTGGCCACGTCGACGGCGACGTTTACCTGCGCCTCGAAGGTGTTGGCACCCAGGTGCGGGGTGACCACCATCTTCTCGTGGCCGATCAGTTTCTTCAAGGTCTCGGAGTCGGGCGGCTCCTGGCTCCAGACGTCGAAGGCGGCGCCGGCGACGCGACCGGAGTCGAGGGCTTCCAGCATCGCCTCTTCGTTGATGATGCCGCCGCGCGCTGCGTTGATGATGATGACCCCGTCCTTCATGGCGGCCAGTTCCTTCTTGCCGATCATGTTGTGGGTCTCGCTGGTGAGCGGGGTGTGGACGGTGATGATGTCGCAGTTCTTGATGATCTCGTCGAGGGTGACCAGTTTGACGCCAAGGTCATGAGCGCGTTTCTCGGCGATGTACGGGTCGCAGGCGAGCACTTCACATTCGAAGGCCTTGAGGCGGGTGGCGACGCGGCCGCCGACCTTGCCCAGGCCGATGACGCCGGCTGTCCTTCCCTTCAGCTCGTAGCCGGTGAAAGGAGCGCGTTTCCAGGCGCCCCCCTTGAGGGAGCCATTGGCCTTGGTGACGTTGCGGCAGAAAGAAAGCAAAAGCGCCATGGCGTGTTCGGCCGCGCTGTTGGTGTTGCCGAAGGGTGCGTTCACAACGATGACACCCTTGGCGGAGGCGTAGTCGACATCGACGTTGTCGACTCCTACGCCGGCGCGGGCGACGAGCTTCAGGTTGGTCGCATGGTCGAGCAGGGGCTTGTCCACGGTGGTGCCGCTTCTGGTGATGATAACGTCGTAATCACCAATGATCGAGTAAAGCTCCTCCTTCTTAAGTCCCAGCTTGATGTCCATCTGCACGCGCGGGTCGCGCTGCAAAATCGCCAGTCCTTCGTGAGCCACCTCATCGGTTACGATAATCTTCATTGCCACTCCTTTGTTTGGGTTAGAAACAAGTTCTAAGTTCTACGTGCTACGTGCTACGTCTGCGTTCGAGTTTCCTGCTGCTTCAGATCGGGTGTGGATGCTTGGCCAACTGGATGAAACGGCGCACCTTGTCCGGATCCTTCTTGCCGGGAGACGCTTCGACCCCGCTGGAGACGTCCACCCCGTAGGGCCGAACCCGCCTCACCGCCTCGGCAACGTTCTCGGGGGTGAGCCCTCCGGCCAGCACGATGCGGCCATGCTCCTTTGCGGCGATGGCGCAGTCCCAGTCGAAGACCTCGCCGGTACCGCCGTAGGCGTTGGGCGAATAGGCGTCGAGCAGGTAGGCGGCAACCCGGTACTCGGAAAGAGGGGTCAGGCTCTCGGGCCCGCGCACGCGGAACGCCTTCATCACCCTGCGCTTTATCAATCGGCAGTATTCCGGGCTTTCCTCGCCGTGCAACTGTACGATGTCCAGGCCGCAGCAATCGGCGGTGCTGTTGACCACGTCGAGATCCGCGTTGACGAAAAGGCCGACCACCTGGACGAAAGGAGGAAGCTTGGCGATGATCTTCTGCGCGGCCTCCGCTCCGATGAAGCGGGGAGACTTGTCGAAGAAGACGAAACCCAGGGCGTCAGCCCCGGCATCGACGGCCATCAGAGCATCGTCCTCCGATGTTATGCCACAAATCTTGACCTTTGTCATGCGCGTATACCCTTAAAATTACTCAACTTCCACAGTCAAGACCGCAGGCCGCGGAGAAAATCAGAGGAGGTCCGAGAAATCAGAAACCCCTGTCGGGGTGAGAACCCGTCGGGTGCCCTCCCCTTTCGGCGCTCAGGTTGCTACCGAGGCGCTTCCCTACAGAGACACCTTGGGGAGCCTCTCCAGGGACTGGCGGATCAGCTCCGCGGGGTACTCGAAGTCCTCCAGCTGACCGGAGAGATAGGCGTCGTAGGCGCCCATGTCGAGCTGGCCGTGACCGGAGAGCCCGAAAAGGATGGTCTTCTCCTTCCCCTCTTCCTTGGCAAACACCGCCTCATCGATGGCGGCGCGCAACGCGTGGGAGGATTCCGGGGCGGGGACGATCCCCTCGGTCCTGGCGAAGAGGAGCGCCCCCTCGAAGCAGGCGTTCTGCTTGTAGGCCTTGGCCTCGATCTCGCCTGCGTGGTAGAGCTGCGAGATGAGCGCCGACTCGCCGTGGTAGCGCAGGCCGCCGGCATGGATCCCCGGCGGCATGAAGTCGTGCCCCAGGGTGTACATCTTGGTGATGGGAGCTAGCTTCGCGGTGTCGCCGTAATCGAAGGCGTAGACCCCCTTGGTGAGTGTCGGGCAGGAGGCAGGCTCCACGGCCAGGCAGCGCACCTTCTTCCCATTGGCGCGATCCATGAGGAACGGGAAGGTGAGCCCGGCGAAGTTGGAACCGCCGCCGCAGCAGGCGATGACCACATCCGGGTAATCCTGGGCCAGCGCCATCTGCTCCTTCGCCTCAAGGCCGATCACGGTCTGGTGCAGGCAGACGTGGTTCAGGACGCTCCCCAGCGCGTAGTTGGTGTCATCGTGGGTGGCGGCATCCTCGACCGCCTCGGAGATGGCGATGCCAAGGCTCCCCAGGTTGTCCGGGTCGTGGGCCAGGATGCTGCGCCCGGCGTTGGTTAACTCGGAGGGGGACGGGATCACCGTGGCGCCCCAAAGCTGCATCATGCTCTTGCGGTAGGGCTTTTGCGTGCAGGAGACCTTCACCATGTAGATGGTGCATTCCAGGCCGAACATGGAGCAGGCCAGGGCGAGCGAGCTCCCCCACTGGCCGGCGCCGGTCTCGGTGGCCAGCCTGCGGATGCCGGCCTGCTTGTTGTACCAGGCCTGCGGGATGGCGCTGTTGGGCTTGTGGGAGCCGGCCGGCGAAACGCCCTCGTACTTGTAGTAGATCTTGGCCGGCGTCTGCAGCGCCTGCTCGAGCCGGTGCGCCCTGAACAGCGGCGACGGACGCCAGATACGGTACTTCTCGCGGACCTCGTCGGGGATGTCGATCCAGCGCTGGTTGGACATCTCCTGCTCGATGAGGGCCATCGGGAAAATCGGGGTCATGTCCTCCGGTGTCACCGGCTTCAGGGTGACCGGGTTGATCACCGGCTGCAGCGGACCCGGCATGTCGGGGATTATGTTGTACCACTGTTTCGGGATGCGGGACTCGTCAAGCAAGAACTTGGTATTCATAGCCACTCCTTTGTCAGATGGAACATGAAATCACATTGGATTTAGCGCTGCCCTCTACCCCAGCAGCTCGCTTAGTTTGGCCCCCACGTCCGGCTCGCGCATCATGGACTCGCCGATCAGGAAGGCGTGCAACCCCTTCTCGGTGAGGCGCACGATCTCGGAGCGGGTGTTGATGCCGCTCTCGGCGACGATGATCCTGCCGGCCGGGATCCGGGCCGCCAGGCGTTCCGATGTCGCAATATCCACCTGGAAGGTGCGCAGGTCGCGGTTGTTGATGCCGATCATGCTGCAGTCGGTCTGCAGCGCCATCTCCAGCTCCTTCTCGTCGTGCACCTCGAGGAGCACGTCCATGGAGAGTTCTTTAGCAAGGCAGTGGAAATCGCGCAACTGCGGCACGTCGAGCATGGCGGCGATGAGCAGGATGGCGTCTGCGCCGGCGGCCCGGGCCTGGTAGATCTGGTAGGGATCGAAGATGAAATCCTTGCGCAAAAGCGGCAGCGAGACCTGCTCGCGGATCAGCGCCAGGTAGCTTAGGTGCCCCATGAAGAAGTGCTCGTCGGTGAGTACGGAGAGGCAGGTGGCGCCGTTGTCCTGGTAGGTGATCGCGATCTGCAGCGGGTCGAAGTCTGCCCTGATCAGCCCCTTGGAGGGGGATCCCTTTTTCACCTCGGCGATGATGGGGGTCCAGCCGGAGCCAAGCGCGTTGAGGATGGCGTTCTGGAAACCGCGCGGGGTGTCTTCGAGGTCGGCCAAGCGGTCCATGATCTCGTTCAGCGGAACCGCACGCATGGCGGCCTCGAGCTCGCCCTGCTTGTAGTCGACTATCTTTCTGAGTACGTCGGGTACCTGGGTCATCTGCTATTGCACCTCGTTGGTCAGGGCCACCAGCCGTTCCAGTTGCTTCAGGCTGCGCCCGGAGTCGATGGTCTCGGCGGCAAGCCTGATCCCTTCCTTGATGTCGGCAGCCTTGCCGGTGGCCACGAGGGCGAAGGCCGCGTTCAAAAGGACTATGCGCCGTTTGGCGCCGTCCTTGCCGGAGAGGATCTCCCTGACGATGACCGCGTTGCCCTGGGCGTCGCCGCCGTGCAGTTCGGCAAGCGGCGCGCGCTCCAGCCCGAACTGCTCGGGGGTGACCTTGTACACCTTGACCCCGTCGGCGCTGACCTCGGCGATGGTGCTTTCTCCGGTCAGGGTCACCTCGTCCATGCCGTCGCTGCCGTGCACCACGTAGCCGCGGCGGCAGCCGAGCTTTTTCAACACCTGTGCCAGCTTCTCGACCAGTTCCTCGCGGTAGACCCCCAGGACCTGGCAGTCCGCGCCGGCCGGGTTGGTGAGCGGGCCCAGGATGTTGAAGATGGTGCGGACGCCGATCTCGCGACGGGGGCCGATGGCGTGTTTCATGGCGCCGTGGAGCGCGGGGGCGAACAGGAAGCCGATGCCGATCTCGGAGATGCAGCGTTCCACCGTTTCGGGGGTGACGTCGAGGTTGACGCCCAGCGCCTCGAGGACGTCGGCGGAACCGCAGGAGGAGGAGACGGCGCGGTTGCCGTGCTTGGCGACCTTGACGCCGCAGGCGGAAACGATGAAGGCGACAGTGGTGGAGATGTTGAAGGAGTTGGTGCCGGAACCGCCGGTGCCGCAGGTATCGAGGATGGTCTCGCGGTCGAGGTTGATGTCGTCGCGGTCGATGCCGAGGACGCTCTTGCCGACCCGGATGGGAAGGGCTCTATCGCGCATGACCCGTGCCGCACCGGTGATCTCGTCGACGGTCTCTCCCTTCATCCTGAGGGCGGTGATGAAGGCGGCGATCTGGGCCGGGGTCGCCCCGCCGGACATGATCTGGTCCATCACCTCGATCATCTCAGCCTCGCTGAGGTTCTCCCGCTCCACGACGCGTGCAATGGCCCTACGAATCATAGCAACTCCTTCCAAACGGAATTCAAAGAAACAAAGGTAAAAGGGTGTCGGGTGCCCTAAGGGCGGATGAGGGATGTCCTGCACGCTTGGCGCGGATGCCGGCGCCCTCACACTAACCCTCTCCCGGGGAGAGAGGGAACTGTCAGCACTACCTGGACATCTTCAAGAAGTTCCTCAAAAGATCCATCCCCCCCTCGGTGAGGATCGACTCCGGGTGGAACTGCACCCCCCAGATGGGGAGCGTGCGGTGCCGCATTCCCATGATCTCCCCCTCTGCGACCCAGGCGGTTATCTCCAACTCGGCCGGAAGCGTGTCGCGTTCCACGATGAGGGAGTGGTAACGGGTCGCGGCGAACGGGTTCGGGAGCCCCTCGAAGAGCCCCTTGCCGTCGTGCAGGATCGGCGATGTCTTGCCGTGCATCAGCGTCGCGCTCTTGACGATAGTGCCGCCGAAGGCGTACCCGATGGACTGGTGACCAAGGCAGACGCCAAGGATGGGGATCTTGCCGGCGAAATGGCGGATGACCTCGACCGAGATGCCAGCCTCCGCCGGAGAGCAGGGACCGGGGGAGATGACGATACGATCGGGGGCAAGAGCCTCGATCTCGGCGATGGTGATCTTGTCGTTGCGATAGACCTTGACCTCCTCACCCAACTCGCCCAAATACTGCACGATGTTGTAGGTGAAGGAGTCGTAGTTGTCGATCATGAGGAGCATAGCTGGGACCCGCCGCAGTCGAGGAGCCGGCAGGAAAGCGCCGGGAACCCCACTCATTTGCTGTAAATTTGAAAGAGGAAAATATAAAGGTTTCGCGCCCAAAACTCAAGAAAATCCGACAGGAAAAGCATAAAAAGGGGTGACGTACCGGGGCCCGGAAGGAGAAAAACGGCATTACCCCAGCGGCATGGGAGGAAACATTTGTCCTGGTCAAAACAATATTTACCGAGGCTAGCTCGTTGGACGCCTGTTCCAGGCGAGCCAATAGAAGCCAAGGTCGCGCAGCAGGTTGCTGAAGGAGTCGAAATCGACCGGTTTGGTAAGGTAGGAGTTGGCGTAGTGATCATAGGCCTGGGCCAGATCGCGCTCCGCGGCTGAGGTGGTCAGTATCACGACCGGAATGGATTTGAGTTGATCCGATCCCTTCACCTGCTTCAGCACCTCGATGCCGTCGACCTTGGGGAGACGCAGGTCCAGGAGCACCAGGTGCGGGCGGGGATAGGCAGTTGCGTCAGCGAACCGGCCGCGGTTGTTGAGATAGTCCAGGGCGGCTTCTCCGTCCTCGACGTGGAACAGGCGGTTGACCAGTCCTGCATCGCTCAGGTTGCGCATCGCCAGTTCGGCGTGGTCGGGGTTGTCCTCGACGAGCAGGATACACAACGGTTCGCCTTCTATCATATTTCGCTCCTTTCAACGGGGGCCGGATGCATAGGGAGAGTTCATCGTACCCTCTGCATCCCATTCACCCCCTTCATCCCTGTTTGTTCGGGTCGGGAGGGCGGGTGCCCAGCGTGAAGCAGAAGGTGCTCCCCTGCCCCGCTCCTTCCGATTCCACCCAAAGCTTTCCGCCATGAAACTCAACGATGCGCCGCGCGAGGGCCAGGCCGATCCCGGTCCCTTCCGAGCGCGCGTCCAACTGGTTGAAGAGCCCGAAGATCGTTTCGTGGTACTGGGCCGCCACCCCGACGCCGTTGTCCCGCACCGTGAACACCGGCCCATCCGCCCCCTCGCGCACACCGATGTCGATGCGGGGCTTATGCTGCTCTCCCCTGTACTTGATGGCGTTCTCCACGAGGTTTTGGAGCACCTCACCGATGCGGGGCTGGTCCCCCCACACCCTGGGGAGGTCAGGCGGCAGCACCACCTCCACGCCGGCCTGCTGGATGGGCCCGGAAAGCTGGCCAAGCACGTCCCCTGCCAGATGGTTCATGTCGATGAGCGAGGGGGCGTTGACGATCCGTCCGATGCGTGAAAGTTCGAGCAGGTCGCCCAAAAGGGCGGACATCTTGTCGGCAGCCCCCATGATGCGACGCACATCGCCGTCGAGCCTCTGCAGGTTACCGCCCTCGATGTCCTTCAGCACCGCGCCGGCGAACCCCTTGATGGTGATGAGCGGGCTCTTTAGGTCGTGGGATACGGTGTAGGTGAAGCGCTCCAGCTCGGCGTTCTTCGCCTCCAGCTCCGCTTCGCGCTCCACGCGCTCGCGCACTTCCTTCTCCAAAAGTTCGGCCTGCTCATGCAGGGCCTGGCTGGCGAGCTTGCGGTCGGTGATGTCGCGGTTACTGCCGCGGATACCGTTTTCCGCACCGCTTGAGGTATAGACCAGCCGGCAGACGTGGGCGATCCAGCGCACCTCGCCGTCCTTCCTGATGATGCGGAAGTCCAGGGGCTTTGGGGTGCCGCGGAATGAGTCGCTGACGTGGCTTTGGTAGTGCTGCAGGTCTTCGGGGTGGACGATGCGGTGCAAAAGGTCGGGATCGGCGTAAAACTCCTCCCGGCTGTAGCCGGAAAGCTCCTCGCAGGAGGGTGATACGTAACGGAAGGCGTGGTCCGGCCCCTGCCAGTACTCCCAACCCTCCGTGTAGTCCGCCACGGTCCGGTAACGCTCCTCGCGCTCCTCGATCACGCGCGCGCTGCGGCTGAGAACACGCGCCCCGGTGCCGATCAGCCCCACCCCCAGGAGCCAGATGAAGCCGTGGCTCACCGCTGCCCCGGTAATCACGTCACCCATCACCGCCGCATCAACCTCCAGCGGCACCGAGGCGCTGACCCCGCCCCTGATGACACCGACACGGTATCCCTGGGCGGCGTGGCACTTAAGACAGGGGGTGTCGGTCACGAAGGGGCGCATCAGCCTCATGTAGGGGCGGCCGCCCATCTCCTGTACCTCGCTCACCTCCTTCACCCCGGTCTCGAAGAGCTTTAACGCCTTGGCCTCCCACGGGTCGGGCAGGTTTTCCGGCCGGATCGGCTTGAGGCTCGTGATGTGACCGCGCACCAGGTTCTTCTGGCTGTCGGCGAGCTCGAACACCTGCCGGGTCATGTAGGCCGGGTTCACCAGCGTCAACGCCTTCCCCGATGGGGTGGTGACGTCGCGCTCCGGAATATGGTTCAGGTAAGGGTTTGGAGGACTGAGGTCGGAGGCGGGAACGTAGACCCCGCCATGCAGCGTGGCCCAGCGCCGGTACAGGGTGTCTTTCTCGAAGGTGGCACGCGCCTCGGCGCGGGCGATGGCCAGCACCGTCTGCTGCTCTCCGCGGTAGAACCAGTAGAAGGAGAAAGCAATCCCCGCGCTCCAGAAAAGCACGAGGACCAGGGCGAAGCGGCGTATCTTGTGGAACTGGGTGACCATGCCGGCTATCTCTCCATGCGGATCCGGTCCCGGCTAGGGCCGGTCCAGCATCTCCCGAATCTTTTTCAAAAGCACCATGGGCTTGACCGGTTTCATCACCAGTTCGGCGCCTTCGTCGAGGTCGCTCCTGCTGCGAATGATGTCTGCCGTGTAGCCGCTGGTGAAAAGGATCCTGGCGTCTGGACGATACTCCCGGATGGTCTCGGCGGCCTCCTTGCCGTTCATGACCGGCATGATGATGTCCATGAGCACCAGCTTGATCTGCGGGTTTTCCTTGAACCTCTGTACCGCCTCGAGGCCGTTGGCGGCATGGATGATGTCGTAGCCGTATTGCCTGAGAATCGACGCCACCAGGTCGAGGACATGCAGATCGTCCTCAGCGACCAGTATCGTTTCGGTCCCCCGCACCTCCGGTTCCACTGACGGCAGACTTTTCTCCGGCTCGGCGGCGCTGATGGCGGGGAGGTAGATCCTGAAGGTGCTGCCGATGCCCGGCTCGCTGTAGACGTTCACGAACCCTTTGTGCTGCGTGACGATGCCGTAGACGATGGCGAGTCCCAGCCCGGTCCCCTTGCCGACGACCTTGGTGGTGAAGAAGGGATCGAATATCTTCTTGCGGGTGGCCTCGTCCATCCCCTCGCCGGTGTCGGAGAGGGTGAGCAGGGCGTACTGGCCCGGCGTGCCGAAACCGTGGGCGTGCACGAACGCCTGGTCAATCTCCTGACGTTCCGTCTCGACGAAGAGCTTGCCCCCCTTGGGCATGGCGTCTCGGGCGTTGGCGGCCAGGTTCATCAGTACCTGTTCAATCTGCCCGCTGTCGACGATGGCCCAGAGCGACCCTTCAGCAAGCGAGGTGGTGAGGGCGATATCCTCGCCGATGATGCGACGCAGGAATTTCTCGACTCCCCGTACGATGTCGTTCAGGTTCGCGGGAGCGGCCTTCACCTCCCCCTTGCGGCTGAAGGCGAGCAGGCTGCGGGTGAGGTTCGCGGCCCGGTCCGCCGCCGCCGAGATCTGCATCACCTTGTCGCGGACCGGGCTCCCCTCGGCCAGGTCCAGTTTGAGCAGCTCGCAGTACCCGCCGATCACGGTGAGGATGTTGTTGAAGTCGTGGGCGACCCCGCCGGCCAGCACCCCCACCGCCTCCAGCTTCTGCGAGTGGCGCAGCTGCTCCTCGAGCTTCATGCGCTCGGTGATGTCGAGGGCGACGGCCAGAAGTCGCTCGCGGCCGTCCACGGTGATCCGTTGGCAGTAGTACTCCCCCTTGAGGGTCCGGCCGTCCTTGGCATGCAGGGTGACCACCATTCCGGTGACCTGACCGTCCTCATCCAGCTTGTCGATCAAGGCCTTACGATCAAGGGGGCTGATCCAACCAAGCGAAGTGGAGGTGCGCCCCAGCACCTCGTCCCTGCCGTAGCCGGAGAGTTCCACGAACTTCCTGTTCACGTCGAGAAAGACTCCCTCCTCAATGTCGGTGATCACCATGATGAGCGGCGCGCTGTCGAAGGCCTTGTGGAACTTTTCCTCGCTAAGACGCAGGGTCTCCTGGGCCAGCTTCCGGTCCGCGATCTCCTTTTTCAGGAGCAGCGCCTGTTCCTGCAGGGCCTCCTGGGCCAACTGCCGCTCGCTCACCTCGTGTTCGAGCCGATGGCTTTGCAGCTTGAGAGCCTCCGCCGCCCGCTTGTGTTCCAGCATGTGGTCCCATTCCCGCAGGGCACGTTCGACGATGCGGGGCATGGCATCGAAGACCTCCGGCATCTTCACCACGTAGTCGATGGCGCCGGACTTCATCGCCTCCACCGCCACCTGCTCGCTGCCGTGGGAGGTCATCATCACCACCGGCGCTATGTTCGCGGAATGCGCCACCAGGTCCCCCCCCTTGCCGTCGGGAAGGAGGTAATCGGTGAGCACGATATCGTAATCCAGGCTGCGGATGCGTTCCACCGCTTCCTTCACCGTTGCGGCGACGGTCAGCTCGTACTGGCCGGACAGGTCGCTGAACCCCCGCCGGATCAACTCCGCGTGGGCGTCATCGTCTTCGACTACAAGGATTTTCTTGACGGGGGTATAGGAGGCCATGCTTTCAACTCCTGCATCTTCTGTGTGACAAGTTCTCACAGCGGGCCGCTCAATTGCACAGCAAGGATTGTGCAGTGGCAACGCAAGGAACCAAACATTCGATCGAGGAAAAATTTTACAATAATTTACCCGTTAGTCTGCTGTTCGATAGTATTTTTAAAATTAAATTCAGCCAATACAACGCCAGATTTTGTCTCCTGTCCTCCTCTGACAGTCGGCAGCATGGGGAGTGAGGGCTGCAACCACTAAACGAGAGACGCAGAAAGTAGTATTAAATTAATGAGTTTACGAAGGGAGTGAAAGGGGCGAACGCGGGGGAATAAAAAAGGGCGCGCGGAAAATCCGGGCGCCCTCTTCAAACGAAGTGGGTAGCGGTACCAGGCGAAGCGGGTCTCAGTCCAGGCCGCGCTCGGCCATCTCTATGGCCTTGACCACGGCCTTGGCCTTGTTCACCGTCTCCACGTACTCGGCGGCGGGATCGGAGTCGGCGACGATGCCGGCGCCGGCCTGCAGGTGCACCTTGCCGTCCTTGATCACCAGGGTCCTGATGGCGATGGCCATGTCCATGTTCCCGGAGAAGGAGAAGTATCCCACAGCGCCGCCGTAGACCTCGCGCCGCACCCCTTCCAGCTCGTCGATGATCTCCATGGCCCGCACCTTCGGGGCTCCGGAAAGGGTCCCGGCCGGGAAGGTGGCTCGCACCACGTCGAAGGCGTCGTGTCCCGGCGCCAGCTCCCCCTGCACGTTGGAGACGATGTGCATCACGTGCGAGTAGCGCTCGATCACCATGAGCTCGGAGACCTTGACGCTGCCGATCCTGCAGACTCGCCCGAGGTCGTTTCTCCCAAGGTCCACCAGCATGACGTGCTCGGCGCACTCCTTGGGGTCGGCCAGGAGGTCCTGGGCCAGCTCCTCGTCGGCGGCGGGAGTTGCCCCGCGCGGGCGGGTGCCGGCGATGGGCCGCAGTTCGACCAGCTCGCCCTCCTTGCGCACCATGACCTCGGGGGAGGCGCCCACCACCATGGTCTCGTCCAGGCGCAGGAAGAACATGTAGGGGGAAGGGTTCAAGGTGCGCAGGACCCGGTAGATGTCGAAGGGATCCACGGTGAGATCGCCGGAGAAGCGCTGGGAGAGCACCACCTGGATGATGTCACCGCTTCTGACGTATTCCTTGGCGCGGGTCACCCAGGACTCGAATTCCTCGCGCTTTACGTTGGATGCCAGCTCCACCTTCCCCTGGGCAGGCTTCTTCTGCGTGGCCGGCAGCGGCTTCTTGAGGCGCTCGATGAGTCCCTCGATCTTGCCCACCGCCTCGGCGTAGGCGGCCTCGGGTGTGCTGTTCCCGTCCAGGTGCGCGTTGGAAACGACCTTTATCTTCTGGCTCAGGCTGTCGAAGATGACGATGGTGTCGGTGATGATGAAGTAGGCGTCGTAGGTGTTGATGAGGCTCGGGTTCTGGTCCGGCAGCGTCTCGAAGTGGCGCACCGCGTCGTACCCCAGGTAGCCGACCGCGCCGCCGAAGAACCTCGGGATCCCTGCAACCTCGACCGGCTGGTAGCGCGACATGTAATCCCGGACGTAGTTCAAGGGGTCGGAGACCTCCATGCGGCGCACCTCGCCCCCCTCGACGATCTCGACCCAGTTGTCCTTGCCGCGGATGACCACCGCCGGGGAGGAGCCGAGGAAGGTGTAGCGTCCCCACTTCTCGCCCCCCTCGATACTCTCCAGAAGGAATCCGAAGCGGCCGTCGTCGATCTTCTTGAAGGCCCCAACGGGGGTATCCAGGTCGGCCAGGATCTCACGGTAAACCGGGATCAGGTTGCCTTGTGCGGACAGGGTCTGGAACGTCGCGAAATCGGGGCAGTACATGGGGCTCCTTTTAGTGGCGTGCGAGGTGATCGGTACGGCTATCCCCTTGCGCGGAAAAGAGTTTTGGCCCGACCTTAGTAACATAACGATGAAAGGGTGTCAAGAAAGGGGGAGTCTGGTAGAATCTTGTGCTAATGAAAACACCTAAGACAGTGGTCATATTAAGGGAGCGGTTCTCGGCCTTCGCCCTGAAGGTTGTGGACCTGATCGTACGTTTCAAGCGGGCGACCGAGAAGATGTTCCTCTCCTGGGAGAAATGGGTGAAACCGGAGGGGGACATCGCGCTGGAAAAGCTGGCCTCCCGCTTCCCGCGCTACCTCAATCCCCCCTCAGGCAGCGTGCGCTGCGGCGCCGGTTGGTACCCGCTGGTCTGGGACCTCTGCACCGCCATCGAGGCGATGGAGCACCTGGGGATGCCGAGGGTCGGTCATTTCAAGGCCGAAGAGAGGCTGGGTGGGCTCTTCGTCCGGATCGAATCCAGCTCCTTCATCGTCAAGGAGCTGGCAAGGGACGCAGAGCACAAGGCCGCCGCCGTCTGCTCTGAGTGCGGGGCACCCGGGTCGCTGCAGCTGGGGCACGGCTTCGCGAAAACCCTCTGCCCGGTTCACGCCAGGAAGCGGAAGCCGCAGAAGGCGAAAGCGGCACCCATCGCTCCGGAACTGGCCGCAGAAGAGCCGATGCTGCTGTTCCTGGACACCGAGTTCACCGATTTCGACTACCCGCAACTGATCAGCATCGCGCTGGTCTCAGCGAACGGCGAGAGCTTCTACGCAGAACTCGCGGACGGCTGGAGTCCCGAAGGGTGCTCGCCGTTTGTGACTGCCAACGTCCTGCCTCAGCTGACCGGTGGTGACTTTTTCCAGGAACGGAACTACGCCAGGCGCAGGCTCGCCGAGTGGCTACACTCTTTCGTTGTCCCGGTACGGGTGGTATGCGACGCGCCGGGGTTTGACTGGGTACTCATGGTGGACCTTTTGCACGACGACTTCCCGAAAAACCTCTACCCCGCACCGATCCACTACTACAGCGAGAGTTTCCCTGGGCTTTTCGAGCTGTTGCAGAAAGCCCACGCCGAGGCCTACAACGAGTTCCCGCCCCACCACGCCCTGCACGATGCCGAGGCCCTGCGCGAGGCCTGGGAGGTCATGAGGGAGCACCTGCACCCCGCCATACTCAAACAGTATCTGAAGCTTTAAGACCACACATCCCGGGCGGCCTTCCTTGTAGGGGCGAATAATTATTCGCCCAGCGCCGGTGCCTCTTCCTAGCGCGGGGGTACACGGTGAAACCAAAGGCGGGCGAATGATTATTCGCCCCTACAGTTTTCTTAGCCGCTCCCCCTTGAAATTCCCCATCTCCGTGATTATGTTCCACCGACCATTCACTAAGACCAAAGGAGACCACCCAGACATGGCAAAAACCGTCAAGAAGTTCGAGACCGAGGTCCAGCAGCTTTTGGATCTGGTGATCCACTCCCTCTACTCCAACAAGGAAATCTTCCTCCGGGAGCTCATCTCCAACGCGTCTGACGCCATTGACAAGATAAAGTTCGAATCCCACTCCAACATGGAGCTGCTGGAAGGGAACGCGGAGTGGAAGATCAAGCTGCACGCCGACAAAGACGCCGGCACCCTCACCATCACCGACAACGGCATCGGCATGAGCATGGACGAGGTCGCCGACAACATCGGCACCATCGCCAAGTCGGGCACCAAGAACTTCGTGGCCGCCCTGAAGGAACAGAACCTCGCCGACAACCCTGAACTGATCGGCCAGTTCGGGGTCGGCTTCTACGCCTCCTTCATGGTGGCGGACAAGGTGGTCCTCACCACCCGCAGGGCTGGCGAGAAGCAGTACGGCTGCCGCTGGGAGTCCACCGGCGACGGCTCCTACACCATCGAGGAGTGTGAGAAGGAGACCCGCGGCACCGAGATCGTGCTGCACCTGAAAGACGAGATGAAGGAATTCCTGGACGAGTGGAAGATCCGCTCCATCGTCAAGAAGTACT
Organism: Geomonas diazotrophica; assembly: GCF_018919385.1. Classification (GTDB taxonomy): domain Bacteria; phylum Desulfobacterota; class Desulfuromonadia; order Geobacterales; family Geobacteraceae; genus Geomonas; species Geomonas diazotrophica. The sequence goes on from NZ_JAHLMF010000005.1 coordinate 31,144, forward strand.
CAGACTACGTGCAGTACCCGGTCGTGATGGACATCACCCGTTCCGAGCCGGTAAAGGACGCCGAGGGCAAGGTGATCGAGGGCGGCGGCACCATCGACAAGACCACCGAGGAGACCCTGAACTCCATGAAGGCGATCTGGACCCGCTCCAAGAGCGAGATCACCGAGGAGGAGTACGAGGAGTTCTACAAGCACATCTCCCACGACTACGACAAGCCGCTCTCCACCATCCACTACTCCGCCGAAGGGGTCAGCGAGTTCAAGGCCATCGTCTACATCCCGTCGCACAAGCCGTTCGACCTGTTCCTGCGCGACCACAAAAAGGGCGTCCACCTCTACGTGAAGCGGGTCTACATCACCGACAACTGCGAGGCGCTGCTCCCTGACTACCTCCGTTTCATCAAGGGGGCGGTCGACTCATCCGACCTGCCGCTCAACGTCTCCCGCGAGATCCTGCAGGAGGACGTGCAGATCAAGCGCATCCAGAAGTCCCTGGTGGGGAAGGTCCTTTCCACCCTCGCCGAGATGAAGGAGAAGAACTTCGACGACTACCTGAAGTTCTACGGCGAGTTCGGTCCGGTCCTGAAAGAAGGGATCCACTTCGACTACGCCAACAAGGAGAAGCTGCAGGACCTGCTCCTCTTCGAGAGCTCCAAGACCGAGAAAGGGAAGTTCGTTTCCCTCAAGGAATACGTCGAGCGCATGCCCGAGGGGCAGAAGGAGATCTACTTCATCACCGGCATGTCCCGCGAGTCGGTAGAGAACTCCCCCTACATGGAGGCACTGCGCAAGAAGGACTACGAGGTCCTCTACATGACCGACCCGGTCGACGAGTGGGTGGTGCAAGCGGTCAACCAGTACCAGGACAAGCACCTTAAGGCGATCGACAGGGGCGACCTCGAGCTCGACACCGAGGAGGAAAAAAAGGAGAAGGAGGCCAAGAAGGAGGAGGCCAGGAAGGAGTTCGGCGGTGTCATGGAGTACATCCAGGAGACCCTGAAGGACCGCGTCAAGGAGGTCCGCCTCTCCTCGCGCCTGACCGAGAGCGCCTGCTGCCTGGTGGCCGACGAGATGGGTCTCAACGCCAACATGGAGAAGATCCTGAAGGCGATGAACCAGGAGGTCCCGGAAGGGAAGCGGATTCTCGAGCTCAACCCGGAGCACCAGATCATGCAGGTCATGACCGCCATGTACGAGAAGGACAAGAACAATCCCAAGCTCGCCGACTACAGCGAGCTCCTCTTCGACCAGGCCCTCTTGACCGAGGGTTCCCCGATCAAGGACCCGCTGCGCTTCACCAGGCTGGTCAGCGAACTGATGGTGGTCGGCGGGAAATAGCGCCACCTGTCACCATGAAAAAAGCCGGGAGGGACGCGACCTCCCGGCTTTTTCGCCTGCAAAAGAACTGAAAAGGAGGGGCGTCCCCAAGGGGCGCCCCTCCTTTTTTGCCTCAACCTCAACCTCAACCTCAACCTCAACCTCAACCTCAACCTCAACCTCAACCGTGCCCATCCCCCCCCAGCACCTCGGAGAGCTTCCGGCTCATCTCCATCATTTTGTAGGGCTTTTGAATGAAGCCGGAAAGGCCTCCCCCCGCGAACTTCAGGCTCACCTCCTGCTCGTTGTAGCCGCTGGACATGATCACCTTGACGTCGGGCTTCAGGGCACGCAGGATCCCGAAGGCCTGCTCCCCGTCCAGGTTGGGCATGGTCAGGTCGAGCAGGACGCAGACGATGTCGTCCATGCCCTTTTTGAAAATCTCCACCGCTTCGCGCCCGTCGCAAGCCAGCTTAACGCTGAAGCCCAGGGCCTTGAGCATGTCGCTCCCCAGAGCCCGGATGCTTTCCTCGTCGTCGGCGAGCAGCACCGTACCGCTGCCGCGCCAAAGCGCCTGTTGCACGGGGGGATCGGGGCGGTCGGCCGCGCCGGCGATGCAGGGGAGCAGCAGCCTGAAATTGCTCCCCTTCCCTTTCTCGCTGTAGACCTTGATGGCACCCTTGTGCGCTCGCACGATGCCGAGGACCGCAGCCATGCCCAGCCCGCGGCCGGTGAACTTGGTGGTGAAGAAGGGGTCGAAGATCTTCGGAATGACCTCCCGGTCGATGCCGCACCCCGTGTCGGAAACCTCAAGCACCACGTAGCAACCTTCCGGGAGCCGGTCGTCGATCCAGGACTCCGAGAGGTAGGCGCGGTCGCATTCCATGGCCTTGGTGCCGATGGAAATGACCCCTGTCCCCTCCCCCATCGCCTCGGAGGCATTGATGACGAGGTTGAGGATCACCTGGCGCAACTGGGTGGCGTCGCCGCTGATCGCGGGGAGGTCCGGTGCGAAGTCGTAGCGAAGCTGCGCCTTCTTGGAGATGGACACCTCGAGCATCGGGCCCATGTCCTGTACCACCCTGTTCAGGTTCAGCTTCTCGATGACGAAGTTGCCCTTGCCGGAGTACGCCAACATCTGGCGTGCCAGGTCGGCGGCGCGGCTGGCGGCCTGCTCGATCTGGACCAGGTTTTCACAGGCTGGCGAATCGGGTGGAACGCGCAGCAGTGCCAGGTCCGCGTTCCCCAGCACCACCATGAGGATGTTGTTGAAGTCGTGCGCGATTCCTCCCGCCAGCACCCCGAGGCTCTCCAGTTTCTGCACGTGGAGCATCTGGGCCTCTATCAGGCGTTTCTCCTGCTCCAGCTGTTTGCGCTCGGACATATCCACCGCGATGAACATCAGGTGGTGCTTCCCCTCGACGTCGAACCGCGACACGAAGCATTCGTATTCCAGTGGGGCACCGAACGTCGATGCACCCGATGCCTCCATGCTCCGGGTCTGCCCGTCGGCCAGGACCTGTTCCGCGAGCTGGCGGATCCCCATCGCCTCCCAGGAGGGGATCTGGCGGAAATTCTGCGCGAGCATCTGCTCGATGCTCGCACCTACCATGTTCGCCACGGCCTGGTTGGCCTTGACGCAGGCACCGCTCTCCCCCTCGTAAACCAGTATCCCGGTCGGAGACGAGGCCAGCAGCGATTCCAGCATCGCGAGCGCGCGGTCGCGCGCCTCCTCGATCCCTTTACGCTCGGTGATGTTGTCGTACACCCCGAGCACGCCGACCACCGCGCCGCTTTCGTCGCAAAGCGGGACCTTGGTGGTGTCCACCCAATAGCGCTCGCCATGGGCCTGCAACTGCTGCTCGATGATGTGGTACTTGGCGGTACCGCTGTCCATGACGACGCGGTCGTCGGCCCGATAGGCGTCACTCTCCTCCCGCAGCCAGGGGAGGTCGTAGTCGCCCTTGCCGCGAATCTCTTCGGGCCGCTCCAGGCCGGCGGCCCTGGCAAAGACGATGTTGCACCCCTCGTAAACGCTGTTCTTGTCTTTCCAAAAGACGAACTGCGGGATGGTGTCGATGATCTGGGCCAGCATGTTGCGCCCCTGCCGCAGTTCCTCCTCGGCCCGCTCCCGTACCGCGAGTTCCTGTTTCAGCTGCTCGTTGGCCCTGTGCAGTTCCTCGGTTCTCTCTGCGACCCTCAGTTCGAGCTCTTCCTTGGCGCGCCGCAGCTCCTCCTCGACCTGGGCCTGCTTGCGGGCCTTCACCTGTACGGTCTTGCCCAGGGCCAACGCAAGCAGGGCGAACAGGGCGACCGCCGCTGCCAGTTGCAGCCAGTCTCCCTGCCAGTGCAATCCCCCGGGAACGAGCACGGCGGCGAAGCCGGGCGACAGGCGCTGCCAGGTGGAACTTCCGGATGCGGGTTGTGCGAGGTGTTTCATCTGCTCTCCTGCTGCCTGCCGTAGGCTCCCGCAGCCAAGCCCCGTCCCAAGCGGGTGCGGCATGACGTGGAATGAGGGATGGAGTGAGGTCAGGTTACTTTTCGGCAGGAACCAGCAACTTCATTAGGGAAAAGCGGGGTCAAGGGCGCGGAGGGAGGAAAGGATGAGCGGGAACGGGCGCTCCGGTGGTGGCAGCGTCTGCCCCGCCCGCGGTGTGGAGGGGTGGAAACCGTCAGGCGGTCTTGCCGTAGAGGGCTTCCCTGCTGGCGAAAGCCCGCTTCACCCTGGTAAGCAGACCGATCTCCTTGACCGGCTTCAGCACGAAATCGAAGAACCCCTTTTCCAGGGCCTCCTTTTCCTCGTCCGGGGTAGCAGCGGCGGTCATCAGGATGACGGGCATGTAACGGAACTCGGGGATGTTCTTGATGGCGAAAAGGAATTCGTACCCCCCGAGCTTGGGCATGACCTTGTCGGTGATCACCAGCTTGGGCTTTAAAGTGAAGATCTTGCTGAAGGCGTCCATGCCGTCTATGGCGGTCTCCACGGCGTACCCCTGGCGGGTCAGAATCTTGGCGACCATCTCGCGGGAGAGTTGGTCGTCCTCGACCAGGAGGATCGACTTGCTGGCGGGGCCGGCTATGGTCTGCCCCAGGTAGTGCCGCGCTATGGCCCGGTTTATCTCAAGTCGCGTGGAGACGTAGAGGACCAGCTTCAGGTTGTGTTGGGCAGCGATGGCGGCGAAGAGCTGGTCGGTGGTCGGGTCGGCGACGGCGAGCCCCAGGCGGCCGTCGTCCAGCTTCAACGGGAAGATGCTGTGCTTTACCGCCATCTCGAGCGGGATCAGTTTGAGCACGTTCTGCGCGTAGTTGTACTTGGCGAAGTCGCCGATTTTCCTGACGCGGTACTGGATGGCGAGCGCCTCGGCGAGCTCGTCCGGGGTGACCAGTCCGATCACCTCCAGCAGTTCGCCCAGGCGGATGTTCTTGCTCTTGGCGTGGGCGATCAGCCGGTCTACCGAGGCCTTGGTCAACAGGCCGCGTTCGACGAAGATCTCCCCGAGGGGTTTGCGGGTTGGTTGTGGTTCGACTATGGGCTTGATGTCTGCGGTCATGCGATCCTTCTCCTGCGGGGGGTGCTGCCACCCGCCGCGGCTGCTGCTCTTCCTTTCTGGACGGGAGTTTCTCCTGGCGGTGGGGCCGTGAGCCGGAGCGAAACGGGTGTCGCGGCCGCCGCGCGAATTTCAATAATGGGTGTGGAACCGGTGGAAAGTCAATTTCTATATCGGCAGAATCGGCAAAAAGATGATCAAGAAATGATCATCTCGTCGGGAAGCTCGTTGCGATCGTCCTCCCGGCGCGGGAAGTGCCGCTCCAGTTCGCTGCCGCAGGCCTCTACCACCTCGCAGACCGCCTCAGCGCCGCGCCCGGCGCGAAGCCCCTGCGCCAGCCGTTCGGCCAGGGTCTTCCAGTAACCCGGGGGGATCTTCTCGTTGATGCCCCGGTCGCCGACGATCCAAACCTTGCGCTCCAGGAGGGAGATGAAGATGAGGATGCCGGTCTCCATCCGGGTCCGGTACAGCCCCTGCTGGTAGAAGGCAACGAGCGCCCTTTCGCTCACCGCCTCGGCCAGGCGCCTTGGCCCGACGAAGGAGAGCTTCAGCCGCGGGAAGCGCCGCAGGAACAAGAGCGCCGGGAAATAGAGCAGAAAAACCAGGGGAATATAGGTCCAGATAGTGACGTGGTGCAAAAGCACGGCGACCACCACCGCGACGAAGCCGGACAAGAGAAGCGCTCCCAGCGCCTCTGCCTCGCGGTAGCGATCGCTCTCGGATACCACCATGGTAGCGATTTCGCCGCTGGAACGGGCTTCGGCGCGGGCCACCGCCAGCCTGACGGCCTCTTTTTGGTCGGCGCTGAAATAGTCGTTAGCTATCGATTTGTGAGAAATGTCCATTACCAGTCTCCCGAAGCACCGCCACCGCCGAAGCTGCCGCCACCGCCGGAGAATCCTCCCCCTCCGCCGCCGAAGCCCCCTCCCCCGCCGAAGCCGCCGAAGAAGGGGGGGCCTCCCATGAACCCGCCGCGTCCTCCCGAGGAGAAGAGAAAGGCGATGAAGAGGCCGGCCAGGAAACCGACTACCGCCAGAATCCCCAAAAGCAGCAGCGATAGCCCCGAGAAAGAGATGAAGGCGGCGATCGGGAGCCCGACGGCGCCGGCCACGCCTCCAAGGAAGCGGGAGATGCCGCCCAGGAAGACGGAGGCGACCATGACGAAGAGAAGCAGCGTCAGTATGGGGGGAGCCCCCTTCTTGCCGTGGCGCAGGTCGCTTGGCTGGGCCTGGTACTCGCCGCGCACCGTGGCCATGATGGCTCCCACGCCGCGGGCGATGCCCAGGTCGAACTGCCCCTGTTTGAAGGCCGGACTCATCTCGTTGCGGATGATGCGTCCGGACGTGAGGTCGGTCAGTTTTCCTTCCAGCCCACGCCCCACCTCGATGCGTATCTTGCGGTCGTTTTTGACAACCAGCAGGAGCGCGCCGTTATCCTTCCCCTTTTGCCCCAGCTGCCACTTTTCCACCACCTTGATGGAGTACTGTTCCGGCACCTCCCCCTCCAGGCTCGGGATGGTGAGCACCACGATCTGGGTCGAGTCGCTTTTCTCGAAAGCGGCAAGCTCGCTCTCCAACTGCTGCACCACCTGAGGCGACAGCATGGAGGCGTAGTCGTTCACGTGGCCGCGCAGGGGCGGGACCTCGACCGCTGAGCAGACCTGGACGGTCAGGAAGAATGTCAGGAGCAAAAACAGCTTTTTCATGCCCGCCTCTAAATAAGGTTGAGGTTAAGGTTAAGGTTGAGGTTAAGCCCCCCACTATGGTCCTTGACCTCAACCTCGACCTTGACCTGCCTCTAAAACTTCACCTTGGGCGCCACCTTGGCACCCTCTTCCGCCTTGAACGGTTCCTTGCGCTGCAGATGCAGCATCATGGAGTTGGTGAGCGAGTTTGGGAAGGTCCTGATGGTGGTGTTGAAATCCTGAACCGCCTGGTTGTAGCGCACGCGCGCCACGTTGATCCGGTTCTCGGTCCCCTCAAGCTGGTTCTGCAGATCCATGAAGTTCTGGTTCGCCTTCAGGTCCGGGTAGCGCTCCACGACGACCATGAGGCGGGACAGGGCGCCGCTTAACTGCGACTGGGCCTGCTGGAAGTTCTGCATCGTCTTGGGGTCGTTGATGGCGTCCTTGGAAACCTGCATGGAGCCCACCTTGGCGCGCGCCTCGGTGACCGCCTTCAGGGTCTCCGCCTCGTGCTTGGCGTACCCCTTGACCACTTCGACCAGGTTCGGCACCAGGTCTGTGCGGCGCTGGTAGGAAGCCTCGACATCGCCCCATGCTGCGAAAACGGCTTCTTCCTTGGCCTGCATCGTGTTGTAGCCGCAGCCGGAAAGGGCGGCAAGGGTGAACAACGAAAGCAACAGTAACGTCAAGCGTTTCATGATCTAATCCTCCTTGAATGGCATGAGCACAATAATAATCATCGTGCGGCCAAATGTCACCTGTTGAGAGTGGAAAAATACAAGTAATTCCGAGGAACAGTCAAAAAGTCAGTCCGCTGGATGCAGGAGGCTTGCAGGTAGAGTCAATGAGCCGGGCAACAGAGGGTTGAAAGGCCGGCGGCGGGCCAGCTTCAGTAGTGCTGCACCATGTCAGCCTTGGGGAAAGATCCTGGTACCGTCGGCGAGGACGCGGAAGGCGACCAGGTACATGGCGGCGTTCCAGGACTGCCGGGGCATCCCCATCGGCTCGCCCGTCTGTCCTTGAAACCACTCGTTGAATTCCCAACCGTTAACCCTGTTGCTGAGCGCGAGTTTCACCAGTTCAGCGCGTGCCAGGGACCGCTCCCCGAGCATCGCCAGCAGCACCACCCAAAACCCTCCCACGAAGGGCCAGGCGCCGCCGTTGTGGTACTGCCAAGGGAGGTTTTGCCGGTGCCGCTGCATGTACGGACGCCAGCGGGGGGAGCCCACCTCTATGGGGGTCCCCACCACGCGCACGGGGTGCGGATCGTTTGCGCTCAGGGCGGCGACGCCCGCCACCATCTTACCGGCATCGGATGGGACCCCCAGCCCGGTCAGGTAGGCAAGGATGTTGCCGAAGATGTCGATCTCCTCACCCCAGAAGGAGAAGTTCACGTAGCTCAGCAGAAAGGGGGCCGGTCGGCTGCCGTTGCGGACGTAGTGGCGCATGAGACGGACCCGCTTCTGGTCGGGAATCGCGTTGTCGAAGGGGTTGAAGAGGAGCCGGGCGAAGTCGCGGGTTGCGCGTGCGGTGGGGAGGTTGTAAAGCCTTTTGGCCCAGTACCAGAGCGCGTTGGTGTAGAGCACGAAGCCCGACCGCGGCATGATGTCGGCCCAGTCCGCACAGTCGTTTTGCTGCAAGAGGTGCCACCCTTGGTGCTCCTGGCATTCGAGCCAGGAAAGGGCGCGCACCGCGTTGGCGGAGAGCCGCTCGGCCAGGCCCAGTTGCGGCGCCACCCGGTCCAGGAAGTGGACCGCGATGAGCCACCAGACCGTGGCATCAACGCACCCCGCGTACCAGAAGTCCACCTCGGCGATTTCCGGCTTCACGAACTTGGGGATCTGGCCGTTGCGGGCCTGGTGCCGCGCCAGGGTGAGCAGGCCTGCCTCGGCTGCCTGGAGCAGTTCAAAGTCCCCGGACAGGGCCATGCCCAGGGAACAGATCGCGGCATCGCGCCCGAAGATGGCGTCGTAGTTGCGCCTGGATGATCTCCGGTTGCGCGCCGAGGCAAGAATGCCGTCCGGGGTGGAGTTTTCCCGCAAAAGGAGCAGGGCTTGCCGGTAACACTCCTCGAGCAGAGCGGTTTCGTCCCCATGCACCGCCGCGGAATCCCCGACGTGAAGCAGATCCTCCGTCACTTGAGCTGCACCATCTGGTAGCTTGCCCTGCCGTTTTTTACCCGGACCACGATGATGTGGTTGACCCTCTCGCCGTAGCGACTGATCCAGACCAGTGGCGCTCCGGCACCGCCGGAAATGAAAGCGGGCACGCCGCCGAAGACGCTCGCGTCGTAGAGGTGGGAGTGGGCGAAAAAAAGTCCCTGTACTGCAGGCGCGGCGGCTACCATCCGCTCAAGCTCCGCCGCCCCCTTGACAAAGGTATGGCCGCGCCAGCGGCCGGTTTCGGGTGGGACGTGCATGGCCACGAAGGTGACGCCGGGCGCTCTGGAAAGTTCCTTCTTGAGATAGTCGAGTTCCACGGGATGCAGTGCCTCCCGCGAGTTGTCCAGGGCGACGACCTTCAGCCCGAGTCGTGGTACGGAAAGAGCGAAGCGCGGGGGACCGATCTCCCTCTCGAAGACCCTGGGGTTCTCGTGGTTGCCCAGCACCACGAAGACCGGGATGCATGGCGCGTTTTTCTCAACCAGGGACAGGAAGTTGCCGGTCTCCTCCTCGCCCCCCTCGGTGGAGTAGTCGCCGCCGTGCAGGATGAAGAGAGGTTTGAAGCCGGCCGCGGTGCGCAGCGCCTTCGCGAATATGGCGTCGTTGGAGCGGCTGTCCCCCATGACCACGAAACAGTAGTCATCGGCCGAGGCTTGGCGAGCCTTCTCCTCGAGGAGTGCACCGGAGCGCTGGAAAAGGGTATCGGCGTAGGAAAAAGCCGGAAGAAGCAGACAAAGGAGCAGCAGGAGACCGACCGGATGTCTCCTGCACGTGTTGGAGGTATCAGCTGTTGACGGCATACTGCTTGTTGCTCTCGATGCAGAGCTTGCACAATTTCTCGATGGCGGCCACCTGGCTCTCAGACAGTCCGGTTTTGTCAGGCAGGCGAATGGTCCTGCAATCACAGCAACGGCAGAGAATACCGAGGTCGAGTCCAAGATCTTCATCAAGCATCACCGCGCCCCCAATAAAGATTTGCACAATTTAATGTTCCGGCATACTAGCACAGTTGCCAAGAGCAAGCAACACCTTTGAAGAGACAACAGAGATGCTCGTTGAGAGCTGAGCGACCTTGGTCACCTTGGTGCCGCGGTGCGCGGCGCGGGCCTGCAGAGTGCGGCGGCCGGGCTTCACCGAGCACTTCGCGGCGCGCCGGTCATCCCGCAACTTCAGGGAGGCAAACTTGTGACGGCGTGGTTGGCTGATGAGGGCAACCGACGCGGCGATGACCTGCGCCTTCACCCTCTCCACTTCGGCTACCGGGGTCAGCTCGCCCGCGATCCCCTTGAGGTCGGCTGCGGCGTAGGTGGAGACGTTCCTGCGCAGTTGGTTGAAGTTGTGCACGTTTCGGTAGTCGAGCCGCCTGGTCAGCATGATGACGAACATGTCCTGCTGCGGGTCGATCCAGATGGAGGAGCCGCTGTAGCCGGTATGACCGAAGGAGGCGTCCGAGAAGTAGTTTCCTTTGGGCGCGGAGAACGCGGAGGCCATGTCCCACCCCAAGGCGCGTTTCACCCTGCCGTTGTTGCAGGCGTAGGGGGTGGTCATCTCGGCAACCGCCTGCTCCGAGAGGATGCGGGTGCCGTCGAGGGTGCCGCGACCCAGGAGGAGCCGGGCGTAGCGAGCCAGGTCGTAGGCTGAGCTGAACAGGCCGGCGTGACCGGCTACGCCCCCCAGGCGGCGAGCGTTCTCGTCCTGGACCACGCCCCCTTGGGTGCCGGAGGTGGGCGCGATATCGTTGCCTTCGCGGGAAGGGAGGAAGGAGGTGTCGCGGGTCCCCAGCGGCTCGTATATCTGTTCGCGGCAGAACTGGTCAAGCCTCTCGCCGGAGACCCGGTGCACCAGTTCCCCAAGGAGGATGAAGTTGATGTCGGCGTATTCGAAGCCGGTACCGGCGCCGCGGAAACGTTGCGCCGCGACCTTGCGGACCAGTCCCTCCACCGAGCCACCCTGCCCGACCATGACGTCGGAGAGGCCGGAGGTATGGGTCATCAGGTGCAGGATGGTGATGTTCCCCTTGTCGGTACCGGCAAGTTCCGGAAACCAGCGGGAAAGCGTGTCGGTCAGGGAGATGCGCCCTTCGTCGAGGAGCTTTATCACCGCCGGGGTGGTGGCAATGACCTTTGTGAGCGAGGCGACGTCGAAGAGGGTCCGGTCGGTAATCGCAGGGGCGCCCGGTAAGGGACTGATCTGGCCGCGGGCGGCGGTGGCGATGATCCCCTCGTGATTGCCGACCACGACCACTCCGCCGGCGATGAGGTTCTCGGACATGGCACGCTCCAGCAGGAGGTCGAGGTTGGCGGTGGAGAGTGCTGTTGAGGTCGCGGGATCGACCATGGCCCGGGCTTTTACGGGGAGGAGAAGCGGGAACAGTAGGAGTACCAGTAGAATAACGCGCACGAGCTTCCTTTTAAGATCTGTGCGGACACAGATTTCCAGTTAGGACTGCGGTTGATGTTCATGTTGAACAGCGCGGCTTCGCGGGGGGAGCCGGGGCTGAAGCTGCCCCTGCAGGCGGAGGGCGCTGCCAACCGGTAAGCACGACAGGAGCTAGGATACAGGAGAGGACCGTAAACTTTTGTGATGGAGGTCACCATTTCGCCAGCCAAACCCGCGATTCTCCGTGAAAATCGCCACGTCGCCCCAAAGCAGTTTACTTTGGGTGCGGGACAGGATGCAAGACTTCTCTTAAGGGGTCCCCCTCCCCTGACGTGCAACTGCCGTGGTTGCACCCCGCACGAACAAAAAAAAAGGCCCCGGAGAATCCCGGGGCCTTTGGCGTTCAGACAGGTTTTGCGCTTACTTCATGCTGGGCAGGTCGTGGACGTCAAGGTGGCAGCCCAGGCAGTTCGGGAAGCGGGTCAGGATCGACTGCGGGTGCGGAGCCTTGTGGCACTCGGTGCACTGCGGGATGTAACCGTGCTTCGCCTTATGGCAGGAAGCGCAGGCAACCTTCGAATGACGAGCCTTGGAGTTGGAGAGCTTCGCGTACACCTTGCTGTGGCAGGAGGCGCAGGTCTGGTTCCAGTCGGTCCCCTGGTAGGTCACCTGCTTCGGCTTGTGAACGGAGTGACACTTGGCGCACGCCTCGATCGGCTGATCCTTGAAGTGCGGCTTGTGGCACATGAAGCAGGAAGGCTTGTAGCCGTGCGAAGTGTGGCAGCGGTCGCAGGAGACGTTGGTGTGCTTGCTCGGGAATTTGACCAGCTCAGCCTTCTCTTCGGCGTGGCAGGTGGCGCAGGTGGTGGCGAGCCTCTGGGTCATGGCGACTTTGCGCGGGGTGTGCGGGTTGTTGTGGCAGCTCGCGCAATCCTTATTGGCCGGGCCGTGGATGTCGGTGTGACAGGAGGCGCACTTCGGCATCACTTCGTCGTAGTTGGCCTTTTTCGGGTTGTAGGCGTGGATCACGGTGTGGCAGGCCTGGCAGTCGAAGCGATGCTTGCCGCCGGCGTTCTTGAGCCCGTTGAACGCGCCGGTGTGGCACTGGGCACATTGCTGCGGGGTGAGCGCAGCCGGGGCCGTGGCGTAAAGGTCGGCCTTCACCGGGATGTCAACGGTCGCCATCTTGGCAGCAAAGGCCGTGGAAGCGACGAGAATCAAGGCCGCGATGATCAGCGACAGGGTACTCTTTTTCATCATTCCTCCCCAAATAACAGTGTATTCACAACAATCGACTGGTTTAAATACTACCTATGGCGACTGCCTGTCAAGAAAGTTGTGATTAAAATCACGCGCGGGGAAGCCAGGATACGGCATTCGGGAGAAACAAAGAGAAGCGCTAAAGGCGAATCAGGTCTTCGTGAGGCTCATCGGAGGGGTTTATGTGTATCATGACGTCGCCCACGTTGCTGAAATGGTCGAAGATGCGCCGTTTCACCTCGGTGGAAATGTCGTGCGAACGCTTCACGGTCATCTCCGGGGGCATGTCGAGCTTCAGGTCCACGATCAGGTACTGCCCGGAGTGACGCGCCCTGATCTCGTGCACCTGGTCCACCCCCTCTACGCTCCGCGCCAGCTGCGCGATGGCGTCCAGCAGGGACTGCTCGGGCTGTCCGTCCATCAGTTCGTGGGCGGAGGTGCGGAAGGTGTGGTAGCCGATGTGGAAGATGAAGATCGAGGTGAGTCCGGCCGCGACGGGGTCCATGACGCCGAGGCCGAAATAGGCGCACCCCACGCCGACCAGGGTGGCAACCGAGGTGATGGCGTCCTTTCTGTGGTCCTTGGCGATGGCGAGCAGCGCCGGGCTCCCCAGGTCCCCCCCCACCTTCATGGAGTAGCGGTAGAGCGCCTCCTTGGCAACGATGGTCCCGGCGGCTGCCAAAACGGCGACCAGCGCCGGGGCGGAGTAACGTCCCGCCAGCATGGTGGTGGCGGCACCGTAGAGAATCCAGCCGCCGGTAGCGGCGATCACTAGCGATACGAAGATGGCGGAGAGGCTTTCGACCTTGCCGTGTCCGTAGGGGTGGTCCGAGTCGTAGGGCTTGCGCCCGACCTTCAGGGCGATCAGGGTCATGCCGATGGCGATGAAGTCGCAGGCGCTTTCCACGCCGTCGGCGAAGACCGCCTCCGAATGTCCGAAATGACCGGCGGCGAGCTTTACGACCATCAGCAAGGCGTTGGCCCAGAAGCCGATCCGGATGACCCGGTCGGCCTTGTTGAAGCGGTCACTCCTCAGCACGTCCCCTCCGCGCGCAGGTCCTTCACGGTGAGCTGCAACGAGCTCCTGCCGTTCCAGACGTTGATGGCTGGGGAGAACAGGATGTCTACCCTCCCCTGCGGCACCCCCGCCTCTGCGAGGCCGAATCCGATCGCGTCGAAGCTCTTGCCACCCTCCCCTACCCTAAGCTTCAGGTGTCCCCCCTTGAGCACCCGGCTCTCCAGCACCTGTGCCCCCTTGAGCACGAAGAGTGGTTCGGGATTCCCCATGCCGAAAGGCTTCATCTGCTCCAGTTGCCGCACCAGGTCGGCCGTGATGTCGCCGGAGCCGAGCTCGAGGTCGAAGGAGAGCGTGGGGGTGAGCGCCTCGGCGTCGAGCACCTCCTGGGCCGCCTCGTCGAAGCGCAGCGCGAAACGCTCCAACTCTTCCTGCGCGATGGAAAGGCCGGCCGCATGGCTGTGCCCGCCGAAGCGCAGGAGGTGATCGGCGCACTCCTTGATGGCGTCCAACAGGTGGAAGCGCGAGATGCTGCGCCCGGACCCCCTCCCGGTCTCCCCGTCGAAAGCGAACAGGATCACCGGTCGGTGGAAGAGTTCGACGATGCGCGAGGCGACGATGCCGATCACGCCTGGATGCCAGAGCTCGGAGCCGAGCACGATGCTCTTTCTGCCGCTGCAGGCCCCCTGCTCCAGCATGGAGCGCGCCTCCTCGAAGGTGGCCCGCTCCAGGGCCTGGCGTTCGACGTTGGCCTCGTCCAGCTCTTTAGCGATGTCCCGGGCGCGCTGAAGATCCCCGCAGAGCAAAAGCTCGAGCCCCAGGGAGGCGTCCTCGAGCCTGCCCGCCGCGTTGATGCGCGGGGCGAGACGGAAACCCACCGCACCGCAGCCGACCTCCCCCGTGATCCCGGCCACCTCCTTGAGGGCCTCGATGCCGATGCGGTCGCCGGTACAGAGCTGCTTTAGCCCGTAGCTGACCAGCACCCGGTTGATGCCCAAAAGGGGGACCACGTCGGCGATGGTGCCCAGGGCGACCAGGTCGAGATACTCCTTGAGGTCCGGCTCGCCGCCCCCCGCGAAGTGGCCGTCGGCGCGCAGTCGGGCGCGCAGCGCCACCACCAGGTGAAAGGCGACCCCGACGCCCGCAAGCGATTTGAAGGGGAAGCGGCACCCGGGCTGCAGCGGATTGACGACGGCGCAGGCGTCCGGGAGCACCTCCCCCGGCGCGTGGTGGTCGGTGACGATGAGGTCGAGCCCCGCCTCCCGGCAAAGTCGTGCCTCGTTGACGGCCGTGATGCCGCAGTCGACGGTGACCAGTACGGTCGCGCCGGCACGGGCCGCCGCGGCAACCCCCTGCTCGGAGAGCCCGTACCCCTCGGTAAGGCGCTTGGGTATGTAGTGGCAGCAGTCGAGGCCGATCTTACGGAAGAAGCTCAGCAGGAGCGCGCAGGAGGTGACGCCGTCCACGTCGTAATCGCCGTGCACGCAGACACGCTCGCCGGCTTTGTGTGCCCTAGCCAGACGCGCCACGGCCTGATCCATCCCGGCCAGGGCCATGGGGTCGTGCAAACGGGAAAGCACCGGGTTGAGGTAGGCATCGGCGTCGTCGGGGGTGCAGACCCCGCGGTGGGCCAAAAGGCGCGCCAGAAGCGGGGCGACCCCGGAACGGGTCAGCCCGGCTACCGTGTCGGCGTCGGCCTCCCTGCCCCGCCAGCTTCGGTGTGTAACTGGTTTCATCCCCCCTCCAAATCCGAAAAATCAGGGTGCAATCATAGCATAAGGAGCAGCACCCCGCGAATCTAATGTGCCGCGACGGCGACAAAAAAAAACCCGCCGGAAGCGGGTTTTTTTTCTTTGTCTTTATATCTCTCTACTTCTTGAACGATGTCGGCATCTGGTTCAGCCCCGCCATATCGTTCTTGATCTGCTGAGCCGTGGGACTGGTCGAATCGAACTGCAGGTACTTGGTCCAGATCTCCTTGGCCTTTTCCGGCTGTTTCAGGTCCTGCAGATAGACGACACCGAGGTTGTAGAGGCTTTGCAGGTGCTTGGGGTCGATCGACTGCGCCTTCTCGAAGTTGGCTATCGCCTTGTCGTACCAGCCGATCTTCCGGTACATGATCCCCTGGTCGGTCATCACGTTCAGGTTGTTCGGGTCGAGCTCCAGGGCCTTGCTGTAGGCGTTGACAGCCTTCTGGGCCTGGTCGGTGTCGAAGTAATCGTTGCCGAGCTGGATCCAGGCCTGCAGGTTCTTGGGGTCCTGCGCCACGATCTTCTCGGCCTCCACGATGCGCCGCTGGTAGTCGGTCGGCGAACCTGCCCCCTGCGGCACCGACATGGCGACCTGGGGTTCCTTGTTCTGGCCGGCGATGTTGAAGATCAGGTAGCCTCCCAGGAGACCAACGATCAGCGCTACCACGATGGTAAGTACGTTCTCCTTGCTCACGGAACCTCCTTAAGCGGCCTCGGCCTTGGCCTCGACGGCGTGCTTTTCCCAAAGCGCCACGATCGGGCTCGCCACGAAGATGGATGAGTAGGTGGCCACCACGACCCCCACGACCAGGGCGAAAGCGAAGTCGTGGATGACCTCGCCGCCGAAGAGGAAGAGGGAGACTGCGGCAAGGAAGGTGGTCACCGAGGTGATGATGGTACGGGACAGGGTCTCGTTGATGCTCCTGTTGAAGATGGTGATCATCGGATCCTTGAGGCTTTTGTGCATGTTCTCGCGGATACGGTCGAAGACGACGACGGTGTCGGTGAGCGAGTAGCCGGCGATGGTGAGGACCGCGGTGATGAACAGGATGTTGACCTCCCTGTGCATCACGTAGAAGACGGCAATCATGGCGAGAACGTCGTGCATGGTGGCCACAACCGCGCCCACGCCGAACTTGAAGTCGAAACGCCAGGCGATGTAGAGGATGATCCCCAGCATGGAGAGCGCCACGGCCACCAGGGTGTCCTGCTTCAGCTTCTCGCCGATGGAGGGGCCGATCTCGGTGGAGCTTTCCACGGTGAAGGTGTTGCCGGGGATCCCGGCTTTAAGCGCGTCGGCAACCTGGTCGGCGGACTTGCCGGTCGACTTGTGCATCTTGACGAGCACCTGGTTGCCGCCGGTGATCTCCTGCAGTTCCACTTCCTTGACGCCGGACTTGGCGAGGGCGTCGCGGATGGACTGGGTGGTCGCCGGCTGGGCGAACTTGATCTGCATCTCGGTGCCGCCGGAGAAGTCGATCCCCATGTTGGCGGTGCCGCGGGCGATGGCGATGATCCCGATGAGGCCGATGATGGCCATGAGGCCGGAAGCGAGGAAGGAGAACTTCCTCATCCCGATGAAATCTATGTTGGTCTTCTTGAGCAGTTCCATTGGTCTCCCCCCTTATACGCTGAGTCGCTTCACGTGAACGCGCTCAAGGAAGGCGTCAAAGAGCACCTTGGTGGCGACGAGCGACGTGAACAGGTTGATGATGATACCGAGGCTGAGAGAGACGGCGAAGCCCTTGACCGGGCCGGTGCCGAACTGGAACAGCACCGCCGCGGTGATCAAAGCGGTGACGTGCGAGTCCATGATGGTGAGAAACGCCTTGTCGTAGCCGGCATCGAGCGCGGCGTGCGGCGTCTTGCCCAGGCGCAGCTCCTCCCTGATCCTCTCGAAGATGAGGACGTTGGAGTCGACCGACATACCGACCAGCAGGACGATAGCGGCGATGCCCGGCAGGGTAAGGGTCGCGCCCAGCGCGGAAAGAGCCCCCATCAGGAACAGGATGTTGAGCACCATGCCGAGGTTTGCCACCATGCCGGAGAGCTTGTAGTACATCGCCATGAAGGAGACGACCAGCACCACGCCGATGAGGCCGGCCATGAGCCCCTTGTGGATGGAATCCCTACCCAGGGAAGGACCGACGGTGACGTTCTGCAGGATCTTGACAGGAGCCGGGAGCGAACCTGCGCGCAACACGATGGCGAGGTCGGCGGCCTCCTTCTCGGTGAAGGAACCGGAGATCTGGGCGCTGCCGCCGGAGATCCTCTCGCGGATCACCGGCGCGGAGTAGATGTTGCTGTCCAGCACGATGGCGAAGCGCTTGCCCACGTTGGCTGCGGTGACCTGGTCGAACAGGCGGGCGCCGGTGGAGTTGAACTCGATGGCCACGTAGGGCTGGTTGTACTGGGAGTCGATCCTGATCTGGGCGTCGGTCAGAAGCTCGCCGGTGATCATCGCCTTCTTCTTCACGACCAGCGGGGTCTCGGAGACGGCACCGGTCTGGGGATCGGTCCTCTTCTCGAAGAGGAGCTCGTCGTCCTCGGGGAGCGAGCCGGCGGTCGCGGTGGCCGCGTTCACGCTCTCGTCGACGAGCTTGAATTCGAGGCGCGCGGTCTTGCCGATCAGCTCGATGGCGCGCTTGGGATCCTTGATGCCGGGGAGCTGGACGACGATGTTGTTGAGCCCTTCACGCTGGATCACCGGCTCGGAAACGCCGAACTGGTCAATCCTGTTGCGGATGGTCTCCAGGGCCTGGGCCACGGCACGGTCCTTCCTGACCTGGGCCTCTTTCTCGTTGATGCGCAGCTGCATGTTGACGAAACCGCCCTCGTCGAAGACCGGCAGGGTCTCAAGGTCGGGGTACTTCTTCTTGATGAGGGCCTGCACCTTGTCGGCGGAGCCGCGGTCGTACAGGGTGAGCTGCACCTTGTCGCCGCCCAGGCGCGCAACCTTCTTGAAGCGGACGTTCTGCGCGGTAAGGGAGTCCTCGAGGTCGGTGGCGATCAGGTCCAGGGACCCTTCCACGGCCTTCTGGGTCTCAACCTCCATGACCAGGTGGGTGCCCCCCTGCAGGTCCAGACCCAGGTGGATCTTGTCCTTGGGAAGCAGGCCGCTCCACCACTTGGGGAGCGTGTCGACCAAAGTCGGCGTCAGGTAGACGCACGAGGCGATGATGAAAATGAAGATAAGAGAAATGCGCCAGGTATAACCCTTCATGGGAAAAGCTCCTTTCGGAAAAAATCGATCAATGCACTAGTCCTGCTTTACAGACGCAATGTACCCTTTGTTGATCCTGACGTTGACGCCGGGAGCGATCTCCAGGGTGACCACCTGGTCGTCCAGTGCGGTCACCTTGCCGTGCATGCCGCCGGCGGTGACGACCTGATCGCCTTTCTTGAGCGCCTCCAGAAGCGCCCTGTGCTCCTTGGCCTTTTTCTGCTGCGGCCTGATGAGCAGGAAGTAGAAGATGGCGAACATGAACACCAGGGGGATAAGCCCCTGGAACTGTGCCATCATCCCTCCGCCCGCCGGCGCGCCGCCCTGCGCGGGAGCAGCCATTGCAAACGCCAAACCTAACATTTAGTTACCTCCTGGGTTGTATTTCCATCCCTTTATTGACAATCAAAACTTCGGTAAAACTTCAAGCGCGCGGCGCTAACGCCCCGTTCTTGCCGCGTAGAATTCCTGTCTGAACTTGACGAACTCACCCGCTGCGATGGCCTCCCGCACCCGTTTCATGAGGTTCAGGAAGAAGTGCAGGTTGTGCCAGCTGTTAAGCCGCGAGGCCAGGATCTCCTGGCTGCGGTACAGGTGCCTGAGATACGCCCTGGTGTAGTTGCGGCAGACGTAGCAGTCGCAGGCCGGATCGATGGGACCATGGTCCTCAGCGTAGATGGCCGCCTTGATGTTGATTCTGCCGAAACTGGTGAACAGGGCGCCGTTTCTGGCGTTCCTGGTGGGCATGACGCAATCGAACATGTCGAAGCCGTTGTAGACCGCCTCGACCAGGTCCTCGGGGGCGCCGATGCCCATGATGTAGCGGGGCGCCTGCTCGGGAAGGATGTCGCTGCACTCCTGCATCATGCCGTGCATCACTTCCTTTTCCTCGCCCACCGACAGCCCGCCGAGGGCATAGCCATCGAAGCCGATGTCGATGATCTGCTCGGCGCTCACCCGCCGCAGATCCGGGTGCATCCCCCCCTGCACGATGCCGAAGAGCGCCTGGTCGGGACGGTGATGCGCCTCCTTGCAGCGCCGTGCCCAGCGCGTGGTCAACTCCAGCGACTTTTGCACGTAGGAGCGCTCGGCGGGGTACGGGGGACATTCGTCGAAGCACATCGCGATGTCGGCGCCAAGCGACTCCTGGATCGCGATGGAAACCTCGGGGGAGATGAAGTGCGGGGAGCCGTCGATATGGGAGCGGAACTTGACCCCTTCCTCGGAGATCTTCCTCAACTCCCCCAGCGAGAAGACCTGGAACCCGCCCGAATCGGTCAGCATGGGGCGGTCCCAGTGCATGAAGCGGTGCAACCCTCCCATCCGCCCGATCAGTTCGTGCCCGGGACGCAGGTAGAGGTGGTAGGTGTTGGCGAGGATGATCTGCGCCCCCACCTCGACAAGTTCCTCGGGGGTCATCGCCTTGACCGTCGCCTGGGTGCCGACCGGCATGAATATCGGGGTTTCGATCTTGCCGTGCGTGGTTGTCAGAGAGCCTAGACGGGCCGCGCAGCCCGGGTCCTTCTTGATCAGTTCAAACGATATAGCTGACAATAACTGTTCCCGTAAATGGATTTCAAAAGCTGTCGAGTATTTATTCGCCCCTGCAACGTCCACCGTAGGGGCGAATAATCATTCGCCCCCGCCCTTCCCTGCCGCCTCGGCCATCAGGCGATGAACATCGCGTCGCCGTAGCTGAAGAACCGGAAGCGCCGTTTCACCGCCTCGCGGTAGGCGTCCAGCATGATCTCTTTTCCGGCGAAAGCGCACACTAACATAAATAGTGTCGATTTGGGGAGATGAAAATTCGTTATAAGCGCATCGACCACCCGGAACCGGTACCCGGGGAGGATGAAGATGTCCGCCTCGCGCTCCCCGGCCTCCAGCTCGCCCGAGGCTGCGGCGTGCTCCAGGGCCCGCATCGAGGTGGTCCCGAGAGCGATCACCCTCCCCCCCGCCTCCTTGGTGCGCCGGATGGCCTGCGCGGTCTGGTGCGGGATCCGGTACAGCTCCCGGTGCATGGTGTGCTGGGAAAGGTCCTCGACCCGGACCGGCATGAACGTCCCGAGCCCAACGTGCAGGGTGAGCGGCGCGATCTCCACGCCGCGACCCCGGATCTCAGCCAGGATCTCCGGGGTGAAATGCAACCCGGCGGTCGGGGCGGCCACGGCCCCCTTCTCGCGCGCGAACACGGTCTGGTAGCGCTCGAGGTCCTCCCCTTCGGGTGCGCGCTTGATGTAGGGGGGCAGCGGCATGCTCCCCGCCTGTTCCAGCCACCCCATGAAGTCATCGCTCCCCTCGAAGCGGACCCGCCACTCCCCTTCCTCGCGGGTGAGCACCGTCGCCGTGACCGCGGCGGGGAGCATGATGCGGGTGCCGGCGCCGGGAGTCTTGGAGGCCTTGATCAGACAGCTCCAGACCTCATCTGCGCCGGGGACGCGGCGCACCAGGAACACCTCGACGGCGCCGCCTGTTTCCTTGTGCCCCTTCAGCCGGGCCGGGATGACCCGGGTGTCGTTGAGAACCAGGAGGTCGCCCGGGCGAAACTGCGCCGCGATGGCGGCCACAGTGCTCTCCCCGACCGAGCCGGTGGCGCGGTCCAGGGTCAAGAGCCTCGAGGCGTCCCTGCGGCTGGCCGGGTGCTGAGCGATCAGCTCCGGCGGAAGCTCGTAATCGAAATCTGAAAGGCGCATGCTATCGACCGTACCCGCCGGAGAGCTTCACGCCCGGATAGTAGTAAGTGAGGATCTCGCGGTAATCGAACCCTTCGTTGGCGCGCCCCTTGGCGCCCCACTGGCACAGGCCGACGCCGTGACCGGAACCGGTGCCGATCATCTGCACCTCGTCGCGGCTGCCGCGCAGCTCGAAGTTGGTGCTCTTCACGCTGCCGTAGCCGAGGGCCTTCCTGAACGCCACCGCCGGGATGACCACGCTCCCCCTGGAGCATTCGGCGACCACGTCCTGCACCCTGCCGCTTTGGTTCCTGCCGCGCACGCGCAGCTCCCTGAGCCCCGCCACCTGGAAGCCGGCGCCCTTGAGCGAGCTCTCCACCTTCTTGAGGGGGAGGTTCAATTCCCACCGGATAGGGTTGGAGTCGCCGCAGTAGCGGCAGGAGACGCCTTGGAGGTACGGGATTGAGAGCCCCCAGACGTTCTTGGAGGACTCGGTATGGCCGCCGCAGTTGGAATGGTAGAAGGCCTGGATGGTCTTGCCGTTGTAGCTGAGCACCTCTCCGGCGGTCTCACGCACGCCGTAGGCGGCCCGGCTGTCCTCTACGTCGGCCCCCTCGTACACCTGGTCCATCACGCTGGACTCGAGCTGGTAGCTCGCGCCGCGGCGGGCCTGCATCTGGTACACCGCGTAGGAGCGGGCGATGACGGCCTGCGCCTTGATGGCCTCGATGGGCCATGCGGAACTGATCTCGCAGTTGATGAGCCCGACCAGGTACTCCTCGAGCGGAAGCTCGTTCACCACAAGGAGCCCCTTGTCGGCGGCCGAGACCTCGATCAGGGCCCGGTATCCCTTGCCGTTGATCGTGATGCGCGAAAACGCCGAGGCGACCAGGCGGTTCACGGCCCTGCCGTTCACGCTGAGCCCGCTCCCCGAGCGGCGCACCTCGAGCGGCATCTCCACCCTGAGCGGTTCGCCGCGGCCGTCGGTCAGGAGCACGCCGTCGCCGTCGATCCTGAGGGTCTCGGCCCCCTTGAACAGGGCCACCCGCACCATCTCCGGTCGCATCGCCGCGGCACTACCCCCGGCGGCGAGGCAGATGATTAATATGATCAACGTCCTGAAGCAGCTCATCAATTCCGTATACACATGGGTTTAACCGTCCCGTAAAAGCCCTAGATATAAACCATGGAACCGCCCGCAAAGTCAATAATTTTGTCGCTCTAATCAGAGCGGTTTCAGCCTAATTAATTGGCAAGCGATTTGCTTTGTTTCTCATTAAATATGGATCCCGGCACGCGGCACCCCAAGGGGGCGTTCGCGCGCAGTGAAGCTAAGACGTCGATCTCAGTCGGTTTGAAGGCAACGGCGCGGAGCTCTATATACCTAAATAACTGTTGCCAGAAGTGCAAAAAAAGGCTATATGGCTGTAGGACATAGCCATATAGCGTGATCTGCGCCACAGTACGGACCGGTAATGTGCAATTCCCTTAAAATCAAGATCCTCACCCTGGTCACCGCGATTCTGGTCGTAGTCATCTCTACTGTGGCGTACCAAAACTACCGGCAGCAGAAGGAAATGCTGCACGAAATCGCCAACCGGAACACCTCGGTCCTGATCGAGACCATAAAGAGTTCGGTCGCCAATGCCATGCTCTCCGGCCGCTCCGACGAGGTGGCCGGCATCTTCGCGAGGATCAAATCCAGGGAGTTCGTCAAGTCCATAAGGATCGTGGACGCCGAAGGGAAAATCCTCAACTCGGCGGACCGCGAGGAGATCGGCAGCAAGGTCCCCGAAATGGGCCGCCCGAAGCTGCCCACCCGCAACCTGTCCCTGCTCCCCGAAGAGGGGGTCTTCCTCTCCTACGCCCGCATTTTCAACGCGCCGCAATGCTACAAGTGCCATCCCGCCAGCAAGGAAACCCTGGGGCTTCTCGAGATCAAGCTCTCCCTGGGCTACATGAACGGCTTCATCTCCCGTGAACGCGAGATCGCCATCGCCTCCGCCATCATCCTGGTGCTGCTCACCGTGGCCACCATCTTCACCTTCCTGGTCATCTACGTCGAGCGCCCCATCCGCAAACTGATGCGCTACATGGAGCAGGTGGAGCAGGGAGACTTCAGCAAGGAAATCAGCCTCACCTCCAGCCGGGAAATGCACTCGCTCGGCAACAGTTTCAACCACATGGTCGGCACCATCGCCAACCTCATGGAATCGGCAGTGAAACACGAAAGGGAGCTGACCCGGGCCCAGGAAAAGCTCGCACACCACCGCGAGACCCACCTGATGAACGGCCGGCTCGAGGAGCAGATCCGGGAGATCGAGAACCTGAACGTGACCCTGGAAGAACGTATCGAGGAGATCGAGGAGGCGAACTACAAGATCGCCGATCTGGCCGGAGAACTGGAGGACAAGAACACAAACCTGGAAAAGGCGGTGGCGAAGCTCTCCACCCTGTACCGCCTTGGGCTGGCCATCAACTCCACCATCGAGGTGGAGGACCTGTACCGGCTGGTGGTGAAGACGACCATGGACACGCTGCAGGCCCAGGTCGGCTACGTGGTCCTGTACGACGCCGAGCACGGCGAGCTGCGCATCACCAACCTGGTCGGCTACCGCGACCCCAACCCGCAGTACCTGCGCGTCCCCATGAAGCCCTCCAGCGTCTCCAGCTGGGTGATCCAGAACAGCAAGCCGCTTCTCATCACCGACATCTCCCTCACCCCCGAGTTCGACCGGCTGAGCCCGCTCGGCTTCGAGAGAAAGACCCTGATCTGCGCCCCGCTCATGGTGAAGGACGAGATCATCGGCACCCTGACCGTGGTCAACAAGCAGAACAACACCGTCTACAACCACGAGGAGCTTGAGCTCCTCTCCACCATCGCGGCCCAGGCCTCCATCGCCATCAAGAACGCCATGCTCTACGACGAGCAGCAAAAGACCTACCTGAACACCATCCAGGCGCTGGTCTCGGCCATCGAGGCGTCCGACAGCTATACCCGCGGCCACTCCGAGCGGGTCACCCGTTTTTCCCTGGCCCTGGCCAGAAAGCTCGAGCTCCCCGCCAACCGCCTCAAGGTGATCGAGCGCGCCGCCATCCTGCACGACATCGGCAAGATCGGCATCGATCTCTCCCTGCTGCACAAGGAAGATTCCCTGACCAGGGACGACGTGGCCGAGCTGCAGCAGCACCCCACCATCGGGATGACAATCCTGGAGCCTATCGAATTCCTGCACGACGTGCGGCTGTGCATCGGCCAGCACCACGAACGCTACGACGGCAAGGGGTACCCGAACCGCCTGACCGGCCAGGAGCTCCTCCTGGAATCCCGCATCCTGGCCATAGCCGACAGCTTCGACGCCATGACCTCGGACCGCCCCTACCGCAAGGCGCTGAAGCTCGAGGTGGCCATCCAGGAGCTGGCCGAAAACGCCGGCACCCAGTTCGACCCGGAACTGGTGCCCATCTTCATCAAGCTCCTGAAAACGCCCAATTTCCTGCCGCAGCGCGAGGAGTACCCAGGTCTGCACGTGGTACCCGCCCCGCCCAAGGCCGGCAGCGCACCTCACTCCTGCGTTGCCCAGTAATTCAAATAATGGTATAAGATAAACCTTTGCAGCGCGGCCGGCAGAGCCAGTCCGCGCCGTTTTTGTGCCCCCAGCGGGCACCGGGAGCCCTCGTGCCGGCACTTCTAGAAATCACAGGACTGCGCACCGAATTCCGCTTGAAAGGCGGCGTGCTCAAGGCCGTGCGCGGCGTTGACCTCAGCGTCGACGCCGGCGAGACGCTTGCCCTGGTGGGCGAGTCCGGCTGCGGCAAGAGCATCACCGCGGCATCCGTGCTCAGGCTGGTCCCCCCGCCGGGCCGCATCGTATCCGGCTCCATCCGCTTCAAGGGGGAGGATCTGCTGGCTCTCTCCGAGGAGCGCATGCGCCAGATCCGTGGAAACCGGATCGCCATGGTGTTCCAGGACCCGATGACCTCGCTGAACCCGGTCTTCACCGTCGGCTTCCAAGTCGCCGAGGGACTCAGGATCCACCGCGCCCTCTCGGTACAGGCGGCCGAACGCGAGGCGGTCGAGCTCTTGACCCAGGTCGGCATCCCCGCCGCCGTGGACCGGGTCCGGGACTACCCGCACCAGCTCTCCGGCGGCATGCGCCAGCGCGTCATGATCGCCATGGCGCTCGCCTGTGCGCCGGAACTGGTCATCGCCGACGAGCCGACCACGGCGCTGGACGTGACCATCCAGGCGCAGATACTCGAGCTTTTGGACCGGCTCATGGAGCAGAACCGCATGGGGCTGATCCTGATCACCCATAACCTCGGCATCGTGGCCGAACGCGCCCACCGGACCGCCATCATGTACGCCGGCGAGATCGTGGAGAGCGCGCCCACCGCCGAGCTCTTCGCCAACCCGCTGCACCCCTATACCAAGGGGCTCCTCGCCTCGCTCCCCGAATTCGGCACGCCGGGCGAAAAGCTCGCCACCTTCGCCGGGGGGGTGCCGGATCTGCGTGGCGACCTGACCGGCTGCCCCTTCAAGGAGCGCTGCCCGATCGGCGACGAGGGATGCGCCAGGGAAACCATCGAGATGAGGGAGGCGGCGCCGGGACACCTCGTGCGCTGCCGGAAGGTATCATGACGCCGCTTCTGACCGCAGAAAACCTGGTGAAGCAGTATCCCGTAAGGGGGGGGATGTTCGCGGAGAAGCGGATACTCACCGCCGTGGCAGGGGTCGACCTCGAGCTCTACCCGGGAGAGACGCTGGGGCTCGCGGGCGAGTCGGGTTGCGGCAAGTCGACCGTAGCGAGGCTGTTGACCGGGCTCACCCCTCCCACCTCGGGGAACATCCGCTATGCCGGGCGGGAGCTGGCGCAGATGAGCAGGGCCGAGCTGGCCCAGTACCGCAAAGAGGTGCAGATGGTGTTCCAGGACCCGTTCTCCTCGCTGAACCCGCGCATGCGGGTCGCGGAGATCCTGGGGGAGCCCCTGGAGATCCACCGCATCGGCAGCGCCGCGGAACGGCGGGAACGGGTGGCGGAACTGCTCAGGCGGGTCGGACTCTCCCCCGAGCACATGATGCGCTTCCCGCACGAGTTCTCCGGCGGACAGCGCCAGCGGATCGGCATCGCGCGCGCGCTGGCCGTCTCACCGAAGCTGATCATCGCCGACGAGCCGGTCTCGGCCCTGGACCTCTCCATTCAGGCCCAGATCATCAACCTGCTGCAGGAGGTGAAAAAGGATCTGGGGCTCTCTTTTTTGTTCATCACCCACGACCTCTCTGTGCTCCGGCACCTGAGCGACCGGGTGGCGATCATGTACCTGGGGAGGATCGTCGAGACCGGCAGCCGCGACCAGGTGCTGAGCCGCCCCCTGCACCCCTACACGGAGGCGCTCCTCTCCGCGATACCGAGCATCGACCCGAAGAAGAGGACCAGGCACGTGATCGCGAAGGGTGAGCTCCCCTCGCCCGTTGCGCCCCCCAGCGGCTGCCCCTTCCATCCGCGCTGCCCCTACGCGCGGCCGGTCTGCAGCGAGAAGAGGCCGGAACTGCAGGGAAAAGTGCCGGGGCAACGGGCGGCCTGCCACTTCAGCGAGGAAATCTTCCTCAGCGAAGCAAAGTAATTCAGTTGACAATTGCTATTAGCATATATAGATTATCTTTAGCCCAAACCGGAGGATACTACGTTGGCATTTGACAAGACCAAAGATTACGGAAAAGAAGCGGAAATGCTAAAGGTGCTCGGGCACCCGATCCGCCTGAAGATAGTGGCAGGGCTTTGCACCCAGGAGTGCAACGTGAAGCACATCTGGGAATGCCTGGGGCTCCCCCAGGCGACCGTGTCGCAACACCTGGCACTTTTGAAGAACAAGGGGATCATCGAGGGGACCCGCGATGGGGTCGAGGTGCACTACGCGGTGGTGAGCCCGTTCGTGCGCAGGCTGATCGAGATCCTGCACGCGGAGCCCTAAGAAGACGAGACAGGCAAAGGCCAGGACCGCACCCACCCGGGGCGGTCCTAGGTGCCGCTGACGTCGAGTTCGGCAATCCTCAGCGAAGGCGACCCGGTCGAGCCGAAGAAACGCAGGTCGTTCCCTACCAGGTCCACCCTTCCAAACAACTCCAGCAGGTTTCCCGCCAGGGCCAGCCCCTTGACCGGGTACCTGATCTCTCCATCCTCCACGTAAAAGCCCGCGGCGCCGACCGAGAAGTCACCGGAGATCGGGTTAGCCGTATGCATCCCCATCACCTCGGTTATGAAGACCCCCTTACGCACCCCGGCCAGCAGCGTCGCGAGGTCGGCCCCGCCCGGCTCGACATGGAGGTTGTGCGCCCCGACCCGGGGAGGGCTCTTGATGCCGCCGCGCACGGCGTTGCCGGTTGAGCGCGCCCCCAGGCGCCCACCCCAGTAGCTGTCGTACAGGTACCCCTGCAGCACGCCCCTCACCACCAGCGGGGTGTCCTGCTGCGCTACCCCTTCGCCGTCGCAGGGGGCGCTCCCCATGCCGCAGGGAAGAAGGCCGTTATCGCGTACGGAGACGCGTTCAGAGAAGAGCCGCTCCCCTACCCTGCCGGTCAGCAGCGACTTCCCCTTGTGCACGTTTTCGGCGAGGAAGGAACCGGAGAGCACGTCGACGAGGTCGGCGGCGACGCGGTTGTCCAGTACCGCCTGGCAGCGCATAGTGGGAAGGGTGCGCGCCCCCAGGAGCCCGGTCGCCTTGCGCCCCGCCCCCCGGGCCACCGCGCCCAGGTCTATTCCCTCGAAGGAGGGGGAGAAGGCGTAGTCCCAGCCGGTCTGGGCGTCGCCGTCGGACTCCGCCACGGCGGAAACGCTGCAGCTGTTGTAGGTGCCGCTGTAGGCGGCATCGAGCCCGAGGGAATTGCGGGTCAGGGAGTGGTAGACCGATTCGCTGTAACTGCATTTGCGCACCCGCTTCACCCGCGGGTCGACGTCGAGCACCAGGCGTTCCAGTTCCAGGATGCGGGCGACCTTGAGCGACTCGTCAACGGCGGGAAGAGCAGGGTCGAAGAGCCAGGGGGTGTCGGGGTAGGAGGGGCTCGCCTCGGGAAAGGTGTGGAACTCGTCCGGGCTCTGCACCCGGGCCGCCACCAGCGCCCCTTCCACCATGCGGGAGAGCGAGCCGTCGTCCAGCGCGGTGGAGTAGGAGAACCCCATCCCCCGGCCGACCAGGAGCCGCAGGGAGACCCCGAAGGGCTCCGCCACACGGAAGGCATCCACCTTCCCCTTCTTCACCTCGATGACGACATCCCGCGAACCGGAGACGGCGATCTCGTAGCCGTCGATCTGCCGCCCCTTGAGCAGGCGCTCCACCGCATCTGCGTGTTGTGCCAGTTCCATTTCCATTTTTGCCTCGGAAGATTTTGACAGGCAGCCCGCTCATAGCAGCTTCTGTCCGGTGGGTGCTGTAGGGCAGATAATCGTTTGTTTCAGCGTCGGCACCCAGGCCGATGCCGATGGCGGTCGAGGCTGCGGTGCGATGAACCAGGGCGATGAGTCGTTGTAGGGGGAGACAGGCACCAGCCCAGCCGCCGGTGCCCGGCCGGTGCAAATGGCGAGCGGCGTTGAGGTGCGATGAGGCGGGGCGAATGATTATTCGCCCCTACAGGTCTTAGGCGCTGTCCCTCCTCCTGGCCCTGCGGTTACAGCTCGAGGATCATCGCGATCTCGTCGCAGTCGGGGAACTTGACGCACTTGATGCAGTCACCCCAGACCTTGTGCGGCAACTCGGACTTGTCGGCCACCTTGAAGCCGAACTTGGCGAAGAAGTCGGGCTTGTAGGTGAGGCAGAAGAGCTTCTTAAGCCCCAGGGCGCGGGCCTCCTCGATGCAGGCCCCGACCACCTGGCTGCCGATGCCGCGCCGGCCGGCGCTCTCAGCCACCGCCACGGAACGGACCTCGGCCAGGTCGTCCCAGACGATGTGCAGCGCCGAGGTGCCGAGCAGCTGCCCGTCCTCCTCGAACACGTAGAAGTCGCGCAACGCCTCGTACAGCTCTGAAAGCGAGCGGGAGAGCATCTCGCCGCGGCTCGCGAAGTTGGTCAAAAGTTTCTGAATCTCTTTTACGTCGCCAATCCTGGCCTTTCTGATCATCTCACTGCCTCCTGAATCAACTCCCTGGCATGTTCCAGGGTCTTTTCCGTGACGCGCGCGCCGGAAAGCATGCGCGCCACCTCGGCCACCCGCTCCTCCCCTTCCAGGAGGTCCACGCCGGTGGCGGTACGTCCGTCGGCCACCCTCTTCTCGACCTTCAAGTGCCGGTCGGCAAAGGCGGCCACCTGCGGCAGGTGGGTGATGGCCAGCACCTGCTGTTCGCGGGCCACGCGCTTCAGTTTCTCCCCAACCAGGGCCGAGGTCGCCCCACCGATGCCGGTGTCCACCTCGTCGAAGATGAGAGTGGGGACCTCGGAGTCGGGGTGGAGCTGCTTAAGCGCCAGCATGAGCCGGGAAAGCTCGCCACCGGAGGCGATCTTCGCCAGCGGTTTCGGGGGCTCGCCGGGGTTCGGGGAGAAGAGGAACTCGGCGCGCTCGAAGCCGTAGCTTTTCGCCTCGGCGCCCTTCTCGAAGGCGGTCTCGAAGACGGCGTGCTTCATGGCGAGTTCGGCGAGCTCGCGCTCCATCCCCGCCTTGAGCTTCGAGGCCCCTTCCTCACGCGCATTGGTGAGCTTCGCACCGAGAGCCGCCATTTCCTGCTGAAGGAGCGAGATCCGCGCCTGCAGCTCGCCGCGGGTCCCTTCGAGGTTTGAGAGCACCGACAGCTCCTGGTCCACCTGGCGCTGGTACTCGAGGATCTCCTCGATGCTCGCGCCGTACTTCTTCTTGAGGCGGCTGATGGCATCGAGCCGGTCGTCGAGCTCCTCGAGGCGGGCCGGGTCCGACTCGACCCGGGCGGCGTAGTCGCGCAGGGTAAGGGAGGCGTCTTCGAGCTGGGCGTAGGCCGTCTCGAGCGCATCGCTCACCGGGACGAGGGCGGCATCGATGCGACCGGCGTCGGCGACCCCGGCGATGATTCCGGAGAGGTTCCCGAGGATCGGGGCGTCGCCGCCGTAGAGTGCGTCGAAAGCGCTCTGCGAGGCCGCCATCAGCTTCTCGCTGTGCATGAGCCTGCCGCGCTCCTCGGCAAGTTCCTCCTCCTCGCCGGGGACGAGCTTCGCCTCGGCGATTTCGTTGCTCTGGAAGGCGAGCAGGTCGAGCCGGCGGGCCGCCTCGCGCTCCCCCGCCTCGAGCGCCTGCAGCTCGTGCTTCGCGGCCTGGCACTCCTCGTAACGCGCGGCGAACTCGGCGCGCAGGGAAAGCGCACCGGAAAAGCCGTCCAGAAGGAGCAGGTGCTGCTCGGTCTTCAGGAGGCTCTGGGCGTCGTGCTGGCCGTAGATGTTGATCAGGTTGCGGCAGATCTCGGAGAGAAGCGAGGTGGTGGCGAGCCCGCCGCCTATGAAGACGCGGCTCTTGCCGCCGGGGGCAACCACGCGCCGCACCAGGAGCTCGCCGTCGCAGTCGATCCCCGCCGCCGCGAGCGCGGTGAGGAGCGAGTCGCGCCCGGAGAGGTCGAAAAGGGCCTCCACCGAGGCCTCCTTGGCGCCGGAGCGGATCAGGTCGGCGCTGCCGCGCCCCCCGAGGATCAGGTTCACCGCGTCGATGATGATCGACTTGCCCGCGCCGGTCTCGCCGGTCAGGATGTTGAGCCCGGGGCTGAACTCGACGTGCAGCTTGTCGATGATGGCGAGGTTGGTTATCTGGAGCTCTCTGAGCACTTAGCGTTCACCCCACTTGAGCTTGGTGCGGAGCACCTCGAAGTAGTCCTTGCTGCGGGACTGGATCAGGCGGGTCACGTGGGGTGCCTTCCGGATCTGCACCACGTCGCCGGAGAGGAGCTTCATGCCGACCTGGCCGTCCAAGGTCAGGAACACGGACTCGTCCGGGGCGTAGTTCAGCTTGATGGCGATCTGGGCGCCCGCGTCCACCACCAGCGGGCGGTTAGTCAGCGTGTGCGGACAGATGGGGGTGATCGAGATGCACTCGAGCTCGGGATGGATGATCGGGCCGTTGGCGGAAAGCGAGTAGCCGGTCGATCCGGTCGGGGTCGATATGATGAGGCCGTCGGCCTTGAAGGTGGTGAGGTAGCGCCCGTTCACCGAGGTCTCCATGTCGATGATCCTGGCCAGGGCCCCCTTGTTGATGACCGCGTCGTTCAGCACCCGGTGCAGTTCGACCACCTCGCCGGCGCGCTCGACGCACGCCAGGAGCATCATGCGCTCGGTCACCTCGAAGTCGCCGGCCAGGCAGCGCTCCATCGAGGGGTAGAGCTCGTCCAGGGTGATC
This sequence comes from Geomonas diazotrophica, assembly GCF_018919385.1. GTDB lineage: Bacteria > Desulfobacterota > Desulfuromonadia > Geobacterales > Geobacteraceae > Geomonas > Geomonas diazotrophica. The sequence goes on from NZ_JAHLMF010000005.1 coordinate 62,493, forward strand.
TCGGTGAGAAAGCCCAGGCTCCCGAGGTTCACCGCCAAAATGGGGACGTCGCGCTCGCCGATCAGGCGCGCGGCCGCGATGAGGGTGCCGTCGCCACCAAGGACCACCACGAGGTCGGCATCGCGCGCGATCTCGGAGCTCTCGGCGCTCTCGGCGAGCGTGGTGCGCCTGAGCCTCAGGGAGAGATGCTTCTCCACGTGGGCGGTCACGCCGCGGCCAGCCAGCCACCCGATCAGCTCTTCGGCAACCCCCAGGCAACGCGGATCGTGCACTTTCGCAAAAATGGCGATTTTTTTCATCACGAGCCCTTTACTTGTACTGTAATCTAGGATTTACTAGCACAGTTGGTGTATCATGTCCAACGGAAAACTGGCGCACCCCAAGTAGTCCAGCAGAGACTTTTCCCACAATAACTACGTGCAGATGCAGGGTGACTCATGACTGAAGAGCAGATCGGCATCAACGAAGAGCTTGACAAGCAAATGCTCATTATCAAGTCCTTTCTGGAGCACCTGGAGTACACACTGGGAAAGGACAAATACTCGGCCACAGCCTATGACAGGTTCAACGCCCTCGCCTATGCGGTCCGCGACCACCTGGTTGAGCGCTGGCTCGACACCCAGCAGGCCTACTACAACTCCGATAACAAGAGAGTCTACTACATATCGATGGAATTCCTGATGGGAAGGACCCTCAGCAACAGCCTCATCAACCTGGGGGTTTGGGAGGACTTCAAGGACGCCATCACCTCCTTGGGGAACGACTTCGAGCAGATCGTCAACGAAGAACAGGACGCGGGGCTTGGCAACGGCGGCCTTGGGCGGCTCGCCGCCTGCTTCCTCGACTCCATGGCCACCATGTCCATCCCGGCCTACGGCTACGGCATCCGCTACGAGTACGGCATCTTCCGGCAGCACATCGCGGACGGCGCCCAGGTCGAGATCCCGGACAACTGGCTGCGCTACCGAAACCCCTGGGAGCTGGACCGGCAGGAGCACCTGCACACCGTGAAATTCTACGGCCGGGTCATCTCCACCTTCGACCAGAACGGAAAACTCGTGCGCGAGTGGGTGGACACCGACGACGTCATGGCCATGGCCTACGACACCCCCATCCCGGGCTACCAGACCCACAGCGTCAACACGCTCAGGCTCTGGAGCGCCAAGTCCAGCCGCGAGTTCGACCTCAAGTTCTTCAACGAGGGAAACTACATCCGCGCCGTGGAAAAGAAGATGCAGTCGGAGACCATCTCCAAGGTGCTCTACCCCGCCGACAACGTGGTGGAGGGAAAGGAGCTCCGCTTCAAGCAGGAATACTTCCTCGCCTCGGCCACCGTGCACGACGTCATCTACCGCTTCAAGAAGAAGCACCAGGACATGAGGCTATTGCCGGAAAAGGTTGCCATCCAGTTGAACGACACCCACCCCACCCTCGCCATCCCCGAGCTGATGCGGGTTCTCATCGACGAGGAAGGGGTCGACTGGGAGGACGCCTGGGAGATCACCAGGAAGACCTTCGCCTACACCAACCACACCATCCTTCCCGAGGCGCTGGAACAGTGGCCGGTATGGTTCTTCGAGCAGATCCTGCCCAGGCACCTGCAGATCGTCTACGAGGTCAACGAGCGTTTCTTGAAGGAGATCCGGGAGAAGTTCCCCGACGAGCCCGAGCGCCCGGCCAGGATGTCAATCGTCGAGGAGCACTGGGAGCGCAAGATCCGCATGGCGCACCTGGCCATCGTGGGGAGCCACTCGGTGAACGGCGTTGCCGCCCTGCATACCAAGATCCTCAAGAACGAGCTGTTCCGCGACTTCTACGAGATGTACCCGGAGCGCTTCAACAACAAGACCAACGGCATCACCCAGAGGCGTTGGCTCAAGATGTCCAACCCCGCACTCTCCGGCCTGATCGACGAGTATATCGGCGGCGGATGGACCAGGAGCCTCTACGAGCTGGAGAAGCTGCGCGCCATCGCGGCCGACCCCGAGTTCGTCGGGCGTTGGCAGCAGGTCAAGCGTGTCAACAAGGAGTTGCTGTGCCGCTACATCAAGCAGCACAACGACCTCGACGCCGACCCGGACTCGCTCTTCGACGTGCAGGTGAAACGGCTGCACGAGTACAAGCGCCAGCTGCTCAACGTCCTGCACATCATCACGCTCTTCAACCGGATCAAGGACAACCCCGCCGCGGAGGTGGTGCCGCGCACCTTCATCTTCGCGGGCAAGGCGGCACCTGCCTACGCCGCCGCCAAGCTGATCATCCGGCTCATCAACGCCGTGGCCGCCGTGGTCAACCACGACCCGGACGTCGCGGGAAGGATCAAGGTGGTCTTCCTGGCCAACTACGGCGTCTCGCTGGCCGAGAAGATCTTCCCCGCATCCGACCTCTCCGAGCAGATCTCCACCGCCGGCACCGAGGCCTCCGGGACCGGGAACATGAAGTTCGCCCTGAACGGCGCCCTCACCATCGGCACCCTGGACGGCGCCAACATCGAGATCATGGAAGAGGTCGGTCGCGACAACATCTTCATCTTCGGCATGACCGCGGCCGAGGTGTCGCAGCTGCGTGCGCGCGGCTACAATCCGCGGGAATACTACAACGGCAACCGGGAACTGAAGCGGGTACTGGACATGATCGCCTCCGGCTTCTTCTCCCCCTGGGCTCCCGAACTGTTCACCCCGCTCACCGACTCGCTTTTGAACCTCGGAGACCACTACATGCTCCTGGCCGACTACGCCTCCTACGTCGCCTGCCACGAGAAGGTCGCCGAACTGTTCAAAAAACCCGAGGAGTGGGCGCGGCGCGCGATACTCAATTGCGCCGGCATGGGCAAGTTCTCAAGCGACAGGACCATCGACCAGTACGCCCGCGAGATCTGGGGCATCAAGCCGGTGGACATCCTCCCGGGAGCCGTGGAACTGCAGAGGCATTGATTGGATCTTTTCAACGGAACTGACGAACGATTCGCGCCGCTTGCCGAACGCATGCGGCCCCGCACCATCTCCGAGTACCTGGGACAGGGGCACCTTCTGGGCGAAGGGAAGCTCCTCAGAAGCCTGATCGAAACCGATCGGGTCACCTCCCTCATCTTCTGGGGCCCCCCGGGCTCCGGCAAGACCACCCTGGCCCGCATCATCGCGGGCGCCACCAAGAGCCACTTTATCTTCTTCTCGGCCATCATGAGCGGCATCAAGGAGATCCGCGAGGTGGTCAAGGAAGCCGAGGACACCCTGAAGTACCAGGGGAAACGGACCATCCTCTTCGTGGACGAGATCCACCGCTTCAACAAGAGCCAGCAGGACGCCTTCCTCCCCTACGTCGAGCGCGGCACCTTCACCATGATCGGCGCCACCACGGAGAACCCCTCCTTCGAGGTGATCGCGCCGCTTCTGTCGCGCTGCAAGGTGCTGGTATTGAACCCGCTCGCCGACGAGGAGATCCGGCAGATACTGGCGAACGCGCTCATCGACCGGGAGCGGGGTCTGGGAAAGTTCGAGTTCACAGCCTCCGAGGATGCACTCTCCTTCATGGCCGAGCAGGCCGGCGGAGACGCGCGCATCGCGCTGAACACCCTGGAGACGGCGGCGCGCCTGGCGCGGGACGGCGACATCTCGCTGGAGACCGCCCGCGAGGCGTCCCAGAAGAAGCCCCTGCTCTACGACAAGGGGGGTGAGGAGCACTACAACGTCATCTCGGCGTTCATCAAGTCGATGCGGGGCTCCGACCCGGACGCGGCGCTCTACTGGCTCGCGCGCATGCTGGAAGCGGGCGAGGACCCGATCTTCATCCTGCGCCGCATGGTCATCTTCGCATCAGAGGACGTGGGCAACGCCGACCCGCGCGGGCTGCAGATAGCGGTCTCGGCGCTGGAGGCCTTCCGCCTGGTGGGGATGCCCGAGGGAAGGATCATCCTGGGGCAGGCCGTCACCTACCTCGCCACCGCCCCCAAGTCCAACGCGAGCTACCAGGGGATCAACGAGGCGCTGGCCGAGGTGAGGAAGTCGGGGGGGCTCCCGGTACCGATGCAGATCAGGAACGCCCCGACCAAGCTCATGAAGGGGCTCGGGTACGGCAAGGGGTACCTCTACCCGCACGACTACCAGGACGGCGTCGTGGCGCAGGGGTACCTCCCGGAGCAGCTCTCGGGCAGACGTTTCTACACCCCCAAGGAAAGCGGCTACGAGAAGAGCATCAGGGAGCGCATGGAGTGGATCCGCGGTCAGCGGGAAAAGACGAACGATCCCGGGCGCTAAGGCCTTGTTGAAAACGGGGCACCACATGATATATTCAAGCTGGCCCCGCCCCGGGGTGGGGTGCGGCATCGGCAAGACAACTTCCAGCGGAGTCAGAGCATGAAAAAGATCGGGATTCTTACCAGCGGCGGAGATTGCTCCGGCATGAACGCGGCGATCAGGAGCGCGACCCGGACGGCGCTGGGACACGGGGTGCAGGTGGTCGGCTTCAGGAAAGGGTACGCGGGCCTTCTGAAAGGGGACCTGCTGGAGATGACCACCAGGGACGTGGCGGGGATACTGCACCGCGGCGGTACGTTCCTGCAGTCGGCCCGAAGCGAGGAGTTCCGCACCGTGCTCGGCAGGGAGAAGGCGGTCCGTCACCTGCAGGACCTGGGGATCGAGGGGCTGGTCGTCATCGGCGGGGACGGCTCGCTCAATGGAGCGCTCGCCCTGCACCGCATGGGGGTGCCGGTGATCGGGATCCCCGCCAGCATCGACAACGACATAGCCTATACCGACATGGCCCTCGGCGTCGACACCGCCTTGAACAACATCATCTACGCCGTCGACTGCATCAAGGACACGGCCAGCTCGCACGACCGCGCCTTCGTGATCGAGGTGATGGGGAGAAACTCGGGGTACCTCGCCAGCATGAGCGCCATAGCGACCGGCGCCGAGTACGCCATCATCCCCGAGGTGGAGTGCGACATAGCCGACCTCTGCAACCAGCTCAGGAAACGCTACGAGGAGGGGCGCAGCAACGCCATCATCATCCTCGCCGAAGGGGCCGGCCGCGCCCAGAACATCGCCGACAACATCAAGGACGCCATCGGCTTCGAGACCCGCGTGACAGTGCTCGGACACTACCAGCGCGGCGGCGCGCCCTCGGTCTTCGACCGGCTGCTCGGGAGCCGCTTCGGCCACGCGGCGGTCGAACAACTTATCGCCGGCGAAAAGGGGACGATGGTGGGACTTTGCTGCGGCGAGATCTGCGCCACCCCCCTGGAGACGGTGGTGGCCAGCGAGAAGATGCCGCAGGACGAGTTGCACGACCTCTCGATGATTCTGGGAATCTAGCGGGACGGCGTGTAAACAAAGAAAAAGGCCGCGCACCGGGGAGACCGGGCGCGGCCTTTTCGCAGTTTTCGAGCGCTCCCCTTACGGGCGGCAGTAGGTGATCGCAGTCAGGACGGCACCCTGAGGGTCCTGAAGCACGCAAAAACGTCCCACCCGGGGGATGTCGGTGGGGGGCACCAGCACCTTACCGCCCAGTTCTTCGGCCATGGCGGCGGTCTGGTCCACATCGGTTACCGTCACGTACACCCCCCAGCCAGGCGGCTTGCGGTGTCCCGGTCCGGCCGGGGCCATCCCACCTACCTCCTTGCCGGCAACCTTGATCAGGGTGTAGTCACCTTCCCCGTCCCAGCGCTCGGTGCTCCAGCCGAACAACCTGCCGTAAAAGTTCTGTGCCGCGGGAAGATCATCCGTTGTCAATTCGAACCAGCTGAAAGCCCCTTGTTGCCGGAATCGGTCGGTCATCTGGCACCTCCTCACGCTCGAGATGAGCAAATGAGGAGAAGTATACTACGGTTCCGGCTTGTTCGCCTCAGTTTGGGGAGGGTTAGCGCAGGCCGACGCGGGAAAGGGCGATGCCGAGCCACTTGTTCAGGATGTGGTCGCGGGAGAGGAAACTAAGCGGAGGAGGCTTCCTGGTGCCAAGGGTGGCCAAAAGGGCCTTGATCTCATCGCTTCCGCCGACCGACATTCCCTTCCTGAGCACGTCGATGGCCAGCAGCTTGTCGCCGGCAGCCTGGTGAACCCGGGCCAGGTTCAGGTAGTGCGCCGGGTTCTCCGGTTCGAGGTCGAGAGAGGCCAGGCAGAGCTCGCGCCCCTTTTTCACCTGCCCGCGCTCCTTGGCGATGCACAGGCCGAGGTAGGAGTGCAGCAAAGGGTTGTCCTGAAGCTTCAGTGCCCGCTCCAGCTGAGCCAGGGCAGCCTGGTATTCGCCGGAGGAAAAGGCGGCAAGGGCGCGGCTTAACAGCTTCTCTGCATCTTCCTGCGGCACAGGCTCCATAGATCAACCCTCCGGGTTAAAGCAGTAACAGCAGATCCTGGTGTCTAACTATCTTGGTGGCGCAGTCGAGATCCCCGCGATAGGCGACGAAGGGGACCCCGGCCCCCTCGGCGGCGCGGCGGTCGACATCCGAGTCACCCACGAAAAGGGCCTCGTGCGGCGCGAGGCCGTAATGTTCCAGCACCTTGAAGAGGGGCTCGGGGTGCGGCTTGGGGTTCTGGACCCGCCCGGCCGTCATCACGCAGCTGAAATAACCATCGAGCCCGAACGACGCGAGCAGGATGTCCATGGAGCTCGCCCGGTTGGTGCATATCGCCAGTTCCACCCTCCCCTTCAACGCGTCCAGGGTCTCGCGCAGCCCCTGTTCCATGACCATGAGCGGAAAGAGTTTCCTGTAATCGATGCCGGCGGAAAAGGCGCGCACCTCGTCCATCCGGCTGTCGCCGGCGAACAGGTACTCGAGCACGTCCTTGTTGCAGTGGGTGTGCAGGATGCGCATGGTATCCAGGTCCGCCCGGTCGAGGGCCGGCTTGTCGAAACGCTCGAGTATCAGGTGATAAAAAGCGTAGTTTGCCTCGAAGGAGTCAAACAACACGCCGTCGCAATCGTAAATGACCGCCTTGATGTTCTGGCTCAAAACTCTATCTCCACGGCAGCCGCTGCTAGGCCTCGGCGTCACCGTCCCGTCCCATCCCTTGCAGGTATTCCTGCCACTCGATGGGAAGCATGTGCTTCTTCTTGTTGTTGCATTCCTTGCAGCAGGGGACCACGTTCCCCTTGGCCGACTTGCCGCCGCGGATGACCGGTACGATGTGGTCCATGGAAAGCTCCGCTGGGGGGAATTTCCCCTGGCACCAGTGGCAGACCCCTTTGGCCAGCCGGTTCTTCCACCACTGGCTGCGCCTCAGCTCGCGCGCCTTCTCGCGCTCGCGTCTGACCTCCTCCTCGGAGACCTCGATGATAAAGTAATCCACTACACCCTCGTATCGGGAGCCGCAGCCCCCTTACCTGCCGGCGCCGGCCCGGTAGCTGTCGATGGCCGCGCGCGCCAGTTCGTCACAGCGCTCGTTTTCCACGTGGCCGTTGTGGCCGCGCACCCAGACCCAGGTGATCCGGTGCGTCTTGGCGAGGGCGAGGAGTTTCTCCCAGAGGTCACGGTTTAGCACCGGCTCCTTCTTCGAGTTCACCCACCCCCTTTTCACCCAGCCGGCGAGCCACTCGGTCATCCCCTTGGCCAGGTACTGCGAGTCGGTGGTGACCACCACCTCGCAGGGGCGGGTCAGCGCCTCGAGCGCCTGGATCGCAGCGCTCATCTCCATCCGGTTGTTGGTGGTCTCACCCTCGGCGCCGGAAAGCTCCTTCACCTTCTCTCCGTAGCGCAGGATGCTCCCCCAACCGCCGACCCCGGGGTTGCCGCTGCAGGCGCCGTCGCAGAAGATCTCAACCCGCATGAGGCCGTCCCCCTTTTTGCTGCAGCAGGGCCGCGATGGCGTCCATGACCCGGTCCACGATCATCTGGTGGGTCTCCTTGCAGTCCTCGAGCTGGTACAGGTCGCTGAAGTCAAGCGGCGCGCCGAAAACGACTCCGCCCCGAAGGCCGACGCCAGGGAACTTCCAGCGGTTGATGCCGCTTAGCGCTGTGGGAATCACGTGAGGCCTGGTGTCGTAGATGATCTTGCCCACGCCGCGGTTCCCCTTGCCGAGCACGCCGTCCTTGTGCCTGGTCCCCTCGGGGAAGAGCATCACCTTCTGGTCGACGAGGAGCGCGTTGATCTGCTTGCCCGCGCGCACGTCGCGACCGCGCCGCACCGGGAAGGCCCCCCAGGATTGGTAGACGAATCCCATGAAACCTGCGAAGAGTTCCTCCTTGGCGGGAGCCCAGAGCATCTGCAACGGGTGGTTGCGGATGACGGCCCAGGGGAGGAACACGGTGTCGTAGGCGGAGATGTGGTTGGAGGCGATCAGGACCCCCCCCTTGGCAGGGATATGCTGGGCTCCCTCTACGCGAAACCGGTTCAACAAGGAGGCGTAGCTGCCGATTACCCAGACGGAGAAAGTAACCCAGAAGCGACGTAGCAGTGAAACCTTCAAGAAGAAAACCTCTTCATCACGTGGAATTTATTAGGAAGAAAGCTGATGTATAGCATGAATGGCGATCCGGGGGCAACCGTTTCCGCGTCAGCGGGGCAGCGTGAAGTAGAAGGTCGCACCGCGGCCCGGCTCCCCTTCTCCCCATACGCGCCCGTTGTGACGGCGCACGATGCGGCGCACGGTGGCAAGGCCAAGGCCGGTGCCGGGGAAATCCCGATAGGTGTGCAGCCTCTTGAAAGGCTGGAATAGCTGACCGGCCAGGCTGCTGTCGAAGCCGGCCCCGTTGTCGCGGATGAAGATGGCGGTCTCCCCTTGCTCGGTGGTCAGGGTGCCCAGTTCCACTACGGGGGTATCCACCTTGTTGCTGTACTTCCAGGCGTTGGAGAGGAGGTTTTCCAGAAGCACGCAGAGAAGCTGGGGATCGCCATGCACCAGGAGCTGTTCAGGGGCGCGGAAGGAAACCGGCCGATCGGGATTATCCTGCTGCAGTTGCGCGGCTATTTCACGGGCGGCGGGGACCAGGTCGAAGGAGGCGCAGGACAGGCCCACCTCGGTGACGCGGCAGAGCACCATGAGCGAGTCGAGCAGCGCCTCCATCTGGAGGCAGCCGTCATGAACCAGATCGACGAAGAAACGGCCGTTTTCATCCAGCTGTTCGCGGTACCCTCGAAGCTCCTGGGCGGAGCTGTAGACCCTGGTGAGCGGGGCACGCATGTCGTGGGAGATGGCATGGCAGAAGGCCTCCAGCTCCTGGTTGGCCTGGTGAAGTTCGGTAGCCTGGTGGGTCAGCGCGGCATTGAGGGCGGCGGTCTCCTGCTCGGCGAGCTTGCGGGAGGTGATGTCGCGAACCACCTCGATGCCAAAGAGCGGCTTTCCGTCGCTTCCCTTCAGTGAGGAGCCGATCAGCTCGACGTACCCTCCTGTGGCAGATGCTTCCGGCCCAAGTTCGGCGCGGTGCACCTTGCCGTCCTGGAAGGAGGCCAGCAGGTGGCATCCGGCGCAGGGCTGGCTCTCCTTGCGGTAAGCCTCGTAGCAGTAGCGGCCGATGTTGTCGCCGGTCATCTGCCGGTGGGCAGGGTTCTGGTAGAGGACCCTGAGATCGGGGTCCTGGATGGAAACCGCTTCCCCGAGGGCTTCAAAGATGCTCTCCATCTTGGCCCGCTCCCGTTGTGCCTCCTCCAGCGCCGCCTGCAGGGCCTGCTCGAGGGCGGCCTCGTTGCGATGGGCGCGGCGGCTGTAGAGGAGCAGGCCGCCGACCAGGAAAAGCACCAGGGCGAAGTCCTCGTGGCTGTCCGACGCCAGCAGATACTCGGCCAACGGCTTTCCGCCGAAGAGCAGGTAATCGATCAGGCCATCGACGACCCAGAACACCAGGACAAGCAGTGCTCCCAGCAGGATCTGAAAAAGGAAGGAGACGAACCCCGGTTCCGAGAGCTTGGCCCACCGGGCCATTCGCCGCACTACGTCCATACACCCTCGATGACTGCCCCGCAGCCGGGACAGGTTCCATTGCAGAGAAGATTCTTTCCCACCAGATAGCCGAGTCTCTTAATTAGCAGGGAGCCGCATAAAGAGCAATAGCTGTTTTCGCCCCCCTCACCCGGCACGTTCCCCTCGTAGACGTAACGCAGACCTGTGCCGCACCTCCGCTCCGACCGGTAAATTAGCGAGCGCAAATATAGCATTCGCTGGTGGAAATTTCCAGCGAAAATTTAAGGGGATGCCGGTTCGATCCGGATACCGTATACATTCCTGCAAACCGTTGTTCGACCAATTTGCGCAGAAATATTTTTTTGTGGTGGCCACTCATTTTACGCAAAGGTCAACGCAATGCCACCGTGAAAGCATACCTTTGTTTGATAACGGGAAATACCTTAGAAAATAGACGAGTTACAACGAAATGTCGAGGCAAGGACGGCGCTGAAAAATGAAATGTTTTAAAATGGAGGCTTAGTATCAGATCGTGACGTGAAAGCTAAACTACTGTTTTAGGTAACTTTTTTGAAAAAATACCTCTTGACCAACAGGAGCGGTTCTATATATTGTCAGAATCATACTTCCTCCTAGGAGAAAACAAAACATGAAATGCCCGCACTGTGACAACAAAGTAGGAATCGAGATCGACATGCATTCCGATGGTTATGCGAAAGACCTTCTCGAATGCAACTCCTGCGGTACCGTCTGGCTCGAGAAAGCGTCCCAGATCATCACCGTAAGCAAGCAGGCCGCCTAAACGGGAACGGGGGCGCCGCAGGCGCCCCCCCTCTCAACCACTCGAGTCCCCCCCGCTAAACGAGAGCAATCTCGGGCACCTCTCCCTCTTCGCTACCGATCAAGCCGCTGAAAAAGTCATCGTAGACCGGAGCCAGTCGCTCCCAGTCGTAGCGCGCCACGTGTCCGTCCAAACGCGCCCCGTGTTGCGCCCCGTGTTGCGCCCCGTGTTGCGCCCCCTGCAGCAAGCCCCTGAGCCGATCCAGCAACGACTCCCCGTCCCGGTACAGCACCGCGCTGGTCAAGCCGCCAGGCACGTGCTCGGGGTAGGCCAGCCGGTCCGGCAACAGCGCCCGGCATCCGCAATAGAGCGCCTGCACCACGCTGGCGCCGAAAAACTCCTGCCGCGAGGTCACCGGGAGGATGTCGGCGCGCCAAAGCCACTCGGCATACTCGGCGAAGCTCTTCTGGTAGCCCCACCCCACCACGCGCGCGCCAAGCCTCTCCCGCGCCTGTTTGAATACAGGCGGGACTCTCCCGAAGGACTCGCCCAGAACCGCCACCCGGAACTCCACCCCCTCGTCGGCAAGCCGGTACAGCGCCTCGAAGAAGGGCTCCGGCGCCTTGTCATATTCCCAGCGGTGGTTCCAAAGCAGCAGCGGCACCCCGGTCTCGGCACGCTCCTGCGGCCGAAAGGGCTCGAATTTGCGCAGGTCCAGCCCCAGAGGCAGCACGCGGCTCTTGGCCGCGATCCGCTCCACGGTCGAGAGCTCGACGGCATCGGGAAACCGCTTCAAAAAGGCGGGGAGCTCCCCCAAAAAGGAGTCCATGTGGTAACGCGAGTTGAACAACACCGCGTCGGCGCACAGGGCGCTCACGTAGTTGATGAAGGCGTAGTGCAGGTCGCGCTGCTCCCCGGGGTCAGGGTCGCCGGGAGACCAGGGATAGGTGAGCTGGTTTTCGTGGAAGTAGATTGCGCTGCGGCAGCGGTCGCTGAGCGGCCTGGTCAGCGCCAGGAAGGTGGTCAGGTCGAGCATGTCCGTGGCCAGGATGAGATCGGGCCTCTTCCCTGCCGCCAGGAAGCGGCCGGCAAGGGCGACCGCGCCGCCATGCATGCGCCATTTCCAGTTGCGGCCAGCCAGGGTGAAGAGCTCGACGTCGTGGCTGGAATGGGCGGCGTACTCGGTGGCCCAGGCGGCGTGCGACCCGGTGCAGTAGGGCTCGACGAGGGCGATGTGCATCTGGCGCTCCTATTGGGCCGGGGCGGCCCGGCGATGGTCAGAACATGAAGCGCCGCATGCTGATGTTGAGCAGGATGCCGACCCCAACCATGGAGGTGACCATCGAGGTCCCCCCGTAGGAGAAGAAAGGAAGCGGCACCCCCACCACCGGCATCAGGCCGATCACCATCCCCATGTTGATGACGATGTGCCAGAAGAGCATGGCGGTGACCCCTACGGCCAGCAGCGAACCGAAACGGTCGTTGCATCTCTTGGCGATCCCCAGCCCCCAAAGGATCAGGAACAGGTAGAGGGTGAGCATGAGCAGGCAGCCGAGAAAGCCCCACTCCTCCGCGAAAACGGAGAAGGCGAAATCGGTGTGCTGCTCCGGCAGAAAGCGGAGCTGGGACTGGGTCCCCTGCATGAACCCCTTGCCGAAGGTGGCGCCGGAGCCGACCGCGATCTTGCTCTGGATGATGTGGTAGCCGCTCCCCAGTGGGTCGAGATCGGGGTTCAGGAAGTTGTAGATGCGCTTTTTCTGGTAGTCGTGGAGCAGGAACTGCCAGGCGATCACCACGGTGGGAACCGCTGCGGCGAAGATGGTCCCGAGGGCAGAAAAGCGCACCCCGACGAATAGGAGCATGGTGCCGGCGATGAGGGACACCAGGATCGCGGTACCCAGGTCAGGCTGCTTCATGATCAGCACGGCCGGGATCCCCAAAAGCAAAAGCGGCTGCACCAGTTCCCTGAGGGTGAGCCCCTTGAAGACCGGGTAGCGGCTGAAGAACCGGGCGAAGGTCATGATGATGACGATCTTCATCGGCTCGGAGGGCTGCATGTTGAAGAACCCGAGGCTGATCCAGCGGGTGGCACCCATGGTGGTCTTGCCGGCCACCAGGACCAGCACCAGCAGAACCAGCACGCCGCCGTAAAGCCAGTAGGCGAAGTCCTCGAGCATGTGGTAGTCGAGGCTGCAGACGGTGAGGCACAGCCCCAGTCCCGCCACGATCCAGTAGAGCTGCTTCAGGTAGTAGGGTGTGCCGATGTCCCGGTACGAGGACGAGGCGCTGTATATGTTGATCACCCCGAAGGCGGTGATGAGCAGCACCACCCCTAGCAGGGTCCAGTCGAAGTTGGTGAATAGCCGTCTGTCGAACATCTCTTCCTCGTTTATCGGGTGCCCGCGGCGTTCACTGCGGCCGCGGCGGGTGGAGGTTACTGCTGCGCTGCGCCGGTGGTGTCGGGCTCGGCCACCCCTTCGCCCCCTTCTTCTTCCTTGGGGACCGACTTGGGGACCGGTTTCTTGATGACACCCTTCCCTTCGAAGTAGGCACGCAGGATTTTGCCGGACACCGGCCCCGCTGCCGAGCCGCCGTGCTCGCCGTGTTCGACGATGACGGCAACCGCGATCTCCGGCTTTTCAAAAGGGGCGAAGGCGACGAACAGTGCGTGGTCGCGGAAGCGGTAGGGGATATTCCCCTTGCTGTCGCGCAGCTTGACCACCTGCGACGAGCCGGTCTTCCCGGCCACCTTGACCTCCCACAGCCGCGAAGCGCCGCCGGTGCCGTGGGCCTCGTTGATGACGGCCAAAAGCCCTTCCTTGACGAAGCGGTAGGTCGCGGGCTTAAGGCCAGTCTTCCCCAGCACCTGCGGCGCGAAGTCCTGCAGCACCTTGCCGTCGGAATCGACCACGCGCTTGACCAGATGCGGCCGTAAAATGGTCCCCTCGTTGGCCACGGTGGAGATCATGGAGGCAAGCTGTACCGGGGTGGTGAGCACGTACCCCTGGCCGATGCCGACCGGGAGGGTTTCGCCGGAGTACCACTTCTTGCCGAAGCGCTTGAGCTTCCACTCCTGGGTCGGGATCACCCCGGCCTTCTCGTTCTCCAGGCCGATGCCAAGCGGCGCGCCGAGGCCGAAGCGCTTGGCGTACTTGGCGATCCGATCGACCCCGAGCCGCTCGGCCAGCTTGTAGTAGTAGACGTCGCAGGATTCCCGGAGCGACTTCTTCAGGTCCACGCTGCCATGCCCCTTGTGGTCCCAGCAGCGAAAGGTGGCGTTGCCGAACTTGTAAGAGCCGGTGCACTGGATGGTGGTGTGCTCGTCGATGAGCCCCTCCTCCAGACCGGCTATGGCGGTGATGATCTTGAAAGTGGAGCCGGGTGGGTACATACCCTTGAGCGCCTTGTTCTCCAGCGGGTGGCGCTCGTCCTCCAGGTACTTCTTCCAGACCTCGGGGGGCATGCGACCGGTAAAATGGGCCGGGTCGAAGTCGGGGCTGGAGACGAAGGCGAGGATCTCGCCGGTGTTGACGTCCATGGCGACGGCGGCGCCGGCCTGGTCGCCCAGGGCCTGTTCCGCGGCCTTCTGCAGGTCGAGGTCGATGGTCAGCATGACCGTGTTGCCGACGCTGGAGCCGGTCTCCGCCACGGTGCGCAGGAAGCGGCCCCGGGCATCGACCTCGATCTGGCGCCCGCCGTCGGTCCCGTGCAGGTAGGATTCCCAGGCCCTCTCGATGCCGCTCTTGCCGATGTAGTCGCCGGCGTTGTACTCGCGGTAGCGCTCGCTGTTCAACTCATCCTCGGAAACCTCTCCAAGGTACCCCAGAAGGTGCGAGGCGAGCGAGCCGTTGGTGTAGGCCCTGATCGGCTTCATCTCGATGTTGACCCCGGAGAGGGCGAGGCGGTTCTCCTCCAGGAATTCCATCTGGTCGCGCGTGATGCCCGAGGCCACCACCAGCGGGTAGTACTTCGCCCTCCCCTGCCCCTTGTTCCACTTGGTCTCGATCTCGGTGCGGTCGAGGTTCAGGTAGTGGGCCAGGTTGTCGATCAGCTGTTCCTTGTTCTTGACGTCCTGAGGGATGACCGCCACCGAGAAGGAGGGGGTGTTGGAGACCAGCACCTTGCCGTTGCGGTCCAGGATGGCCCCGCGGGGGGCCGCCACCGGGACGAAGCGGAGCCGGTTGTTCTCGGACTGGTCGATCAGGTCCTCGGCGCTGATCACCTGCAGGTACCAAAGCCTGGACAGGAGCAGGAAGAACATGGCGCAGGCGCCCAGGGAGAGGCCGATGATGCGGCGGCCGCCCCCGTCGTCGTCGGGGAGGATGTTGTTGAGCTTCTTCATCGCGCCTCCTCGACCGGGAGCCTCACCCCGGAAAAGAGGGAGGCGACCAGTGCGTTGACCAGCGCCTGCGGCAGGAGCGCGGGGAGAAGCGAGGCGTACAGGCCGTTGCCGACCGAGAAGACCAGAAGGAGCAAAAGGTTCAAGAGGGCACTCATGATGGTGGCGATAAAGACGACCAGTACGAACAGGGCGCGGTTGTCGGTGTAGAGCCGGTCGGCGAGCTCTGACAAAAGGGTGTAGATGCAGAGATAGGAAAAGGCGTGCAGCCCCAGGTATATCCCGCTGAAACTGTCCTGAAGCAGCCCCAGGGCGAAGACGGTGACGCCGGCGAAGCGGTGCGGCAGCTTGAGTCCCAGGTACACCACGAGGATGATGATCAGGTTGGGCTGGAAGGGGTCCAGCAGGTACCTTGGGAGGAGCGTCATCTGGAGCAGCAGGGCGGCAAGGAGTATGGCCGCTATTTTTAGATAGGCAATCACTGGGTTGACCCGTGTTGGAGAACTCTACTCATCGCGCTGCTTGACCAGTACCAGCGCCTCTTCCAGCTTCCCGATGTTGACCATCGGGCGGACCTCGATGGTCTGGAACACGCCGTACTCCCCCTTTTTCACCATGGTGACCTCCCCGATGGGGAGCCCCTTCGGAAAGACGCCCCCGATGCCGGAGCTGATCACGGTGTCGCCGACCTTGACGTCCTCGTCCTTCACGGTGAATTCGAGGGAGCAGCGTCCTCCCCCGGCGCCGCGCACCACGCCGCGGGCGCGGGAGCGCTGCACGATGGCGGCGATGGCGCTGGCATGGTCGGTCAGCAAGAGCACCCGGGACGAGTGCGGTGCGACCTTCACCAGGCGCCCGACCACCCCTCCGGTTGCCACCACCGGCATCCCCTCCTGGAGCCCGTCGGCGCTGCCGCGGTCCACCACCAGGGTCTTAAACCAGGCGGAGCTGTCCTCACCGATCACCGAGACGGCCAGGGAGGGGACGGCGACACTCTCCTTCAAGTCGAGGAGCTGTTTGAACCGCATGTTGGCGGCAACCGCCTCGTTGTCGGCGATGATCCGCGCGTTCAGGCGCTTCACGCTGTTTCTCAGCTCGATGTTCTCGCGCCGCACGTCGATCAGGTCGATGTAGTTGTTCCAGATGTCGCTGAAGAATCCGCTTGCGCTGGCCGCGGACCCCGCCACCGGGGCGGTGATGCTCATCACGGTGCGCTCCAGGGGGTTGGCGTGCTCCCTGTTCCTGAGGTTCAAGGCGTAGGTCAGAAAGGCCGCCAGCAGTATCACTGCGGTCATCAGGAAGCGCCGGTAGCGGATCAGAAGGTTTTTCATCGGCCTCAAAAATGGTTTAGGGGGCACGGTGCCCCCTATCGAAAAATGACGATATCAAAATATAGTCCGAGGCGGCAAGGAGCCGCATCAGTCAAGCTGGTAGGGAGAATCGACCAACTCCTCGTGGCGTATCTCGTCGACCGGTTCGCTCTTCCCCTGCCCGGCGAAGAGGCGGTTGGGCGCGTTGAAGACGATACCGTTCTCGGTGCCGATGTTGCGGTAGGCATGCACCACGCCGGGGGGGACCACCACCATGGCGGGTGCGTCTACCCCCGCGTACAACACCTGCTTCACCCCAAAGCTGGGCGAACCGGGACGGGTGTCCCAGAGATAGACCTTGAAATTGGAGGGTCCCAGGAAACAGAAGTAATCGGTCTGCTCGACATGCTCGTGCGGCCCGCGGGCCACGCCCGGCTGGGTCATGGAGATGTAGGACATGACCGGCATGATCTCCGGCTCAAGTTCGTCGGAGCGGAACAACTCCGTCAGCCATCCCCTCTCGTCAAGGAACTTCTTAAGGGGCTTGCAGGTTACGTCGTGAATGCGTCCCTTGTTGAATTGCTGCACCGTGCTCATCTAGTCCGTACCTCCGCCGCAAAGTTCGGTCTCGTTGTAAACCCGCTGCAGATAGTCGCGGTACGACGATTTAGGCGTTTCATCAATGACCTTGGCCATGGCCTTGCAGTCGAGGAATCCCATGCGTAGGGCGATCTCCTCGAGACAGGCGATTTTCAGCCCCTGCCTCGCCTCCAGCGTCCCTATGAAGTGGGAGGCCTCCAGAAGGCTCTGGTGCGTGCCGGTGTCGAGCCAGGCGATGCCGCGTCCCAGGCGCTCGACGGTCAGTTCGCCGTGCCCCAGGTACTCCTTGTTGATGTCGGTGATCTCCAGCTCCCCTCGCGGCGACGGCTTGAGCGCCTTGGCGATCTCGACCACGCGCGAGTCGTAGAGGTAGAGGCCGGGAATAGCGTAATTCGACTTGGGCGCCGAGGGTTTCTCAACGAGGTCGAGCACCCGCCCCTCCTTGTCGAACTCGACCACGCCGTAGCGCTCGGGATCCTGCACGTAGTAGCCGAAGATCTTGGCGCCACCGGCAAACTGGGCGACCAGGCGGTCCAGCTCCATCTTGCCGTAAAAGATGTTGTCGCCAAGGATCAGGCAGACCGGGTCCCCGTTGATGAACCGCTCGCCGATGATAAAGGCCTGGGCGATCCCCTTGGGCTCGGGCTGCACCGCGTAGCTCAGGCGGATGCCCCAGCGCGAGCCGTCTCCCAGGAGGGCCTCGAAACGGGGCGTGTCCTGCGGGGTCGAGATGATCAGTATGTCCGAGATCCCCGCCATCATCAGGGTCGCCAGCGGGTAATAGATCATCGGCTTGTCGTACACCGGCTGCAGCTGCTTGCTGGCCACCATGGTCAGCGGGTAGAGCCTGCTCCCGGCGCCGCCGGCCAGCAGTATCCCCTTCTTTATCCCTTGCGACATTGCCACCCTTTCCAAAGCAGAAAATCACATTAACAAAGGGATTTTTCTACCACACCGGCGCCCCTTGCGTCAAACAGATTATCCCCGGCACGGGGCGCCCGGCCTGCCCCGACGCGGCTGCCGGAGCTACAGCAAGCGCTCCTTCATCCCCTCGTCGATGAAACTCTCCTCGATCGCCTCCCGGACCCAGGGCTCTTTGCAGCGGGCGAGCACCACCGCCGCCCCTTCGGCAACGGCGGGTATCTGGCTCCAGAGCGCGTTTCTCAGCGAGCGCAGCCGGCGGGGATCGGGGTTCTTCGTACCGACAAGCTCGCGGCAGGAGCTGCACAAAAGCGCGAGGTTCTCCTCACCGGGCTCACGGTCCGGCTGGTACTCCCAGAGGCGGAGTTCCTGGTCCCCTTCGCACCATTCGCAGCGAAAGCCCGCCCTCTTGCTGACGGTCTTGCCGAAGAGCTGTACTGCTGCCTGATGTTCGCGGTTTTGCTGCGCCCCTTTTGCCATGTGTCTCCTCCCCTCCCTTCCCGGTTGCCCCCGGGCGGCCCAGCACCTGAGTGTAGCAGAATGGCTAACCAGATCAATAGTTTTCTCCGCCGCCGCCTTCCCGCCGCAACCAATTCTAACTGGACAGCGGCCGCACCTTGCGGTTAAAGTTTGCGCCTGACCAATCCGCCGCGTCGCTCCATCGCACCCGAAAGGAACCTCACCGCATGAAACTGCCGCAGCCGCTCTACCAGGGGACCCTGATCCGCCGCTACCAACGCTTTCTGGCCGACGTCGAGCTCGACGACGGCACCGTGGTCACCGCGCACACCCCCAACACCGGGAGCATGATGGGGTGCGCCCTCCCCGGCAACCGCGTCCTGCTCTCCGTGAGCGGCAACCCAGGCAGGAAGTACCCCCACAGCTGGGAGCTGGTGCAGGCCGACGGCGTCTGGGTGGGGATCAACACCATGCTCCCCAACCTACTGGCAAGGGAGGCGATCCTGGACGGGACCGTCGCCGAGCTTTCCGGCTACGAAAAGATCAAGCTGGAGGTCCCCTACGGCACCGGGAGCCGGATCGACCTCCTGCTCTCCGGGGAGCGCGGCCTTTGCTACGTGGAAACCAAGAACGTCACCCTGGTGCAGGAGCGCTGCGCCCTCTTTCCGGACGCGGTGAGCACGCGGGGGCAGAAGCACCTGCGGGAACTCATGGAGATGGTGCGCCAGGGGCATCGCGCCGTGAACCTCTTCGTGGTACAGCGTGGCGACGGCGACGCCCTCTCGCCGGCCGACGCCATCGATCCGGCGTACGGGGCCCTGCTGCGGGAGGCGGCTAAGGCGGGAGTGGAACTGCTTGCCTACCAGGCGAGGGTGACCGAGAGCGAGGTGCGCCTGAGCCACTCGGTGCCGGTACTCTTGTAGGTCATTGACATCCTTGGGAAGGACGCTAAAGTTATAGGCGTTGTCCCGGGGGCCAATGAGAACTCCTAAACTCACCATCTTCGCCAAGCAGACCGGCGTCGAAATAGCACCCAGCGAGAAGAGGCAAAACGGCAAACCCGAGGAGGGGCGCGTCGCCTTCAGGTTCTTCCGGCTCGCCTCCGGCCAGCCCCACATCCGTTTCGTGGCCGAACCGTGCGAGGCCTTCGAGGTTTCCAGGAAGATCACGCAACTGCAGGCGTCGGGAGGCAAGGCGACCTTCACCCACCGCTTCGAATCGGCGGAGGGGGAGAGCGTGACCAAGCTGAACGTGGAGAGCTACCAGCGTAACGGCAAGCAGGGGTACGCCTTCTCCATCCAGCGCGGCGAAGAGAGCATCAACGTCCCGGCGCCGGAGGGGGAATTCCTCTTTGCCGCCGAGTTTCTGAGACAGCTCTCCGTGGCGCAGTCCTGGGTGGCCTGGACGGAGCCGGAAGCGCCCAAGCGCGATTAGTGAGGTACCGAATGGGTGGGGGAAGGACCGCCGGCAGAGCTAAGCGCGACATCGAAGCAACCGAAAAGACCCGGAAAACGGCGAAAGCGGGACAGCGTGATCAATAAACCGAGCAAGACCCTCTATCTCAGCATCGAAAGCAGGCTTTGCGACGTGGCCCTGGTGGGGCACGCGGTGCGTGGCGTCTGCGCCTGCTCCCCTTTGAAACTCGAAGCCTACGGCGAAATGGAAGTCTGCGTGGTGGAGGCTCTCAACAACGCCATCACCCACGCCTACCGGCGCCAGGAAGGGTACCGGGTCGACACCGCCATCACCCTGCACCACGACCGCATCTCCTTCGAGGTCTCCGACGAAGGGAAGGCCATCGAGGAGTTCGCCCCCCGAAGCCTCGAGTTCGACCCCGAGGTGATCGGCTCCATCCCGGAGAACGGCATGGGGCTCTTCATCATCGAGACCCTGATGGACGAGGTCAGCTACAGCTCCAAGAACGGCCGGAACACCCTCTCCTTCTGCAGGTACTTCACCCAGCCCCAGGCCTAGCCCTGCCCCAGCAAAAACTCGAAGTCCTCCCGCCCGATCGCCACGGGTCCCTCGTTTTCCGCGTCCTCCAGGAGCGCACGGTACAGCTTGAGCTTGCGCTTTTTCAGCTCCATCATCTTCTCCTCGATCGAGTGCCGCATCAAGAGCCTGGTGATGGTGACCTGCCGTTTCTGACCGATACGGTGGGCGCGGTCCGATGCCTGGCTCTCCACCGCCGGGTTCCACCAGGGATCCAGATGGAAGACGTAGGAGGCGCGGGTGAGGTTGAGCCCCCTCCCCCCCGCCTTCAGGCTCAGCAGGAACACGCCCGGTTCCGTCGAGTTCTGGAAATTCTGCACCAGCTCCTTTCGGCGGGCCACCGGGGTGGTGCCGTCCAGGCGTGAGGAGACGATGCCGCGCTGGGTAAGCCCCTGCTGCACGATGTCCAGGAAGGAGGTGAACTGCGAGAACACCAGCACGCTGTGCCCTTCCGCGAAAAGTTCCAGCAGCTGGTCGACCAGGAAATCCACCTTCGGAGAACGGTCGGCGGCGTCGGGGAGGACGAGCCGGGAGCAGAGGCAGATCTGGCGCAGCTTGAGGATGGCGGTAAGCGCTATGATGCGCGCCTGCCCGGCGGAGTTGGAGCTAAAGGCCCGCGCCACCGTCTCCCGCACCTCGGTCACGGTACGCGCGTAGAGGGCCTTCTGCCTCGGGCTCATCTCCAGGTAGATGTCGGTTTCCACCTTCGGGGGTAGCTCGGCGGCGATCATGTCCTTGGAGCGCCGCAGGATGAAGGGGTGGGTGCGCCGGATCAGCGTCTCCAGGAACTCCGCCCCCTCGCGCCCCATCTGCCTGCGGAACTGCTCGTAGGCCCCCAAAAGGCCCGGCAGCGCAAGGTCCATCACCGAGAAGTATTCGCCCAGGTGGTTCTCCACCGGGGTGCCGGTCAGGGTAACCTTGAACCTCCCCTTCAACCTGCGCACCGCGCCGGTGGTCTCCGCGTGGATGTTTTTCACCGCCTGCGCCTCGTCGAAGACGATGACGTGGAAGGGGATCTCGCTCAACACGTCGATGTCGCGCTGGATGACGCCGTAGCTGGTGAGCACCAGGTCGAACCCGGAGAACTCGGCGCGGCGCCCCTGGCCGCGGTAGACGCCTACCTTGAGCGCCGGGTAGAAGCGTGCCAGTTCGCTCTCCCAGTTGAAGATCAGTGTCGGGGGGACCACCACCAGGTGCGGCACATCGGGGGGGAGCTGTGAGTCGATGCCCCCCTCTTTCAGACCGGCGAGAAGCGCGATGGCCTGGATGGTCTTGCCGAGCCCCATGTCGTCGGCCAGGCAGGCGCCGAAACGGTGCTCGTACAAAAAGGCGAGCCAGCTGTACCCGTCGAGCTGGTAGTTGCGCAGGGTGGCCTGCAGCTCCGTTGGGGGCGAGCGCCGGGGGATGCTCTCGAAGCGGGTCAGGCTTTCGAAAATGCGCTCGTCCTCGGGGGAAAGGAGCACCCGGACCCCGTTTCTTCTCAGCGTGATCCAGTCGAGGATCTGCAGGCGCGGCACCCGCACCACCTCCCGCTTGGCGTGGGGTGCGAAAAGCGCCAGGGTGCTGCAGGTCGTCGGGTCCAGCACGAACAGCGAGTTCCCCCTGCGGAAGACGCCCCCCCCCTGCAGCGCGTCCAGCAGTTCCGCCTCGTTGACCAGCTCACCGTCGGCCCGGATCTCCGGGCGTAGCTCGAACCAGTCGATACTGGAACGGGTGGCGTCGAGGGTGAAGGTCCAGGAGGCGGTTTGCAGGTCCTCTCCGGCAAGGGCGAGGGCATAGCCTTCTGCGGCGAGGGCCCCCTTCAGTTCTGAGAGCTGGCGCATCAGGACCTTGCGCTCCACGGAGAAACGCCCCGCTCCTTCTGCCTGCCAGAAGATGTCGAAACCGAAATGCTCGGCCAGAAGCTCGAGTAACCGCCCCTGACGTCCCACTGCTACGGTCACGGCCAGCCATTCCCCTTGTTCGGAGAGCTGCAGCATGGTGGACGGCTGCTGCGCCTGCTGGCAGAAATCGCCTATGATGGCGCGCGCATCCGACCTTACACCGCGCTTGAAGAATTCGGCCCCTTCAAGCACCTGGCGCACCAGCCGGTCGCGCTCGCCAAGGTTCGCGGCGCGAAGGGCGGCGAAACAGGCCTTGATGATGGCGGCGACCCGCTTCTTCGCCTTGAGCGGCTGGGGGAACACGGCACGCCCGGCGACGTTGAAGAAGCGGAAGGCCGTGGGAGAGAGGGAGAAGCTGAGGCCGTCGGCGACACCTTCCGCTACCAGCGAGGACATTTCGGCAAGTTCGAGGATGTTCAGCCGATAGCGCGGCTGCAGCGGCAACGGCGCTGCCGGAACGCCCCCCCGGGAGAGGACCACCCGCCGGGTGAGCTCTTCCTCACTGCCGCCGCCGAGGTCGAATTGGGCCTCGTTGAAGCTGGCTGCGGGAAAGCAGAGGGTATCCTCCTCCTGCGCCGCCCCGGCCTGCTGCGTCTGCGCCAGCCGCCGCCCCAACTCCGCGAAGAGCCGGGTGGCCGTATCGTCGACCTTCTGGATGAGGCCGCGCCCCAGGTCGAAATAGTACCCCTGGTGGATGAACGACTCCTCGCCGTCGAAGGAAACACCATCCTCAAGGGAGAGTCTCGCGTGGATATCCCCGTCGACCAGGTCGAGGTGCAGCATGACGGTGCGCTGCAGCGACGGGTCGAAACAGAGCGGCAGGGGGCCTTGCGGGGCCAGGTAGAAAATCGGGAATCTCCCCCGGAACCGGGACAGAAACTCCTCCACCGCACGGCCGCGCAGAGCCGAGGAGTTAAGAAGCCGCAGGAATTCGCGAATGGACGCCGGCAGAGCCGCATCGAACAGGGCCACCGGAACCTGGTCCAGCATGAGGCGCATGCGCAGCGCACCCTGGTCCCGGTCCAGCACCAGTGCGTAGCCACTCTCGGTTATCGGCGCCGCCTCCTCCCCTGCGACACCCTGAGCCGGCGCGGCTGCCAGGGCGGTGCGGATCCCCTGCAGGTAGTCGTTAGGCAGTTGCAGCATGGGGAAGGAAGCGGGGGCCAGGGCCTTCTTGAGGGTGGCCAGGGCGGCAACCAGGTGGGGGCAGCGGCCGTGGGGGCTCCAGGTGCCGCAGTCGCAGGCGCTGGAGAAATCACCCTGGAGCAGGGAAAGAGTGACGCGGCAGGACACCTCGGCGTCGCGGAGCTCGACCTCGAGGACGCTGCCGTCCTTGTGCCAGCTCACCCCGCGGACCGGCTTCCTCTTGCACAGCTCGAAGCCGTTGAAGAGGTGCACCTTGTCCGCAAGTGCGTATATGCCCGCGGCAGGCATCTGGAAAAGGTGCCGCAGCAGGGGGATGCCCATGATGTCGATCAAGTCGTCTTCTCCCAGCAGGGTCAGCGAATAACGGATCGTTTAAGTTAGCAGAAAGAGATGTCGAATACAACAGCACCCTGCGCAGGAATCGACAAGACCCGGCCCGGCGGTCGAACGGCTTGAAGGGGGGCGCTATCTTTTCAGTTCCTTCGTAAGGAAGAGGTACCTGGCGATAAACCGGGCATGAACGGGGGGGGATGAGGATTGGACGGTGGACGGGATTGCCGGCAACGGCTGCGGTTTTGAAGGAAACTCTCGGACAAAAAAAATGGGGGGCGGTTTGAATCCGCCCCCCCAAAAAGGAGACCCAGGAGTGTGTTCCGGGGTGTTAATTAACACTATCGGCCACACATCCCGGGACTTTAATTATTTTTTTCACCTGCCGGATCCCAGGGCGAAGTTGTCGATGATCCACCGGGCGATGCTCCGTTTTTGGGGGAGCGCCGGAGGCATCCGTTCCTTCGTGAACCACCGGGCATCCTCGAGCTCGTCCTCCTCGACGACGATCTCGCCGGAGTCGTAATTGGCCACGAAGCCGGCCATGAGCTGGCTCGGGAAGGGCCAGTTCTGGCTCCCCACGTAGCGGACATCCTTCACCTTCAGCCCGGTCTCCTCGAGCACCTCGCGTGCCACGCACTCCTCCAGCGACTCGCCGAAGTCGACGAAACCGGCCACCAGGCTGTAGCGCCCCGCCGCCCACTCCGGTTTGCGAGCCAGCAGGAATTCGTCCCCCCGCCTGACCAGCACGATGACGCAGGGATGGATGTGCGGGTAATGCTCGTGGCCGCAGCCGCCGCAGCGCTTCCCCCAGGTGGGGGCGATGCGGGCCATCTCGCCGCTGCCGCAGCGCGAGCAGTGACGGCTCAGCTTCTCCCAGTGGAGGATCTGGCGGGCGACGCCGTACAGGGTTGCGATCTGGTCGGGGAGCTCGGTCCAAGGCACGCCCTGCAGCC
Organism: Geomonas diazotrophica; assembly: GCF_018919385.1. Lineage (GTDB taxonomy): Bacteria > Desulfobacterota > Desulfuromonadia > Geobacterales > Geobacteraceae > Geomonas > Geomonas diazotrophica. The sequence goes on from NZ_JAHLMF010000005.1 coordinate 87,041, forward strand.
CCTGTGGGACGTCATCGCTCTTGGAGAGGCTGAAAAGCCGCACCGGTTGGTCGTCCCACTCGCCAAACTGCAGCGCCTGCCCGTTGTCTTCAAGCGGCGCGGGAAGCTCGCCGCGGTAGAGCTCGCCCTCTTGCAGAAGAAGGGTGTCTCCCTGCAGCAAAACCCAGTATCCGGGGCCGCCGGCGCTCGCGGCGTCCGGCTTGAGTTGGGTGAACCTGGTCCTGATAATCTCGCCGTTGAAGGGGAGGTTGACGGTCTCGGGGTATGACATACTTCGACTCCTGTAGCATGGCTGGTTGCTGCGCTGGCGTGCATCATACAGGAACCGGAAGAGGAAGCAATCCCCCTTTTCTTTCAAAGCATTTAACTTGATTGGCTTCGCGCGCTATGTTACTTTTTTCGTTCGCAAATACCCAGGCCGCAGCGCGGCCGAAGCAGGAGTTCAAGTGAACCAGAAGAGAAGATTACCGGCAGAGTGGGAACTGCAGGACGGCGTGCTGATGGCATGGCCGCACGAGCAAAGCGACTGGTTTCCCTACCTGGACCAGGTCCGCCCCGTTTTTGCCGCGATCGCGAGCGCCATCAGCCAGTTCGAAAAGGTCGTCGTCGCCGCCGACGAGCCCGACCGGGTCCGAGAGGAGCTGCAGGGAGCCGGAGCAGACCTGGAGCAGGTGCGCATCCTCCCCGTCGAGACCAACGACACCTGGGCCAGGGACTTCGGCCCGATCACGGTGCTGGAGGACGGCGCCCCGAGGCTGCTCAACTTCGGCTTCAACGGATGGGGCCTCAAGTTCCCGTCCGATCTCGACAACCGCATCAACAAGCGGCTGCAGGCGCTGGGCGTCTGGAATGCGCCGCTTGACACCGTCGGGCTGATCCTCGAAGGCGGCAGCATCGAGAGCGACGGCAAGGGGACCATCCTCACCACCGAGGAATGCCTCATGAACGACAACCGCAACCCGCACCTGACCCGCGAGGAGCTCGAAGAGGAGCTGCACGGCCTGTTCGGCAGCGACCGGTTCCTGTGGCTTTCCAACGGGTACCTGGCCGGCGACGACACCGACTCCCACGTCGACACCCTGGCCCGCATCTGCCCGGACGACGCCATCGCCTACGTGCGCTGCGACGATCCGGAAGACGAGCACTACCCGGCACTCAAGGCCATGGAGGAGGAGATCCTCGCCTTCCGCACCCGCGGCGGCCGCCCGTACCGCGCCGTCCCCCTCCCCTGGCCCGCCGCGGTGTACGACGAAGAGGGGGAGAGGCTTCCGGCCACCTACGCCAACTTCCTGGTGATCAACGGCGCCGTGCTGGTGCCTACCTACCAGGACAAGAACGACGCCGCCGCACTGGTTGCCGTCGGCGAGGCGTTTCCTGGTTACGAGGTGATCGGGATCGACTGCCTACCGCTCATCCTGCAGCACGGCTCCCTGCATTGCGTGACCATGCAGCTTCCCAAGGGGACGCTCAGGTAGCCGGCGGGCGGGTCTGGGCGAATGATTATTCGCCCTTGTACGAAACCGGGGCATCCCCTCTCCCCTTGGGAGAGGGTGGCCGCAGGCCAGGTGAGGGCGTCGCGCAAAACGACACTCCAGCCTGGTGCAACGCCCTCACCCCGGCCCTCTCCCGGCGGGAGAGGGAGGGACATTTAATGACGGAGAAGAACATGGACAAACTGAAAGTAGCCCTGGTGCAGCAGGCCCTCACGGCGGGGCGCGACGAGATGGTGGCCGCCACCACTGCCAGGATCCGCGAAGCCGCCGGCCAGGGAGCGCAGCTCGTGCTCCTCCAGGAGCTGCACACCGGCAGCTACTTCTGCCAGACCGAGGACATCGCCTGCTTCGACCTCGCCGAGACCATCCCCGGCCCCTCGACCGAGCAGTTCGGCGCTCTGGCCCGCGAACTCGGCGTGGTGATCGTCACCTCCCTCTTCGAGCGCCGCGCTCCCGGGCTGTACCACAACACCGCGGTGGTATTGGAGAAGGACGGCTCAATCGCCGGGAAGTACCGCAAGATGCACATCCCGGACGACCCGGCCTTCTACGAGAAGTTCTACTTCACCCCCGGCGACCTCGGCTTCGAGCCGGTGCAGACCTCAGTCGGCAAGCTGGGCGTGCTGGTCTGCTGGGACCAGTGGTACCCGGAAGCGGCGCGTCTCATGGCGCTTGCCGGCGCCGACCTCCTCATCTACCCGACCGCCATCGGCTGGGACCCGCGCGACGAGGCCGCCGAACAGCAGCGCCAGTTGGACGCCTGGGTCACCGTGCAGCGCGCCCACGCGGTCGCCAACGGCATCCCGGTCGTCAGCGTGAACCGCGTCGGCTTCGAGGCCGACCCGAGCGGCGCTGGCGCCGGCATCAAGTTCTGGGGTTTCAGCTTCGCGGCCGGACCGCAGGGAGAATTCCTGGCCCGCGCCGGCGAGGATGAAGAACTGCTGGTCGTCGATCTCGACCTGCGCCGCAGCGAGGACGTGCGCCGCATCTGGCCGTTTTTGCGCGACCGCCGCATCGACGCCTACGGCGACCTCGTCAAGCGCTACCGGGACTAACGGCGTACCTCTCGACCCCTGCTCTCCCCCCTCGCCCGCCGGGAGAGGGGCGGGGGTGAGGGTGCCGCAGTAGGCAGCATCACGGCTTCGTGGCATCTCCCTCACCCGCCCTTCGGGCACCCTCTCCCAAAGGGAGAGGGGATGCCACATACGAGCCGGGCCAATGCCACATCCGAGCCGGGTCAATCCACGTCCGAGCAAGGCCAATGCCACATCCGAGCAAGGCCGGCGCTCCCAACGTCCAGAGGTCCGAACAGGTGACTCAGCCAAAACAACTTCACCCCAAACCGCATGACCTCTTGGCCCGCTGCACGCCCCAACAGTCCGCGCTCGTCCAGCTCCTCTCCGTCATCCACGCGCCTCTTTCCAAGCACGTACTGCTCAACATCGTCAAGAAGGCCGGACTTGCCGCACCTCCGGGACGGAGCTACACCGGCCTGGTCCTCGCCGAGATGCTGGAGGAGTTGAAGAACCTGGGCCTGGTCCGCCACACCGGCGAGGGAATTTCCTGCTCTCCCGAGGTCGCCCACGCTGCGACCCTGCACGCGATCGAGAGCGGCGCATTCGAGCCGATGGTCCGCGCCGCGGTTGCCGAAATCCCCTTGGTCTCCAACTGGGGGAGCAACTTCTACCGCCTGTCGGCGCATGCCCTGCGCGACGTGCGCATCGGCGTCTACCGCAAGGATGCAAGGGAAGCCCTGGATGCCGCCGAACGCTACCTGCGCCAGTTCCCCTACGAGGCCCAGCGCAGCCACCCCTTCGACGCCATCTGCTTTCACCCCTTCGACGAGCCGTGGTTCCGCTCCCTCCCCGTCGTGCTGCAGGGGGCGGCGCTGCAGGCGCACCTCACCTCCGCGAGAAGCACCCTGACGCCCGCCGAAGCCCCCTTCCGCGCACTTGCAGAACTGGCGGCACGCCCCGACGTCCCCCATTACCTGCTCGACCTTTATTGCCTGGAGCTGTTGTGGCGTGGCCGCACGTCCGATGCCGGGGCGGCCGCAGTCGAGGGGAGCAGTTCCACCCAAATTGCCGTGCTCGCCTGCTGTGCACTGCAGCGCGGCCAGTACGCCCGCTCCGCGGAGCTTTTCCGGTTGGCCCTCTCCGCGTTGCGCAAGGAGACCGGCAAGAGAAAGGCGTACCTCGACGACGGCACGGGCCCGTTCTTCATCCTGGCTCTTCTCGCCACCCAGGAAGCGAAACTCCTGGAGGAGGCCGCGGAACTGTGCCGCTTCATCGCCGCCAAGAGGGAGTGGCCGGACCAGGAGGTGTACCACGTCCTGCAGGGTGTGATCGGCGAGCGGCAAGGTGGGCGCAGCAGCAAGGAGCTCCAGGAGGCGACCCTGCAGCGCGCCCCCCAAAGCCCGCTCCACGCCTTGTTCCGGCTGATGGCGCTCTACTGGTGCGCAAGCGATCAGCATCGCGGCGAGGCCAAGAAGCTTGCCGGCCTTGTGCAGCGGCTGCAGGACGCGGGCCAGCTCTGGCTTGCCCGCGAGATCGAGCAGGCGAGCGAGCCTGCCGCACCGTCGCCACCTTCTGCACCGTCACCCTCCCCTGAGGCCGCAGCGACGCCTCTGTATCGCGCCTTGGCCCCGGTCGAATCCTGGCAAAGCTCCATCTCGGCCCTGCTGCGCCTGAACAGCGAGGAGGCGACGGACCCGGCAGCCCCCCAGTCGCGCCTCATCTGGCACTTCGAGGAGTTGCGCGGCTTCTTCCAGATCACCCCAAGGGAGCAGAAGCAGACGCCCAACGGCAAGTGGAGCGGTGGCCGAAATGTCGCGCTCAAGCGGCTGGTCGAGGAAGCGGAGAGTCTCGATTTCCTCAGCGCCCAGGACCGCCTCATCTGCGCCTGCATCAAGAAGGATCGCGGCGCCGGCTACTATAACCGTGAGAGCTACGTGTTGGACCAGGACCAGGCGGTGCCGCTCATGGTCGGCCACCCGCAGGTCTACCTCGACGCCGCCGCCTCGGTTCGCCTGGAGCTGGTGCACGGAGAACCGGAAATCCAATTGACCGCGGAGGGGGAGACCCTGCAGCTGCAGTTCTTCCCCCCTTTCCAGCAGGATCAGAAGCTGTACCTCCAGAAGGAGACCCCGACGCGGATCAAGGTCTACCAGGCCAGAAGCGAGCACAAGAAGATCGCAGCCATCATCGGCGCCGGCCTGAAGCTTCCCGCCCGGGCCAAGGACCAGGCGCTCGCCGCGATAAACTCGCTCGCTTCGGTCCTCACCGTGCACTCGGACATCGGCGTCGACTCGGCCGGGCAGATCCCGGGGGACGCCACCCCGCACTTCCACCTGCTGCCGTACCAGGGCGGACTGCGGCTGCAGCTCCTGGTGCGCCCCTTCTCGGACGCGGGCCCCTATTTCCGTCCCGGTGCCGGAGGCGAGACGGTCCTCGCCGAGGTCGAGGGGAAGCGGGTTCAGACCAGGCGCGACCTGAAGCAGGAGGAGGAATGCGCCGCCGCGGCCCTGGCCCAGCTCACGGTATTGGGCGAGACAGAGGAGATCGAGGGTGAGTGGCTGATTCCCGCGACGGAGAATGCGCTGGAACTCTTGGTGCAATTGCAGGCGCTTGGCGAATCGGTCCGGGTTTCCTGGCCGCATGGCGCCCGCTTCAAGGTAAAACAGACGGTTACCCCCGGACATTGCAAGCTTTCCGTGAGGCAGGCCAAGGACTACTTCGAGCTCGAAGGGGAGGTGAAGGTAAACGAGGGTCTGGCCCTCGACCTGCGTCAGCTGGTGGAATTGGCCCGCAACGCGCAGGGGCGCTTCGTGGAACTGGGCGACGGCGAATTCCTCGCCCTCTCCTCCCAGCTGCGGCGCTACCTCGACGATCTCACCTCCTGCGCCGATCCCCACGGCGCCGCCTTCCGCTTCCATCCCCTCGCCTCCTCCCTGTTCGAGGATTTCGCCGCTGAAGCGGGCGAATTCCAGGGCGACCGATACTGGCAGGCGCAGATGAAACGGCTGCACGAGGCCGAGGCCTTCAGGCCGCAGCTTCCCGGCACGCTCCAGGCGGAGCTGCGCGGCTACCAGGTCGAGGGCTTCAACTGGCTGAACCGGCTCTCCTACTGGGGCGTAGGCGCCTGCCTCGCCGACGACATGGGGCTCGGCAAAACGGTCCAGGCGCTGGCCCAGATCCTCAGCATGGCGCCGCAGGGCCCGTCCCTCGTGGTGGCGCCCACCTCGGTCTGCCTGAACTGGGAGAGCGAGACCGCCAGATTCGCGCCGACCCTGAACCGCATCGTCTACGGCGGCCCGAAACGATCCGAACTGCTGCAGGGGCTCAAGCCGCTCGACCTCGTCATCTGCAGCTATGGCTTGCTGCAACAGGACGCCGAACTGCTCGAGGCGGTGCAGTGGCAGGCCGTCGTCCTGGACGAGGCGCAGGCCATCAAGAACATGGCGACCAAGAGGAGCCAGGCCGCCATGAAGCTCCAGGGACGATTCAAGATGGTGGCCACCGGCACCCCGATCGAGAACCACCTGGGCGAACTCTGGAACGTGTTCCGCTTCATCAATCCGGGGCTGCTCGGCTCGCTGAAACAGTTCAACGTGAGGTACGCCGCACCCATCGAGAAAAGCGAGGACAAGAAGGCGCGCCAGCGGCTGAAAAGGCTGATCCAGCCCTTCATCCTGCGCCGCACCAAGAACCAGGTGCTCGAGGAACTCCCCCCCAGGACGGAGATCACCATCCCGGTAGAGCTCGGTATGGAAGAAGTCGCGCTGTACGAGGCGATCAGGAAGAGCGCGCTGGACAACCTGGCCGGCGTCGGCAAGGTGGAGGGAAAGGGAGAGCTGCACCTGAAGATCCTGGCGGAGATCATGAGGCTGCGCCGCGCCTGTTGCAACCCGCGCCTGGTGCTGCCGGACAGTGCCATTCCGAGCGCAAAGCTGGCGGCCTTCGCCGAGATCTTGGACGAACTGCGCGAGAACCGTCACAAGGCGCTGGTTTTCAGCCAGTTCGTCGGGCACCTGCAGATCATTCGCGGCTACCTGGATCGCGCCGGCATCCCCTACCAGTACCTGGACGGCAGCACCCCCGCGCCAGAGCGCAAACTGCGGGTGGACGCGTTCCAGTCCGGCGCCGGGGACCTCTTCCTGATCAGCCTCAAAGCCGGCGGCGTCGGGCTCAACCTGACTGCCGCCGACTACGTCATCCACATGGACCCCTGGTGGAACCCCGCGGTGGAGGACCAGGCCTCCGACCGCGCCCACCGCATCGGTCAGCAGCGCCCGGTGACCATCTACCGTCTCGTCGCCAAGGGAACCATCGAAGAGAAGATCGTCGGCCTGCACCAGCAAAAGCGCGGGCTCGCCGACAGCCTGCTCGATGAAAGCGACCTCTCCGGCAAGGCGAGCGTAGAGGAGCTCCTGGCGCTGCTACGGTCAGGATCTTAGCCTTCGTGCAACAATCACCCTCTTTGAGTCACCCGTTATTTTCACATTCAAACTTCTTTCAATACTCTCGTCCCAGAATATAATGAACAATGTTGCTCTGCAGGCGGCAACTGCGACTGCTGCGACTAAAGTTAAATGTCCGCCGGGCCGATAACATTCACTGTGCTACCTGCAGCAGGAAGCTTCAATTCATCAGGCAAAGGCCGTAAACGTGAGCCACTACTTCAACAACTCCCACAACCGAATCAGAACCATCGACCTCACTTTCTCTGCGGCATTGCTGCTGCTGACAGTGATGCTCTTTCTGTCCTACCACATCAGGACGGAACTGGCGGAGACCAACGACCGGACCCAGCATACCTATGATGTAATCATGGCGGTGGACGATCTCAGCAACGGCCTGCTCCAGGCAGAAAGCAGCAGGCGCGCCTACGTACTGACCGGCAACGCCGAGCAGAAGGCCCGTTGCGAACTGTTCGCCCAGAAAACCGAAGAGAATCTCCGCGAGGTCCAACGGCTCACGGTCGACAACGGGGGGCAGCAGCAACGGCTTGCCAAGGTGTCGGAGCTTATCAAAAGAAAGCTGACAATTTTCAAGGTTTCCCTATCCGAATTCGACCGGAGAGGGTACCTGGCCCCCCAGCAGGCACAGCTGACGGAAGAAGGCACCACCCTCATGACCGCCGTCCGCGTACGCATCGATGAGATCAAGGACCATGAAAAACAGTTACTGGGTGAGCGACGCAGCAAAGAGCATACGACCCTGCTGATCCTGACCGTAGTGGTTCTGTCGGGCATCTCCATCTCCATCATCCTGCTGAGCCTCAGCTACTACATAGCGCGCCACGAGTCGCGCAGCCACCTCGTTGCCACAGGGGATCTGCAGGCCGCCAACAGGGACATCTCCGACTTGAGCAACATGACCCAGTTGCTGCAGTCCTGCTCCACCCTCGAGGAAGCACGGGGGATCCTCTCCTGCTACGGGGAAAAGCTCTTCCCTGACGATGCGGGCGCGATCTATCTGATCAACGCATCGAGAACACTGATGACCGATACCGCGACCTGGGGTGCCGCGAACCTGGCTCCCTTCACCCCGGACCAGTGTTGGGCCATGCGGCTAGGACAGGCGCATGCCACTGTCGCCAAATCCGATGTGAAGTGCCTGCACGTCGAGGGGGGCAGCGGAACGCACCTCTGCATCCCTCTTGCCGCACACCATGAAACCCTCGGGACGCTCTACCTCCACGTGCCCTGGGCAACCGAGCCGGACGAACTGGCCAGGGTGAAGATGAGGGCCACCGGGTTCGCGGAACAAGTGGCGCTCGGCATACGGAACCTGCAGTTGCGGGAACAGCTGAGAGAACTCTCGATACGGGATCCGCTGACGGGATTGTTGAACCGGCGCCACATGGAAGAATCGCTTCTGCGGGAAATCAGCCGGGCAACCCGAACCAAGCAGCCGCTCAGTGTCGTCATGCTGGACATCGACCATTTCAAAAAGTTCAACGACACTTTCGGCCACGAGGCGGGTGACCATGTCCTCAAGGAGGTCGGTCAAGTGTTGCTGAAAAACGTCCGCGACAGCGACATCGCCTGCCGTTTCGGGGGAGAGGAGTTCACCCTCATCCTTCCCGATGCCGACTGTGACACGGCCTTTGAGATCGGCAACCGGATCAGGGACGCGGTGAAAGGGCTGAATCTGGTCGTGGGAAGGCAGCACGTCGGGCGGATCTCCATCTCGGCAGGTGTCGCGGTATTCCCCGTGGACGGAGACACTATCAGGCAGCTTCTGTCAGCGGCGGACGGAGCCTTGTACGAGGCCAAGGAAAAGGGACGCGATCGGATCGTAGGAAGCTGTGCCGCCACCCGGCGACACGGCGACGAGCGGGCCGATGGGTAAGTTCGGCAACCGTTTCCGTTGGTCATAAACGAAGCGGAACCCGGCGGCATCTTTTAGCAGTCGGTACGACTGGTACAATCATGCAGTTCTGCATCTCTTGAGCAAAATAAAGGGGGAAGAGACATGCTTGTATTTCGAAAGATCGCGATGGGAACAGCGCTACTGGCGCTCCTTGGTTCGGCACAGCTGACATTAGCGGGGCAAGGCAAGACAGCCGATGCCAAGAGTGTGGAACGGGGCCGCTATCTGGTACAGATAGGCGGTTGCAACGACTGTCACACCAGCGGCTATGCGCTGGGTGCCGGAAAAGTCGCCGAGGAACAGTGGTTGACCGGCGACCAGCTCGGCTGGAAGGGCCCCTGGGGAACCACCTACCCGGCAAACCTCAGGAACTTCGCTGCGCAGATGTCGGAAAAGCAGTGGATCCGCTTCGCCCAGGCCGCGGAGACCCGTCCCCCCATGCCCTGGTACGACCTGCGCGCCATGTCCAAAGAGGATCTCCGCGCCATATACCGCTATCTCAAGGCCTCAGGCCCCCGGGGCGAGAAAGCGCCCGCCTATTTGCCACCCGGCGCAGAGCCCGCCGGGCCTTACGTCCTTTTCCCCCAGCCGCCGAAGTAACGCCGCTCTGACGGGGCGGGAGCGTTGGCTCCCCCCCGTCTCCACCCAAGCCTCATGTCCAAGTTGAGGTTCCTCTGGCAGGGACCGGCATCTGCCACACCTGGCCGATTCTGCAGTAAAACAGTGAGCTCGTATTCTCGTTGACTTTGCCACGGTGCCCGGTGTATTAGAATAAAATTTCTAATAAACCGGATTAGACCTGCAGTTCAACGGAAGGAGCTATGGCGAACCTCGATCTCGGCCCCACCCACCTGCGCAAACACCACTATCGCCTTTCCGCCCGCACAGCGGCCCTCATGGTCGCCTGCTCCCTTCTCTCCGGCTGCATGTGCCTCCTCAAAAACCCGCCCGACAGCGGCGTGAAGTTCTACCAGCAACTCGGCTCGGTCCAATGCACGGGGGGTGGCAAGACCGTGGCCGAGGTTAAGCGGGACATCCTCACTGCCGGCATCACGGTCACCCAGACCAGCTGCGGTGTCGACGGCAGGATGTATCCCGCTGTCTGCGGCGCTCCCGACGGTCGCATCGCCATCTTCGAGATTGCTCCGGATCAGGCCCGGGCGGCCTTGGCCATCGGACTGAAACCGCTCACCGAACTCCCCGACGCAACCGCTACCCCCTGCCCGGAGCGCTAACCCTAAAGAATCAGCGGAGACGAGCATGACATCAACAAGTGAAAATCAGCAGGCCATGCTTCGTCAGGTGCTGGGCCTCCCGGTGATCGTGGCGGCCCTGGGCTACTTCGTCGACATCTACGACCTGGTGCTGTTCAGCATCGTGAGGGTCCCGAGCCTGAAGGGGATCGGACTGGCGGGTCAGGAACTGATCGACCAGGGCGTATTCCTGCTCAACATGCAGATGGCGGGGATGCTTTTGGGCGGCATCCTCTGGGGTGTCCTCGGGGACCGCAAGGGGCGCCTGAAGATCATGTTCGGCTCCATCTTCATCTACTCCCTGGCCAACCTCGCCAACGCCACGGTCCACTCCATCGAGGCCTACGCCCTGCTCCGCTTCCTGGCGGGCGTCGGGCTGGCGGGAGAACTCGGCGCCGGGATCACGCTGGTCTCCGAGGTGCTGCACCGCTCCGTCCGTGGGTACGGCACCATGATCGTCGCCACGGTCGGCGTCTCCGGCGCGATACTCGCCAACTTCGTTGCCAAGCAGTTCGACTGGCGTACCGCCTTCGTCATCGGCGGCATTCTCGGGCTGATGCTCCTGGTGCTGAGGCTGAGCGTGGCTGAATCGGGGATGTTCAAGGGGATGGAGTCGCGGGAGGTGTCCAAGGGTAATTTCCTGGCGCTGTTCACCTCCCGCGACCGTTTCGGGCGCTTCCTGCACTCCATCCTGATCGGCCTTCCCTCCTGGTTCGTGGTCGGGGTGCTGATCACCTTCTCGCCGGAGTTCGCCAGGGTGTTGAACGTGCAAGGGGCGGTGAGCGCGGGGAACGCGGTGATGTACTGCTACCTCGGGCTGGTCGGCGGAGACCTGGCGAGCGGGGTGCTGAGCCAGGTGATGCGGAGCCGCAAGAAGGTGGTTTTAATGTTCCTTTTGATCACGGTCGCCGCGGTCGCCGTCTACTTCTCTGCGGAAGGAGTGAGCGCCGGCGCCTTTTACGGCATCTGCTGCCTGCTCGGCTTCGGCATCGGCTACTGGGCCATCTTCGTTACGGTCGCCGCCGAGCAGTTCGGCACCAACCTGCGCGCCACCGTGGCCACATCCGTCCCCAACTTCGTACGCGGCATGACCATCCCCATCACCATGCTGTTCCAGGTCGCCCGTAAAAGCCTCGGCCTCGAAACCGGCGCCATCGTGGTGGGCGTCCTCACCCTGGCTATCGCGCTCTTCTCCCTGTCGCGGCTGCAGGAGACCTTCCACAAGGATCTGGACTACTTCGAGGAGTTCATCTGACCGGGTCGCCAGGGCGCATACATTACGGCTGGATCATCGTCGCCACCGCGGCGCTCGGGCTCTTCTCCTGCTTCGGGCTGGCGCGCTACGCCTACTCGATGCTGCTCCCCGGGATGCAGGCGGGACTGGGGCTCACCTACGACCGCATGGGCTTCATCGGCACCGGGAACTTCGTCGGCTATCTCCTCTCGGTGCTGGCCGCTCCCCGGCTGATGAAGCGCCTCAAGCCGCGCCGCATGGCCGCCCTGGGCCTCCTGGTCATCGGGGTGGGTATGATGGCGATCGGGGCTTCATCCTCCCTGCTTTCCATCATCGCGCTCTACGCCCTGGTCGGCGTGGGGAGCGGCTTCACCAACATCCCGCTCATGGCCCTGGTGACCTACTGGTTCCGCAGCGAGCAGCGCGGCAAGGCGGCGGGACTGGTCATCGCCGGCAACGGCATCGGCATCATCCTGGCCGGTTTCCTGATCCCCTTCCTCAACCGCAACCTCGGCGCATTGGGGTGGCGCAGCGGCTGGATCGCGCTCGGAGCCATCTGCCTCGCCGTGGCTGGCGTCGCGGCCGCGCTGCTGCGCAACCACCCCTGCGACCTCGGCCTGGAGCCGGTCGGGCGCAAGGTTGAGCCCTCGCCGGAGCAGTTTCTGCGCCACGAGCATAAAGGCGACGGGAGGGTGCTATTCCACCTCGGCATGCTCTACCTGGTCTTCGGCGTCACCTTCATGGTGTACGGCACCTTCATCGTGACCACCATGGTAAAGGAATACGGCCTTTCCGAAGCGCGTGCGGGGTTGTACTGGTCCTGGGTCGGCTTCTTCAGCTTCTTCTCCGGGATCGGCTTCGGCACCCTTTCCGACCGGATCGGCAGGAAGCGCGGACTCGCGCTGGTCTTCGCCGTGCAGAGCACCGCCTATCTCCTGGCTGGAGTGAAGGCGGGAGCGGCCGGCCTGATCGTTTCGCTGATCCTCTACGGCTCGGCCGTCTTCGCCATCCCCGCCATCATGGCGGCGGCGGTCGGAGAATACCTCGGTCTCAACCGCGCCTCGGCCGCATTCGCCACCATTACCATCTTCTTCGGCGTAGGCCAGGTGATCGGACCGGCCGGTGCCGGCATCATCGCCAAGGCATCCGGGGCTTTCACCACGCCATACCTGATCAGCGGCCTTTTGACCAGCGTAGCTATGGTGTCCGCGCTGTTCCTCCCACCGCCACGGGAAAGGGTCGAGTGACCATGACAACCGACCAGAACCGGCACCTGCTGCGCACCTCCCTTGTCACCGCGATCGCCCCCTGCATCTGGGGCAGCACCTACATCGTGACCACGCAGTTGCTCCCGCCGAACCACCCGCTCACCGCGGCCTTGCTGCGCGTGCTCCCCATCGGGCTGATCATGGTCGCCCTGCAGCGCCGAGCGCCTGAGGGGGAGTGGCGGTGGCGGCTGCTGTTTCTTGGGCTTTTGAACATCGGGGTGTTCCAGGCACTGCTCTTCATCGCCGCATATCGGCTTCCCGGCGGTGTGGCCGCTACCGTGATCGCGACCCAGCCGTTGGCGGTCATCGTGCTCTCCCGCCCGCTCCTCGGGAGCACGCCCACGCGCCTGGCCTGGATCGCTGCGGGAACCGGCGTGGTTGGCGTGGCGCTGCTGGTGCTCACCCCGGCCGCGCGTCTCGACGCCATGGGCATCGCGGCCGCCCTGGCCGGCGCCGCCTGCATGGCCCTCGGGACCGTCCTCACCAAGCGCTGGTCGGCGACGCCACTCCCCATCGCCGCCTTTACCGGCTGGCAGTTGGTCTTCGGCGGCCTGTTCCTGCTCCCCTTCGCGCTGCTCTTCGAGGAGCCTCTCGCGGGCCTCACCGTCAAAAACGTGATCGGGTACACCTACCTCGGCGTCTTTGGCACCGGCATCACCTACATGATCTTTTTCTGGGGGATCCGGCGGCTGCAGCCGTCCGCGGTTTCACTGCTGGGGCTGTTGAGCCCGGTGATGGCCACCGCCCTGGGCTTCCTGGTGCTGGGACAGAGCCTCACGTCCCTGCAGATCGTGGGTGGGATGCTGGTGCTGTGGAGTATCTGGGCGGGTCAGCGGCAGGCGCCGGTCAGGCGCTAGCCGCGAGTCTCGAGGAAAGCCTGCAGTCGGGAGAGGGTAGGCAGAGCGGCTCGTCCCCCCAGGGCGCGCGTGTTCAGGGCGCCGGTTGCGGAAGCGAAGCGCGCCGCCTCCCTCAGGGAGAGCCCTCGCGCAATGCCGAAGAGAAAGCCGCCGTGGTAGGCGTCGCCGGCTCGGGTTGTGTCGATGACCTGGTCCACCGGGTAAGCCGGCTGGTGGAAGGCCTCGCCGTCAGCCGACAGGAGATAGCTCCCCTGCATCCCGCAGGTGACGCCGACCACCCGGGGGCCGCACTGCAAAAGCGCCTGGGCGGCCTGCTCGGGGGAGGCGGCTCCGGTGCAGCTCGCGGCGTATTCTTCCGCTACGATGCAGATGTCCACCATCGGCAACAGTTCGCGGTGTTCCGGCCGGAAGCGGTGCGAACCGCCGTCGAAAGAGACCATCACCCCGGCTTGCCGCGCCGCGTGCGCGCCCCTGAGACAGGCCTGCCAGTGCCGTCCGTTCAGGTGCAGTATTCTGGCCGCACGGATGGCCTCTTCGTTCAGCATTGCCACGGGGAGTTCGCCGGAGGTTCCCGGCGTGAAGGTGATGGCACGCGCCCCGTCGCTTTTTCTGACCAGGATCGCGGCTTGCGCAGAGGTGCTGCCGGCGTCGATCGCCACGCCTGCGGTGTCGATCCCTTCCGTATCAAGCTCGGCGAGGATCATCCGGCCGATGAGATCGTCGCCCACGAGGTCCAGCATCGCGGTCCGCGCGCCCAGCCGGGCCAGGGCAACCAGCGCTGTGGCCACCGGCCCTCCCCCCGCCAACGCCGAAGCATGCGCCCTCTGCACCAGTTCGCTTCCGGGCAGTTCATCCACCACCATGAGCAGGTCCATGGTGCATACGCCCAGACCGACCACATCGTATTTCATAGCGCCCCCCTTTCGCGATAAGCCCATTTGCCCGCTCCCCGGGGCGTTGCACCAGCTGGCCGCCGGGAACTTGGTGCCGTAGGCCGAGTCCGGTACATCCCCTCTCCCTCTGGGAGAGGGTGGCCAAAGGCCGGGTGAGGGAGCCGCCCGCTGCTGTTACGCTGCCCGTGGCAACGCCCTCACCCTGACCCTCTCCCCGGAGGAGAGGAGATGTGGGCGGAAGTGTTGACTGGCAGTTTAAAACGCCTGCCTCGGTATCAGATGCAGAAATCCAGCACATCGTCCTGCAGCGCGCCTGCCTCGTCCATCTTTATCATCACGTCGGCGAGCGTGGTGCCGTCCAGGATGCGCGCCATCTCGTCGCGGACGTCCTTCATGACCAGCCTGATGCCGCAGGTCGCCTCGTTGCTGCACTCAGGACACCTTGCATAGGCCATTTCGCTGACGCAGGGAACCGGCGCCAGTGGTCCTTCCATGACCCGTATCGCCTGGCCGAAGGTCACCTTCTGGGGCGGACGTCCCAGGTAGTACCCACCGCCCCTCCCCTTCCGGCTCTGCAAGATGCCGCTGTTTTTCAGGGTGAGCAGGATATTCTCCAGGAACTTCTTGGGGATCCTCTCGTCACGGGCCAGGTCCTCTATGAGGATCGGCCCCTGGTCGTACTTGCGTGCCAGGTAAATCAAGGCCTTGAGGCCGTACTTGGTTTTCTTGGATATCATGCTTTCCTCTTAGATCTTCAGCCCGAGCAGGGGCCAGATGAACACCACGGATCCCATGAAGAGGAGCCAGGAGATGGCCATCACCACGGCACCCGCCACGATGATGTCGCGGCTCTTCAGATACCCCGAGGCGTAGGCGATGGCGGTGGCAGGGGTTCCCATGGGAAGGCAGTAGGCCAGGCCGGCGGGGAGCGCGATGGAGAGCGTCATCACCTTGGGATCCATCCCCGTGGTCTGGCACAGCCCCATCCCGACCGGCATCAGGATCGCCACCACCGCGGCGTGGCTGATGCACTCGGTGACGAGGATGGCCACCAGGGAGATGACCGCGATCACCGCAAGGGGAGCGTGCGCGTGGTCCCCCATTCCCTTCTTCACCACCCAGACCGCCGCACCGGTCTTCTCAAGGGCGGAGGCGAGCGCGATGGTGCCGCCGTACATCAGGATGATGCCCCAGTTGACGTACTCCTCGATCATCTGCCAGGAGATCACCTTGAAGGTGAACAAGGCCGCGGCCCCCAGGATGGCTATGGCGGCAAGCCCGGTCTTCTCGCCCAGGAACATCCAGCCGCCGACGGTGACGGCCATGACCAGGGCGGTGAGGATTTCGTCGTAGCTGATCTTCCCCATTTCCAGCCGCTTGCCGTTCAGGAATTTAAGCCCTACTTCAACGTTGTCGAGATCCGGCGGGAAGAACTTGAGCAGGATCGAGAACCCCAGGACGAGCAGCGGCAAGACAATCATGCAGGCCACGGTGGACCACTCGACGAAGGAGAAATGAAGCCCCGTCGCCTCCTTGAGCAGCCCCGCCGCGAGCGGTGCGCGGGCGCCGCCGAGGAAGGTGGCTATGCCGCCGATGATGCACCCCCAGGCCATGGACATGAACAGCAGGCGCCCGAAGCTGCTCTTCCCTTTCTCCAGACGCAGGGCCGTTGCCAGTTCGGTGACCACCGGGAAGAGCATCGCCGCCACGGCATGCTCGCTCATGATGAAGGAGAGAAAGGCGGACAACAGGAAGACGGTCAGGGCGAGCCGGGCGGGGGTTCTGCCGAACCTGGCCAGCATGGCGCGGGCGAGGCGGGCGGAGATGCCGGTGCCGGTAAGGGCCGCGGCGAGGATGAAGGCGCCGAGGATGAAGAAGACCGACTCGTTGCCGAACATCGAGTAGGTCTTCTTGGCGTCCATGATGCCCAGAAGCGGCAGCATCACCATGGAGAGGAGCGCGGTGACGGCGATCGGTAGCAGACCGGAGATCCAGAAGAAAACGGTCGCGCCAAAGAGCACCAGCGAACGGTACCCCTCGACGGAGAGTCCTTCCGGGGGACTCAAGCGGATCAGGAATGCGATGACGAGCGCGACGGCGGCCATCACCTGGTAACGGGCGGTGCGGTCCAGCACGATGAGCCACAGGGGACGGTTGTCGATCTTCAGCGGTTTGTCCAGGAACTGCTTCGGTTCCATCTGCGGCGGGATGCCCTCGTTGCTCGACTTCAATACCTTCACTCCTAATTAGAGGCCGGAAGATTCGTAAGATTCTGCCACTTCTTTCACCCGGAGCAAGCGTCTCAGATCGGAGCCCGCCAGGAGCCTGCGGTCCTCGATGCTATCGATGAAGCCGCGCAGGACCCCTTTCGAAGCGGCGGGAGCGAAGGGCGAGGTCAGGAAGACCAGCGGCAGGAGCGGCTTGAGCAGCACCTTTTTCTGCTGCCACCCCCGCTGCAGGTGGTTGAAGATCCTGGTGAGCTGCTCGGGTGGGAGTGCGGCGCCTTCGTCGCAAAGCTGCACCAGCGGCACGATTTCCCGCTCCAGCAAGGCATCGATGCCGGCAACGGTGGAACCGGCCGGTTCGCTCCCGGCGCCAAGGGAAGACACCACCGACCAACGCGGAAAGACGGCACGAGCATGTTCGAGGGAGCGCAGGCGCTCCTCCATCTGCCAGCCGCGCTCCCTGGAGCGGGCATGGTCGTAGGCGTGCAGCGGGATGTCGAGAATGTCGACGCCGGCTGCATAGGCCCGCTCCACCATCTTTTGCGAGGGGCAAAAATCCACCCTTCCCACGAGGTAGGCGTTGAAGTTTTTCTTGATCAGCCGGGCGAGGTTTTCGGCGTTGGGGAAGCGCTCCTCCTCCCCGAAGGTAAGGTGAAAGAGGGCGGCGTTACTCTGGTAGTGGCTGTCGTACAGCGTCTCGATGGTCTGCCGCTCAGGGAGATCCCCCCCCACGTAGAAGACGTTTGCTTCCCGCCGCAACTGGTCGGGGGAATATGGGGAGGTACGAGCGACAAGCTCCCGCATTTTCTTCTGGTCTATCCTCATGGGTATTTTGTCCCTCCGGCAATCAAAGATACTTCACAACATCGTGCGATTTTAGCCACCATACGTAAATAAACCAAAACAGTCAACAAAAATTCCACCATAACCCATCATCATACTAGAGTATTGCAAAACGTCTATATTAACGGCAGTTTGCACCCACAAAGGTACACCGACCGGGGCGCTGCAACAGTACGTTTCGGTACCGCTCGGCCGAAGCTGAAGAGCTGAATCCATTCTCATTGACTTGGCGTCACGGACGCGATATAGAAAGTGAACCTTGAGCGAGCCGCCGCCCGCGACTAAACCATCGACCGACTGCGTTGCGCAACGCTCAAAGGTTGTTATCCTCATTAACAATTCACCCCCGCTGCCGGCCTGCGGCAGTCGACAAGGCTCTCATGATTTCTCGCATCGATCATCTCAACATCGTGGTACGCGACCTGGAAGCGGCGGCCGCCTTTTTCGCGCTGCTCGGCTTCACCCCCGGCATAAGTTCCGTCCTCGACACCGACTTCCTCGAGAAACTGACCGGCGTGCGCTGCGCTGGAGGGAAGTTCACCGCCCTGCACCACCCCGGCTCCGACCTCTCCATCGAGTTGCTGCAGTTCGACGCAGGCGGCGACCCCGATGCCGGGGTCGGCATCGCCAACCGCATCGGCATGCGCCATCTCGCCTTCGCTGTCACCGACATAGATGCCGAGGTGGCGAGGCTGCGCGGCCACGGCGTGCAGTTCATCGGGGAGGTGCAGGTCTGGCAGAAGACGGGAAAGAAACTGATCTACTTTTACGGGCCGGAAGGGATCCTGCTGGAACTCGCCCAGTACCCGAAGCCGTAATACACGAGGGGTGCCGCCGGCCATGCCGATCAAAAACAAGACCCCGCGCCACCTGGCCGAATTCGTCTGCACCGAGCTGCGCAAACGCAAAGCCGCCGCGCCGGACGAAAAGATCATCATCGAGCTCATGGAGACCATGTACTACTCAAGCCTTCGCACCGAGGAGGCGGAGCCGGTACTGTTCCACATGGTCTTTCTGGACCCGAGCCAGCCCGATCCGAAGCCTCCGCGCAACCCCGCCCGGGATCGCTGGAGCTATATCCCCTTTGCCGACCCGATCCCCTTCACCGTCTCCAACGTGGTCAAGATCGCCAAGTCCACGGACCTGCGCACCTCCTCGTTCGTGATCTGGCCGGACCGACTGGGCCAGCTCTTCATCTGGGGACTGGTGGACCAGCAAAACCGCTTCCACAAGTTCCTGAACCGGAGCGCGGAGGTCGAGGTCGAGCGTCCCGGTGTCTTCCAGGCCAGCGTCGAGGGGATCGGCATCATCGCGGTCTACATGCGCTACGAGAAGGTGGCGGAACTGAGGGTGAACGAGGTTATTCGCCACTCGCTTGACCTCTTCCGAGAGGGGCCGGTGCGCGACCTATTGGCAGCAGGCATCGACCGATTCCTGGAGGGGGTGCGCAGCCACATCCCGGACGACATCTACCAGGCGCCGGGGGCCGCTGACGAGCTCCATGCCCAGCAGTGGATATCGGTACTGTGCCGGATACTGCTCAGGATCCAGAAGATCAAGAACGGCGGCGCCATCCTGATCACGCCGGAGATCACCCCGGACGACCTGAACGTAAAGTACGGCATCAACTACGACCGGCTCCCCACCTCGCTGCAGTCCAACGCGGTCACCAAGATCAAGTCGGACTTCCTGGAACAGCACCTGCTCGGGCACGGCGAATCCAAACCAAAAGGACTATCCACCGACCAGTTCCAGCAGTTGCGGCGCCTGGAGAAGGAACTGCGGGCCAACAAGAACGAGATCGACGGGGTCATCTGGTTCATCGCCCTGCTGACCCGGGTGGACGGACTGGTGGTCATGGACCCGAACCTCGTGGTGCGCGGCTACGGCGTCGAAATCAGGAACTGGCAGGAGCCGGACCGGGTGTTCATCGCCACCGACCGGATGGGGAGCGAGGCAAAGCTGCGCCCGGTCAACTACAACCACTTCGGTACCCGGCACAGGTCGATGATGCGCTATTGCTGCCAGAACCCGGGCACCCTCGGTTTCGTCATCTCCCAGGATGGCGAGGTCCGGGTCATGACCATGCTCGGCGAGCGCCTGGTGATGTGGGAGAACATCAAGCTGAAGTACTACAGCCACGCCTCAAAGAAAAAAAGCTGAAAAGGAACGCGAGGTATCTATGAAAATCATGAGTCTTCCCCTTTCGCTTTTGCTGCTCCTTGGCTCTTCGCTCGCCCTCGCGGCGCAGACCACCACCCAGACCGCTTCCTCCCGGATCACGGCGGTGACCGTCTTTTCAGACAGCGCCCAGGTGACACGCCAGGCGAGCGTGGCGCTCAAGACGGGAACCAACCTGGTGACCCTGGAAAACATGCCGCAGCTCATGGCCGAGGAATCGCTCCGGGCCGAGGGGAAAGGGACCGGGCGCGCCCGCATTGCAGGGCTCACCGTCAAGAATGTCTTCCTCGATCGCAGCAAGGACCCGCGGGTACGCGAACTCGAGGACGAGATCGCCCGGCTGAACCGGAAGGTGGAAGCGATAGAGGCGCGGCGCAAAGCCCTGGCCGCCCAGCGCGCCTTCGTCGACTCCATCCGCGTCGGCTGGGGGGAACGGATCTCCAAGGAACTAAGCCTCGGCAAACCCACGGCCGCCGAGCTCTCCGAGGCGGTGCGCTTCGTGGGCGACAACACGGGCAAGATCGAGGATGAACTCTACGACGCCGATGCCGCCAAGAAACCGCTTTTGGAGCAGATCGCGGCACTCAGGAAGGAACTGGAACAATACCGGGCCGAGCCCATGAAAGAGGTGCGCTCGGTTCAGGTGGCCATCGAGGCGGAGCGCGACATGAAGTTCGATCTCGACCTCAGCTACCTCGTCGCCCAGGCCAGCTGGGCGCCCGCCTACGACGTCAGGCTCGCGCCGGACGGAAAGGATGCCCAGCTCACCTACCGGGCCCAGGTCTGGCAGAAGACCGGCGAGAGCTGGCCGCAGGTGAAGCTCACCCTCTCCACAGCGAACCCGGCTTCCGGGGGAGGCGCCCCCGAGCTCACCCCCTGGCGCATCTCCTTCTACGAGCCTCCGCGTCCCATTCCCTACCTGAGCCGGAGCAAGATGGAGATCGGCGCCGCTGCCCCCGCCCCGGCGCCGCTCCAGGAACGGGCCTACGGCGCCGCCCCCGCCGAGGACCGGATGGAACCGGCAGGGATCGTACCGGCGGAAGTGGCCCAGGGACAGACCTCGGTCCAGTTCCAGGTTGCGCAGCCGGTGGACGTGCCCGCGGACGGCACCCGTTCGGTAAGCGTGATCGCCGCGGAGAGCGTTCCCGTGGTCGCTGAGTATGTGTCGGTGCCCAAACTCTCCCCCCGGGTCTACCTGAAGTCCACGGTGACCAACCGCACCCCCTTCCCGCTGCTGGCGGGAGAAGCCAGCATCTTCAACGACGCGACCTTCGTCGGCAAAAGCCATTTGAAGACGGTCGCTTCCGGCGAAGAGTTCGACCTCTACTTCGGAAGCGACGACCAGGTAAAGGTGAAGCGCGAAGTGGCTCGGGTAAAGAAGAAAGGAGGCCTCATCGGGGGCAGCAGCGTCACCTACCACGTGACCATGGAGCTGGAGAACTACAAGCAGCGCGCCGTGACCGTGTCGCTCAAGGACCAGCAGCCGCTGCCGGGTAACGCCGAGATCAAAGCAGGCGTCGAGGATCCCTCGCCCAAGCCGTCCGAGTATAAGGAAGACGGGACGCTGGTGTGGAGGGTCGAACTCGCGCCGGCAGAGAAGAAGAAGGTTTCCTACGACCTGGTTATCGAATATCCCAAGGGAAGGGAGCTGGTGGGGCTCGAGTAGCGCCCCTCCCCGCCCTGACGACCTCAACCGTTTTTGCAAAGGAACTGCATGAAATCGTTATGCCTTGCCGTCGTTGCGCTGCTATGCCTCGCATCCGTCTCACATGCCGCAAAAATCGACACCTCGTTCCGGTTTTCCACCGTTGAAACCGAGCACTTCGCCATCCACTACCACCAGGGACTGGAAGGGGTGGCCCAAAAAGCCGCCGGGATGGCCGAAGATATCTACGCCAGGCTGACCCGGGAATTCCAGTGGCACCCTGCGGAAAAGACCCAGGTGGTGCTCATCGACGACAGCGACTTCACCAACGGCCTGGCCATCACCATCCCCTACAACACGATCTACCTCCAGGTGGTTCCTCCCGCCCTCTCCTCGACGCTCGGTGAGTACGACGACTGGCTCAAGGTGCTGTTCACACACGAGTACGCCCACATCGTTTCCGCCGATCCGGCACGCGGCTACTCCAAGGTGACCCGCGCCATCTTCGGCAAGCCCCTCCCCTGGATGGACCCGCTCTCCGCCGTGCTCTTCCTGGCCACGGCACCCCCCAACACCTTCCTGCCGCGCTGGTGGCACGAAGGTATGGCGACCTGGGCGGAGACCAAGTACACCGGCCAGGGACGTGGCAAGGGGAGTTATTACGACATGATCTTCAGGACCGCCGTCGCGGAGGACAACCTCCCCACGGTGGACCAGATCAACGGCGACATGCCCAACTGGCCGTCGGGGCACCTCCCCTACATTTACGGCTACCGCCTGCAGCGCTACATCGCGGAAACCTACGGCAACGACGTCACCGGGAAGCTGGCGCTGGCCCACGCCGGGCGCGTCCCCTACACCATCAGCACGCCGGCCAAGACAAACTTCGAGGGTAAGACCTACCGCGAGGTGTACCAGGACATGATAGCGTCGCTCAAGGATGAGCAGTCCCGGCGCATCGCCCTCTTGTCAAGGGAGTCCTTCACGCCGCTGACCACCGTCTACGACGACGGGGAAAACCTGGTGGCCCCGCGCTTCTCGCCGGACGGTAGCCGCATCGCCTTCACCAGGCGCGACCCGCACGACCATACCTCCGTCATCGTCACCGATGCCGCCGGGCAGAAAGTGGCCGGCTTCAGGCGCCAGTTGTCCGACGGCAGCCTGAGCTGGTCCCCCGACGGAAAGAAGATCTATTTCACCCAGGCGGAGGTGAACCGGGGCTTCAACATCTACCAGGATCTCTACGTCTACGACCTGGAGAGAGGAGTGAGTACCCGTCTCACCGAAGGGGAGCGCCTGGGCGATGTGCAGGTTTCACCGGACGGGAAACTATTTGCCGGGGTGGCCAGCAGCCGCGGCAGCCAGAACCTGGTCGTGATGGCAGCCGATCCCTCCCAGGGAAAGCTCGTCCCCGCCGCGGTCACCACCTTCTCCGAAGAGAGGGTCTCCGCCCCGCGCTTCTCCCCTGATGGGCGCAGCATCTGTTACGTCCTCACCGACAACGCCGGGACCAGCAGCCTCAGGATCTACGACGTGACCGGCAAGAGCGACCGCCCCCTGTTCAGTGCCGGCAACACCATCGCCTACCCCGCCTGGTCTCCCGACGCTTCGGTCATCTACTACGTGTCCGACGAGACCGGGGTGTTCAACGTCTTCGCCTACGACCTGCGCGAAGGGAAGAGCTACCAGGTAAGCCACCTTCTTTCCGGCGCGCTGCAGCCCGAGCCCTCACCTGACGGGAGTCGTCTGCTGCTTGCCAGGTACAGCTCACGCGGCTTCAAGATTGCGCAGATGCGCATCGACCGCACCCAGTGGCGCGAGCAGCGCGGGCCCACCCTCCCCCTGACCCGCGCCCTCCCGGCAGCAACCCCGCAGGCGCCAGCATCTTCCGCAGCCGCCGCGTCTTCGGCCACTGCCTCCCCGGCCTCCCCGGCATCCACAGCTTCGCCGGCTGCCGCTCCCGTGGCTCCCGTGGCTCCCGTGGCTCCCGTGGCTCCCGTGGCTCCCGTGGCTCCCGTGGCTCCCGTGGTTTCCCAGGCCTCCCAGGCCTCCCAGGCCTCCCAGGCTTCCCAGGCTTCCCAGGCTTCCCATGCTTCCCAGGCTTCCCAGGTCTTACCGGCTTCCGCCGCCCCGAGCGACTACAATGCGCTCAAGACCCTGCTACCGCGCTTCTGGCTCCCCCGCCTCTACGCCGACGGCCCGAACGGCACGGTAATCGGCGCCTTCACCGCTGGCGCCGACGTACTCGGCTACCACACCTATGCCTTGAGCGCCGCCTACAGCGGGGAGCGCAAGAGAGGCTACTACACCCTGCTCTACAGCAACGACTCGTTCTACCCGACCCTGACCTTGCGGGCCCATGCCGAGCCGTTTTTATATGCGGACCTGTACCAGAACGGCAACGACTACTGGGAGCTCAACCGCGGCCTCTCCGTGGAGGCGTCCGTCCCCATCAACCGGCTCGAATCGCACTACCGCCTGCTCGCCGGCTATGAGATCGTCGACCAGGAGGCGCTCACCCCCCTGCAGCCCAACGGCACCCTCTACGGCGTTCCCGTGTTCCAGGGGCGCCGGGACAACCTCTATGCCGGCATCGACTTCGACAACGTGCTCAAGTACCCCTACTCGGTCAGTTCCGAAGAAGGAAGGCGGATCTCGCTCCTGTACCGCTACTACTCGCGCGACCTGGGAAGCGACATCAACCTCTCCGAGTACAGCGCCACCTACCAGGAGTACCTGCGGCTCCCGATCAAGTCGCCCCGGCACCAGGTCGTCTACCTGCGCCTCGCCGGCGCCCTCGCCGACGGCGACCTGCAGTACGGCCAGCAGGCCTTCCAGTTGGGCGGCCCCCCTTCCGACCTGAACAAGTTCCCCCTGCGCGGCTACCCCGTGCGCTCCATGGCGGGGAAATACGTCGCCACCGGCACCGTGGAGTACCGGGCCCCCATCATGTATCCGCTGCACGGCATCGGCACCGTACCCGCCTTCGCGGAGAAACTCCACTGCGCTCTCTTCGCCGACGCGGGCCAGGTCTGGGACGACCACAGATCATTCCACGCCGACGAGACCAGGGTGGGCGCCGGGGTGGAACTGCGCGCCGACCTTACCCTGGGATACTGGGCCAAGGTGACGCCGGCGCTCGGATTCGCCCACGGCTTCAACAAAGGCGGAGAAGATCAGATATACTTCACGCTGTACCTCGGCCTCTAGAGGGGCTTCGCCCGTCGAGTCCGGGGACGCCATAGCGCCAATACGGGAGGACAGGCTTATGAGGATCATAGTGGTGGGAGCGACGGGGACCATCGGCAAGGCGGTGGCGAAGCTTCTGGCGACCGAGCATGAGGTGATCAAGGTCGCATCCAAAAGCGGCGATCATCTGGTCGACATGTCCAGGAAGGATTCCATAGAGAACATGTTTCAGGAGGTGGGACCGTTCGACGCCCTGGCTTGCGCGGCCGGGGTGGCCCGCTTCGGTCCCCTGCCGGAACTATCCGACGAAGACTTCCAGACCGGCCTCTCGGGAAAACTGATGGGGCAGGTGAACCTGGTTCGCATCGGGATGAATTACATCAACGACAACGGCTCCTTCACCCTAACCAGCGGGGTATTGAGCCACCAGCCCATGCCCGGGAGCGCCTCGATCAGCATGGTCAACGCGGGATTGGAAGGTTTCGTGCGGGCCGCGGCGCTCGAGCTGCCGCGCGGCATCAGGATCAACGTGGTGAGCCCCCCGTGGGTGAAGGAGACCCTGGAGGCGCTGGGGATGGACAGCTCCGGGGGAATGCCTGCGCAGCAGGTGGCCCAGGCCTACTGGGCCAGCATTCACGGGACCCGCAGCGGCCTCGTCATCAACGCCAGGGACTTCATGTAACTGGGCGTACGCAAGAGGGGTAACAACAAAGACGGCCGGTCCTGAAAAGGATGCGGCCGTTTTTCATTCGCCTGTCCCGGGCCTGCCTACGAGGCCGGCTTCTCTTCCGGTTTGGGTTTGTTCTTATCGTGCAGGTAGCGATGAAGATCCTCCAGGGAGGCCGCCTTCCCCAATGCTGAGAGCATCTCCTGCTGGTCGATGATGTTCAACTTCTTCACCAGCGCCGCCTCGATACTCCCTCCGACGTGCACCGTGTTGTCCACCGCCTGCGGTGGCTTCTCTCCCCGGTCGCCCACCACGTAGAAAAACTTCAGGTAGGGGTTGAAACGCATCGCCTCAGGGAGCACCGCGCGCAGCATCTCCAGCGGCACGTTCTTACCGATCCAGACGGCGCAGTTGTTCTGCGGGTCGGTCACCCACATGTTCTTGGCAGGGACCACCGTGGTGTACCCCTTCCCTTTCAGTAGCGCGGCCAAATCTGCGCCTTTCCCCACGTCGGCGACCTCGACCGTGAAACTGTCGTTCACTGCGGCCCATACCGCAGCCGGAGCGACCCCCCCCATGCTTAAAAGAATGAGGACTAGAAACAGACGGGTGGCGAAATGGAACACGGATTACCTCCTATGCAAAAGTCGAAATAACAGGGACGGTACCTGCCTCAAGTGCTCCCGCCGGTTCGGCGGTGCAGGGCTCAGCCCGCTCTCTCCCCCGGACGGTTACTGAGTGACAGGGGCGACTCGAAGGTCGCCCCTGTCGAAAGGTGCTGCAGGTCCCGTTAGTTCGGGGTCATCTTCAGCCCACGCTCAGGGCGGGAGAAGTTGTGGCACAGCGAGCAGTCGTACCCTTTGACGTTTACATGGTTGTGCATGCTCACGTAGTCGCGCGGGGACTTCTCATTGTGGCACTGCGAGCAGACCACGGAGGTGGGTGCCTTGAGGCCGTAGCCCAGGTTGGTGATGAGCTTGACCTGGGTGGCAGTTGCGTTCGGGTGGCAGGAGGCGCAGGCGAGCACATTGCCTGTTGCCGGCGGCACCTGGTGGTTCAGCACCTGGAGCTCATCCGTGGTGACGTTGGTGTAGGCGGTGGTGCTGGGGATCCCCATGTAGGTCATGCCGTCTTTGACGGACTGGTCGTAGTTGCCGGTTGCGAAGAAGGTGGCGGTGGAGATGGTCACGACCTTGCCGTTGGCCAGAGCCTGGTTGGCGGTCTTGTACTTGAAGGGGAACAACTTGGTGCCGACCGGATCGTTGATGGCGCCAACCGGACGGGAGATCTTGTATGCGTTGGTCGCGGTGTCGAGAACGGCGGCGTTGAGGGCGTTGTTGCCCCAGCTAGTCCCGTTCCAGAAGGCGTACTGGGGAACCAGGTCGTTGGCTTTGGTCGGCATCGGCTCGTAGCGGTTGAGCGTGGCGTTCCACTCGGCTACCTGCCAGTTGCGGTTGGTTTCGGTGGCCTCGGTGTTGGCAGTGTCGTTGGCGTTCTTGGCGTACTTGCTGATGTGGCAGGTCTGGCAGGCGATGCGGGTCACGTGGCGGTTGACGTCAGTGGTGGTGTGGCCGGTGGCGGTGCCTTTGGTCGGGTGACAGGCGGTGGTGGAGCAGGTTACCTCGGTGGTGCTGTCTTCGGGGCGCAGGTCGGAACCGCGGCCGGCAACGCGGTGGCCGACGAAGCTGTGGCATCCCTGGCACTGGATGTTGCCGCCATTGCCCATGGCCATGTGGGTATCGTAGAGGACGTCGGAGGTGGTGCCGGAAGCGAGGGCGATGTCGCCGCGCTTGACGGCGTCGCCGCCGCCCGCCTTGGCATGGCAGCCCAGGCAGTTTTTGCGGGTCGGCTTCTGGCCGGCTTTCTGCACCACGAGATTCATGTCGAGACCTGCAGCCGGCTCGAACAGGCCGGTGGTGGCGTTACGTACACGGCTGTAGGGGGCGTTGGTGGCATCGGCGTGGCACATGAGGCAGTCGATGGAGGCGAGCTGCGCGGAGCTCGGGGTGCTGGTCGCAACCGGCTTGGCACCGGTACCGGCATGGCAGGCGCCGCAGGGGCCCCAGTTGCCCTGGATGTTGATGCAGTAGGCGTTGAGCGCGGAGGAGCCGTCGGTGGCATCGATCTTACCCTGGGTGGCCGGGCCGGTGGTCATCTCGGCAGCGGAGCCTTTCCACTGGTAGTGCACGCCCTGGTACATGGCCTGTGCCTGGCTGGTGTGGCAGGAGGAGCACATGGCGTACCCGGTCCAGGTCAGGGTGGCGTGGGTGGAGGTGGACCCGGAGATGGTGTAGGTCTGCGACTTCACGGTCTCCAGGTTCCCGGCGGTGTCCTTGGAGAAGTACTTCAGCGTCTTCGTGGTGCTGAAAGTCAAGGGCGCGCTGTACACGGTCGAACTGGTGGTCGGAGTGGATCCGTCCGTCGTGTAGTAGGTGGTGGCGGGCTCGTTGACCGACAGGGTCACGGTGACGGCACTGGTGAAGGTGCCACCCAGGGGGGAAGCGGTGGTCGTCGGCGCGGTTTTGTCGGCGACCGGTCTGCCGGCCAGTGCTGCAGGAACGCTGAGCGCCAGGAGCATGGCCAAACAGGTGAGTGCTGCGAACAGTTTTTTCATCCTTTCGTACCTCCTTTGTGGTTATGCTGGGGGAAATATCCCACCAATTGGGTAAACCCACCCAGCTTGATAAGCAGTGTGCTGTCGACGTCCCCGGTCAGGAACAGGTTGTTGCGACAACAAAACCAATAAAAGTCGCAATCTTAATGAGGCTAACCCGAACAGATCGTCTAGGATAATTTCCCATCGCATGGGCAATTACCCCTAGTTACAGCAACAGCCATTCCACTCAGGAATTGGATTATTCAAAAAACGGAATGCGGATGGCTAGCTTAGAACCACAGGAAGGATTAAAAAAAAGACGTGAAATACTGCTACTTGTGGAGGAAATAGGGAAGCTGCGGAGGGGGGTACTGGACCCCCTTTTTAGGGGAAAAGAGAGAAGAATAAATAATTTTAACGGAAGAAACGCTTATCAGGTGGGTGGGGGATTTAACGCTCCAGCACCTCCCTCACCTTGCGCAGCAGTTCAACCGGCTGCACCGGCTTCATGATCAGTTCGACCCCCTCCTTCATGCCGCGGCTCTGGATGAAGTCGGCGGTATACCCGGAGGTGAAGAGGACCTTCGCTTCCGGCTGGATCTTCTTGATCTCCTCGTAGGCCTCGATGCCGTTTTTGCGGGGCATGATGATGTCCATAAGGACCAGCTCGATCCCGTCCTGCTGGGCGGCGAACCGGTCCACGACCTCCTCGCCGTCTTCCGCGAGGATCACCTGGTAGCCGTGCCTGGTCAGCACCATGTCCACCAGGCTGCGCACGCTGGGATCGTCCTCGGCGACGAGGATGGTCTCGGTTCCGGTCTGCGGCAGCGGCTGAGGGTTGAGAACGGATTCCAGCGCCGCCCCACCCTCGAGCAAGGGGAGCTCGATGGTGAACACCGTCCCCTCCCCCGGCTTGCTGCTGACCCAGATGTTCCCCTTGTGCTGCTGCACGATGCCGTAGACGATGGCCATCCCCAGCCCGGTCCCCTTCCCGACCTCCTTGGTCGTGAAAAAGGGTTCGAAGATCCTCCGGCTGGTCTCGTCGTCCATCCCCTCCCCGTTGTCGGCCACGATGATGACCGCGTGGCGGCCGGCCTGGTCGCCGTGGCCGCGCCCCCCCGCATCGCGTACCCCGGTGGCGATGGAGAAGACGCCTCCTCCCGGCATGGCGTCGCGGGCGTTGGCCGCCAGGTTGATCAGCACCTGCTCGATCTGGGCCAGGTCGACCTGCACCGGCAGGGGCTCCGGAAGGATCTCGGTCTTCAGCTGGATGTCCTCGCCGATGACGCGCCCCAGGAACTGCTCGACGCGGTGCACGATCTCCCCCAGGTCGCAACGCTGCTGGTCCATGGCCTGCTTGCGGCTGAAGGCGAGCAGCCCCCGGGTGAGCTGCGCCGCGCGCTCCGCAGCCGCCGAGATCTGGTCCGCCAGGGCGTGCTGCGGGCTCTCCGGGCCGAGGTCCATCTTGAGGATATTGGCGTAGCCGGCTATGACGGTGAGGACGTTGTTGAAATCGTGGGCGACCCCGCCGGCCAACTGGCCGATGGCCTCCATCTTCTGGGCTTGGCGCAGCTGCTCCTCCATCATCTGCCGCTCGGTCACGTCGGATATGGCGCCCGACATCCGGACCGGCTCCCCCGCCCCGTCCCATTCCGCCTGGCCGCGGCAGCGCACCCGCAGGTACTCCCCTCCCCTGGTCCTCAGCCTGATCTCCAGGTCGAAGGGGGTATGCCCCAAAAAGTGCGCGCAGAGGGACTCCTGGACCAGGGGGAGCTCATCGGGGTGCAGCCGGGAAAAGAAGGTCTCCGGACGGTTCTCCAGTTCGTCATCGGCGAACCCGAGGAGCTCCTTCCAGCGGGGGGAATAGTAATACTCGTTACTGACCAGGTCCCAGTCCCACAGGCCGTCGCTGGTGCCTCGCACGGCCCGCGAGTAGCGCGCCTCGTTCTGCGCCAGCCGCTCCAGGTGCTGCTTCAGTTCCACGTTCGCCTGCAGCAGCTGCGAGGTCCGCCTCTGCACCAGCGCTTCCAGGGAATCGCGCTCCTGCCGCAGCGCGTCCTCAGACCGCTTGATCCTCACCATCGCCTTGATCTGGGCCACGAGCTCCGCCTCGTCGAAGGGTTTGGAGAGGAAGGCATCGGCGCCGCACTCAAGGCCCATGACGCGGCAGGCCGAGTCGCTGCGGTGGGCAGTGACCAGGATGACGGGGACGTGCTGGGTCGAAGGGGACGCTTTCAGGCGCCGGGTGGCCTCGAAGCCGTCCATCCCCGGCATCTGGATGTCGAGCAGGATCACGTCCGGCGCCTCCATGGCGGCCCGGCGTATGCCGTCCTGCGCCGACTGCGAGGTGATCAGCTGTGCCTCGGGGAGGAACGTCTTCAACAGCGCACTCAGGGTGAGGAGGTTGTCCTGGTTGTCGTCGATGGCAAGAAGCTTCATGCTCACTGGTTCCTTTCAGGATAACTGCGACACCGTCATCTAAACGGGATTCGCCCCCTGCGGGGCGAAGAAACTCTCCACCAACTCCTGCAATTCCTCCGGGTGGTAGGGCTTGGAAAGGTAGGCCGCGCACCCCGCCGCCAGCACCTTCTCCCGGTCCCCCGCCATGGCACTTGCCGTGAGCGCAACCACCGGGATGGCGGCGGTGGCCGGGTCTTCCTTGAGCCTCTTCAGGACCGCGAAGCCGTCCAGCACCGGCAGGTGCATGTCCAAAAGGATCAGCGACGGCGGCGCGCTCCTGGCCGCGTCGAGCCCGGCGGCTCCGTCGCACGCCTCGACGATGCGGTACTTCCCGCCCAGCGCGGCCTTCAGCGTGACCAGGTTGTCCGGGTTGTCCTCCACCACCAGCAGGGAGCCATCCCCTTCCCACTTCGGCGCCTTCGGCGGCTGGGCCGCGGCGGGTTCCCCCCCCGGCCGGAACAGGTTCACGCTGCCGAGCATCTCGTAGACCCGCTGCAGCAGCTCCTGGAGCTCGACGTCCCCTTTCTGCACCAGCTGGTGCACCTGCAGTTCCCTGAGCCGGTCGTATTCCCCCGGCGAAAGCGTCTTGGCCGTCATCACCATCACCGGCACGTTGGCGGTCAAGCTGCTGGAACGGACCGCCTCCAGCACCTGGAAACCGTCCACCTCGGGCATCATCAGGTCAAGGACGATGCCGTCGGGCACGTGGGACTTGAGGTAGGTGAGCGCGTAGCGGCCGCCGGAAACAGCATCCACGTGGTACCCGGCCGACTCCAGGGCGAAGCGAAGCTGCACCGTCGCGGCCTCGCTGTCCTCGACGATCAGGATCCTGGCGCCGTGACTCTCCTCCCGATTGGGCAGGCGCCACCCCAGGCGCTTCAGGCTCCTGACCAGCTCGTCCAGCACCATCCGGCGCTCCAGGCCGTTCTTGGAGATGATCGCGCTCACCCCGCTGGACAGGCGCTGCAGCTCGCCGTGAGAGAGTTCCTTCGAGGTGATGACCACCACCGGGATGTCCGCCGTACACGAGTTCGACCGCAACCGGTCCAGCACCGCCGCGCCGTCCATTCCCGGCATGAGGAGGTCCAGGGTGATCAGGTCGGGGTGGTCTGTGACCGCAAGCTCGAGCGCCTCGGGGCCGCTCTCGGCCAGGAGCACGTCGAGCCCCTGCTCCTTGAACAGGGAGGCCAGGAAGAACCGGTCGTAATCGCTGTCGTCGACCACCAGCACCAGGCGGCATCCGGCCCCGGTCAGCCTGGCGAAGGCCTCCATGAGCTGTTCCCTGCCGACCGGCTTGCTGATCACCCCGACCGCCCCCAGGGCGACGCCGGTGGCGCGGTCCTCGGAGAGGGAGATGATCATAACCGGTATATCGGCGGTCTCGGGGTGTTCCTTGAGTTCCCGCATGACCTCCCAGCCGTCCATCTCGGGCATCATGATGTCCAGGGTGATGGCGAAGGGGCGGTTGGCGCGGGCAAGCCGCAGGGCGTCCGGGCCGTTGAGGGCGCTCAGTGTGCCGAAACCGGCCTGGCTCAGGTGTGTGGTGATCAGGGACACAGTCTCCGGGTCGTCGTCGACCACCAGCACCGATCTTCCCGAGGGGTGCGGCGCCCGCCACTCCTGCGCCGGTACCGCCGCCAGCGAGGCATCCTTTACCCCGTCGCCCAAGCTGCACTCAAGCGGCAGGCGCAGCGTGAAGACGGAGCCTTGCCCCAGCTCGCTGGTGACGCCGACGTCTCCCCCCAACAGGAGAGCGCTCTTCTTCACGATGGCGAGCCCGAGCCCGGTCCCCTCGTAGGAGCGCGAGGTGGAACCGTCGGCCTGGCGGAACTCGTGGAAGATGCTCTCCAGGTACTGCGGCGCGATGCCGATCCCGGTGTCCTTCACCTCGAAGAAAAGCTCCCGGTCCCGCGCTTCCAGGCGCACGGTCACCGAACCCTGGGCCGTGAACTTCACCGCGTTCCCCACCAGGTTCTGCAGCATCTGGCGCAGCTTCTTGACGTCGATCCGCATCGGGGGGAACGCATCGGGCGCGACCAGCGAGAGGGCGATCCCCTTCTCCCGGGCCAGCACCGCCAGGCTGTCCACCACCTCGGCGGCCACCTTGGCCGGGTCCACCGACTCCAGGAAGAGGTCGAGGCGCCCCGATTCGATCTTGGCCAGGTCCAGGATGTCGTTGATCAGGGAGAGCAGATGCTTGCCGTTTTTCTCGATGATCCCGAGATAGCCTCGCTCCTCCTCGCTGAGCCGCTCGGCTCCCTGCACCGCCAGCACCCGGGAGAGCGCCAGCACCGAGTTTAGGGGGGTGCGCAGCTCGTGGCTCATGTTGGAGAGGAACTCGCTCTTCAGGCGGGTGGCCTCCTCGAGGAGTTGCTTTTGCTGGTCCAGGACCCGGTTGCGGCGGACCAGTTCGTCGGACTGCTGGGCAAGCTCGGTGGACTGCTGCACCAGTTCCTCGGACTGCTGCACAAGCTCGGCGTTCTTGATGGCAAGCTCGGAGGCGAGCCGGCGCACGTCTTCGGCAGCCACCACGCGGGAGAAGGCGGAGCCCAGCGGCACCCGGACCATCTCGAGCGTGTCGTGCACCCAAAGCGGAAAGGGATGCTCGGAAGCGAGCGACACGAAGGCGTGCAGTTCCCCGTCGGTGTCGACCGGCACCGTCACCAGTTCCGCGGGGACGATCTCGCCGAACGGGGTGACAAAGCGCAGCCCCTCGCCGGCGGGACCGGGGGAGAAGCGCGTGATCCTGCGCGAGGTCAGCAGTATGCCCAGTTCCCCCTCGAGCTGGGAGCGGCTGTAACGGCGCATCCTGCCGCAGTCGGCCCCGATGGCATGTACCGGGGCGAACCCGTCGCCCTCGCCATCCTGCACGAAGGCCGTCGCCATCCTGGCGCCGGTAACGTCGACGAAGGCGGGGAGCAGTTTCTTGAAGAAGTCGTCCAGGCTCACCGCATCGACCAGGTGCTCGGACAGTCGCGCCAACCCTTGCTGGGCCGCCATCTTCATCTGCAGCGTGTCGGCCATGGCGTTGAACGAGGCTGCCAGCGAGATCTGCTCCAGGGTCCCTTCCGACTCGATGCGCGCTTCGTAGTGGCCGGCGCCCAGTTCGTTGGCGGTCTCGGAGAGCTTGACAAGCGGCGCGCTGATCCCCCCGGCGAGCTTTAGGGCGAAGCCCCATACCAGAAGCGAGATGAGGGCGGCTATACCGTAGGTGACGTAGAGAGCATGCCGGATCGGCGCGAAGACCTCGGAAGAGTCCTGCTTGCACACGAGCCCCCACCCGGTGCGCGGGATGTGGGAGTAGGCGGAGAGGACGTCCACGCCGCGGTAGTCGGTGGTCTGGGCGAGGCCGCTTTGCCCCCCCGCCGCCATCACCGCCGGCTTCCCGGTGAGCTTCACCTTGAGCACCGCGTTGGGGATGCCGCGCAGCTCGACCAGGGGGCGAACCTTGCGGTCGACCAGCACGACCTCGCCGGTCTTGCCCATCCCGGTGCTGTTTTCCATCGTGATATTGAGGAGTTTGCGCAGGTTGTAGCGCACCACCACGGCCCCCCTGCCGGCCTCGGTGCCCCCCCCCTTGATCGGCGCGGCGATGTCGATGCTCGCGTTACCCTCGTTCCCCAGCAGGTACGCCTCGCCGATCACCGGCGCGGCGTCGTTGAGGGAGGTGAGGACCATCTCGGGCCGCGCGACCCGGTGCCCCCTCCGGGCCTGGTCGGTGCTGAGCAGGATGGTGCCGTTTTCCGTGACGATGGAGACGTCGGCGACCGGCTCGTACTCGTCCTGGTAGCCGCGCAAAAGCCGCATGCTGTCGGTGGCGGCTGCGTCGGACCAGGCGGTCGGGTTTGCGGCCAGCGCCTGGGCTGCGACCAGCACCGACTTTCCCGACCCGAGCGTGGAGACGTCGCTCATCAGGTTGTCGAGCATGGAGTTGATCTGGTCCTGGCGCAGCGCCGTGACGGCGGAGAGCTTGTCCAGCATCAGCGACCGGGCCAGTTGCACCCGCTGCGAATAGATTGCCGTGGTGAAAACCGCCAGCGGGACCAGGCAGATCGTAGTGAACCAGAAGGCCAGACGCCCCTTCAGCGTCGGCAGGAGTATTCTTTTCATTTAACACCGTCCGATTGGTCAGTATTGCGGTAGTCGAACCGTTGCAGGGCCAACTGGTCCCCTCTGGCCACGACCTGCCGCATCATTTCAGTATCAAAGGAGCCGCGAACCTTGGCCCAGGGGGTGCTTTCAGGGATGTTTCCCGTGCGCTTCAGGAAGGTAAATTTCCTGTAGAGAAGCCCCTCCTCGCTCAATACCGTCGCCGGGATGCGTGGTGCCCCGGGGACGTTGAGCAGGTCGTTGCGGATAATATTACCCATCGCCTGCCCGGTCACCTGGTAGGGCGCCCCCTGCAGCCGCGCCGCAGATGCGGCGGTCCACTCGGCGGCCTGCTTCAGGCCGTGGGGGGGGCGCATCCAGGCGCAGGCCCTGACCACTGCGGCCGCCAATTCCCGGGCCTGGTCGGGGTGGCTGCGGACGAAGTCCCGCCGCAGGCAGAGGAAACCGTAGCTCACCCCCTTGTGCACCATGTGGAATTCGGGGTGGGCGGCAAAGGCCAGGGTCGGGGTCGGCTCCCACGCGCTGAAGGCGTCGATCTTCCCCTCCGCCAGTGCCTTTGGCATTTCGCTTATCTCCATCGGCACCAGCTTGATGTCCCCCTCGGTCAGCCCCTCGTTTTGCAGCGCGCTCAGGAGGGTGAAGTGGGCCGCCGACCCCAGACCGGTGGCCACGCGCCTCCCCTTCAGGTCGCGCACCAGCATCGGTTTCCCGGAAACGATGGTGGCAAAGCCCTGCTTCAGCAGTCCGACGCAGACGAAGTCGCCGCTTGCGGCGGCGGTCAGGGCCGGCATGTCCGCGAAAATTCCCCCCTGCAGTTTCCCCGACGAGAGGAACTCGGTGATGTCCTTCCCCTTGAAGAAGGGATGCACCCGCACTGAGAAACCTTGGGAGGCAAGCCGGGAGGCGAGGACGGAGTCCCGGGCGATCAGTTCCGCCACCGCACCTTCCGGCAGGGTCAACGGCTGCGAGCCGAGGTCGATCACCTCGTCGCCGCCGAAGCGATAACCGGCGTATCTCCCGGCCGCGGCCCCTTCCTTGGCAGCGCCGCCGTCGTTCTCCTTGCGGGAACAGCCACAGAGGCAGAGTGAGAAAAGGAGCGCGATCGCCAGGCATCTCATCAGGGTACGCATCAGGTCCTCCCGGTCTGCTGTTTGCGGTACAGGTTGCCGCATTCGAAGATCCGCACCAGGTGCTGGTGGTAGCGCTCGGGCACGGATTCCGCCTTGCCCAAAAGGAGCACGCCGCCGGGGTTCAGGGCGCGGAACAGGTTGTCGAACACCCTCAGGTAGGCCTGCGGGTCCAGGTACATGAGAAAATTCCGGCAGCAGATGAGATCGAACCCCCCGAACAGTGACTCGGGGGGGGCGTAGGTATGGGGATCGAGCAGATCGTGACGGCAGTAGCTGATCATGGAGAGTATCTTGGGGGAAATGCGGTAGCCGGTGCCGTCGGGTGTGAAGTAGGTCTTTAGCTGCTGCAGGGTGACGCCGCCAAGGCTTCCCGTCGCGTAGTATCCGGCACGCCCCTCTTCCAGGGCGTCCTCGGCCACGTCGGTGGCGAAGATCTGGACCTTTGGGTGCACGTCGAGCATTTGCAGGGTTTCGTCGATGATGATGGCGAGCGAACAGGGCTCCTCTCCCCCGGCGCAGGCCGCGGACCAGGCGCGCAGGAACCCGCCCTGCGACGAGGCGGGAAGCAGGCTGGACATGATCTGCGACCTTAACAGTTCGAACTGGAGCGGGTCCCTGAAGAAGCTGCTGAACCTGATGCGCAGCATGCGGGAAAGGTAGGCCGGTTCGCCGCAATCGCGCTGCAGGAACTGGTGGTACTCGGACAGACCGGGAAGGCGAAGCTGTTTCACCCGCTCCGCGATGCGCTTTTCGGCGAGGGATTGGGAATAGGAGTGAAAATCTTCCCCGAAATGATCGGTGAGAAACCTCAGTATATCGACTACCGTCTCACCCAAGCAGCTCCTCCAGGAAGATTACTGAACCTCAATGGCCATATTGGACTTGTCGGCATTCTCACAGAGGACTTGAGGTTTATAATAGGCAAATCCCAATTACACCTTTTCACTATCCAAAGTCAATGAGAATCTTCTTCTCAAAACGAAACAAAAGAGTAACTGTTGTAAACAAATTGAAAGAGAGAATTGACGATGCATCGCTACACCTTCTCTCTCTGGGAGAGGGTGCCGAGGGGAGAGGGGTATGAGGGCGGATGCGGCTGAAGATCATGCCTGATGAGGGGAGAAACAAGGGGCGAGGCTGGCGGGCGCCACCGAAACGGGACCGCCCTTCTCAATCTTCCGGGCAAGGGCAAAAGCGCGGCACCGGCTTGCCTTCCACGAGGACGGTTTCCAGGAACATCGCCTCGGGACGAACCCAAAGCCCCCCTTCCCCGTAGAGGGGACGGTACACGACCATGGGTTCATCGGTCTCGCTGTGCCTGGCCGTGCCGATGACCTGGTAGTAATTCCCTTTGTAGTGCCGGTAGCGCCCCGGTATTACGGCCATGTTCCCTCCCCTAGAGCGAGGTGTGCTCGGTCCGGGCGATGATCTCGTTTTGCAGTTCCGTGGAGAGGTCGCAGAAGTAATCGCTGTACCCGGCGACGCGCACGATCAGGTCGCGGTTCTCGGCGGGGTTCTCCTGCGCCCTTTTCAGGGTTTCCACGTTCACCACGTTGAACTGAACGTGATGCCCGTCCATGCGGAAGTAGCTCCGCACCAGGCTCGCCACGCCGTCCAGACCTCCGGCGCCGGTAAGGAGCGCCGGGGAGAATTTGAGGTTCAACAGGGTGCCGCCGCTTCTGATGTGGTCCATCTTCCCGGCGGAGCGGATCACCACGGTGGGCCCTCCGCGGTCCGCCCCCTGCACCGGGGAGATCCCCTCCGAGAGCGGGGTGCCGCGCCGGCGACCGTCGGGGGTGGCGCCGGTGACGGAGCCGAAGTAGACGTGGCAGGTGGTGGGAAGCATCTCGATGCGGTACACGCCGTTCTTGGTGTTGGGTCTGCCGTCCACCTCGTCGAAGAAGGCGTCGAACACCAGCCGCATCAGGTCATCGGCGTAGTCGTCGTCGTTGCCGTACTTGCGGGTCTTGTTCCAAAGGCGCTGCCTGAGCGGCTCGTCCCCGGCGAAATCGGCGTCGAGCTTCGCCACCAATTCCGGCAGGGAGAGGGCGTTGCGCTCGAAGACGTGCTCCTTGATGGCGGAGAGCGCGTCGGTGATGCTCCCTATGCCCACCCCCTGGATGAAGCTGTTGTTGTAGCGGGCGCCCCCCGCGTTGTAGTCCACCCCCCGGCTGATGCAGTCGTCGGTCAGCACGGAGAGAAAGGGAGCCGGCATCTGGGAGGCGTAGATCATCTCGATGAGACGGTTGCCGCGGATCTTGATGTCCAGGAAGTGGGCGAGCTGGGCGCGGAACGCCTCGAAGAGCTCGTCGAAGCTCCCGAGGCTCTCGGCGGCCCCCGTCTTCGGTCCCAGTTGCACCCCGGTCAGCGGGTCCACGCCGTCGTGCAGGGCAAGCTCCAGCATCTTCACCAGGTTGAAATAGCCGGTGAGGATGTAGGCTTCCTTGCCGAAGGCCCCCACCTCGACGCAGCCACTGCACCCTCCGGCGCGGGCGTCCACCAGGCTCTTACCCTGGCGCAGCTGTTCCTCGACCACCGCGTCGGCGTTGAAGATCGAGGGGAAGCCGTAGCCGTTACGCACCACCTTCAGGGTGTGCTTCAGGAAGGCGTCCGGGGATTTGCGCGAAAGCTGGACGTTGCTGGAAGGCTGCAGGAGATGCATCTCGTCGATCACCTCCAAAAGCAGGTGCGACACCTCGTTGGAGCCGTCGGAGCCGTCCGGAAGGAGCCCGCCCAGGTTGATGTTGGCGAAGTCGGTGTAGGTGCCGCTCTCCGCCGCGGTCACCCCCACCTTGGGGGGCGAGGGGTGGTTGTTGAACTTGACGAAGAAGCACTCCAAAAGCTCGCGGGCGCCCTCCCTGGTGAGCGTCCCCTTTTGCAGCTCGGCCTGGTAGAAGGGGAACAGGTGCTGGTCCAGGTGCCCGGGGCTGAAGGCGTCCCAGCCGTTCAGCTCGGTGATCACCGCCAGGTGGCAGAACCAGTAGGACTGCAGCGCCTCCCAGAAGTCGCTTGGTGCGTGGGCCGGGACCCAGCGGCAGTTGGCGGCGATCTTAAGGAGTTCCTGTTTCCGTGCCGGGTCGGTGCAGGCGGCGGCCATGCTCTCGGCGAGCTTCGCGTGGCGCTCCGCGAAGAGGATCACGGCGTCGCAGGAGATGTCCATCGCGGTCAACTGCTCGCGGCGGGCCCAGGCATCGGCGTCGGCGGCGAAGTCCAGCGCATCGACGGCCTGAGCGATCTCCTTCTTGAAGTCGAGCAGCCCCTTGCGGTAGATCTTGTCGTCCAGCACCGTGTGCCCGGGGGCGCGCTGCTCCATGAACTCGGTGAAGATGCCGTAGCGGTAGGCCTCATGCCACTCCTCGGGGAGTGCGGCGAAGATCTTGTCCCGCAGGCTGCGGGTGCCCCAGTACGGGATCACCGTCTCCTGGTAGGCCTTGAGGCAGGCGCCGTCGACGCGGTAGGAGGTCAGCTCGCGCGAGTTGAGGATGCGCAGGTCCTCGACCGAGTGGCAGGTCAGTTCCGGGTAGGTCGAAACCAGCTTCGGCGCCGGTCCCCTCTCCCCGACCACCAGCTCGCCGTCGCCTATATAGATGGTCTTCTTCTCGCACAGGTAGTGGAAGGACTTGGCGCGCATGACCGGGACGGACCAGCGTCCCTCGTTCTCGCGGTAGAACTCGGTGAGCAGCAGCGCCCGCTCGGCGGAAATGGCGGGCTCGGCGGCAAGGCTTTCCTGGCGCAGTCGTGTCGTTCTTCCGGTCATCTATGCTCCCCCTCCTATCTGCGTGTCCAATCCCCGGGCTGCGAAGAACCGGGCGAAAAGCTCCATGGTTTGCGGTGCGGGCGCCTGCGCGGCCAAGGCCTCGGCAGGCGGCTTCTTGCCAAGGCGCGCAGGCTTGGCGCTCCAGGTGCCGTGGTAGGGGAGCAGCCAGACCTGGCGCACCCCGGCGGCGCGGGCTGCGTGCTCGGCCAGCGCGGCCATCTCCTCTTCCGTGTCGTTGAAGCCGGGGATGACCGGGATCCTGAGCCAGATGTTGCGGTGTACCCGCCCGAGCTGTTCCAGGTTTTCCAGGATGCGGCGGTTGCCAAGGCCGGTTCCCTTTTGGTGCAGCGTCTCGTCTGCGCACTTCAGGTCGAAGAGGAAGAGGTCCACCAGCGGGGCGAGGTCGAGCAGGGTCTCGGAAGGGCAGAGAGCGGCGGTGTCGACGGCGGTATGGATCCCCTGGGCGCGGCAGGCGAGCAGGAGTTCCTTGAGAAAGGCGGGCTGGCAGAGCGGTTCGCCGCCGGAGAAGGTGACCCCGCCGCCGGAGTCCTCGAAGAACATGCGGTCCTTCAGGATGCTTTGCAGCACCTCGTCGGCGGTGGTTTCCTTTCCGAGCAGTTCGCGAGCGCCGGTCGGACAGGCATCGGCGCAGGCGCCGCAGGTGCGGCAGGCCTCCCGCGGCTTGAGCCCTTCATGGCAGGCCAACAGGCAGGCGTCGCAGGAGATGCAGCGGTTTTGGGACCAGGCTGTTTCCGGGGTGTGAGTTTGGCTTTCCGGGTTATGGCACCACCAGCAGCGCGCAGGGCACCCCTTCAGAAAGACCGTGGTACGGATGCCCGGTCCGTCGTGCAGAGAGTACCGTTGCAAGTTAAAGACAATGCCCTCAGTCATAGCTCTATCCGCCACCCCACCACCCCTTGCCTGCACTAACCGGCTCCTCCGGTTCCCACCTGACCCGCCTGGTCCGCCGGGTCCGCCACTGGGCTACACCACCCTGATCATGAATTCCGGGCAAGCCGCCCCGCAGTAGCCGCACAGGATGCACTCGTCGTCGTCCACCTTTGCCCTGCCGTCCACCAGGGAGAGCGCGTTGTTGGTGCAGGCGGGGACGCAGGCGCCGCACCCCTTGCAGAAGGCCTCCATGATGGTGAGCTTGCGGCGCCTCCCCTCCAGGGTGTTCCAGAGCGCCTCGTCGGCCCGCCCCTCCTGGAAGAGCGCCAGGTTGCCGTCGATCTCGGCCTCCGAGAGCATGCCCAGCGCGATGCCGTGCACCCCGGCGAGCCCCAGCACGTAGCGGAGGCTCTCGCGGGCAGTGGAGATGAGGTTCCCGCCGGCCAGGGCCTTCATGGCGTAGACCCCCTTGCCGGCCGCGGCGCAGGCCGCGATGGCGGCGGCCATCTCTTCCTGGGACCCGTCGATGATCCCCATGCCGGTCCGGTTGATGAGCGGGTGCACCACCTCGATCTCGGGGTGCTGCACCGACTTCCGCATGGCGCTGACGAAGTGCGAGGAGAGCCCTACGTGGGCGATCTTCCCCTCCTCCTTCATCCTGAGCAGCACCTCGATCACCTCCGGGCGCTCCACGAAGGGATCCGCGACCCGGGCGCCGTGCAGGTGCACGATGTCCAGCCGCTCCACTGCGAGCTCGGTCAGCGCCCGCTCAACATGCCCGCGGGCCGCCTGCGCAGTGTTGGCGTGGGTCTTGGTGGCGATGTGAACCTCGCCCGTGAAGCCGGCCAGTGCGGCGCGGATGTGCGGGTAGGTCTGGTAGAGCTCGGCCGTGTCCAGGAGGTTCACGCCGCGTTCCAGCGCGTAGCGGATCAGGCGTCCCCCTTCCTCGGGAGAAAGGGAGGCCTGCAGGGGACCAAGCGGAAGGGTGCCGAAAACGAGGGGATTGATGCTGAGGCCGGTGCAGCCGAGGGCAACTTTCTTCATGTGTTTCCTGTTCCGGGGTTAGTAATGGGGCGGAGGCTCTTCTTCGGAGGGGAGCCTGTTCTCGGAAGCGCTCAGGCCGCGCAGGTGTTCCTTGATGGCCCTCAGTTCCTTGGTGAGCTGGTCGATGACGGCCTGCTGCCCGGTGACCACCTCGTTCAGTTGGTCGATGATGTGACCCTGGTGCATGATCAGCATCTCCATGTCAGTCAGACGCTGTTCCATAGTAAGCTCCTTGTCGTGCCGGTTGTGAGGCTCGCAAAGTTTAACCCGATTCAAAGCGATAGCCAAGATAAAAAACTTCAAAAACCGGACGGATTCTGATAATTTCGCTCACTGTTCCGGCGACGCGAAGTGCCGGGCAATGGAGGTAGCGATGCAGGAAACACCGAAGTCGAGCAGCGAGCGGCACATCGAGTCCATCATGCAGCACCTGGAGCCGGGCACGGACCGGTACGAGGTATTGGACAAGGCGAAAAGGTTCAAGTCGTCCTGGGTGGAGCTTGGCGAGAAGCTGCTGGACGTAAGCAAGAGGGGACGGTTCCGCGAGTGGGGCTACGGGACCTTTGAGGAGTACTGCGTGCAGGAGATACGCATAAAGCGGGGTACCGCCGAGAAGCTCACCATGGCCTACCGCTTCATGGAGAAGGAAGAGCCGCAGCTGTTGGACCGGCGCGAGGAGTTGCGTCCCCTCCCCGACTTCCGGTCCATAGACCTTTTGCGCCAGGCCAAGGAAGAGAAGGGATTTTCCGCAGAGGAGTACGGCGACTTGAGAAAGCGCGTGGTGGAAGAGGAGAAGAGCCACCCCACCGTGCTGAAGAAGTTCAAGGAAGTGGCCGCGCTGAGGGAAGAGCCCAACCCGCTCGTGCCGCTGAAGGCCGCCGTTTCCGCCGCCAAGCGGCTGGACAACGCCCTGCGCCTTTTGGAGAGCGTGCCGCAGGTTTATGTGCAGCAGGTGACCGAGCTTTTGACCCACCTGGAGCAGGAGTTGAACGCCCGCGACCTCGGCGCCGAGACCGAAGCCGGCAACCTGCGGGAGATCTGATCCCTACCGGTAGCTGTCCCAGAACAGCTTCGCCGTCACCGCCAGCACCGAGCAGATGAACACCGGCCGCACGAAGCGGGTCCCCTTGTGGATGACCAGCCTGGCCCCGACCCGCGCGCCGACCGCCTGCCCCGCCCCCATCAGCAGCCCCGCCCAGAGCAGCACGTGCCCCCCTGCCACGAACACCACCAGCGAGACGATGTTGCTCACGAAATTGAAGAGCTTGGTGTAGCCGGTCCCCTTGCGCATGTCGAAGCCCAGCCCGAGCATGATGGCGATCACCCAGAACGAACCGGTCCCCGGTCCGAGGAAGCCGTCGTAAAAGCCGAGCCCGAGTCCCGCAACCGCGTAGAAGAGCCTGCGGGGGAGGCGCGGGTGCACCTCCTCGGCGCCGAGCCTCGGGGTGAAGATGGTGTAGCAGAGGATGGCAAGCAAGAGAAACGGGATGCACTTCTTCAAAAAGCCCGGGTCGATCTGCTGTACCGTGTACGAGCCGAGGATGGCGCCTATGGTGGTCCAGATGACGCCGGGGAGCGCGTCGCGCAGGTTGACGGTCCCCGCCTTGACGAAGTGGGCCATGGCGCTGCAGGAGCCGAAACTGGCCTGGAGCTTGTTGGTGCCCAGCGCAGCCTGAGGCGGCAGGCCGAGGCCGAGCAGGACCGGTATGGTGATGAGGCCGCCACCGCCGGCGATGGCGTCGATAAGGCCGGCGACTGCGCCGGTAAGGAACATGACGGGGAAAAGAACCGGTGAAATCTCCATGAACTAGCTGTCACTCCCCTGCCTGACGTTTTGCTCGTGCCTGCGGTACGCGGTGAAACTCTGACGTGCTATCGATACTGCCAACGGAATCTCCTTCAATGCTATGTTTTGATCGGCTACCGCCCGCGCCACGTGGTACATCCGCTGCCAGGGGATGGGCGCCTCCCCCGCTGCAGCCTTCAGCCAGAGCGTCTCAAGGACCAGCCGCTCCAAAAGGACCGGCCGCTGCTGCTCGAGGACCTGGTCGCACAACTGTTCCAGCACCGTCGCCGTCCTGACCGCTCCTTTGGCGCCGCGGGCCGCCTCGACGACGCGGTCCACAGCACTTCCCTCCACCTTCCAGCTCCCGAACAGGGCGCGGTAGCGGTGCCACCCCCCCGACTCCTCCAGGGCGAGGAGCTCCGCGCTGGCACCCTCCTCGGGCGAATCCGGTGCGGCAACCTCTTCGGCCAGCTGCCGCAGGGTTTGCGCCGGGTCGGGGTGGGTCCCTTTCCAGTGGCCGCGCCCCAGAAGTTCGGCAACCCGCACCAGCCAGTGCCCGGGCACCCTCCCCGCCTCGGTCCCGGCCGCGATGGCCATCCCCAGGCGCAGGTCGAGGTACTCGCCGGTCGACGTAAGGCAGCAGCGCCGGCTGCGCGCCGCCCGGATGAAGTCCTCCCGGTCCCTGCGGGTCTCCAGCCGCACCACGGTGCAGTCGGCGACGCCTCCCCCCTCCTGCAGCAGCAGCGTGCACCCGGCATAGGCGGCCCGGTCGGAAACGATGACCTGGAACGCCTGCCCCCCGGAACCGTCCAGGCAACTGGCGTACACGGTTTCCTCGTCCGGGTTTTCCAGGTGGGCGCACGGCACCCGAGCCCGCCGCGCGTTGCTGATGGTCTGGTCCACGATGCTTCGGGCCGGTTCCGGAAACCAGTTGCGCGCCATGATCAGGCGCCGCAGCGTATTGGGGGTCAGGGTGGCGCCCGCCACCGAGACCAGCATGCGGGCAACCTCCCGGGAGAGTTCCGGATCCGCGTTGAAGATGAGCAGAGCGGCGATCTCGCGCAGAAACGGGGCGTCGGCGGTCAAAAGCTCCCAGGTGAGCCCGGGCCTCAGCTCAGGGTCGTTGACCGCGAACAGTTCCAGGATCTCCTGGGCGCCGGCGAAGGGACAGGTCACCCCGACGGAGGCGAAATGCCGGAGCACGCCTGAGACGAACTCCTCGCTCGAGGCGGCGTTCAGGTCGAGCCCACCCTCCGCCTTCCCCTCCCCCGCCTGGCAGATCGCCTGCAGTTCGGGGATCAGGTTCAACCGGCTGCGCACCAGTATGTCGGTCACCGAAAGGCGCAGTTCCATGCCGCTTCGTTCCAGGTACACCCGCAGCGCGAGGGCGCTCTGCAGCCGCTGCAGCTGCTGCCTCGCACCCGGGCGCCCCCCCGCCATCTCCACCTGGTAGAACTCCAGGGTGAGGGAGAGGATCCTCAAGGCCGCCGAGATCCGGTCATGGTCAGCCTTGGCGGCCCGTCCGAGCGCCGCCAGCAGGGCCGCCAGCTCCTCCACCGCGAGGGGGTCGGCCAGGAGGTGCCGGTGCAGTTCGTCCTGCAGGGAGATGAGGATGGCAATGGGAGCGCTCACCCCGGCCCGCGCGTACAGCTCCACGAGGCGCATGGTCCCCGACGGCTCCCCCTGCCCGGCGCAGGGGGGCTGGGGACAACCGGGGGTGAAACCGTGCCGAACCGATTCGGTGAGCATGGTCTCCAGGTCCGGTGCCGGCATGGCACGGTAGAAAAGGTCTCCGGGAATAGGGAAAGGTCTGCCGTTGTAGGGGACGCCGTCGATCAGCTCC
The DNA here is from genome assembly GCF_018919385.1 of Geomonas diazotrophica. GTDB lineage: Bacteria > Desulfobacterota > Desulfuromonadia > Geobacterales > Geobacteraceae > Geomonas > Geomonas diazotrophica. Next base: position 131,782 of record NZ_JAHLMF010000005.1, read on the forward strand.
CGCACCTCGCCGTAGCGCCGGTACATGCGCTCCACCCACTCCGTGCGGGAATTGAGGGTGTGCACGCAGAAGTCGAGGAGCTCGTCGGCGTAGGGGACTTGATAGCTGGAGCCGTCCAGGTAGGGGCCGCAGAAGGGTCCGTCGCCGTCGAAGCCGAGGCAGATCAGCGCCTTCTGCCGCTGCTTCTGGTCCAGCACCAACAGTGCGACCCGGCGGCAGTCACACCCGGGGGTGTTGCAGTAGCACTCGACGAAGGCGTAGCTCCCCTTCGGGATCCGTCCGCTCTGCGCCGGCAGTTCCAGGGTCATGGTGGACCCGGCTGCATCAGGGAAGATCTGGTGGTACGGCTTCATGCCCACTCCTGCGAAAAAGGCCGCTCCTGCCGGTCGCGGGACCGGTCGGTAGCGGCCGCTGAAAGAAGGCGGTCGTCCCTGCTGCGCTGCCGGTTCAGCGTCTCTTGCGCTTCCCCTTCCCTTCCGCGACGAGGATCGCCTCGACCACCGCCTGGAGGTCCTCGTAGGCACGGACCCCTTTGGGGAGCCGCGCCGATTCGGCAGCGCCGTAGCCGGTCAGCACCATGAGCGAGGTGCAGCCGGCGTTGAGTCCCGCCTCGATATCGCCCAACTTGTCGCCGACCATGTAGGAGCGGGAGAGGTCGATGTCGAAGTCGAGCGCCGCCTGCTCCAGCATGCCCGGCAGGGGCTTGCGGCAGTTGCACTCCACGCGGTAGTCGCCGACGCCGTGCTCGGGGTGGTGCGGACAGAAGTAGCAGGCGTCGATGGTGATGCCGAAGTCTCCCAGTTCCTCGTGCATGCGGTCGTGGATCGCCTGCAGCGCCGCCTCGTCGTAGAGGCCGCGCCCGACGCCGGACTGGTTAGTGACCACCACCAGGAGAAAACCGGCATCCTTGAGCCGCTGCAGCGCGTAGGGGACCCCGGGGATGAGACGGAAATCCTCCACCCTGCTCAGGTACTGCACCTCTTGGTTGATGGTTCCGTCCCGGTCGAGGAAGACCGCACGCCGCTTGCCCATGGTACCCCTGGCCTTTCCCGCTGCCCTAATCCCGCCGCACCGTCATGAAAAAAGTTCCCGCTCCACCAGGTCGCACAGGATGTGGATCATGGTGATGTGCCCCTCCTGGATCCTGGGCGTGTCGTCGCTGGGCACCACCAGGGAGAGCTCGGCCACCCCCTTGATGCTCCCGCCGTCCTTGCCCAAGAGGGCGATACTGCGGCACCCCAGCCGCTTCCCGGTCTCGAGGGCCAGCTTGACGTTGGGGGAGTTGCCGCTGGTGGAGATCCCCACCAGCACGTCCCCCGGGTTGGCGTGCGCCTCCACCTGGCGCGAGAAGATGTGTTCGAAGCCGTAGTCGTTCCCCACAGCGGTGAGGATGGAGGTGTCGGTGCTGAGCGCGATGGCCGGCAGCGCGCGGCGCTCGAGCTTGAAACGCCCCACGATCTCCGCGGCGAAATGCTGCGCGTCGGCGGCGGAGCCGCCGTTACCGAAAACAAGCAGCTTCTTCCCGTCGCGCAGCGCCGCAGCCAAAAGCGAAACGGCGCTCTCCAGGGACGGACAGAGGTCCCTTTCGAGCGCCGCTATGACCTGGGCGTGGGCCTGGAGCTGGGCCTTGATCTCTTCTTTCATCAACCCTCCGCGTGCCGCGGCTCCCCGCAGCGATGCTAGTGAACCCGTGCCTTGATCCGCTCGGTGAGTTCCGAAAACGAGAGGTAGCGCTCGCTCCAGGGAAACGGCAGCCCGTCCACCGCGGTAACCGGCATGGTGCCGGGACGCTGGGCGACCAGCTTCTCGTAGATGCGTCGCTTCATGCCGTCCCAGGCCATGCGGGGGAGCGGCACCAGCTTCACGTTCTCGTGCAGGCAGGAGAGGCCCGACTGCTGGGCCGCCTGGTTCAGGCCGTGGGGCAGAAGCAGCGTGTAGCTGTCTCCGTGGCGCGCCCCCTGGAGCAGCCAGTCGAGCTTCTGGCGCAAGAGCTCCAGCTCGACCCCCTTGGGGACGTGCAGCAGGTAGCTCCCCCCCTCGCCCCAGCGTTCGCGGAACGCGGCCATGCTCCGTTGCAGGGTCTCCCGGCGCCTGAGTTCCGAGCCGAGCGGGACCTCCTCCTGGTGGCTCACCAGGGGACCCGGCACCTGCAAGGTCAAGTACCCCTTCGCGCAGGCGCGCCGGGTGAAATCCTTCAGGCACCAGACCCCGCCGTCCAGCGACTCGTCGAAACCGCCGATCTCGCGGTACAGCTCGCGGCGGATCACCATGGCGGCGAAGGAACCGCTCTCCACCTCGCAGGGCCCCTCGCAGGGGTCTCCCGGATCGAGACAGGGGAGCAGGATGCCCGCTTCGGGATGCTCCTGGGCGTACTGCAGCAGCGGGTCGAGCCAGCGCGCGCTGACTATGCTGGTGCTGCGCAGCAGGGCCAGGAAGGGGGCCGTCGAGCTCTGGAAACCGCGGTTGGCGGCACGGACGAACCCGATATTGCTGTCGTCGCGCATCAAAAGGGCGCGCTCGTCCAGCCCGTCAGCGAACTCCTGCAGCATCCTCTCGGTGTCGCGTTCGGAGCCGCAATCGACGATGATAAATCGGGCGTTCGGGGTGTGGTTGATCAGGTTGACCAGACAGTTTCGAGTCTCTTCGGGCCGGTTCCATACGGGTATGATGACGTCAATGATAGCGTCGTCCATGAGGATCCCTCGGGCAGAAACGGCAGATGTGAGAACAGGAAACTAGGAGCTTACCGCGACGTTGCGCAACAGCGCGAGTTCGTCAAGCACCTTTCCGGAGCCGAGCACGACGCAGGAGAGCGGGTCTTCCGCGGTAACCACGGGGAGGCCGGTCTCCTCGCGCAGGAGCACGTCGAGGTTTCTCAGGAGCGCGCCGCCGCCGGCAAGGACGATCCCCTTGTCGACGAGGTCCGCCGCCAGTTCGGGCGGAGTGCGCTCCAGGCAGTTGCGCACCGCGTCGACGATGGCGGTAACCGGCTCGGAGAGCGCCTCGCGGATCTCGTTGGAGTCGATCTCGGTGGTCTTGGGGATCCCGGAGACGAGGTCGCGCCCCTTGACCTCCATGTGCAGAAGCTGGGTGCCGGGGTACGCCTCGCCGATCTCGATCTTGATCAGCTCGGCCATGCGGTCGCCGATCAGGAGGTTGTACTTGCGCTTTATGTACTGGACGATCGCCTCGTCCATCTTGTCGCCACCCACCCGGACGCTCTTGGTGTAGACGATGCCGGCCAGCGAGATCACGGCCACCTCGGTGGTGCCGCCGCCGATATCGACGATCATGTTGCCGGAGGCCTCGGTGATGGGGAGGCCGGCGCCGATCGCGGCTGCCATCGGCTCCTCGATCAGGTACACCTCGCGCGCGCCGGCGGACTCGGCGCTTTCCTTGACGGCGCGCTTCTCCACCTGGGTGATCCCGGAGGGGACGCAGATGACGATCCTCGGACGTACCAGGGTCTTTCTGTTGTGAACCTTGTGAATGAAGTAGCGCAGCATCTCTTCGGTGATGTCGAAATCGGCGATGACCCCGTCCTTCATGGGCCGGATGGCCGTGATGGTACCGGGGGTGCGACCGAGCATCTTCTTCGCTTCCATCCCGACGGCGAGGACCTTCTGCTGGCCGTTCGGCATCTTCTGGACCGCCACCACGGAAGGCTCACGCACCACGATCCCCTTCCCCTTGAGGTAGACGAGGGTGTTGGCCGTGCCAAGGTCGATGGCCAGATCGTTAGAAAACATGCCGAAAAGGGAGTCGAAAATCTTAAACATGCATGAACTCCTTTGAATTATCGCAATAACCGGACCCTGCCCGGTGTCAAAGGAGGAAATATAGCAAATGGTACGCACCCTTGCAAGAAAGAAAACCCGCCGGATGTCTGGAGCTGGACTGGGAGAGGTCGGTATACTGCTTCATTCTACCGTTGCTTTTGCGATTAAAGTATATTATGATTCGGCACTCTTGAGTGTGAGCTAGACTCTATTTTTTATCAGCGCAAAGGAGCCGAACCGGAATGCTAGGTGTAATGAGGAAGTACAAGCAATCCATTGTCATCAAGGTCGTATTCGTCGTCATCGTCCTCTCTTTCATAGGAACCATCTTCCTGGTATGGGGCAAGGGCGGCAGTGACGGAAGAGGTGGCAAGAGCTATGCGGCAACGGTAAACGGCACCAAGATATCCCTGGACGAGTTCCAGAAGAGCTACTACCGCACCCGCGGCCTCTACGAGCAGATCTACGGCCGCAGCCTGACCCCGGAACTTGAAAAGCAGATGGGGATCAAGAAGCTCACCATCGACACCCTGATCGACAACGTCCTCATCCTCGACGAGGCGAAGAAGATGGGGGTCAAGGTGAACAAGGACCAGGTTGCCGCAGAGATCGCCAAGATCCCCGCATTCCAGAAAAACGGTGCCTTCGACTTCGGCGTCTACCAGCAGACCCTGAAGGTAAACCGCATCACCCCGAAGGACTTCGAGGAGTCCCAGGAACAGGAGATGGTGCTGCAGAAGACCCGCAACAAGATCAAGGAATCCGCCACGGTGACCGACGCCGAGGTGAAGGAAGCCTTCAAGAAGCAAAACGACAAGGTGAACCTCGCCTACGTCTCCTTCTCCCCCGCCGACGTCAAGGGGAGCGTCAAGCTGACCGACCAGGAGCTCACCTCCTACCTGCAGGAGCACCAGAACGACTTCAAGACCCCGGAGCAGGTCTCCGTCGCCTACACCGTGGTGAACCCTGCCCAGGCGGCCGCCAAGGTGAGCGTCACCGCGGATGAGGTGCAGACCTACTACCAGAAGAACATCGACCGCTACCAGGGCAAAGGGGGCATCCTCCCCTTCGCCGAGGTGAAGGACAAGGCCACCGCCGACGCCCAGAAGCAGAAGGCAGCCAAGGAAGCCTACGAGAAGGCCGCCGAGGCGGTCAACAAGTTCAAGGCCAACGGCGACCTGGACGGAGCCGCAGCGGCCCTTGGGGGCAAGGTCGAGAAGACCGCGTTCTTCACCGCCAAGGCACCCGCCGCAGCGCTTGCCGGCGAGAACGAGGTTGTCGCCCGCGCCTTCGCCCTGAAGCAGGGTGAACTGGGCGGACCGGTCGAGACCGCCAAGGGGATCTACCTGGTCAAGGTGCTGGACAAGAAGCCGGCCGCCGTACCGCCGCTGGCCCAGATCAAGGGCGCCGTGGAAGCCAAGGCCGTCGAGGTCAAGGCCGCCGACCTGGCCAAGAAGAAGGCCGAGGAAGCGCTGCAGCAGCTGTCCAAAGGCGGCGCCGCCAAGGAGACCGGCAGCTTCGGCTTCGCCCCGACCGGCGTGGTCCCCGCCATCGGCACCTCCCCCGAGTTGATGGAGGCTGCCTTCACCCTGAACGCCCCGAACCAGGCCGCCAAGCAGCCCTTCAAGGTGGGCGAGCGCTGGTACGCCGTGGCGCTCAAGTCCCGCACCGAGGCCCCCCTTACCGAGCTCGCCAAGGATTCCGGCTCCATCAAGGCGGCCCTGCTTCCCAAGAAGCAGCAGGAGGCCCTGGACAAGTGGGTCAAGGGGCTGCGCGAAAAGGCGAAGATCGACATCAACCCGATGGTGCTCCAGGACTAACGGGACTACTGGGAAGTATCACAGCTTACAAGTGCGAGGTGGAGGGTGCGGGTGCACTCTTCACCTTTCACTTTTCACGCTAAGGGCGAATAAAAGGAGAATGCACCAATGACTACACCGGTACTCAACACTGACTTCCCCGGCCTCAAACTTGCCGCACGCGGGAAGGTGCGCGACATCTACGACCTCGGTGAAACGCTGCTCATCGTCACCACCGACAGGATCTCCGCGTTCGACGTCATCATGAACGAGGGAATACCCAACAAGGGGTACGTCCTGACCCAGATCTCCGCCTACTGGTTTCGCCAAATGGAAGACATCATCAAGAACCACATCATCTCCACCGACGTGGCCGATTTCCCCGCGGAGTGCCAGCCCTACGCCGACGTCCTGGCGGGCCGCTCCATGTGGGTGAAAAAGGCCCAGCCGCTGGCCGCCGAGTGCATCGTGCGCGGCTACATCTCCGGTTCCGGGTGGAAGGACTACCAGCAGACCGGTGCCATCTGCGGCATCAAGCTCCCCGAGGGGCTCAAGGAAAGCGACCGTCTGCCGCAGCCGATCTTCACCCCCTCCACCAAGGCAGAGCTCGGCACCCACGACGAGAACATCTCCTTCGAGCAGATGTGCGAGATTTGCGGCAAGGAGATCTCCGAGAAGGTGCGCGCGGTGACGCTCAAGATCTATGAGAAGGCGCGCGACCTGGCCGACCAGAAGGGGATCATCATCGCCGACACCAAGTTCGAGTACGGCATCCACGAAGGGGAGCTGATCATCATCGACGAGTGCATGACCCCGGACTCCAGCCGTTTCTGGCCCAAAGAGAGCTACCAGCCGGGCGGCCCGCAGCCCTCCTTCGACAAGCAGTTCCTGAGGGACTACCTGGAGACCCTGGACTGGGGCAAGACCGCCCCGGCACCGCCGCTCCCCGAGGAGATCGTCAGAAAGACCGGCGAGAAGTACATGGAAGCGCTGGTGAAGCTGACCGGCAAGGGGATCTAGAGACAGATAAAAACTTAAGATTAAGACTAAGACTAAGATTAAGATTAAGACAATCGAAAAGGCCCCGCATCGTAGGACGCGGGGCCTTTCTCGTTATGGCAGCTACTTAGTCTTAGTCTTAGTCTCAGCCTCAGCCTATCAGTTTGGCAAGCCGCGACCTCTCCTTCATCAGGCGCGCTTCGCCGTCCTCCAGGGCCTTCAGGAGTCCCTTCTTGGCGCTGTAGGCCATGTCCTTGCCGCGATCCAGGATCTCAGAGGCGCGCTCTCCGACTGCCTCGGCCATCTCCCCCACATGATCGGAGAAGTCCTCGACCGCCTCCAGGGCTTCCTCCCCTTTGCGGCGCGCCTTTTTGGCGTAGCGCCCGAGCTCCTTGCGGGTTTTCTCGCCGCTTTGCGGCGCGTACAATAGCGCGACCCCGGCGCCTATGATGCCTCCGGCCAGGAGCAGCATCGCCCCAACCATCACCTTGTTGTCTCTTCCGGCCATAGCCCTCCTCCTTCGCGATCGTAGTATTTTTCCGACTGCCATCAAATACTACCCGATGCTGAAGCTTTGCCAAGCAGCGTTCTCATTATTGCTAGGAAGGGCCCCTTGAAGCGTGTATAGTTGATGCGTTACCGAAATCCCCCGTGAGGGACCCGCGAGGAGCAACATGGATCAGAAATACGATGTACTAATCGTCGGCGGAGGCCCCGGCGGTGTGGCGGCCGCTTACTTGTGCCACAAAAACGGCCTGAGCCATATCTTGATCGAGTCGGGCAAATCGATTTTCCAGGGCATCGCCAATACCTACCCCGAGGGGAAGAACGTCTACCCGTCCAAACCCAAGGAGAACCCGGAGCCTTTCCTGGTCGAGGAACTGCGCCCGCCCGACAAGCCGGTCACAGTGGAAAAATACATCCAGTACGTGCAGCACTTCGTCCAGCACGAGGGGCTCAACGTACTGACCGACACCCAGTTCGAGAACATCGAGGAAGGGCGCGACTACCTGAAGGTGCACACCTCCAAGGGGACCTTCCAGGCCAGGAAGGTGCTCCTCGCCTTCGGCAGTTCCATTCCCAAGGAACTCTCCGTCTACGGCGACGCCAAGATGGTCGCCAAGGGGCTCGACGACCCGAAGAAATACATCGGCGTGCGCACCCTGGTCATCGGCGGGGGCAATTCGGCCGCCGACGTGATCATCTCCATCCTGAAGGAAAAGAGGAACGCCAACGACAAGGAGCCGGTGTACTGGGCGCACATGGCGGAGACCTTCGACGTGAACAAGGAGACCGCGCAGCGACTGGGCGAGGAGATCCTTTTAGGCGGCAACATCAGGCTGCTCCCCGGCGCCACCCCTCGCATCGGCGAAGTGGACGACGAGGGTGTGGACCGGCTGGTGATCCGGGTCAGCGAGGACAAGATGGCCGGCGGCATCGAGCGTTACCACGCCATGAGCTTCCCGATGAAGAACGTGATCGCCTGCATCGGCAGCCAGGGCCCCACCTCCATCTACGACAAGATCGGCGTGCAGACCATCGCCTGCGCCGAGGGAGTGTGCCAGGTGGCCAAGGAAGGTGATCGGCTGCTCCTGCTCACCGCCGACTTCGAGTCCACCAGGAAGGGAGTCTACGTGATCGGTGGGGCCATCTCCCCCTCCTACATGCGTATCAGCCAGGGCGCCATCCACGAAGAGCGTCATCCCAACCTGATCTACACCGCCGTGAACGACGCGCACCACGTGATCGAGGCGATCCTCAAGAAGATCAAGAAGTAAGCGCCCCCTTCCCTCTCCGTCCACCCTTCCCTCTCCCTCCGGGAGAGGGCCAGGGTGAGGGCGTCGCCACGAAGGGACGCACTTGCCCTCAAGCAACTTCTTTCACCGCATCCCCACTCTATCCACCTCCCCTCTCCCTCCGGGAGAGGGCCAGGGTGAGGGCGTCGCCACGAAGGGACGAACTCGCCTCAAGCAACGCCCTCACCCCTTCCCCTCTCCCAAGGGGCGAGGGGGTTTCGTCTACGAACGAAAAAAGGGAAGCCCAAATCGGCTCCCCTTCTGCTTATCTAATTGTTGATTCCAGCTAATCCCTAGTCCCTGGCCCCTAATAGCCTACTTCATCTCCTCCTTGAGCCCCTCGATGACCGCCTTCACCTCCGCGATCATCTCCCTCGCCTGGGGCGAGTGCTCACGTTTCAGGTAGTTCTCGAAGTGCTTGATGGCCTCCGCGGTGCGGTCCTGGTCGATGCAGATGTTGCCCAGGGTCAGGTAGCTCATGGTGAAGTCGGGGTCGAGACGGATCGCCTCAAGGGTCTCCCGCTCGGCCGCCTCCAGGTCGTCCATATCGTAGTAGAGCTCGCCCAGGTTGAAGCGGGCGGTGGCGTCGGTGGGGTCGATCTCGATGCCGCGGTGGTAGGCTGCGATCGCCTTCTCGTTGTCGCCCAGCCCGTAGTAGAGGTCGCCCATGGCGTTCAGCGCGAAGACGTTGGACGGGTCGAGCTCCAGCGCCCTCTCGAAGGCCTTGAGCGCATCGTCGGCGCGCTCCATAGCGTTGTAGACGAGCCCCATGCTGACGTAGCCGTCGCAATCCTTGGGCTGCAGTTCGGTCACCTTGCGATAGCAGCCCAGGGCGTCCTTGTGCTTGCCCGATTCGAAGTAGACGTCCCCCAGGGCGGTCAGACCATCCAGGTCGCCGGGGGCCAGTTCCAGCCCCTTCTTGAGGGCGGCGATGGCGTCATCAACCTGCCCAGCTTCGGAGTATGCCTCGCCGAGGTAGAAGTACCCCTCCGCGTTCTGGGGCTCCAGCGCGGTGCAACCCTTGAAAGCCTCGATGGCCTTGGCGTATTCGCCGGACTCCATCTGCGCTATGCCGTTTGCCAGCTTTTCATCAAAAGTTGTTGCCATTGCCACCTCCACGACTCCAATCGGATTTCATTGGCGCACACTATAACAGGAAGCGCTCCCTTTGCCAACTTAAGAGCGACTCAAAATGCATTAAAACCTTTCACATATCATTTTTCTCATCTATACTGCAGCAATCACACGCTAAAGGGGAAGGCAATGCCAGAGGAGGCTGGTGAGCAACTGGGACTGAGGACACTGGAGGATATCAGCGCGCTGATTCTCCAGTCCCACGATCTGCAGGAGACTCTGGACAACATCGTTAACCTGGTGGCTAAGAGGATGTCCTCCGACGTCTGCTCCATCTACCTGTTGGAGGAGGACGGGGAGACTCTGCGCCTGCACGCCACCCGCGGCCTTTCCAGGCTTTCGGTCGGCATCACCATGAAGGTCTCCGAGGGTCTGACCGGCCTGGCCGTTGAACAGCGCGGCGTGGTCGCCACCGACAACGCCCCGAGGCACCCCCGCTACAAGTACTTCCGCAAGACCAAGGAAGAGAAGGTACTCTCCTTCCTGGGCGTCCCCTTTTTCGAGCGCGACAACCCGATGGGTGTCCTGGTCATCCAGAATCGCGAGGCACGGACCTTCACCCCCCAGGAGATCAGCGCCGTCTCCACCATAGCCTGGCAGATCTCCAGCATCGTCTCCAACGCCAAACTGCTCGACTCCATCCGCAAGAAGGAGGAGGAGCGTGCCTTCTACGCCGCCGAGGTGGACCGTCTCAGGAAGAACGGCGTACTCAAAGAAGGGGGACGCTCCGCGCGCAAGTCCCCCTCCTCCTCCGCCCTTACCGGGATCGGCATATCCCCTGGCTTCGCCCTGGGCAAGGTCTCCATCCTGCACCACAGGGGCCCGAGCGAAGAGGCGGTCCTGGAACGCGCCCGCCCCCGCTCGGAAGAGCTGAACATGTTTCACCAAGCCCTGGAGAAGGCCCGCATCCATACCATCTACATGGAAAAGCGGATGGGGGAGATCCTCTCCGAGGCCGACGCCGCCATCTTCCACAGCCACCTGATGATCCTCGAGGACCGCGGCTTCATCGCGAAGATCACCGCACTCATAGAGGAAGGGCTCGGCGCCCACCGCGCGGTGAGCCAGGTGGTAGAGGCCTACGTCTCCGCCTTCGCCAGGATGGAGGACCCGTACCTGCGCGAGCGCTCCGCCGACATGGAAGACATCGGGCGCAGGATCTGCGACGCCCTGAACGGCCACAGCAGCCACCGTGAGCGGCTGCGCGACGAGCGCATCATCGTGGCGCGCGAACTGCTCCCCTCGGACCTCGCCATCATGGATCACGGCAAGGTGATCGGCATCGCCACGGAAAAGGGGAACCAGAACGCCCACTCAGCCATCATGGCACGCGCCCTTGGCATCCCCGCCGTCTTCGGCGTGGAGGGGCTCTTGCAGCGGGTCGGCGTGCGCAGCGAGGTGGTGGTGGACGGAAACTCCGGGTGCGTCTATGTCAACCCGGACCAGAGCGTGAAGCAGGAATACGTGCGGCTGCAGGGCGAGTTCGACCTGAAGCAGCGCGCCCTCGAGGAAATCCGCGACCTCCCCGCCTGCACCCCGGACGGCTGCACCGTCACGCTTTTGGCCAACATCGGTCTCCTGAGCGATCTCAAGGTGGCGCACCTGCACGGGGCCGAGGGGGTCGGCCTGTACCGTACCGAGTTCCCCTTCATGACCCGCTCTTCCCTCCCCTCGCGCCAGGTGCAGGCGGCGGTCTACCGCAAGGTGCTGGAAGGGTTCCCGGGGCTGCCGGTCAACATAAGGACCCTCGACATCGGCGGCGACAAGGGGCTCTCCTACTTCCCGCACCCCAAGGAGGACAACCCGTTCCTTGGGTGGCGCTCCATGCGCCTGTCGCTCGACCGGGAGGACATCCTCAGGGAGCAGCTGGCCGCCATCCTGCTCGCGTCGGCGTCCGGGAAGTGCACCCTCATGTTCCCGATGATCTCGGGGGTGGACGAGGTGCGGCGCATCAAGGCGATCCTGGCACAGGTGAAGGAAGAGTTGACCCGCGATGGAAGGAGTTTCGACGCCCGGATCGGGCTGGGTGTGATGGTCGAGCTGCCGGCGGCGGTGCTCGTGGCCGACATGCTGGTGAAGGAGGTCGATTACCTCAGCATCGGGACCAACGACCTGATCCAGTACACCCTGGCCTGCGACCGCAACAACCCGAGGGTGAGGAAATGGTACGACCCGTACCATCCGGCGGTGCTGCGTTCCATCAAGAAGGTGGCGGATGCCGCCGCGGGCGCGGGCAAGCCGGCGTCGCTCTGCGGCGAGATGGCGGGAGAGCCGATCAACGCGATACTGCTCATGGGGCTTGGCCTGCGCAGCTTCAGCCTGTCGGCGCCCAACATCCCCCGGGTGAAGGAGGCGGTGCGCCGCATAACCCTGAAAAAGGCACGGGAGATCGGCGACCGGGTGCTCGCCATGGAGAGCGCCCAGTCGATAAGGGAATACCTGGAAGCGACCCAGCGGGAACTGGGGCTTTGAAAACGAAGGCCGGGCCCCGCAAGGGACCCGGCCTCTCTACTTTATATCCAGCAGTCGCCGCCGTCGTAGTTCAGCTGATCGGAGCCGTTCTTCCTGGAGCGCAGCTTCGCGTTTTTCACGCACCCTTTCAGCTTGTCAAGCGCCTCGTCTTTGGCTTCGCCAAGCTTCTCGCGGACCTCGCGACCGGTTTTCGGGGTAAAGAGGAGAGCGGCACCCGCAGCTACCGCGGCTCCGGCCAGGAAGGCCAGCAGTGCGGCCTGTTCGCTTTTCTTCGACATGTCGTATGCTCCTTTTGGTTCTGGAAGTTATAACCGGAGAAAAATGTGCAGTCATTCTTATCACATTCCGCAGCGCAATAAAACCCCCAACAACAAATAATGACGCTTTTCCTGCCATCCCGTTTTCTGATTTGAATTGGACAGAATTAGATGCTACTATCCGCTGATAAAAATCCCCAAAGGAGATATGCATGTTTTCCTTCAATAAATCCACTGTGCCTGCCGTTGCCGCCCTGCTTTTGGCCTTGACGCTTCCCGCCGGTGCTCTAGCCGAGGAGGCCGCAGGTAGCGCGGCCAAGGATCCGCTCAAGGAAGCCTCTGAGGTGGCGAAAGAGCAGCAGCAAAAGGCACTGTCCCATCAGTCCCAGCACCCCGCCAACATCGCCGTGCTCCGCGTCAACGGCGCCGTGATCACCAAGCTTGACATGGACCGCGCCCTCAAGGTCATGCTGGCGCAAAGCCAGGTGAAACAACCCTTGGCGCCCGAGGCCCAGAAGGAGGCCGAATCCGCCGTACTGGAGCAGCTCACCTCCGTGGAGCTCCTGTACCAGGAAGCCGCCAAGCTCGAAATACCCGACCTGGACAAGCAGGTCAACGACAAGGTGTCTCTGAACCGCGCCAAGTTCAAGACCGACGAGGAGTTCATCGAAGCCCTGAAAAGCGTCGACATGACCATGCAGGACATGCAGGACTTCACCCGCAAGGACATCGTCATCAACAACTTCATCGAGCAGAAGTTCACCGCCAAGGCGGCGGCCACCGATGCCGAGGCCAAGAAGTTCTATGAGGAGAACAAGGACCAGTACTTCAAGCAGCCGGAAGCGGTTCGTGCCAGCCACATCCTGGTAGGTGCCGACGAGAAGGCGACGCCGGAGGAGCGCAAGCGCGCCAAGGAAAGGGCGGAGGCGCTGCTAAAGCGTGTGAAAGCGGGCGAGGATTTCGCGGCCATCGCCAAAGCCGAATCTTCCTGCCCCTCCGCCAGCCAGGGCGGCGACCTCGGTGCTTTCGGCCACGGTGAAATGGTTCCCGCCTTCGAGAAAGCGGCCTTCGCCCTCAAGAAAGGCGAGGTAAGCGGCGTGGTCGAGTCCGAGTTCGGGTACCACATCATCAAGGTGACCGACAAGCAGGAGGCGGGCGCCGAGAAGTTCGAGAACGTGAAGGACAAGATCACCGACTTCCTGAAACGGCAGAAAGTGCAGCAGGAAGTGTCCAGCCTGGTGGACACACTGAGGAAGACCGCCAAGATCGAGAAAGAATAAAAGTCCGCGGCGGCACATCCAAAGACAGAGTCATCAACGAAAAGGGCCCGGTATACCGGGCCCTTTTTTTATCGTGCTCTCTCTATCCCATCTCCCCTCTCCCTACAAGGCGAGGGGATCATCACCTGCGGCGCTTGCCCATCTCTCTTCTCCCCTCTCCCCCCGGGAGAGGGGCAGGGGTGAGGGCGCGGCAACCGCAACCACTCTCACTTCGTGGCACCCCCCTCACCCGCCCTTCGGGCACCCTCTCCCACAGGGCGAGGGGATCACCACCTGCGGTGCTTTGTCCAATCTTCCCTCTCCCACAGGGCGAGGGGATCACAATCTACGGTGCTTTGTTCCATCTCCCCTCTCCCGCCGGGAGAGGGGAGGGGGTGAGGGCGTGGCATTTGATGCCCGCGAACTGACGCTCCCCCTTTGCGAAGGGGGAACAGGGGGGATTTTGCTTTTATTTACGCCGCCGTTGTCGGCGGCGGCACGAAGACCCTGGTCGCCAGCTCGCTGTCCAGCATCAGCAGCCCCTGCCCGTTGTCCCCGATCAGCTTGAGCTTCCCGATGATGTCCCTGTCGTTCTCCTCCTCTTCGATCTGCTCGGTGACGAACCACTGCAGGAAGATGTTGGTGGCGTGGTCCTTTTCGGAGAGGGCGAGGTCGGTAAGATCGTTAATCGAGGAGGTGATGGTGAGCTCGTGCTTCAAGGTCTGCTCGAACATGTCCAGCAGGTTCTTGAACTCCTCGGGAGGCGCGGCGATCGCCTGCAGCTTCACGTGCTCACCGCGGCTGTTGATGTAGTTATAAAACTTCATAGCATGAACCATCTCTTCCTGGTACTGAACCATGAACCAGTTGGCGCTCCCTTTGAGTCCGATGGAAGCGGCATAGGAAGACATGGAAAGGTAAAGATAGGCAGAGTAAAGTTCGTTGTTGAGCTGTTTATTGAGAGCGGTGCAAATCTTTTCGGTCAGCATCAGGTTCTCCTCCTTGTAATCAAATAGCACGTAGTCTGGAATATTCGTCTCGATGATGCACGTTCTATGTTACCCAAGGCTGTGCCGTTGGCAAGCAAGGTATACGCGAGGCAGGTAGTGCGGGTCAGGTCCGGGAATCTATGGGTCGACGGCCCCACCCGTGTAGGTAGCGTTTGTAGGCCTTGCTGGCCGGCGTCTTCAGGTAATAAAACAGAGTGCCGAACTCGGCCACGGCCTTCAGGTAATCCGCGCCGCAAACCTTGGATCCCTTGACATCCCGCCATTCTTGCAGCGGAAATTCCACCCAGTTGTCGCTCACCTCGGCGCTGGACAATTCCAGCACCAACGGAAACCTCGCCAGCATCTCCACGTCGAAAATCCAACTGACCTTGAACGGGCTGGAGAAGACGATTTGCAACGCCGTCGAGTTGCGAAAGATCTTGGCCCCGCACTGGGTATCGTAGATGTTCATGCCCAAAAGCAGCGAAGCGAAGGTGGCGAAGATCCTGCCCAGGTAGTGCCTCAGGGCTCTGCGCTTGATCCTCCTGCCCAAGAGCCGAACGCGCGCCCCCAGCACGGCGTCGACCTGGCGCTGCTCCAGTACCGCGCAAAACTCGGGGATGACCTCGAGCGGCGTTGCCAGGTCGGCATCCCAGTACCCAACGTAGTCGAAAGCCCCCGCACTCGCCTCCAACATCCCGCGCCGGACAGCCTCCGCCTTGCCGCAGTTGCTCTCCAGATCGATCACCTCGACCTGGGCGGGATTTTCGTCCCTGATGGAGTTGAGTACCTGCAAGGTGCCGTCCGTGCTGCCGTCGTTGACGAAGAGGAAGGACAAGGAGGGATCGGTGTGCAGGGCGGAGAGGAAAGCCTGCGGCAGGAGGCGCTGCGATTCGTTGTAACAGGGGACTACGATCCTTGTTTTTCGCACAGCACCCATCCTGTGAGGCCCGGTATCTTTATCCCAAACCGGCCCGCGGCAAGCAGCATCTTGTTGTCGAGCTTCAGCGCCTGGTGAATCAGAGAAGTTAGCAGCGCCCCCCTTCCCCAACGCCCAACCCCTTCAGAGGAGACAGCCGAACCAAATAGCTTGAAGAGTACCAGCATCGGCAACAGCAAGGAGGAAAACAGGTAGCCCGAGCGCCGGACCTTCAACCCCGCCCCTTCGACCAGGCGCAGCAACTGCGAGAGGCTGTAGCGACGATAATGTCCGAGAAAGGCGTCGTGCCCGCTGAAGAGGGCTTGGAAAGCGGGCACCGTTATGAGGACGAGGCCCTTGGACGCGAGGTGCCGGTTCACCACGTCCTTGAGAAAAGCGCCGTCCTTCTCGATATGCTCGAGCACGTCCAGAAGCAGGACCAGGTCGAAGTTCCCCTCGTCGGGCAACTCTTTGCGGAAGGAGATACCGGTCTTTCTCGCCGCGAACGCACCCAGTTGTTCCTCGGAGAGGTTGCAGTCAACGGCGGTGATTGATCGGACGGCGTTATCCTTGAAAAGAGTTTCGGCAACGAAACCGTCGCCGCAGCCGACATCGAGGACCCGCACCCCCTCGGCCAGATGCCCCGAAAGGATATCGCGCAAAGCATCCAGTCGGGAGGTCTCCCACGGGTGCCTCTTTTGGTGTCCTGCCTGAGCCTCTTTGAGATCCATCCGACCGTGACCCTGCCTTTGTCAGTCCAGGATAAGATTGCGCCAATGTCTCACATCAGCGGGGCATAAGTCAATGATTGCTGTTTTGTTACAGGCAGCCCTCCCAAACATCCACACCAGCTCTCCCGGTGCATGAGCATGCCCCTCCCCTATGAGCATTCCCCCTCTCCTTTTGGGAGGGGGGCAGAGGATGGGAGGAGAGGCCACCATCGGTGCGGATCGCAGCTTCAACTAACCCTTGTTCGTTCCCATCTTGTCGATGAATATCTTGATCAGGTCGATGGGCACGGGGAAGATGGTGGTCGAGTTCTTCTCAGCCGCGATCTCGGTCAGAGTCTGCAGGTAGCGAAGCTGCAGCGACATCGGTTCGTCCGCCATCACCTTGGCCGCCTGGGCCAGCTTCTCGGAAGCCTGCAGCTCGCCTTCTGCGTGGATGACCTTGGCGCGCCGCTCGCGCTCCGCCTCCGCCTGCCTGGCTATCGCACGCTGCATTTCCTGCGGCAGGTCAATGTTCTTCACCTCGACCGTCGACACCTTCACCCCCCATGGCTCAGTCTGCCGGTCCAAGATCTCCTGGAGTTCCCGGTTGATCTTCTCCCGGTTGGCGAGGAGCTCGTCGAGGTCGACCTGCCCCAGCACGCTCCTGAGGGTGGTCTGAGAGAGCTGGCTGGTCGCGTAGAGGTAGTTCTCCATCTCGACCACGGCCCGCACCGCGTCGATCACGCGGAAGTAGATGACCGCGGAAACCTTGACGGTAACGTTGTCATGGGTGATTACGTCCTGGGAGGGAACGTCCATGGCCACGATGCGCAGCGAAACCCGGACCAGCCTGTCGATGCCAGGGATGATCAGTACGAGGCCGGGGCCGCGCACCTTCTTGACCCGGCCGAGCCGGAACAGCACCCCCCTTTCGTACTCGGGGAGGATGCGGACGGCATTGGCAAGAAAAGCAACTATCAGGAACAGTACCACCAGGACCGGAAACAGGTTCACGACGTTCATGATTCCCTCCGTTTACAGCTCTTATTAAAGCCTGAAAACCCGCCCAAGTATATCGAAACAGGGCCTTACGTCAAATTGCCGTATTGCCAAATCCGCTCATCCATGTTATTGAAGAAAACTCTAACTATGGGAAATTTCCGAATGAAACCGAACATCAAGATACTGCTCATAGAAGACGACGACGGCAGCCGCGAGGCGATGCTCATCCTGCTCAAGGCGAGCGGCTTTGCGATCAAGGGGTGCTCCAGCGGCAAGGAGGGGCTCGACCTGTTGGCCGGCGAGCCGTTCGACATCGTCATCAGCGACCTGTTCCTGCCGGACGTTAACGGCATCGACATCCTGACCCGTGTAAAACAGGACTCCCCGCGCACCGAAGTCATCCTTGTCACCGGCCACGGTTCCGCCGAAACCGCCGTGCAAGCGATGAAAAAAGGCGCCTACGACTACATCACCAAGCCCCTCAACATCGAAGAGCTCCGCATCATCATCGACAAGGCCGTGGAAAAGGGGCAGCTGTTAAGCGAGAACGTCTACCTCAAGAAGCAGTTGCGGGAGAAGTACGAGTTCGCCAACATCATCGGGAACTCGCAGGCCATGCAGCAGCTCTTCTCGCGCATGAAGAGGATCATAAAGACCGATTCCACCGTCCTCATCCTGGGCGAGTCCGGCACCGGTAAGGAGCTGGTCGCCAAGGCGATCCACTTCAACGGCAACCGCAAAGACAAGCCGTTCATCGCGGTGAACTGTTCCGCCATTCCTGAGAACCTTCTGGAGAGCGAGCTGTTCGGACACGTTAAGGGAGCCTTCACCGGCGCGGTGAAGGAGAAGGTGGGAAAATTCGAGGCCGCCAACAACGGCACCATCTTCCTGGACGAGATAGGCACCCTGCCGATGCACCTGCAGACCAAACTGTTGCGCGTGCTGCAAGAGCAGGAAGTCGAGCGGGTCGGTTCCAACAAGCAGATCAAGCTGGACGTGCGGGTCATTTCCGCCACCAACGTGAACCTCGAGGAAGAAGTCGCGCGCGGCAACTTCCGTGAGGACCTCTTCTACCGGCTGAACGTCATCCCGGTCCTGATCCCGCCCCTGCGCGAGCGGATCGAGGATATCCTCCCCCTCACCAAGCATTTCCTGGAGAAGAACTGCCGTTCCATGCAGCGTCCCATCATGCACCTGGACAAGGATGCGTTGGAGGCGTTGGAGGCGTATCCGTGGAACGGCAACGTGCGCGAGTTGGAGAACATTGTGGAGCGGATCGTTGCCCTCACCGAAGGCGACGTCATCACCCTGCGCGATCTTCCCGCCAACATAGTCAAGAACTACCAGGAAGGCTCCCACTCCGTGAGCGTCACCCCGGCCGGCATCGACATGGTCCAAGCCATCAACGAGATCGAGAAGCGCATGATCGGCGAGGCGCTGCAGTTGGCCGGCGGCGTCAAAGCCCGTGCCGCCGCCATGTTGAGCATCAACCGAACCACTCTCGTCGAAAAGATGCGCCGCCTCGGCATGCCGATGTAGACTCGTCGTTGCTGTCCGGAGACAATTTAAGTCCTTACATCGACAATAGAGTCCTTACCTTTTTAATCCAATCCTGAAACAGGCAAACAATTAAGTCCTTACATTTTCTCAAAAGCCCTTTGAATTGCCATCGGCACTGCAAGCTATCAGGGTGTCAGCTACAACCTGATCTGGGACAACGACGGTCCCAACGGTTCAACGGTCTGGCTGGATTATAGCAACAGCACAAACCTCTGGGTTGATCAGGTATCCTGGGCATCCGGGCTGGGAAGCGTACTCACCAACATCAATACGTCCGGCTACAGTGTCAACTGGACCGACAGCAACTGGCGCTTGCCTACCTCGGTGGATGATCTAACTAATTCGGGGTGCGGCTTTAATATTGCTACCTCCGAGTTCGGGCATCTCTATTACACCGAACTGGGAAACAAAGGGTATTATGACACCAGCGGTAACTATCAACCAGGCTGGGGGCTGGTCAATGACGGTCCATTCCAGCATTTGCAGTCGACCTCGTACTGGTCGGGCACGGAGGCCTCTGGAATTCCGAACTACGCCTGGTACTTCGATACCTACTTTGGCTTCCAGTACGTGGATGGCGAGGACGTGGGCCACGAGGCCAGCCCCCTTCTCCCTGGCATGGCCGTTCGCTCCGGACAGGTTTCAGAGGCCGCGCCGGTGCCCGAGCCATCAACCTTGCTGCTCTTAAGCGTCGGATTTCTTGGACTGGCTAGATGGCGGTTGCACAAACGCGGCCGTTGATTCTTTGGCGCTTTAATCATCCGTTGATCTTCCCGCCGGTCCGCTGTCAGTAGATCATCATCCATCCACCAGGGGATCTAAAATCCCCACAGCCTATCCCCCAGCACCCTAATGACAAAAGGCACCGGCAAAGCCCAGGTGCCTTTTGTCATTAGTTTAGGGAAGCGCTTTTCAGGACTTAAATGACTTCATAGATGCGAACCTCGGGCTGGTCTTGCAGGTATGGGCTAAGTTCCGCCACGACATCTTTCGTGAAGAGTTTGCTCTCGAGGTAGGCTTTGGCATCGGCAACAGTGGCGAAACCGTGCAGAACCTGCACGTCCTCCTCCCTGACGAGCAGTTGCTTCGACTGCGCCCCCTTGATCTGCTTCAGGAATGGTTCCTTGTATTTTTTGTACACTCCAGCGGCGGCGGGCCGATTTTCATCGGACACCTTCAACGTGATCTCGAGATACGCCATGGTGTTCCTCCTTTCCAGTTTTTGCAGCGGTATCGCTGCAGGTAAACATTTTACCAGATTTTACGAGGCCTCCTTCTCTTCATCCAGCAGGTACCGCCCCCTCAACTGATAGTTCCCGCCCGGCATTCTTGAGATTTTCAGTGCACGTATCGAACGATTAGGGATATCCACCTTTCCCTCCCGATATTGATCGGGTCCTGTCGCCTTTCGGGGACGCCAGCAGTTCGAGCTGTACAGGACGAGCTATCCTTCTTTGACTTATACAACCTTTTAATTTAAGCTAGCCACGTGGAAAGGTAGCGAAGCGTCCAACGATTGGAGCAGGTGATCAACTAGTTGCAGGCGTTCAAGGGGGGGGAGCTGTTGCCTCTTTGAAATTGTCGTTGTAGCCATTGCGCGCATGCATCGAAAGCCAAGGTACTGGAAAAAACTTTAAGATCTAGGAACTAATGATGAGCGAAGTATCTATCGTGCGCTGCGACTTTGAGCGACATGCGGATGCGATACTGGAAATCTTCAACGAGGCGATCTTGAACTCGACCGCGCTGTATGACTACAAGCCCCGGACGCGCCAGTTCATGGCCGAGTGGTTCGAAGCCAAACGGGCGGGCGGTTTTCCGGTAATCGGGATAGAGGACAGCAGTGGAGTGCTGCTGGGATTTGGAAGCTATGGCATCTTCCGAGGTTTTCCGGCCTTCAAGTACACGGTGGAACACTCGGTATATGTGCATAAGGATCATCGTGGTCATGGGCTCGGCCGGACGGTTATGCAAGAGCTGATAGCTGCGGCCCGAGACAATGACGTTCATGCGATGATAGGCGGCATTGATGCGACCAACGCCGGAAGCATAGCGCTGCATGAGCAGCTTGGCTTTAGGCACGTCGGCACGCTACCGCAAGTCGGCTTCAAGTTCGGCCGCTGGCTCGATTTGGCTTTCTACCAGTTGTTGCTAGATACGCCAAACCATCCCGTCGATGGCTGACGCAGGCTAGCCGGTACGTTCCTCGTAGTCGCGATCCACTTCTTCGTAGTCGTGATCCACTTCTTCGCAGTCGTGATCCACTTCTTTGTGGTCGCAATCACCTTCTTTGTAGCCGCGATCCCTTTCTTTGTAGTCGCGATCCCTTTCTTCGCAGTCGCGATCCCTTTCTTCGCAGTCGCGATCCCTTTCTTCGCAGTCGCGATCATTTTCTTCGCAGTCGCGATCCCTTTCTTTGTAGTCGCGATCCCTTTCTTCGTAGTCGCGATCACCTTCTTTGTAGTCGTTATCCCCTTCTTCGTAGTCGCGATCCCCTTCTTCGTAATCGCGCCCCCTATCTTTGTAATCGCTCCTGCGTTCTTTGTAGTCGCTGGTGCGCCTTTGGGCGTGTAAAGGATTTTGTGTAAATGCCCTATCGGCTATGTATCTGGCAATCTTCCTTCGTAGATGATGGATAACAGGATCTAGGAGGGGCAAACATCAAATCGCTTAGGGGAGAATTCGTCGATGTGGATGAGGGAGAGCCAAGAGTCAGTGAGGATGTGGGGGGTGCCGCCGGGAGGGTGTGGGTATGATGGAGGGTGCCTTGGTGGCACCCTCCGGAACCGAAATGTAAATCAGGTGATGGTTACGCTCACGGTAGGGGACCAGGGTCCAGGACCATCGGAACCGTGGTGCCTCATCCTGAAGAAGGTGTTCCCCGCTTCCAGGTTTTCCAGGTTCATGTTTGAGGCATCGGGGAAGATCGACTTGTGAAACCAGTCTGCCTCCACTGAGGGATTGCCTCTATTGATCTGAATCTCGTGATTGAAAGCGCCCGGCATGGTACTGGCGGTAGCAACCGCCCTCCCCTGCTCTGCAGTGTTCACCACGTTCAAATCGTTAGGAGAAACGAGGGGCAATTTTACCCTGGTGTGACTTCTACGCTCCTGGGTCACGGTGAAGCCGGTGGTGAAAAGCGCATCCGGATTACGAATGGAAGCAGCTTCCAGAAGCGGTGCTATTTCCTCGAGGATGACTACCAATTCCTCCATGATCTTGTCCCGCTCCCGAATAAGCGCACGATCTCCATTGCTGGCCGCTCGGTAGGCTGCATCGTAAAGAGCCGCCTTCTCGAAAAATAGTTGCCTGATGAAGATATTGGCCCCCCAAAAATCATCAGAGAAGATCGAGTTTCCGGTCAGGCAATGCTTCACCTTCAGAACTAGTGCGTGGAACTTCGTTGGTGTGAGCCGTCGATAATCACGCTTTATCCTTCGCTGCACCCCCATTGCCACCTCCTTTGGTCCCGCCTCGGGCAGACCAATTTATGATTAATTTCCTCTAACGATATAGTAAAATACCTGCACCTCTGGAACCTGTCAAGGCGCAGATTTATTCGTCGAGAAAAATCCGGGCACGCGGGAGGGGAATAATCAAGCAAATCGAAAAGGTCATTATCATATTGAAATCAGCTGACCTTTAGGACAATATGAGGGCGCACGGCTGGCTGGAACCGATCTATTCCGCAAGCGGAGGGGCCCATTGCAAAAGGGGGCCCGATTTTTTCGCGCCCGCTTGCGGTTCCTTCCCCGCGGCTTGATCCGGTGCGGGTTGCTTCCCGAGCAGGAATTGCTTCACTTTTTCAGACAGGGGGACTGAGGTCTCCCCTACCTTGATATCCTGGATGTCCTTGGCGGGTCCGGACAAGGCGACGGTCTGTACCTCACCGGAGGCGTACTTTATGACCAGGGTGTCTGCAAAGGCCGACCCGCTCACGACCAGACAGATGACGGCTGCGCCCAACGATTCAAGCTTCCAGTTCATAGTGATTCCTTTCCGTTTCATGCATTACTCCTTAATATTTTGAGTAGCTTAGAGGATACCACATGTACAACTACGACGAGGATATGACCGACGCGGCGCCGCAGTTCCGGCTCCCGGAATGGATCGGCTGCGCTCCCTTCGAGGAATACCTGGGGATGCGGATCGAGGAGGCGAAGGACGGACGAGCGGTGCTCAGCATGCCCTTCAAACTGAAACTTGCCCAAGGGGTGGGGCTCATGCACGGGGGAGCGATCACCTCCCTTGCGGACACCGCAGTGGCCATGGCCATCAAGAGCATCCTCCCGGAGGGATCAGACTTCGTCACGGTGGACCTGCATCTCAAGTTTTTTGCCGCGGTTCGGGAAGGCTCGGTACGGGCCGTGGCGCGGGCTATCCCGCAGGATGAGCGCAAGATCGTCGGCGAGGCTGAGATCTTCAACGGCGAGACCAAAGTGGCGGAGTTCAACGCATTCTTCATCGTCAAGAGGAAGGGTGCTCCTTGAATTACTGCGCGTACTCCTTCCAGACCAGGCCGGTTTCGGCGTTGAACTTGGTGACGCCATCGCTGTCCTGCATGCTGCCGGTGAAGGCCTCGTCGTCTTCCCACAGAATTCCGTCCGGCATGAGCACCCTGGCCACCACCCCTTTGCCTGAGATGGTCTTGGCTCCCAACTGCTTCGTCCTCCCGGTCTTGCTCTGTTCATAGATCTTCAAGGTGAACTTGAGGGGGGCCGGCTCTTTGCCTTCGGTTTCCACGGTGAAGGTGTAGATCCCCTCCCCTGCCTTCTCGATGATCGCCTCCCGGGTCTTTTCCGGCGTCTTGACCACGATGGGCGACAACTGCTTTTCGCGCCGGGACTCGCTGCGGGTCATCGCCCTCCCCCTTTTCGACTTCGGGTATTCCTTGAAGGATACGGCGAGCTTGACGTCATGTGCCCCGGCAACAATCAGCTTCAAGTCTCCGTGTATGGAGGGAATCACGATCCCTTTCTCTTCCGGCGGCTTCTCTGAAGGCCTCGGTCCTACCGTTTCTTTCTTTGCCTCGACCGGCTTTACGGGGACTTGCAGTTGCCCGGCTGCGGCCACTGCGGCACGACGGGCCTGCTCCGCCTTTTCAGCGGCCACCCGCTCCCGGGCCAACTGTTCGGCCTGGGCGCGCAGCGCGGCAAGGCGCTCTGCTTCAACCCTCTTCCGCTCCTGCTGCTCCTGCTCCAATCTCTTCTTCTCGGCTGCCGCCAGACGCGCCAGTTCGGCCTTGGCGGCTGCCGCCTGGGCACGTTCCTGCGCCAGCTTATCCTGCTGGGCCTTCAGGGCGGCCACCCGCTCCTGCTCTGCCTTTCTCTTCTCCAACAACGCCTGCTCGGCGAGCCGCTTTTTCTCTGCCGCGGCCTGACGCTGCTGTTCCGCCTTCTCCGCTGCCAGGCGCTCACGGTCGCGCGCCACCCTCTCCGCCTCGGCACGTTGGGCGGCTTTCCGCTCCTGTTCGGACTTGCGCTTATCCTGCAAGGCCTGCTCGGCCAGCCGCTTTTTCTCGGCCGCCGCCCGGCGCCGCTGTTCCGCCTGCTGGGCTGCCAGTTGCTCCCGTTCCCGCGCCTGTCTCTCCGCCTCCGCACGCAGGGCAGCCTTACGTTCCTGCTCAGCCTTTTTCTTCTCCTCGGCGAGCCGCTTCTTCTCGGCAGCAGCCTGGCGCCGCTGTTCGGCCTTCTCGGCTTCCAGTTGCTGCCGCTCGCGGGCCTCCCTTTCCGCCTCGGCACGCTGGGCGGCTTTCCTCTCCTGCTCGGCCCTGCGCTTTTCCTGCAGGGCCTCTTCGGCAAGCTGCTTTTTCTCGGCCGCGGCCTGGCGCCGCTGCTCCGCCTTCTCGGCTTCCAGTTGCTGTCGCACGCGGGTTTGCCTTTCCGCCTCGGCACGCTGGGCGGCTTTCCTCTCCTGCTCCGCCCTGCGCTTTTCCTGCAGGGCCTCTTCGGCAAGCCGCTTTTTCTCGGCCGCAGCCTGGCGCTGCTGCTCCGCCTTCTCGGCGGCCGCCTCACGCTCCTGCCTGGCCTTTTCCGCTGCCAGTTGTTCCCGCTCACGTGCCAGCTGCTCGGCCCGGGCGCGTTCGGTGGCGACACGCTCCCTTTCCTCTTCTCGCTTTTCCTGCTGTTCCTGCTCGGCTTTGGCGACGGCCACACGACGCTCCTGCTCCGCCTTTTCGGCTGCAACCCGCTCGCGTTCCCGAACCAGCCGCTCCAGCCTGGCTCGCTCCGCGGCCCGACGCTGCAATTCCGCCTGTCTTTTTTCCTGGAATTCCTGTTCCGCTTTTTTCGCCTCGGCAGCCTTCCGCTCCTGCTCCGCTTTCACGGCCGCCGCCTTTTCCCGCTCGAGCGCCAGTTTTTCCTGCCGTGCCTTTTCTGCGGCCCTGCGCTCCTGCAGCGCCTTCTCCCGCGCGATCTTGTCCTGCTCGGCTTTCACCTTGGCCGCTTCCGCCGCTTTGCGTTCCGCCTCTTTTTTCTCGGCAGCCTTGCGTTCCGCCTCCTGCTTCTCGGCGACTTTGCGTTGGCGTTTCGCCTCTTCCTCGGCCTGGCGATCCTGCTCCTCCTGCAATGCTGCTAGCCGCTTGCGCTCGGCCTCCTCGCTGGCCTTGGCCTCCTCGGCCGGATCGGGTGGCGGCGGGGTCTCAGGCTCCTCCACCTCGGCACTATCGTCCTCCTGCGGCTCGTCTTTCGCCTTTGCTACCAGGACCGGAATCTTCTTCGGACCGGGCACAGGCCGGTTCGGCTTGCCCGCTGCCGTCCTTGCGGTCACCATCTCTACCTGGGGCTCTTCCCCCGTCGCCTCCGCCGCCTCGGGGACCGGGTCCGGCTCTGCCGCGGCATCGGGCCCGGCAGCGGGAGGGGTAACGGCGGCAAGGGCGTTCAGGGGCAGTTCAGAGGCCGTTGCTGTGGGGGCGCTGCTGGCCTTGTCGGGGGTCGCGGTGGCGGTCATGGGGAGGGACGTAGGGGATACCCAAAGGATGTCGAACTTGGCGGTTGTGCCGGTCTGGGGGTAATAGATCGCAGTCGACGACAGCACGAAAAACAGCAGGGTGTGGATCGCAAGGGAGCCTACGGTGGCCCAAACGATGCCCCCCCGGTCTACCCTTCTGTTCAACCACACGTAATCGTCCATAACTCCGTCAACTCCACTCGATGTCGGGCTTCAACCGCTTCCCGTGCCAGCGGCGTGATTCCTTTCGGCTTCGCTCAGGCCCGGTCTTCCTTGTCGTCCTGGACTGCGGGCCGCACGTTGGGATACTTCTCCATGAGGTACCGGTATTCAGGCACGTTCCTGACGTAGATGTTGGTCACCTTGTCCGCGTAGATCAGTTTCCAGTTCGGGTCGATCAGCAGGTGGCGCGAAAGGACCGTATCCGCAGGGAAAATGATCCACGACATCCGGTATTTTTCCAGTATCGTTTCCCACCCCTGCTTGA
Source organism: Geomonas diazotrophica (assembly GCF_018919385.1). Classification (GTDB taxonomy): domain Bacteria; phylum Desulfobacterota; class Desulfuromonadia; order Geobacterales; family Geobacteraceae; genus Geomonas; species Geomonas diazotrophica. Next base: position 157,892 of record NZ_JAHLMF010000005.1, read on the forward strand.
AAGTGATCACCTTGAAGTATTCCTTCAGCCTATCGGCGCCGTACATATCGAGCCTGCCGTCGATGAACACCTTGTAGGCCGGCGCCGCCCCGTAGATCAGGCAATCCCCGAATTCGTCGTTGTTGAACATGTTGCCCGGAATCTGCTCACGTTTCAGGAACTCGATGGCGGCCATCGGCTTGATCTTTGGGTCGAACTGGAAATGGATCCGTCCCGAGCCGGCCAAGATCACCACGGCCGCAACCGTCACCAGGGGCCACAGGTACCCCCAGGTGCAGGAATCGATGGAGGCGATGTTCGTCGACCTCTGTTTGAGGAAGCGGGCGAAACCGGACTCGGAGTCGTTGAGCACCAGGGTCAGCCTCTTGGAGACGATGGGCGCGACGATGATGCCAAAGAGCGGAATGTACCGTGCCGAAAAGAGCGACATGTGGGTAAAGAGAAGGACCAGAATGATCTCCACCGGGTTCAGCTTGTACCTGGACAGCCCCACCGTGGCCAGCAGCACGAAAAGGAGCAGCTCGAAGTATTTGATGTAGTACTCGTGGAAATTAGGCGACAGGAACTCGGAAACGCCGTCCATCAGGACCTTGGACGAGGTGAGCTGGAACGGGAACAGCAGGAGATGGAACCCGTGAGGGTTGACAGCGCTTGCCGCGATGCAGGCGACTATCGCCAGACCAAGGGGGCGCAGCCTGCGCAGGCTCTCATCCCTTTTCTCCCCGCGCCCGAAGAAGGCGTCCAGGGCGTTGCCGAGGAAATACGCGCCCAGCAGGATGAAGCCCCCCATGAAGCCGCCGTGCAGGTTGGCCCACGGGATCATGATCAAAGGCAACAGGAAGAGGTGGTTCTTCCCCTGGTATTGGTACTGGTCCAGGATGTAGTACCAGGCGACCATGATGACCAGCGAGAAAACGTGCGGCCTGGCCAGCCAGTGCAGTTGAGCGGCGCCGCCCACCAGGAGAACGACGAAGAGGCAAACCAGGATGTCTCCCTCGGCGCGAATCATCTTGAAAAGCAGGAAACAGGAGAGCGCCAGGAAAAAAGCGAAGAAGATGACCACGCCGGTGAGCCCGGAGGCCTGGTGAATCAGCGCCATGATCACCTCGGAGAGCCATTCGTGGGCCGTCCAGGGAAGCGGGGGCGAGAGGAAGGAAAACATGTCCTGGTGTGGGATGCTGTGGGTCCTGAGCATGTACTCGCCCGCGCGGATATGGTAGCCGGTGTCGCCGTCGTTGAGCAGCTTCTTGCCGGAGTACAGCGCGATGAGCAGGAAGAGGGCGATGAAGAGGAAGTCGCCGATGGACGGAAGCAGGAAGCTCTTTTTGTTGTCGCAGTTGCTCAATCGGTACCACCTTTAGCAGTTATCATGGCGGGAGCAGCCCCCGCACTACGCCGCCACCGCCCGGACCAGCATCTGTTTCCCCAACGGCTTGAAGGGAAGCCTCAAATAGAGACGAATCAGAAACGGTGACACGGGCAAAGCGGACTTGACGGTCAGGGGGAGGAAACGGGGAGCGCAGTGGATGACCCTGAAGCCGTGACAGGCGAGGAAGTCGCTGAGGCTGCGGTCGGTGTACACGGTCCTGTGGCTGAAATCGTCGAAATATTCCCGGTAGGCGAAACGGTAGTTGGGCTGCAGGAGGTTCAGGGTCCCCCCCGGGGTGAGCTTGCCGCGAAGCTGGTCCAGCGTCCGGGCAAAATCGTCCTGGTCCATGTGCTCGAACAGGTTGCTGGCGAATGCGAAGTCGACCGAGCGCTCAGGAATCCGGCTCAGGTCGGTGGCGCTGCCGACGATGGTTTCCACGCCGGGAGCCGCGTGCTGCGGCATCCCTTCCCATTGATCGAGGGCGATGCGCCGGGCACAGCGGACATGGTTGATGAAATGACAGTACCCTGCCCCCAGTTCCAGCACGCAGGCCTGCTCGGGGATCAGGGGCTGGAAGTACGCGTCGCAGAGCGTTTCCCAGAGCAGATCCCTGCGCTGGTCATAGGGGAGGCGTATCTCGTGGTAGCTCTTTATCATGCTCACAGCCGTTTTCTCCATCCGAAGACGATGCCAAGTATCATGCGGGTGCCCACCTTCAGCGCCTTCCAGTTGCTGGAGTTGCCCCCCTTGCTGAAGCCGACCCGGTCGTGGAAGGTGATCGGGCATTCCACGACGGCAAGCCCCTGTGCCAGCGCCGTGTCCAGCAGGTGGGCGTTGAACTCGAGGTTGATCGATGGGTTCAGGTAAGGCAAAAGGCGCTCGAGCGGACGGTTGCGGCACAGTTTGTAGGTGGTCCCCACGTCCGTGAAGGTCCCTCTGCCCAGGTGCTTCACCTCGAGAAGCTTCCCGGCGAAAAAATTGCCGTAGTACATGAAGGTGCTCAACTGGGTGCGCTGCTCCCGCAGTTGCTCGCTTATGCGCGTGCCGTTGACAAGGTCCGCGTGCGGCAGGTAGGCCAGGAACTTGTCGATGTCGTAGGCCCTGAAGGTCATGTCCCCTTCACACAAAAGGGTGAGATCGGTATCGGTGTAGCGAAGTCCCTCGCGCAGGGCGCGATAGACGCAGCTGCCGTACCCCGGTACCGGCTCGTGCACCACGATGGCGCCGGCCTTCCGGGCGACTTCGGCGGTGCGGTCAATGCTGTTGTTATCCACGACGACGACGCGCTGTACCAGCGGATGCGCGGCGAAGTCCTCCACGGCCATCCCTATGCTCAACTCGTCGTTGAAGGCGGTGAGGACCACGGTGAGGCTCTTCTCCCGGGAAGGCGCCCAGCGCACGATACGGTCATTGCGCTTGTAAGGGAGCAGCACGAAGAGGTCGCACAGGATAAGGATGAGGCCGGCGACGACCGGCATGCCGCTGTACCAGACGATCCGGTCCACCACCCAAAGCCACTGGCCGTCGACCTGCAGCAACAACCTGAAGAAACCGAGCAGCACGCCGGTCAGGTAGACCGCCAGCCCCAAGCCGGCGACGAGCAACCCGTAGAGGAAGGCGGGGAACCTGGAGAGCCCCCGGGCGACGGTGTTGGCGGAGTTGCAGTCTCTCATTTGCGCCTGAACAGGAACCACTGGTTGGACTCGGCGGCGAGTCGGAAACGTGCTTGCAGCCCCGGCTGATAAATTCTCATCAACCCCTCGTGCATCCGTCCCGGCGCCGCCGGTCGTTTCGGCACCATGACGATGTCGGCGTCCCCGAAGAACCTCTGGTCGGAGGGGCGGTGGCTGTCGCTGAAGGTGTAATTGTAAGCGATCGCGGCCATGCCTCCCCTTGGCTCCGGCCTTCCCAGGGCGTACGGGAAGGGATTCATCATGTCCATGGTCAGGACCCGATCGGAGGATACCGAATTCAGCCGCAGCAGGCGCATGCCGTCGTTCACCGATTCGACGTATCGCCTCCCGTTACTGTCTGGTTCCGCAGGATCGTCGTAGAGCAAAAGGCTCTCCAGGCGCGCTTCGGTGAAGCGTGCCACGGAGCCGAGGTCCGAGGGAGCGGCCTTGCGCACCAAGCCGTAGGCAAGGCCGGTAAGCTGCGTGCAAAAGGACACCAGGAAGAACGCGGTCCCTATCAGGAGGGTGCTCTTCGCCCCGAGAGACACCGGTGTCGCCTCTCCCCTACCGGACATGCCGTTGCAGGCCCGGACGTCGACAGCCACCCAGAGGGCGTAGATCGCGGTAAGCGGCAATTCCGAATACTGCTGGTTGCTGCATAAAAGGAGCATATCGACGGCGAACACGAAACAGCCCTGCAGGACCCCGTGGACCAGGCGCCCCCCGGTTCCCGCCCCACCCTTGGCACGGACACTCTGGATGATCAACAGGAGCACGAACAGAAGGTACATGGCGTTGAGGGAAAACTTGCGGCCCAGTTCGGCATAGCTGAAGCTTTTCGCCCGCGCACCGGCGGCTATGTCCAGGTCCCTGAGAATCGCGCCGAGGTCGAACTGGAGGTACGCCAGGAAGGCGAGGGTCGCCAGGATGAAACCAGCCGCGATACCGGCCAGGCGCTGTTTGACGACGCCCCCCCTCCACAGAAAAGACGCGCCGATCAGAAGGAGCGCCGCAGCGAAGAAATTCGCCTTCAGGAACAGGGCGAAAGCGGCGACCGCTCCCGTGGATACGCCACCGAGCAGTTCCGCACGACTCCCCCGGAGAAGGCCGTCACCCCAGGGCAACGCCTCGATCATCAGTACGCCGAGCAGCGCGTAGCCGTAGCGGTTGTAAAACATGGCGTGGCTCGAGTTGAGCGGGCCCCACCCAAGCGAGTACGGGGAGACTACCAGCAGTGCCAGGTAGAGGCAGACCAGGAACCTGGGCCAGTACGGCACCGTGTCACGGCACAGCAGATAGCCCCAGACCCCGGCGATGCAGGCGAACATCGCGTTGCCGTAACCTATGGCATCGACGGAGTGCTGGGCCGCCGCCATGCCGGCCCCGACCACCAGGAAGGAAAGCGGTCCCCAGGGGCTCGTGAAATCGAGGTGCGGGCGCTGCCCCGTGAATACCCGCCAGCCGTTGTCGAGCAGGAAAAAGATGTCGTGTCCGAACTTGCGGGTGGGAACGGCGCCGATGTAGACCGCGGCCGCACAGATACCGACCAGGAAGAGCAGAAACAACAAAAGCTGGCGAGGAATGCCGCCGCGGGGGGCGCTGCTGGGACAGTTCATAGGGATCAACGTTCACCGCCAAAGTGGCGCAACCACATCGATAAATTATTCCTTATAAGGCATGATCTTCAGCAGCATAGGTGACATCCCCTCGCCCCTCAGCGAGAGGGCCATGATGAGGGAGTTGCCCAAAGGGCAAGATAACAGCATCCGGCAGTGCCCTCACCCGCCCTTCGGGCACCCTCTCCCGGGGGGAGAGGGGGACTGGCGGGAGGGGAGGCGGCGAGCACCCGCCCCCTCAGCATTCAGGCGATCTCGATCCTGTTGCCGACGACGGTTGCCGACGGGTCCAGCGTGCCGGCCGGCAGCTCGAGCACGCTGGACGCCTTGGGGTGGAAGCCGGATACACGGTTGGGGGCGAGCGTGACGAGCGCCACCACCCGCAGTTCCCCGTCCAGAAAGGCGACGTCTATCGGGAATTTCATCCCGAAGGTATGGACGCTTTTGCAGGGCTTGATCCAAAGCCCCTGCCCCGGCGGGAGTTCCTCCCTGCCGAGCAGCCCCTTAAGCCTCGCCAGGAAGCTCTCCGCTACGCAGACCGTCCGGGCCAGTTCTCTGCCCGAAGTGTGGTCTATTGCCCTCATCTAGTCGAAGATCTTTTCCGGCAGGAACAGGCGCACCCCGACCGTGCCAACGAAACTGTTGGGGTTGTATTCCTGCGGTGTGCTCTTGATGTTCCCGGCAGGGGCAAAGACACCCTTCAGTTCGGCGGTGAGAGCGATCCCCCTGGTGGCAAAGTAATCAACGCCTGCACTGACGTGCCCGCCGGTAGTCCACTCCAGGCCGTACCTGCGGTCGGCCACGTTGGTGAATTTCCCCTTGATGAAATCGACCCCGGCTCCGAGGTAAGGGACCAGGGGCTTTTCCGGTGTGAAGCGGTACTGCAGTCCCAGCGAGATGTCGGTCATGGACGCCTCGCCGACCTTCGCACCTGCCGCCTCCACGCGAAGGGTCGGTACGTGCATGATGTCAACTTCGGCGGCTACGTTCTTGCCGATGCCATAGATAATTCCCCCGCCTGCGGCAAGGCCGGTGTTGGTGTCTTCGACCCCGGTGATGAAGTCGTCCTGCACCGGCATCAGGAAGCCGACCTTGCCGGTCAGGCCGATACGCCCTTGGATGCCGTCGGCCATGGCGTTGGATATCAGCAGGAGCAGCAGGACCAGTGTGAAAGAGATGACGCGCATCAGGCCTCCTTGGTACAGATGATCGTATCGAGCGTTATTTGGGCTGCAAGTTCTCCAGGGTGGCGATGAAACCGCCGTAGGAGAATATGGTAGCCGCAACGTTGTTTATGTCAGGAGCCTCGGCCTTGTAGATAATAGAGCAGGCATTTTCACTCCCCATCGGCGGAACGTCGATGGTTACCCCTGCGTTGAATATGCCGATGCCGTTATCATCCGTGGTTACTGTCCGCGTAGCGGTTTCAGGGGAATCGATGAAGACCGGGCAATTACCGATTTGACTGTAGATGCTGATCGTTACCGGCACACGGGTCCTGGCGATGCCGTTGTTGTCCAGAATCTGGAACGGCACCAACTGCAGTATGGTCCTCGGTGGAGAAGGGAGCGCGACCGCATCCAGGGTCACCTTGAGCGTGTTCAATGTCCCATCGGGGTCGGTGGGACTCTTGGTGGTAATGAACTTGATGACGTTGGTTTCGCTGCGCATGATCTTGAATATGGCAACGGAGGTGACGAACTGGCCTTTCACCGTCGAGGACGCCTTCACGATGACATCAACCGCCGAGGTGGTGCTTGATCCCGCCCGGAGAAAGTTTATCGCCTTTCCATTGGAGTCCGTAGTGATGATGGCAGGATCGATGGTGACCGGTCCGTCCACGGACTCGAACTTGACCGGCTGGTTGGCAACCGGGTTGCCTTCGGAGTCGGTCAGCGTGACGGTCGCAATGACGATACTGTTGGGCCCCACGGTGGTCCCTGTTCCGGAGGTCGGGGTAACGCTCAAGGTGAGGTTGTAGGAGAGAATGGTCCCGGCCCCGGTTGGTGTGGTGGGGGTCCCCGTTCCTGGGGTGAAGGGGTCGGAACTGCCGCTGGAACTGCCACCGCAACCGCCCAATGCAAGAGCTAAAACAGGCAGAAGTATGAGTACAACCTTATAAAAATATCGCATGCCCCCTCCTCATATTGAACGAGCTGATAGCAAAGTTTTGTTACTTCTTGCAGAGCCTGGAATAGATGAGAGCCAGTTCGACCGCGATCACCATCAAAACAGCGCTGTTTAAATCGAAGTGCATGACTTGCCTCCTTGGTTGTGGTGCAACGGATTATTTGAAAAGTGTCTTACTGATCTGGACGTAGGCCGGCCCGAGGATCACGACTAGAAGAGCCGGAAAAACGAACAGGATGAGCGGAAAGATCATCTTGATCGTGGTCTTGGCGGCGGCCTCCTCGGCCAGCTGCCGTCTCTTGGTGCGCAGGGTGTCGGCGTGAACGGTGAGGGCCTGGCTCAGGCTGGTGCCAAACCTCTCGGTCTGCGCCAGCATGGTGACGAACGACTTGACGTCGTCTACCATGGTCCGCTCCGCCATGTCCTTGAGCGACTCGATGCGCGGCTTCCCCGCCCTGGTCTCCATGCTTGCCACCTTGATTTCCATGGCGAGCGGGTCCTTGGCGAACTGGGGGACCTCCGTCGTCTTGATAAGCGCCGCATCCATGCTGAGCCCGGCGTCCACGCATACGGTGAGCAGGTCGAGTATGTCCGGAAGGGTGTGAAAGATCTTCAACTTCCGCTCGTTGTACTGGCGCATCAGCCAGTAGCTGGGCGCCAGGTAGCCGACTATGACCAGCATTATCGTCACCAGGAGCATCATCCTGTTCAGCTCCAGCCCCTTGGCCATGACGTATAAAACCACGAAGGCGCCCGGGAGAAGTACGGCGAGCAGGATCTTGCAGCCGAAGAAAACGAAGAGGCTCTCCCGCTTGTACCCGGCAGCCACCAGGAGCTTCGTGTATTTCCCCTGCTCCTTGGGTGACAGTTTCAGGGACCTGCCCAATTGCCCCAGCTGGTCGTACCATTTGGGCGTTTCGGAAACCAGCTCGACTTTGCTCACTTCCTGCACTTCGAACTTATCGAGCCTGCCCTGGACCACGCTGCGTCGCGACAGGTACGGGTAGATAGCGGCTACGGTGAGTAGCACGATGGCGATGAACACGGCTGCGGTTATAGCTAAAACCATGGTCGCCCCCTAAATCCTTATCCTGATGATCTTCCTGATGACCAGGAACCCGATGATCTGAAGGACCACCGCCAGCGCAAGCACGTACTGCCCCTGTGTTTCCTTATAGAGCAGCGACTCGTACCTGGGATTCAGGATGTTGAACACCACGAAGGTGAATGCCGGCAAAACGCCGAGCACGTACCCGGTCATGCGCCCCTGCGCGGTGTAGACCCGGACCTGCCTGCGTATCTTGAGCCTTTCGCGGATGGTCTTGGCGAGGTTTTCAAGGATTTCAGACAGGTTGCCGCCCACGTCGTTGTTGATGGCGATGGCGGTGGTGAAGAACCTGAGGTCGAGGCTTTCTATGCGCTCGTTCAGGTTGGTGAGAGTCTCGGTTATCCTGAGACCGAGCAACTGCTGCTCGTAGGCCGTCTTGAAGAGCTCGCCCACGGGATCCTGGATCTCCTCCCCCACCAACTGGATGGCGCTGGTAAAGGAGTGCCCGGCGCGCAGCGAGCGCGAAATCATGGTGAGGGCGTCGGGAAACAGTTCGGTGAATTTCTCCAGCCGCTGCCTTATCTTGAAGGAGAGGAAGGCAAAGGGGAGCAGCGATATCATCACCGCGCCGGCCAAGGCTACCAGAAAGGACTTGGACAGCAGCACGATGCAGATGAAGCCGATCACGGTAACCGCTGCGGACAGCATGACAAAGCGGGAGGCGGTCATGTCGAGCCCGGCATAATCGAGCTTCTTGTCCAGGTCCCGCGTAAGCGGCACTTTGGCAAGGATCCGGTCCAGGGGCGGGATCTCCCTGATGATCTCCGTGCGCAAATCTTCCGGCATCCCCTGGGCGCCGGTGTCCCTGGCCAGACGCTGCAGGCGCCTTTTGAGCTCGTACTTAGGAGACCTCGTAACCGAAGTAACCCCGAAGTAAATGGCCAGCAACAGGAAGAATACGGCCAGGAAAGTGACGATGATTATGGGTAGCATTGGATCACCCGCCTCTAGTTCTCGAAGATGCCTTGGGGAAGCTCGAAACCGTAGACCCTGAAGCGCTCGGCGAAGGTGGGCCTCACCCCGGTGGCCCGGTAGCTGCCGATCACCCTGCCGTCCTTGTCTATACCCTTTTGGTCGAAGACGAAGACGTCGTGCATGACGATGGTGTTACCCTCCATGCCGGTGATCTCCGAGAGCTTGACGACCTTCCTGGTCCCGTCCGAAAACCTGACCAACTGGACCACGACATTCAGCGCCGCGGCCACCTGTTCGCGGATGGCGCGCTCCGGCAGGTCCATGCCGGCCATCAGCACCATGGTCTCGATGCGGGCAAGCGCGTCGCGGGTGGTGTTGGCATGGACGGTGGAGATGGAACCGTCGTGACCGGTGTTCATGGCCTGGAGCATGTCCAGCGCCTCGCCGCCGCGGATCTCGCCAAGGATGATCCGGTCGGGGCGCATCCTAAGGGCGTTGCGCACCAGGTCGCGCTGGGTCACTTCCCCCCTCCCCTCGATGTTGGGGGGACGGGTCTCCAGGCGGACCACGTGTTCCTGCTTCAGATGAAGTTCGGCCGAGTCCTCGATGGTGACGACGCGCTCGTCATGGGGGATGTACTCGGACAGAACGTTCAGCATCGTGGTCTTACCGGTGCCGGTCCCGCCGGAGACCAGGATGTTCAACCTGGTCCGAACCGCCCCCTCCAGGATCTTCTCCATGCGGGGGTCCAGGGTCCCCAGGTTGAGCAGATCGCTCATCTTGAGTGGATCCTGCCCGAAACGCCGAATGGAGAGCACCGGTCCGTCCAGGGCCAGCGGCGGGATGATGGCGTTGACGCGGGAGCCGTCGGGAAGCCTCGCGTCGACGTAGGGAGAAGACTCGTCTATGCGCCTGCCCACCTTGGAGACGATGCGTTCGATGATCTGCAGAAGGTGCGCGTTGTCCTTGAAGCAGACGTCGCTCTTGACCAGCTTGCCGAAGCGCTCGACGTAGACCTGGGAGCTCTTGTTCACAAGGATGTCGGAAATGTGCGGGTCCGCCAGCAGGGGCTCCAGCGGTCCCAGACCGAACGTCTCGTGCTGGATCTCCACGATCAGACGGTCACGCTCGAACTGGTTCAGTGGAACCCCTTCCTCGATGATCAGGTTCTCGATGACGAAACCGATTTCCCGGTTGAGCTCGTTGGCACCCAACAGGTCGAGCTTTGCCAGGTCCAGGCGCTCGATGAGACGGCGATGGATGCGGCTTTTCAGGTCCTGGAAAAAGTCCTGGTCGTTGATGGTACCGGGGATCTGAAATGGGTCGTTCGGCATGGATCACACCTCTTTAGCGGCGGGCGGAGCGGCGGCGACAGCTGGCTGACCTGCTCCGGTTGCCGGCGGGGGGGCCGCAGTGGCAGTCGCCCCCACGCTGCGTGTTAGTGTTTTGCCACCAGTTCGGCCAGGCTCAGGATCGCCTTGCTGACCGGGGACCCCGGGGAGAATTTCACGACCGGCATCCCCTTGTTGATGGAATTGACCACATCGAGGTAATCGTTGGGTATGGTCTGGAAAACGGTATGCCCGAGCACCTTTTCGGCGTCCTTTACCTGGATGTCGGCCTTGGGCAGGTACCGGTTCACGACCAGCTTCAGCCGGTCCTTGCGGAGCCCCTTCCTCTCCATGGCGGTGAGGTAGCGCTTGCTGTTTTTGAGGGCGGGCAGGCTCAAGGCGGTGGTGAACAGGATCAGGTCAGACGACTCGAAGATGGACATGTTGCAGCCGGACAGCGGCCCGCCACAGTCGACCACGACGTAGGTGAACACCCCTCTCAAAAAGGTGAGGATGCGGTGCACCTGCTCGGGAGTGATGGAGATGGCATCGTCGACCTCGTTGGGCTCGGTGAGCACGAAGGGGCCGGAGGGATGCCTGGTCATTACCGTCATCAGGAAGTTGGCGTCAAGCCGGTCTATGTTGCTGGTGACGCTGCTCAGGGTGTAATTGGGGCTGACATCGAGAAAGGTGCTGATGTCGCCGGAGTAGAGGTTGAGATCGACGAGGGCCACTTTCACCCCTTCCGAGGCGAGGCTGGCGGCAAGGTTTACCGCGACCGTCGTGGTCCCCATTCCTCCGGTAGGGTAGTAGACCGACACGATCTTCCCCCTTGGGGGCTCCTCGGTCTTGGAGAAGATGAAGCGCCCCACCTTCTGCAGGGCGAGTTTCAACTCGTCCTGGGTCAGGGGGCGCAACATGTACTCGACGGCACCGGCTCGCATGAGCGACAGGATCCAGTCGGAACTCTTCTCCGAGGAGCTGACGATCACCGAGGTCCGGGGGAACTTCGAGGTGATGTGCTGCACCTCCTGCATGCCGCGCTGGATGTCGCTCACCTCGAGGACGACCACGTTGGGCGAGCTCTTCTCGATGACCCTCAGGCCGGCACTGAAGCTGTCCACCGAGCCGACAATGCTGATCGTTTCCGTAAAAGGCTTCAGCGTCGCCTCGATGGATTCCCTGGCGGAAGGATCGCTGTCTATGATGGCTAAACTGATACGTGGAGACATAGGTGGTCTTTTTCCTTTTGATTCACGGTACTTTATTTCACCAGGGCGGCCTTGTCGCCCAGGAAATTTGTGGTTGCGCACGCCTGGCAGGTTATGCTCTCTACCTGTACGTAGCCGTCACTGCTGCCTCCTCCGCCTCCGGCGATATTGACGTCGGAGACCACGATCTCCGCGAACTGGGCCAACGTGGTGTAGCTCTCAGCCGAAGGGGAAACAGCAGGACAAACGTCGAATATAGGCACCAGAATAGTCCAGGTGCCGGTCGAATCCTGTGGCGTTCTCTTTTCGATGAAGGTGTCGTGGAGGACTTTCTTGACCAGTCCCAACCCGTTGTTCGAGTACAGGGTAAGGTCGCAGAGCCCGAGCGGAATATCCTGCCGCCCGTCGATTAGTTTGGCAACCGTACTGTTTTTGCCCAAATCAGTGGCCTTGGAGGTGGCGGAAAACTCGGTCCAGCCGACGGTGTAGGTCTTATCGAGTACCCCGGCCGGGTCCTTCGCCTGGGCCTGGTTGAAGTAGACCCTGAAGGGGGCGGGTTTAGTGCAAAGTTCCTTGCAGAGCACGACCGGAGCCGAAGGCTTGGGCGGCCTGCAGGCGATTGCCTCGGCCCTTGCGGCCATGGTGTCCCAGTTCATCACCCGCGCGAAGAAGGTATCCACGGGCTTGTTGTCCGTGCTGATGCCCGCGCCCGACTCGGAGGTCCTGCGCGTCATGACTTTCACGGCGTTGGCCATCTTGCCGGCCGGCACCACCGCCTGCAGCGTCCTGGAATTCTTGTCCCAGTAGCCCACAACGATGTCGCCGCTGACGCTGTTGGTGTTGTTCAAGTCGACCTTCACCGTTTCCCCGGCGGCCTTGTTGGTCTCGGTGAACTGCTTGGCGGTCTGCCGGGCGACCGTGACGTTGGGCAGCTGCGACACGCCGGCAAGGGCGCCGGCATCGGCGGCATTTTGCAGCTGTCCCTTGGTCAGGTACATGTGACCCATGTCCACCGCAAGACCGACGAAGGCGAACAGGACCACGACCATCAGCGCGATATAGACCAGCGCGAATCCCTTCTGGTCGCTCTTTATTACTCTCCTAAAGGCATCCATGACAGTTCCTTCTCCTGCTCAGGAGTAAGCTTCTTGTCAGTCGGCAGTTCGGTCTTCACCCCCTGCAGAGTGGGTTTCACGAGTTTGGGCGTTATGAAGAAGACGAGTTCCTTCTCGGTGATGTCTTTGCTGCTGGAACGGAACAAGGCCCCCAGGATAGGTATGTCTCCCAGCAGGGGGATCTTGGACATGTTTTTCACCTCCTCCTCCTGCAGCAGTCCCGCGAGTATCAAGCTCTCGCCATCCCGGAGCTCCACGCTGGTTTCGACGGTCCTGGAGTCGATGATGGGATAGCCGTTGACCGGGAGGAACCCCTGGATGCTGCTCACCTCGGCAGGGTTGATCTTCAGGGAGATCATGCCGTTCTCCATGACCTCGGGCTTGAACTTCAGCTTGATGCCGATGGGCTCGTACTTGATGCTCGTGGTGGCCTGCCCGTTGGTGCTCTCGATGATGGCGATGGGGACCTTGCTCCCCGCGAGGAAGTTCCCCTCCTGGTTGCTCTTGACCAGCAGGTTCGGTTCAGCCAGCACCTTGGCGAGCCCCTTGGAGCTCAGGGCCTGGAGCACAGAGGAGATGCCGGCGGGGAAGTAGGAGATGCCGGCCTGGAAGGTGTCCAGCGAGGTAAAATTGCCGATGCCGCTGCCGGTTCCGACCGCCTTGCCGTCGGGCCCGGCGATGAGGTTGGAAAAACCCTCAGCCGTATTCCCCTTGACCAGGAAGCTTATTCCCAGCTTCTTCAGGGAGGTCTTGTCCACCTGGGCGACCTTCACCTGGAGCAGCACCTGCTGCGGCTCGTTGACCGTGATGTTGTTGATGACCTTGGCGGAGAATGCCTTGGCTAAATCCTGGGCCTTGCTCCTGGTCTGGTCGTTGGCGACGTTGCCCGAGAGCACCACGGTGTCGTTGGCGTACTGGACCTCGATGGTGTCATGGGGCGCCATGTCCTTCAGCTGGCTCTGGATCGTTTCGCGGTCTCCGACCACCCTGAGGTCGAAGAAGGTCGGCACGGGGCGCTCGTCCCCCTCCCCCCTGGTCCAGATGATCATGCTGGTGCTACCGATGCTGATCCCGTCCAGCTTCAGCACGTATTCCGAGAGCACCTCGGGCACCACGAACTTGTTGGTGTTCCCCGTGTCGGTCTCCGAGGTTCTCTTTCGCACCGCGCTGGCGGGCACCACGTTGGAGGCGTCGGCGGTGCCGGGCCTGGCCACGGCGACGGTCTCCTCGACATCCTTTTCCTTGGCCTCTTTTTTGGTGTTGGCCAGGGTCACCAGCACGATCTTCTTGTTCTGGCTCTTGAAGTCCACCAGGATGCTCTTATAAAGTCCAACCTCCAGAGGTACGCCGGCGTTTGCCACCGTCACACATGCACAGGTCACCAACAACGCCCAGGCCAGCAACTGCAGTTGTTTTTTCAGGACGATTATCATCAAAGCACCTCATTCGTGAGCTATGTGTCAGCCGATCTATTGAAGAACGAATTCCTTGGTGGTACGCACGCCACCGTCTATCAGCGTCACCGTGTGGCTGGAGCGCGGCGCGGGCGCTTGCGGCCTTGGGGCGGCTTCGGCGCGCGGCTTTTTGACCGCCGGCCGCTTCGCTGCCACCTTGGCCACCTTGGCCACCTTGGCCGGTTTCGGGGCGGCCGCGAGTGCCGGCGTCGCGGCAGGGGGCGGGGCCGAACCGGAAAGCACCCTCGCGATGGTCGCTCCTCTCGCGTCGGTCGGCCCGGTGTCCGCAATGTTCCGCAACAGCAGCTGCAAGGAGCCCCTGCTCGCACCGAGGACGAGCCTCTCCGAGTCGTCGGGGGAGAGGTCGAGGGTGACGGTTGGAACAACCACCGGCTTTCCTTCTTTTTGGTCCGTGATCTGACCAGTGGCGAGGACGGGTACGTTCTGCAGGATGATCTTGCTGATTTTCTCGGATTGGACGCCCGGAATGGGTGTGGTGAGCACGACGTCGACACGATCGTTGGGGGTGATGAATCCCGCCACGCCGGCCACTTCGTTGACGGCAACCGTCACGGCGCGGTGGCCCAGGGGAATGATGTAGGTCATGAAGCCCGACCCCTGCGCACCCCCCTTGGGTTTGAGCTTTTGCTCCGTGACCGCGTCTCCCTTGGAGATGGGGCGGATGGCAACACGTCCGATCAGGGGCTTGGGATCCAGGGAACTCCCCGGCGGGATGCTGTCCTTGGGCCAGGAGGTGACTTTCAGCTGAGGCTGACTTATCGTGGCGCCGATCGGTATGTCGGCGGCGGCAACGACGATCTGCTGTGGCTGAACCGCTTTGGTCTTGTCCATCTCCCCTTGCAGGTAATGGAAGGTGAGCCAGGCTGCAATTCCTGCAAATACCAGAGCAAGAATCGCAACGACGATCACTGCCTTGGGTCGAGTCATAGCACCTCCTGAAAGTAACCAAAACTATTCATAACGCATCGAAGCTTGAGCCGTGATCAGGTTCGTGATGGGGATGAGCAGAGGAAGCACAGCCTCGAACTTGTCCCAAGTCAGCGTGATGGTAACACTGTCGCCGCTGCTCAGACCCGCCGGAGCAGCCAGTTCGGTGTACGCAATGTCGACGACAACTTCATTTTTGGGAATGCCGTTGAAGAGCGAGTTGCAGATGCTGCGGTAGACAGCCCCGTTGGAGGCAGCGTACTCGCTGTCGGTACAGCTCATGGTATGGGTGACGCCGGTCGCCGCCATCCCGTCCGGATGGACCGTGGCATCGAAGTTGGGAGTAACGGCTGCGGTACGGGCACCGGCACGCGCCGCATTGTTGATGGTGTTTTTAAAGTAAAGAAAACGGCCAAACTCAAACAGCCCCATGATCAACAGTATCAAAAGGGGGAGTATTATTGCAGTCTCAACAATCGCCTGTCCTTTTTGATTTTTCATTATTTTTCCCTAAACTATTTACGGCGCCATCTTCATCACTATTGGTATTCTTTTATACAATGCAACACAGATGTCAAGCAATCTAATACAAAAAAAGGAGAACCTTTACCCCTGAGAGATTAGCTCTCTCAGCAAAAAAGATTCTCCCTATACAACAAAAGTACAAGCTAAACCTGAAAGTCAACGGGCGCCTACTGAGTAAGCGCGCTGTTCACCGTACTGAAGGCCTCGCAGGTCTTGTGTCCCAGCGCCGTCATTATGACGATGACCACGATGGCGATCAGAACGAGGATGAGGGCGTACTCTACAAGACCCTGGCCTTTCTGGCTTTTCAGTTTTTCTACGCCGGCAAGCAGATGCAGATAAAGCATTTTGATCCAGTCACTCATGACACGTCTCCTTTTTCGATTGAGATAGCCCAGCACACTGGCCAAGGCGGCGCTGCTAATCATTTACCGGCGTTTTGCACGCTGGAGTTCACCGTCTGATAGGTGTTGTTGAGCTGCTGACCGAAGGCCACCAGCATCAAAAAGATCACCATGGTTATCAGCACCAGCAACAGCGCATACTCGACGAGCCCCTGCCCACCATGATTGCCAACTCGCGAGCACAAGCCAATTAGGCACTTCTTAAGTTTATGCATAGACGATCACAGAGGTCCTGTAGATAGCACTGGCAAATCACCCTGCCACATTTATAATTTAATTATTAACAACTGTCAACTGCACTACCGACCGTTACAAAGATTATAATTCTGTAATCTACTCAGCACGCCCTATGACTTAAAATTAGTCTTTTATAACAAAACACATTCGTCCTAGTTCAGTAATTTATCAGCACGATGCGTGCCGCATCTTCTCTCTGTGAGAGCGGTCTCCTAAATTCCGTCTGATTACTGTCCATTAGCGGATTGGGTTCGGCCGGTGGGATGCGGCGCCGAACCGGAGAGCGTCGGGGAGGTGTAAAGATTGTGTAAACCTGTCTGTAAAGGAAGTGTAAAGGGGCGACGCTGCCGGGGAGGAAGCTACTTCATGTTGTCTATGTTGATCCCGTGCTTCTTTATCAGGGCGTACATGCTGGGACGGCTGATGTTCAACTGGCGGGCGGCCCGGGCGATGACGTAGCCGTTTTGTTCCAGCACCTTGATGACGTAATCCTTCTGGGTTGCCCCGGGCTTGCAGTCGGCTTCCGGGACAGGGGCTGGCCCCCCTTGGTCGAGTTCCATGCACTCCGGGTCGACCACCCTCCCCGTCGCCATCAAAAAGCCCCTGCGCACCTTGTTCTCCAGTTCCCTGACGTTACCCGGCCAGGTATGGTTGCGGATCGCGTCCAGGGCCTCGTCGGAAAACTCCATGAACCGGTTCTCGCTGCGGGAGAACTTTTCCAGGAAATGCCTGGCCAGGCGCACCTTGTCCTCCCCCCTTTCCCGCAGGGGGGGGAGCTTGATGGTGAAGGAGTTGAGCCGGTAGAAGAGGTCGGTGCGAAACTGCCCCTGGGCCATGGCCCGCTGCAGGTCGCAGTTGGTGGCCGCCACGATCCTCACGTCTATCTTCCTCGAGTGCGCAGACCCTACCGGCTGAACCAGCCGGTCCTCGAGAAAGCGCAACAGCTTCGCCTGCAGGGCGGCCGGAAGGTCTCCGATCTCGTCGAGAAAGAGGGTGCCGCCGTCGGCGGACTCGAACTTCCCCTTCTTGGTGGCGTAGGCCCCGGTGAAGGCCCCCTTCTCGTAGCCGAACAGCTCGGCCTCCAGCAGAGTCTCGGGAATGGCGGCGCAGTTCACCGCGACGAAGGGGCCGTCCCTGCGCGAGCTGAGATGGTGCAGGGATCTGGCGGTCAGCTCCTTGCCGGTACCGCTCTCCCCGAGAAGCAGCACGCTCATTTCCGTGGGAGCCACCTTCCTGACCATGGAGAACACGGAGAGCATCCCCTGGCAGGTACCCAAGAACTCCTTGTCGGGGGAGCGGTGCTGCACCTTCAGGAGCTTGGCGTCGACAAACTGGATGATCTTCTGGATGTGCTCGAGGTTGAGCCTGCTCAAGCGGATGTTGAGGCGCTGCGCGAAGGTGTTCTCGATGTGCCGTTCGAGGTAGTTCTTATTGGAGAAGTTGAGGTAGAGGCCGCACTTGTCGCAGGACCCTTCCCTCGAATCGTCGGGATGGCGGCAGTAGGGGCAGGAATCGGTCGGGGGCAGGTTGTCCCTGATGTGCTCCCAAAGGGCCTGCATGGTGTCCTGGTCGGAGTAGAACAGGCGGACGGCGGCCCCCTCCTTACCCTGCCGCACCAGTTTTGCCAGCAGCTCCACCTCCCCCTTGCCGGGAAGGACGGGCTTGATGGCGAAAATTTCGCTCAGCTGGGTGGAAAGACCGACCACCAGGGCGCCGCTCAGGCTGAGTTCCCTGACGGTCACCCGCTCTTCTGGTCTGCCCTCCCGTGCGATGTAGCAAACATTGGAGTCAAGATGCGTGCGGACTCTGACATCAAGTCTCGCCATGCTGCCTCCCAGGAGAACCAGCAACTTCGCTGGACTCTTTAGTTAAAATATGACAATACTATAGACTGACCGAAACGCTTAGACAAGGACAAACTTTCTGGCATAGCGGTCACTCAGGTTCTTTACATGACGAAGTTTTGAGGTAAATCTTACCACGAAGCTACGCATATGACAGTCACGGGGGGCACAATGTTCATTCTGGGGGAAAAGCTGGTTAAGGAAAACATCATTACCCAGTCACAACTTGACGAGGCCCTTGACCGGCAGCGCCGGCTGGGAGGGAGACTGGGGCAGAACCTCGTCGCCCTGGGCCACGTCACCGAAGCGGACATCAGGAAGCAGTACCAGAAGAATCCACCTCCCCCGAAGTGTGTCGAGGACACCGGGCTCGCCCTCTCCTTCCTCACGGACCTCGTCCTGAAGCACATCGTCTTCATGGGGGAATTCCGCATGGGGGACGTGGTGGACCGGATCAAGCTCCCTATCACCATCGTGAACCGGGCGCTGGAGGTGCTGAAGCGGGAGAAGTTCGTCGAGATCAAGGGGGCCACCAGCTACGCGTCGGCCACCTACAGCTTCAAGGTCACCGAAGCCGGGCAAAAGCGCAGCCTGGAGCTGATGGACCTGTGCCGCTACGCCGGCCCGGCGCCGGTAACCCTCGACGAGTACCAGGCCATGGTCGAGTTGCAGACCGTCAAGTTCATCACCATCAGCGACCAGACCCTGAGGGAGGCCTTTTCCCACCTGGTCTGCCGGGAGGACCTGTTCCGGCGCCTGGGCCCCGCGATCACCTCGGGCCAGACGGTCTTCATCTACGGCCCTCCCGGCAACGGCAAGACCGCGATAGCAGAGGCGGTGGGGCGCGTTCCCACGGACTTCATCTACGTACCCTACGCCATCGACGTCGGCGGCCAGATCATCAGCGTCTTCGACCCGGTGAACCACATCCCGGTCCCCCCCGCCCTGCTTCCCGAATACGTGGACCAGCGCTGGGTACTCGTGCGCAGGCCGGTGGTCATGGTGGGGGGCGAGCTGACCATGAGGATGCTCGACCTCGATTTCAACCGCATCTCCAAGTACTACGAGGCCTCGCTGCAGTTGAAGGCCAATAACGGCATCTTCATCCTGGATGACTTCGGCAGGCAGCAGATAGAGCCGCGCGATATCCTGAACCGCTGGATCGTCCCCCTGGACCGGCACATCGACTTCATGACCCTGCACACCGGCATGAAGTTCGCCGTCCCCTTCGACATGCTGGTGATCTTCGCGACCAACCTCGACCCCGCCCAGCTTTTGGACGAGGCGTTCCTGCGCAGGATCAGGTACAAGGTGGAGATAGACCGTCCCACCGAACCGGAGTACCAGAGGATCTTCAAGATGGTCTGCGACTCCAACGAGGTGCCGTTCAACCAGGAGGCCTACGACTACCTGATCAGTTACTGTTACAAGCAGTACGGCGCCATTCCCAATGCCTGTCACCCGCGCGATCTCATAGAGCAGATCATCGTTGAGTCGCGTTACCACGACCGACCGGCCAAACTCACCAAGGAAAGTATTGAGATGGCATGCGCCAATTATTTTGTTAGAATGGAGACATAAGCAAGCTGCGTCACCTTGAATGTGCATTTTCTGGAGGGGTTCGACACACAGCAGTAGTGGCATCCATTGTCATCCACACCGGTCCGGTCATCTGCCAATGCTGATTTCAGTATGAGGATGCCATTACGGGGGAGAGACGGCGATGTTGGTACGCGTAGTGTACGACGAGTTCCAGACAGGAAAGGTGCACGACCACCTTCTCGACACCCTGATCGTGCAGGGGAAGATCCTTGGGTTCTTCCGCTCCGACGGCTACGTCCGCGTCGGTCACGATCCGGTGAGGGGTTCGGGTGGGACGTATGCCGGGCATGACCGCAGGCGCATCCTGAAGGCCGCGTAAGCGTCCAGGCTGCCTGTCACCGGTTCAAAATTTCCTTCGTCACGTCACCGATCCGGCGCTGCCACAGCGGCAGATGCCAAGGGGACGTCTATCCGTCAGGCATCCTTCACGCCCCCCCCTCTTCCTGCCGCGCTGTCGCTGCATTTCTTCTCACCTTTAGCTTTCGCCGGATCCAACCAAGACACATCCCCCCGCCCCACTTCGCAATGGGTGATTCCGGTTCGCGTGCATTTTGCTCTTCGCCGGCACCTACCAGATATCTTTCCCGAGAATTGCGGCCGTCCCCAACGCCCCCCTTCTGAAGCACCCCGAATCGCCTCTCCGGAAGAGTCTTTTTTTGTCGCCATTGTTGACACCTCGACAGCCCGGGATAGATTTAATATTCCTAATTATAAAAAAAATATATAGTTTTAATCACCTCGCCTGAGGAGTGACGGGCGAGTCTACCCGGCCGTCGGCGACGTTCCCACGGCTGCGGCTGGCCCATATCCGTTCGCTTTCACTGCATTTACCCTACTAACGGACCTGATACCGAGATGAGGACCATGACTTCCCATTACAAGCGTGTGAGTCCAAAGGAGGGAAACACCATGGCCATTACCCGGGGAGTAACATTCAACTTCACCGGACCAGGAGAGGGACGAAAATGAGCATGTTATACCTGTGGCATCCTTCGGTAAGCGCAGACGGAACGGTGGTGGACTTCATCCTGACCCGAGGCGATTCGGACCAGGTGGGGGGCGGCTCCGAGCGATTCGTGGGGGCACTGATCGGCGCGCTCGACCTGGGCGCCGAGCCGCTCAAATGGGGTATAAAGCCGTACCGGTGCAACTACTACAGCGAATACTGGGAGGAAGAAGGGTGGCAATCCAGGTGGGACTTCGTCTGGCGGGTCACCATCCACTTCAGGGTGCAGGTCGCGGTCGAGCCGCTCAGGCTCGGGTACCTGGGGATCAGCGACATCGACGACTACTCTCCGGAGGTCGAGAGCTACAAGTTCGAGCCGTACTCCTGCCTGGCAGTCGCCGTGTTCGATTCCGAGAACAGGGCCAAGGACACCGCGCGCAGGCTGATCACCGACAAGGAGCTGACCGCCGCCAGAAAAGAGGTGCCGGCACCCGACCCGGTGGTGCAGGTGGTGCGGGTGCAAAACGGGGAATTCCATGTGCGGGCGTCCCTCGGGTCGGGGGATGAAACCTTTTTCCGGGGGGCATACCCCGACACGGTGCTCACCTTCCTCCAGGCGTCAGGAGGCGTCATCCATGCCAAAGCATAGCCGCCACCCACCTGAAAGCGACGATGCGGTAAACCTCGAGCTCGCCCTGGAGTGGCTGAGCCGGCTCGTTACCGGCTACCTCCGGGTCCGCCTGGAACATTCCGAGGAGTTCCTCCCCCCTCCCCTGGAGTTCTACAGCGAGGACTCGCCGATCGAGTTGTTCATCAAGAGCCAGGACCCCACCCGGGAGGAGTTCGCCGCGGTGATGATCGCCTTGGCGCCCCACCTGCGCCCGGGGTTCTTCAACAAGATCCTGGGGAAGCTGCTCCCGGAAGGGGGTGAACTCCCCGAATTCGGCGGCGTGACCGGAGCGGACCAGCGTTCCATCCTCCCAACCGGCGAGACAGCGCAGTACATCCTGGCCGGGCAGGACGTGAGAAAGAGGATCGAGGTGCAGCGTTTCTTCACAAGCGATCACTGGTTCGCGAAGAAGCGGATACTCTGGCTGGAACCGGTGCGCCCGGGTGAACCGGTGATGAGCGGACGGCTCTGCATCGACCCCGAGCTGGTGGAATGGGTCACCCTTGGGACCGTGGGCAGGCCCCGCTTTAGCGCCGAGTTCCCTGCGCAGGCCATTGAAACGGAGCTTGAGTGGGAAGACCTGGTGCTGCATCCCGAGACCCTGCACCAGATCCGCGAAATAGAGAATTGGATCAACCACAACCGGACCCTGATCCCCATGCCGCGCCCTGAGGAGCGTTACCGGATCTGGTGCAACGCCTTCCCCCCCCAGGTCGAGATCTCCCCGGAGATCGACTGGCGCCAGATCGCAGCCCGCTACGAGTTGTCAGGGGCGGGGATCATGAACGTGATCCATTACTGTGTGCTGGAGGTGCTGGCGGACAAGACGCGGCGGCTGGAGCCGAAGCGGCTGGAGCAGGCGATTTTGAGGGAGTACGTGAAGGAGGGAAAGGTTGTGTAGGGGAGAGGGACCAGTTCAGAATTTCCTGCTGTCGTAGGCCCAGTGCAGCAAGGCCTGGCGCTGCCTCCTGCGGCAGGTGAGCACCCCTTCGGGGCAGTTGTGCCTGACCTGTGCGATGTGCCTCGTCATCGCCTTCCAGCGCTTGATCTGGCGCGCGTCGTCCGGGCAGCGGCGCCCCATGTAATAGCGGCAGTACCACTGGAACCAGCCGCGCGGGTCGTCGCTGTAGATCCATCCCTTCTCGCGCCAGTAGGAAAGCGGCTTGGAGGCGTTGACGCCGAAGAAGTTGTATTCCGCAACGTGCCGTTCGTGGCAGAGCCTCGCGTTGACGAACCACTCTTTCGGGAACTCGTCCCGGCAGTCGGTCATGTACTTCCCGCCGAAGACGCCCATCTCCAGCATCTCCCTGGGAGTAAGGTCGGGCTTGAACTCAGGATGAAAGTTCTCCCCCACCGGCTCTGTCCGGTAATAGACGTACCCCTGCTGCATCATGTCGTTGACGCATACTCTGATTTTATTCACCGTTACTTGTACTCCCCCCGCAAAGCGGTAAAAATATCCGGACCAAATGTACAATGCGGAGAACGAGTGTCAAGCTGCGGAAATCAGTTGCGTGTGCCGTCCCTGCTTTGATACAACCGCCCCTGTTCCGATCCGCTCCTCAGGCGGACCGGCGATAACCAGTTAGGGAGGCAGCGTCGCCATGATCAGCATCGAAGAAGCGCAACGGATCATCCTCGAACAGGTCGCACCGCTGGAAACGGAGAAGGTGACCGTTTTTCACGCCTTGAACCGGATCACCCCGCAGGACCATATCGCCCCGTGGGACATCCCCGCCGCCGACAACTCGGCCATGGACGGCTTCGCCTTCCTCCATGCAGGGGTCAGGGAGAACCGGCTCAGGGTGTGCGGCTTCCTCCCCGCCGGCGAGGTGCGCAGCGAACCGGTCCCTCCGGGCGAGGCGGTGAGAATCATGACCGGCGCGCCGGTTCCTCCCGGTTGCGATACCGTGGTCCCCATCGAAGACGTCGAAGAGGACGGGGAATGGATCGTGCTGCGCGGCAAGGTGAAGGGCGGAGACCACGTGCGGCAACGCGGCGAGGACATAACCAGGGGCGACGTGGTGATCCCGGCCGGCTCGCTGTTGCGCCCGCAGGAAATCGGCATGCTTTCCGCCATGGGGAGCACCTCCCTCGCGGTGCATCGGCGCGCGCGGGTGGCGATACTGGCCACCGGCGACGAGCTGCTCGAGCCGGGGGCAACGCCGGAACCGGGCAAGCTCATCAACAGCAACAGCTACAGCCTCGCCGCCCAGGTGCTGGATGCCGGGGGAGACCCGGTGCTCCTGGGGATCGCCCGCGACACCCTGGAGGCCACCTGCGACAAGATCCGGGCCGGGCTCAACGCCGACTTCCTGGTGATCACCGGAGGGGTCTCGGTGGGGGACCGCGATTTCGTCAAGGCCGCCATCGAGGAGCTCGGGGGGAGCGTCAGCTTCTGGAAGGTGAACATGAAGCCGGGCAAGCCGCTCGCCTTCGCGACGCTGCAGGGAAAACCGGTCTTCGCCCTGCCCGGCAACCCGGTCGCCGCCATGGTTTCCTTCGAGCTTTTCGTCCGCCCCACCCTGCTGAAGGCGATGGGACACGAGCGGGTCTTCCGGCCGGTGGTCCAGGCCGAGCTGAGGGAATCGACCGCCAACAAGGGCAACCGCCCGCACCTGGTGCGAGGCATCGTGTCGCGTCACAACGGGCGTTACCTCGTCTCCACCACCGGCAACCAGAGTTCCGGCCGCCTCTCCTCACTCATCCTCGGTAACGGCCTGATGAAGCTGGCCCCGGAATCCACCTACCCCGCAGGGGAGCAGGTCGACGTCATCCTCCTGGATCGCGATTTCGAGATGAGCCCCCTTGAGGGGTGATGCCCCTCCCCCCTCCGCCTTTCGCAACACGCCTGTCGCCATGCCTGCCGCCCCGAATGGTGGCATGGCCCCGCCGCCCCCGTGCCGCCCCAAAGGTAATTTCGAAGACCGCATCCTCGCCCACCGAAACCATGCTTGCCTCCCCCCCCTGCGAACTCTGAATTCGATGTTATAATGAATCCGCCTCTGCCGGGACCTCATTAGCGAAAGGTCCATCTCCACTTTTTTGATTTAGGTCAAGAACCTTAACAAACTCCTGTTCTAGAGTCTCCTTTATCCGAACTGTTTACAACATCGCCACGCCGTGCAACCGCCGCATCAGCAGGGCGTATCGACACGCCAGAAGTTCAAGGAGAGCATCCATGCCACTTTCGCCGTTGACGCCGATTCGTTTTATTCTCGCAATCATGCTGGTAATACCCCTCTCCGGGACCGCACGGGCAGACGGTGGCAAGGAGCTCTTCGACAAGCACTGTGCCTCCTGCCACACCATCGGGGGTGGCGACGGCGGCGGCCCCGACCTGAAGGGTGTCGGGGCCAAGCACCCCCCGGAGTGGCTGGTGAAGCTCATCACCGATCCCGGCAAGCTGACCGCGGAGAAGGACCCGGCCCAGGCGGAACTGGTGAAGAAGTTCGGCTTCGAGATGCCCAACGTCGGGGTGAGCCGCGGCGATGCCGAGAAGATCGTCGCATTCCTGGGGGGTGGCGCTCCCGCTCCCGCTGGCGCGGGTAAAGCGGCCCCGGCGGCGACCGCACCGGCCCAGGCCGAGGCCCCCCAGCAACCGGCGGAAGTGGTGGTCACCAAGGAACTCCTGGCGACCGGGCGCGACCTGTTCACCGGGAAGCAGCGTTTCGCCAAGGGGGGCGCCCCCTGCGTCTCCTGCCACCGCTTCGCCTACCCCGGCATCTACGGCGGCGCCCTTGCGGCGGACCTCACCGACCTCTACGGCAAGATGGGTGAGAACGGGGTGCGCGGGGTGCTGAAGAGCCTCAGTTTCCCGGTCATGAAGAAGATCTACGCGGAACGTCCCCTGACCGATGAAGAGTCCACCGCGTTGATCGCGCTGTTCAAGGACGCCGCCGCCAGAAAGCATGCTGCCAGCGACCCGTACCCCGCGGCGGGCCTCGGCTTCTTCGCCCTCTGCCTCATCGCCGTGCTGCTCTTCAAGAGGAGAACCAAGTAATGTCACACGACAGGATCAAGGACGACTGCTCGGCGCACAACCGCCAGTGGGAGGAGCTTTACCGGAACCGCGCCCAGTACGACAAGGTGGTACGCAGCACCCACGGGGTCAACTGTACCGGCGGCTGCAGCTGGATGGTGCACGTGAAGGACGGCATCGTCGGATGGGAGCTGCAGGCGAACGACTACCCGCAGTTCGACGGCACCATCCCGAACCACGAACCGCGCGGCTGCACCCGCGGCATCAGCTTCTCCTGGTACCTCTACAGCCCGCTGCGCGTCAAGCACCCCTACCTGCGCGGCACCCTTTTGGACCGCTGGACCGAGGCGAAAAAGCTGTTCGCCGACCCGGTCGAGGCGTGGGCCAGCATCGTGGAGAACCCGGAGTCCCGCGCCTCCTACACCGGACAGCGCGGCATGGGTGGCTTCCGGCGCGGCGACTGGGAGACCGCCACCGAGATCATCGCGGCCTCCAGCATCTACACGGCCAAGAAGCACGGCCCGGACCGGGTGGTCGGTTTCTCCCCCATCCCCGCCATGTCGATGATCAGCTACGCCGCGGGCAGCCGCTTTCTGCAACTCTTCGGCGGCGTCGCACTGAGCTTCTACGACTGGTACTGCGACCTTCCCCCCGCGTCCCCGCAGGTCTGGGGCGAGCAGACCGACGTGAACGAGTCGGCGGACTGGTACAACGCCTCCTACATCGTCCTGTGCGGCTCCAACGTCCCGATGACCCGCACTCCGGACGCCCATTACCTCACCGAGGCGCGCTACCGCGGCACCAAGGTGGTGGTGATGTCGCCGGACTACTCCATGGCGAGCAAGTTCGCCGACGCCTGGCTCCCGGTCGAGCAGGGGCACGACGGCGCCTTCTGGATGGCACTGAACCACGTGATCCTGAAGGAGTTCTACGCGGAGCGCAAGGTCCCCTTCTTCGAGGAGTACGTCACCCGGTACACCGACTTCCCGTTCCTGGTCGAGCTCACGCCGGACGTTGACAAGGCACCCGGCGCCTGGCGCCAGGGCGAGCTGCTGCGCGCCGCGCGCTTCGAGCGTTCCGCCTCCCTGGAGCACGCCGAGTGGTGCCTGTGCGTCGCCGACAAAAGCGGCGAGGTGCGCGTCCCCAACGGCAGCATCGGCTCGCGCTGGAGCAAGCAGGAGGGGAACTGGAACCTCGACATGAAGGACGTGGTGGACGGCGCGGAGATCGATCCCGCCCTCACCTTCCTCGGGCAGGAAACACGCAAGGTCCTGTTCCGCTTCGAGGGGGATAAGGACGCGCTGCGCGAGGTGCCGGTGCGCCGCGTCGCGACGGCTGACGGCGAGATCGTGGTGACCACGGTCTTCGATCTCCTCATGGCCCAGTTCGGCGTATCCCGGGGGCTCTCCGGCGACTACCCGCACGGCTACGACTCCGACCTCCCCTTCACCCCGAAGTGGCAGGAAAAGCACACCGGCATCGACGCGGAAACCCTGGTGAAGATCGCGCGCGAGTGGGGCGAGAACGGCGAGCAGAGCCGGGGACGCAACATGATCATCATCGGCGCCGGGGTGAACCACTGGTATCACAACGACCTCATCTACCGCGCCGCCATAACGGCGCTGATCCTCACCGGGAGCGTCGGCAGAAACGGTGCGGGTCTCGCCCACTACGTCGGGCAGGAAAAGGTGGCCCCGCTTTCTCCCTGGACCTCCATCGCCATGGCGCAGGACTGGGTCAAAGGGAGCCGCCTGCAGAACGCGCCGACCTTCTGGTACATGCACTCGGACCAGTGGCGCTACGACCGCAACTTCGTGGACTACTTCAAGCCGGAGACCGGGGACAAGATGCCCATGCACGCGGCGGACTTCAACGCCAAGGCGGTGCGCCTGGGGTGGCTCCCCTTCGCGCCGCACTTCGACGCCAACCCGCTTGAGCTTTTGAAGCAGGCCAAGGCCGAGGGGTGCGGGGACGACGACGCCACCCGCTCCTGGCTGGTGGACCGGTTGAAAAGCGGCAAGACGCGCTTCGCCGTCGAGGACCCGGACGCCCCGGGCAACTCCCCCAAGGTCTGGTTCATCTGGCGCGGCAACGCCATCTCGGCCTCCGCCAAGGGGCACGAGTTCTTCCTGAAGCACGTGCTGGGCGCACCCAACTCCAGCGCCACCGCGAAGGAGGTCGCCAAGGGGCAGGTGCAGGACATCGTCTGGCACGAAAAGGCGCCCGAGGCGAAGGTCGACCTGGTCGTGGACCTGAACTTCAGGATGGACACCTCCACCCTGTACTCGGACATCGTGCTCCCCGCGGCCACCTGGTACGAGAAGAGCGACCTGAACACAACCGACATGCACTCCTTCGTGAACTGCATGGACGCCGCGGTGCCCCCCTCATGGGAGTCGAAATCGGACTGGAAGATCTTCAGCATGATCGCCAAGAAGGTGAGCGAGCTCGCGGCTACGCATCTTCCGACGCCGGTGAAGGACGTGATCGCGGCCCCCCTTCTGCACGACACCCCGGGTGAGATCGCCCAGCGCACGGTGCAGGACTGGAAACTGGGGGAATGCGAGCCGGTTCCGGGGAAGACCATGCCCAACCTGGCCATCGTGGAGCGCGACTACGTGAACCTCTACAACCGCTTCCTCTCGCTCGGCCCCGGCATCGGGCACCTGGGGTCGCACGGCAATTACTACGATGCGGACGACGAACACGAAAAGCTTTTGAGGGAACTCCCCAACCGGAGCTGGAACGGCAAGAGCTTCGTCGATCTTGCCGACGAAAAGGTGGTGGCGGACGTGATCCTGTCCCTCGCCCCGGAGACCAACGGCGAGCTGGCGCACCGCGCCTACCGGAACCTGGAAAAGCGGGTCGGCAAGCCCCTGGCGCAGATCGCGGATGGCGCGCGCGAGATCCGGGTGAAGTGGGAGGACGTGACCCAGAAGCCGCGCCGGGTGATCAACTCGCCGATCTGGAGCGGGCTCGTGAACGGCGGGCGCCCCTACTCCCCCTTCACGCTGAACGTCGAGCACCTGGTCCCCTGGCGCACCCTTTCCGGGCGGCAGTCGCTCTACCTGGACCACCCCTACTACCGGGAGTTCCACGAGGGGCTCCCCACTTTCAAGGGGAAACTGAATCCGGCGCTTCTGGACGAGACCGAGGGGGAGACCGGGCTGGTGCTTAACTTCCTGACCCCGCACGGCAAGTGGGGGATCCACTCCACCTACAGCGACAACCTGCGGATGCTCACCCTCTCGCGCGGCGGGCAGGCGGTCTGGCTGAACCACCTCGATGCGGCCGGAGCCGGCATCGAGGACAACGAGCAGATCGAGGTCTACAACGCAAACGGCGTCGTGGTCTGTCGCTCCATCGTCTCCTCCAGGATCCCGAGGGGTGCGGCGGTCATGTACCACGCGCCGGAGCGGACCCTGAACATCAAGAAGTCGAAGAAAAGCGGCAAGCGTGGCGGCGTGCACAACAGCCTCTCCAGGATCCGCCTCAAGCCGACCCTGATGCTTGGGGGGTACGCTCAGTTCAGCTACTACTTCAACTACTGGGGGCCAACCGGCGTCAACCGCGACAGTTACGTGGTGGTCAGGAAGCTCAAGTAAAGTCTGCACGTCTTTGGGGGGGCGACCTGTAGGGGCGAATGATCATTCGCCCAAACCTGGCCGCGCCACCCCACATCGTCACCTTTCAAGGGGCACGCTGGGCAGGGCGAATGATTATTCGCCCCTACGGTTACCACGAACGCAATAAAACGCCGAGCGCTGTAAATCCCGATCGTGAGCGGCCGGGGCAATGCGGCGATCAAGGAGCCATAAATGGATGTAAGAGCTCAGATAGTGATGGTGTTCAACCTGGACAAGTGCATCGGATGCCACACCTGTTCCATCTCCTGCAAGAACATCTGGACCGACCGCCAGGGCGCGGAATACATGTGGTGGAACAACGTCGAGACCAAGCCGGGTGTGGGCTATCCCAGGCAGTGGGAGGACCAGGAGCGCTTCAAGGGGGGCTGGGTGGTAGACGGCAAGAAACTGAAGCTGAAGGCGATGGGGAAAGGCCCCACCCTGGCCAGCATGTTCTTCCAGCCCAACATGCCCAAGATCGAGGACTACTACGAGCCCTTCGACTTCGACTACGGCAACCTCGCCGGCGCCAAGGAGTCCAAGGACCAGCCGGTCGCAGAGGCATTCTCCCAGATTTCCGGCAAGAAGATCGAGGAGATCCAGGGGGGACCGAACTGGGACGACGACCTCTCCGGTTCGCAGGTGTACGCCGCGAAGGACCTGAACCTCAAGGACAAGAAGGTGATCGAGTCGTACGACTCGATGTTCATGCAGTATCTGCCGCGCATCTGCAACCACTGCCTGAACCCGGCCTGCGTCGCCTCCTGCCCCTCCCGCGCCCTCTACAAGCGCGGCGAGGACGGCATCGTGCTGGTGGACCAGGAGGTCTGCAAGGGGTGGCGTTTCTGCACCAGCGCCTGCCCGTACAAGAAGGTTTATTACAACTGGAACACCGGCAAGGCCGAGAAGTGCATCTTCTGCTATCCCCGCGTGGAGACCGGGCAGTGCAACGCCTGCGCCCACAGCTGCGTCGGGCGCATCCGCTACGTCGGGGTGCTGCTCTATGACGCCGATGCCGTGGAGGCGGCCGCACTCAAGGGGGACGCGGAACTCGTCGAGGCGCATCGCGACGTGATCCTCGACCCGCGGGATCCGGAAGTTTGCAGGATGGCACGGGAAAACGGGATCTCTGACCAGTGGCTGGATGCGGCGGTCGCCTCACCGGTCTATGCGCTGGTGAAGGAGTTCCGGGTCGCGCTCCCGCTGCACCCGGAGTTCAGGACCCTCCCCATGGCGTACTACATCCCGTCCCTTTCGCCGGTCCTCTCGACCTGGGGCGATACCCATAAGCTCCTGGAGCATGGCATGATCCCGGCCCTGGAGACCTTGCGCGTCCCGATCGGCTACCTGGCGAGCCTTCTCTCCGGCGGCAACGAGGGCGTCATCGAGGAAGCGCTGAAGAAGCTGATCGCCCTGAGGGTGCAGATGCGGGCCGAGAACCTGAGGCTGCCGGCCGACCCGGCGCTGCTCAAGGAGGCGGGGCTGGACGAAGCCGCTGCGAAAAGGCTGTACCGGCTCTTCACGGTTGCGGGCTACAACGAGCGCAACGTGATCCCCCCCCAGCAGCGCGAGGAGCAGGATCCGGAGCGGCGCAAGCAGGAGGCGGGCTTCGGCATCCTTAAAAAGACCAGGGGGGGAGCGAAATGAGCATGCAGCAGAGTTACCAGGCCCTGTCGCGGCTTTTCGAGTACCCAGAGCAGAGAGAGGAGCTCGATAGCTCCTACGACGCCCTGGCCTCCTACCTGAGACAGAGCGGCATCGAATCGCGCACCCACCTCTTTGGCGAGATGCTGAGCGGCTCCACCCTTTCCGAATTGCAGGAAGATTACGTGGCCCGCTTCGACTTCAACCCGGCGGCGGCTCCCTACCTGGGTCACCACCTGTACGGGGACAACCAGAAGAAGGGGGGCTACATGATCCAGGTGAAGCAGGAGTACGGCAGGTATGACTTCGAGGCGCCGCAGGACGAACTTCCGGACCACCTCGGCGTGGTGCTCGCCTTCCTGGCGCACCTCGCACGCCGCGGCGAGGACCAGTCCCGCCGCGAGTTCATCGAGAAACTGGTACTGCCGGCAATCAACAAGTTGCTCGGCTCCTCGGCACAACGCGATACGTCCCCATGGCTCACCCTGGTCGAGGCGGCCGAGCTCTTGTGCAGCGCGGATTGCCGTGAGGAGGCAACATGCTGAACTCTTTCATCTTCATCGCCCTGCCCTACGCGGCCCTGGCCCTGGTGCTCCTGGTCACCCCGTACCGCTTCCTCAGCAACAGGCTGACCTGGTCCGCCTATTCGACCCAGTTTCTGGAACGAAATATCCTCTACTGGGGGATCAACCCGTGGCACTACGGCATCCTGCCTATCCTTTTGGCGCACGTGGTCGGCTTCGCCTTTCCAGGCGTCTTCAAGCGCTTCCTCGGCAATCCACAAACCCTGCTCGGCGTGGAAAGCGTGCTGCTCGGGCTCGGCATCTTCGCGGTGCTCGGGGTGCTGCTCCTTTTGCTGCGCCGCGTGAACTCGGGGATGCTGAAGCGAGTCACCTTCAGCTCGGACTGGCTTATCCTCTACCTGCTCCTGTTCCAGGCCGGCACGGGGATCTACATCGGCTACTTCATGCGCTGGGGCTCGCAGTGGTACCTGCACACCGCGGTTCCCTACCTCTGGTCCATCGTGTCGTTCCAGCCGCAGATCGAGTACGTCGCCGACCTCCCCCTGGTGTTCAAGCTGCACGCCGCCTGCGCCTTCCTGATCGTGGCCGTGCTCCCCTTCACCAAGCTGGTGCACATGCTCTACCTGCCGGTCGATTTCCTGAAGGACCCGCCGCTTTTGTACCGCTGGCGGTCGAAGTAAGTCGTATTGAACTACGCTCGCCGTCCATCCCCTCTCCCGCTGTGAGTGGGGGAAACCGCAACCTCTGCAATCTGCACTGTGCCATCCCCTCGCCCCCTGGGAGAGGGTGGCCGGAGGCCGGGTGAGGGGTGCTGGCACATGGCACGATGTCGCGTTATTGCAACGCCCTCACCCCCGCCCCTCTCCCGAGGGAGGGGGGGGTGAATGCAACATTTGAGCATTTGAGAAAATATGGAGGGATGATGTCGTCACGAGTACTGGCAGTATGGACCCCGGAGGATGCGCAGTTCTGGGAGCAGGAGGGCAAGGCGATCGCCTACCGCAACCTGTGGATCTCGATCCCGGCCCTCTTCCTCTCCTTCGCGGTCTGGATGGTCTGGAGCGTTGTGGTGGTGAACCTGCAGTCGATCGGCTTCTCCTTCGACGCGGACAAGCTGTTCTGGCTGGCGGCGCTGCCGGGACTTTCCGGGGCCACGCTCAGGATCTTCTACTCCTTCATGGTCCCCATCTTCGGCGGCAGGGCCTGGACCACCATCAGCACGGCGTCGCTGCTGATCCCTGCGGTCGGCATCGGCTTCGCGGTCAGGGACCCGCACACGAGCTACACCACCATGCTGCTGCTGGCCTTTCTCTGCGGCCTCGGCGGCGGCAACTTCGCCTCCAGCATGTCCAACATCAGCTTTTTCTTCCCGAAGACGCTCAAGGGTACCGCCCTGGGGCTAAATGCAGGACTCGGCAACCTCGGCGTGAGCGCAATGCAATTCCTGGTGCCGCTGGTGATCACCAGCGGCACGTTCAGCGCCCTGTGCGGCGCCCCCCAGGTTTGCGTCATCAAGGGGGGGGCCACCTCGGTCTGGATGCAGAACGCGGGCTTCGTCTGGGTCCCCTTCATCGTCCTCTCCACACTGGCCGCCTGGTTCGGCATGAACGACATCGCTGAGGCCAAGGCGTCGTTCAAGGAGCAGTCGGTGATCTTCAAACGCAAGCACAACTGGATCATGTGCTGGCTCTATCTGGGCACCTTCGGCTCTTTCATCGGCTACTCCGCCGGACTGCCGCTTCTGATCAAGTCGCAGTTCCCGAGCGTCAACCCGATG
The DNA here is from genome assembly GCF_018919385.1 of Geomonas diazotrophica. Classification (GTDB taxonomy): domain Bacteria; phylum Desulfobacterota; class Desulfuromonadia; order Geobacterales; family Geobacteraceae; genus Geomonas; species Geomonas diazotrophica. Next base: position 190,543 of record NZ_JAHLMF010000005.1, read on the forward strand.
CAGTACGCCTTCCTGGGCCCCCTGGTTGGTGCGCTGTGCCGTCCGCTGGGCGGCTGGATCGCCGATAAACTCGGAGGGGCGCGGGTCACCTTCTGGAATTTCACCGCCATGACGGCAGCCGCCTTCGGGGTGCTGCACTACCTTCCGAGCCAGGGCAACCCCGGCAACTTCTGGGGCTTTCTGGCCATGTTCATCCTCATGTTCGTGACCACCGGAATCGGCAACGGCTCTACCTTCCGGATGATCCCGGTCATTTTTCTCACCGAGCGCCAGCGTGCGGCTGCGGACCAAAGGCGCGAGGCTCAGGCCAAAGCCACGGCCGAGGCGGCGAAAGAGGCAGCGGCAGTTCTCGGCTTCTGCTCAGCGTTTGCAGCCTACGGCGCCTTCTTCATACCCAAGGCGTTCGGGAGCTCCATCACGCTGACCGGCGGCCCGCAGGCCGCCCTTTACGGGTTCCTGGTTTTTTACCTGAGCTGCATCGTCCTGACCTGGTACTGGTATTCGCGCAGGAATGCGGAGATGCCCTGCTGAGGGGTAGGCCGGGACAGTACCGGGAAAGTATGGTATCTTTCCCCGGTGCCTGGCGGGACAGGGCAAGTTCGCGACAACACTGAAGGTCTGCAGCGTGAAACGCTGCCGGGCCGCCAGAGGGCTACATGATCCTGGAACTTCTGATACCGATGTTGTTTTGCACCCTGGTGGTGGCGGTCCTCTATTCCTGCGTGGGGCACGGCGGCGCTTCGGGGTACATCGCGGTGCTGGCGCTGTTCAGCGTGGCGCCGGAGGTCTTCAAGCCGACGGCGCTCACCTTGAACCTCCTGGTGGCAGGCATCGCCACCTTCTCCTTCGCCCGCGCCGGGCATTTCTCGTGGCGCCTGTTCTGGCCCTTCGCGGCGACCTCGATCCCCTTCAGCTTCCTGGGAGGGTACCTCACCCTCCCCTCCCACATCTACCGGCCGCTGGTCGGCGTGTTGTTGCTTCTGTCGGCATCGCGCCTGCTGCTGCAGAAGAACCAGGCGTCTGCCCGCACCACTCCACCCTCGACCCCGACGGCCCTCGTCATCGGGGCAGTCCTCGGCCTTCTTTCCGGTCTCACCGGCGTGGGGGGCGGCATCTTCCTCAGTCCGCTGCTGTTGTTGTTCAAATGGGGAGAAGCGAGGGAGGTTTCAGCGGTGGCCGCGCTCTTCATCCTGGTGAATTCCTGCGCGGGGCTGCTGGGGCACTTGAGCGGGGTGCAGGCGATACCGAGCTATGCGCCGTTCATGGCCGGAAGCGCGCTCCTGGGTGGCGTGGTCGGCTCGCTTTTAGGGAGTCGCCACCTTCCCGTCCCCACCATCATGCGGGTCCTCTCGCTCGTCCTGGCCATCGCCGGTTTCAAGCTATTGCTGGTGTAGTGCTAATCAGGGGTGAGGGCGATGCCCTCAGATGCTCCGCCCCCCTTGGCTTCACCCCTAGCTGACCACTCCTAGAAGAGAAAAACCAGGAAGATCACGCCTACCACGATGCGATAGATGCCGAAGGGGATGAAGGTGTGGCTGGTGACGAACTTCAGGAGCGCCTTGATGCCGATCACGCCGAAGATGAACGAGGTGACGAATCCGACGGCGATGTTCTGCCAATCTCCCGTGTGGAACACAGTGTAGTTCTTGTAGATGTCGTAACAGGTGGCGGCAAACATGGTGGGAAGGGCCAAAAGGAAGGAGAATTCCGCGGCGTCCTTCCGGTCCAGGCCGAACAGCAGACCGCCCATGATGGTCGCCCCGGAGCGCGAGACCCCCGGCACCATGGAAAGGCACTGTACCAGCCCGATGCAGAAGGCCTGCTTGTAGCTGATCTCGTCCAGGGTGTGGGTGGTCGCCGGCCGGTCCTTCATCCAGAGCTCGATGACGATGAACGCCACGCCGCCGGCGATGAGCATGTAACTCACCAGTGAAGGCTGGAATAAGGACTTCACCAGCTTGTAGAGCAGAAACCCGATGGTGCCGGTCGGGAGAAAAGCGAAACAGACCTTCTTGATCAGGTCGGGACGGGAGAAGAGCTGCTTGCGGTACACCTCGACGACGGCTAGCATCGCCCCCAGTTGGATGACCACCTCGAAGACCTTGTGCGTCTCGGACTGCTGAAGCTTCAGCAGGGCCGACGCCAGGATGAGATGCCCGGTGGAAGAAACGGGAAGGAACTCGCTCAGCCCCTCCACGATACCCAGTATGATCGACTCGAAAATACCCACGAAATACACTCCTTTGACTGCGCTGGTTCGACAGAGCAAAATAACCGATCGAGCCTGCGTTGTAAAGGGAACATGCGCCGGAGAGATTTTTGCGCGACAGGGCTAGCCGGGAGGAGCAGGGAAAGACCTGGAGCCACGGAGGGACGCCCCGCGGCTCCAGGAAGAGCGGGTTTCAGTGGTGCAGCTTATCGTAAGCCGCGTAGAGGGTATTCTCCTCGCTGCGCAGCCTCCTGGAGATGGTGGCGAAAAGCCTGCCGAGCGCCTTGGCGAACTCGATGTCGATCACCGCGTCGTCGGCGGAATATTTCTTGAAAAAGGCGATGGCGTTGCCGGAGATCTCCTCCATGTCCTTGGCGTAGAAATCCACCGTGCGCTTCAACCCCTGGTCCGCCTGTGCGGCCTTGTTCAGCACCGGGTACAGTTGCGCGTCCTCTTTGCGCAGATGCGCAAGCAGCGTCGCCTGCGCCGAGAGCAGGAGCTGGTGCGCCTCCTTGTTGGTGATACTGGTATCCTTAACGCGGTTAAGCATCGCTTCGATTGCCACGTGATCCCGTTTCAACTCATCTATCAACCTTGCCATACGTCACCTCTCCTACTCGCTTTTATGGTCCCATCGGACGTTTCCATTGATCCGAGTATAGGCCTGTCGGGAGATGTGCGGCTTGATGCAGGTCAAGAAAAGAAGGAATCGGAAATACCGGTGCGCAGACGGCGGAAAACAAAGTTGCCGGCGCGTCGCAGGCCGGAACCGGTGAGGGCGAAGAGCCCGGGGGGGGTGAACAGGCGGCGTGTGAAAATCCCCCTGGCGACGAAGTTCACCAGGCAGACGCCGACCCAACGCTCGACCAGCATGGTCGAGAACTGCGGCTCCGGATAGATGCCGCGCTGGTCGTTGGCCTCCTTGAGCTTGCAGAGCCAGCGGTCGATCCGCTCCAGCTGCCGTGCCGCGGGAAGCTCCTGGAAAGGGAAATGAAGGGGGCGGGTAAGAGCGCTCAGCACCTGGTGGATCTCGAACTCCTCGGCGTCGGGCTCGATCCCCAGCTCCCGGATCAGGCGCAGCCGCACCCTCCCCGCGGACTCCATCTGCTGCCGGGCATGTTGTGCGGTCACCTGGCCCGGGTGTACCCGGTAGTGCAACAGCACCTCGGGGATGTTGGCAAAACGGCAGTGCTGAAGTGCTTGCGACCAGAGCTGGTAGTCTTCGGCGTGGCGGTAGGCCGGGTCGTAACGCAGGCCGTGCTCCAGCAATAGCTTCCGGCGCAGGATCACGGAGGGGTGCCCCACCACGGGGTTGAAGAGCGTGCCGCACCTGATGCTCTCGTGGTCGGCGGCACAGCGGGTGATCCGGCGCAGCTTCGGGCCGAACTCCAGATACCACACTCCGCAGACACCCACCTCGGGAAAACGATCCATGAAGTCGACCTGCTTTCGCAGACGCTCGGGAAGACTCACGTCGTCGCAGTCCATGCGCAGGATGTACTCGCCACGGGCAAGCTCGATGCCGCGGTTCAAGGTCTCGATCAGCCCGAGGTTGGCGCCGTTTTGAATAAGCCGGAGGCGCGAATCGGCATAGGAAGCGGCGATGGCGGCACTGGCGTCGCTGGACCCGTCGTCGATCACCAACAGCTCGAACTCCGCAAAGCTCTGCGCGAGGATGCTGTCGATCGCCTCGCGCAGGAAGAGTTCGCCGTTGTAGACCGGCATCAGTACCGTCACCTTGGGCTGGGCGGCTGCAGTCATGGCTACATCCTCGTCCAGGACGCGGGGATCACGTCGCCGGTGTCGTGGCTGGCGCCGGCGAACCAGGTCTGCGGCGCGATCACGATCTTGTCGCGGTTGCGGCAGAGCCAGGCGCCCCACCAGCTGAAGCTGCTGTTGGCGATGATGTGATGCCTGCACAGGGTCATCAGCCGGAGGTCCTCATGCCCCTGTTCCGGAGGGTTGTGCGCCACTATGGTGCAGGGGTGGTCGAGAGGGAAGTTGTCGGGGACCCACTCCGGCTCGTCGGAGAAAATGAAGAAGTGCGGCCGCTCCACCCGGGCTGCAAGGGAGGCGACGGCGCGGGCGTAGTACTCGGGGGAGCAGCTGCCGTGGACCGACGAGGCCGAGGGACAGGAGACGTAATCCCCCCTGCGTATGTGCAGCGACACGCTGGCAAGAGCGGGGTCCGCGAGCCGCTCGGCCAGGTCGCGGTTGCTCCCCTGCGGCGCTTCTTTCAGGGTGAGATCGGCGCAGATGGTGTCGCGGATGTCACAGAAGTACTTCTCGCTCTGCCAGTAACCGTCGAGGTAGGCGCTTTTGCGCGGTGCCAGCAGCGCCGGGTCGAAGTGGAAGTGCCGCTCCGGCAGGTACGAGCCTCCAAAAGGAAGGCAGCGAGCCAGCAGTTTCCCGAGTGTACCCTGACGGGGGGCGAGGCGGGCTATCTCAGAGGCGGAGGCGCACTCCCCGGCTATGTTGAAGGGACCCAGGGCGTACTCCCTGGGTGTGGTTCCGGGCAAGGATCCCTGGAACCACCCGAGGTCCAGCTTCAGGGGGACGCCACTCACCCAGGCGAGCCGCCTGGCGGCAGCGTACTGGAACATCTGGTTCCCAAGCCCTCCCATCAATTTCACGATGATCATGGACATGTCCCGTCAGGGCCCGCAAAGCGGCCGGTTGTACTTTTTCGACATCTGCTGCAAATACTCCCTGCTGCACGAGCTCCCAAGGAAATCGCCCTTCTTGAAGACGGCCTCGCCGGAACTCAGCACCGGGAGACAGTTCCCCTGCCGGTCGGGGGTATGAACCACCACGCGCTGGTAACGCCCGCGGTTGGCCCAGGAGACGGCGTGCAGCACGAGCAGGGAGAGGGTGACGCACACCAGCAGCTTTCTCTGCGCCGAGACACTTTGCACGCGCAGCACGGAGACGAGGGCGAACAGGGAAACGATCTGCGCCACGGCATAATAGCGCGGTCCCCCTTCCCAGGTGGAAACGAAATAGGCAGCGAACAAAAGCAGGGAGAAAAGCGCCGGCACCAGGGAAAACGCTGACAGGGGCGCCTTCCCCTCGCCGTCGGCAAGCCAGGCGATCAGGATCAGGGCGAATACCAGGACGGCCAGCGGCACAAGGAAGGAGACGATGTTGAAAGGGACCATCTCGTTCCAGGTGGAGAGGTAGTAGAGCCCGCCCAGAAACAGGAGCCCCGCCCCCCATCGTTCCATGCGGCCACCGGCAAAGCGCGCCCTGAGGAACAGGAAGGAGGAGCAAAGGATCAGGAGGAGGGCCTGTGCCACGTAGGTCCACCTGGCCCCCATGACGCCGAGCAACTGCTGCAGTTTCGCCAGGTTGAAGATCGACTCGTGTTTCGACATGGAGGACATCAACTGCCACCCCATGACGTAGTTCAGGGGGTCGTCCAGGTAGCTGAACAGGTTCCCGGCCAGCAGTCCGAACAGGCCCAACAGCAGGATGGCAACCGCCCCCCCTCCCGCGCCGCGGGACCGCGCGCTGAACCAGGCGTAGGCGACGCCAGCGAACAGGGTAACACACAGGACCAGGGACCACTCGTTCTTCCCAAGCCCCGCCGCAAAACAGGCGAGAAAGAGCACCGCACCGTGGCGATAGAGGCGCGCCGGGAGGGAACCGGAGAGCGCGGTCACGGCAAGGGCCCAAAGCCCGAAGGAGCCGATGCCGAAACTGGCGTCGAGCTGCAGTTCCGTGGAACTCACCAGGAGTACCGGCGAGGAGGCGAAGCCGACGAGGAGGGCCAGCCAGTAGTAGAGGTTCTCGTTGCCGCAGCGGTAGAGGTAGACCACTCCGGAAAGGAGCACCAGGAAAAGCGGGAGCGAAAACACCACCCGGAGCACGAAGGCGCTCTCCAGCGGGTCGAGCTTCCCGAAGGGAACCAGTTGCCGCACCACCTTGCCGACGCCGTTGATGGCCTGGTACATCGGCGCCGGGTGCTGCGGAGCCGTCATCTGGTTCACGCCGTCGATGCGGGCCAGCAGGAGATAGTCGGGCTTTTTGACCTCGTTGAGGAACAGGTGGGCGATGATCCCCTCCTCTCCGACCAGTTCCTGGGCATAGAAGGGAAGACGAAGCAGGAAGAAAGAACCCGCCAGTATTAGCAGCGCGAAAAAGAGATGTGGTAGCGGGTATTTCATAAGACTCGCAGGGCGGTCCGGCGACCGCCGGCGCCCGCCGCGTCCCGGGGCGCAAGACCCGGCTCCGAGAGCGGCAAAATTGGTCCACCTATCTATACAGAAAAAGCGGGAAGGTTGCAACTGCCGACGATTTTTACCGAAAACGGCATTTTTAGCATCCCCTGTCACGCCGATGCGTGCTATAAAGGGGAGCCCGCCAGGGCTCATGAAGGGCCGGGGCAGATGACGAGTCGGGAGCATCCATGTTTTTCAAACGCGACCAGGAGGGATCCAGGATCCCCTCATGGAAGAGGTACATAAACGGCCTGCTGGCTGGTGAGATTTCCGCGACCACCCGGTTCTACGACCGGACCATCCAATGGCTCCCCCGGGAGGAGGATTCCGGCCTGCTGCTGCAGGAGCTCCAGTGCGGCGAGAAGTCGGCGCTGCGCGACGAGGCCCGGTTCCCGGACCTTTCCGGCGAGACCGAGAAAAGGACCGCGGTGCTGCTGAACGGTACCGTCAACCACCACTACGATATCCAGGGGCTGCTGATGCAGCTTCACCCTTCCCTGTCCCGGACCTCCCGGGTGATCATGGTGATCTACAACCCCTACCTGGGGTGGCTGTACCGCTTGGCCAACCGGCTCGGCCTGCGCAGCGGCGAGGTGCCGACCACCTTCATCACCAAGGTGGACCTGGACAACATCGCGCAGCTCTCCGGCTACACCATCGTCAGGAGACGCCTCGCGCTTTACTGCCCCTGGCGGCTGTTGGGGCTTGGCGACCTCGTCAACCGGGTCGCACCCTGCCTCCCCCTGCTGCGCTGGCTGGGGCTCGTCTACGTCACCGTGCTGAAGCCGGTGAAGGGGCCGGAGTCGAGACGCCCCTCCCTTTCGGTCCTGATCCCGGCCAGAAACGAGCGCGGCAACATCGAGAACGCGATGAAGCGGATGCCCGACCTGGGGTGCGACCTGGAGGTGATCTTCGTGGAGGGGCATTCCAGCGACGGGACCTGGGAGGAGATCCTGAGGGTCAAGGAACTCTACGGCGACCGCTACGACATCAAGGCCATGCAGCAAAGCGGCAAAGGGAAGAAGGACGCGGTGGCGCTCGGGTTTTCCAAGGCCAGGGGGGAGCTCCTCACCATACTGGACGCCGACCTCACCATGCCTCCGGAGCTTTTGCACCGGTTCTACGACGCCTACTGCAGCGGACAGGCCGACTTCGTCAACGGCTCGCGGCTGGTCTACCCCATGGAGGGGGAGGCGATGCGCTTTCTGAACCGCCTGGGCAACACCTTCTTCGCCAAGGCCCTCAGTTGGGTCCTCGATGCCAGGCTTGGGGACTCCCTGTGCGGAACGAAGCTGCTGGCGCGCCATGACTACCGCCGGGTCCTCGCGTGGCGCGAGCAGTTCGGGGACTTCGACCCCTTCGGCGACTTCGAGCTCCTCTTCCCGGCGGCGCAGCTCGCCCTGGGCATCACCGACGTCCCGATCCGATACCTGAACCGGACCTACGGCAGCACCAACATCAGCAGGTTCAGCCACGGCTTCATGCTGCTCAAGATGACCCTGATCGGGCTGTTCCGCATCAAGCTGGGAGTGAGGAGAAAGGGTGCTCGATAGCCCGGACCGATACGGCGAGATCCGCGCAGCCATCGAGGGGAAACCGGCCCTGAAGCGCTTCTACCTCGAGGTCTACCGCGAATACCGGCGCGTCCTGGCGCGCTCCCCCGGCACAGGCACGGCGCTGGAGATCGGTTCGGGGGCAGGCTTCGCTAAAGAAGTCGTCCCGGAGCTGGTCACCTCGGACATCGTCCCCTACCCCGGCGTCGACCTGGTGCTGGACGGCACCAGCCTCCCCTACCCCGAGGGGAGCCTTCGCTTTCTCTGCATGACCAACGTCTTCCACCACATTCCCGACACGGGGGCCTTTCTCCGCGAAGCCGAGCGCGTCCTGGTTCCCGGCGGCAGGCTTCTCATCGCCGACCAGCACGTCGGTTTTTTGAGCAGGCCGATACTGCGCCATCTGCACCACGAACCCTGCGACCCGGAGGCCAAAGAATGGGCCTTCCAGTCCGCGGGTCCGCTCTCCGGCGCGAACGGCGCGCTGGCCTGGATCGTGTTCCGGCGCGACCTGCGGCTGTTCCGGGAGCGGTTCCCCGATCTGCAACTGGAGCGCTACCAGCCGCACTCCCCCCTACTCTACTGGCTCTGCGGCGGGCTCAAGAAGTGGAGCCTCGTGCCGTCCTGCGCCATCGACGCGGTCCTCGCCGCGGACCGTCTGCTGGCCCGGTTACTCCCGGACTCGGGGAGCTTCGTCTTCATCGAGCTGGTCCGGCGCTGACACGACTGACAGTTTCCGCGTGGCACCCAATCACCCTCCCCCAGGCTACGGAACCGCAGTGACGGTCCTTCGCCCCAGGTCGATCACCCCGTGCCTCTTTGGTTCCCCATTCACTATCCCCCGCACCACCCTCTCCCCGCAGAACATCTGCGGAACCCTGTAGTTGTCACCCCCGACGATCGTGAAGCTGTTGCAGGGGGATTTGAGGATCTCGGGTTCCAGAAGGCGCAGGGCCCGCACCTGGGCATTCACATGCTGGTCCACGCAGTAATACGAGAAAAGCCGCGTCGGGAAAAGGGAGGCCACCAGCACGGCGCCCAGCGCCACCCGAGGCCAGAGGCGCTCATCCGGCCAGACCTGCTCCGCCCCCGCCACCAGGGTGAAGGTGGAAATGGAAACGAGCGGCAGGTTGGCGAAGACGTGCAGGCCGATGTAGTTGCGCAGAAGCAGCGTGTAGACCAGCACCGCCGGCAGCAGGTACGCCTGCAGGGAACGCCGCCTCGCCAGGTTCACGAATGCGAGCGGCAGGACCAGGGCGAAGTATCCCAGGTTCACGTAGAAGTGCTTGGCCAGGGTGATGAGCAGGGAAAAGAGGCCGATGTTCTCGCTGTAGCGCTGGCTCAGGTTGGCCCGGTGCAGGTACTGGGCCAGCAGTTCCCTGGCGCCGGCGGCAAGCCCGCTGCTGGTCCAGGACAAGAAGAACATGACCGTACAAAAGGCGCCGACCACGCAGAGCAGGTCACGGCAGAGAACGTTCCTGTCACGGTGCCCCCACCAAAACCGGGCCAAGGCACCGAAGAAGGCGAAGGGGGCGATCAGGTGAATGAAGAACGGGGCGACCAGTGAGCCAAGCCTGAAGAGCCGGGTGGCGGTCGCCGGACGATCCCTGGTAAGGGAAACCGCGGCAGCCAAAAAGCCGATCCAGAACAGGAGCGCGGCGTCGATGAAGACGAAGGAAAGGCAGTCCCTGCCGATGGGAGAGACCAGCAGCACCGGTACGGCCAGGTAGGAAACCCCGCTTTTGTTCCTGAAGGCGAAGGCGAGCAGATAGAGACCGGGGATCGTGTAGAGAAGCGCCAGCGACCGCCCCACCATCTCCGTGTTGCCGAAAAGCTTGATCGCGGCGGCCAGGGTGAGGAAGAAAGCGTTGGGCCAGTGGTTATATTCGGTGATTTTGCCATGCTCCACGTCCACATCCCGCGCGAGGACCGGGTTGGGCCAGACCCCGGCGAAGTTGGCAACGGCGAAGCCATGGGCGTGCATGGAAACCACCGACTCCTGGGGCGTGTCGTTGTACGGCCTCCAGTAGTCGGCCCGACGCAGGTAGAGGATCGCCGCCACGGCGAGCACCGAGACGCAGAAGAACAGCAGTGCCCTCTTCCGCCTCACGCCGTTTTCTCCTCGTGGTATTCCTCCTCCGCGTTGATCCCCCAGATGTTGTCCTTAACGGTGCAGCCGGAGGCGATGTTCTCGACGGCGGCCATGGCGGTAAGCATGGAGTGGTCTGCGTTGTTGTAGCGGTGCATGCCGTTGCGCCCGATTAGGAACAGGTTCTCGAAACGGTCGGTGTAGCCGCGGATGACGTCGAAGCGGTCATAGCTGCCGAAGTAGGCGGGGTAGGCCTTGGGCATGCGCAACACCGTCGAATCGAGCACCTCCGTCGCGTCTATAATGCCGATGGAGGCGAGCTCGGAGATGGCGAAGGAGGATAGCGCAGCATCCTCCATCCCCCAAAGTTCGTCCCCCTCGTTGCAGAAGTACTCCAGGCCGATCCAGACGGTGTCGGGATCCCTTACCAGGTAGGGGCTCCAGTTGTTGAAGATCTGCAGCCTGCCGAGTTTCACCTCGCGCTCCTGGATGTAGATCCAGTTGTCGGGGACGATCCCGTTGACGGTGGCAGTCCCGGTCTCGTTACGGATGGCGAGCCTCTTCAGCAGAAGCCCGACCGTGATGAAGTCGCGGTACTTGAGCCCCTTGGCGACCTCCCGCACCTCCGCAGGAACCTCCTCGCCCAAGGCGGCAACCAGCTCCCGCACCGGCATGGTGGAGAGGAAATAGTCGCCGGCGTGTCGCGTCTCGACGCCGGTCGCCTCGTCCCGGACCAGGACCGCGCGCACCTCTTCCCCCTCGGCTTCGATGCCGACCACCTTGGCGCGCCGCACCACCTGCCCGCCGTGACGCACCACCCGCTGGGCAGCCTCCTCCCAGATCTGGCCCGGCCCAAGCTTGGGGTAGTAGAACTGCTCGATGAGACTCGTCTCCACCTTCTTTGCCTGCAGACGCTCCCCTTGACCGGCCAGCTTGCGCAGGGCATGCAGCAGCGTTTTGGTAACCGAGAGCCCCTTGATGCGTTGGGCACCCCACTCCGGCTTGATGTCCCGGCAGGGGACGCCCCAGACCTTCTCCGTGTAGTCCTTGAAGAAGGTGCGGTAGAGTTCGTCGCCGAAGCGGTTGATGAAGAAGTCCTGCAGTGACCGTTCGTCGCGGATCGGGGCGAGCCTCGCCTTGACATAGCTCACGCCGATCTTGACGATGCGCCAGGCTCCCAGGTTGCGCACCGTGCCGAGGGAGAGGGTGATCGGGTAATCGAAGAAGCGGCGCAGGAAGAAGATGCGCGAGCACCGCCCCCGTACCAGCATGACCCCGTCCGTCTCCTCGGGGTCGGGGGCACATACCCGGACCGGCTCTGGCTCGAGGATGTCGCGCAGCAGACATTCAGTTGCCAGCGGCACCTGGCGGCCGAGCAGGCGGTCGTCGCGGGCCGGGGCTCCCTGCAGCGGGAAGAGGTTCTGCCACCAGCGCATCACCCGGTCCGACTTGGAGAAGAAGCGATGCCCGCCGATGTCGATCCTGTTTCCCTTGTAGTTGACGGTCTTGGAGATCCCTCCGATGTCGTCGGACATCTCGAAAACGAGCGGGACGACGTCGGTCTTGTCGAGGAGTTCGTAGGCGGCGGTGAGCCCGGCGGGTCCCGCGCCTATGATGATGGCGGTCTTCTTGGACATAATTTCCTTGTCAGGTTAATCGGGGTTACCGGTAAGGTCCCGGTACAGGCGTTCGTACTGCAAAGCGATCTTTTCCCAGGTGAAGCGCTCCTGCCAGGCGGAGTACCCGCAGGCCGCCATCCTCTCGAGCAGGGGGGGGTCGTTGGCGGTCGCCTCGAGAAGCTCCGCCGATGCGGCGACCCGCGTCCTGCTGAAACCGCTTGGCGAGACGTCCGTCGGGAGCAACACCCCTGCGCCGGACCACCTGATGATTTCGGCGGCATTGCCCGCATCGCTGGTGAGAAAAGGGGTACGCGAGGCGAGGCACTCGTACAGCACGATGGGAGAGCACTCGACGCGGCTGGGAAAGAGAAAGAGGTCGGCCGCGAGGTAGGCGGCCACGGTCGACTCCCGGTCCAGCGACACGACCAAAAGCTTCTTGCCGCTCTTTTTCCAGGCGGGACGCCGGTTGTACAGCGCCGATTTCAGGGCGCACGTCTTGCCGCAGCCGTTCCAGTAGCTGTTGCCTATCATGAGGAAGGTGGTGTCCGTCAGGCGCGCCCGGTTGAAGATCTCGATGGCCTCGGCGTGCCCCTTGAGGCCGGTGTGCGATCCCACGCTGAGGATGAGCCTGTGGCCTGCGGGGATGCCGAGCGCCTTCCTGATGTCGAGCGCGGGCGGGGCGAGGAACTCGTCCTCAGCGGCGCCGTTTGGGATCAGCACCGTATTGGTGACGCCGTTATCACGGGCAAAACGGATGTCCCGGTAATCGTCCGAGAGAAAGACGTTGATGTCGTAGCGCTTCAGGTACCCCGGCATGCGCGCGAAGTAGGCGGCGTAGCGCCTGTCGTGCAAAGCGGAGAACCCGGTGGGGACGAAAACCTTCTTCCCCGCGATCCGGTCCAGCATCGGCAGGGCAAGGTCGGTCGCCCACTGCTGCGCGGCGAAGCTGGTCACCACGTCGAAACGGGAGGCGAGCAGGAAGTCGCGGTAACGCTGCACCTCGCCCCGGTACCCGTTCACCTCGTTCCCCCTCACGTCGAATTCCTCGATGCGAACCCCGTTGTGGCTCACGCTGCGCCCGGCGACCCTGGCGGTCGCCACGGTCACCTCGTGGCCGCCCCTGACCAGGCGCTCTGAGAGCTGCTGCACCACCTCCTGCATCCCGCCGGTCTCCGGGTGGTACTGTGCTACGGTGTGCAGGATCCTCATGGCTTAAGCCCCAGCATTCTTTTCAGGACGATGATGAGCACGGTGGGTGCCCGCAGGAGCAGGAACAGCGGCAGCGACCCGCCGGTGGCGTTGAAAAGGAACCGGCGTGCCTGCGGGTCGAGCAGGCTCCGGGTGAGGCGCAGCGAGTCCAGGCGCGGCAGCTCCTGGGCGATGCGGCAGACCACTGCGTTACCCCAGGCGCGATGATGCCCTGCCCTGAAGGCCTCTTCGGACCACTTGTTGTAGAAGGTGAGCGAGTTGACGAACATCCTGGTGTCGTCCTTTTGCATGTTGGAGCCGTGCCTGCGGATCTTCACCAGCTTGCCGTCCACGTAGTCGAACTGGTAACGCCTGGCGAGCCGCAGCCACATGTCCCAATCCTCGCAGGCGCTCAGCGTCTCGTCGAAGAACCCGACCTCCCCCAGCGCCTCACGCAGGACCAGGATGCCGCTGCCGCTGCCGGTCACCAGGTTGGCAGCCAGTATGCGCTGGAAGATGTCGCCGCGGTTCTCCGGATCGGGTTCGACGACGTGGCAGTCGTGCCGCACCACGGAGCCCTCGTCGATGATGTCGTAGCGGCAGTAGACCGCGGCGAGGTGCGGGAAGCTGCTTTCCCGGAACAGGGCGAGTTGTCGCGAGAGCTTGTCCGGGTACCACTCATCGTCGGCGTCGAGGAAGGCGACGAACCTCGAGCTGCAAAGGCGGATGCCGGCGTTGCGCGCCGAGCTGAGCCCTCCGTTTTCCTGGTGGAAGTACCTGATCGGGACCTCCCCCCGCACCCCTCGCACGATGTCGGCGGTAGCGTCGGTGGAACCGTCATCGACCACGATGATCCGCGTCGGCGGATGGTCCTGCTCCAGCACCGAGCGCAGGGCTCTCTCGATGTAGGGGGCCCCGTTGTAGACCGGGATGACCACGTCGACCGACCAGTCGTCCGGGGCCTGGAACGGTCCGCTGCCGCCCGGTTGCGGGGAATGGGATGAGCCGATCATGATGACACCCTTCCATTCCGGCGCAGCGGGACCGGCAGCCGCCGGGACAGCCGCCAGGCCTTGTAGATCAGCAGCGCCTTGACGAGCCTCAGCCGCATCCTGCGCACGGCGGCCGCCAGCAGCGCGGGGTCTTCCGCCTCCCCGGCCAGCGATGCGCCCAGTCTTGTGACCAGCGCGAACAGGGGGGCCGGCTCGGGCTCACCGGTGAGATGCCCGAAGGAACAGTGCAGCAGCGCGGCGAGGTCGGCGACGGTCCGGTCATCGGGTGACAGCCCCGAGGCGAAGGCGATGTTTTGCCCGCAGATGCGGACCACGCCGTCGGTGATCCGCTGCGGCGCGGTGCGGCAGATGCTCCCCTCCACCTCGCGGTAGCCGACCAGCCTCTCCGGGAGATTCCCGATCCTGCAGTTGCCGTCACGCATGAACCGGGACCAGAGATCGAAATCCTCGGGCTGCCGGTCGGCCTCGGCCGCGTAGAGCCCCACCCGTTCCTGGACCGACCTTCTCATCATGACGGAGCTGTGCACGAAGTAGTTGTCGCAGAGGAGGTTGAACTTGAGCGCGGCGTTGTCGCAGGGGTGCTGGTGCGCCCTTTCCGTGCGGCGCGAGCCGACGTAGATGTCGGCCCAGGTGCCGAGGAGGCCGCAATCCGGGTGACGCTCCAGAAAATCTACCTGCTTCGCCAGGCGCTCGGGGTAGCTGATGTCGTCGGCATCCTGCCGGGCCAGGTACTTCCCCCGGGACACGGAGATGGCGCGGTTCAGACTGGGGGAGAGCCCGCGGTTCTCCTGCTCCAGCACGCGGATGCGCGGGTCGGCGTAGCGCGCGATCACCTTCGCGCTGCCGTCGGTGGAACCGTCGTTGACGACGACAAGTTCGAAGTCGGTGAAGGTCTGGGCCAAAAGCGAATCGATCGCTTCGGCCAGGTAGGGTTCGGCGTTGTAGACCGGCAGCAGGATACTTACCAGGGGTTGCGGCATGGCTTCACGGCTCCCGTCTCTGCTTGAATTCGCGGATCACCCGCCGGTAAAAGGCAAGGAGCTCTCCGATACGGTCCTCCGAGGCGATCGCGTCGACCTCGCGGCCTACCCCCTGCCGCAGCGCGGCGAGTTCGTCCCCGGACAGGGAGAGGAGCCGTTCCACGCTCACGGCCAGGCTATCGGCGTCGCCGTTTCCAAACAGGAAGCCGTTCACCCCGTCCTTGACCATCTCCTCGAGGCTGGAGCGGTCCGAGGCGATGACGGGTGTCCCAAGCTGGAGCGCCTCGAGGCAGACGTTGGGGTAGTTGTCCACGCGCGACGGCACCAGTACGGCGGCCGCCCGCCGGACGAACGGGAAAAGCCGGGACTTTGGGAGCACCGGAAAAAAGAGGAGGCGCTGCGAGGATTCCGGGCAGCTCCGGCGCAACCGGTCGGCGTACTTGATCCCGTCGGGACCGCCGTCGTCCCGACCGATGAACACCACGGAAAGGTCCGGGTGCCGGGCCAGCAGGCCGGGAAGCGCCTGCACCAGCAGGTCCACCCCCTTGACCCGGTTCAAGGTCCCGAAGTAGAGCAGGTAGCGCCCGGAAGGGGCGTGCGAGGCGCAGAAGGCGTCATCGTCCTCTGCCGAAAGGTCCTCAAGCGGGGTTTTCACCACCTCGAGATCATGGGCCTCCAGGCGCTCGAAGTAATCGGCCATGAAACGGCTGGGGGAAAAGGAGGCGTCGGCGTCGACGACCTGGCGCAACTCCAACCAGTCCAGCAGGTACTCGGAGAACTTCCGCTTGTTCCCCTGGGCGGCTGCGTAGAGCGGGGTGTAGCTGGAGACGCGGCAGACGACGGGGACGGCGCCGTTACCGAGGAGCGCGTAGCCGGGGGCCTGGTAGCTGGAGGCCTGCACCAGGTCGAAGCCCGCCTCGGCGTGCGCGGCGTGAAAGGCCCGGGCGCAGGCGCGGGCCGCGAGGAGGCGCTGCAACAGGGGCATCACGGAGGCGAGGTACGGGATCCTGGACAGGAAGGCGGGGAGCCGGGGGGTGCGCAGCTGGCACACCCTCACGTCACCGTCGCGCCAGCGCGCGTCACGGTCGGAGGTCACCAGGACCCAGACCTCGCAGCCTCGCTGCGCCAGGGCGGCCGCGGTTTTCCTGACGTAGCCGGCGAGCCCCCCTTCGGCCGCCGCATCGCTCGGATACTCTGGCGTCAAGAATGCGATCTTCACGGCGTGCGCTCCTCGAGCCTCGCCAGCAGGTCCTCGATTTGGGCCTGTTCGGGCCACATCTGCCCCGGGTGCCAGTTAAGCTCGCCATCCCAGTGTCCCGGGCAGGAGTGCACCATCCAACTGACGTAGGTGTAGCTGATCTCACCGACTACCGGGGCTCCATCCCGCAGGAGCAGGTCGAGCGCCACCGACTGGGTGCCGAGCTTCTCTGCGACCCGGAAGGCGAGCCTGACCGCCTCCGGGGTGATCAATCCAGGCTCGACCGAAAAATTGCCGCTGCCGCTTGCCCTGAAGTCGCCGGGGCGGTTATGGCGGCGGTAGCCGAAGGCCCGGTTGCCGATGATGGTGACGCGGGTGTCGTAGTCGTTGCCCGGCAGGAACTCCTGGAAGAGGACGTAGTCCTTGTGCAGCTCCCAAGGGTGCGGCTCGTCCAGGGCCAGCAAGGCCCGCAGCGCGTGCTTCACCCTGTGCCTAAGCACAGGGGGGGTCTCGTCGAGGGTTTCCACCCCGTGGCCGAAGAGGCGCTCGATCCAGTGCACCGCCTCCGAGGCGGAAGAGACCAGCCTGACGTTGGTCGAACCGGCGCCGGACCACAGCTTCAGCACCACCGGGTAGCAGGCCTGCGCCGCCCAGGCCAGCGCGGCGCCCTTGTCGTACCAGACCCAGGTGCGGGGGATGGGGATGCCCGCTGCCTTGAGCAGATGGCTCTGGGCGATCTTGTCGTCGTAGTGCCAGCAGGTCTGCTGGTCCGGATAGACGGTGAGCCCCAGTTCGCGCTCGACCACGGGCAGCAGGCGGCGCGCCACCTGCCGCATGTGCGGCGCATGAACGTGCCGCCACATGAAGGCGTCGCACCCCTCGAGCTGCTCCAGTATGTCGGCCCGGTACACGTCGACCGTGCGAACCTGGTGCCCCGCCTCGCTGAGGAGCCGACTCCAGATCGGCGAGGAGGCGTCGCCGGGACCGTAGTCGTCGGGCTGGATGGCGATGGTCATGGCTGCCCCCCCCTGGCGGAAGCGCCTGCTCCCACCCCCTTGATGGGATGGGAGCACCTGGCGACCAGCGGTGTGAGCCGCGAGGTCACGGTTATCGGGGAGAGCTCCGGAACGTACACGTCGTTCATGGCGAAGAGCTCGACCTTCGCGTAGTAGCACCTGAGCACCCAGTAGAATTCGCCTGCGCTCCACTCCCTCACGTGCTGGTAGTAATCGGGGGGGCCGTCGGTGTCGAAGCTCTCGTGGCGTCTCTTGTTCGGGGTGGTCAGGATGGCGCGGTCGGCGAGCGCGCAGCAGCTTTCCAGGAAGGCGTTGAAATCGGAGACGTGCTCGATCACGTCGACTGCGACCACGAGGTCGTAACGCCCTCCCAAGAATTTCGCCTCCTCCTCGGTGCAGTACTTCACGTTGCTCTTGGCGCGATGCACCCGGGCCCAGGCCAGTGCATCCAGGTCACGGTCCACGCAGACGATGCTGCGCCCGGGGTCGGCGGCGGCCTCGGAGGCGAAGCAGCCGGTCCCCCCACCCAGTTCGAGGATGGACCTCGCCTCGCCGATCAGCCTGGTGCAGGCCCAGTTCAGGGCGACCATGTTGGGCCACTCGAAAAAGCCCCCCTCCGCGGCGCGGGCCTCCTTCTCGGCCAGGTTTATGCCGCCGGCCTCCTCCCGCTCCAGGTACGGCACGGCCGCGCCGGCGCTGAGTTCCGCACCGCTCTCCTCGGGGCGCCTCTCGTAGCCCAGCTTGCGCGCCACGTCCTGCGTGAGCGCGGAAACCTTTTCCAGCGTGGTCCTGCGGCTCGGTTCCCTCCAGGACTGCGCCTCCCGCTTCAGTTGTTCCTTGTTGCCGCACCACTCCGCGAACCTGGCGAAGTAGTACTGCCAGATCCTCTCCTCGCTGTAGCGTTCCCGGTAGGCGCGCAGTCCGTTTGCGGCGATGCGGCGCCGGTCGTCATCGTGCTCCAGGTAGTAGCGGGTCAGCTCGACGCACTCCTCAACGCTGTCGAAGCCGACCACCTCCTCCCCGAGGGCGAGGGCCTGCCCGGTACGGCACTTGTTGTCGCAGATCTGCAGCACCCCGTTGGCCAGAAGGGCGAAGAAGCGAAGGTTGACCGGCCCCACGCCGTTGTGGAGGTTCCAGCCGATCCTGGCCCGGCGATAGGCCGCCTGGCGCTCCTCGGCACTGACGTACCCTCCCGGCCAGCCACGCCCCCGGAACATCGCTGCGGGAAACTCCCGGGCGAGGAGGTCCAGTCGGTCCCTGCGCCAGGCGCTCTCGCGCTCACCGAAAAAGACCAGCTCAAGGGGACGCTCCTCGGCGAGCACCTGCTCGGGTGTCAGCGAGGCGGGGGCATCATCGCCGACAAAGGCGAGCGGTGCCCAGGCGTGATGGCGCACGCCCCAGCTTTGGTACAGGGGGGCACAGGCGAGGTTGCCGATCAGGCAGGCATCCGCATAAGGGGCGACCGGCTTCGAGAGCCCGGTCGAGGTCTCAGGATCGTCGAAGCAGCCGTACACGTTGAGGCAGTCGAATTCGGCCAGCCAGGCGGGGTGCACGTTGGCGCCGTTGAAATTCCAGAAGACGTCGGCACCGGTCAGCGCCTTTTTCAGGCGGCGCTGCAGTTCGACCAGTTCCGGGTCGCGCGAGCGCCAGCGCCGGTCCAGTTCGTCGAAGTGGTAGCACGGCTTCGGGGTCCCCGGGGTGAGGCAGAATCCCTCGACCTCCCACCCCAGAGCACGGGCCCGCTGCACTATCCCCTCGTGCCACCGGCGCGCCTGTTCAGACCACGCTATGTAACCGAAAACGACCTTCACGCGCTATTCCTCATTTACCCCGGGACCAGGTACAGACCGGTCCAGGAGTCCTGCAGGTGCAGGATCCTGCCGGTCAGGAGCCGGTCGGCGTAGAGCCGCTCCACGCCGGTGCACACGTCATTGATCCAGCCGTAGACCTTGGCCAGTTCCGGATTGAAATCGTGCCAGATGACGATGCTCCCGGGCCGGCACCGTTTCAGGACCTTTCTGGTGTCGTGGTAGACGAAATCGGCATCGTGGCAGCCGTCGATGAAGGCGACGTCGATGGGGCCGAAATCGGGCTCCCAGCGGGCAGTGTTGGCGAAGATCTGCCTGACGTTGGCCAGTCCCTTCTCCCTGTAGTAGCTGCCTATCTCGTCGCGCGAGGGGGCGAAGGTGACGTTTCGCCCCCCCTGGGCGATCTCCTCCGGCGGGATGTTCACGGTGTACACCGTGGCTTCCGGCGCGTTCTGCGCGATGAGGACCGTGGTCCTGCCGTGGGAGGTGCCGATCTCGAGGATGATCCTGGGGGTGCCGTTGCAGCAGGCGCCGCCGATCACCGCGGCGTCCAGCAGCCGCCGGTTGTTCAGGTCCTCGAGGTACTGGAACTCGTAAAGGTGGTCCCCCTCAAGCAGCGGATCGCGGTCCCAGGCAAGCGCCTTCTTGAGGCAGCTGAAGTCGCGCGCCGTCAGCACGTTGGCCGTAAGAAACGGGAACGGGTACCGGTCCCGGTGCTGGAACATGGATGAAAAAGGAAACTTCACGTCTGGTTATTCTCCGTCGTGAGCCGCACGCGTATGCCTCAGGGGCGTCTCACCGTCTCCCAGTGTAGCGGGAGAGCGAACTTGGCCCGGAAGGTGTCTTCGAGATAGGCCTGGTTGTATTTTCCGGTCAGGGCAACGGTCAGGGGGATGCGCACCCCGGAGATGGGGAGGCAGCTGCGCACGTTGAAAATGGTGGCGCGGATCCTCAGTTCGTACGGGACCGGGCCCAGCAGGTTGGCGGGAATGACCGCCCTGGAGGTGTAATCTCCCGGCTCCACCGACGGGATTCCCTCCCCCGCCTCGTCGTGGAAGCTGCGCAAGAGGAGCGTCTCGTCGCTGTCGCACAGGTCGAAATAGACCCTGAGTCCGGTGCAACGCCTGAGCACGCGGTAGCGTATCTCGATCTCGAGCGGTTTGTCGTTCTCCACCACCGCCCCCAGCGGCTGTGCCCCCTGGCTCAACCCGATCGATTCCAGTTTGAAGTCGGGGTCCTCCGGGAGCGACGCTATGACCCGCTCAAGGCTTCCCTGTTCGCCGGTGGCGCTGGTATCCCGCAGGTACCGTTCGATCACCTGCGGCGCGGCACCGTCTGCGATCAGCTCCCCGCCGGACAAAAGGATGGCCCGGTCGCACAGCTGCCTGATGGCGCGCATGTTGTGGCTGACGAAGAGGACGGTGCGCCCCTCCCTGCCGACGTCTTGCATCTTCCCCAGGCACTTCTTCTGGAAGGCCGCATCCCCGACGGCCAGCACCTCGTCGACCACCAGGATTTCGGGCTCCAGATGCGCGGCGACCGCGAAGGCGAGCCGGACGTACATCCCGGAGGAGTAGCGCTTGACCGGCGTGTCCAGGAAGCGCTCCACCTCGGCGAACGCAACGATCTCGTCGAACTTCCGTCTTATTTCGGCGCGGCTCATCCCCATGATGGCGCCGTTCAGGAAGATGTTTTCCCGCCCGGTGAGTTCGGGATGGAAACCGGTCCCTACCTCAAGCAGGCTCGCCACACGGCCGCGGAGACGGACGCCTCCGGCGCTCGGCTCGGTGATGCGGCTCAGGATCTTCAACAGGCTCGATTTCCCCGCACCGTTTCTGCCGATGATACCAATCCGTTCCCCCTGCCCCACCTGGAAGCTGACATCCTTCAGGGCCCAGAACTCCTCGCTGTACTGGGCGGCCGCCACCTTTTGCCCGAGCAGCCGCTTGCCAAGGCGCCGGGCCCCCTCGGTGAGCACGTCGCGCAAGGCGGCCTGCCCCGCGCCGCCGCCCTGGTGGCGGATCAGGTACTTCTTGGACAGGTTTTCCACCTTGATCGCGTAGGACATCGGTTACACCACGTCGGCGAAGCTGCGTTCCATGCGCCTGAAGGAGACGACTCCCCCGACGAGAAGCGCCAGCACCAGGAAGATGGAGAGGGTGAAGCCGGGGATGCTGAGGCGCGGTGCCTCACCCAGAATGGCCCAGCGGACCCCTTCGATGACTCCGGCCATCGGGTTCAGGAAGTAGAAGAAGCGCCATGATTCCGGGACGACTGCGCTGGAAAAGCCGACCGGAGACACGAACAGGCCGAACTGCACCAAAAGCGGCACCAGGAAGCGGAAATCGCGGTACCTGACGTTGAGAGCGGCGAACCAGAGCCCTGCCGCAACGGCGGTAAGAAGGGCGAGCAGCAGGAACGCGGGGAGCAACAGCAGGTTAAGGCCGGGTGCCACGCCGTACCAGACCATGAACCCGGCGAAGATGGCGCCCGCGACGGCGAAATCGACCAGGTTGACCACCAGCGTCGCGGCCGGGACCAGGAGCCTCGGGAAGTAGACCTTGGTAAGGAGGTTGGCGTTGTCCACCAGGGAGCTGCTGCAATCGGTGAGGGTGCCGGCGAAGAGCTGCCAGGGAAGCATCGCGCTGAAGACCAGCACCGGATAGGGGACCCCGTTGGAGGGGAGGCTGGCCAGTCTGCCGAAGATGACGGTGAAGACCACCATGGTAGTGACCGGTTTGAGCACGCACCACAGGATGCCGATCGCGGTCTGCTTGTAGCGCACCAGCACGTCGCGCCAGGCCAGGAAGACGAAGAGCTCCCGGTAATGCCACAGGTCGCGCCAGTAGTTGGCGACGCTCCCGCCGGCCTGAATCACGATCTCGTTGTCGCTGCCTCGTTCCATGAATTTCCCGCGTCTACTTTTTTGCCGGAAAGAGCCCGGCGATCAGTGCCTCGAAACAGCTGCCGGATTGGGCCAGGGAGTGCCGGGAGGCGTAACCGCGTCCCTGCTCCGCCAGGCGCTCCGCCAGTTCCCGATCGGCGAGCAGCCGCTCTACCCGGTCGGCCAGGGCGGCCACGTCTTCAACCGGCGCCACCAGGGCGTTCTCGCCGTCGCGCGCGAAGCCGACCGCGCCAGTGGTGACCACGGGGCAGCCGCAGGCGAAGGCCTCCAGCACCATGAGCCCGTAGCCTTCAGAGCGGCTGGGATAGAGGAAGAGGTCGGCGCTGCTCATGATCTCCCGCAGCCGGTCTTCGTCGACGCTGCCGAATTCCCGGTGCGGCAGGTCCGGCTCGGCGCAGGGGGCACTTTCCCCCACTGTCCAGAGCTCGAGGTTGCCGCCGCGCGCGGCCACCCGCCGCACCGTTTCCAGGGCCAGGTCGAATCCCTTGCGCCGGTCCGCGCGGGACAACAGCAGAATCGCCCTGCGCCCCTTTTTCGCCGCTACCAGCTCCCGGGAGGGGGCGGGAAAGAAGCGAGCGGTATCCACGCCGTTTTCGGCGACGGCGCACTCGGCCCCGAACCTCGAACCGAACAGGGAGCAAAGCGTATCGGAAACGGTGACACAGGGGATGGACAGGGGACCGAAGGCGAGCCGGTAGAGCCAGCGCATCAAAAGGTTCCCCGGAAACCCGTAAGCGGTCTCGTTGTCGTCCTGGGCGAAGTGCAGCACGCGCCCCCGGTTCCTGAATCGCAAAAGCACGGCGGTAGGCACGATCGTGGCCAGCACCAGGTCCGCATCCTGCCGCTCCAGGAGCGCGCTCGCCAGGGTCCCGAGTTTGCCGGGAAACAGTGGCCTCTCCAGCGTGAACGACGGGTGCAGGGGGAACGCGGTATCGATCAGGTTGCAGCGCAGCGTCACATGGTGGCCGGCCTGGGCCAGGCGCCCGAGGTGCGCGAGCACCATCTTGTCACCTCCCCTGTTCAGGACGCTATGCGCGAAGTAGACGATCCTCATGCCCGCTGGAACAGGGCGTCCAGGTCCCGTGGCCGCCCCTCTTCCCCCGCCGCCAGGTGCACCAGGCGGAACCCCCTCTCCTCCAGGAAGCTGCCGATCCTGAACAGGTTGCCGGAGCACTCCCGGAACACGCTCATCTCGATGAGCACGAGCCTCGTGCGGGAGAGCACCTCCTCGGCTGACTTCAGCACGTCGTACTCGCTCCCCTCGGTGTCGATCTTCAAGAGGTCGATCTCCCCCACCCCGAGTTCCTCCGCGATCCCGTCAAGGGTCCTGGCAGGGACCGGGTAGCTGTCACGGTAACCGGCGTCGGGCTGCGGCAGGTAGGAACTCAACTGGGTGGACTCGCAGGCCACGTGGAAGAGCACTTCCCCTTCCTGGTCGCTGACGGCGCAGCGGCGACAGTCTGAACTACGCAGGGCGTTGACGGCCAGCAGCTCGAAAGAGCCGGGGTCCGGCTCGATGCTGATCACCCGGCGCGCAGCGAGGTAGTGGCTGGAGAAGAAGTTGAACTGGCCGATGTTGGCGCCGACGTCCAGCACCACGGGACGCTCAGGGAGCAGGTCCTTAAGGCCGTGCGCGGCGCAGTAAACCCGCTGCAGCGAGGCCACCGCGAGCGGCTCATTGTAGCAGAAGCGCCGGCCGAAAACCATTAATGATTTCGCCCTTCCTCCCCCCACTCCCAGCCTCCCGGCGAGGTAACGCAGGTACTTATGGAACAGCAGCGACAGCTTCGCCGACAGCGGGAGCCCCCCGACGGCGAAGAAGAACTGGCGGTCCAGGCTCAGGGACCATTTCAGCATCCGCAGCGTGGCGCTCATCGGTACACGATCCAGGCGAACATGAGGGCCCAAAGGACGCTCACCGCGAGGAGCTGCCTGTCCTTCAGAAGCGACTCGGTGGGGTCTCCTCCCAGCCCCGACTTAACGCGGAGTACGAAGCGGAACAGCCCGAAGCAGCAGAGGATCACCGTGTAGACCAGGGCGGGGCGCGTGACCACGTAGAGGGTGTAGGTGACCAGTACCGCGGCGCCGGTCATGGCGAGGAGCAGGTCGAGGACCCCCTCGGGATAGTGCAGCAGCGACTTGCGGTGCGCCCCCGCCCCCTCCCCCAGCGCGTTCAGCTCACCGAGCCTCTTCCCCGTGCTGAGGAACAGCGAGAGCAGGAACACCGACAGAAAGAGCCACGGCGAGACCAGGATGCCAAACGCCTCGCCACCCGCCTGCAACCGGAGCAGAAACCCGGAGGAGATGCAGAACAGGTCGAGTACCGGAATCTCCTTGAGCTTGAGCGAATAGCAGACGGAGATGGCCAGGTAGGCGACCAGAAGGAGCAGGAAGACGGGAGAGACCAGCCACCCCAGCCAGAGCGCCGGCACGAGGAGCAGGACGCAGATGGCGAGCGCGAGCGAGGGCGAGACCGCACCCGACGGGATGGGGCGGTGCCTCTTGACGGGATGATGGCTGTCGTTGTGGCGATCGCAGAGGTCGTTGAGGACATAGGTGGAGCTGGCGGCCAGACAAAAGGCGGCGAAGGGAACAGCTCCCCTCGCCGGCACGCCCGGCGCCAGGATCGCCCCCCCCAGAAACGGCGGGAAGAAGATCATCAGGTTCTTCAGCCACTGCTTGGGGCGCAGCATCACCAGGTACTTGAAAGTGGTCCGGTTCATTTTCCACCTCCCTGGCGTACAGCAGGCGGCGCCACCAGGGCCTTCCGGGATTTAAAGCTGCCACTGTCCAGGTTGGCGATCATCTTCAGGGCGAAGACACGGTTCTCGCCCCCTTTAGCCAGTTCTGCGTAGCGCCCCAGGTAGCGGCGGGCGTGCTCCGCGTCCCCTTGGGCGTAGTAGAGCTTCCCCACGTTGTAGTAGGCGTCAAGGTACCCGGGGTCGCTCTCAATGGTGGCCAGGTGGTACTTGATTCCCTTCTGGAACCGGGTGGCCTCGTCGAGCCCCCGGGCTCCCATCAACGCCAACACCATCTCGTGGTACACGGGGATCGGGTTCGAGGCACGGTTGGCGGCCTGTTGCATGGCCTGCTCGTAGCGGGGGTAGTCCCTGCGCGCCAGGTACACCCGGGCCAGGTTCTTCCACGCCACCGGCTCGTTGAAGCCAAGCGCCTGCGCCTTGCGGATGTAGCGCTCGGCATCGTCGTAGCGCTGATCGTCCAGGGCGACGGCCCCAAGAGACGAGTAGCTCTTGGCGAAGCCGGGGCTGTGTTTCAGGCAGTCCTGCCAGAACGCGGTGGGGTCGCGCCAGAGAGCGGCCCGGGTAATGGTGGGGATGCCGAGCAGGAGCACGCCCCCCAGAAGGAGCCACGCGGGCACCTTGAACTCGAGGAGCACCAGCGGGACCAGCAGCGAGAAGCCGACCATGGGGAGGTAGAGGTAGCGCTCCCCGAACGGGGTCCAAGGGATCCTCCCCAGGTAGGCAAGCAGCGGCGGGATGATCCCTACGAAGACGATGAGCAGCGGCAAAAGCGCCTGGGGGCGGCGGCGCATCAACACCCAGGCGGCCGCCACAGCAAGGGCGCAGGCGGCGAGGCCAAGGGGCAGGTCGTAGGTCAAGATAGTGAAGTTGAGCGGGAACGGGAAGACGAGCTTGCGCAGGTAGAAACCGTACCCTCCCAAGGCGTCCAGCACCGTGGGGTAGGTGTAACTCTGTGCAGCCGTGGCCGCCGCGACGGCCGTGCTCTCCATGGCCTTGGGGACCTTCTCGACGCCCCCCTTGCTCAAAACCCCCTTGGCGAGGCTCGCCACCCCCCGGTCGAAGTTGAGGGCGGTACCGGCGCGCAGCAGCAGGTACAGGGTCGTGGTCCCCGCGACCGCGCCGAACAGCATCAGCGCATCACGCTTACCCTCCCGGGGAGCGCGGCGGAGCAGGTACAGCGGCACGATGGCGGCAACCGCTATCGAGGACTCTTTGCTGGCCAGCGAAGCGAGGTAGGCTGCGGTGAAGCAAAAAAGCGTCTGCCAGGTCACCTGTTCGCGCCGCTCAACTAGCAGCACCATGGCAAGGATGAAGAAGAAGGTGCACAACAGGTCGGGCCTGGCGGAGACCCAGATAACGGCTTCGCTGTTGAGCGGGTTCAGCAGGAAAAAGAGCGAAGCGATCAGGGCTGCCCGCTCCTTTTGCGGGTGGTCCGCGAAGAAGAGCGACGCGAGCCAGTAGATCAGCAGCGCGTTGGCGAGATGGATGACGACGTTGACCACGTGGAATGAAAGGGGGGGCAGCCCGAAGATGCTGTAGTTGGCGACGTACGATATCACCACCATCGGGCGGTAATAGGTGCTGGCGCCACCAAAAAGCAGCGACTTGAGGTCGAGGGTCTGCTGGGTGACAAATTCCGTCATCCCCACGTCGTCAATGGGGAGAAACCCCACCTGCAGCGCGCAGAGGTAGGCCAGCACCCCTGCCGCAAGTATGGTGAGGATCGGGAAAATCCTTTCTTTCATTCACGCCCCTGCGCCGAGCGGTGGCTCTTGATCAGGTCCAAGAAGATCTGCTCGAGCGTGCGCCGCTCGGGCTCCACGGACAGGAGCTCGTTTTCGCGGGACAGGGACGAGAGCAGGGCGTTCAACGAATCCCTGGGGATGGAGAGGCGCCATGCGTCCCCTTCCCTGGTGGCGGCGACGCCATCGGGGAGCGAGGGGGAGAGTTCGTCGCTTCGCCTGATCACCACCTCGTAGGAGTTGAAGCTCCCGTCGATCACCGACTTAACCGCGCCGCAAAACTGCAGCGAGCCACCAAGCAAAAGGGCCACGTCGTCGCAGACGCGCTCGACATCATGGATGATGTGGGTGCTGAAGAAGACGGTCTTGCCGCGGGCCTTCAACTGCTGAATGATGTCGGTCACCAGGGCGCGCCCCAGCGGGTCGAGGCCGGACATGGGTTCGTCCAGGATGTAGAGGTCAGGGTCGTGCACCAGGGTCTGGCCAAGGCCGATGCGCTGCACCATACCCTTGGAGAGGCTCCGGATGGGACGGTCGGCGGCATGGGTCAACTCGATCAAGCGCAACACCTCGTCGACCTTCCCGGCGCTCTCCGCGCCTGGGACCTTGTAGTAGCGCGCCACGAACTCCAGGAGCTCGCGCGGCGTCAGGTAATCGTAGTAGGCCGGGTTCTCCGCCAAGTACCCCACCCTGCCCCGTGCCTCGGGGAGGTGGGAATTCTTGCCGTAGAAGGAGGTGCTCCCGGCGTCCGGACGCAAAAGCCCCATCAGGATCTTGATGGTCGTACTCTTGCCGGCGCCGTTGGGGCCGATGAAGCCGAAGACATTGCCGTGCGGCACCGAGAAGGAGACGTCGTTCAGGGCGCGCACCTTGTGGGTCAGCTTCTTGGTGAAGGTCTTGCTGATCGAGGAGACATCAATGGCGGTCATGCGCTGCTCCGTGCACTGCCAGCTTGCTGGTGGTTTTGATGCGACCGTCGTTGCGGTCGTAGTAGAAGGTCCCGCCGTAAGGGTCGGGAGGAACACCCTTGAGCACGCCACCGGCTACCAGGTCGGCGAGCTGCGCGGGCTTGTGCCCGGTCTCTTTCTCGTACCTCTGCACGGCCTTCTCCAGGAACAAAATCGTCTCCAGCGCCTCGATGCGGGTCTTGATCCCCCTGCGCACCTGGTCGCTGTAGGTACCCTCGTAGACCACCTTGAGGTACTGGACGGCCTGCTCGGTCTGGTTGGCCTCGTAGTAAAAGCGTCCCGCAAGGTTGGAGAGAAACGCCATCTTCGGGTTCAACTGTGCTGCCTTGCTCATGTACTGGGCGGCCTTCTGGTAATCCTTGAGGAAATACGAGTTGTTGAAACCGATAAAGAAAGGCATGTAAAAATCCCATTCCCTCTTCTTGACCCCGCGCTCCAGAATGTGGTTCATCGGCTTCACGAGTCCCGCGTCCCAGGTGAGGATCGCCTGCCCGAAGTAGTAGGAGTCGATGTTGTAGGGGTTGAGCCTGGTGGAGGTGTCGACGTACTTCAGGAGCATGGCGTAATCGGGGGGCTGGTGCAGGTCGAGTATGGTCCCGTAGTAGAAGACGGCGTCGTAAAAAAGGAGCTCCGACAGAAGGTAGCGGTGCTCTAACGACGTGAAAAAGGTAACTTCGAAGGAAGGTCTGTAGCCGAGTCGTTCGGGCGCGGGAGTGGATTTGCGCAGCGCGGTAAGCGCCAGCAGCGCAGGAACCAGAAGCAGCAACCCGATGGCGAGAGCGACCAGACGCCTCATATGAAGTCTCTGCGGGAAAACGCGCACGAGGCGAGGGTGAGCATCACGACAACGTAGCCAAAGCCGTACAGCGAAGTCAAGAGGAGCGCCTTGGGGTCGACCGGGAGCGCATAGATCATCTGCACCTTGAGGTCGAAGGGGGTGAGGTTCGGAAACAGGTAGTAGATCACCTGCACCACGCCGCGCAAAAAGGGCGACATGCGCTCGGCACCTTGGGCCGTCTCGACGAACAGCTTCACCTTCTCCGTGGTCATCCCCACCGCGTACACGGCCAGGGTCAGGATCATGGGAAGAAACGAGGAGGTCGCCACGGCGGAAAAGAACACCAGCACGGAGGCGAGCACCAGGAGTTTTTCCAGGTCGAAGATAAGGTACAGCAGGTAGTTGCCCCACACAACGGGACGGTCCGGCGGATAGGCGCCGGACATGAGCCAGATCCCCACGCAGTTGAGCGTCCCCATGAGCGCCAGCGAAGCCGCGAGCAGCAGCGAGAGCCCCAGGTATTTCTCCAGGAGATAACGGGTACGCGAGATGGGAAGAGTGGCCACCGAGTAGATGGAACGGCTCTGGATGTCACGGGGGACGAGGGCCGAGCCGATCAGCAGCACCAGCAGGACGCCTATGGCGGAAACGGCGGACAGGGAGAAGGTGGTCGCCGCCGCGGTCACGTCCCGCATGGAGAAGGAACCAAAGATCGGCAACGTGCAGACCAGCAGCAGCGAGACTACGAAGAGCCCCAGCAAAAGGCGGTCACGGAAGCCCCCCTTCAGGGTGGCCAGCGCCAGAGGAAATCTTGCCAGCATTGACGACGAACTCCTGTTCGGGTGAGGTGGAAATAAAATGGGGCATGCAGGCATGCCCCATTCCGACAAGCATTAGGTTGCTTCGATTTACATCGGGCTCCAGTTGGTGAAGACGGACTCGCCGGCTGCGCTCAGGGCAGTCACGTTGGTGTCGGTCAGAGAGAGCGCAACACCCGGGCCGGCAGTACCGGCAGAAGCGGTCGGGGTCTTCTTGTAGATGGTGGTGGAGATGTTGGAAGCAGCGTAAATGGTGTCGCCGGCGGTGTTCTTGGAGGCGATCAGGTAGTTCTGCGGCGAGGTGGCGGCCGAGTCGTACTTGTAGGACACCTTCACGTTGTTCGAGGGCTTGAAGTTAACGCCCGGGACGTTTTCGATGTAGTCAGGGTTGTTCATAGCGAAGGCGACCCCGGCGAGCAGAGCCACTGCGGCGAGGGCAACAGACATCTTCTTCAGCATAATAAGCCTCCTATAAGGTCTAAGTTAGCGTGTGTTTGGTAGCTTCCGCAGCTATTAGTGCGGGTACTCCTGATGGTCGGCAAAGTATGCCTCGAGAGCGGTCTTGACGTTCTTCAGGTCGCTGGCCGCAGCGGTGTTGTAGGACTTGATGCGGTAGGAGGAGAACTGCGGGATTGCGATTGCAGCCAGGATGCCGATGATCGCGACGACGATCAGCAGCTCGATGAGGGTGAAGCCTTTGTTGCTTCTCATTCTGTTGAGCATATTTTTCTCCTTATGGTGATGGTGGGCTTGCCTCTGGCGCGCCGGATTAACTAAGTACGGGTAAGAGCAAATAGCAGGCCAATTGCGCGAAGACCGGAAAAGGGCGTTTTATGGTCGTTTGAGCGGCTCAAAGCCTGAAGTCGGCTGACCAAAATCGGCACAAAGTGACGTTTTTTGTCAATGCGGGTAACTGCCGTGTTCGAGAAAGTAGGCCTCGAGCGAGTTCCTGAGAGTGCGCAGGTCGGCCACCGCGCTCGCGTTATAGGACCTGATGCGGTACTGGGTGATATACGGCACCGCTATCGACGCGAGTATGCCGATCACGGCTACGACGATCAGCAGCTCGATCAGGGTGAAGCCCTTCTGGTCCCTGCGCTTCAATGGCATGTGTTACCTCCGCTCACTCGCCCGTCGGATTCAGTCGGTACAGGTAATGACAGCTGGCCCGTTTCAATCATCTTCCATGCCAAACTTCGCCAAACGGTACCGGAAAGATCTGAAAGTCATGCCCAGAAGGGCCGCCGCTCGTTTTTTCACCCCGCCGCTGCGCTCAAGGGCCTGCACCAGCAGGCGCTGCTCCAGGTTGTCGAGATACCCCTGCAGGTCCATGCCGTCCGCAGGAATCGAGACTTCCTCGGCGTCGACGCTGGGGATATGGTAGTTGCGCACGCTGGGCGGCAGGCACTCGGCGGTGATGACCCGGCTTCCCAAGACCACGCAGCGCTCCACCAGGTTCTCAAGCTCGCGCACGTTTCCCGGGAAGGGGTAGTTGAAGAGCGCCAGCAGCGCGTCGGGGGTCACGATATCGCCGGTTCCGGACCAGATCGCGTACTTCTTGTAGAAATGCTCGATGAGCAGAGGGATGTCCTCGCTCCGCTCGCGAAGCGACGGCATCCGGACCTCCACCACGTTGAGACGGTAGAAGAGGTCTTCCCGGAAGGTCCCCTCGCGCACCTGCTCCTCCAGGTTTCTGTTGGAGGCGGCGACGATCCGGACATCGGCCTTCAAGGCGCTCCCCCCCCCCACCCGCCTGAACTCGCGTTCCTGCAGCACGCGCAAAAGCTTCGCCTGCAGTTGCAGCGGCACTTCGCCGATCTCGTCGAGGAAGAGCGTACCCCCTTCCGCCTGCTCGAAGAGACCGGGGCGGTCCGTGATGGCGCCGGTAAAGGCCCCCTTCATGTGCCCGAAGAGCTCGCTCTCGATCAGGGTCTCGGGGATCGCCCCGCAGTTCACCGCTTCGAAGCGGGCGTTGCGGCGCGGGCTGTTGTAGTGGATGGCGCGGGCGGCGAGTTCCTTGCCGGTGCCGCTCTCGCCGGTGATGAGGACGTTGGCCATGCTGTCCGCGACCTTGGCGATCAGGTCGTAGACCTCGCGCATCTGCTTGCTCTTGCCGATCAGCCCGCTGAAGCCGAAGCGCTCCTGCACCTCGGCCTTCAGGCGCTTGTTCTCCTGGACCAGGCTCCGCTTCTCGAGCGCCTTGCGGACCAGCACCTTAACCTCTTCCACCTTGAAGGGCTTGCCGATGTAGTCGTAGGCCCCAAGCTTCATCGCCTCCACCGCCTGTTCGGCAGTGGTAAAGGCGGTGATCAGCAGGACCGCCGTGTCCGGGGAGTCGGCCTTGATCCGGGTGAGCAGGTCGATCCCCCCAAGTCCCGGCATGCTCACGTCGGAGATCACCATGTCGTAGTGCTGGTCGGCCATGCAGGCGAGCGCGTGCTCCGCGCTTTCCGCCTGGTCCACCAGGTACCCCTCGCCATCCAGGAGGATGGCCAGGAACTCCCGCATGCTCAGCTCATCATCGACAACCAAAATCCTGGCACGCATCTAAAAAACCTCGCTGAACTGATCTCACTAAAAATTGAAGCAGCACCTTTCGCTGCGGAACCGGCGCCCCCCTCTGCCCTTTAAGCAGGCAGGTACAGGGTGATCGTGGTCCCTTTCCCCAGGGCGCTGTTGATGGACATCCTGCCGCCGTTGGTTTCCACGATGCGGTAGACCGTTGCGAGCCCAAGCCCTGTGCCCCCCTTCTTGGTGGTGAAGAAAGGCTCGAACACCCGCTTCACGTCTTCCTGGCTCATCCCGGAACCGTTGTCCCTGATGCTTATGCGCACCTCGTTGAGGCCGCCGTTTGCTTTGATGAGGGCGCCGTCGACGCAGATGCGGCCGTCGCCGGTGATGGCCTCCGCGGCGTTCACCAGGAGGTTCCAGAACACCTGGGTGCACTGGTCCTTGTCGAACTGCACCACCAGGTCGTCGGGGAGCCGGTTGTCGACCCCGACCCCTTCCAGTCTGGGATCGGTGGCAAGCAGCGCGCAGAGATCGCCGATCACCCGATGCAGGTTGAGCGCTACCTTGGTGGGCTGGTTGGGCTTGGCGTAAAAGAGGAAGTCGCGCAAAAGACCGTCCAGCCGGTCGGTCTCCCTCAGGATGATGGAAAAAAGCCGCTCGTCCTTCTCGTCCACCCAGGGCCTGAGCGCCACCAGTTGCACCGACCCGCTGATCGCGGCCAACGGGTTGCGGATCTCGTGGGCCATGCGCGCAGAGAGCTCACCGACCGCGGCGAGGCGGTCCGCGCGCTTCAGTTCGGCGGCCATCCGCTTCATCTCGGTCAGGTCGTGCAGGTCGAAGATCGCCCCGGCGACGGCCCCGTCCTTGTCCAAAAGCGGAACGGACTTAAACGACAGGAGCAGCTCCTTGCCGTCGGGCCCCTTGTGCGGGAATTCCCCCTGTCCCGACTCGAAGAAGGTCGGAGCGAAAGCGGCGCAGCCTGGCAGCACCTCGGCCAGGGGGCGGTCGTAGGCGTCCTGCTGGGACACCCCGGTCAGGGTCTCGGCGTAGCGGTTGAAGACGCGGATCCTGCCGGAGGTGTTGATGGTGAGAAGGCCGCTGTCGATGGTCGAGACGATGCAGGAGTTCAGGCGCTCCAGCTCCTCGTAGTCGATCGCCTTCTCCTTGAGCGCGCTTTCCGAGACGCGGGCGCGCTCCGCAAGGTGCCCGGCCAGGAACGCGGTCAGGAAGAAGGAGGCGCAGTGCACAAAGATCAGGTAGAAAAGGTACTCGGCCCCCCACTGCTGTGCCGGGTAGGGGGAGAGCCCTAGCGGTGCCAACTTGCCGTAGTACTGGAAATCCAGGATCGCGCCGTACAGGATGACACACAGGGACGCCGTGTAGTAGGCCTGGGAACGGGCCAAAAGCGCGCTGGCGGCGATGATCGACAGGAAGTAGAGAAAGGCGTAGTGGGAAGTCACCCCGCCCGAGACCAGGATCAGCACCGTGACCAGGATCAGGTCCCAGACGATCTGGAGGTAGGTCAGGGTGCGCACCGTCCGGGGGGACGCCCTGCGCAGCACCGCCAGGGAAAGCAGCGAGAAAAGGTAAGTGGCGCCGATCAGCCGGATCAGTACTTTGCCGGCGACCTCGCCACTTACGTCATAGGTGTGTACGTCAAGATAAACGGTGGTAACCAGGAAGAGGGTTACCACCAGCAGTCTCAGCAGTATGAACCAGAAGACCTTCTTCTTTTCGATCATCCAGCTAACCGCTGACTGCGCCAGCCAGTTTGAAGATCGGCAGGTACATGGCGACGACGAGCCCGCCCACCGTGGTTCCCAGGAACACCATCAAAAGCGGTTCCATCATCGAGGTCAGGGCACCGACGGCGTCGTCGACCTCGTCGTCGTAGAAGTCCGCGATCTTGTTCAGCATGGCGTCCATGGCACCGGTCGCCTCGCCGACGGAGATCATCTGCACCACCATGGGAGGGAATACACCGCATTCCCCGAGCGGCTCGGCTATGGTCTTCCCCTCGGAGATCGACTGGCGCACGTTGTAGATCGCCTCCTCGACCACCTTGTTCCCCGCGGTCTTGGCGACGATCTCCAGGCCGTCCATGATGGGAACGCCCGAGCTGATCATGGTCCCAAGGGTACGGGTGAACTTGGCGACGGAGACCTTGCGGATCAGGGGACCCGCGATGGGGGCCTTGAGGGCGAAGGCGTCGATGACCTTCCTGCCGTTGGCGGTATCGTAGTACTTCCCGATGGCGTACTTGATGCCGAACATGACGGCGATGATCACGACGATGTACTTGACCAGGAAGTTGGAGAGCGCGATGACGAACTTGGTCGGCGCGGGGAGGTCGCCGCCGAAGTCCTGGAACATCTTCGCGAAGGTCGGGATGACGAAGATGAGGATGACGCCCACGACGATGACGGCGATGGACATGATGGTGATCGGGTAGACCATGGCCCCCTTCACCTGCTTCTTGAGCTTCATCGCCTTCTCGATGTAGGCGGCGAGTCTTGCCAGGATTGTGTCGAGGATACCCCCCACCTCGCCTGCGGCCACCAGGTTGACGTAGAGCTGGTCGAAGGCCTTGGGATGCTTCGAGAGCGCGTCGGCGAAGGTCGAGCCGCTCTCGACGCTCTCCTTGACCTTAACCAGGATCTCCTTGAAGGTCTTGTTCTCCTGCTGGTTGGAAAGGATGTCCAGGCATTGCACCAGCGGCAGGCCCGAATCGATCATGGTGGCGAACTGGCGGGTGAAGACGACCAGGTCCTTGGTCTCGATCTTCTTGGGTCCGCCGAGTCCCGGGATCTTGAGCTCCATAGAGAGCCCCTTCCCCTGCTCCTTCACGGTGATCCCGGAGAATCCGTATTTCTTGAGCTGCGCCTCCACCATGCCGGCGCTGGCGGCTTCCATCACGCCCTTTTGGACGCTCCCCGCCTTGCTTCTTGCTTCCCAATCGAATTTTGCCATCTATTACTCCTTTCCCGGCGCTGGCCGGGTCTGGCTGCTGCTATCGTTGCGGCGGGCGCCTCATCTGCGAGCCCGAACCGGGGGCGAGCATCTGCTTCAGTTCGTCGGGCTCGGATGAGCGGCCGAGGGCGTCGTCCACGGTGATGAGACGACGGGACAAAAGGCTCATCAGGCACTGGTTCATGGTCTGCATCCCGAACTTCTCCTGGCCCACCTGCATCTGGGAGTAGATCTGGTGCACCTTGTCCTCGCGGATCAGGTTCCTGATGGCGGGGTTCGGTACCATCACCTCCAGCGCCAGAGCGCGCCCCGAGCCGGTGGCCCTGGGGATCAGGGTCTGGGACATGACCCCCTCCAGCACGAAGGAGAGCTGGGTCCTCACCTGGGTCTGCTGGTAGGGAGGGAAGACGTCGATGATCCTGTTGATGGTCTGGGCGCAGGAGTTGGTGTGTAGCGTGGCGAAGCAGAGGTGACCGGTCTCGGCCAGGGTCAGCGCCGCCTCGATGGTCTCCAGGTCGCGCAGCTCGCCGATAAGGACCACGTCGGGGTCCTGGCGCAGCACGTACTTAAGCGCGTGCTTGAAGCTCTTGGTGTCGGCTCCCACCTCGCGCTGGTTCACGATGCAACCCTTGTGCGGGTGCAGGTACTCGATCGGGTCCTCGACGGTGACGATGTGGTCGTGGCGGTTCACGTTTATGTGATCGATCATCGAGGCGAGCGTGGTCGACTTGCCGGAGCCGGTAGGCCCGGTGACGAGGATCAGGCCGCGCGGCTTGTCGCACAGGAGGTTGACCACCGGCGGGAGTCCCAGCTCCTCGAAGGTGAGGATCTTGTACGGGATGACCCTGAAGACACCGGCCACGGCGCCGCGCTGGACGAAGATGTTTCCCCTGAAACGGGACAGCCCCTTCACGCCGAAGGAGAGGTCCAGCTCGTTTTCCTCTTCGAACCTGTGCTTTTGTGCGTCGGTCAGGATGCTGTAGCAGAGCTGTTTGGTCTCGATCGCGGTGAGCGGCGGGACGTCCATCGGGGTGAGTTTACCGTCGATGCGGATCTGCGGCGAGGTATTGGTGGTGATGTGCAGGTCTGAGCCGCCCCTCTCCACCAGTTCCTTGAGCATTTGATGAAAGTTGATCATGAATACCTCGTCTGCTTAGTCTTTCGTGGGGTCAGTCATCGGCCACCGTGACCCTCAGGACTTCCTCGAATGAAGTTACGCCTTCGATGAGCTTGGTGAGGCCTGACTGGCGCATGGTCTTGACCCCGAGGCGCATCGACTCCCGCTTGATCTCGGCGGTGTTGGCGCCGTTTAGGATCAGCTCCCGGATCGGCTCCAGCATCGGCATGACCTGGTAAAAGCCCACCCTCCCCTTGTACCCGGTGCCGTTGCACTTGGGACAGCCGGTGCCGCGGTAGCAGACCACGGACGGGGCCTGCTCGGCCGGGAGGCCGGCGTCGATCAGGGCCTGCACCGGCACTTCCTCGACCACCTTGCATTCGCCGCAGACGCGGCGCGCCAGGCGCTGGGCGGTGATCAGGTTCACCGCGGAGGCGACCAGGAACGGCTCGATGCCCATGTTGAGCAGACGGTTGATGGTGGAGGGGGCGTCGTTTGTGTGCAGGGTCGAGAGCACCAGGTGGCCGGTGAGGGCCGCCTTGACGCCGATCTCGGCGGTCTCGAAGTCGCGGATCTCGCCGATCATGATGACGTCCGGGTCCTGGCGCAGGAAGGCGCGCAGGGCGGCGGCGAAGTTCAGGCCGATGTCTTCGTGCATCTGCACCTGGTTGATGCCGGCGAAGTTGAACTCGACCGGGTCCTCGGCGGTGGAGATGTTCTCGGTGACCTTGTTCAGCTCCGAGAGCGCGGAGTAAAGGGAAACCGTCTTGCCGCTGCCGGTAGGGCCAGTAACCAGCACCATGCCGAAAGGCTTGTGGATCTCCCGCTGGAAGTGCGACAACGCCTCGGGCTCGTACCCAAGCTTGGTCATGTCCAGCTGCAGGTTGCTCTTGTCCAAAAGACGCAGAACGATCTTTTCCCCGAACAGGGTGGGGAGCACCGAGACGCGGAAGTCCATGTCCTTGCCGCCACCCAGCTTGATCTTGATGCGGCCGTCCTGCGGCAGGCGCCTTTCCGCGATGTCCAGCTCGCTCATGATCTTGATGCGGGAGGTGATGGCGTTTTTCAGCTTCAGGGGGGGCTTCATCACCTCGTAGAGGACGCCGTCGATGCGGTAGCGGACCCGGAAGTACTTCTCGTAGGGTTCGATGTGGATATCCGAGGCCTTCTTCTTGATGGCGTCGGTGAGGATGAGGTTCACCAGCTTGACGACCGGGGCGTCCTCGGTGGCGCGCTCCAGGGAGCTGACGTCGATGTCCTCTTCGTCCCCGATGACCTCCAGGTCCTCCATCTCCAGGTCGCTCATGACGTCGGCGAGCGAGGCGCTCTGGTCGTAGAACCTGTCGATGGCTGCCTTGATGGAACTCTCGGCGACCACGACCACTTCGACGTTGTAGCCGGTCATGAACTTGATGTCGTCGATGGCGAAGATGTTACTGGGGTCGCTCATGGCGATGATGAGCGTGGAACCTGCCCGGTTCACCGGCACGATCTGGTACTTGTGGGCTGTCTCTGCGGGAATGATCTTTACGACGGCCGCATCGACCTCATAGTCGGCAAGATTGATGGTCGGAACACCGTACTGTTTGGAGAGAAAAGAGGTGAGATCCGCCTCGTTGATCAGACCATCCCGAACCAAAATGGAGCCAAGACGCAATTGGCCACCCGCAGCCTTTTGTTCCACGAGCGCCTGCTTCAACTGTTCCTTGGTGATCAGGTTGTTTGTGACCAGCAGTTCACCCAGTCTGCTTACGTGCATAGCTACCTCAGGGGGTTAATAACCTGTGAATGGTATTTTGTATTTGCCTTAATGTCAAGGAATTGCTCAAACCTGAAGAACCGCGGTCAGAGCGCTTTCCATGCACCCCTTGGGTGGCGTGGCCCCGGTCCAGATTCTGAAGGCAGCCTCCCCCTGTGCCACCAGCATCGCGAAGCCGTTGGCGCAGGGAATGCCGAGCGAGCAGGCCTGGGCGAGCAGCGGGGTGACCGGAGGCGCATAGACCATATCGTAAATACCCCCCCCCGACTTTAGTGAGGAAAGCGCGAGGCCGGGGAAGGAGTCCCCCGCCATCCCCACCGAGGTGGTGTTGACCACCAGGTCGAAGGATCCCATGAAGCCCGGATCGGAGAGAAGCCCGAGCCCCCGGGTCGCGAACTCGGTCTGCGTCAGGCGTGCGGCGACCAGTTGCACCAGCGCGGCGGCCGAGTCGGGAGAGCGGTTGGCGACGGTGACGCCGGCGGCCCCGGCGAGGGCAAGCGAAACCACGGCGCTGCGGGCCGCCCCCCCCGCGCCGAGTACGAGGATGTTCTTACCGGCGGGTTCGAAGGAGAGCTTCTCGCGAAGGGCGGCGATCAGGCCGATGCCGTCGGTGTTGTACCCGGTAAGGCTACCGTCGCGCGCGACCACCGTGTTGACCGCGCCGATCAGCTCGGCCTCGGGGGTGACCTGGTCGAGGAGCGGGATGATGGCCACCTTGTGGGGGATGGTGACGCTGAACCCGGCCACGCCAACCGACTTCAGCCCGGCAACACCTGCGGCGAGACGCTCGGGCGCAACCGGGAAGGGAACGTAGATCCAGTCCAGGCCGAGCGCCTGGAACGCCGCGTTGTGGAGTACCGGCGAGAGCGAATGGGACACCGGCCAGCCGATGATCCCGGTTACCGTGGTCTTTCCCGTGATCGCCATCACTGCACCCCGCTCGCCTTCAGCAGGTCGTCGATCTGCGGCCTGTTCTCGGGCGAGATGGCCGCCGCGGTCTTGAGGTCGCGGATGCCGGATTCCCTCTGCCCCATCTTCAGGCGCATCTCCCCGGACTCGATGAGGGCGGCGGCGTAGATCAGGATCGCCTTGCCGGTGTCGAGGTCGCGGAAGAACATGTCGTGGTCGCCAAGGACGCCGCGCAGGGAGTACATGGGCCAGGCGTCCAGGTCGGGGGGGGACTGCGGCACGTTCGGGCTGTCCAGCCGGAAGGTGATGCCGCGCTGGTGCAGGACGAAGTTGCTGAAGTTGATCGAG
The DNA here is from genome assembly GCF_018919385.1 of Geomonas diazotrophica. GTDB lineage: Bacteria > Desulfobacterota > Desulfuromonadia > Geobacterales > Geobacteraceae > Geomonas > Geomonas diazotrophica. The sequence continues at coordinate 229,023 of NZ_JAHLMF010000005.1, forward strand.
TACTTGGTGGAGAAGTCCACGTAGACGGGGCGGCGGCCGGACTGCTCCATGACCGACATGATGAGCGTGTTGTTAGGGGAGCGCTGCTCCATCGGGACCTGGCGCAGCTGGGTGTTCTTGAACAGGCGCGGCATGCTGTCCAGGTACCAGTCGAACACCAGGTGCGGGGTGTGCGGCAGGTCGAGATCCTCGCGCATCCGCTCCACACCCTGCAGGTACCAGAGAGGGAACGCGCCGGAATCGCCCCAGGTGTACATCACCGCGTTCTGCGGCAGCGATCGGAGCGTGTTGCTGGCGTAGTCGAAGGCGATGTAGTTGTCGTGCTGGTCGTTCTCCACGAAGTTGCGGGCGAAGATGGTGCCCGGCAACGAGAAAAGAAGCGCGATGAGCCCGACGCGCAGCGGCACCGAGTCGGGGAGGCGCTGGGCCGCCTCCTTCAAGAGGGTGAACAGCCCTACCCCGATGAAGACGGCGGAGAGGAGGTACAGCGGCGTGAAGAATTCCTCGGTCAGGAAGATCATCTCCCCCGGGGTGTTGAAGCAGCCGACGATCACCACCAGGAAGGAGCCGAGGGCGATCAGGTAGCCAAGCACAAGCTCGCGCTTCTTGGAGAAGAAGACCACCAGGCCGATGATCAAAAGCGCCATCCCAGCCGCGGTGAACTCGAAGGGTATGTTGAAGGCGTTCAGCTGCGACCAGAGCAGGCCGAGGTCCCGGTTGGGCTTCTCGTTCGGGTACCCCTTGCGCAGTATGTTCCAGAGGAACTGCTCGAGGTTCTTGGAGTCGCCCCAGTTGAGAACCGGGTGCTGGAAGGCGCGTACCACCAGGTGCAGGTGGATGCCGAAGCCGAGCACGCCAAAGGCGAAGGCGATGAAGAACTCCTTGAAGCGCAGGATGACGCGGTGGTCCGCGGACCAGAGCAAAAAGGCGTAGGTGGGGATCATCAGCACCATGATCTGGTGCGCCCCCGCACCGAGCCCGCAGAGAAAGGCCCCGAGGTAGACGTAGGCGGGGCGTTCGTCTCCGGCGAGAAAGCTCTCCCGCCACAAAAGCATCAGGTAGAAGACAACCGCACATATGAAGGCGAGCAGCGGGTACGGCTTGTCGTGGTTGGACTGCAGCCAAAGCCTCGCGGTAAAGGCGAAGGTGACGGCCGCGGCCAAGGCCGAGAGCTTCACCGTCAGCTCCCGGAACCTCACTCCCCACGAGGTATCCTCCCCCTCCAGGAACTTGACGGTGAGCAGGTAGACACCGTAGCAGGCAAGGCCCGCCGAGACCGCGGTGGCGAAGTTTATCCTGAAGGCGATGCTGCCGATGGGGAGGAAAGTGAAGGGCTTGGCGTAGTTGATGAACAGCGGGTACCCCGGGGAGTGCGCGGCGCCGAGGGACGCGATGGCGGTCAGGAACTCGCCGCTGTCGAAGAAGGTCACCGTGGGGGCGAGTGTCAAAAGGTAGATGAACAAGGGGATGCTGAAGGACAGGATGGCGAAGTGGTCCAGCCTGCCGAGGATTCCGTTATTGTTCACGCAGTTGCTCCTGGGAGGTATTTTCGACGTTCCTGATGGAAAGCTTGTCCCGCCAAAGGCAGCAGAGTCCGGCGACGGTGACCGGGAAAAAGCCCATGGCGTGGAGGACGATGGCTATGCTCAAGGCACGCTCGCTCCCGATCTGAAAGGCCGACAGGGCGGTGACGCAGGCAAGGTGATAGGTCCCGATGAACCCCGGGGAGGCCGGCACCATGACCGCGAAGACGAGGAACACCATGATGAACATGGACGCCGTCGCCGGGAGGAAGACGCCGAAGGCGCGCAGCATCAGGTCCACCGGCCAGATGGCGGTGAACCAGACCAAAAGCGAGCTGACCAGGATGCCGACCACCCCGCGGACGTCGCCGGGCAAGCGGATGCCGGAGATGAAGGAGCGAAGCACGGCCTCCATCTTCTCCCCAAGGCGCGGCGCGACCGGGCGCAAAAGACGCGCGATCAGACCGAGGGTGAACTCCGTGTGCCGCCTGAGCAGGAAGAGAAAGGTGAGCACGGCCAGGTACAGGGCGAAGGTGACGTAGCCGCCGGTGACCAGCCCGCGCTGGATCCCTTCCATCCCGGCCGGAAGTTTGATGGTGAAGAAGGTGACCAGAAGGACCAAAAGGACGGTGAAGCCGTCGCAGAGCCGTTCCAGGACCAGGGAGGCGAAGACGGCGCTGGTGCCGATCCCTTCCTTGTTTCCCAGGGAGTAGGCGCGCACGAGCTCCCCCAGCCGCGCCGGCAACAGGTTGTTGGCCATGTAGCCGATCAGGGTGGACGTGAACAGGTTGCCCATGCCGGTTTTCTTGATGGGGAGCAGCAGGAATTTCCAGCGCACGGCGCGCAGGTAGTAGCTGACGAAGGTGAGTAGCAGCGCCGGCACCAGGTAGGCGTACTCCAGCCCGGCAAAGGCCTCGGCCATCTTGTGGAAATCGATCTTCCGGAAGAGGAAGAAGAGGCAGAGTGCGCTGATGGCGAGGCCGAGCAAGAGCTTTTTATCTAGTTTTCCTGTGAACATATCTGGCTCCTGTCTCCGGGTCTTGCCGGTTATTGCGGGGTGCCCGCGCTCGGCCGGGCGATGCAGTCCCAGTCGCCGCCGCTCTCCGACGCCACCGGCCGGGCCTCCCGGAGTATCTCGCGGCAACGCTCCACGTCGGCCGCGATGGCGGTTTTCAGTTCGTCGAGGCTGGCAAACCTCTTCTCGCCGCGCAGCCGCTCGATGAAGAACAGCGTGATCTCTCGCTCATACAGGTCCCCGTCGAAATCGAGCAGGAACACCTCGATGGAGAGGCGGTCGTTGCCGAAGGTCGGGTTCGGGCCGACGTTGCAGGCGCCGTCCAGGAGCCGGTCTCCCAGGCAGACCTTGACCGCGTAGACACCGACCGACGGGATCAGGTCCTTCTCGGTCTCGATGTTGGCGGTGGGAAAGCCCAGGCTGCGCCCGCGCTCGTGGCCGTGCACCACCTTTCCGGTCACCGAGAAGTGCCGCCCCAAAAGGAGCGAGGCGCCGGAGACGTCGCCGGCACTCACCAGCCTGCGCACCCCGGTGGAACTGTAGACCGTGGAGCCGTCGGAGATGGGCTGCAGTTCCTCGACGCTGTAGCCAAAGCGCGTCCCGAGTTCCCTCAGAAGTCCCACGTCCCCTTCCCTGCCCCGCCCGAAGGCGTAGTCGTAGCCGATAACCAGCCGTTCCAGGCCGATAGCGTCGACCAGGACCCGTTGCACGAACTCGGCCGCGGGTATCGAGGCGAAGGCCTTGTCGAACGGGATCTCCAGCAGGTAGTCGATGCCTGAGCCCTCGATGAGAGCCTCCTTCTCCCTGCTGGTGGTGATGAGGCGCACCTCCCTGTGGGCCGCCACCACCTTCAGGGGGTGCGGCACGAAGGTGATCACCACGGAGACGCCGCCGATCTCGCGGGCGAGCTCCCTCACCCTGCGAAAGATCTCGCGATGCCCGAGATGCACGCCGTCGAAGTTGCCGATGGTCACCACCGGGCGGCGCAGTTTTCCCTTTATGTCGGAAACGTTTTTAAAAATGACCATGAACGGCTTCGATCCTCAGGCCTCGACCGGCTCGACGTCCGCCTTGGGAACCTTCTTCTTCCCGAAAAGGAGTGCGACCCAGATGCTGATCTCGTACATGAGATAGAGCGGGATCATGATGACGAACATGGTCACCAGGTCCGCATGGAAGGCGGCGACGATGGCGCTGGCCAGAAGCGCGTATTTCCTGCGGGTGGCGAGCATCCGGTAGTTGACGATGCCGAAGCGGGCCAAAAGAAGCGCGAGGATCGGCAGCTCGAAGATGAGCCCGAACATGAGGATCAGGCGCAGACAGAAGTTGATGTAGGCGGAGATGTTGTACCAGCTTTGCAGCCCGCTCGCCTCGTAGGAGAGAGAGAAGTTGATGATCACCGGCCAGATGATGATCAAAAAGAACATCGCCCCGGTGCAGAAGGCGAGGGAGGCCGTGGTTACGAAGGGAACCACCAGCCGCCGCTCCTTGCGCGTCAACCCCGGCGCCACGAAGAGCCATAACTGGTGGAAGAGGACCGGGAGCACGATGACCAGGCCGGCCAGCATGGAGATCTTGCACTGCACGAAGAACGGCTCCAGCGGCGCGCTGTAGTTCAGCATGCGAGGCTTTTCCGCGACCGGGTGCTCCTCGCCCAGCTTCATGCGCTGGTACGCCTCAGGGTAGCTCTGCTTCACCTTTTCGTAGAGGGATTTCTTGATGTCGGACAGGTAGGTCTTGCCGGTGAGCGGCTGCTCCACGAACTTCAATAGGTCGGTGGAAAAGTTCCAGGCGACCCCCATACCTATGATAATGGCGAACACGCAGACGATAAGCCGCTTCCTGAGTTCAACCAGGTGCTCCATGAACGGCAGTACCTTTTCTTCAACCATAAAACGCGTTTCTCCTAATTAATGCCGGGGTAGAGCCAAACTAATTCTATACCACAGCGAAGAAAGGCAGCGCAACAGCTTTCAGCGCCGTCTGGATTTGGGGCGTTTACCCTTGATCGGGATGCGCTGGTAGGCGTTGCGCACGTCGGCGATCGGCTCGATGGGACGCTTTTCCAGGGTGCCGACCAGCGCGAATTCCACCTGCTTGCGCGGCTCGTTAACCGCGGCCACCTTCACCCTGATCTTGTCGGCGATGCGGTACATGGCCCGGCTTCGTTCCCCCACCAGGGCATGGCTCTTCTCAAGGTGCACGTAATAGTCCTGGGGGAGCGTGGCGACCGGGACCATCCCCTCGACGAAGAGATCGACGAGTTCGACGAAGAGGCCGAAGGGGGCGACGCCGGTGATGTAGCCGTCGTACTCCTCCCCGATCTTGTCGCGCATGAACTGCATCTTCTTCAGGTCGACCATCTCGCGCTCCGCCTCCATGGCGACGCGCTCCCGCTTGCTGGTGTGCAGGGCTGTCTCCGGGAGTCGCGCCTCCAGGCGGTCCTTGTCCACCCCCTTCATCTTCCCGGAGAGCACCCGCTTGAGGATGCGGTGCACCACGAGGTCCGGGTAGCGCCTTATGGGGGAGGTGAAATGGGTGTAGGACGAGGCGGCCAGGCCGAAGTGGCCGAGATTCTCGGCGCTGTAGCGGGCCTGCTTCATGCAGCGCAAAAGCACCTCGTTGATGAGCCGCTCCTCCGGTTTTCCCGCCACCTCGGCCAGCAGCTTCTGCAGGGCGGCCGGGTTCACCTTCTCGTCCAGCACCGCGAGGGTGTAACCGAAGCCGAAGACGAACTCGGAGAGGTCCTGCAGCTTGACCGGGTCGGGGTTCTCGTGCACCCGGTACAGCGAGGGGACCGGCGTCGACTCGAGGAAGTGCGCGACGGCCTCGTTGGCCGCAAGCATGAACTCCTCGATGATCCGATGCGCGAGGTTCCTCTCCGCGCGCACGATGGCCGTGGTCTCCCCCTGCAGGTCCAGAATGATCTGCGGTTCCGGGAGGTCGAAGTCGATGCTCCCCCTCCCCGCCCGCACCGCGTTAAGCCGGAGCGACAGCTCCTCCATCACCTTGAGATCGGCGACCAGGTGCCGGTTCGCCTCGATCGCCTCGGCGTCCTGGTCCACCAGTATCTTCTTCACCGTGGTATAGGTGAGCCGCGCCGCGCTCTTGATCACGCTGGTGTAGAACTTCTGGTCCACCCGGGCCCCGGCCGAGTCGAAGAGCATCTCGGCGGTCATGGTGAGGCGCTCCACCTGGGGGTTAAGCGAGCAGATGCCGTTGGAGAGCTGTTCGGGGAGCATGGGGATGCAGCGGTCCGGGAAATAGACCGAGGTCCCGCGCAGGTATGCCTCGGTATCCAGTCGAGAGCCTTCGGCGACGTAGTGCGACACGTCGGCGATGGAGACCCAGAGCCGGATCTTGTCCCCCTCGCGCGCAACGGAAACCGCGTCGTCGAAGTCGCGCGCGGTCTCGCCGTCTATGGTAACCGTCAGCCGGTCGCGCAGGTCGACGCGTCCCTGCCGCGCCTCCTCGGTCACCTCCTGGGGCTGATTTTCCGCCTCGGCCATCACCTTCTCGTCGAAGACGTGGGGGAGTTCGTACTTCTTGATCACGGTGAGGGCTTCCACCTCCGGGTCGTTGGCCTCGCCCAAGACCTCGACGATGCGCCCCTCGAGGGGACGGGCACCCGAAGGGTACGAGGTGATCTGGGCCAGAACGATCTGGCCGTCCTTCGCCTTGGAGGCGCCGCCGGACGGTCCCGGGGTGACGAACAGGTCGCGCCCGAGCTTTGGATCGTCCGGGATCACCCGTCCCGCCTTGCCGACCGCCTCGAAGCGCCCGACGATCTCGGTGACGCCGCGCTGCACGAGCGCCGTGATGCGCCCTTCCCTCTTGCCGTCGCGCCTGGTCGACACGACCTGCGCCTCGACGATGTCCCCGTTCATGTATTCCGAGAGGTAGCGCGCCGGGACGAAGAGGTCCTCGCCGCCATCCACGGGCATGACGAAGCCGTAGCCGTCCCGGTGGGTGGAAAGCTTGCCGCGCAGGGTGTCACTGGCACCGGCCACGGTGTAGATGCGGCCGGGAAGCTTGGCGATCTCCCCGGTCTCGACCAGGTAATCGAGCATGTCGTCCAGGCGCCCTCGCTCGTGCCGGGATACGTTGAGGGCCTTGAGCATCTGCCGGTAGGGTACCGGCTCCCCCTTGCCGAGCAGCCTCAGGATCGCGTCTTTACCTTTGCGCATAGAAGAACCTTTTCGGGAACAATAGTGATATCAACATCGTTGGATAATGCAGAAGGGTCGATAGAAAGTCAAGGAGAGGCGGGAAAAGCAATGAATCAATTACTTCCCTGAAGACAGAGTATTCCGCCAAGCGGGTCCACATCCCCTCTCGCGTGGGGAGAGGGATTACCGGGGTCCACATCCCCTCTCCCGTCGGGAGAGGGTCAGGGTGAGGGAGCCGCCAGGGGCGACATGACAGCAGCCGGCACGACCCCTCACCCGCCCTCCGGGCACCCTCTCCCAAGGGGAGAGGGACTAACCCGGGGAAAGGGACTACCCCAGCGGGAGAGGGACTGGAGTGGGATTGACCCGGGGAGAGGGGATTACCGGAAGATCATGCATTGCAACGGTTGCTTTTGAATTGCCTTTTGCGCTCCGGTTCGGTACAAATACGGGGTTAGCCTTTGCAACGACAGGGAGTAGCCATGTTTTGCCGTACCATTGCAGCAGCAGCGATCGTGTTGTACGCCACCCTTCCCGCCTCAGCCGTCAACCTCAACAAGCCCGACGTCTCGCTCAGCGCAGCAGCCCAGCGCATGCAAGTCAAGGATTTCCGTGGCGCCCGCGAGGCTGCCCTTTCCATCAACGACCCGGCGCTTCGCTCCTTCATGGCCGGGATGGCCGCCGCCAAGATGGAACAGTGGGAAGAGGCAGCAGCGCAGCTCCCCGCCGCAGCCGAGGGATACCCGCTGCTGGCCGATTATGCGCTCTACTACCAGGGGCTCGCACTTTCCAAACTGCAGCGCCACGACCAGGCTCTCCCCCCCCTGTACAAACTGCTCAAGGAGCACGCCGACAGCCGCCTGGCGCGCCAGGCCCTTATCCTCTACGCCGACACCCTTGCGGCGGCAGGCTACCCCAAAGAAGCGCAGCAAAGCTACGCCACCTTCGTCGAGCGCTACCCCTCCGGCAACGACTCCATCTCGGCCATCTTCGGTTCCGCACTCTGCAGGATGAAGCTCGGCGACACAACAGCTGCCGCGGCCGTGCTGCGCAACATCTACCTGGTCTACCCCGCCTCCCCCTACGCCGACAAGGCAGCGATCGAGCTTCAGAACCTCGCTGCGGCGGGCATCAAGGCCGAACCCTACAGCGGCGCCGAGCTCTTCAAGCGTGCCGGCACCCTCTACGACCTGGGTCGCCACCTGAAGGCGGCGGAGGCCCTGGCCGAGATTCCGTTGAGCGGCGAAAGCGAGGAGTTCGTCCGCAAGGTGAAGTTCAAGAAGGGGCAGGCACTGTACAAGTCGAAGCGGTACCAGCAGGCCCAAAGCACCTTCAGCTCGTTACCGGCAAACGCCGAGGCCGATCTCTGGCTGGCGCGGACCTTGGACAAATCGGGCAAGGGCGACGAGGCCTTCCAGCTCTTCCTGAAGCTGGCCCAGGACCCCAAGGGGGGCGTCGTGGCCCAGGAGGCGATGCTCGAGGCCGCCTACCTGAAACGCTTCCAAAGACTCTGGAGCGAGGCGGTGCCGCTGTTCAAGAAGTACCTTGTCATGGCGCCCAGCCAGAAAAACGGCAACGTCGTGTGGGAGGCCGCCTGGTGCAGCTACCAGGCCCGTGACTACCAGGAGGCGGCCGCACAGTTCAGGAAGCTGGCCGAGCGGGAGGACCTCCGAGACAAGGCCCTGTACTGGCTGGCGAAGACTCTCACCCTGACCGGCGACGACAAAGGGGCGCAAGCGGCATTGACCGCCCTGGCCTCAGAATTCCCGACCGGATACTATGCGTTGATCAGCAACCAGTTCCAAGCGGGAGACGCGCTGCCGCAGCCCCCGAAGAACATGGCGGAGCTGCTCCCCCTGCCGTCCGGCTTCGAGCGCGAAAAGGCGCTGATCACCCTTGGGCTCTACGAGGAGGCCGCCCGCGAACTTTCTCTTTCTAAGAAGGGGAAGAACCCGGCTGGGATCGCCAGGCTGTACCTGGAGATGGGCAACTACAACGGCGCCTACCATACCATGGCCAACGAAAAGCCCAGGCGCGGCGACAAGGACAGCGCCACCCTCCTCGGCGTGACCTACCCGCTCGCCTTCCGCGACGATGTCGCCAAGAATGCGGCAGCGCACGCGGTCCCGGAGAGCCTGGTGTACGCGGTGATGCGTACCGAGAGCAACTATTTCCCGGCCGCCCTCTCGCCCGTGGGCGCCGTCGGCCTGATGCAGATCATGCCCTCCACCGCCGAGGCGATGTCCAAGGGTGATTCCAAGCGGCTCACCACCCCCGACCTGAACATCAAGCTGGGGACGCAGCATCTGAAGGACCTGCTTGAGCTGTACGGCAGGAACCTCACCCTGGCCGTCGCTGCCTACAACGCGGGCTCGGGGAACGTGAAGCGCTGGCAGAAAGGCTACGGCGACCTTCCCGAGGACGAGTTCGTGGAAAGCATCCCCTTCAGGGAAACACGCGAATACGTGAAGAAAGTGGTGAGCAGCATGCAGATGTACCAGAGACTGTATCGCCTCCCCCCTTTCAAACAGCCCCCCCAGCAGAAGGTGGCGCCGAGGGAAAATCAGGGGAGCAGTCGGCAAAAGATTGCCATGCGCTAGGCTGGACAATAATGAAGGGTGGCAGGTAGTGCCACGCAAGGTAAGTATCAAAAGGGGCGCCTACCGCGGAAGGCGTGATCACGCAGGCGGGGCGACTTCAGCGAGGCTTCTCTTCATGGGCTGGCAGTAGCATAGGAAGAGTGAAATAGAAGGTGCTTCCTGCGCCTTCGCAACTTTCAGCCCAGATCCGTCCCCCCAGTTTTTCGACGATCTGGCGGGTAAGAGCAAGCCCAAGCCCGGTCCCCCCGTGCCGCCGGGTCAGGGACGAATCGACCTGGGTGAACCTGCCGAAGATCCTCTCCAGCTGGTCATCCGGAATGCCGATCCCGGTATCGCGCACCGAGAAAAGGATCATCCCCTCCTCCCCCGCCGCTCCCGCGGGGCTCACCTTCAGCTCTATCTCGCCCTGCTCCGTAAACTTCAGCGCGTTTCCCAGCAGATTCACCAGCACCTGCCGCAGCCTCCCCTCGTCGCCGGTTATCACTTCAGGCAGCGTCGGGGTGATCTCTGAAATCAGGCGCAGCCTCTTTTCTTCAGCCACCACGCAGACAACTTCCAGCGCCGACTTCACTACTCCCTGAAGCGAAAAATGTTTGTGCTCGAAGGTCATCATGCCGGCTTCCATACGCGAAAAGTCGAGGACGTCCGAGATGATCCTCACCAGCGAATCTGCAGAGCGCTTCGCCATCTCGAGCAGGTTTCGCTCCTCAGCTCCGATATCCATGTCCAGAACCAGCTTCATCATCCCCAGCGCCCCCGCAAGCGGCGTACGCATCTCGTGGCTCATGTTGGCCAGAAACTCGGTCTTGGCCCGGTTGGCGGCCTCCGCGTTTTTCTGAGCGACGGCCAGGCGCTTCCCGGTCTCCAGCAGGGCAGCCTCGTACTGTTTCCTCTCCTCGATCTCAAGCAGCAACAGCTCGTTGCTCTCTCTCAGGGCCGCGGTCCTGTCCTTCACCTCTTGTTCGAGCTGTTCCTGTTGACTCCTGAGCTCCTCCTCGGCGATGCGCCTGGCGGCGATCTCGCCAATCAGTTGCACGTTCAGTTGCTCCACCTGTTCCTTGGAGCGCTCCAGCGTCTCTATAACCTCCCTGTTCTCGTATCGAAGCAGCAGCGAAGTGCGGTTGATCCCGTAGTTATGCAATGAAATCCGCCACAGCAACGCGCCGAACAGGACGACCATGGCGGCCATGACAAAGTGGAAGGTGTCGTTCATCAGGACGAAGTGCAGGGCCAGAGGCGTGAGGGTCGGGACCGCGAACGCGGGGAAAGCAAGCCGCACCGTTGCGAAAGTCGACGATGCCCCGGCAGCCATGCCACCGAGCACGAAGGCGAGGAATACCTGGTGCGCCAGTTCCCCGTTGGTATAGGGAAGCGCCCCGATGCTCCCCCAGCACCCGCCTGTCATCAAAAGCCCGACCAGGAACCTGTTGGCCCAAAGACGAGCCTGCGACGGCTCGCGTCTACTTTTCAGGTAGCCGAAGATGAGAAAGGCTCGCGAGAGCGTGACCGCGAGGATCATCGTCAACCAGATGACCAGGTGGCCTAGCCGCATAACGTCCTTCAGCACGAAAAAAACCAGCACTGAGTTCACGGCCGTCGCCAGCAGTCCAGCAGGCGCAAGCCGGTACAGTTGCTGAACCTGTTCGGGGAAGATCTGCTCCTGGAGCCGATCAAAGTTTTGCAAGCGACTGGAATCCATGTCATTCGCGCCATCTTTACTCATGCGAATTACCTCTGTGCCCTGCAAGAAACCACGAGTATCAAGCCACGTTAACATACCATAATGAACGGCAAATTAAACCGCGGTGACATGGAACCTTGTCGCCCGAAGCCGGAGACACACCTCACGGAGTCCCTGTCGGACAAAAACCAGGTGCGGCGAAAGAGTATGCTTTCCAGGTGATTTGCCGAGGCGTCCCTCCCCCGGAGAGTCGAGGGGCGCCGACCGCCACTTTAGCGCCTGGAATACGACGCGTTACGGACTGTGCCGCTGAAGAGGAAGTGAATGAAAGTTGGTGAGTAACGTGGTGGAGGTAACTTGGGAGGGTCACTTCGTTTGCGGCGGGTAGTCCTGTTCCAGAAATGACAGCAGTAAATCGAGGTTTAACGGCTTGGAGAGGTAGTTGTCCATCCCGGCATCAAGGCATTGCTGCCTGTCTTCCTCAAGGGCATGGGCAGTGAGGGCGATGATCGGGATATGCCCTCCTTTTACCGCTTCCTTCCCTCTGATGATCTTTGTGGCGCTCAGTCCGTCCATCCCGGGCATCTGTACATCCATGAAAATAAAATCGAAACCGTCCTGCTCCCACTTTCCCACGGCTTCGCGCCCGTTGTCGACACCCAGACAGTCGTGGCCCAGCCGCGACAGCAGTGTAACCATCATCTGCCGTATGGTCGGGTCGTCTTCTGCGATCAATATCCGCATGCCGACCTCCTGAACAGGAGCAGAAATGAAGATTTCCAGCCCGTTACAAGATAACATCGGCGCCGCAAAAGTAAAGAACGCTAATTAAGCCCAGCAGGCGGGCAGTAGTCGACTGAAGCAGGCAGGGCTATCTCTGTCACTTCTGATTTTTCGTGAACACCACGGTCATTTCGTCCTTCAGCTCCAACTTGATACCAGGGATCGCCTTCACTGCTTCCCTTATTTCATCGAGAGACTCGAAGCGCATCTGACGCAGTTTTTCCAGGTCGGACGGTTCAGTGCTGCCAAGCCGGGCCATATCCATCTCGAAAACGGTGAGACGGTTGCCGTCGCGATGAGTCGCGTCCGTGCTGAGTATAGTGCCATTCACCTCGACCGCGAGACTGAACTTCATCCCCATGAACATTTCAACAAGCTCCCTCGTCTTCTCGTCTGGTTGACCGGGGGGAGAGTAGATTTCCGGGGCATCCTCCACATCCGAAGCGGTCTGCAAGGGGGGAGTGAAAACTTCAGGAGGATTTTCAGCAACGACGGTCACTTTTTCGGATTGGGCCGGGGACGGCGCTGCATGGACAATGGCAGAGTTTTGTGACTTGGCGAAAACCATGGTCAGAGTCGACGTCGCTCCCTTCTTGAAGTGGAAGCTGACGAAGGGGGTGCCCGGCTCACTGCCGGCTCCGCCTGCACCGAAACCGCTGTTCTTTCGGTGCGGAAGCTTCAGGGCGTTGATATCCCTGAAATTATAGGTTGCCTGGTATCCCTTGTACTCAGGGGTCTCCACACTCTTACCGGAATGGTACGTTACCCCCTTCCCCATAGCTTGCGCCTGTTTCCTGAGGGCGTCGGGTTGGAACACATCGAAGGGGTTGCTCTTGCCGGCGCCGCCACCCAGGCCGCGCATGGCTTCGTCAAGCTTGGCGAGCACCTTTTTGCTCAGCAGCATGGTTTCTTCAACCGTGCCGCTCCCGTCGGGATTAACGCGAACCACCGTACTGACCTGAAAGCAGCCGGTTAACAGAAACAGCATCACTGCTACGATCAGCCGCTGAAATACTTTCATACTTCCCTCCGCTTCAGAAACTGGCTTTACTTCACCTTCCATCATGCCATCGGCTGCCTGACGATCGTTTTCCATTTCTCCGGCGCAGCCCGGCGCATGTCGCTGAGATAAATCTCGTGGTGCTTGCCCACCCTCCTACTGCCACAACTCTCGATAAAGGCATGAACCTTCTCGATGGTAGGCCCTTCTTCAGAGAACGGGCCGACGTGCATGATCTGAGCGACTCTCCCCTCTTCGAGGGCCTCAAGCCGCACCCGAGGCAGGGCTGCAACCTTCTTCTTCCGCTGCACCTCTTGCGCGGCCTCTTCTACCGATGTCGGGGTGACAAGCTCGGGCTGCATGATCATTGCAGTCCATTTCCAGGCTCCCTTGTCCCCCGTGATGAATGCAGACATATCGTCTGCCCACCAGAGAGCCTGGAGCGGCAGCACTCGGTAATCAATGGCACGGGGTCCCTTCTTGACCATGAACTTGAGCGTGTAGGAAAGCGTGAACAGCGCTTCCACTGCCTCCTTGAAAGCCAGCGAGGTATTCGGGTCGCCTGCACCGTCGACCATGAGGTAGTTCAGGGCCGGTACCTCGACAATCTCCACCTGCTTTGCGGAAGGGGCGTAGAGATGCTTTAACTGTTTCAGGTAGTCGATCTTTGGCATTGCGATCTCCGTTGTCACAGTTGTTCCGGCTCGGCAAAAGAAGAGCCGTGCGACGGCTGTAATGGTATCAGACTTTTTAACCGAACATCACACCGCTCTGCTAAAAAACCACTAAGATAAGAGGCATATTTATCAGTATGCTGAAACACCGTGCAGCAGCCTCGACCACGGTCTTGGTCCGGCTGTGCAGGCCCGGTTTGGGTTATTGACAGCATACTGATTATATGCATAATGATCACCCTGCCGCAGGTTCATTTTGCACGGCAAATCATGCCGTTAAGCAGCAACCGTTACGAGGGAAGAGCCATGGACGAAACGAAGTCCCCCCCCATCGATATCGAAAAGACGGTCGGATTCCTGTTGGCGAAGGCATACCAGCGTGCCTGCCTCATCTTCAAGGAACACTTCGAGGAACACGACCTTACCCCGCAGCAGTTCGGCCTTCTTGGCTTTCTCTGGCGGGAGGACGGCCTCAGCCAGGCGCTGCTTTCAGCAAAAAGCCAGATAGACCGTACCACTATGGGCGGTCTCATCGACCGGCTCGAAAAGGAGGGGTTGGTGGTCCGAAAGACCGACCCGGTCGACCGCCGCGCCTACCGTATCTGCCTCACCGAAAAGGGGAAGGCACTGGAACCGCTCCTGGCCCCCCTCGCCTTGCGGGCCCAGGAGATGTTCATCGCCAAGCTCGAGCCGCAGGAGGTGGAGACCTTGAAATCCCTGCTGGAAAAGATCCGCAATTAGATTTTGGAGCTTTCATGCATTTAGTCATTGTTCTGCTGGCTCTGCTCTGCTGTGGGGAAGCCAACACGGCCCATGCCCAGACCCTCACCCTCAGGGAGGCCCTCGACCGCGCCGCCGCCACCAGCCAAGGGCTCAAATCGGCCTCGCACGAGGTGGAGATCGCCCGCGAGCAGGTGAACGTGGCCCGCTCCACGAGACTGCCACGCATCGACCTGCAAGGGGGCTACGTCGCCCAGGCCAAGGCCCAGGCTTTCAAGTTCGGGACCAACTCCCAGGAGACCCAGGACCCTCGCTATCCCTTCTTCAACTTCAGCGTCTACCAGACCCTGTACGACTTCGGCCGCACCAGGGCCAACGAGGGTATCGCCAGGATGCGCGGCGAGGCAGCGCGTTACTCCTATTCGGGGAACGAGCAGGAGCTCTTCCTGCAGGTCGTGCAGGCGTACTACGGGATCATGACCGCGCAGAAACTGGTGCAGGCCGCCTCAGACGAGGTGGTGCAGATGGAATCGCACCAGAAGACGGCCCAGGCGCTCTTCGACGAGGGGGTGGTCACCAGGAACGACCTGCTGCAGGCGGAGGTGCGCGTCGCCTCCAGCCGCCAGAACGTCCTTAGTGCGCAGAACGAGGTGGAGAACGGTTGGCTGCTCCTGAACTACCTCACCGGCGCGGCACCCGGTTTCCGGGCCGAACTGAAGGACGAGTCGCAACTCCCGCAACTGCCGAGTACGAGCGCTCAACCCGACCTCTCCAGTCGGGGGGAAATCGCCGCGCAGAAGGCTCTCCTCGGCGCAGACGAGTTCGCCGTCACGGAGGCCAAGACCAGCCACTACCCCGAATTCTTCGCCAAGCTGGGCGTGGACTACCTCTCCAACAGCAAGGTACGCGAACAGGCCATCACAGCGGTGACCGTCGGCTTCAAGGTGAACCTCTTCGATGGCCCCGCTTCCGCAGCAAGGGTGAGGCAGGCGGTCCAGGCCCGTTCCAGGGATGAGGAGAGACTGAGGGATCTGGAGGATAGGACGAGGCTCGAATACGCCATGGCAGTGAACGATCTGAAGGTCGCCGACGCCCGGATCAAGGTCGCCGAGAAGGCCATCACCCAGGGGGTTGAGAACCTGCGCATCACCAAGGACCGCTACCAGGAGCACGTCGGCACTGCGACCGAAGTGGTGGATGCCCAGACGCTGCTGACCAAAACCAGGACCGACTACTACCGCAGCGTGTTCGACCTCCAGGTCGCCGCAGCCAGGGTCAAGAGGGCGACTGGCGAGCTGTAACCGCCCCACCAACACCATCGACGGGACTGCGACCCGATGCTCGGCCGCACCCGGTACCGGAGATACGCACATGGCAGATGAAACAACTGAACCGACAACGGCACCCGCAAAGGGCGGACTGAGCAAGAAGCAGCGCGGCGGCATCGTCCTTTTGATACTCATACTGGTCGGCTCCCTCTTCGGCGTCCGCCAGTGGGTGCGCAGCAAAACCCACATAGAGACCGACAACGCCTTCGTAGAGGCCCACGTCCACTCGGTCGCCAGCCGGGTCCCGGCCCTTGTGCAGCGGATCGCCGTGGTGGACAACCAGTTCGTGCACAAGGGGGATCTCCTGGTCGAACTGGACCCGGGCGACTACCAGGCACGACTGAAGAGCGCTGCCGCCTCCCTGGAGATGGCCAAGAACGAAACCTCCGGCGACTACGCGGAGGTGGAGAGTGCGCGCGCCAACGTGGGGCTCGCCGCTGCCCGCCTGGACCAGGCGAACCTCGACCTGAAGCGCGCCGAGGCGCTCTACGCGAAGGAAGTCATTCCCAGGGAGCAGTTGGACCGCGCCCGGACCGCGCAGAAGGTGGCCCAGGCCCAGGTCAGGGAAGCGCAGGAATCGGAGAATCGCGCCAAGGCCATGATCGGCATGTCCGGCAGCGGTTCAAAGGACGCCCGGGTCGCGCAGAAGCAGGGGGATTTGGAGACCGCGAAGCTCAATCTCTCCTACACCCGGATCGTGGCTCCCAGCGACGGCTACGTGACCAGGAAAGGGGTGGAGGTGGGGAACTACGTGCAGCCCGGGCAGGCGCTCATGGCAATCGTCCCCCTGGAGGACGCCTGGATCACGGCGAACTACAAGGAGAGCCAGTTGACCAACGTGCGTCCGGGACAGGAGGTCGACTTCACCGTGGACGGCTGTCCCGGCCGCCACTTCACCGGGAAGGTCGAGAGCCTCATGGCGGGTACCGGAGCGGCCTTCTCACTGCTCCCCCCTGAAAACGCCACCGGCAACTACGTGAAGGTGACCCAGAGGATACCGGTGCGCATCGCCATCGACAGGAAGAGCGACCCCGAGCATCTGCTGCGCGTCGGCATGAGCGTCGTCCCGACCATTCTCACCGGGAAGACCTTCGGGCAGGTGGTCGGGTTCGGGCAGTAGGGGCATGAACAGGGTGAACATCCTCTGGCGGTTAGATGAAGACTTCTGAAGAAAAAAACATCAACAAGTGGCTGATCACCATCACGGTGATGCTTCCCGCCATCATGGAGATCGTCGACACCTCGGTGGCCAACGTTGCGCTCCCGCACATGCAGGGAAGCCTCAACGCCGGGACCGACGAGATCACCTGGGTGCTCACCTCCTACCTGGTGAGCAACGCCGTCGTGCTCCCCATGACCGGGTGGCTGGCGCGCATGTTCGGCCGCAAGCGCTTCCTGATAACCTGCATCACCCTCTTCACCCTCGCTTCCCTCATGTGCGGCGCCGCTCCCTCGCTTGGGCTGCTCATCTTCTTCAGGGTGCTCCAGGGAGCAGCCGGCGGCGCGCTGATCCCGATGAGCCAGGCGATCATGATGGAAACCTTCCCCCCCTACCAGCAGGGGATGGCGATGGCGATCTTCGGCGTCGGCGCCATGTTCGGCCCCATCATCGGCCCGGCCCTTGGGGGGTGGATCACCGACAACATGAGCTGGCGCTGGATCTTCTACATCAACATCCCGATCGGCATCATCGCCGTGGTCATGGCCACCTTCTTCATCTACGACCCGAGCTACCTGAAGCGGGGCAAGGTCAGCATCGACTATTGGGGCCTGGCGCTTTTGACGGTGGGGCTCGGAGCGCTGCAGATCGTGCTGGACAAGGGACAGCAGGATGACTGGTTCAATTCCGGCTTCATCGTCGCCTGCTCGGTGCTCACCGCCGTCTCGCTGGCGGCGCTGGTCTACGTCGAACTCACCCACCCGCATCCGATCGTGAACCTGCGCCTGTTCAAGAACGTCTCCTTCTCCGCCGGCAACCTGGTGATGTTCGCCGTCGGCTTCTGCCTGTACAGCTCGATCATGCTGATACCCCTCTTCCTGCAGACGCTCATGGGGTACAACGCCACCATGGCCGGCATGGTCCTCGCGCCGGGGGGGATCGCCACCCTCATCTGCATGCCGTTTGTAGGGGCGATCATCCAGCGCTACGACGGCAGGAAGGTCGTCTTCACCGGGCTTATCATCGCCGCCTACTCCATGCACATCATGCAGGGGTTCACCCTGGAGGCCGCCTACCCGGACTTCGTCTGGCCGCGCGTGGTGCTCGGCATCGGGCTGGCCATGATCTTCGTGCCGCTCACCACGGTGACCCTGGCCACCATTTCCAAGGAGGAGATGGGGAACGCTACCGGGATTTTCAGCCTGCTGAGGAATATCGGCGGCAGCGTCGGCATCGCCATTTCCGCCACGCTGCTGGCGCGCTACTCGCAGTTCTACCAGACCAGCCTGGTTGCCCACGTGAATCCGTACAACCCGCAGGCGCAGTCGCAGATCGCCATGCTGAAGGGGGCCCTGATGGGGCGCGGCATGGACCAGATGGCAGCGGAAAAGGGAGCCTTCGCCATCATCTACGGCAAGGTCGTCAGGCAGGCCTACATGCTCTCCTACAACCGTATCTTTTTCATCGTCGGGATCGCCTTCGTCGTGATCATTCCGCTGCTGCTTCTGTTGAAGAAGCCGCAGAAGCACCTTCCCCCCGGCGCGGCGCATTAAAGCAGGATAGCGCTCTATCCCTCACCCCTACCCTCTCCCAGAGGGAGAGGGAGGATGGACAGCCCCCCTCACATCACACGCTCCATAGCTTCTATCCCCTCTCTCCCGGGAGAGGGAGGATGGGCACCGGGAGAGGGAGGATGGGCACCCCTCACACGCTTCCTTGCTTCTATCCCCTCTCCCTCCGGGAGAGGGTGCCCGAAGGGCGGGTGAGGGAGATGCCACCACGCGTGCGGAAACAACTACCGATCGGCAACCATAAAAAAAGGCGGGGGAACGCATCCCCCGCCTTTTCTATTTTCACCTGGCCTTGCGGCCGCTATTTCTTCTTATCCGCCTCTTCGGCCAGCCGTTTCTCCTGGGCCTGCCTGGCCTGATCCATCTCGGCCCAATGCGCGTCCCAGTCCTTTTTCCTGATGAAGTACAGACCGACGCTACCCAGCACGATGCAGACCCCGAAGAAGAACTGCATGACCTTGAACCCTTCGGCCACTCCGTAGACCATGCACCCCACGCCGACCAGGCCGAGCAGGAAAGGAGCACTGAAGATGAGGCTGACCAGGGACTGCTTGTCTTTGTTTTCCGCCATTGCTTCCCCTTTTACGTTCTTTGGGCGAGGTTTCTAGTCCTTGCGGCTCATCACCTCGATCAGGTGGTAGCCGAACTGGGTCTTCACCGGGCCGAGCACCTTGCCGACCTCGCCGCTGAAAACCACCTTGTCGAACTCGGCGACCATCTGGCCGGGGCCGAACTCGCCCAGACGTCCCCCCTGGTTCCCCGAAGGGCAGAGGGAATTGGCGCGCGCCACCTCCCCGAACTCCTCTCCCGCTTCGATACGGCTCTTCAAGGCAACGCAGGCTTCCTCGGTCGCCACCAATATGTGACGTGCTGTAGCTCTCGCCATCTCCATCTCCTTTAGTTGATCTGTTGGGGACCGGCTCCTCAGGTGCCTGTCCCCTTAGGTTGCCTTAGGCGTAGCGTACCAGTTCGGACATGTCGCGCACGGCGCGGTCAAGGCCGACCAGGATGGCCCGGGACATGATGGAGTGGCCGATGTTGAACTCCTCGATGCCGCCAATGGCCGCCACTTTCTTCACGTTGGTGTAATTCAGGCCGTGCCCGGCATTGACCCCGATGTCGAGCTTCCTGGCCAGTTTCACCGCGTTCTCGATCTTGATCAGCTCCAGGTTCTCTTCCTTCCAGGTGGGGGCGTCGGAGAAGGAACCGGTGTGGATCTCGATGTAATCGGTGCCGATCTTGTTGGCCGCCTTGATCTGGTCCGGGTCCGGATCGATGAACAGACTGACGATGATCCCCCCCGCCTGCAGCTTCTCGATGGCGACCTTGAGCGCTTCCTGGTGGATCCTGACGTCGAGTCCCCCCTCCGTGGTCAGCTCCGCCCTCTTCTCCGGGACCAGGGTGCAGCATTCCGGCTTAACCGCCAACGCGATGGCGACCATCTCGTCGGTGGCAGCCATCTCCAGGTTCAGCCTGGTCTTCACGGTCTGGCGCAGGATCTTCAGGTCGCGGTCCTGGATGTGCCTGCGGTCCTCGCGTAGGTGAATGGTGATCTGGTCGGCACCGGCCAGTTCGGCGATGGCGGCGGCAGCCACCGGATCCGGCTCGACCCCACCGCGCGCATTGCGCAGGGTTGCCACATGGTCGATATTGACTCCCAGTCTAGCCACGGTTCTCACCTCCCAGGGCATCGGACGCGGTCTGCGCGATCTCGTTGGCCCAATTGCGGATAGTCGCCTCGTCGTTGCCTTCCAGCATGATGCGCAGGAGCGGTTCGGTGCCGGACCAGCGGATCAGCACCCTCCCCTCCCCTTTCAACTTCTCCTCGACGTCGTTGATCACCTTGGCTACCTCGGGGATCTGCATCACGTCGGTCTTCTGCGGCAGACGCACGTTGACCAGCACCTGCGGCAGGGAGTGCATCACCAGGGCGAGCTCGGAGAGGCGCTTTTGGCGGCGCTGCATGATGGCGAGCACCTGCAGCGCGGAGAGGATGCCGTCTCCGGTAGTGTTGTGGTCCAGGAAGATCATGTGCCCGGACTGCTCGCCCCCGAGGTTGTAGCCCCCCTTCAGCATCTCTTCGACGACGTAGCGGTCACCAACGGCGGTCTTGATCACCTCGCCGCCGGCACGCTTCATGGCGATGTCGAGCCCCATGTTGCTCATCACCGTGGCGACCAGGGTGTTCTTGTTCAGAGTCCCCTGCCGCAGCATCTCGGTGGCGCAAATGGCCATGATCTTGTCGCCGTCCACCACGTTGCCGTACTCGTCCACGAATATGACGCGGTCGGCGTCACCGTCGAGGGCGACCCCCAGGTCGGCGCCGTGCTGCTTCACCGCCTCGCTCATCACCTCGGGGTGCAGCGAACCGCAATCCGCGTTGATGTTGGTGCCGTTGGGCTTGACGCCGAGAGAAATCACCTCGGCCCCGAGCTCCTCGAACACCGCCGGTGCCACCTTGTAGGCGGCGCCGTTGGCGCAGTCGAGCACGATCTTCAGCCCGGAGAGGTCGAGGTCCTTGGGGAAGGTGCTCTTCAAAAAGACGACGAAACGCCCCTGGGCATCGTCGATGCGGTAGGCCTTCCCCACCTCCTTCGCGGTAGGGCGCAGGGAGTCGATGCGCTTTGAGAAGATCAGTTCCTCGATCATCAGCTCGGTCTCGTCGGGGAGTTTGAAGCCGTCGCGCGAGAAGAACTTGATGCCGTTGTCCTCGAAGGGGTTGTGCGAGGCGGAGATGACCACGCCGGCGTCGGCGCGCATCGAGGAGGTGATGTTGGCGATGCCGGGGGTCGGCAGCGGGCCGACCAGGAGGACGTCCACTCCCATGGAGCAGATGCCGGCCATGAGGGCGCTCTCCAGCATGTAGCCGGAGAGGCGGGTGTCCTTGCCGATCACGATGCGGTGACGCTTCTTGCCGTTTTTGAATATGTACGCGGCGGCGCGCCCGATCTGCATGGCCATCTCCGCCGTCATCGGGTAGACGTTGGCCACTCCGCGGACACCGTCGGTACCGAAAAGCTTCTTCATCAGTTTCACCTCTAATTGATTTGTTTGCAGTTACTCGTCTCCCCTCTCCCGTAGCGGGAGGGAGAGCCGGTAGAGAAGCAAGTGACTATTTCTCCCTGGCGGCCAGCACGAAGCTCGCCGTGGCCGGCGCCACGTGTACCACCTTGATCTCCGGGTCCAGGTTGAACTCGGCCTCTTTCAGCAACACCTGCTGCAGCCCCGGCTGCGCACCCGCCAGGTCTATGTCGCAGCGGGTCTGATGGAAGGGAAGCAGGAACAGCAGAATGCGCGGCCCGGCCACCACCACCTCGACCTCGGCGGGGGCCGCCCCGTCCAGCTTCAGCCCGGCCGGCATCCGGTGCAGATTGACGGGCAGCACGAGCAGCATCTCGCCCGGACGCTCCAGGATCACGCTGAGCCAGATCAGCACGGACAGGAGCACCGAGAGGACCTTCACCCCCTTGAGCCATTCGCGTCCCTTGACATGCGCCGTCATTTAAGCCACCTCGGCTCGACCAGCCTGCGCAGGGTCTTGCCCAGCGAGGGCATGTCGATCACATCGGTCTTCTTGCCAGCCACGATCACCGAGGCGGTGCCGGTCTCCTCGGAAACGACCACGACCACGGCGTCGACCAGTTCGGTGAGCCCGATGGCGGCGCGGTGGCGGGTCCCGAGGCTCTTGCTCACCTCGAGGTTCTGGGTGAGCGGCAGGAAACACCCCGCCTTGGTCAGCTTGCCGTGCTGTATGATCACCGCGCCGTCGTGGATGGGCGAATACGGCAGGAAGATCGAAGAGATCAGCTCGCTGGTCACCTTGGCGTCGATATCGGTGCCGACCGCCAGGTAGCTGTCCACGGAGATGGCCCGCTCGATCACGATGAGCGCCCCGATCTTCTTCTGGGCCAGTCCCGCCACCGCGAACACCAGCTCGTCGATCACGTCGGACATCTCGACGTCCTTCTCGGTGCGGCTTCTGGCCAGCGTAGCGAACGCCCTGCGGATGTCGGTCTGGAAGATGACCGCGAGCCCCACGACGGACGATGCGAGGATGAGGTCGACGATGAGCCGGACGGTCTGCAGGGAGAAGAAGCGCGCCAGAAGATGCAGGGCGACGAGGCCCGAAAGGATGGCGAGGATGCGCAGCGCGAGCACCCCCTTGAGCAGTCGCGCCAGCCTGGAGACGATCAGTATCGCTAGCGACAGGTCCAGAAGGTCCCGCAGTATGCCTATGTTTTGCAGGAAAGAATTCATCCGCACCGGTCGGGAAGCTGAGCTTCCGGTTTCCGGGTGCGGCTACATGAGCGCCCGCGTCATCAAGGCGACGTCCCTCATGGCAGCCACGTCATGCACCCGTACGATGGTGGCCCCGTGCACGATCGACATAGCGACCGCTGCAGCGGTGCCAAATACCCTCTCTACCCCGTCCCTGCCGGTGACGGCCCCGATGAACGACTTACGGGAAGGACCGACCAGTATGGGACGTCCCAGCGGCAGGAACTCCTCGAGCCGCTTGATCAGTTCCAGGTTCCCCTGGACGCTCTTGCCGAAACCAAGCCCCGGGTCGATCACTATCCGCGCCTCGGGAACTCCCGCTTTCCTCGCCAGGGCGATCGACTCTTCCAGGTACGCCCTGACATCGGCGATCAGGTCGTCGTAGCCCGTGTCCTTCTGCATGGTGTCGGGCATGCCCCGGGTGTGCATCACCACGACTCCGGCATCGGCTGCCGCCACCACGGCGGCCATCTCGGGATCGAACATGAGACCGGTGACGTCGTTGACGATCTCCGCCCCGGCGGCGCAGGCCGCCTCAGCAACCCCGGCCTTGTAGGTATCGATGGAGATCGGAGCGGTGATCCGGCCCTTCAGCGCCTCTATAACGGGAAGCACCCGGTCCAGTTCCTCCTGCAGGGTGACGGCGGGAGCGTTGGGCCGGGTGCTTTCGCCCCCGATATCTATGATGTCGGCACCCGCCCGCTCAAGCTCGCAGGCACGCTCCACGGCGGCCTCGAGGGAGAAGAAGCGCCCCCCGTCCGAGAAGGAGTCCGGAGTCACGTTCAAAATGCCCATGATCTGCGGACGCTCCAGGGACAGGGTGCGGCGGGACAGTTCCCACTCCTGCGCCTTGATCATCAGTCGGCTGCGACAGGCTCGGAAGCGATCTCTTTGCCCTCGATGATGCGGTCGACCTCCTCGCCGGTCAGGTTTTCCTTCTCGATGAGCGCGTGGGAGATGCGGTGCAGGGAGTCAAGGTTCCCCTTCAACAGTTCCTGCACTCGCGCGTAGTTCTGCTCGACGATGAGCCTGATCTCGTGGTCGATCTCGATGGCGGTCGCCTCGGAGTAGTTCTTCTGGTGTGCCATGTCGCGGCCGAGGAAGATCTGCTCGTCCTTCTTGCCGAAGGAAACCGGGCCGAGCTTCTCGCTCATCCCCCACTCGCACACCATCTTGCGGGCGATGTCGGTGGCGCGCTCGATGTCGTTGCCGGCGCCGGTGGTCATGGAGTTGAAGATGATCTCCTCGGCAACGCGGCCTCCCAGGAGGACGGCGATGCGGTCCAGCAGCGACTCGCGGGAGTAGCTGTGCTTGTCCTCGATCGGGAGCTGCATGGTGACGCCCAGGGCGCGACCGCGCGGGATGATGGAGACCTTGTGCACCGGGTCGGCGCCCGGGATCAGTTTCGCGACCAGGGTGTGACCCGCCTCGTGGTAGGCCGTATTCTTCTTCTCCTCGTCGGAGATGACCATGGAGCGACGCTCGACCCCCATGAGGACCTTGTCCTTGGCGTCGTCGAAGTCGATCATCTCGACCATGCTCTTCTCCTTGCGGGCGGCGAGGAGTGCTGCCTCGTTGACCACGTTGGAGAGGTCGGCGCCGGAGAAGCCCGGTGTGCCGCGAGCGATCACGCCGAGGTCGACGTCCGGTGCGAGCGGGGTCTTCTTGGTGTGCACCTTGAGGATCATCTCGCGCCCCTTCACGTCGGGACGCGGTACCACTACCTGGCGGTCGAAGCGGCCCGGGCGGAGCAGCGCCGGGTCGAGGACGTCGGGGCGGTTGGTCGCCGCGATCAGGATGACCCCCTCGTTGGATTCGAAGCCGTCCATCTCCACCAGGAGCTGGTTCAGGGTCTGCTCGCGCTCGTCGTGACCGCCGCCAAGCCCTGCGCCGCGGTGACGGCCGACTGCGTCGATCTCGTCGATGAAGATGATGCACGGTGCGCTCTTCTTGCCCTGCACGAAGAGGTCACGCACGCGGGAGGCCCCCACGCCGACGAACATCTCGACGAAGTCGGAACCGGAGATGGAGAAGAAGGGAACCCCGGCCTCACCCGCGATGGCGCGGGCCAGGAGGGTCTTGCCGGTGCCCGGAGGGCCCATGAGCAGGACCCCTTTCGGGATGCGGCCCCCGAGCTTGGTGAACTTCTTGGGATCCTTCAGGAAGGAGATGATCTCCTCCAGCTCGTCCTTGGCCTCCTCGATGCCGGCCACGTCCTCGAAGGTGATGCGACCCTGGGCCTCGGTGAGGAGCTTCGCACGGCTCTTGCCAAAGGCCATCGCCTTGCCGCCGCCTCCCTGCATCTGGCGCATGAAGAAGATCCAGACCGCGACCAGGAAGATGATGGGGAACCAGGAGACCAGCAGCGAGAACCAGGAGAAATGCTCCTCCTCGGGGCGGGCGGAGACCGCGATCTTCTTCTCGATCAGCTTGTCGGTCAGGTTGGCGTCGGCCGGCTTGAAGGTCCTGAACTCCTTGCCGTCGGCGAACTTGCCGAGGATCTCGTTACCTTGGATGACCACGGAGGCCACGGGGCGGTTCACGTTCTTCACCTTGCCGGTTTCCACCGCTTCGATGAAGTCGCTGTAGTCCAGTTTTTCCTGGGTCGGCTTGGGCTTGTTGAACAGGTTGAACAACAGGATCATCATCAGACTGATAACAAGCCAGAGCGCCAAGTTCTTATAAAATTGATTCAAGTTTCCTCCCGATCAATCGGTATGCTGCAAAGACACGATCTGACGCTGGTTTACCACGACATAGAGCGCGCGTTGCTTGGTTGAACGGTCGCCATTGCCGGCTTCCTTATGAGAACGAAGAAAAAAGCGTTCAAATGAGTAAAAAGGATTACCATAAAGGGTGCAGGTTGACAAGAGCTTTAAGGTGTAATATCAAGAATTTCGACTCGTAAAACCGCGCCAGTCGTGGAGGTTACCCGTCCCTTCTGTGCGACTCTCACCCCTGCCACCCAGACGATCTCCCCCTCGCTGAAAACGAGCGGCACCCGGCTGCGCTCATGAAGGGGGAGCTTTTCATTGATGAAAAGCTCCTTCACCTTCTGCGAGCCAGTCATGCCAAGCGGCGTGAAACGGTCGCCGGGGGTGAAGGGGCGCACGAGCCAGGGAAACGGCGCCGCGTCCGCCGAGAGGTGGACGATCCTTTTCGACCCGGTTGCCAGGTCGTCGGGACGCTCCACCCGGCGCACCGTAAGCGTCATCCCGTTTTCCAGTCGGTAGCTCCCCTCGCCCGGCACGTCCTGTTCCCATTGCATTGGAGCCGACGGTGCGGCACAGGTGAAGCTGAGCCTGTCGTAGCAACGCTCGACGCGGAGGTCGCCGGGGAGCTTCAAGCCGGCGTTGGGTCGACATGAACAAGCGAGGCGATCGATCGCCTCGAGGTGCGTGAGCGCGATGCACATCAGGTCCCCGCGCAGCTCGTGCAGCCCGTGGCGATACAGGCGCAGTCGCAGCCCCCGGTGCTCCTGAAGCAGCGCCTCGATGCCGAAAACCACCTCATCGTTTGCCGAGGAGGCGAGCCGGTCGAAGGAGCTGACGGTGAGGTGATCCAGGAGTTCCTCGTCAGCGGCGAGTATCTCCGCGGTGGCGGCCAGCCGTTCGGTGACCCTCGGGTTGTACTTTTTGAGGACGGGAACCAGTTCGTGGCGGATGCTGTTGCGCAGGATCGCGGTGTCGGAGTTAGTTTCGTCGGTACGCCAGGTTAAGCCGCGGCCGTTCAAGTACAGCTCAAGCTCCTCGCGGCTCACCTTGAGCAGCGGACGCTTTACCAGGTTGGCCCCACTGGGCTTCATGGCGCTCAGGCCGGTGGCACCTGCGCCCCGCAGCAGGCGGATCAGGACCGTCTCCGCCTGGTCGTCCAGGTGATGGGCAACCGCGATACCGGTGGCGCCACGGCGCCTTGCCACCTCGTGGAAGAAGGCGTAGCGCGCCTGGCGCCCGGCGTCCTCGAGCGAAAGTCCTTCGGCGGCGGCAAACGATGCGACGTCGACCCGGATGGCAACGAAGGGGAGACGGTAGCGGGTGGCGAGGTCAGCCACGAATTTCTCGTCCGTATCCGACTCGGCGCCGCGCAGGCAGTGGTTCAGGTGGGCGACGATCAGCTTGAGGCGCTCGTCCGCGAGCCGGGTCATGATATCGAGGAGGGCCACCGAATCAGCCCCCCCCGAGACCGCCACAACCACGGTCTCGCCGGGAGCAAAGAGATGTTGGTTACGGACGATGGCGACGAGGTCTTTCAAGCAGTTCGGGCTCCTGGAATCGAAGTGGCGAGTGCAGTCATGGTGGCGGGTTGGGCAGGGCGAATGATTATTCGCCCCTACAGGGGCGGAGGTTGTTTGGTGTCTCGGGAGATGGTAAGGAGAGCCCCCCCACATCACGGCGCCTATATCGGGGAGTCGTCGGCGCTGCCGGGCGACTGTAGGGGCGAATAATATTCGCCCAGCCCAAGGCGGCACCTACTGATATTGCCACTCCCGGCCACCCAACTGCCGCACCGTCGCCACCCAAAGAACGTAGAACGTAGAGTTCGTGGTTGGCGGCGCTGCCGGGCGACTGTAGGGGCGAATAATATTCGCCCAGCCCAAGGCGGCACCTACTGACATTGCCACTCCCGGTCACCCAACTGCCGCACCGGCACCCCCAAAGAACGTAGGACGTAGAGTTCGTGGTTGGCAACGCTGCCGGGCGACTGTAGGGGCGAATAATATTCGCCCAGCCCAAGCGGCACCTACTGACACTGCCACTCCCCGTCACCCAACTGCCGCACCGGCACCCCCAAAGAACGTAGAACGTAGAGTTCGTGGTTGGCGACGCTACCGGGCGACTGTAGGGGCGAATAATATTCGCCCAACCCAAGCGGCACCTACTGACATTGCCACTCCCGGTCACCCAACTGCCGCACCGGCACCCCCAAAGAACGTAGAACGTAGAGTTCGTGGTTGGCGACACTGCCGGGCGACTGTAGGGGCGAATAATATTCGCCCAGCCCAAGCGGCACCTACTGACATTGCCACTCCCGGTCACCCAACTGCCGCACCGGCACCCCCAAAGAACGTAGAACGTAGAGTTCGTGGTTGGCGACGCTGCCGGGCGACTGTAGGGGCGAATAATATTCGCCCAGCCCAAGCGACACCTACTGACATTGCCACTCCCCGTCACCCAACTGCCGCACCGTCGCCCCCCCCAAGAACGTAGAACGTAGAACGCGTTTCAGTCCTTGAGCGTGCACTCCCGCTCCCAGGTGTTGTACCCGTCCCCCACGATGTCCCAGAAGGACTCGATGCGCCCGGCGTAGTAGTCGAGTTCCGAGCACTCCGCCTCGATGGCCTGGAGGAACTTGAGCGAGATGAGCTGGTGGCCGAACAGGAAGCGGTAGAATTCGCGGACCCCCGCCAGGTACCCCTCAATTTCGCTGGCCAGCGGTTCCATGGTGTTGACGATGTACCAGTTGCCGGCGAACTGGCGCACGATCCCGGGGCGTTCGTCGAAGATGCTGCGTCCCTTGATGGAGACCACGAAGTCGCGGGTGAAGTAGTCCGCCGCGCCCGCGAGAGCCGTCGCCTGCTCCGGCGTCATGCCCGTTTGTTGTATCTCCTCGTAGAAGCGGTGCAGCAGGTCGCTCACCAGCTTATCCACCCGCACCTCGTCCTCGAGGGTCGTCGGCACGAAGTCCCTTTTATCAACCTTCAATACGTCGAATGCTTCTTCGCAAAGCTCGGCCATGTGCTCCTCTTGTCTTAAACATGTTCTACGTTCTATGTTCTACGTTCTGCGTCAACGGCTCCGACGTTCAGCATCCTGCCGCAGCGGCCCTACGGAATCAGGCTGCAGCCGGCACGAGATCGAAAAACGTAGAAAGCAGAACGTTTTCTAGCCTTGTTGCCTTCTCGGGTCGAGCGCGTCGCGGATCCCCTCCCCTACCAGATTGTAGGAAAGCACGGTGACCAGGATGGCCACACCGGGAAACAGCGACAACCACCAGGCGAACTCGATGTAGTCCTTGCCCGAGGTCAGGATGTTGCCCCAGCTCGGCGTCGGCGGCTGCACGCCTATCCCCAGGAAAGAGAGGGCCGACTCGGTCAGGATGGCCCCGGCCACGCCGAGGGTCGCGGAAACCAGCACCGGCGACAGGGCGTTGGGAAGGATGTGCCGGAAGATGATGCGCGAATCCGACGCACCCAGCACCCGCGCAGCCAGGATGAAGTCGCGGCTCTTCAGCGAGAGCACCTCAGCGCGCACCAGGCGCGCCACCCCCATCCAGCCCGTGAGCCCGATGATCACCATGATGTACCAGATGGAAGGCTCCAGCATGGCGATCACGGCGAGGATCAGGAAAAAGGTCGGGAAGCAGAGCATGATGTCGACCAGCCGCATCAGCACCGAGTCGACCCAGCCGCCGTAAAAGCCGGCGAAGAGGCCGATCACCGTGCCGATGACCACCGCGATGCCGACCGCGACGAAGCCGACCTTAAGCGATACCCGGGCGCCGTACACGACGCGGGTGAAGACGTCGCGCCCCAACTCGTCGGTGCCGAACCAGTGGCTCCCGGAGGGGGGGAGCAGCACGTGCCATGCGTCGATGGTGTCGGGGCTGTACGGGGTCACCAGGCCTGCCGCCACGGACAGCAGAAACAGGACCGCGATCACGACCAGCCCCGCAGTCGCGAAACGATTGCTGGCGAAGCGTTGCCAGAACTCCCGGTATGGGCTGCTCACCTGGTCACGCATGGCACCCCCGGCCACCGAACGTGGTTGCCGTTCTCAATCTTAATCTTAATCTCAATCTGCCGTTCAGCCTCATCATCCCCTCCCGTGCCTGATGCGGGGATCCGCCAGGGCGTAGCAGAGGTCGGCCAAGAGGTTGCCGATCAGGGTAAGGCAGGCGCCGATCACCAGGATTCCCATCACCAGCGGGTAATCGCGCGCCATGACACCCTGGTAGAAAAGCTGCCCCATCCCGGGGATCGAGAAGATGGTTTCGAAGATGACGCTGCCGCCGATCAAGGCCGGAAGCGAGAAGCCGAGCAGCGTGATCACCGGGAGGAGCGCGTTCTTCAAGGCATGGCGGTAGATCACCACCCGCTCCCGCACTCCCTTGGCCCGGGCCGTGGTGATGTAGTCCTGCGACAGCACCTCTATCATGGTGGAGCGCATGTAGCGCGACAGCCCGGCCAGGCTGCCGAAGGTGGCGATGGCGATGGGGAGCACCAGGTGCCTGGCCAGGTCCAGGGTGCGCCACCACCAGGACCACTGGTCGCTCCCAAGCGAGTGGATGCCGGAGATGGGCAGCCAGGAGAGCTTGACGCCGAAGAGGTACATGCATAGAAGTGCCAGCCAGAAGGTGGGCACGGCGAAGCCGACAAAGACGAACACGGAGATGGCCCGGTCCAGCAGCGTGTCCCGGTGCACCGCGGCCATGATCCCGATCGGGAGCGCCAGGCCGAACTCGAGGATCAGGGCGATCACGTTGAGCGAGATGGTGATCGGGATCCTTTCCTTGATCTTGTCCAGCACCGGACGGTTGTCCGGCGCGAAGGAGCGGCCGAAGTCAAGCCGCGAGAGGTTGGAAAGCCACATGCCGTACTGTACGTGCAGCGGCTTGTCCAGCCCGTAGAACTCGCGCAGCCGTGCCCTGGACGCGGCGGAAGCCTTGGGGCTCATGGCGGTCTGCATCTCCACCGGCTCGCCCGGCGCGAGATGAATCACCGTGAAGGTGATCAGCGTGATCCCCAGCAGCAGCGGGATCAGCATCAGTATCCTTTTGATCAGGTAGTTGGCCATAGGTGTCTGAAGTGTTGGATGAGCCCGTCGAGTTCCGGTTGGCCGCTCCACAGCGGCACGTTATGTCACCGTTTCGGTTGTCGTCGATCGTGCACCGCTCAGGCGGTGCTGCCGCCAAATAATATCCTCGTCAAACCCGCGAGAGCATGTCTATTCCGGTTCCGAGAACCGGTCAGTCCACATACCACTTGATGAAGTTGTGCATGATCCCGGCAGGAGCCGGCTCGATCCCCTTGATCCTGGAAGTCACCACCGGCAGCGCGTCAGGCACGTAGAGGAAGGTATAGGGCTGGTCCTTGGCCAGGATCTCCTGGATCTGGTAGTAGCAGTCGCGCCGCTTGCCCATGTCGAAGGTGCCCCGACCCTCTACGATGAGCCGGTCGAGTTCCGGGTTCAGGTAGTGGATGAAGTTCAGTTCCTTGGGCCCGGTCTTGGAGGAGTGCCAGACGTCGTACAGGTCGGGGTCCTGGGAGATGGTCCACCCCATGAGCACCACCTCGAACTTTCCTTTGTCGATGAAGTTGGTGAGGAAGGAGGCCCACTCCATGACCCGGATCTTCACGTCGATCCCCACCTTTTTCAGGCGCATCTGGATGATCTGGGCGCATTTAAGACGCTGATCGTTCCCCTGGTTGGTCATGATGGTGAAGCTGAGCGGCTTGCCGTCCTTCTCAAGGATGCCCCCCGCCCCCATGCGGTACCCCGCCTCCTGCAAAAGCGCCTTGGCGCGCGCCGGGTCGTACGCCGGATCGTTCTCCACCTTGGATTTGTAGGCCCAGGTGCCGGGCTTGTAGGGGCCATGCGCGATCTGCCCCATGCCGAGCAGCACACCCTGGATGATCTCTTCCTTGTTGATGGCGCAGGTAATGGCCCGGCGCACCCTGACGTCCTGGAACATCGGCAGGCGCAGGTTATAGCCCATGTAGGTGTAGGCCGACGCCGGGTAGCGGTACTTGTTGAAGCGCGCCAGGAACTCCTTGCCGGTGGTCTGGCGCTGGTACTGCACCGGGGAGAGCCCCATCATGTCGACCCCGCCCGCCTTCAGTTCCATGTACATGGTGGAGTTGTCGGGGATGATGCGGTAGACGTAGCGGGCCAGGCGCGGCGCCCCCTCCCAGTAGTTCGGGTTCGCCTCCAGCACGAGCCTCTGCCCGGGGACCCACTCCTTGAAGATGTAGGGGCCGGTACCGACCGGGTTGCGCGAGAGCGGGCTTTTGGTGATGTCCTTCCCCTCGAGGAGGTGCGCCGGCAGGATCGGCATCCCCCACGAGGCGAGCGCAGGGGCGAACGGCTTCGCATAGGTGACCTGGAAGGTGTACTGGTCCGGGGCCTGGGCGCTTTGCACCTGCTTGAAGTCCTCGGCGTAAGCGGTCGGGGTCTTGGGATCGACGGTGACGCGGTAGGTGTAGAGCACGTCGCGCGAGGTGAAGTCGTGGCCGTCGTGCCACTTCACCCCGCGCCGCAGGTGGAAGGTGATCCGGAGGCCGTCAGGGGAAACCTCCCACGACTCGGCCAGGTCCCCTTCGAGCTTCAGATTCTTGTCGTAGCGCACCAGCCCGTTGTACACAAGCCCCGAGATGTCGCTGGAGGAGCTGTCCGAAGCGAGGATCGGGACCAGGTTGGAGGGTTCCCCGATGCTCCCGGTGACGAACTGCGATCCCCCCTGCACCTGCGCCTTATTCCAGGGTGCATCCTGCCCGCAGGCGGCGCAGACCAGGAGGAGGAGCAGGAGGCAGACAGCGCGGGCAAGGCTCATTTTTCACCGGCTTCCTGGCGGCAATGCTTGATCTTCTCGGCGAGCTCGGCGCTCTGCTCGGGCTCCATCTTCTGCAGCTTCTTGTAGAGCGGCAGCGCCTTCTTGAAGGCGTGGGTGGCGCAGTAGACGTCGGCCAGGTGCCCAAGCACGGTGGCGTCGCCGTCGGAGAGCTCCGCGGCCCGCTCCAGTTGCGCGATCGCCTCGTTGTAGCGCTTGAGCTTGAAGTAGGTCCATCCAAGGCTGTCCAGTATGAACCCGTCGTCGGGCCTCAGGTTCACCGCCTTTTTCAGGTAGTTCAGCGCCTCCTCGAGGTTCGTCCCCATCTCGGCGTAGGTGTAGCCGAGGTAGTTGAGCGCCTGGGGATCGTCGGGAGTCGCCTCGAGCACCTTCTTCATCATGGTGACGGAGAGTTCCTTCTGCCCCATCTTGTCGTAGAGGATGCCGAGCCGGAACAGCACGCGCGGATCGGACTGCAGCTTTGGATCCATCGTTTTCAGCGTGTCGATCCCGCGCTGGTACTGCTCCATCGACTCGTAGAAGCCGGCCAGGTGCAGGTAGGGCTCGATGCGGGAAGGCTCGTCCCCGATCTCCTTAAGGAGCAGGGTGACCCCCTTCTCCGGCTGCCCCTTTTCCTTGTACAGGTAGGCCAGGTGCCCAAGGGAATCCAGGTAGTAAGGGGACTCACGCGAGATCTTCTTGAACTCGAGGATGGCCTGGTCCACGTCCTCCTTCTCCTCGAAGGCGGAGGCGAGGTAGAAGCGGACCTGCTGTGCGTTGGGCTCGACAGCGAGGATGTCCTGGAAAGTCTTGATGGCCTCGTCGTAACGCTCGAGTTCGAGCATCAACAGGCCGATCTTGCGCGAGGTTTCCAGCGACTTCCCCCCCTTCTGCTGCAACAGGGCCAGGGCCTCCTCGAGGCGCTTCTGCTGGATGTAGAGCTGCGCCAGGTGCTGGATCACGTTGGCGTTGTTGGGGTTTATCTCGAGGAGATCCTTGTAGCTGTCGATGGCGTCCGGGATGAGCCCCTGGGTCTCCTGGGAGATCCCCATCTCGATCAGGGCCTGCTCGAAGTCGGGCTTGAGTTCGACGGCCTTCTTGTAGTAGACGAGCGCCTCTTTGGGGAGCCGCATCTGTTCGTAGGTCTTGGCGAGGTAATAGTACCCGAGCGCCGACTCCGGGGACGCCTTCACCAGCGCCTTGAGCGTGTCCACCGCCTGCTCGTACTCGAAACTTTTCAGGTAGTAGATGGCGATGTGCAGGTAGACCTCTTCCTTGGACGGGTCGAGTTCGATCACCTTCTTGTAGTACTGGACCGCCTCCTTCTCGCGCTGCAGGCTCATCAGGATGTTGCCGCACAACTGCTGCGCCGGGAGCGAACTGGGCTCGATGGCGATGGCGGCCTGGCACTCGGTGAGCGCGTCCTCGGGACGGTTCTGCTGCAGGTAGATCTGCGCCGAGGCGTTGTGCAGAAAGGCGGAGGTGGGATCGGCGGCGATCGCCTCACGCAGCAGGAGCAGGGCGCCATCCTGGTCGCCTTCGGACGCGCGCAGCCTGGCCATGGCGAAGAGCGACAGGTTCTTCGCTTCCCCGGGGGGAGGAGTCGGGGCGATGACGGCGCCCAGTTCGGTCAGCGGTGACGAAACCGAAGCTTGCTCGGTGGCGCAGGCGTTGATCAGCAGGGGCAGGAAAAGGAGCGCTAGACACTTCTTGGTCATGGGTTACCTGTGGCTTCGGTAGATTTCGGGCAAAATCTAAAAAACGCGGCACCCCGGTGGGATACAGTATCCGGGGTGGCGCGGTTAACTACATGAAAGCTAGCATAAATAGGTAGCAGCGTCAAACAACATTTAGCTCCATTTTAGACTGTTGCAGCTCAAACTCGGTATGGTACTATTCTCAAGTGAAATCATCGGCTTACCGGCAAAACGATGGATGAAAAGCTTATAAAATCGTTACTTGAAGCAGCGGCCTACCCAGAGCCGACGGCAGCGGTGCGCCTTGTCGAGACCCACGTCTCCTTCATCTTCATCACCGACCACTTCGTATACAAGGTGAAAAAGGCCGTAGACTACGGCTTTCTCGACTTCACCACGCTGGACCGGCGCCGCTTTTACTGCGGCGAAGAGGTACGCCTGAACCGGCGCCTCTGCCCCGAGGTCTACCTGGGGGTCGTGGAACTGCGCGAGACGGCAGAGGGCGCCGGTTTCTACGGTGGCGGCAAGGTCGTCGACTACGCCGTCAAGATGAAACGTCTCCCCCAGGAGCGCATGCTGGACCACCTCCTCGGGGAGGGAGCCGTCTGCGCCGCCGACATGGTCCGCATCGCGCAGGCCGTGGCCTCCTTCCACGCCGGCGCCGAGCGCGCCCCGCAGATCGACGCCTGCGCCTCGCCCGGCGCGATCGGCGAGAACTGGGAGCAGAACTTCCGCCAGAGCGCCCCCTTCGTGGGGAGCACGCTGCTGGCAGGGGAGCTGGCGGAAATCCGCCAATGGGTCGACGCGTTCCTCTCCGGCAACAAGACGCTGTTTCATACCCGTATAGCCGGCGGCTTCATCAGGGACTGCGACGGCGACCTGCACTCCGGCAACATCTGCCTCACCGACCCGGTCTGCATCTTCGACTGCATCGAGTTTAGCGAGAAGTTTCGCTACATAGATACCGCCGCCGACCTCGCCTTCCTGCTCATGGACCTTGAGTACGCAGGGCGCGCCGACCTCTCCCGCGCACTGCTGGCGGCCTACCGCGAGGCGAGCGGCGACCGGGGCATGGCGCCGCTGCTCGACTTTTACAAGGCGCAACGGGCCTTCGTGCGCGGCAAGGTGACCAGCCTGCGCCTTGCCCAGCCCGGGCAGAGCCCGGAAGAGTCGGCAGCCGTAAGGAGCGCGGCGCGGCGCTACTTCCGCCTCTCCCGCGGCTACACGCTCAGAGACCGGCTTACCCCGACGCTCGTCCTTACCTGCGGCCTGAGCGGCAGCGGCAAGAGCACCCTGGCCGCCGAGCTCAGCCGGGAGCTTGGGCTGGACCTCGTCCGCTCCGACCTGGTGCGCAAGGCCCTCGCGGGGGTGCCCGCCGTCGGCGTCGAGCCGAGCGCAGCCTACCGGGAGGGTATCTACAGCGAGAAGATGGACCGGACCACCTACGGCACTCTTCTCGTCGAGGCCGAGCGCTCCCTGTCCGGCGGCAGGGGGATCGTGGTCGATGCCACCTTCCGGCGGCGCCAGGACCGGGAGCGGTTCCGGCAACTGGCCGCGCGGCTTGAGGTCCCCTTCCTCATCCTGGAGACCCGCTGTTCGAGCGAGGCCGCCCGCGAACGCCTGGAGCGGCGGCGCCACGATCCCGCCGAGGTCTCCGACGCCCGGTGGGAACAGTACCAGCGGCAGCAGGCCGAATTCGAGTTCCCCGCCCCCGGGGAAAGTCTGCTTATCGACAGCGCCCTCCCGGTTTGGGACGGGGCGGACCGGGTGCTCGCCGCCATGGGGTTACTGGCATGAAGAACAACCTAAAGCAAATCGTGCTGCACCGGCTCAAGCTGAAGGACACCTGGGTGATCTGCTTCGTCCTCGGCATGGTGATGATGAACTACCCCTTCATCAGCATCTTCAACAAGCCGACCCTCCCCTTCGGGATCCCGCTTCTCTACCTTTACCTGCTGGTCGGCTGGGTCTTCTCCATATTCATCGTCTACCTGTTCAGCCGGGCGGCACGCAAGGACAGCGACACCAGGGGGCATATGTAATGCTGGATGTCAACTGGGTCTGGGGCACCGCCCTTCTCTACATAGCCTTTCTGTTCCTGGTCGCCTACTACGCCGACCAGCGCCAGAAGGCCGGCCGCAGCATCACCGCCAACCCCTGGGTCTATGCCCTCTCCATAGCCGTCTACGCCACCTCCTGGACCTTCTACGGCTCGGTCGGCAAGGCGGCCACCACCGGCATAGACTTCCTCCCGGTCTACCTGGGCCCCACCCTCACCGCCTTCACCTGGTGGTTCCTGCTCAAGAAGATGGTGCGGATCTCCAAGGAAAACAACATCACCTCGATCGCCGACTTCATAAGCTCCCGCTACGGCTCGTCCCAGTGGCTCGGCGCGATCATCACCGTGATCACCCTCATGGGGGTGATGCCCTACATCGCCCTGCAGCTCAAGGCCGTCTCCACCTCCTTCACCATCATCACCGGCTACCACGACTTCCACGTCGGCTTCATGGAGCGGGTCTACATCCCCTCCCCCCACCCTGGGCTCTTCACCGCGCTCTTTCTGGCCGTGTTCAGCGTCCTGTTCGGGGCGAGGCACCTGATCTCCACGGAGCGCCACGACGGCCTGGTGGCGGCGATCGCGCTCGAATCGCTGGTGAAGCTGATGGCCATGCTCACCGTCGGCCTCTGCATCACCTACTTCGCCTTCAACGGCATGGCCGACATCTTCCAGCGCGTGCACCAGAAGGACCCGCAGCTGCTGGTGCGTCTCACCACCCTCAGCGACCACGGCGACAACTCCTACGCCTCCATGTTCAGCATCCTGACCCTTTCCATGGGGGCCGTCATGCTCCTGCCGCGCCAGTTCCAGATCATGGTGCTGGAGAACGCGCACGAGTCGCACCTGAACACGGCGTCCTGGCGCTTCCCGGCCTACATGTTCCTGATGAACCTGTTCGTGATGCCCATCGCCCTGGCGGGGGTGCTCATGAACGGCAGCAACGTGGGGGCGGACTACTTCGTGCTCACCCTCCCCATGCAGCTCGGCTACCCCTGGCTCGCGCTGGTGGCCTTTTTGGGCGGCTTCTCCGCCTCGGCCGGGATGGTCATGGTCGAATCCATCGCCGTGTCGACCATGCTCCTGAACCACGTGCTATTGCCGGTGGTGATCAAGCTGAAGCCGCGGGCCTGGTTCCCGCAATTGCTCATCAACCTGAAGCGCTTCGGCATCGTGCTGGTGATCCTCCTTGGCTACCTGTACCAGAGCGTGGTGGGGGAAAGCTACATGCTGGCCAACATGGGGCTCATCTCCTTCTCCGCGGCGATCCAGTTCGCGCCTGCCCTGGTCGGCGGGCTCTACTGGCCGCGCGGCAACAAGGCGGGCGCCATCGCGGGGCTTTTGGCCGGGTTCGCGGTCTGGTTCTACACGCTGCTGCTCCCCTCGCTGCTGCGTGCCGGCGGCTGGCAGAGCGATTTCCTCATGAACGGCCCCTTCGGCATCGCCCTCTTGCGCCCCCAGGAGTTCTTCGGGCTGAGCGGGCTCGACCCGTACACCCACACCCTGTTCTGGAGCATGTTCGTGAACATCGGCGCCTACCTCTCCCTCTCCATCCTCCTGGGCCAGGGGGAGAAGGAGCGCGAGCAGGTGGACCGGTTCGTCCGCGTCTTCGCCCCCGAGAGCGCCACCCCCCAGTGGGAGACCAAGCGCCTCTCCAAGCCGGTCACCATCGTGCAGTTCGTGAACCTCATGACCAAGTTCATCGGGGAGCAGCAGGCCAACGTCGCCATCACCGACTACCTTGGGGACCGCGAGATCGACGGCAAGGGGGGGGTCTCCGAGTTCGAGCTCCCCAACCTGAAGCGCTTCGTGGAGAAGACCCTGGCCGGCTCGCTCGGCGGGGCGGCGGCGGGCGCCGTGGTGGAAAGCTTCCTCTCCGACATCGGTTCCCGCATGGAGCCGGTCTACGACATCTTCTCCACGGTGCGCACCTCGCGCGACCAAAGCCGCGAGGCGCTCTTCGTCAGGCTGCGCGCCTCGGAGATCATGAACCGCTCGCTGGAGCTGGACATCATCATGGGCGACCTCCTCGAGCTCTTGCTGCGCGAGTTCAAGCTCGACCTCGCCGTGATCCGCCTTTTGAACGAGGAATCGGTGCTGCAGGTGCGCTGCTACCGCGGCATCGGCGGCGACAGGCTCACCGCCGAGGACCGCCTCCTGGAGATCGACACCCACGTCGGCGAGGCCTTCCTCGGGCGCCGCACCGAGTTCTTCAACGACACCGCCTTCATCACCAAGCCGATCGCCAAGGAGATCTTCCGCAGGGAGGGGATCAAGTCCTTCGCCCACATCCCCATCGCCAGCGAGGGGTCCCAGCCGGTGGGGATCCTCTCGGTCTTCTCCCGCTCCATCGTGGGGCTTTTCACCGAGCAGTTCGTGGAGCTCCTGGAGAGTCTCGCCGGCCAGATGGCCCAGGCGGTGCGCATCGTCGAGGAGCGCGAGGCCAAGGAGAGGGAGCGGCGCCAGAAGGAGGCCGCACTCTTGGAGAACGCCAGGGTGACCCGCGACCTGGAGCTCGCCAAGCAGATCCAGCTCTCGCTGCTCCCCGAAAGCCCCCCAACCCTGCCGGGGGTGCGCATCGCCAGCCGCTGCGTCCCCGCGGCCCACGTGGGAGGGGACTACTACGACTTCTTCGAACGGGACAACCAGGTGGTGGACCTCGTCATTGCGGACGTCTCCGGCCACAGCGTAGGCGCCGCCCTCATCATGGTGGAGACCCGCAGCGTACTGAGGGCGCAGATCAAGGAGCCGCGCTCGGCCCGGGACCTCCTTACGCTTTTGAACGAGCTCCTCTACGACGACCTCACCGGCGCCGAGCTTTTCATCACCATGTTCTGCGCGAGATACGACAGCGCGACCCGCATCCTCAGGTACGCCAACGCCGGACACACCCGGCCGCTGCTGTTCCGCGCCGGGAACTGGATGGAACTGGACGCCGAGGGGCTCATCCTCGGAGTCGAGAGGAACGTGGTTTTCGAGGAGCAGCGGATCGAGCTGCAGGCGGGGGACCTTCTCTTCATCTACACCGACGGCATCATCGAGGCCGAGAACGCAGAGGGCGAGCTCTTCGGCATCCCGAGGCTTTGCGGGCTGCTCGGGCCCCTGTCGGACCTTGAGCCCGAGGTGCTGATCGAGAAGGTGCTTTCCGAGGTATCTTCCTACGCCTGGCCGCAACCTTTACAGGACGACATATCCATGGTAGTGATGAAAGTTGCCTGAACCGGGGGCGGCGCCACTTGCTAAATGTCGGCGCTTATTGCACAATGAACCTGGCTGTATGCCGTACGGACCTCACAACAAGGAGATGGTCATGAACCTAGCAAGCGAGACGAGAAACGACGTTGTAATCATATACGTCAAGGAGGAAAGGCTGGACGCGCACAACTCGACCGAGCTGAAAAGCGCGGTGCAGAAGCTATTCGAGGACGGCACGAAGAACGTCCTGGTGGACCTGAAGGATGTACGTTTTATCGACAGTTCCGGGCTGGGCGCGCTGGTCTCGGGTTTCAAGAACGCCATCTCCCACCAGGGTAACCTGAAGCTTTCCTCTTTGCAGTCCCAGGTCAAGTCGATGTTCGAACTGACCCGCCTGCACCGGGTCTTCGAAATCTTCCCTTCAACAGTGGAGGCGGTGGAGAACTTCCAGTCCTAACTGATCGGGCGGCACAAAGCGAGGCGTCAGATGGAAGGAAACACGATCGAGGTCGACATAAAGGTCCCCAACAAGACGAAGTACCTGAGTCTTATCGGGAAGATCGGGGAGGACATCGCCCGGGAGCTGGAGCGCTACAGCGGTGACAAGGAGGTCCTCGCCTACCATCTGAACCTGGTCCTCACCGAGGCAATGGTGAACGCCATCAAGCACGCCGGCCCGAAGGAGCCGGAAAAGCTCGTGCGCATAGTGATCACCCTGCACCGGGACGACCTGACCATCAAGGTCTACGACGACGGGCAGGGGTTCGACATCAACGCCATCCCGGCCCCCAACTTCGAGGAGTTGGAGGACCGGGGACGGGGGATCTTCCTGATCCGGACCCTGATGGACTCGGTGGCCTACCGGAAAAGCTGCAAGGAAAACATGCTTGAGATGAAGAAGAAGCTCGCCTGAGGTTACCCCCGCCTGC
Organism: Geomonas diazotrophica; assembly: GCF_018919385.1. Lineage (GTDB taxonomy): Bacteria > Desulfobacterota > Desulfuromonadia > Geobacterales > Geobacteraceae > Geomonas > Geomonas diazotrophica. Next base: position 268,950 of record NZ_JAHLMF010000005.1, read on the forward strand.
AGCGGTAGCATACCATCGCCGCTCCCAGCAGGAACATCGGCAAGCTCAACATCTGCCCCATCGAAAATCCCCCCCACAGAAATCCGATCTGCTCATCGGGCTGCCTGACAAACTCCACCAGGAAACGGAACAGTCCGTACAGCGCGATGAAGGACCAGACCACCACCCCGTCACGATGCACCCTTTTCGAGAGCTGGTACAGGATCAGGAACATCAGCGGCCCCTCGAGGAACGCCTCGTAAAGCTGCGACGGATGGCGCGGCAGCGGGCCGCCGGTCGGGAAGACGATCCCCCAGGGGACGTCGGTGACCCGGCCGTAGAGCTCGCCGTTTATGAAGTTGCCGATCCGGCCGAAGCCAAGCCCGACCGGGGCCGCCAGGAAGCCGATGTCGGCCAGCGGGTAGAAGCGGAGGTTGAACTTCCTGATGAAGTAGAGGCTCGCCAGGAGCGCCCCGATCAGGCCGCCGTGGAAGGACATCCCCCCTTCCCAAACCGCGAACAGTTTCAGGGGGTGGGAGAGGTAATAGGAGAAGTTGTAGAACAGGATGTAGCCTAGCCGCCCCCCGAGGATCACCCCCACCGCGACGGTGAAGATCAGGTCGGCGACCTGGTCCTTGTTAAGGGGAAGCCCCTTTCTCCTCACCCCCGAGAGGATGATGAAGTAGGAGGCGACGAAGCCGCAGATGTACATGAGACCGTACCAGCGGAATTCCAGCGGCCCCAGGCGCAGGAAGACCGGGTCGATGTTCGGGAAGATCATGCTGCATTCTCCAAGGTGATATTTGTATGCCCGGTCCGGGACCCGCGGCAGGCGCTCGGGGCCCCGGACAGAGGATGGGAGCTACTTCTTGAAATCGGGTGGGACGCCGGCATGGTCCGCGCTTTCCCGCAACTGGTCGAGCTTTTTCTGCTGTGCCTGGACCCGGTCCTCGGCGTACTTGATGCTGTTCTGGATGGCGAGATACTCGGAACGGGTCATGCGCGAGGTGTCGGCGAGCCTCCCCTTGAGGGTGGCGAGGTCGGACTGCGCGTTGTTGAGGTTGGACTCGGCCTGCAGGAATTCCCTGCGCCAGGCCGCCTCGTCCTTGCCGCCGTAGAGCTTCTTGCCCACCTGGGCCCCGTCCGGCTTCGCCTTGGCGGGCTCCGCCGCGCCCCCTTCGATAACCCTGGGTCCCGGTTCCTCTTCGCCCAGCCTTCTCGCTTTCTTGCGGTACTTCTTGGGGACCTGCCCCAGGTCGTCGGCGAAGTTGACCGTACCCCTTTCGTCGGTCCACTGGTAGGTTTCCGCCGCTGCGGTCAGCGGGTAGAGCAAGAGCAACAACACGAGCAATCTCTTCATTTGGGCCTCCTTTTGCGTGCCTACAATGATCTGCACCTCACACCGGCCTCCCGGCCGCGCGGGGACCGCTAGCCCGGAGGCCACCCCAGCTTGCGCCCTGCCAGCAGGTGGAAGTGGATGTGCCATACCGACTGTCCGGCGCCGGCGTTGTTGTTGTTCACCAGGCGGAACCCCTCCTGGTCGAAGCCCCGCTCGCGTGCGATCGCCGCGGCGACCCGGTGCACGCCCCCGATCAGCTGGTCGTCCGCCGGGGTCAGCTCCAGGGTGTTGACCAGGTGCTTTTTGGGGACGATGAGGATATGGACCGGGGCCACCGGGTTTATGTCCTCGATGGCAAAGAGGTGCTCGTCCTCGTAGACCTTCTTGACCGGGATGGCACCCTCGGCCATCTTGCAGAACAGGCAATCACTCATGGTTTCCTCCAGTTACAGAATAAGAGTTCGAGCCGTGGTCAGGCATCCGCCAAGACCGGAGACTCGCCCCCGCTTCGCTTTTGCAGGTGGATCAGGAACTCCTTGTTCCCTTTGGGCCCAAGGATCGGGGACTCGCAGACGCCCAGGACCAGAAGCCCGAGTCCCTTGGCCAGTTCGGTCACGTTCTCCACGACCTCCTGGTGCTTCTTCTCGTCCCTGACCACCCCCCCCTTCCCCACCTGTCCGCGTCCCACCTCGAATTGAGGCTTGATCAGCGCCACGATGGTGGCGTCTTCCCTGATCAGGCGCAGCGTCGGGGGGAGCACCTTGTCCAGCGAGATGAAGGAGGCGTCGATGACGGCGATGTCGGGGGCTTCGGGGAGGGACTCCAGGTGTCGGATGTTGGTCTTTTCCAGGTTCACCACCCGCGGGTCCTCGCGCAGTTTCCAGGCGAGCTGCCCGTAGCCGACGTCGACAGCATAGACCCTGCGGGCCCCGCGTTGCAAGAGGCAGTCGGTGAAACCGCCGGTAGATGCCCCCACGTCGACGGCACAAAGCCCCTCCACTGTGATGGCGAAGCGGTCCAGCCCTTGGGCGAGCTTCAGGCCGCCGCGGCTCACGTAAGGGAGCGGTTCACCCTTGAGGCGGATCTCGGCCTCGAGCGGCACCATGAGTCCAGCCTTGTCGGCCAGATGGTCGTCCACCACCACCTGTCCCGCCATGATCAGCGCCTTGGCCTTCTCCCGGGACGGTGCGAGCCCCCGCTCCATGACCAGCTTGTCCAGTCTTTCCTTTGCCACCGTTACTCCATTATTCCAAAAGAACCAAAGCAAAAGCCTTAACGCAAAGGCGCGGAGCCGCAAAGGCGCAAAGGAAAGCAGGGATGGATATCTAAAGCCTTTGCAGTTCGCGTATTCGCGTTAAATATCAAGCTATTTACAGCTCCAGAATTAACGCTTTGCTTGCCGCTTCCTTGCGTCTTGGCGCCCTTGCGTCTTTGCGTTGAAGCCTTTGCTTTTAATCAATACAACCCGTGCAGCGCCCCGCCCGGGGCGGCGAGCTCGTCCACCTTCCGCTCCACCGCCGGGTCCTCGACAAGCGGCGGGGCGTGGTGCGGCTTCACCCTGGCGTCGATGACCAGGGGACCGCTGCACCCCCACTGCTTGCAGCGGATGGCGGCGCCCACCCCGTAGATGTCTGCGGCGGGGTCGGACCGGGTGAAGGTGACCCAGAGGAAGTTGTTCAGCTCCGCCGAGACGAAGCGGCTGTCGTCGCAGACCACGACCAGCGGGAAGGCATCGAGCCCCTCCACGCCGTTCAGCGCCTCGCACAGGGCCTCCATCTGCACGTCCTGCTCCCCCTTCGCGGTGCGGCAGACGGGCCCCTGCACGGCTATCACACCGGGAAGGCAGAGGGCGGGCTGCGAGAAGCCGGGGGCGAGCCTCAGTGCCGCGGGAAGCTCGGTCCCAAGCGTGCGCCGCTTTTCCCCGATGGCCGCGAAGACCACCTTGGAGCCGCTGTTTAGCCCCGACCCGGAGTAGTCCAGGGTATCCATGGTGGTGGCGGTCTGGAAGTGGAGGTCGCGGCGCAGGTCGATCCGCTCCAGCACGTGCCGCAGGAACGCGGGGATGTCGTGGATGTCGAGCCCCGGCGCGTCCTCGTGCGCGGCGATCATCAGGTACTTGGCCAGGGAGAGCTGCCCCTGACCGAGCACCGCGTTGGCGATGGTGAGAAGCTCCTGCGGGGTGCGCCGCTCGCCGTAGGGGACGTAGCGCTCGCTCCCGACGGCGAGAAGAAGCGGATGCACCCCCGCGGCGTCCACCGCATGCACCGCCTTCACCCCGGGAATCACGGTGGGGATCAGCGGACCGGTCAGCTCGTGGATGAAGGCGCCGAAGGAGGTGTCTTCCTGGGGCGGCCGCCCCACCGTGGTGAAGGGCCAGATGGCGCCATCGCGGTAAAAGACCTCCTCCACCCGGAGCACGGGGAAATGGTGGGCGAGGCTGTAGTAGCCGAAGTGGTCCCCGAATGGTCCTTCCGGCAGGGTCTTGTCGGGATCGATGACGCCGGTGATGCAGAAGTCCGCCTGGGCCGGGATAGGAAGCCTCCCTTCGCGCTGCACCATCTCGATGCGGTGCCCGGCCAAAAGCCCCGCGAAGGAGAGTTCGGGCATCCCCTCGGGAAGAGGCATCACCGCGGCCACGGTCATCGAGGGGGCGCCCCCCACGAAGATGTTGACCCGCAGCGGCACCCCCTTCTCGATCGCCTCGGCATGGTGAAAGCCGATGCCGCGGTGGATCTGGTAGTGCAGCCCGATCTCCTCGTTCACCCGGTACTCCCCCCCGGAGAGCTGGACCCGGTACATGCCCAGGTTCGAATGGCGCACTCCAGGCAGCGCGGCGCTCTCGGAATAGACCTGGGGGAGGGTGATGAAGGCGCCGCCGTCGTCGGGCCAGGATTTCAACTGGGGGAGCTTGTCTATGGTGGTGCGGTTTTTCAGGATGGGGCCGTCGCTTACGCTTTTGGGGAGCAGGTGCCAGGCGGCGGGAACGGCGCCCAACAGCGTCGCGGGCTCGCGCAGCGCGCAGCGCGGGTCCACCTTGAGCTTTACCAGGCGCTCCACCGCCTTCAGGGTGTCCCTGAAGATGTACCTAGTCCGTTCCAGGGTGCCGAACAGGTTGCCCAGCATGGGGAATGGGCTCCCCTTGACCCTGGTGAAGAGAAGGGCCGGCCCTCCCGCCTGGTACACCCGGCGCTGAATCGAGCCGATCTCGAGCTCCGCGGAAAGTTCACAGTCTATCCTGACCAGGGCGCCGGTACGCTCCAGGTCGGCCACGCAAGATGCAAGGTCTTTATATCCCAACAATTCCTCCGCCACGGTCAGCCTTATTACCGCATTACTTTTAATGCACCCCCGCAGCCAAGTCAACACAAAAGACCCCCGCCCGCGGCCGCGCAAAGGAACGCTGTTCCGGACGCCCTTTTTGTGCTAACCTGCGGACCTCACTACTATGCGGGGGAGCCCTCTTGCCACGTTTCACCATCTTCAAAAAGATCCTGGTCATCACGCTGCTGCTCTCCCTGCTGCCGCTGCTGGTCTCCTCGGCGATCCTTTTGGCCAACCTGCAGTCCACCAGCGCCAGGCTTTCCGCCGAGATCAGCGAATCCGACGACCGGCAGGCGGTTGAGTCCCTGCAGATGAAGGCGCGGGACCTGGCGGAAAACATCAAGGACTTCCTGCACCAGTGCGAGTGCGACCTCCTCTTTCTCTCCCGCTCCCCCCTCTCCCGCACGGCACTGCTCGACTTCTACCAGACGAGACTCTCGGAGGTGTGGCAGCGCGGCGGCAGTTCCACCGCGTCCCAGGGGACCCACGAGTTCCTCCCCATCTACCGTTCCATCGCCCTCATCGACAGAGACGGCAAGGAGCAGATGGTGATCCGCAACGGCCGCTTCGTCCCGGAGGGGGAGCTCACCGACGTGTCTGTCCCCGCCAACACGGAGTTCAAGGGTGAGACCTACTTTCAAAAGGTGCGCACCCTTAAGCCGGGGGATATCTACGTCTCCCACCTGACCGGCTTTCACGTCGGCAAGCAGGAACAACTGGCCGGCGCCCCCGACCCGGAGAGCGCCTACGACGGCAAGATGTACCAGGGGGTGGTCCGGTTCGGCGCTCCCCTCTTCGACAAGAAAGGGCGTTTCAACGGCATGGTGCTCCTCTCCCTGGACCACCGGCACCTGATGGAATTCACCCAGCACATAGACCCGGGCAAGAACGCCTCCGCGCTCTTTCCCTCCTATCAAAGCGGCAACTACGCCTTCCTCTTCGACGACGAGGGGTGGATCATCACCCACCCGAAGTTCTGGGACATCCGCGGTGTGGGCCCCGACGGGAACCTGGTGCCCCCTTATACCGCTCGCTCCACGAAGGCGGACATAGAGAGCGGGCGCATCCCCTTCAACCTCGATCAAGCGGGATTCGTCCATCCTGGCTACCCCAAGGTCTCCGCCGCGGTGCGCGCCAAGCAGGAGGGATACGTAGACATCACCAACGTAGGCGGCGCAAAGAAGATCATGGCCTTCGCCCCCATCTTCTACGACACCGGCGACTATGCGAAACACGGCGTCTTCGGAGGGGTGACCATCGGCTTTCAGGTAGACCGCTTCCACGAGGCATCGCGCAAGGGTGGCAGGCTCATCGACAAGCAGCTCGGCGAGCACCGCCGCACCAGCGCCATCATCATCTTCCTGACCGCGCTCGTCTCGGCCCTCTCCGCCTGGCTCCTCTCCCGCGGCATCAGCGTGCCGCTGCGGCAGTTGACCGAAAACGCGGGGAAGCTGGCGGCGGGCGACTCAGCGGTCCGGGTAGCGGTCAATTCGGCCGACGAGATCGGCGTTCTGGCCCAGACCTTCAACAACATGGCCGACGAGCTGGACCGGCGCAAGGTAAGCCTCCTCTCCACCCTGGAGGAACTCAAGAAGTCGCGGCTGGAGATCATGGACGAGCGCAACTTCAAGGCCAGCGTCCTGGAAAGTATCTCAAGCGGCATCGTCACCTTCTCCCCGGAGGGGTTTCTCACCTCCATCAACCGCACCGGGAGGCTGTTCCTGGGCGAGGAGGTTACCGAGGGGATGCACTACCGCGAGGTCTTCAGGGAGTGGTACGGGCTCTGCGAACGCATCGCCGCGGTCTTCGCCAGCAACTCGGGGTACGGCAGGGAGACCTTCCGCTTCGACCACGGCCCGGGCAAGACCCACTTCGACGTCGGCTTCTTCCCCATCGGGCACGACTCCGAGCACGGGCTCACCGTCACCCTGCGCAACGAGACGGAGCGCGAAAACCTGCACGAGGAGATGATGCGCCTGGACCGGCTCGCCTCCCTGGGCAAGCTCTCCGCCGGCATCGCGCACGAGGTGAGAAACCCGCTCACCGGCATCTCGCTCCTATTGGACGACCTGCACGACCAGGCCACCTCCAACAGCGCGGACAAGGAGCTGATCAAGAAGGCCCTGGCCGAGATCGAGCGGGTGGAAAAGCTCGTCAACGCGCTACTTAACTACTCCTCCCCTGTGCGCGCCGAATTCAGGGAGTGCGACCTGAACCGGCTGGTGAACGACACGGTCCTCCTGCTGAGGCGCCCCTGCGAAAAGCAGCAGGTGCAGCTCACCGTCGAGGAAGAGGCGGTTCCCCCCTTCAGGTTCGACCCGGAGAAGATCAAGCAGGCGGTACTCAACATCATCAAGAATGCCCAGCAGGCCCTCCCGGACGGGGGGCGCATCAGGGTCGCCACCTCCGTGCAGGACGGGTATGCGGTGATCGACATCAGCGACGACGGCCCCGGGATCGCCGGCGACGACCTCCCCCTGATCTTCGAACCCTTTTTCACCAGGAAGGGTGCCGGCACCGGGCTCGGCCTCTCCATCACCCAGCGCATCATCGAGGAGCACCAGGGGAGGGTCCGGGTGGAAAGCGCGCCGGGAAACGGAACCCGCTTCACCGTCGAACTGCCGCTTGGGCAATGTCCCGCCAGTCCCTCTCCCTCCGGGAAGGAGTGCCCGAAGGGCATGTGAGGGCGCACCTCTGCTAGCTACCCCCTCTCCCCCCGGGAGAGGGTGCCCGAAGGGCGGGTGAGGGCGCTGCCTGCTGCTGCAATTTTGCCACTTGCAACGCCCTCCCCCTGCTCCTCTTCCTCCGGAGTGAGAGGGGATGCGGTTAGGAAAAGGAACGTATGGAAAAGATACTGATCATAGACGACGAAGCCTTCATCTGCGAAAACGTGCAGCGCATCCTCTCCAGCGAGGGGTTCCAGGTCCTCACCGCCAACTCGGGACAGCAGGCCCGCGACCTGGTCGCCTCGGAGGAGATCGACCTCGCCCTTTTGGACCTGAACCTTGGCACCGAAGACGGCATCGACGTGCTGAAGGGGCTGAAGGAGATCGACCCGGAACTGCTGGTGATCATCATCACCGGCTACGGATCGGTGGAGAGCGCGGTGGAATCGCTCAAGCTCGGGGCGTTCCACTACATGAAGAAGCCCTTCAAGGCGGACGCGCTCAGGCTGATCGTGAAGCTCGCCCTGAAGACGCAGACCCTGAAGCGGGAGGTGAGAAAGCTGCGACACGGCGACGGCTCCCTCCCCGGCCCGTCCCCCATCATCGGCAGAAGCGACGCCTTCAACGAGGTGGTGGCCCAGGTGCGCGAGATCGCCCGCATCCCCTCGACCGTGCTCATCACCGGGGAATCGGGCACCGGCAAGGAGCTGGTGGCCCGCGCCATCCACGACCTCTCCGACCGCAGGGACGCCTCCTTTGTCGCCATCAACTGCGCCTCGATTCCTGCGTCCCTCCTTGAGAGCGAACTTTTCGGACACGAGAAGGGATCCTTCACCGGCGCCGCGGCCCGGAAGAAAGGGCTCTTCGAGGAAGCGCACCACGGCACCATCTTCCTGGACGAGATCGGGGAGATGGATATGGCCGTGCAGGCCAAACTGCTGCGGGTACTGCAGGAGAAGACCATCCGCAGGGTCGGCGCGGTGAAAGACATCGACATCGACGTCCGGGTCGTCGCCGCCACCAACCGCGACCTTTTGCAGCGCATTGCCGAGAAGAGCTTCCGGGAGGATCTGTTCTATCGCCTCAACGTCTTCCCGATCCACATCCCCCCCCTGAGGGAACGGACCCCGGACATCGCCGCCCTGGCCGCCTATTTCCTCGACAACTTCAGCCGCGCCTTCGGCCGCCAGTTCCGCGACGTCTCCCCCGAGGCGGAACGGCTCATGGCGCAGTACGCCTGGCCCGGGAACGTGAGGGAGTTGAGAAACGTCATCGAGCGCATCTGCATCATGCGTAGCGGCCCCACCCTCCTGGCCGAGCACCTCCCGCAGGAGATCAGGAGCGGCCATTACAGCGACGCCGCCGCCGGCACTCCCGCCAACGCCATAGCGATCCCGGAAGGGCTCGGGCTCGAGGAGGCGATCAGCAGCATCGAGAAAGCCCTCATAGAGAAGGCGCTGCAACAGACCGCGGGCAACGTGCTGCAGACGGCAGCAAACCTGAAGATCCCGCGCGGCACGCTGCGCTACAAGATGGAGAAATACGGGCTGTAGCATCTCCGCGCAAGCCCCCTCCCGCGCCGACCCAAGGGGGGGCCCCCTACCGCCGCCGTTATCAGAACATCGGTGCACGGCACCATCCCCCTGCACGCCCCGCACGATTAACCCACACCAACCATTATTCCGGCAGCATCCGCACACGCCCCCGACGTTCTAATGCAACGGCGACCGAACCTTTTGGCAGATATCCGCCATCACCGTGGCGGATTCCCGCCATCTTCGTTTCACTCAACCGATATTCTGACCTAAGCGTAGCATCAATTTCAGCAACTTACCCGGACCAGCAAGTGGCACCTCTGTTGCATTAAAACGATGTATCGTATACGCGCAAGCGGAACGGGGGACGATGCACCAGCCCCTCCGTTTAATTATCGAACACACACCGACGCAGCACACCACCCAAGGAGGAGCATCCATGAAACTCAAAGATTGTTTGAAAGCCCTGGTCACCGTGGCGGCGCTTGCCCTACCGATGACCGCAGTCGCTGCGCCCGCACCGATCGTGATCAAGTTCAGCCACGTCGTCGCTCAGCACACCCCGAAAGGACAGGCCGCCGACTACTTCAAGAAGCTCGCCGAGGAGCGCACCAAGGGACGAGTGAAGGTGGAGGTCTATCCGAACAGCCAGCTTTACAAGGACAAGGAAGAGATGGAAGCGCTGCAGCTGGGCGCGGTACAGATGCTGGCGCCGTCGCTGGCCAAGTTCGCTCCGCTGGGGGTCAAGGAGTTCGAGGTGTTCGACCTCCCCTTCATCTTCGACAACTACCAGGAACTGCACAAGGTGACCCAGGGGCCGGTCGGGGCGAAGCTCCTCAAGAAGCTGGAGCCCAAGGGGATCCTGGGCCTCGCCTACTGGGATAACGGCTTCAAGGTGATGAGCGCCAACAAGCCGATCAAGAACCTCGCCGACTTCAGGGGACAGAAGATGCGCATCCAGTCCTCCAAGGTGCTCGACTCCCAGATGCGTTCGGTCGGTTCGATCCCGCAGGTCCTCGCCTTCTCCGAGGTGTACCAGGCGCTGCAGACCGGCGTCGTCGACGGCACCGAGAATCCCCCCTCCAACCTGTACACCCAGAAGATGCACGAGGTGCAGAAGTACGTCACCCTCTCCGACCACGGCTACCTGGGCTACGCGGTCATCGTGAACAAGAAGTTCTGGCAGGGGCTGCCGGCCGACATCCGCACCACACTGGAAGGGTGCATGAAAGACGCCACCAAGTACGCCAACGACGTCGCCAAGAAGGACAACGACGAGGCCCTTGCCGCCGTCAAGAAGTCCGGCCGCAGCCAGCTGATCGCACTCACCCCGCAGGAGCGCGCGGCCTGGAAGAAGGCGATGGACAAGGCGCACAAGGACAACATGGGTCGCATCGGCGCGGACATCGTCAAGGAAGTCTACGCAGCAACCGGCTACAACGCGAACTAATCTCTACAAACCTGTACGTCACGGCCGCCGCGGCTTCGCGGCGGCCGTTCACACGAGTTCCAGGAGAAGCCCATCATGATGAAGTATCTTGACCATCTCGAGGAAATCATCATCACCTTCCTCATTGCCGCCGCCACGATGATCATCGCCGTTGCCGTCGGCCATCGCTACCTGTCCGGCCTCCCCATCCCCGGGCTGCAGGACTGGCTGCTTAGCATTAACATGAGCTGGGCGCAGGAACTCTGCATCTACATGTTCGTCTGGATGGCGAAGTTCGGCGCCGCCTACGGCGTCAGGAGCGGCATCCACGTCGGCGTCGACGTCCTGGTCACCCGCCTTCCCGACTCCTGGCGCAAGGTGACCGTGGTGCTCGCCATTTTTGGGGGCGCCCTCTTCACCGGCATGATCGGCTCGCTGGGAGCCAAGTTCGTCTGGGAGAACGGCATGCACTACGCCGTATTCAACAAGCTGGGGATGGATGTGGCCGAACTGATCGAAGGCCCCATCACCCCCGACCTCGAGTGGCCCACCTGGATCGTCTACTGCGCGGTGCCGCTGGGCTCGTTTCTCATGTGCTTCCGCTTCCTGCAGGTCGGCCTCGCCTTCCTGCGCACCGGTGAGCTGCCGCACCACGACCACGCCCACGTCGAAGGTATCGAAGAGATAGGTACCCTGGACTCGACCGAGGCTCTGGAGGAGTACGAGCAGCACAAGTTCAACCACAAGGAAGCCAAGGGGGGTGTGAAATGAGTACCGCTGTAGTCGGCTGGGAACAGTTTTCCAAGAAAAAGGCGGCGACCTGGCTGCTCGGCATCGCCGTGATACTCGGAGCGATAGCGACCCTCGGCAGCACGGGCGTCGTCTTCGCCCTGCTGCTCGCGCTGATGTTGACCGGCATGCCGATCTCCATTGCCCTCGGCCTCACCGTCCTCACCTTCCTCTTCTTCTTCTCGGAAGTGCCCACCGAGGCGGTCGCCATGAAGCTCTTCACCGGGATCGAGAAGTTCGAGATCATGGCGATCCCCTTCTTCATCCTGGCGGGCAACTTCCTGACCCACGGCGGCGTGGCGAAGAGGATGATCAACTTCGCCACCTCCATGGTCGGCCACTGGCACGGGGGACTGGCACTCGCCGGCGTCATGGCCTGCGCCCTGTTCGCCGCCGTCTCCGGGTCGAGCCCCGCAACCGTCGTCGCCATCGGCTCCATCATGATGCCCGCCATGGTGCGCGCCGGCTACCCCAAGCGCTTCGGCGCAGGGGTCATCACCACGTCGGGCTCGCTCGGCATCCTGATACCGCCATCCATCCCGATGGTGGTCTACTGCGTCGCCACCAATTCCTCGGTCGGCGCGCTCTTCATGGGGGGCGTGATCCCCGGCCTCATGCTGGCCACCCTGCTCGGCCTGGTCGCCTGGTGGAGGGCGAAGAGCGGCAACTTGCCGCGCATGAAGAGGGCGACCTGGGGCGAGCGGGCCAAGGCGCTGCGGGAGAGCATCTGGGGGCTCTTCCTGATCGTCATCGTCCTCGGGGGGATCTACTCGGGGATGTTCACCCCCACCGAGGCGGCCGCGATGAGCGCCGTCTACGCCTTCGTCATCGCGGTCTTCGTCTACCGCGACGTCCCGTTCAGCAAGGTTCCCAAGGTGCTGCTGGACTCGGCCAGCATGTCGGCCATGCTCCTGTACATCATCACCAACGCCGTGCTCTTCTCCTTCCTGATGACGCACGAAAACATCCCGCAGCTCATGGCGGACTGGATCCTCGGGCACAACCTGGGCGTGGTATCCTTCCTTTTGGTCACCAACGTGCTGCTTCTTCTGGCGGGCAACGTCATGGAGCCCTCCTCCATCATCCTGATCCTCGCCCCGATCCTGTACCCGGTCGCCATGAAGCTCGGCATAGACCCGGTGCACTTCGGCGTGCTGATCACGGTGAACATGGAGGTCGGCATGTGCCACCCGCCGGTGGGGCTCAACCTCTACGTCGCCAGCGGCATCACCAAGATGGGGATCTCGGAGCTCACGGTGGCCGTCTGGCCCTGGCTCATGGCGATGCTCGGCTTCATGCTGCTGGTGACCTATGTGCCAGCCATCTCGCTCTGGCTGCCGCGCGCGCTGGGGTACTGATCCCGCACACCATTCCGGCGAAACAAAAGGGCCTGTCGATCCGACAGGCCCTTTCTTTACCGCATCCCCATTTATGTCTTTACCCTCCGGCGTGGATGCGTTATCAATGGCAAGTTCCACCACGCCTCTTTCCCTAAGGAAGCCCGCCGATGCTCTCTCTACTCGTTGCAATTTTTCTTGTCGCCTATGCCGCCATTGCTCTTGAGCACCCCATCAAGGTGAACAAATCGTCCTCCGCCCTCCTTGGCGCCGGCCTGCTCTGGTCGGTCTACGCCCTCCTCGGCGCAGACTCACACCAGGTCGTGCAACAGTTGAACGAATCGCTCGCCTCTACGGCGCAGATCGTTTTCTTCCTGATCGGAGCAATGACCATCGTGGAGGTGGTGGACGCCCACAACGGATTCGAGGTAATCACGGCGCAGATCAAGACCAGGAAGCTCTCCACGCTGATGTGGCTGGTGGGCTGTGTCACCTTTTCCCTCAGTGCAGTTCTCGACAACCTCACCACCACCATCGTGATGATCTCACTGATGAAGAAACTGCTCGACCGCCAGGAGGACCGCCTCTTCTTCGCCGGCCTCATCGTTATCGCCGCCAATGCCGGCGGTGCCTGGACCCCGATCGGCGACGTCACCACCACCATGCTCTGGATCGGGGGACAGATCACAACCCTGGCAATCATGAAAGGCGTGCTTGCCCCCTCCCTGGTAAACCTGCTGCTGCCGCTGTCCGTGGTGGCATTCCAGTTGAGAGGACGCGAGGTGGTAGCTCCGGCCATCCGCGACAACGGCGACCTCCCCCAGACCACGAACTTCGAACGCAACCTCATGTTCTTTCTTGGGATAGGGATCTTGGTCAGTGTCCCCGTGTTCAAGACCGTCACCCATCTCCCCCCCTTCATGGGAATCTTGCTGGGGCTGGGCATCCTGTGGCTGGCCGGCGACCTGGTGCACCGCAACAAGGAGGAGATGGACAAGCGGCATCTGACCTTGGCCCACGCGCTCGAGAAGATCGACATGAGCTCCATCGTCTTCTTCATCGGGATCCTGCTCGCGGTGGCGACCCTGGAACACACCCACATCCTCGCCGCGATCGCTAAGTGGCTGGACCACGCTGTCGGTCGCCTCGACCTGATCGTGACCCTGATCGGGATGGTGAGCGCCATCGTGGACAACGTGCCGCTGGTCGCCGCATCGATGGGGATGTACGACCTGGCTCAGCACCCCACCGACAGCTTCTTATGGGAGTTCATGGCCTATTGCGCCGGCACCGGTGGCTCCATCCTGATCATAGGATCGGCCGCGGGGGTGGCCGCGATGGGGCTTGAAAAGATACACTTCTTCTGGTATGTCAAGCGGATCAGCGGCTTGGCTCTCTTGGGCTACTTCGGGGGCATCGGGGTATACCTGCTTCAGGTCAGGATACTCGGCTAAGGTACAGACGCCGATCGCTCTACCAGGTCCTGAACTGTCCCGAATCGATGTGAACGAAGCCCGACTGCGGGTAGTAGCCGACCCCTCCGGCGGCGAGGGCGGTGGCGGTGCGCCTGATCCGGTCAAGCCCGACGCTGGGGATGGCGAGGTCTATGGCCATCCCCTTCATGTGCAGGCTGTCCTTGGCCACCCCTTTGGACCTGCTCCTCAATCGGGCGTTGTACTCGGGAGAACGGTAGCCGGAGATGATGTGGATCTCGTTGTCGCCACCGAGGCTGTTGTCCAGCCGGTTCAGGTACTCGAGCACGCGGAGGTCCATTTTGGTGGTTTCGTTGGTAAGGTGGCAACGGAAGATCCAGTTGAGGGCCTGGATGGCCTCGTCGCAGTATTCGCCGAGGCTGTTGCGGTAGGTGACGGTGAGCCTTTCGTTGCAGTTGACGTTGTAAAGGGAGAGCTTCCCCTCGGGCGCCCCTCCCCCTTCCACGAATTTGGCAAACGCCGATTTGGCTCCCAGAACCGTGGCGGCGAAGAAGGCGGAGGACTTGAGGAACATCCGGCGGCACAACATTTTATCTTTCACATAAACCCCTATAAATCAGAGAGTTAGCGCCGCAACGCTATCCTTTGCTACCACAAAGAGTGCGTCCCTGTCAACCCCTCCCCCTCTCCAGCGGGGTATTTAACTTGCTAATGTGCCCTCCTGTGCTTTGCTCTTTTCTGTCGGCACCCACCACCTCCAGCAGGGGGCAGGCCATGAAAATACCCTACGCGACCAACACGACGGCGCTTTTGTCCGGGGTAACCTTGGCGGTCATGCTTTCGACCGGCGAGCACCTGACCGGCCCGGTGAGCGCCCTCTGCACCGTGACCGGCGCCATCTGGTTCCCGGTTTCCATCGCGGTCTTCGTTCACGGCAAGCAGACCATCGAGTACAAGATACAGTCGCTGCGCGGAGAGCGTCCCTACCTCGACATCCCCAAGGACATCACGCCACGGGCGCTGATCTGGTTCTCCTCGACCCTGGCCACCGCATGGGCCCTCAGCCTCCTCTACCAGACCCCCTGAACGCAAAAAGGGGAGTCCGGTGACGAACTCCCCTTCCCTTCATGTGCCGGGATCCCTTCTTTTCGTGCGGTCAGATCACAGCTGGAACGGCGGCTCGGAGTCTGACTCAAGCGCGTTCCTGATCGCCTTGATCATCTCCACGGGTGAAAACGGTTTCTGGATCAGGTGGAAATCCTCCTTCGCCTGCAGGTGGTCCGGCCGGTAGCCGCTCATAAAAACCGCTTTCGCCTTCGGGTTGACCTTCTTGATCTCCTTGAAGCAGCTGATGCCGTCCTTGCGCGGCATGACGACATCCATGATCACCAGGTGGATCGGTTCGTTCTCCTTGTATTTCTCGAGGGCATCCTGTCCGTCTTCAGCAGTGATCACCTTGTACCCGTAGCTGGCAAGAAAGTCGGACAGCATCTCGCGGAGCTGCCTTTCGTCGTCGACGATGAGGATCGTCTCCGACCCCTGGTAGCTATTGTTGATCTTGTTCATCATGATCTCCATGCTACTGATCCAGTCTATCTTGGACCCCTCGGTCCTTAGCCGGTCCGGTGTATTGATCTTCAGGATGAATTCGGTTTCGTAGATGATACTCGAGGCGGAAGTGTTGAGGGCACTGGCTAGGGCAAAGATGGAGACCAGGCTGGGCTGCTGCTTCCCCCCTTCGATATTGGAGATAAACTTACGGTCCAGGCAGCTTGATATGGATAGCTTGTCCTGGGAAAGGTTCCGCTCCCTTCTCAATCTGCGGACCACAATGCCAAAAGCTTCTTCAATAGTCATTAATCACCCTCCACATGGGAAGCTTTTATAGCAAATATTCACATAAATTACTGTAGACAATTACCCCCACAAATTAGAGCCAGTTGTGAACAAAATCCCCCCCGGAAAAGGTACGCCCAAAAGCGGCCTGCAGAGCCCGATCCGCCAATCGGCCGCACAGCCGACTAGACGTGTTTCCGCAGGTTTCGGCACCACGTATTCAATGTGTACTTCAAAGAGGAGTCAGGTCAAGACATTCCTTCCCACGCGCCACGATTATAGCTCTTCGTCAGGGGGACACGGATCTTGAACATGCCTCTCTCTTCGGCACGGATATATCCAAAGGTATAGATAATTATGCCCCCGAGTATATTCAAATCTTCCCAAGTATCGCGTATCAATAGACCATCTACCATCAGCTACAAAAGCCTGCATCGGCACGGCTTTCGGATGTGCCATAACGATAGATTTTTCATTGATTCGCACGTGACATTACAGAAGGAGGATCTGGAGATGAGAAGAGAAATACTTTCAGCGATCTTTTGCATACTGATGGCATCGACCGCACTGGGGGGGCAGACCTGCAAGGTCATACCGCAAGTATCTCCGGATAACCAGGACGTCGCCGAGAAGGACGCCCGTGGTCTTGCCACCGTCGTCAAACTGAACGCTTCTCCGTCGAAGGACACCACCGGCTACCTATGGGAACAGACGGCAGGCCCCGCGGTCACGCTCAGCGATCCGACCGCCGCCCAGCCCACGTTCTCCGCTCCCGAAGTCGGCCCCACGGGGGCCACCCTTGTCTTCAAGCTCACCGCCAGCGGCTGCTCACCGCTGCAGCGCGAGAGCCTGACCACAACCGTCAACGTGAAGAACGTTGCCACCAACCAGGCGCCGATAGCGGCCATCTCCGTGACACCTAGTGCGGTATACGAAGGATCCCAGGTCACCCTTGACGGCAGCGGCTCCTCCGATCCCGACGGCAATCCCCTGAGCTACAGCTGGTCGCAACTGAGCGGCCCCGCGGTCACCCTGACCACCGCTGGCGCCGGGGCGACCTTCAGCGCCCCCAGTGACGTTCCCTTCCCCAACGGCACCTCGCTCAGCTTCAGGCTGACCGTCTCGGACGGCTCGCTTACCGGCAGCTCGGACCAGATCGTCAACGTACTATGGGTGAACGATCCCCCCAAAGCCGGGCTCTCCTGCCCCGACTCAGTGAACGAGGGGGCCCAAGTCACCCTCGACGGTTCCGGTTCCACGGACAGCGATGACGGTATCGCCGGATACAACTGGAGCCAGGTCCTCGGCACCCCCAACGCCACCCTGCCCAGTTACGACCAGGCGACCGCGAAGAGCCTGACCTTTGACGCACCTTACCTTGATTCCGCAAACGACACCATGACCTTCAAGCTCCTGGTCAGCGACGTCGGCCTCCTTACCGACAGCAGGCAGTGTTCCGTGAAGGTGCTAGACATCACCGCACCGGTGATCTCCGACCTTCCCTCGGACATCACCGCCGAAGCGACCTCGGCAGCCGGTGCCGAAGTAAGTTTTACGCTCCCAAGCGCCAGGGACAACGTCGACGGCAACCTCGCCGTTGCCTGCGCCCCCGGTTCCGGCAGCAGCTTCCCACTGGGAACCTCCACCGTCACCTGCAGCGTCTCCGACACGGCCCACAACGGGGCCAGCGGCAACTTCTCCGTAAAAGTCCAGGATACCACCGCCCCGGTCGTCACCCCACCGTCCCCGGTCACCAAGGAGGCCACCGGTCCCGGCACCGAGGTCGCCATCGGGACGGCGACCGCAACCGATGCGGTCGGCGTGAAGGCCATCACCAGCGATGCACCGCCGACCTTCCCAGTAGGTATCACCATGGTCACCTGGTCCGCCAGCGACGACGCCGGCAACGTCGGCAAAGCCACCCAGTCCGTAACGGTCCAGGACACCACAGCGCCGGTGGTGACCGCCCCCCTCGCGGTCGTAGTCGAAGCGACAGCCCCCCTCTCTCCCGTAGCCATCGGGACCGCCACCGCAACCGACGCTGTCGGCGTGAAAGGGATCAGCAACAACGCTCCCGCCCTGTACCCCGTTGGCACCACGGAGGTAACCTGGTCGGCTGACGACCAGGCGGGCAACGTGGGCACAGCGAAACAGATCGTGACCGTGAAGGACACCACGGCACCGGTGGTGACCCCTCCGGCATCGGTCACCGTTGAAGCCACCGGCCCGACCATGAGCGTCACCTTCGGGACCGCTACCGCCAGCGACGCGGTAGGCGTCACCAGCCTGACCAACGACGCCCCCTCCGTTTTCCCGGTCGGCACCACCGTGGTCACCTGGACCGCCAAGGATGCCGCAGGCAACACCGGTACCGCCGCCCAGTCCGTCACCGTGAAGGACACCACCGCTCCGACCCTCAACGGCGTGCCCAAGTCGCTCACCCTGATCACCGGTCAGGCCGCGACCTATGACCCGACCGCCACCGACCTGGTCGACGGCACCGTTGCGGTCGTCTGCACCCCGGCCTCCGGCAGCAGCTTCGTCCTCGGGACCACGGCGGTCTCCTGCAGCGCCAAGGACGCCCACGGCAACGGCGTAACCGCCAGGTTCGACGTCAACGTACAGTACGGCTTCAACGGCCTGCTCGCCCCCTACGACGCGAACAAGGCGTACAAGATCAAGAGCGCCATCCCGCTTAAGTGGCAGTTCACCAACAGCAACGGTGCGGTCCTCGCAAGTGCCGGCGCGCAGCCGAACGTCACCATCTACCACGTAAGCGACAGCGCCGACACCGACGCCGCCATCACCCTGGACGACGCTGGCGCCAGCGGGCTTCAGTACGACAGCCTGACCAACACCTGGCAGTTCAACTGGAAGACCACCGGCCTCCCTGCAGGCATCTACAACGTCTACATCCAAAGCGACCTCACCGGTCAGAAAAGCGGCCCCTTCCCGGTAAAGCTCGTAAGGTAGACGGAGCGCCAGACAGATCAAGAGGAGGCGGGGGATTCCCCCGCCTCCTTTTTTGTATCGGCTTGCAGTGATCGGCTACTCGCGGGGGATGGCGACGTTTATCTGCGGGGCGCTGTCTCCGGCGAACATGTAGTGCCCGGCGGAGCGAAAAGACGGGGCGAATGTATATCCAAAGATATAGAAAAATATTCCCATCGGCCATACGGAAATATACCGATCCGGTTATTGTCGTTTTGACTGATATATCTACAATCGTCAAACGTAGAGGAGGGGCAGCCCATGGGACGTTTGGAGAACAGAAGAGCAACACGGTATTACTCTGAGGTTCCCATCGAGCTTGCCGGTGGAACCGGCCTCACTAGAGATTACAGCACCGACGGGGTCTACTTCACTACCGACCAGGTCCTCGGCTTGGGCGAACAGGTGCAATTTACCATGTGCTTGACCAATCAGGGCCCTACCCAAATGGTCAAGTTGACCTGCCAGGCAGAAGTGGTTCGAGTGGAAATGGTTCAAGATAAAATGGGAACTGCGGTTGCAATTAACGAATGCGTCGCGGAGTTGCTATTCAAAAACCACGATGCAGCCGACGAGGTCACGACAGCCTACGCGTCCAAGGAGCCAATCTTTCGATACCAACCAGGGATCCTGTAACGAACATAACACTGGAATGAAACACTATCTAATGGAGGGCATCATGAAAAGAAATGTATCGACAATTGCTTTAGGTATGTTTTTAACACTGGCCAGCACGGCAATGGCAGAAAAACCGGTCTTGGGCCCCTGTGGCACCAACGGTCCGCTCGGTTCGGTAGACATCTCTCCTTCCTCCTACAGCTACACGCGGACCAGCGTGGACCAGCTCACCGCCTCTTTCACCGTCCTCTCGCCGTCGATAAACGTCACGGGTTCTTGCGACCCCTCGCTCGATTACGTTTATGGGAACGGAGACAGCGGCGCGGACATCGATGTAGAGGTGAGGGTCGCCGATGTCTACAACGGCGACGGCTCCACGCCGAGTCTGACCGAGGATCAGCTTAATGCACTTAAAAATGCATTCAGCTTTACTCCCTCGACCTTCACACTCCTTGACCCGGGGAAAGGGAGCCAGCCGGTCATCTTGACCTTCACCAATACCAGTGACGTGCCGGCGGGGGAGTACATCGTCAACATTCAAGCTAAATTGACCAACCCCGAAACTGAAAAGGGGCTCGGTATCGGACCGGCCAACAGAACGTTCACCGTCAACATCGCCGAGCCGCAGCAGGTCAAATTGGACACCCTCCCTCCGCTGGTCACCATATCCAGCCCGGGCAACGGAACGTCTCTGCTGCTCAATGCTCCGTTGCAGGCATCGTTCAAAGCCGTTGACCCCACCGAGGAAGGTGCAGGTACCGGAGTTCATGCTGCTCGCGCCTTTATTAACAGCTGCGCAGAAGCCGTACAGCATGATGTAACGGCCGCCCTCTCCAGCAACTCCCTTCTCCCGGTAGCCGCGGGCCAGGAGGTCACGCTCACGGAGAATGCGATCGCCAACCAGATCGGTACCTTCACCCTGGTGGCCGAGGCTGATGACGCTGCCACCCCGGCCATTCACACCGGCTCGGATGTCAGATCGTTCACCGTAGGCGTGGGCGTAACTGCTCTTCCCCCCATCAGTGTTACAGGGAAGCAGTTCAATCCGACCGCGGATGTCGCCATCAAGTGGGCGATTACCGATAACGCAGGCGCCTTGCTGCCTCCGTTCGCCGACATCATGGCGGTTGTAAAGCTGCCTTCCGGTCAGGTTGCAGCAACCTACGTTGCTGGTGCAATCCGTTGGGAACTCGACGCAGCCGGCAACGCTAGCCAATACATAGCAAACTACAAGATCCCCTCGATAACCGGCACCTACAAGGTTGAAATCTTTGTCAACGACGTTTGCAACGCTCCTGTAAAGCAGGGGGAGCTCTCCTTCTACGTAGCGACGCCGGGGGCGCAGAAGAAGTAAGGCAAAAAACTTCCGGCAACTTACACATGTCCGGCAACAAGAAAGGGGGCCCCGTATCACGGGACCCCCTTTTTATCGTGAGCGACAGCTGCTGTGGTACCGCACGTATCTTTGCTGTTCAAACGGGCAGCATGCAGCAAGGCGGGCCTTACCTGCGACAACAAAAAAGTTGGCGGGGAGTTGCCCGCCTCCTTTTTCTTTTGGTACTCAGCACTTACGCCTGGGTGCAGCGCAGGCCGACCCGAAGGAGGATCATTTTTTTCGTTTGACGAGTTGCCAATAACTGTGCCGTGGGGTATAAGTTGATCCGTTGCTAAATTAACAACAGCTAATCATTTACCGGAGGTAACTATGTTACGTCTCAAGTTCGACCTGGCAGGTAGACCGACGGTGTTCCTCGGCAACTGCAAGCGATACTACACCGGTTTGTGCTTGCTCCCCTTGTACCAAAACGTGACCGACCAAGGCATTGCGCTCGTTCGGGTAAAAGAACTGATCGATGACGCAGATAAGAAATATAACGCTGCCGTCAACTACGACCGCGTGGCAATCGTGTTACGCAACAAGGCGTTCAAAGAACTGATCGACATCTTTAAAAAGATCGCTGCTTATCTCCAGGTTGTTGCAACTGAAGATGACATCCCGGGGCTGCTGCAGGCTGGGTTGGAAGTGGTTGCCCCGCCCCCAAGGAAGAAGAAGTCGCCCTCTGCTTCATCAAATTAGCAGAACCGAACCATCGGATAAAACTATGACTCGTTCCCTCGAATGCGGAAGCACGGCGCCCCGTTCGAGGGAACGTTCTGTTCCGCCCCCCTCCCGCTATACTAATCTGAATCCCCTTCTTTTTCCTTACTCCCCTTAAGCACGATGGCCCAGACGGCATGGCACTTAGCTCCAACCGGTGTGGCCTTAGGCTCTGACGGCATACCACTTAACTCCAAACGGTATGCCCTTAGGTTCCTAACGGCATACCACTTAACTCCAAACGGTATGCCCTTAGGCTTTAACGGCATACCACTTAACACCAAACGGTATGCCCTTAGGCTCTAACGGCATACCACTTAACTCCAAACGGTATGCCCTTAGGCTTTAACGGCATACCACGTAACTCCAAACGGTATGCCCTTTGGCTTTAACGGCGTGTCTTCAAGGGCTAACGAAGCGTGGGCCTGTTAAGAATTTTGTGTCAAATGGTGCTTCGGTCCTTGGAAGGGATATGGGCGGGGATCACGTCACCGGTTACTGGCGCTGTCGCGAAGTCCCTGCGCCAGCGGTTGGTGATGGACGATGTGCAGCGTCTTGCACGCACGGGTGATCGCAACGTACAAGAGGTTCCTGTCCGGTTCGGTCTGGCGGTAGTCGTAGGAACTGGGGTTGTAGAGGATTACGTTGGAGAACTCAACGCCTTTGATGGCGTGAGCATGGATGACCTGGACCCCGGGCGTAAATGAAACTTCCCCTTCGGCGTGCAGACCGGGGAGACCTGCGAGTGCAGCGTGGAGGGCTTTGACATCCGCCTTCTTCTTGCAGATCACTCCTGTTAGCGAGGTCGGTGCAGCCTGCACCAACTCCTCGACGAGTTCCCGAATTTTCGCCATCGACTCGGCGGCATTCTTCGTGGGATGGAAGCCGAGCGCACCGGAATGTGCCTTCGTGGTATCGGCGGTCCGCCCGCTCACCTGGGCGGCGAGATCGACGATCTCCTTCGGACACCGGTAGGATACCGTCAGGTTCTCCTTTTCGAGCCCCTGGGAATGGAGCTGGGCCATGACACTGGAGAACCCTTGGGAGTCAAGGAAACTAAGAATCTGCTGCTTTTCATCGGCGCAGATGGTGAGGCTTCGCGCGGCAGAGGTGGCGGCCACGATGGTACGCAGTTCGAGCGAGGAGAGATCCTGCGCTTCATCGACAACGATATGGTCATAGGCGTTGAGCGCCCCGACGACCACAGTGCCGGCCGGGCGCCGCAGTTGCGCCAGACGGAGCAGGATGCTGGCATCGGAGAACGAGACCACCCGCTCTTTCGCTGCGAACTTCCTCTGGGCCACCTGCTGGAACTCGGTACCGGAGTCCGCGCAGAGCGCGGCGACGACATAATCCTGCATGAGAAAGCGCCACAAGTCGGTGACCGGCTCGATCTTCGTCGTCTCCTTAACGTACTTCGCGAGGAGAGCCGGGACTCTGCTGCTCTTCTTCTGCGCCCCGAAAGGATCGTCAAAGACCGTTTTCAGCGAGTGGACCCCGAGGGCGGCGAGCGCTGTCAGGGACCAGGCGCTGTAGGTATCTACCCGCACCGGCCCAAGGAGGGTGTCGCTGCTTTGTTTGACGTAGTCCCGCAGGACCCTGTTGAACATGAGTACGATGCACCGCTCCGGACGGTACTTCTCCGGTGCGTCGAACATGAGAAACGAGAGCCGGTGCAGCGCCACCGTAGTCTTGCCGGCCCCGGCCGCACCGTTAATGACGACCACGCCGTCCCTGAGCTTGGTGATGGCGCGAAACTGTTCCGGCGAGATCAGGGCGGCGATGGAATCCACCATCCGGTGATCCTCGGTCCGCTCCTTGGTGTCGGCGGTCGACTCGCCGGCCGCGCCGTTTTTGTGCCATGCGCCCCCTCGCAGCTCGTATGTTTCAGAAGGAGTCTCGATGCGGTTCAAGGCCTTCCTCGTGATGGTCACCTTGTCCCGGCGGGTGATCACCCCTTCCCTCTCGACCCCTCTGATGGTCAGCTCGTATTCCTCGCCGATGTCATACCCTTCGTAGAAGGGGCCGGTGATCTCCGCCTTTCTCCAGTCGATGATGACGACCCGCTGGCCGTCCATCAGCGTCTGGTTGCCGATCAGGTACTCCTTCTTGCCGATCCTGCGGTCGTTGTCATGGATGCCGAGAATGCCGAAATAAGGAGAGGCCTGCTGGGCGTATTCATGAAGGTATTTGCGCGGAGAGTGGTGCCCGTGCTCGATCAGCTTCTCAGCCAGATCGTTCTTCTCGCGCCAGTCCACCGAGGCCAGGCGCTGCTGTTCCAGTTCCTTCGTGTATGACTCGTGTCTTGCGATCGTCTGGAGACGGTCGACCGCGTACCGCTCGATCGCCTCATGAATCCTGTCCAGCCGCTCAATTTCCTGCTTTACGATTTTCATCAACTCCCCACAGCATGAACATAAAAAAGCACCCACAGGAAACCCCGTAAGTGCCTCGTAACCTTGATCCTCGAGATAAATCCCAACCGCCCTATCACCCAACGCTCAGGACGACTACATATACCCAGATCCATCTCCTCTTTCAAGCACTTTCTTCGCCGATGTCTGCGCCGATTGGGAATGGGGGGATGAGGAATATGAGGGAACGTTTCGGATCTGCATAAGGAAGACCAGCTCACTCTGCTGAGGGCTGTTTAAGAGATGCACTAGCACAACTATGCGGACACTGGTTGCCACCTTGGGGTCTTGTAAAATTCTCTCACAGCCGTACACTTTCCACGATAAATCAAGGCAGTGGAGTTTTGGGGTTGGCTCCAGCGCCTGAGGAACTGGCAACCTATTGAGGCCACACTGACATAACCTTACCGGAGGTACGTATGGATAACATGGGCCAGTATCAACAGCTTGCTGTCACTTATGCCACAGAATTCGGGACCAAGATCATCGCAGTAATTATTTTCTGGTTGGTGGGGCGCTGGTTGATTGGACTGGTGGGGCGCTTGCTACAAGGAGTTTTGGAAAAGCAAAAAGTCGATGCCACTTTGATGCGCTACATCGGAAATTTCGTTGCCGTCACGTTGAACATCATCCTAGTCGTCGCCATACTTGGTTATTGTGGATTCCAGACCACCACCTTTGCTGCATTGGTGGCTGGTATAGGCATTGCCATCGGCGCTGCTTGGGGTGGGCTGCTCTCGAACCTTGCAGCAGGGGTCTTTCTCGTAGTGCTGCATCCCTTCAAGGTAGGTGACTTCGTGACAGTAGGTGGGGTGACCGGCACTGTTAAAGAGATCGGGCTTTTCGTTACCTCAATCAACACCCCGGACAATGTCCTGACGATGGTTGGAAACGGCAAGATTTTCAGCGACAACATCCAGAACTATACTGCAAATCCGTTCAGGAGGGTTGAATTGAAATGCCAACTGGCCGGTGGTGCCGATCACGTTGCAGCCATGAAACTACTACGGGACAAGCTTGCAACAGTTCCCAACGTGTTATCGCAACCGCCGGTGGAGGTTGAAATTCTTGAATTCACGCTGGTTGGACCTGTGTTGGCAGTTCGTCCATTCTGTCATAACGATAACTACTGGCAGGTTTATTTCGACGGCAACCGCATCATCCGTGAGAGCCTTGCTACAGCCGGTTTCCCAGCCCCCATGCCGGCGCAAATGGTGCTGGTGAATTCAATGAACACCCCAGCATCATAAACCGCAAGAGATCAACACCATATCTCAAAGGGACGCTGAACGATAAAAACCGCAAGGTGGCAAATAGAATGGCTGAAAGGGGCTGTTCTGGAACTGTTCCGAAAACGATCCCCTCAGGTTTAGGGGATTGCCAGAGAGACGTGATCCTCAGCCTTTCAACCAGGACGACCTCATCCGGCGAATCGTTCTTGACGTTGTTCGCCCACAGCGAGACAGGGTTCATCTCAAGTGAAGGAGGCGGCCGTGGACATAGAGAAAAGAACATCTGCCAGACTTGCCTTTCACGCAAAGGCATGCATCCATTGGAATAATCAGGATGTCGAGGGGCAAGTGGAGAATGTCAGTGTTGATGGTGCCTTTGTAACTGCGGCTTTCAAGATGCGTATAAACGACGTGGTGGCACTCACCATCAACGATACTCCCACCGTCGGCATAAATGCGAAGGTGGTTAGGTTGACGAACACGGGGATGGGATTGAAGTTTGAAAAGACGCTGCATTTTTGAGAAGAGACCTGACGTTATTGATCGACGGCGACGCCGGAAAAGTTTCCATCAGGTCCTCAGGACAAAGTCGGAACAAATGCACCAGGTCAGTTGGACCCGTCGTATTCCGATCTAGCCACGTCGCCTACTCGTCAGGAATATAGCTACAAAAACGATAAAAGGGCCTAGCTATTTCTAGCTAGGCCCTTGATTTTTTTGGCGTCCCCGAGACGATTCGAACGTCCGACCCCTTCCTTAGGAGTTGGCTTTTTCTAATAAATTAGCCATTTCAGGCCGTTTCAACCCGTCTCACCAAATCGTTTTTATCGTTGAAATTCACTGAGATATGCGATATAACCTATGCAGGACGTTTCATTATGATTCAGCCTAGCGCATGGCAAAAAGTTCACTCGAAAGTTCACTCGCTGCAGGGAGCCAAACCATGTTCACCGATCGGCAAATCAGGAATCTGAAGCCGGAAAACCGGATCAGGGACATACGCGAGGGGCGCGGTTTCGGCATCAGGATCAAACCCAACGGCGGCAAGATTTTCTTCTACGGCTACGACTCCCCCGTCACCGGCGCCAGACGTTTTCTCACTCTGGGAGAGTACCCGGAGTTATCGCTCGAGGCGGCTCGCATGAAACATGCGGATGTGTACCGGGTGGTCAAGTCGGGTGGGGACCCGCTGGAAGCTGCCCAACAGGAGCAAAAAGAGCTTAAGGAAGCCCCCACCCTGAAGGAACTGGGAGAAGACTACCTGAAGCGCTACGCCCAGGTAAACAAAAGGAGCTGGCATGTGGACAAGCGCATCCTCGAGAAGGAGGTGTACCCGCACTGGGGCCGGCAAAAAGCACAGGATATCACCAAGAGGCACGTAATCGCGCTCCTGGACCGGGTGGTCGACCGGGGCGCTCCACAATCGGCCAACAGCATCTTCAAGGTCCTGCGCAAGATGTTCAACTGGGCGGTCAGAAAGGACATTCTCAAGACCACCCCGTGCATAGGAATCGATATGCCTGCCCCCTTGAGGCTCAAAGACCGGGCGCTCACAGCCGAGGAAATAAGGACCGTCTGGCATGGGCTGGAGAACGGGACCATGATCACCGCGGATGCGATCCGCGCGATCAAGCTGGTCCTGGTGACCGCGCAGCGGCCGGGTGAGATAACCGGCATGCACACCAGCGAGATCGAGAACGGATGGTGGACGATTCCCAGTGAGCGGGCAAAGAACGGCAAGGCTCACCGGGTCCCGCTCTCACCGCTTGCTCTTGAGCTCATCGAGGAGTCTATCGAACAGAACAAAAAGGCGCGCCAGATACCGCAGGACGAGGAGTTCTCAGGTTACATCTTCCCCTGCCCTCACCGCAACAAGGACAAGCCGATCGAGCGCCACGCCCTTAGCAAGGCACTGAAGCGGAACCAGGCCGAGGACGGTACGGTCTTCGGCGTGGCAGCATTCACCCCCCACGACCTTAGGCGCACTGCGGCCACCTTCATGGCGGAAGCCGGCGAGATGGACGAAGTGATCGACGCCGTGCTCAGCCACTCCAAGCAAGGCATCATAAGGGTCTACAACCAGTTCAAATATGACGCGCCCAAAAAGGCCGCCCTCGAGTCCTGGTCGCGCAGGCTGACCAGCATCATCACCGGCGTGAAGGGAAACGTGGTACCGCTTGTGCGGAAGGTCTCTTAAAGCCCGGTCCAGTGCCGGCAAGTCGCCTCCTGTTTTGTACCACAACTCACTACTCTACATGTATAAGTGGTACAATATTTTTGTACCACAATTGATCTATTTGTGTTAGTTTTGGGGCACAAAAGCCGGAGGCATACATGAGCAGAAAGACAAAAAGCAGCGACGACAGTGTCTATCAGATGCTGGACTCTGAGCGTGCCCGCTGCGAGGCAGTCCTGGAAAGGATAGACCGGGAACTGGCAAACCTGCCCAAGGGCTCCCTGTGCCAGCGACGGGTGGTGAGCAACGGGAAGGTATACCTCTATCCCTGTCTCAAATACCGCGACGGCTCTGAAGTGAAGCTCCTCCACGTCAGCCGGGAGAAGGCAGAGGAGGTGCAAGCACAGGTGGAGAGGAAAAAGCGCCTGAAGCAGGCAGCGAAAGAGACCAAGGTGCGCCTCGCCACCTTGCGGACGCTGCTCGCCCGGAACCCGTATCGCCGCAAGGAGGAGAGGTAAATGGAAATCGTCCTGGACCGGAACCCGTTCCCCCCGCAAGTGAGCGATCTCCTCAAGGAACTGTGCCGGATTGGCTTCTTTCCCCACGGGCTTCTGATCGGCTCTTGGCCGATGCTCATCTACACGCTGCACTTCACCCTGCCCTACGGCTTCGCCACCAACGACGTCGACTTCGCCGTTCACGGCGCTATGAAAATTCCGTCTGCGTCCGTTCGCGAGGAGATCCCGGAACTTCTGGAGCGCCTCGGTTACGAGCCTATTACCGACTACGACACCGGGATCGAAACCTTCGTGCAGGGGACCTTCGAAGTCGAGTTCATCGGCCACCGTCGCGGTGGAGGATCGAAACCCGCCGCGGTGGTCCACCCCTGGAAGGTATCGGCACAGCTTCTGCCCTTCATCGACCTGCTATTCATCCGCCCCTGCACGGCCAAAATCGAAGACTTCCTGATCACCATCCCCTCCCCCGAGACCTTTTTTCTGCACAAGTTGCTCGTTGCCAGGAGACGCAGCGGCTCGGATAAGGAGTGGAAGCGGGCCAAGGACCTCCAGCAGTGCCGGGCACTCTCAGAGGTGGTCAGGGAGGAAGAAATCAGGCGCATCCTGGGCGAATACCGGATGTCGAAAGGAGTAAAAAAGGACGTTGTCGACTCCTGCGCCGACATCGGTTTTACTCCCCCGGTTTGGCCTCAACGGTAACCTTTAATGGGGCGAAAGCTGCTGTTATGGGACCCTTCCCCGCCTTGCCGTTGTGGGGACATCGAGGGGTGCGGGCCTCGCCCCGCTGTAAAAAAAGCCTGTGCGGAGGAGGGCGATACAGCGCGAGCGTAAGCGCCACCTGCAACACGTGCTGGACCGATAAAAGCTGCCGGAACGCTGCTCGGATCCGCCTGCTTTGTTCCACGGTTCAGCGCTTCTTTTTGGTCTCTTTCCTGGTAAGCAGCTGGGGCACCCCGTTAATCCAATCGTAGATCTTTTGTTGGCCCTCGGCACCGTACAGCGCAATTACCTTCTCCACATTGCGTCCGTTGTTCCTCCTTCTGCGCGCTCAACTCCAGTGGCCTCCAGCAATAAAGGGACCCTTGTTTTTGCCCTCTTTGGAGACCTACTTCGTGCGACGGACAGCGTCGGACGGCGTGGTGCCACGCAAGCGCTCGGGTTTACATGGGGTTTTACCGTTTCGGGCGCCAGAGTGTCCCACGCCGTCCGGCGCGAAAATCCAGGGGATTTCGCGAGGCAGACGGCTGGTGCAGCCCGAAGGGCTGCGTGAGGTGTGAAAGGAAAATCAGCCGAGCGGAGCGAGGCCCGCCTCACCACCACCGGCACGAAGGGAAAGCACGCCGCAACTTCACCGTGAACGTCCCAGCGCTCAGGTCTTAAAGCCCGTGCCGGGAAGCTTCGGTAGAGCTTTCTCCAACTGCTGGTCCCCCACCTTTGCACTCCCCGGATCTGCAACACCTGCTCCGGAATTTTGGCCCAGATGCGCATATCAGCGAAACAACAGGCTCGAGCGTCAGAGCACTGAGCACCTCGTATCCCGGCTTGAGCACGACCCGTTCCTGTTCGCCGATGTTTTTTTGCAGATCGTGGGCCGTTTTCGGTGATGCTCCTTTGCTGAGGGTGCGTGATCTCCCGTGCCGGTGCCATCGCTTTCCCACGTGTCGAACTCTTGCCGTCGATCAGTTCCACCGACCGCTCGAGATCATCGATGGAGTTGGTGAAGACACGGGTCCCGAAACGTGCCCGGGTGACGGCGACGTTCAGCGCGTTGTAGCTCATCCGCCCGTAGCGCACTTTTCCAGCGAGCGGAGCGCCTTCCTGGCATTCACGGCAATTTCACGGTCCTCACGGTTCAGCCATTTGCCGATCTCTAGGAGCCCCGGATCACGCTGTCTGAGAATCTTGGTGAGGTGCGCGTGGCTGACGTCCTCATTTAGGCTCAGCTCCAGCACCTTGCGCAGCAGGTCCCCCGCCTGGATCCCCTGCATCTGCTCCGAGTCGCCCGAGAAATGAAGCTTCAACGTGATGCCACTTTGCCGCAGCGCCTCGGTCACATCCAGGAGATGCTCCGCCTGCCTGGCCCCGCGAAAGCCCGCCTCGTACACCCAGAGCACAACCTGCGCCTTCCGCCGTTTAGACATGAGATTCTTTTACCGGCAACTACTCCCCTGTGAGGATCTCCGTTCGCCATTTGTAGGGCAAATATGGAGGCCGGATTGGCGTTTGTGAAACTGTGGAGGTGCTGGTGGCGATGGACAACTCGCCTCGGGTCGCAGTACCTCCTCCTTGAAACGCTCGACGATTTACAGGGTTGAAGCCTTGGCGGTCCCGGGTCCCCGATGGTGAGCGCGACGCCACGGCTCCCGCTCAGTTCTAGGAGAACCTCGGCCTTCTGTCCGGCCGTCAGCCGGACGCCCTCCCTCTCCTGCCAAAGCTCCATGTACCGGACCTTCTCCGACCGTTGCCAGAGACTGCTCCCCTCCTCGATCCCGCGCAGGTAGTATTCATCCCTAAAGAAGCATCGTCCGCGCGCCCTGTAGCCATCCCGGTGACACAGACATCATTGCCATCTCTCCGGGTTCCCTACCAAAAGCACTACGGTGTCTACACAAAAACGCGAGGATCCATAGGCGTACAGCAACAGAGAGATGCGCATTTCAATGGTACCTCGCAAGCACTTTATTATTGTTATTAATTAACCTTGCATGCTATGCTGCGCCTGGCAAGCGCGATGTATGAGACACCGATTGATTGAAATCAGGGGGAGATGGGTCCGGAAAAGACAATGCTCAAGGATTCGATCCAATGAGAGGGGCCTGTCACTGCTTCTAATACGAAAGTTACCTATATAGGGAATCGGCTCCAGTTGCCAATATAGGTAACAAGTTGCTTATATAGGGAACCAGTATCCTATATAAGCAACTTTTCTAACCGGTCAATAACGAGTTGGCCTAAATTCGATGAAACAAGGGATAAATGCTTCTCTCAGGAATTTTAACAATTACGATGGCCATAGCCCTTTACCTGATTGCTCAGATCCTGTTGGGAAAGGCGGCTGAGAGCTGGCCAACAACTACGGGGAAACTGGAAAAATTTCGCCCTAGGACGTGGACAGCTACATCGAAATTCCCATCGATACAGGGAACCTCCGAGCAGTGCCTCCTAGACGTGACCTACACCTACGAAGTGGGAGGAAAAGTCTACAGAAGCAGGAGGCTTAACTTCGGATTTGACAAGTCCTACTTGACTCAACAAGGGCTTTACCGAACACCAGAAGAGCTAGAAAATGACGAGCTGACGAAACGACTTAAAAGCAATAATTTTACGGTGCGATATTGGCCGCTTGTGCCATCAGTTGCTGTCCTTGTCCCAGGCATTATAAACGAGAGAAGGCACTATGCGACTGCAGCCGTTGTAATAGTCATGGGCGTCATCTTGTCGTTTGCTGTAGTTGCAGTGCAATGATGCCCAATCGGGTAGCCGGGGGTTTCAGCCCCCCGGCCCCCACACCACCCGGCATGCGGGTCCGCACCGGGCGGTTCGTTGAAGTTACCGGGCCGTAGCCGGGTAATGGACCTTCACCCACAGTTCTTTGACAGATACGAGAC